>CAVSEB010000034.1:0-104097 GCA_963726855.1 uncultured Acidimicrobiaceae bacterium
GGAAAGAACGTCTCGTCCATGACGTCGTCGCCGAATCGCTTGTACCGGCTGTAGAGGTAGCCGGTCGGTGTCGGGATGGAAGCGGGCCTCCGAGGACATGCAGTGGGCCACCAGGGAACGGCGGGGCGCCGCCGAGCGATTGACGTCCGACCCGTGCCAGGTCCAACCGTGGTGGAAGGCCCCTCCTCCCGCCGGTACCTCGACCGGAACGAGCTCGGGTTTCGCTCCGTTGGCGGCGGCCGCCTGGCGGAGTTCGGCGTGCGGGTCGGCCGGTCCGTGAAACTGCTCGATCATCCCCCAGCGCCGGCTCCAGCGGTGCGAGCCACGCACGTACTCGACCGTGCCCTGCGAAGCCGAGGTGTCCTCGAGGGCGATCCAGCAGCTGACCCAGTCCGACGGGCACGGCCCACTGCTCGTAGCTGGAGTCCTGGTGAAAGCCGAGGGCCTTCCCGCCCGGGGGCTTCCACAGGACGTTGTCCTGGCTCAGGCGGGCTCCGGGCCACCCGCCGAGCCGGGCGCAGGCGCGTCCGATGTCGGGTCGTAGCACCACGCGGGCGATGTCGCGGTCGGACTTCCAGGCGTTGCAGATCTGTCTCGTCAGGTCCGGCGCATTGACGCCCGGCCGCCAGTTCCACTCATCGGGATGGAGCCCGGTCTCGAAGGAGCCGGCGAACAGGTCCTCGTAGCGGTCGAGGCGCGCGCCGGGCCAGATCGGCATCAATCAGGTTCTCGACGATGACGAAGCCGTCGCGATGGAATGTCTCGATCTGATCGTCACGCAGCGTCGAATTCGGCGCTCACCGTCGTCACCGGTCGCAAATCCGTTCTCGTGCTCGCTCATGTCAGACATGGTCGAGGTAGCGGTCCCGCTCCTCGGCGGAGACGAAGCGGTGGCAGGCCGCCGCCTCGGCTCGGCGGGCTGCGCGAAGTGCTCGACGAAGGCGGCGCCGAAGAGCTCCTGGGCCGCCGTCGCTGGCCGCGAAGCGGTCGGCCGCTTCGGCGAGGTCGTGGGGGAGCGGCGCGCCGCTCGGCCGTGCGGCCGTCCGCCGGCGGGACGACCGGCGGCGGCGGTTCGAGGCCGCTCCTCGATGCCCCAGATGGCGGCGCCGAGGAACATGGCCAGGCAGTGGTGGGGGCTCGATGTCGGCCCCCGGGATGCGCAGCTCGAGCCGCGCCGCGCTCGGGGTCGTCGGCCACCACCCGGAGCGCGCAGCTGTAGTCGTCGGGACCCCAGGTCGCCGTGGCCGGGGCCCAGTTGCCGGGCCCGAAGCGCCGGTACGAGTTGGGGTAGGGGGCGGCCATGGCCAGGAGCTCGGGCAGCAGCGTCACGACGCCGGCGACGGCCCAGCCGCCGACCTTGGAGAGGACGCCGGGCTCCTCGCAGAGCGAGGGCGTCGCCGTCGCGGCGGACCGGAAGCGACAGGCTCGGGTGGCCGCCCGAGGCCGGGGAACCCCGGCCCCAGCTGGGCCATGAAGGTGGCCCGGCGGCCCGCGCGGGCGAAGTAGGCCTTGGTGTACAGCTTGGCCAGGGCGGCGGAGTCGGCCGAGCGCAGCGCGGGCTCGGGGGCGGTGGCGATCTCGAGGCAGCCGGGTCCGAGCTCGGCGCAGAGGTGGTCGACGGGCACGGCGCCCGCCTCAGCGTGTCGACGAGCCGGCCAGGTCCTCTTCCTCGCTGGCCATGGTCAGGGCGGACCAGCAGCGGTTGTCCGCCATGACGGTGGGCGGTCCGCGAGCCGGCCGGCCGCCTCGAGCACGATGCACTCGAACTCCCAACCCACCACTGCCTCGAGTCCCGAGGACGCGGCCCGATGCGACCATGCGCTGCAGCTGGGCGCGGGGCGAGAGCTCGCGCAGCGGCGCGCCGAAGTCGGCCAGGAAGAGCGAGGCGTCGTCGCCGAACGGGTACGGGCGCCCCGAGTCGGTGTCGACGACCGCCGGCGCCCACGAGAGCCGCCCGGCACGCCACACGCGCGTCGTCGGGGCCCCACCAGTGGATGGCGTCGATGAAGCTCCAGCCCGTCCTCGCAGCGCTCGCGGCGCCGCGCGCCGCGCTCGAGCCGCTTCTCCCGCAGCGTCCCCGAGGCGTCGACGAGACCCAGGTGGACCGTGGACGCTCCGGCGAGGAGCTCAGCCCGAGTTGGCCGCTCCGGGCTCGTTCACCCGTGCGGCGAGTGGCGTCGAGCAGATCGTCGGGCGATGCCCTCGACCAGGCTGGCCGCGAGTGAGCCCGGTCGAAGGCGTCGAGCTGCTCCATCACGGTCGACTGCTGGCCACGCGCCTCGGGGCTGCCGAAGTGCGGCCGGACAAGGTGCGCTCGTATTCGGGCACGGCCGCCCACTTCGGCACGGTGTCGGCGTCCACCTCCACGTGGAACTGCACGCCCGAGGCGCAGCGGGCCGATGCGGAGCGCCTGCACCGGCGAGCTGGTGTTCTCGGCCAGCACGACCGCGCCGGGGGGCACCTCGACGACTTCGGCCTCGTGCCACTGCAGCCCGGGCAGCCGCGCGGCGAGGCGGCCGAACACGGGATCGGCCACCCCGGCCGGCGTGCGCGCCGACGTCGAGCACGCCGATCTCGGGTTCGGCCATCAGCGCGACCCGGCCGCCCATGGCATCGGCCAGGAGCTGGTGGCCGAGGCACACCCCGAGGTAGGGCCGGGCCAGGTCGCCCACCCACGAGCGGATGGCCGCCTTCTCGGTGATCAGCCAGGGATGCGCCTCCTCCTGCCAGACGTGTTGGGGCCCGCCCATCACGAGCATGAGGTCGAAGGGCTCGAGTGGAGGGATGGTGTCGCCGGCGTCGAGCTCGACCGTGGTCAACGCCAGGCCGGCCTCCTCGAGCAACGGTCCGAGCGAGCCGGGATGCTCGTCGGGGTGGTGCTGGAGCACGAGGACGCGTCCACGGCTGTCGGGGGAGTGCGAGCTCGTCACGGCAGGATGTCGAGATATTCCTTGACGTCCCACTCGGTGACGGTGCCGATGAAGCGTTCCCACTCGTCCCGCTTGTACTCCATGAAGACGTTGTACATCTCGCCGGGCAGCGCCGCCCGCACGACCGGGTCGCCCTCCAGCGCGTCGAGGGCTTCGCCCAGGGTGGACGGGATGCGGTCCACCGCCTTGCCGGCCTCGATGGCGTCGTAGATGTTGCCCTCCTCGGGCGGACCGGGGTCGATGCTCTGGTCCAGCCCGTCACGCATGGCGACGAGCAGGCCGGCCATGGAGAGGTACGGGTTGACGGCGGAGTCGACCGAGCGGTACTCGAAGCGACCGGGCGCGCTGACCCGCAGCGCGGTGGTGCGGTTCTGGAAGCCCCAGTCGGCGAAGACCGGGGCCCAGAAGCCGGCGTCGGCGAAGCGCCGGTACGAGTTGACGGTCGGCGCCGTGATGGCGGTGAGCGCCCGCAGGTGGGACAGGACGCCGCCGATGGCGTGCAGCCCGGTCTTGGAGGGCAGGCGCGGGTCGTCGCCGTCGGGGAGGAACATGTTCACGTCTTCCTCCCACAGCGAGATGTTGTGGTGGCAGCCGTTGGCCGACACGCCCATGAACGGCTTGGGCATGAAGCAGGGGAACAGGCCGAACTCGCGGCCGACCTGACGGCACACCTGGCGGTAGGTGGTGAGGCGATCGGCCGTGTCCTCGGCCCGGCCGAAGGTGAAGTTCAGCTCCAGTTGTCCCGGCGCGTCCTCGTGGTCGCCCTGGATCATGTCGAGCCCCATTGCGGTCGAGTACTCGATGACCTTGTGGATGACCGGCTGCAGTTCGGAGAACTGGTCGATGTGGTAGCAGTACGGCTTGGTCACACCTTCGACCGAGGGCGTGCCGTCGGGGTTCGTCTTGAGCCACATCATCTCGGGCTCGCACCCGGCGCGCAGGTGCAGGCCCGTCTCCGCGGTGAACTCGTCGTGCAGGCGCCGCAGGTTGCCCCGGCAGTCCGAGGTCAGGAATGCGCCGGCGTCGACGGTCTCCTCGCGGCCCCGGAAGAGCGTGCAGAAGACGCGGGCCACGCTTGCGGTCCCACGGGAGCGGGCAGAAGGTCTCCACGTCGGGCAGCCCGACCAGTTCCGCCGCCTCGGGGCCGTAGCCGATGTACTCGCCGTGACGGTCGATGAACAGGTTGGCCGTCGCGCCGTAGACGAGCTGGAAGCCTTTGGTGGCGACAGAGGACCAGTGGGCGGCCGGGATGCCCTTGCCCATGACGCGCCCGGTGACCGAGACGAACTGGAAGTACACGTAGGTGACTCCCTCGGCCTCGATGCGCCGGGCGACCTCGGCGATGGCCTCGGCTCGTCCGGGCTGCTCGACGAATCGCTCCAGGTCTGTCACGCGCGCTCCTACTCGTTCGGGAAACTCTGTTCACCTATAGTGAACAAGCAGACCGGCGCGGGCAAGGCTTGCCGTGTGGCCATCCTGTTAACTGTGGCGCGGCCGCTCCCGGCTCAGGTGCGCTCGCCGCCGTAGATGGTGATGGAGAGGAAGCGGATGGGCAGCTTCACCAACTGCGTCGGTCCGTGGGGGATGTCGCCCTCGAACTGGAGCGTGTCGCCGCGTTCGAGCTTGTAGCGCTGGCGCCCGTAGCCGTACTCCATCACGCCGCTCAGCATGTAGAGGACTTCGATGCCCGAATGCTGGAAGAGCGGGAACACCTCGGTCTCGTCGTCGAGCTTCACCAGCAGCGGTTCGACCCGCTTGTAGGGTCCGCGCAGACTGCCGAGCAGCTCGTAGGTGTGGCCCGGCCCGGGTCCCCTTGCGCACGATCTCGGGCCCGCTGCCCGCCTTGACGAAGACGGCGTCGCGCTCCTCGGCCAGCCCCCGGAAGAGCGAGGTGACCGGCATGTCGAGCGCAGCGGCCAGCCGCTCGAGCGTGGAGAGGCTGGGGGAGGTCTGCGCGTTCTCGATCTTGGAGAGCATCCCCTTGGAGATGCCGGTCCGCTCCGCCAGCTGGCCGACGTTCAGGCCGATCTCGAGGCGGCGCGCCCGCACGTGGTTGGCGATGACCTGTCCCAGCTGACCGTCGGCCTCGATCGCCCCGGCGTTATCGATGGCCACGGGCTTCTGACCGGAGGAGCCGGACCTGGTCTTGGCGCGGGGAGTGCCGCCACCTTTCCGCGGCCGAGGGGGTCGCACGCGTCTGGCCGGACTTGGTCGAGGAGCGGGGCGTAGCCGCGCTGGTCTTCTTGGGGGCTGCGGTCCGGCGAGTGGCCACGTCGGATCACTCTAGACACCCCGGGTGAAACAGCCCGGCGCCGCGTGGCTCCAGCAGGTTCGGCACGCACGGCACGCACGGCCGAGCGCGCTCAGCGCATCTGACCCGCGCCCACGTAGGGGTGCGGACTGACCAAGGGATCTTCCTCGGCGAAGCGCTCCCAGCGGAAGTCGTGCGGGTCGACGTCGGCGTGGCGGCTCTCGCCGCTGGTGATCAGGTCGGCCATGAGCTTGCCCACCGAGGGGGAGATCTTGTAGCCGTGGCCCGAGAAACCGGCGCACAGCCACACTCCCTCCACCGGCGAGGCCGAGATGACGGGGTTGTAGTCGGGGGTGACGTCGTAGCAGCCGGCGTAGGACGAGGCGAGCGACGCGCCGTCGAAGCCGGGAAAGCGCTGCGTGAACTTGGGCACGGCCACCGCCAGCTCGTCGTCGTTCACCCGCTCGCGGTAGGCGTCGGGGTCGGCCCACTCGGGATCGGAGTGGTCCGAGTCACCGAGCAGGATCTGCCCGCCGCCCTCGGGGCGCACGTACTGGAGCGACACCAGGTCCGAGAAGACGGGCAGCGGTCCGAGCGGCCGGCCCGGGTCGACCAGGAGGATCTGGGCCCGCTGCGCCCGGACCGGCAGGTCGATGCCGACGCCGGCGGCCAGGGTGGCGGACCAGGGTCCGGCCGCCAGCACGACGTGGGCGGCGCCGATGCGGCTGCCGTCCGCCAGGACGACGCCCATGGCGCGGCCGGCGACCACCTCGACGGAGGCCACCGGCGCGTGCTGGCGCAGGTGCGCGCCGCCGCGGCGGGCGGCCACCGCGAAGGCCAGCGCCGTCTGGTGGCCGTCCCCGAAGCCGCCGTGGGGCTCGTAGGCGAACTCGGCGAAGTCGTCGAGGCGGGCGGCGGGCCACAGGGTCTGTGCCTCGTCGTGACCCATCAAGGCGACGTGGATGCCGAGGGCGTGCTGCATGGCCACGTTGGCCCGCAGGGCACCGAGGTTCTCCTGGCCGACGCCGACCAGGTAGCCGGTCTTGGTGTAGCCCGAGGGCGCACCGAGGATCTCGGCCGCGTGCTCGAGCACGGGCAGGGCACGCCAGGCCATGGCGGCGAGCGAGGGGATGCCGTAATGGCAGCGCACGATGCCGCTCGACTTGCCGCTGCCGCCCGAGCCCACGGTGTCGCGTTCGAGCACCAGCACGTCGGTCAGCCCGAGCTCGACCAGAGCGCGGGCCGTGCTGAGACCCGCCACGCCGCCACCGATGACCACGACCTCGGCCGTGCGGGGAGAACCCACGGCCCTCAGGAGGGCCAGCCCGGGATCCAACCGGTGCCGGCCAAAGGGACCCGGGCCATGGCGGCGGCCTCAACCGTCAGCGCAGCGAGATCCTCAGGCTCGAGGTGGTGCACGCTGGACTTCCCGCAAGCGCGGGCCAGCGCGGTCACCTCCATGGTGAGGGCGCGTAAGTAGTTGGCCACCGAGGTGGCGGCGTGGAAGGGATCGAGCCGCGCCTCGAGCGCGGCATCCTGCGTGGTGATGCCGACGGGGCACGATCCGGTGTGGCAGTGGGCGCATCCGCCCGGGCGTGTGCCCAGCGCGGCGTAGTCGGCGGTGACGTCGACGGCGGCACCGGTGTGATCGCGGTAGGTGGCGCTGTTGCAGCCGAGGGCGAGCAGTGCGGCCACGCCGATGGAGACGGCGTCGGCGCCCAGAGCGAGCGCCTTGGCCACGTCGGCGCCCGAGCGGATGCCGCCGGAGACGACCAGTTGGACCTGGTCGCGCATGCCGACTTCGCGCAGGGCCTCCGCGGCCATGCGCACGGCGGGCAGCGTCGGGATGCCGGCGTGCTCAATGAAGACGTCCTGGGTCGCGGCCGTGCCGCCCTGCATGCCGTCGACCACGACCACGTCGGCGCCCGACGCCACGGCCAGCTTGACGTCGTGGTCGACCCGCGTCGCGCCGATCTTCACGTAGATCGGGATGGCCCAATCGGTGGCCTCGCGCAGTTCCTCGATCTTGATGCGCAGGTCGTCCGGGCCCACCCAGTCGGGGTGGCGGCTGGCCGAGCGCTGGTCGATGCCGGGCGGGAGGGTGCGCATGCCCGCCACGCGGTCGTTGACCTTCTGGCCGAGCAGCAGGCCGCCGCCGCCCGGCTTGGCGCCTTGGCCGACCACGATCTCCACCGCGTCGGCCTGGCGGAGGTCGGCGGGGTCGAAGCCGTATCTCGAAGGGAGGACCTGGTACACGAGTTGGTCCGAAGCCTTGCGCTCCTCGGGGGTCATGCCGCCGTCGCCGGTGGTGGTGCTGGTGCCGACCTCGGTGGCGGCCCGCCCCAGCGCCTCCTTGGCCGAGGCCGAGAGGGCGCCGAAGCTCATGCCGGCGATGGTGATGGGGATCTGCAGCTGAATCGGCCTGGCCGCGTGGCGGGTGCCGAGCGTGGTCGCCGTCTCGCAGCGTTCGCGGTAGCCCTCGAGCGGGTAGCGGCTGACCGACGCGGTCAGGAACACGAGGTCGTCGAAGGTGGGGAGCTTGCGGCGGGCGCCGAGACCGCGGATCGGGTAGTGGCCGGTGGTGGCCATCTCGTGGATGCGGGCGATGACGTCGGGCGGGAAGCTGTGGTTGTGCGGGGATGCCGGAGCGGCTTCGGCGTCGCTGCTCATCAGTAGGCGCTGTGGTTGTGCGTGGCGAAGTGGTAGAGCTGGCGGGCCGAGGCCACCTTGGTGATCCGTTCGGGTTCGATGTGAGCGAAGCCGGTGTCCTCGACCAGCTGCTTCACGGCGAGGAGGTCGTCGTCGGTCATCTCCTCGACCACGGCGTCGGCGCCGAGCGAGGCGATGCTGCCCTGCACGTAGATCACCGCCTCGTAGAGGGAGTCGCCCAGGGCGTGGCCGGCGTCGCCCCCGACGAGGATGGTCCCGGCCTGGGCCATGAACCCGGTCATGGCGCCGGCGTTGCCGGCGATGGCCACGGTGGCGCCCTTGAGGGAGATGCCGGCGCGCAGGGAGGCGTGGCCCTCGACGACGATGCGGCCGCCCCGCGCGCTGGCCCCCGCGCTCTGCGAGGCGCTGCCCCGGACGCGGATGGTGCCGCCCATCAGGTTCTCGCCCACCGACCAGCCCACGAAGCCGTCGACGGTGATGTCCGGCCCGCTGCCGTCGCGGGCGCCGCACAGACCCCCGAGGAAGTAGCCGGCGTTTCCCTCGACGAGGACGGCGACGGGGCGATCGAGGCCGACGGCCAGGTTGTGGCGGCCTCGGGGTGCCGCGAGCGTGACGCTGGCGCCGGGCTCCAGCGCCCGGAGCGCCTGGTTGACCGCCCGCGTGCCCAGGACGTCGCAGTCGAGCAGTCCGTGGTCGTGCAGGGTGGCCGGGGTCAGCGTGTCCATGTGTAGACCTCCTCGGGGTGGGGCTCGAAGACGATGGCGTCGGCGATGCCCGGCAGCTCGGCCAGGGCCCGGTACTCCGAGGCCACCGCCACATAGGCCGCCGTCTCGGCCACGACGGCCGGCTTGCAGGCGAAGGCGTCGCGCACCACCGACATGGCGTCGGCGCTGGTGATGACGAGGGTGAAGAAGCCGTCCATCTCCTTCATGACCCAGCGGGTGGCCTCCTCGAGGTCGTCGCCCGCGCGCCAGGCGGGCGGCCAGGAAACGCGCGCCGACCTCGGAATCGTTGTCGGAGTCGAAGTCGATGCCCTCGTCCTGCAGCTGCCGGCGCACCGTGGCGTAGTTCGAGAACGAGCCGTTGTGCACGACGCAGAGGTCACGGTCGGGGACGAAGGGGTGGGAGTGCAGCACGGTGACCGCCGACTCGGTGGCCATGCGGGTGTGGGCGATGGCCAGGTAGCCCTCCCAGTCGCGCACGCCGTAGCGGGCGCAGGTGTCGGAGGGCCGGCCGGTGTCCTTGAGCACGCGCAGGTTCCAGCCGCTCCCGAGGATGCGCACCTCGGGCCACTCCTCGGCCAGGGTGGCCTCGACCCGTTCGAGCGCGGGCTCGGGCACGTCGAGGACGGCACCGGCGCCGAAGCGCTGCACGTCGGCGCCGGTCGGGCACACGTCGAGCAGCGCGCAGCCGACCGTCACCCAGTCGACGGGAACGTCGGCACCGAGCGAGATCCGCAGTGTGGGGTGCTCGGAGGCGAGTCCGCGCCGGGCGGTCGGCGTAGAGGGCGATGCCCGAGGAGTCAGGCCCGCGCTCGTCGAGCGCCTCGAGCATGGGGACGAGGAGGGAACCGAGCTCGGGTTCGAGGGCGGGGTCGCGCAGCAGGAGTCCGATCACGCCGCACACGGTCAGAACGCCCCGACGGTGACGGGGCGCCGGTAGCGCTCGACATAGGAGCGGCATGGCGACGGCCACGCGCAGGTCCGGGTCGGGCTGGGCCGCTTCGATCGTGGTGCGCAAGGGGATGACGCCGGCCCAGATCTCGAGGTCGTAGTCCTCTTCCTCGTCGAGCGGGAAACCGGTGCGCACCTTGGCCGAGCATTCGTCGAGGGGGAGGCGCAGGAGCATGGTGCTGCGCAGCTCCTTTTCGGTCGGGGGCCGGGCGTCGCGGCTGCGCCCCGGGACGATGTGGTCGACCATGCGCTCGAGCCCGCGGCGCTTCTCGTCGAGGTCCTTCACCTCGGCGGCGTGGCCGAGGATCACCACGGAGCGGTAGTTGATGTCGGTGTTGTAGGTGGAGCGGGCCACCACCAGGCCGTCGACGAAGGTGACGGCCATGCAGATCTCCACCTCTCGGCCCGGGCGCCGCGGAAGAGGCGGCTGGCGGCCGAGCCGTGCAGGTAGACGATGTCGCCGTCGCGCCCGTAGGCCAGGGGGATGACGACAGGGAAGCCCTTGTCGGTGCACAGGCCGACGTGGCACACGAAACCCTCGTCCAAGATGGCGTCGATGGTCTCGCGGTCGTACGCGGCACGATGTGCGTAGCGGTGCAACGTGCTGCGCTCCGAGGCGGGGTCGCTCACTGCGCTCTCTTTCGTCCGGGGATGAGCGGGGTCCTGGGGGACCGCCGCCTGCGTTTCATTATGACGGGCCGCTGTTGCCTGTCAAGAAACAGAGTAGAGAAATAGGCAACAAGGCGGCCAGGTCGGATTACCGCTTTGTTACGTGCTGGACCTGCCTGAACCTGTTAACCGGCACGCAACACTTCGAAACGATCCAGTAACCATCCGTCGTTTCCCGTGGGGCAACATCGTTGACACAGACCCACTCACACGAAACCACCTCCGGGAGGTGATTGGCCCTGACGAGCACACTGGAGCGAGAGGCCACCTCGATCACGAATGCGGCGGAACTGACCGAGGCGACCAGGCGGGACGGCGTCGAATTCCTCTTCGCCATGTTCGTGGACATGCACGGCAAGCCGTGCGCCAAGATGGTCCCCGTCTCGGCCATCGAGGGCCTGCTGGCCGACGGGGCGGGGTTCGCCGGCTTCGCGGCGGGCCCGATGGGGCAGACCCCGTCGTCGCCCGACATCCTGGCCATGCCGGACCTGAGCTCCTACATGCCGGCGCCGTGGCAGCCGGGGCTCGGGATCATCCAGTGCGATCCCTACGTGCTGGGCGAACCGTGGCCCTACGCCCCCCGGGTCATCCTGCGCCGGCAGATCGAGCGGCTGGCCGAGAGCGGCTACGTCATGGGCGTCGGGGCCGAGGCGGAGTACTTCCTCGTGCGGCGCACGCCCGAGGGTGGCATCACGGTGGCCGACCCGATGGACCAGGCCAAGGCACCCTGCTACGACGCCCGGGCCCTCACCCGGATGTTCGACCACCTCACCACGGTGTCGCGCCACATGAACGCGCTGGGGTGGGCCAACTACGCCAACGACCACGAGGACGCCAACGGGCAGTTCGAACAGAACTTTCGCTACGCCGACCCGCTGACCACGGCGGACCGGGTCATCGTCTTCCGCTACATGGTGCACTCGCTCGCCGCGCAGGCGGGGATGCTGGCCACCTTCATGCCGAAGCCCTTCACCCACCTGACGGGCAACGGCCTGCACATGCACCTGAGCCTGTGGGACGGCGATGGTGCGGAGAGCTCTTCGCGGATCCCACGGACGGACGGGGCCTCGGCATGTCGTCACTCGGCTACTCCTTCATCGCCGGGTTGCTCGAGCACGCCGAGGCCCTGACCGCCGTGGCCTGCCCGACGGTGAACTCGTACAAGCGCCTGGCGGCGCCGGCACCGAATTCCGGCGCGGCGTGGTCACCCACCTACGCCACCTACGGCGGCAACGACCGCACCCACATGCTGCGGGTGCCCGAGCCGGGCCGGGTCGAGGACCGGTGCATCGACGGATCGGCCAATCCCGTACCTGGCCATGAGCGCGCTGATCGCGGCCGGGCTCGACGGGATCGGCCGCGGGCTCGATCCGGGCGACCCCTGCGAGTTCAACCTGCTCGCGCTGTCGCCCTTGGAGGCGTCCGACGCTCGGGCTGCGCACCATGCCCATGACGTTGTGGCACGCGCTCGACCACCTCGAGATCGACGAGGCGGTGCGCGAGGGGCTGGGCAAGACGCCCGATGGCGACTACGTCGACTACTTCGTCAAGACCAAGCGCGACGAAGTGCGGGCCTCCCACGCCGAGGTGACGCCCTGGGAGCTCGACCGCTACCTGCAGGCCTTCTGACCCCGGCGCCGCGGCGACGGCGCCCCGAGCACGACAAGAGAAAGAGACCACACATGACGCTCCGATCCGACACGAGGAGACCAACCCATGAGTGAAAAAGGCGCCGTGACGAGCACGCCGGAGGTCGCGACCTCCCTGAGCCGGGGGACGAACTGGTGGGGGGCGTTCGTCATCGGCCTGGCCGGCACCATCCTGGTGACCGGCATCGTCCCCTTCGCCGTCTCGTCCATGGGGGCGGCCGCCATTCCGGCCATCGCCCTGGTCGTGATCATCGGCATGATGGTCTGCCTCTGCATGGGCGAGCTGGCGGCGCTCCTGCCCCATCGCACGGGCGGCATGCCGTCGTACGCCTACGACAGCTTCGCTCCCTGTCGGGAAGACGACGGCCAAGCACATCGGCGGCCTCTCGGGCTGGGGGTACTGGCTGGGCTGGTTCCCGGTGGCCCCGATCAACATGCTGCTGGCCGCGGGGTACATCGCCGTCCTGTTCCACGTGCCGCTGGGGCGGACGCTTCTCTCCGCTGGGCAGCCTGGGCACGCCGGTCTCCACTCGGCGTCCTGGTCATCACCATCGTCGGCCTGGTGGCGCTCTTCGTGCCCTGCTACCTCGGCATCCGGCTGGGGGCGACCTTCGCCACCGTCCTCGGGGTCACCTCCATGGTGCCGCTGACGCTGCTGATCATCCTCCCGGTCTTCAAGCCCAGCAGCTTCCACTGGTCCAACATCTCGGGCTTCCACTTCGCCGATCCGAAGACATCCGGGCTTCATCTTCTTCATGGCCTGGATCTTCGTGATCTCGTGGAACGCCATCGCCATGGAGGCCGCGGCCTGCTACATCGGCGAGTGCCGTGACCCGGCCCGCGACGCCAAGATCGCTCTGACGGCCGAGGGCCTCTACGGCGTGTTCGTCTACATCGGCACGGCGATCGTCTTCGTGGGCGTCCTCGGGGCGTCGCTGCAGACGGCGGACCCGCTGACGCTCTACACGAGCTTCTGCGACCACATCTTCGGCAACGCCGCCTGGGTGAAGTACCTGATCGGCATCCCGCTGATCTTCGCCCTGCTGCTCTCGGTGCTCAACGCCATCATGGGCGTGGCCCGGTCGCTCTTCCAGGCGGCGGAGGACCGGCTTGCTCCCGAAGTTCTTCGAGCACAAGAACAAGCACCACGTGCCGGACCGGGCCATGGCGTTCAACGTCGTCTGCGCCATCATCGTGAGCCTCTTCGGCTCGCCGGTGCGCATCTACATCTTCTCGAACGTCGGCTACCTCGTGGCGGTGTGCGCATCGCTCTACGGCTACTTCATCCTCCGGCAGTGGCAGCCCGAGCGGGTCAGCCCCTTCCGGATGCCCTACTGGTTCCGCTGGGTGGCCCTGGCCTGCGCGCTGTTCTTGACCTTCGACTACTTCGTCGGCGGCTGGAACTCGCCCGACATCGTGGTCGGTCCCGGATCCGGGCACTTCCTCTACATCCTGGGCCTGGTCATCGTGGCGGCCTACTTCCCGCTGTACTTCTGGCGGAAGTGGAGTGACCAGCGTCACGGCATTGCGCCCTCCGACGAGGTCCCGCTCGTCCTCGGCTCGCCGGGCGGCATCGACCTGGACGACATCCCCGGGCCGACGGTGGTGGAGACGTTGCCGAGCATGTCGACCATGCAGGCGGAGACCGAGCTGTGACGGTGGCGGCCGCAGAGACGTCGGCGTCACCGCCGCCGGCCGGCGGGCCCGTCCGGCGGCGGTTCGGGCGGCGCAAGTTCGACAAGCAGCCGGCCCAGCCCGCCGCGGTCCTCATCGCCTCCAACGGGGTGGCGGTGCCCAATGCGGCGCTGCGTCTGGCCCGCCGGGTCAGCGGCGGCGAGCCGATCGCCGTGGTCAGCATCGCCCGGCTCTACGGCTCGGGCCTCGGACTGCAGAACCCGGGTCTCATGCCCACCCGCAAGGAGATGGCCGAGCAGCAGGAGATCGTGCAGCGCGCCGTGGCGTCGCTCGAGAAGGCCGGCTCGGAGACCTGGGGCCAGATCGCCATCTCGCGGCGGCCGGTCAAGACGATCGCCGCCGCGGCCAAGGCCCGTGGCGTCAGTCACGTGATCGTGGTGCGGCCCGAGCAGCCGGCGCGCTGGCGGGCGGTCGTCGAGGGCGACCTGGTCAAGGAGATCGCCCGCAAGCTGGGGCCCGACGTCGAGGTCGAGGGGGTCAGTCCGTAGCAGCGGTGACGCACTGTCACATCCACCACAGTCAACGCCAAGGAGAACAGCAGGTATGTACCTCAGCATGCAGCGGGTCCGGTTCTCGAGCCCCGACGCCTACGACAAGTTCCGCACCGTGTTCAGCGACGTGCGCCATCACCTCATGAACAAGCCCGGCTTCATCCACCTGACATGGTGGGAGCACCCCGACGAGCCCGGTTGGTACAACGAGATCTCCATGTGGGCGTCCAAGGAGGCCGTCAACGACTGGCACATGGACACGTACCACAAGCACGCCAAGGAGTGGGCGGCCAACGGCGCCATCATGGAGGACATCATCACCAACTTCGAGCTGAGGGCGACGAGGTTGCTGCGGATCTGCCCGACCTGCGGGACGCTGCAGGACAAGGAGTACGACCTGGCGTCCGAGCAGAAGGTCCTCGCCGAGCCGTGCCCGAATTGCGGCTTCAACTTCCCGGTGGCCAAGGAGACGGCGAACAGCACGTCGGTGTTCAAGGACATCATGTAAACGCGGCGGGTCCGCGGGCCTGGGATGGTGGCACGCCCGAAGCCGGATTTCGGAGCCTGTTCCCCTGCGCTCGTGCACCCGATGGGACAGGAGGGGTCCACTCGCGCACGCTGATCCTTCTTCTCCGGAGGGCTTTCCGTGACCCCGCGGGGTCCGTCGTGGCTCGCCGCCCGGCAAGAAACCACCCGCAACCGGGGCTGCCGGGCTAAACATATGGCTGCGGTTTCTCGCCCCCGCGCTGACGACAGGAGAATTCGGCCATGCTCGCTTCCACCTACAACTACCCCATCCTCGACTTCTTCTTGACCATGCTGTACTTCTTCTTGTTCTTCATCTGGATCTGGCTGCTCTTCACCGTCTTCATCGACATCTTTCGCAGCCACGACCTGGGTGGCATGGCCAAAGCGCTGTGGGCGATCTTCGTCATCATCGTCCCCTTTCTCGGAGTCTTCGTGTACCTGATCGCCCGCGGCGGCAAGATGCACGAGCGCCAGGCCCAGCAGGCCGCCCAGCAGCAGAAGGCCTTCGACCAGTACGTGCGCCAGGCCGCTGCCACCCCGGGGGAGGACACCGCCTCGCAGCTCTCGAAGCTGGCCGATCTGAAGAACCAGGGCGTGCTCACCGACGCCGAGTTCGAAGCCCAGAAGGCGAAGATCCTGGCCTAACCGGGCCGATCACCGGGTATGCCGGGAGCATGAGGGTCCGTGTCTGATCCCGGGCTCGCCGGCGACGAGAAGGACACCGAGAACCTGCATGGCGCGGCGCGCCCGCAAGGTCCCGCGGCGCAGAAGGCCTCGGGCGGCGACGACGAGATCTCACAGCGCCTGACCAGCCGCATTGAGCAGGACGCCGAGTCACCGCCGGCGTGGCGCACCGTGGTCAAGGCGACGGTGGCTGCGGTGGTGGCCGGCGTCACCATCTACCTCGTCTTTCCGACCCTCATCGCCGTCTTCGGCTCCTGGCCGAAGCTGAAGTCGCTCAATCCCCTCTGGTTCCTGGTGGCCCTGGTGGCGCAGGTGGCCCACTTCACCTGCACCATCGCCCTGCAGCGCCTCGCGCTGCGCACCAAGGCCTGGTTCTCGGTGGCCACCTCGCAGCTGGCGGGCAACGCCATCTCGTTGGTGGTGCCGGGCGGCCAGGCGGCCGGTGCGGCCACGCAGTTCCGCATGCTGTCCGCCTCGGGCAGTGACCCGGCCACCGCCGTGGGCGGGCTGACCGCGATCTCCATCCTGGGCATCGGCGGCCTGCTCGCCCTGCCCATCTTCGTGCTGCCCGCGATCATCGCCGGGACGCCGATCGACCGCGGCCTGGAGCACGCGGCGCTGCTCGGCATCGGGGCCTTCTTCCTCTTCGCCGGCTTCAGCGCGGTGGTGCTCGTCGTCGACGGGCCGATGCACTGGGCCGGCCGAGTGATCCAGGCGGCGCGCAACAAAGTCCTGCGCAAGCGGCCACCCTTGACCGGCCTGCCCGATCGCCTGGTGAGCGAGCGCAACCGAATCCGCGACGTGCTCGGCGCCCGCTGGAAGTCCGCGCTCCTGCTCTCGAGCGGGCGGCTGGCCTTCGACTTCATCACGCTCCTGGCGTGCATCTGGGCGACCGGGACCAAGCCGCAGCCCTCACTCGTGCTGCTGGCCTACGCGGTGGCCGGCCTGCTCGGGCTCATCCCGATCACGCCCGGTGGCTTGGGCATCGTCGAAGCCGGGCTGAGCGGCATGCTCATCCTGGCCGGCATCCCGGGCGGTGCCGCCGTCCTGGCCACCTTGGCCTACCGGATCATCTCGTACTGGCTCCCCGCGCTGGCGGGGCCGGTGGCCTACATGCTCTTCCGGGCGCGCTACGGGCCGCCCGGGCACCCGAACCCGCCGGGGTCCACGGCGACGGCCGCGGCCTGAGCTCCGCCGGGATCGGCCCGGCGGAGGCCGGCCACCGGTGCGCGGACGGGGGGCGCGTGCGAGACTTCCAGGCTCATGTACGAGGGGACCTGGGACTCGGTGAGTGCCCACGTGGTTCCGGACTGGTACGACGACGCCAAGTTGGGCGTCTTCGTCCACTGGGGCCTGTACTCCGTGCCGGGCTGGGCGCCGCGGGTGCCCGACATCCAGCAGATGCTCAGCGAGAACGGGCCGAAGCGGATGCTCTACGAGAATCCCTACGCCGAGTGGTACCTCAACTCCATGCAGCTGCCGGGCAGCCCGACGCAGCGGCACCATCGCGAGGAGTACGGGGACGACTACGCCTACGACAACTTCGTGCCTGCGTTCGACGACGCGTCGAGCGGAGCCGACCTCGACGCGCTGGCCGACCTGTGCCGGTCGGCCGGGGCCCGCTACGTCGTGCTCACGACCAAGCACCACGACGGGTTCGCGCTGTGGCCCTCGGCGGTGGCCCACCCGGTCAAGGGCAAGTACCACGCCCGGCGCGATCTCGTCGGTGACCTGACCGCGGCGGTGCGGGCCCGGCGCATGCGCATGGGGCTCTACTACTCGGGCGGCTACGACTGGCCCTACAACGACGCCGTGCTGGCCCGGGCGGGTGACGCCGTGCTGGCGGCGCCGCAGGACCGGCGCTATCGCGAGTACGTCACGGCGCACGTGCGCGAGCTCATCGAGCGCTACGAGCCCTCGGTGCTCTGGAACGACATCTCGTGGCCGAGCGGCGGCAACCTGGCCGAGCTCTTCGCCTTCTACTACAACCGGGTTTCCGACGGCGTGGTCAACGACCGCTGGCTGGAACCGGGCCTGCCGCGCAACTGGCTCACCGAGCGGTTGGTGATGGGGGCGGGTGATCTCGTGCAGCTGTTGTGGCGCTTCATCCCGGCGCAGCGCAAGCGGCTGGCCTTCGTGCAGCCGCGGCACTGCGACTTCCGCACCCCCGAATACGAAATGGTGCACACCCATTCGGAACAGAAGTGGGAGCTGGCCCGGGGGGTGGGGCATTCCTTCGGGGCCAACCGCTTCGAGCGGCCCGAGGACATTGTGAGCGCGACCGAGCTGATCCAGCTCTTCTGCGACGTGGTGGCCAAGAACGGGAACCTCCTGATCGGGGTGGGTCCGCGGCCCGACGGCACCATCCCCGACTCCCAAGCGGCGCCGCTGCGCGGGCTCGGGGCGTGGATGGAGGACAACGGCGAGGCGATCTACGGCAGCCGGCCCTGGTCGATCGCCGAGTCGGAGACGACCAGGGGGACGCCGTTGCGCTTCACACTCTCGGGCAGCGGCGTCTACTGCCTGGTCATGGGGCAGCCGGCCGAACGCCGGCTCGAACTGCGGGTCATCGACGGCTCGCGGGTGACGCGGGTGCGTCTGGTCGGGACCAACGACCTGCTCGAGTGGTCCGACGCGGGCGGGGCGCTGACGGTCACGCTGCCCGAACGGCTGTCGCTGGCCGCAGTGACCGCGCTCGATCTGGGTCAGGGCGTGCGGACCCGCATCGGTTGACCGTCGCGTTGATTTGTCTCAGCGCTGCGTGAACCGACGGGGAGTGACTTTTGTCATATTTGAGATCACAACGGATGGATTTTGCTCCCGCTTCTTTTGCTGCAACCCCGTTTGTCGCACGCAGCGTGCAGCGTTCTACTTTCAGCATTCATTGAAAGCGACTACGAAAAATCAATTCGGTGACAAATGACACTGGCACTCGGCACGGTTCGCGATGCATCATGGCGACACAGGACGACACCACCGGGAGAGCACACCGTCGATCAAAGGGGATCGGGCAGTGCCGAGGTGGTAACGATCTCCAACTGATCGTTACCTCACCCCTCCTCCGGCCCGGGCTCGTCTGGTTGGGCGGCGGGGCCGGACCGGGGGGCCACGGCCCCGCACGCCCATCCTTTTCGGAGTGATTCCCCGGTTCAGCTGAGAACGACGTGGAAGGCGCGCGTCGACTCGACGACGTCTTCGTACGGGTATTCGGAGTCGCGCAGACGAGCGCAACTCCCGAAAGGTTGTGCACCCGTTGATCACAGCGCCCGTTGTCGGTGACCAATGGCCCTAGTCGCTGCGGCGGCCCATCGCCAAGATCCCTCTATGGGCGACGATCGCCGAGGTTGTAGGGCACGATCGATGAATGCGGCACGAACCTGCAGAGGGAAGCGTCGTTTCGCGGTCGAACACGGGACGCCTTCCTTCGGCGATCGTTCGTCCATCCACTCGATCCACTCCGTCGGCGAGCTGCACGAGCGCCACTACGCCGAGTGCGCCGGCGCGGGACTCCGCCGCGTGCGCAGCGCCGCGCCGGTAGGTCCGGTCGCCGCCATGGACCCGCGCGCACGAGGCTGCACCGTGACGACGTCGTCGGAGGGTGTCGGGGTGGCCACCTCGAGCCGTCTCGACGGCTGCAGCGCCGGAGTGGACGCAGCGGCGGAGACGAACGGTCCGCCGCTGGGGATCGAGGCGCGCCGCGACGGCGCGCCGCAGCGTCCGCCACAAGATTGAGAGGACTCACGACCGTGCACCCGTCGTGACGCGGGTGGCTGCGTGCGTACGCAGAGACGGGGCCGACTCGACGGCAACGCATGCTGCTTGATCTGTCGCTGATCGGATTGGTGGTCAACTTCTCGCTGGCGCTCGGCCTCTACCTGATGGCCAAGAGCATCTTCGGCCTCGTCGACAGCGGCTGAGCGACCGGGGCGGTTCCATCCACCAAGGCCGTCAGGACGAGGGCTACGTTGCGCTCGGAGCCGGACAACACGGAGGTGGAACCGATGCTCGCCTACTCGTGGCCGCTGTTGGGCCTGTTCTGGACCTTCTTGGAATTCGCCGCCGTCTTCCTCTTCGTCTTCTTCATCCTGTGGTGCTTCGTCGACAACTTCCGGCGCCGCGACCACCACGGCGCGGCGAAGGCGATCTGGACCGTGGTCATCCTCTTCATCCCGGTGATCGGATCGATCGTCTACATCGCACTGCGGCCCGCCGACGCCCAGCTGACGGCCTAAACGATCGTTCGGCTGCAGCCTGGGTGACAGGCCTCTCACCTGGGTGAACGGAAGACAAAATCGGAAATCGGACTTTTCAGTTGCGGTGCCAACTCGCTATCGTGAACTCCTGCCGGAGGGGGTCGCGGCAGGAGAGGGACCAGTGCAGAATCACCAACCGAGGATTGCGCAGCGCCCTGATCGGACGTGGGTCGTGGACTGTGCGCAGTGCCGCAACGATCCCCACTCGGACCTTCCCGTCGGCATCGGCATGCCGCTACGCGACCGGGAAACGGCGGAGCGGCTGCGCGACAACCACGCCGGCCGCGCTCCGCGGCTGGCCGCCTCCTAGGGCGTTCGCCCGACCACTTCGATGGCGTCCGACCCCGCGTCCGGCGCCGTCACCAAGACGAGCCCGCGCCCGGTCGGCGAGACCGTGGCCCGGCTGTTGGACCTGCTCGCGTCCAAGGGCCTGACCGTCTTCGCCGTCATCGACCAGCAGGCGGAGGCGCGCCGGGTCGGGCTGGACCTGCGCCCGACCACGCTGGTGCTCTTCGGCAATCCGGCCGGGGGCACACCCGTCATGGAGGCGGCGCCGCTCTCGGCCCTCGACCTCCCGCTCAAGGTCCTCGTCTGGGCGGAGGGGGGCCCGGGCTGCCAGGTCAGCTACACCGATCCGGCCACTCTGGCCGCCCGCTACGGCGTGCCGGCCGAACTGGCGGCGCCGCTGGCTGCCATCGAGCGGCTGACCGATGCCCTGGTTGCCTCCTGACCTGCCCTTTGACCAAGGAGTACGGGTCCCGCGGGCCGTCCCGCGCTGACTGCTGTCAATCGGAGTGACACAATGGGTGACACCGCGTCACTGCGTTCCCCCCGGACCGATGCGGCCCCCAAAATCACCAGCTGATTGAGGATCATTCGTGTCGCGTCACTCCCCGTTTCCCTATGCCGCCGCGGACCTGGACCGGTTCCGCCAGGTGCAACGACTGGCCTACGACATGGCGCTCGGCGTCGAGGCCCAGCTCCGGATCGGCATGACCGAGACCGAGGTCTGCACCCTGTTGGAGGTGGCCCAACGCGGGAGCGGGGTGGACCAGGTCTTCCACGAGCCTTTCGCCTGGTTCGGCCCACGCACCTTGCTCGGGCCGGACTGGGTCGCCGCCCGGACGGACGTCTCGCAGTCAGGCTTCTTCCCGACCGACACCGCCCTCTGCTACGGCATGCCGCTCATCATCGATCTGGCTCCCGCCCTCGACGGCTTCAGCGCCGACGTCGGCTACTCGTGCACCGTCGGCGCCAACCCGGTCTTCGAGGAGCTCGACCGCAGCCTGGCGCGCATCCGCGCCTTCCTCCTCGAGGGGGTGCGGGCCGGCCAGACGATGCGCGCCCTCTACCTCGCGCTCGATGAGCTCGTCGCCGAGCACGACGCGTTGAGCTGTCACCGGCACTACCCCGAGGGGGCTCTCGGGCACCAGCTCTTCGCGCTCGAGGTCGATCCGCCGCGCCCGACGCTGCTGCATGGGTTCGGCCCGGCGGCGGCCGAGGGACTGGTGGCGGCCAGCCGGGGCGCGCTCGAGCACGGCGAGGGCTACCCGGTCTGGAACGACCGGAACTTGGCCGACCGCCCGCCCGCGCCCGGGCTGTGGGCGGTCGAGCCGCACATCGGGCGCGACGGGGTCGGGGTCAAGTTCGAGGAGCTCCTCGTCGTCACCGAGGACGACGCCTACTGGCTCGATGACCATCTGCCCCATTGCCAACGCTGGGCCGCCGCCGGGTACAACACGGAGCTCTGCGCGCCGCGATGACACCGAACCGCACCCGGACCCGCCTGGCCGCGCACGAGCGGCGTGCCACCACCGAGCTCGCCATCCTCGGTGCCACCGCCACCATGCTCGAAGAGCGCACATTCCGCGATATCAACGTCGAAGAGGTGATGTCGTCGGCCGGTCTGAGCCGCACCGCCTTCTATCGCTACTTTCCCGATCTCGAGAGCGTGGTCACCCGCCTCATGGGCCGGCTCGTGAACGAGTTGCGCGACGCGGCGCACCGGTGGATGTTCTCGGAGGACCCCGAGACGCAGCTGCACGAGTCGCTGTTGCACTTTGCCGCCGTCTATCGAGCCCACGGGCGCCTCATGCGGGCCTTCGACGACGCCAGCGCGGCCGGCCCCGAACTCAAGCAGCAGTGGGGCGTCACGTTGGACGAGCTGGTCGGCCCGGTGGAGCGGCACATCGTGGCCCTGGCCGAGTTGGGCCGGGTCGACGTGGCCCACCCGGGCGAGACGGTGCGGGCGCTCTCGGTGCTGACCGACCGCTACCTGCTCGACGTGTACTGGTCCGACGACCTGGTGCCGATCGAGCGGCCGACGGCCGTGCTCGAGCAGATCTGGGCCCGGACGCTGCGCCTGCACTGACCCGCTGTTGACCGGTTGTTGTCCCTCCGACCAGGGACGACGCTGGCTTCTGCGGGCCCCGGCGACCGCGACCCGCCGGATTCGGTCGTCACAACCGTTTCACGACCACCACGGCGCCGCTGCTGTCGTCGCTCTCCGGTTCAGGCTCGGGCTCGACGAAGAAGACGCGCCGCGCCGCACTGAGTCACGCTCGGGCCGCCTCGAGTGCGACGCTCAGCCGAAGAGCGGCCTCGGTGTGGCGTACTCGAGGGTGAAGTAGCCGGCGGGTGCCCCCGGCACGGCCAGCGCCTGGGCGGCCGCGCCGATGTCGATCCAGGGCAGGCCGGGAAAGAGCGGGTCGTGGTGGCAGAAGGCCACCCGCCCGGGCCGCAGCAGTTCCACCTGCTCGCGCACGTACTCGGCCCCCGAGCCCTGGAAGGGCTCGCCGTTCACGTTCGGCCGGCCGCCGACGGCCAGCAGGGCCACGTCGGGCCGCAACCCGTCGAAGAGGCCCTTCCAGTAGCCGGCGCTCGCGCTGACCAGCGCCGAGCCTTCTCCGGTCAACAAGAGGTAGGAGAGCTGACCGCCGTCGTGGGCCGAGCACTTGGCGTTCATCGCCTGGAGGGCCTCGCCCTGGGGACCCTTCAGCCCGGCCATCAGGTCGAAGAAGACCTGGCGCGCCGCGATGCGGTCCTCCGCGCTGATGCCGAGGTCGCCCAGGCAGGGCAGGGCGGTGTCGCTCTCGCCGTGGGCGAAGAGGCACGAATGCAGGGCGGGCAGCACACGCACCTTGACGCCGCCCCCGCAGTCCACCGTCTCGCCGCCGGTCACGATGAGCAGCTGCTCCTCGGGCACGCCGCAGGCGCGCAGGCAGCGGGCCGACTCGGGCGAGCCCACCACGGTCGCCCCGGTGCGCCGCGCGAGGGCGTCGGCCCCGTAGAGGTGGTCGAAGTGGGCGTGGCTGACGAAGACGAAGTCGGCCTCTTCGACCTCGGCCGTCGACAGGCCGACGGGGTCGAGGCCGGGCACCCGATCGAGATAGGCGTCGAAGAAGAGGACGGGCCCGCCGGTGTGCACCCGGAAGGTCGTCGTCCCGAACCACTCGATCGTCGCCGGCACCGTCGTCTCCCTCTGCCCGCCCCGGCGTCGTCGCCCGGCGCCGCCGATGGTAGGGCCGGGCCGCTCGGGACGCCGCGCCCCGCCCGCCGCCGCGGCGCCGCTCAGGTCTGTGGTGTCGCCGACGCCGCGCTCGGCGCGGCGCTCGCCGTCGTGGTCGACGCGCTGAGCGTGGGGTCGCCCACGAGCTTGGCCGAGAACTTGACCGCCTTCACCGCGCTGGTCACACCGGTCTGGAGCGCCGCCCCGATCACGATGAGGAGGATCCCCGCCCAGAACAGGTAGTGCCAGCCGAGCATCAGGATGCCGAGGCGCCCGATCATGTAGGGCGGCGAGCACACCACGGCCCCGACCGCACCACCGATGGCGCTGGTGGCCAGCGAGTCACGCCGGGACTTGATCTTGGTGATGCCCACCATGCGGGCCGGCACCGACAGGTAGCAGATCATCATGACGCCGACGACGATCCCCTGGGCCAGGGCGAACCACAGGTGGCCCCAGCGCGACGAGATCAGCGTCGAGAAGGACAGCGCTAGGCCGATGCCGCCGCCCCAGGCCAAGATGGTCTTGAGGTGCTCGTTGGCCTTGGCGAAGGCCGGGCGGATCTGCGGCGGCCCGTCGCTGTCGGAGATGGCGAAGGCGAAGACACCGTTCAAGTAGAAGCTGGCGGCGGTGATGGCCGTGATGGCGATGGCCAGAGGAATGAGGATGGGGCCGCGGATCTGGTGGAACTCTTTGCCGTGGAGCAGGTGGATCTTGATGTCGAGCAGGGCGGCCCAGATCCACATGGCCGGCACGATCTGCACCAGGGTCAGGCGCCAGTTGGTCACCAGCAACTTGAGCCCCCGGAACAAGAGGAGGAAGGCGCCGATGATCAGGGCCAGCGGGGCCAGCCAGCGCCGCGACTCGCTCAGCTGCAGAATCGCCTTCTCCACCGCGGCCTCGTCGCTGGACCGGATGAGGTTGACCAGGTTGACGACCGTGGCGACCAGGCCCTGCCTGGGGGCCGCCGAGCCGCCGCTGCCCTCATCGGGCGCGGCGGGGCCAGGTCCCTCCGCCTTGGCGCCCTCGTAGCCCACGGTCACCCGATCTCCCATCCGCGCCTCGAGCGCTCCTGCCTGCCTGCCCGGTCCGGTTGCGGGGGTTCCCGTCCCTCCATTGTGACTGGCGCCGCGGCGAGACGAAAGCGCGCGCGGTCGGCCGAAACCCCTGCCGCGTCCCCGGTCCTGGTGACGGAAGGCTGAGGTCGGCGTAGCCTCCCACCTGAACGGTGCACCAGGGCGCACCGGGGAGGAGATGCACCATGGCTGTCGTCGAGGCCACCCCAGCGGAGTCGGCTCCCGCACCGCGGGTGGTGATCCACCTGAGCGAGGACGAGAGCAGGGCCAAGGGAAAGAAGGCGCGGGACACCGCCCCGCGGGACAGCCACGCCGTCTTCGAGCCTCGCACGGACCGCCCCGACCCGGTGGCGCTGCTCGAGGAGCAGGCCCCGACCCGGGTGCCCGAGCTGGTGCCCATTCGCTACGGGCGCATGCTCGTCTCGCCCTTCACCTTCTTCCGGGGCGCCGCCCTCGTCATGGCGTCGGACCTCTCGGGCACGCCGCGCTCGGGCATCCACGCCCAGATCTGCGGTGACGCCCACGTCTCCAACTTCGGCGTCTTCGGCTCGCCCGAGCGCCAGCTCGTCTTCGACTGCAACGATTTCGACGAGACGCTGCCCGGTCCCTGGGAGTGGGACGTCAAGCGGCTGGCCGCCAGCCTCGTGGTGGCGGGCCGGGTCCGGGGCTTCTCCAAGAGCGTGCGCAGCGAGGCCGTCACCGCCCTTGGGCTCGGGTACCGCCAGAGCATGCGTCAGATGGCCGCCCAGTCCAACCTCGAGGTGTGGTACTCGCACATCGCGGTCGAGTCGGGCCTGGCCCTGCTCAAAGAAGAGGCGCAGCGCACCAAGGCCAAGGACATCGCGCACATGGCGGCCACCGTCGACAAGGTGGTGGCCAAGGCGCACACCAAGGACAGCATGAAGGCGCTCGACAAGCTGACCACCGTGGTCGACGGCCAGCGCTGCATCGTGAGTGACCCGCCGCTCATCGTCCCGGCCGAGGAGCTCTTCCCCGACCTCGAAGCCCGCGTCATGACCGAGAAGTTCCACGAGATCCTGCGCAAGTACCGGGCCACGCTGCCCACCGACCGCAGGCACCTGCTCGAGCAGTTCCAGGTGGCGCAGATCGCCCGCAAGGTGGTCGGCGTGGGCAGCGTGGGCACGCGCTGCTGGATCGTCATGCTGCACGGCCCGCGACCCGAGGACGTCCTCTTCCTCCAGGCCAAGGAGGCGGAGGCCTCCGTGCTCGAGCGCTTCGTCAAGAAGAGCACCTACGCCAATCACGGCGGCCGCGTCGTGGCCGGCCAGCGGCTGATGCAGGCCAGCAGCGACATCTTCTTGGGTTGGCAGCGCAGCGACGGCATCGACGGGGTGAGCCGTGACTACTACGTGCGCCAGCTCCAGGACTGGAAGGGTTCGGTCGACGTCGAGAACGCCATCCCGGCCGGCATGGCCGCCTACGGCGCCATGTGTGCGAACGCGCTGGCGCGGGCACACGCCCGCTCGGGCGACCGCATCGCCATCGCGTCGTACCTCGGCAACAACCCGTCGTTCGAGAAGGCCCTGACTCGCTTCGCCGAGCGCTACGCCGACCAGAACGAACGTGACTACGAGGCCTTCGCCCAGGCGTGCCGATCGGGGCGACTCCACGCCGAGGAAGGACTCTGACGCTCTGAGAGAGCTGGGCCGGCCCTGGGCCGGACCCGTGGGCCGTGCGTGGCGTTCACCTCACCGTCACCATTCTCGAGGCACAGTTCACCCCGTGCGGGGTTGTGCGAAACGTGATTTTCGGCACCACAGCAATGCGCAGCGCGGCTGCAATGGATATGGTCACTCCCGCAGTGCCTGGTGCAGGCACCCATACGACACAAGGAGCTGTTGATGCTTGCCTCGAGCTACCCCATCCTCGATGCCTTCCTGACGATGCTGTACTTCTTCCTCTTCATCATCTGGATCTGGCTGTTGATCATGGTCTTCATGGACGTCTTCCGCAGCAACGACATGGGCGGTGCGGCCAAGGCGCTCTGGGTGATCTTCATCATCATCCTGCCCTTCCTGGGTGTCTTCGTGTACCTGATCGCCCGCGGCGGCAAGATGCACGAGCGGGCAGCGGAGCAGGCGGCCCAGCAGCAGAAGGCCTTCGACCAGTACGTGCGCCAGGCCGCCGGGACCTCGGGCGAGGACACCGCGTCGCAACTCTCGAAGTTGGCCGATCTCAAGAGCCAGGGTGTCCTGAGCGACGCCGAGTTCGAAGCGCAGAAGGCGAAGATCCTGGCCTAGCGGAGCCCGGGTAGGGTCGGCCGCCAGGCAGCGCAAATTTCAGAGTTCGACCACACGCAGAGAGCGCAGGAGGAACGCCATGCCGATGGGACCCGTCAGCTACACCGTGATCGCCTTCCCGGGGAACCATTTCAACGGGAACATTGCCCCCGAGGTGGCGCGGCTCGTCTCGACCGGGACGGTCCGCATCCTCGACCTGGTTTTCGTGGGGAAGGACGAGGACGGCAACACCATCAGCCTCGAGTTCGATCAGATGGAGGAGCTGGCGCAGTTCAACGAGGTGGACGGCGAGGTCGGTGGGCTGGTCGGCGAGGAGGATCTCGAGCACGTGGCGGCCGGGCTCCCCGAGGGCAACTCCGCCCTCATCATCGTGTGGGAGGACGCCTGGGCCCGCCCGTTCGTCGAGGCGATCCTGGAGTCGGGCGGCGTCGTCATCGAGAGTGCCCGGATACCCCGGGAGCTGGTCGAGTCGGCCATGGCCGAGCTGGCCGAAGCCCTCACGAGCTGACGGCGGCCGAAGAGCCGAGAGATCCGAGAGAAGTGATGCGAGAGAGAAGGAGAGAGCGATGCCAATGAGGCGACGTCCGGTGTTGCGGACGGTTGGGCGCACGGCGGTCATCGCCGGCACGGCCAGCGTTGTGGCCGGCGGGGTGAACCGCCACCAGCAGCAGAAGTACGCCCAGCAGGACGCGGCGGCCCAGCAGCAGGCCTACGAGGAGCAGGCTCCGGTCCAGCAGGCACCCGCCCCGGCGGCGGGCGGATCCGAAGACCCCATCGAGAAGCTCAAGGAGCTGGCCCAGTTGAAGGACCAGGGGATCCTGACCGAGGCCGAGTTCGCCGACCAGAAGGCCAAGATTCTCGCCCAGATGTGAGAGCCGCCCGGGTCACGCTCGGTCCGGGCTTTTTGGTCACGGACACCGAGATCCACACGTCCTCGCCCGGTCGCAGGAGCTGCTGCCAGTCGCCGGGAAGGGCATGCGACCGGTTCGGGACCATGCGCCGCAGACGGTGGGAGGCCACGGTCCGATCGCCCTGGGTGATCACGATGCGGGGACGGTCCAGGAACGTCCGTGACCGCAGCAGCACGGCCCGTCCTTGCGTGCGCCCGCGCCGGTGAGGTTCGGGACCACCCACCGCAAAGGATCGGCGACGCGCACCTGGCTCTGGCCTGGCGTCGCCGGCTCGCCGTCACCCTGCAGCCAGCGCGCCGCCGTGCGGCCGACCGTCTGGGCACGCCGGGCTGCGATGTCCGCGGTCTCGGCGGGATGCACGACGTTGCCCGCCGCGAAGACCCCGTCGAGCGAGGTGCGGCCCTCGGCGTCCGAGGCCGGACCAGCGGTACCCGGGTCGATCACGAGGCCGGCCTTCCGAGCCAGCTCGTTGTCCGGCACGAAGTCCCCGCTGAAGACGATGGTGTCGACGGCCACCGCCCGTTCGTCGCCGTCGGGTCCGCGGAGCAGCACCCGGTCCACCCGCTCCTTTCCGTAGATACCGGCCACCGAGGTGCCGCGTCCACACGGGAACCCTGAGGCCGCTCCGTGTGGCGACGTGGAAGGCGAGGTAGGTCTGGCTTGCCGGGAGGTCGGTGACGAGCGCCACCGGATGGACGCCGGCCTCGCGGAGCGTGAGGACAGCCGAGTAGGACACGTGCTCGGCCCCGACGATCAAGGCCCGCCGCGCCGACCGGCAGGTGCTCGCGATGCACCCATTGCTGGAGCTGGCCGGTGGTGAAGACTCCCGCCGGCCGGGTCCCCGGGACCAAGCGGGCGGCCCGCGGCCGCTCCCGGGCCCCGGTCGCCAACACCACCGCTCGGGCATGAATCTCGAGCAGTCCTCCCGGCCCCGTGACGTCGGCCCGCAGTGGTGCCGACCACCCCGTCACCATGGAGCTGGTCCGGATGTCGACGCCGGCGGCGACGGCGCGCTGCACCCAGCGCCGGGCGTAGGCCGGACCGCTCAGGACCCGGCGCAGATCGCGCAGGCCGAATCCCGTGTGGGCGCAGAGGCGCGGGATCCCGCCCGCCTCGTCCTCCCGGTCGAGGACCAGGACGTGCCCGGCGCCGCCCGACCGCAGCTCGACGGCTGCCGCCAGGCCGGCGGGTCCTGCCCCCACCACGAGGGCGTCGACCGCCAGAACGGTGCGGCTCATCCGCTCACCGCGCCGACAGGCGGGCCGCGATGGCCGCGCCGCAGAAGAAGCCCTGACATCGACCATTGGTGGCCCGGGTGCGACGGCGGATGCCGCCGATGTCCACCGCGGGCACGGTGGTGCCGAGCGCATCCCTGACTTCGCCCTCGGTGACTCGCTCGCAGAAGCACACGATGCGCCCGTAGGCGGGATCGTCCTGCACCCTCCCGCCGTCGGCGAAGGCCCGCAGGCCCAACTCGCCGAGCTCGGGCATCTGGGGGATCACCGGCTCGTCGTCCGCCTCGGCCAGCGGCGAGACCGGCGTCTCCCATCTGGCCGACGACGTGCTCGGCAATGGCGAGCGATGCGGTCAAA
The DNA here is from genome assembly GCA_963726855.1 of uncultured Acidimicrobiaceae bacterium. Lineage (GTDB taxonomy): Bacteria > Actinomycetota > Acidimicrobiia > Acidimicrobiales > RAAP-2 > Bog-473. Next base: position 28,842 of record CAVSEB010000034.1, read on the forward strand.
CCGGTCGAGCGGATCCCGCCGACGCACACGTAGCGCTCGCGTTCGTGGACGCTGATCTGGTAGTCCCGGTGTTCGGTGGCGGCGCGCACGCCGGCGTAGGTCGCCGTGACCTCGTCGCCAATCAGGTCGGGCAGAATCCGGCGTCCCGGCGTCCAGCAACCCATCGAGGCCGGGTGCGGTCGTCGCGGTGTCCTCCGGATCGTCGATGTCCTCGGCCGTGGGACCCAGGAGGACGTTGCCGTAGACGGTGGGGGCCACCAGCACCCCCTTCGTCCTCTGGGTGGGCACCGGCAACACGATCGACGACACGAGCCCGCGGGCCAACTTGTCGAAGACGATGAGCTGGCCCCTCCGGGGAGCGACGGTGAAGTCGTCGTGCCCGAACCAATGGTTCACCCGGTCCGAGTACAGTCCGGCCGCGTTGATGACCCATTGGGTCCGGCACCGGGCCCTCGGTCGTCTGGACGACCCAGCCGCCCGTGCCGAGGTCGCGGGTCACGTCCGTGACGGCGGTCCCGAGCCGCAGGTCGACGCCGGCGCCGACTGCTTCGGTCGCGAAGGCGATGCTCGGGCTCCACGGGCAGATGATCGACTCGTCTGGGATGGCCACGGCCCCGGTCGCCCCTGGTCCGAGGTGCGGCTCGCGCCGGCCCAGTTCGTCGAGCGTGAGCTGCGTGGCGCGTTCGTACCCGTTGGCCCTTGCCTTGGAGACCACGTCGTCGAGCCGGGCCTTTTGTTCGTCGTCCCAAGCCACCAGGACGGCTCCGGTTTCCTCGAGCGCGATGCCCGCGCGCGCGTGCGTAGGCGGTGAGCAGCTGGTGGCCTCGCCGGACCAACGTCGACTCCAGGCTCCCGGGCTCGGTGTCGAAGCCGGTGTGCACAATGGCCGTGTTCGCCTTCGAGGTACCGGTGCCGACGTCAAGGGCGCGTTCGAGGATCACCGTGCGGAGGCGGTAGCGAGCCAGCTGCCGTCCGATGGCGGTCCCGACCACCCCCGCGCCGATGATGGCGACGTCGTAGGTGCGGTCGTCCGTCACGTCGTCGTCATACGGTCGAGGCGCGCCACCGCGCGCTCGAAACCCGCCAATCTGTCCGCTGCCTCGTCAGTCGAGATGGCGGGCTCGTAGTGGACGTCCGAGCCGACGACGATGGACCGCCTCGTCGAGCGTCCGTGCGGCGCCGGCTCCGAGCCGAGCCAACGCCGCCACGCCTGCGGCGGTGGCGTGCGGCGACGAGGCGACTTCCACCGGGATCTGCAGCAGGTCAGCCTGCGTCTGCATGAGCAGCCGCGACCGGGTCAGTCCCCCGTCCACCCGGAGCACTGCGAGCGGACGACCGAGATCCTCGGCCGCGGCGCGCGCCAACAGGGTCACCTGCGCCGCCAAGCCGTCGACCGTGGCCCGGACCACGTGCGCAGGCGTTGTGTCCGGGCCGATCCCGTCGATGCTGGCCAACGCATCGGGACGCCACCAGGGCGCACCGAGGCCGCTGAGGGCGGGCACCACCGAGACGCCTCCGCTGTCGGGCACCGACGCCGCCACGGCATCGAGGTCCTCGGCGCGACCGAGGAACCCCCAGCGTTGCAGCCAGGCGAGGGCCGCTCCCGCGGCGTACACCTGGCCATCGATGCAGTACGTGGCGTGTTCTCCCAACTGCCAGGCCACCGATACCGCCAGTCCGCCAGAGGAAGGAGACGGGCGCTGTCCAGCATTGGCGAGGAGGAAGGCGCCCGTTCCGTAGGTGCACTTCGAATCTCCCGCCTCGAGGCAATGCTCCCCGACGAGCGCCGCCTGTTGATCGACGCTGAGCCCGCTCAACAGCAACGACGGACCGAACGCGTCCGTCCGGCCGAACTCCTGCGCGCTGCCGACGACGGTGGGGAGGTCCATCGGGTCCAGGCCGAATACCGCGCACGCCTCCCCAGACCAGGTTCGTCGCTCGAGGTCGAGGAGAAGCGTTCTCGAGGCCGTCGTGGCATCGGTCACATAGGCGCCGGTGAGCCGGTGGACGAGCCAGGCGTCGCTGGTGGTGACCACACCGTCGCTCGTGACGTTCCGACGAAGCCAGGCCATCTTCGGTGCTGCGAAGTACGGATCGAGTGGGAGTCCCGTGGTGCGGGTCAGCTGTGCGGCATCCGGCGCCAGCTCGGCACAGATCGTCGCGGCCCGCCGGTCCTGCCAGGAGAGGGCGGTGCTGAGCGGGCGGCCCGAAGCGCGATCCCACGCCAACACGGTTTCACCCTGGTTGGCAAAGCCCACGGCGGCGACGCCACCACCTGACCGTTCCATCGCGTTCTGGCCCGCCAGAAGGACCGATTCCCACAGTTGTTCGGGGTCCTGTTCGACGCCACCTCCCGAGACCGCCACCGGGGTCACGGCGGCCTCCACTGAGGTCAGGATCTCGCCGTCATCGTCGAACACGACGGCCTTGGTGGCCGAGGTCCCCTGGTCGATGGCGAGGACTCTCACGGGGATCGCCGGAGCCGACGGAGATCTGTTTTGACAGGAGCGCCTCGCTCCAAAACGCAGAGCGAAACCCCGAGGTGTCCGTGCCCACATCGGTTGGTGCGCGTTGCCCGCGTCGGGTCAGTCCCACGCAGAGGCGCTGAGGATCGCACTCGGTCATCCTGCCAGGTCAGCAGCTGAATGCCACCGTCGTTTTCAGCCTGTGCACCGGCGACTCGCGCCGGGATCCGGAGTCGACAGCTGTCGCGCCCCTTCCATTCGGCTCCCCAGCCGTCAACCGCAACGAATCCCGCCACGCGCCCACTGGACTTGCTAGGTTGCCCAGAAACACCAGATGCGACCCGGTGCCCGGGGCCATCAGCAGCAAGGGGGAGCACATGTCTGAAAGCACTTTGGAGGAGGTCCCCGAGGTCCCCGAGGTTCCGGAGGTCGTGACCACGCTGACTGCGGACGAGCAGCAGCTCGCCAAGATGGGCTACAAGCAGGAGCTGAACCGCTCCTGGTCCGGATTCTCCAACTTCGCCATCAGCTTCTCCATCATCTCCATCCTCGCCGGGTGTTTCACCACCTTCTATGCAGGCTGGAATGGTGGCGGCCCGGCGGCCATCGCCTGGGGGTGGCCGATCCTGGCGGCCCTCGTCCTCTGCATCGGCTTTTGCCTGTCCGAACTGGTGTCGGCCATGCCGACCTCGGGGGGCATCTATTGGTGGGCGTCCAAACTCGGAGGAGTGAAAGCCGGCTACTACACCGGCTGGCTGAACCTCATCGGCCTCCTCGCCATCGTCGCCTCGGTCGCCTACGGCTGCGCCACCTTCTTCGACCTCACGCTCGGCTTCCTGTTCCCGGGCAGCTATACGTCGGGCAACCTCGACACGATCTTCCTCTACTTCCTCGCCATCCTCGTCCTCGCCGCCATGGCCAACATCTTCTCGAGCCACCTCCTCGGGATCTTCAACAACATCTCGGTTTACTGGCACGTGCTCGGCGCGGCGGCCATCGTGCTCATCCTGATCTTCCTGCCCCACCACCACGCCAGCGCCAGCATGGTGTTCACCTCGACGGTCAACAACACCGGCTTCTTCAGCGGGAAGACCCACGGGTGGGGATTCATCTTCATCGTGCTGCCCATCGGTGCCCTCCTCACCCAGTACACGATCACCGGCTACGACGCCTCGGCCCACCTGTCGGAGGAGACCCACTCGGCCGCCTACTCGGCGGCCAAGGGCATCTGGCGGTCGATCTTCTACTCGGCCATCGGCGGCTGGCTCCTCCTGCTCGCGTTCCTCTTCGCCGTCCAGAACGAGGCCGGTGTGACCAAGGGCGGCGGCGGCGTGGCCGTCATCTTCTCCCAGGCCCTGACCTCCAAGTGGGGCGGGACGGTGCTCCTCATCGCCACGCTCGGGCAGTTCTTCTGCACCATGGCGTGCATGACGAGCTGCACCCGGATGCTCTTCGCGTTCAGCCGGGACGGCGCGGTGCCGGGCAACAAGATGTGGTCCAAGCTGAACTCGCGCCGGGTGCCTGTGGCGGGCGTGATCGCCGTCGCCGTCATCGCCCTGATCATTACCGCGCCGGCCCTGATCAAGGTCGACGTGGGCGGGGTGGCCGTGCCGGTGGCCTTCAACGCCGTCGTGTCGCTCGGTGTGATCGGCCTCTACTGGTGCTTCGCCGTGCCGATCTGGCACCGGTGGCGCAAGGGGGACAGCTTCGAGACCGGCGAATGGAACCTCGGCGCCAAGTACAAGTGGATCGCCGTCATCGCCTTGCTCGACATCGTCCTCGTGTCGTTCATGGCCATCATGCCCAACATCAACCTGGGCGTCCCGTGGAACCCCGACTTCTCGTGGAAGTACGTGAACTACACGATCCTCGTCTTCCCGGCCGCGCTGATCGCGCTGTGGATCTACTGGCACGTGTCGGTCAAGAACTGGTTCACCGGCCCGAAGCAGACCATCGAAAAGGAAACGGTCGAACTGCTCGGGGGGACCGACTACCCCGCCTCGTCCCTGCCCTGAGCAGACCCGACCTGCTGCCGCAGTGAGCGCCGGAGACGGCGCTGAACTCGATCCCGCCCTGCTGGGCCGGATCGACGTGCTCCGGGGCAGGCCGTGCCGGGTCGAGCCCCTTCCCGGTGGCCTCACGAACCGGAACTACAAGGTCACGACGCCCGAGGGGGCCTACGTCGTGCGGCATTCGACGCCGTCCCCGGCGAACGGGCTGGGCGTCGACCGCCAGGCCGAGTACGAGAACAGCGTCCGGGCCGCGAGGGCCGGTGTCGGCGCGCCGGTGGTCGACTTCTTGCCCGAAGTCGGCCTCCTCGTCGTCGGGTTCTTGGAGGGCGAGACCGTCAGCGACGAGCACCTGCAGCGTCCCGGGATGCTGCCCCGGGTGGCCGAGGCCTGTCGCCGGCTCCACGCCGGAGAACCGTTCGTCAATCGCTTCGACATGTTCGAACTCCAGCCTGAGTACCTCGGCCGAGTCGTGCGCGGGGGCTTTCGGCTGCCGGCCGGCTACCTCGACCACGCCGAGACGGTCGGACCGCATCCGAGCGGCCCTGGCCGTCCGGCCGGAGGCGCCCGTGCCCTGCAACAACGACCTTCTGGCCGCCAACTTCATCGACGACGGCCGGACCGTGTCGATCATCGACTACGAGTACTCGGGCAACAACGACCCGTATTTCGAGCTCGGCAATCTCTGGAGCGAGTGCCACCTGCACGACCACCAGCTCGAGGAACTCGTCGTGGCCTACGACGGCCGACCGTCTCGGAGTCACCTGGCTCGGGCCCGCCTGTGGGCCGTCATGTCGCAGTACGGCTGGACCCTGTGGGCGTCCATCCAGGACGCGACCAGCACCATCGATTTCGACTTCTGGAGCTGGGGGATGGAGAAGTACGAGCGGGCCGAGGCCATGTTCGCGCGATCCCGGTCCTCGAGCGCCTCCTGGCCGACGTGACCCAGGCAGACTGAGTCGCGCCGGCTGCGACGAGGAGGACGACCATTGGGAGACGAGCCCACCGAAGCGCCGTCCGGGCGCGATCTGCCCGACCGGGCACGCGTCGTCGTGATCGGCGGAGGCGTGATCGGGACCTCGACCGCCTACCACCTGGCCCGCCTCGGCTGGACCGACGTCGTCCTCCTCGAGCAAGGACAGCTCTCGTCCGGCACCACCTGGCATGCGGCCGGCCTCTTGGGCCAGCTCCGGGCGACCGAGTCCGGTACCCGCCTCGTGCAGTACTCGGCCCGCCTCTATGGCGAGCTCGAGGCGGAGACCGGCCTCGCCACCGGGCTCAAGCGCTGCGGTGGCGTCACCGTGGCCCGCACGCCGGAACGGATGGTCCAGCTTCGCCGGACGGCGGCGACGGCCGATGTCTACGACCTCGAGTGCGAGTTGCTCACCCCGGCCCAGGCGCTCGAGCGCTACCCCATCCTCGAGACGGGTGACCTGCTCGGCGCCCTGTGGTTGCCCGGCGATGCCACTGTGAACCCGGTCGACGTGACCGCCTCGCTTGCCCGCGGTGCGCGTCAGCGCGGTGTCCGTATCTTCGAACGCACCCGGGTGATCGGGATCAGCACCGAGCGAGGTCGGGTGACTGGCGTCACGACCGATCGGGGCCCGGTCGAGGCCGACGTCGTCGTGAACTGCGCCGGTCAGTGGGCCAAGGCCATCGGCCTCATGTGCGGTGTCGACGTTCCCCTCCACTCGGCCGAGCACTTCTATGTGGTGACCGAGGCCATCGACGGTGTCCACCCGAACCTGCCGATCCTGCGTGACCCTGACGGGTACACCTACGTCAAGGAGGAGGTCGGTGGCCTCGTCGTCGGCGGGTTCGAGCCGAAGGCGAAGCCGTGGGTCGCTCCCGACGCTTTGCCCTACCCGTTCGAATTCCAGCTCCTCGACGAGGACTGGGACCACTTCAGCGTGCTCATGGAGTCAGCGCTGCACCGCGATACCCGCGCTGCACCGCACGGGGCTGAAGAAGTTGTACAACGGGCCCGAGAGCTTCACGCCCGACAACCAGTTCATCCTCGGTGAGGCACCGGGCCTCGACGGGTTCTTCGTCGGGGCCGGGTTCAACTCGGTGGGGATCGCCTCTGGCGGCGGAGCCGGCCGGGCTCTGGCCGAGTGGATCGTCGAGGGTGAACCGACCAGCGATCTCGTGGCCGTCGACATCCGGCGCTTCGCCTCGTTCAACGCAAACAACCGCTGGCTCCGTGACCGCGTCGGTGAGGTGCTCGGACTCCACTACGCCGTGCCGTGGCCCAACCGCGAGCTCGCCACGGCTCGACCCTTCCGCCGGTCACCGCTGCATCATCTCCTGGCCGGCAAAGGAGCCGTGTTCGGCTCGAAGATGGGATGGGAGCGGCCCGAACGTCTTCGCTCCGCCCGGCGTCACGCCCGAGCTCGACTACACGTGGGGGCGCCCGGATTGGCTGGCCTGGTCGGCCTCGAGCAGCGGGCGACCCGCGAGCGGGTGGCCGTGTTCGACGAGACCTCATTCGGCAAGCTGCTGGTGGTGGGCCGGGACGCCGAGGCGGCGCTCCAGCGCCTGTGCACGGCCGACGTCGGCCGTCGAGTCCGGGCGGACCGTCTACACCGGGATGCTCAACGAGCACGCCGGCTACGAGGCGGACGTGACCATCACCCGGCTGGCCGACGACCGCTACCTGCTCGTGACGAGCGCAGCCTCGCCGGTCCGCGACAAGGCGTGGATCGAGCGGCACCTACGGTCCGGCGAACACGTCAGCATCGTCGACGTCTCCTCGGCCTACGCCGTCCTCGGGGTCATGGGCCCGGCCTCTCGCGAGCTGCTCGGACGGCTCAGTTCGGCCGACCTGTCGAACGTCGCCTTCCCCTTCGCCACGAGCCGGGAGATCTCGGTGGGCTATGCCACGGTGCGGGCCACCCGCCTGACCTACGTGGGGGAGCTCGGCTGGGAGCTGTATCGTCCCGACCGAGTTCGCCGTTGGCGTGTACGAGGACCTGGTGGGCGCCGGCGCCGAGCTCGGCCTCGTCGACGCCGGGTACTACGCCATCAACAGCCTCCGGCTCGACAAGGGCTATCGGGCCTTCGGCTCCGACCTCACCCCGGATCACACCCCGCTCGAAGCGGGTTTGCGGTTCACCTGCAAGCTGAAGACGCCGATCGACTTCATCGGCCGGACCGCGCTCGAGTCGGCCATTGCCGCAGGGGCCGCGACGGCGACTCGTCTCGCTGCGTGTCGGCGATCCCGACCTCATGCTGTGGGGCGGCGAGCTGGTGCTCCACGACGGCGTGCCGGCCGGCCAGGTCACGTCGGCGGCCTGGTCCACCACCTGCGGGGCGGCGGTCGGTCTGGCCTACGTCTGGCGGCGGGACCGTGGCCCGGTGGGTCCGGGCGACCTGGCGACCGGGGCGTGGGAGGTCGTGGCGGGCGACGCGGCGCCGATCGACGTGCAGCTCGAGGCCCTCTACGACCCCACGTCGGCCCGGGTCAGGAGTTGAGCCGCCGTTGCGTTTTGCTCGCAATTCGTCCGTCGGGCGACCCAGCCGGCTCAGGTTCGGCCAGTAACGTAGCCAGGAAGCCGAGGGGTGGCGCGAGCACGGTTTCCTCGTCGCCCCTCATCCGTTTCGGCTTCGGCGTGTAACCGATCTGCACGGTACCGACCCTGACACTGTGAGCCTGTACCCACCCCCACCGACCTCACCCGACTGGGCGCCACCTGACCCCGAGCAGCGGTCAGAGGGTCTTGCCGCGCCCTCCGCCAGCCTCGAAGGCGATGACCTCGTGCACGGAGGTCGCGGCAGTCTGTGGTGGGTCCCCGGCGCCATCACCATCCTCACCATCGGCGCCGTGATCGTGGTCACGATCTGGCAGCTCCACGCCAGTCTGCTCATCTCCAACACCACGACGACCGGGGGCGACACGGGCGCGCACATCGCGATGCCCAAGTACCTCGAGACGCTGCTGAGCCACGGACACATCACCGGGTGGGACCCGGGCTGGTATGACGGCTTTCCGCTCTACACCTTCTACTTCACCATCCCCGATTTCTTCATCGCCGTCGGCGGCTGGGTCATTCCCTACGACATTGCCTTCAAGCTGGGCACCATTCTCGGGTCGCTCCTCCTGCCCATCTGCGCCTGGGCCTGCGGTCGCTTCTTCCGGCTGCGCCCGCCCATCCCCACGATCATGGCCGCGGCGACCCTACCGTTCCTCTTCGACTACACGTTCACCATCTACGGGGGCAACCTGTTCTCGACACTGGCCGGGGAGTACGCGTACTCGTTCAGCCTGTCCATCGCTGTCCTCTTCGTCGGGCTGTTCGCCTGTGCGGTGCGCGAGGGTCGACACCGGGGCTGGGCCGCGGTGGTCTTGGCCCTGTGCGTCCTCTCCCACATCGTCGGCGGCATCTACGCGCTCGGCGGTGCCGCCATCATCACCGTGGTCGAGTTGTTGCCCGGGCGCTGGGGCATCCGCGACGACGGCATCTTGCGCATCGGCGGGAGCGGGGCGCTCAACAGGGCTGTGTCGAATTGGCGCACCCTGTGGTGGGCCGTTTCGACTGTGCTCATCGGCATTCTGCTCACGGGCTTCTGGCTCGGGCCGTTCGGGCTGGAGCACGCCTATTCCATCTCCATGGGCTACACGAACGTCGAGGGGTGGGCCCTCTACTTCCGCGAGGCCGACACGTGGGCCCTGGTGCTGGCCGGCTTGGGTGCCATCACCGCCGTGTTGGTGCGGAGCCGCTTCGGCATTTGCATCACCCTGCTCGGCATCGCGTCTGGGGTGGCCACCGCCATCGACCCGCAGGGGAGCCTCTACAACGTGCGGTTGCTCCCGCTGTGGTTCCTCTCGGTCTACCTCATGGCGGCCTGGGCCTTCGGCACGGGCTGCATCGCCGTGGCCATGTGGTGGCGCCGCTTCCGGCTCCGCCGTTGGGACGAGGCGACGGCGGTTCCACCGCTCATCGCCGCCGTGCCGTCGGTCGATGAGCCGGACGGCGAGACCGCGGTTGTGCTCGCGGCCGACCAGAGCGGACCCGATGCCGTGGCCGCGGAGGTCGGGCACGAGGCGCAGACGCTCGATCCCTCGGTGGGCCTTCTGACGCCGCACCGCCCGCCGGCGCCTCGCTGGAAACCGGCCGCCGTGAGCGGCGCCATCCTGGGTCTGTTGGGTGCCTTGCTCGTCGTCGTGCCCCCCTTCGTGTCGTGGGCGGCCCACAACGTGCCCGGGGTGCACACCGGCCCGAACGAGGTCTCGAACTGGTCCACCTACAACTACATCGGGTACGAGGGCCAGACCTCCTATCCCGAGTACCGCTCCATCATGCTGACGATGGAGTCGGTGGCCAAGAAGTACGGCTGTGGGCGTGAGATGTGGGAGTACAGCGCGAGCGAGAACCGCTTCGGGACGCCCGAGGCGCTCATGCTCCTGCCTTACTGGACCAACGGCTGCGTCGACTCCATGGAGGGCCTCCTCTTCGAGTCGTCGGCCACGACGCCGTACCACTTCTTGAACCAGGCGGAGCTCTCGGTCGGACCCTCCGATCCCGAGGTCGGCCTGGACTATGGACCGCTCAATGTGCCCCTTCGGCGTCCAGCACCTCCAGCTCCTCGGGGTGAAGTACTTCATGGCCGAGACGCCCACCGTGGAGGCTGAGGCCAACGCCGACCCGGCCCTCAAGCTGGTGGCCAAGACCGGACCGTGGACGTACAACTACAACGGCGTGGTCACGCACACGACCTGGAACATCTACGAGGTGCGCGACTCCGCGCTCGTGACGCCGCTGCACAACGACCCGGTCGTGCTCTCGGGGGTGAAGCCGGCGCCTTCGAGCTGGTTGCAAACCGTCGGAGGCCTGGTACCTCGACCCGGCCCGGTGGAACGTCGAACTGGCCCAGAGCGGCCCGTCGTCGTGGCCCCGCACCTCGGTGACCGACATCAAGCCTGCGGTGAAGCACATGCCCACGACGAAGGTCTCGGCCATCAGGACCACCGACTCGACCGTGTCCTTCCACGTCTCGCAGGTGGGTACGCCCGTGCTGGTGAAGGTCTCGTACTTCCCCAACTGGCACGCCAGTGGAGCCCAAGGTCCATGGCGGGTCACCCCCAACCTCATGGTGGTCGTGCCCACCAGCCACGACGTGCAGCTCACCTACGGGTCGACCTCGGCCGACCATCTGGGCCTCCTGGCCACCGTGATCGGCCTTATCGGCCTGGTCGGGATCTTCGCCTGGCCGCGCCTTCGCCGCCGACGCGCCTCCCCGCCCCCGGCACACGCTGCCCGGTAGGAGCGCCTCGCCTCGGACTCCTCGCCGTGCCTGATCACGGCCGCGCGTGAGACAAATAGGACACGAAGTGTCTAATATGTCCGGCAATGGCAGTGACGCTGGTGGGGCATACGGGCGTCGGCACCGAGGCCGAGCGCGAGCTCGGCGCCGACCGAGGAGCGCATCCTGGTGGCTGCTCTCGGGCTGATCGGCCGTCGAGGTGTCCGGCGGCTGGGCATGCAGGAGATCGCCGAGGCGGCCGGGATCTCGCGGGGCACGCTCTACCGCTACTTCCCGAGCAAGGATCAGGTCCTGACCGCCGCGGCCGCGTACGACGAGCGCCGCTTCAGCGACGGGGTCGGACCTCGTGCTCGCGGCAGCCCGGACGCCCGAGGAGCGCATCGGGGACTTCATGGTCTACGCGTTCGACTTCATCCGGTCGCATCCCGCCCGCTCGCTCTTCGAGTCCGAGCCGGGCTTCGTCATGAGCTTCCTCCTCGACCACCTGCCCGCGCTGCACACCGAGCTGGTGGAGCGTTTGGGTGACGCACTCGACACCGTCCCCGCCGTGGCCCGGGGCCAGCTCGAGCCGTGGGCAGCTGGCCGACGTGATCGTCCGCCTGTTCGCCAGCAGCTGGATCATTCCCGAGTCCGATGACGCATCGCTCGTGCAGTCCGTAAACCGCATTCTTCAGATAGAGCCGGAGGAGTACCGATGGAAACTGAGATGGAAACGACGACAGAAGAACGCGGCCGGCGGCGACAACCCGCTTTCGGGCATGGACCCGGAGATGGCCCGCAATCCGCAGCCGGTCTTCAAAGTGATGCGTGAGGAGCCGGTCATGTCGGTCGACCTTCCCTCGGGCAAAGGCATCCTCCTCTCGCGTAAGGCGGAGATCGATGAGGCCCTGCGCCACCCCGAGATCTTCTCGTCCAACATGGACGCCGTCGACCTGAAGAACAAGCGGCCGATGATCCCGCTCCAGATCGATCCACCCGACCAGCGCAAGTACCGCAAGCTGCTCGACCCGATCTTTTCGCCCCGCAAAATGACGGCCATGGACGAAAAGGTGTCGGCCCTGGTCAACCACCTCATCGACCAGTTCATCGACCGCGGCGAGGTGGACTTCGCCAAGGAGTTCTCCGTCCCGTTCCCCTCGCAGGTCTTCCTGACCCTCCTCGGGCTGCCCCCGAGGAGCTCGACACCTTCTTGACCATGAAGGACGGCATCATTCGTCCCGACCACGTGACCGGGAAGCACTACGGGTCCAAGGAGGCCGGCGAATACCAGCAGAAGGTTGCCGACTCCGTCTACGACTACTTCAACAAGGTGCTCGACCAGCGTGAAGTGGAGCGCAAAGACGACCTGTTGTCCCACTTCCTCGACGCCGAGGTCGAGGGGGACTAGCTCAGCCGCGAGGACATCCTCGACATTTGCTTCCTCTTCCTGATCGCCGGGCTCGACACCGTCACGGCCACGCTCGACTGCATGTTCTCCTTCCTGGCCCAGCACCCCGAGCAGCGACAGCAACTGGTCGACGACCCCTCGCTCATCCCCAACGCCATCGAGGAAATGTTGCGCTGGGAGACCCCCGTGATGGGTATCGCCCGCGTGGCCGTGTCAGGACACGGAGCTCAACGGGTGTCCGATCGGCGCCGGGGACCAGATCATGATCATGATCGGCTCGGCCAACACGGACGAAGCCGAATTTCCCGACGCCGACGTGGTGCGTTTCGATCGTGAGGTCAACCGGCATCTGGCCTTCGGGGGAGGGATCCACCGCTGCCTCGGGTCTCACCTGGCCCGCATGGAACTTCGGGTGGCCCTGCGCGAGTGGCACAAGCGCATCCCCGAATACGAGATCGAACCCGGTCAGACGCTCGAGTACACGGCCGGCATCCGCTCCATCGACCATTTCCCGATGCGCTTCACGGTGCCGTCGTAGGCACCTCCGTCGTCCGGCGACCCCCGTCGCCGACATGCGCGGTCCAGCGGCCGTCGTGCCAGTAGCGCTGCTCGTGGCGGCCTGAAGGATCCGGGTACCAGCCCGAGGGAACGACGTCGGGCGACGATGGTGTGGGCGTTCGCACTGGGCCGTGACGCCGCGCCTGTCGGCTGAGGACGGTCAGCTGCATCGACCAGCACGTCAGCCTCCTCGACGGTGCGGTCGCGGAACTCGGCCCGGGTGCGCCGGCCGGCCACGTCCACGTGCACCGTGGCCAGGCCGAGCGGACGCTGCAGCGGGCCCTGAACCCGGCGGATGCTCTGGGACTTCTCAAACGGGACCCAGGTGGTCGCCCGGTTGATGCGCCCGGTCACACAGACCGCGTGAGTGTCGTCGTGGCCGGCCGAGAGGAAGTGGTAGCTGAGGGGAGCCTTCAACCGGGCCCGTCGCGGCGGCGGGGTGCGGACCGGGTCGGGCCCCCCGAGCAACCGGGCGATCAGGTGCCAGCTGTCCTGTTGGGATCCGACGGGCAGCAAGGCCTTGCGGACGACGGCCGTGCCCTCGCTGCGCTGGTTTCGTCTCGTGGCGCCGGCGATGTCGACTTCGAGCCGGCACCAGCCGAACGGGCGCCAGAGCAGCGGTTCGACCTGGCGTATGGCTTGGATGCGGCCGTAGGGGATGGTCTCGGAGATCGTCTGGAGGAGTCCTCGCTGGATGTGCACCCCGTCGGGACCTTCGACTGCGGTGAAGTTGTACTGACCCGACAGCCGGCGCCAGATGATGCCGGCGAAGCCCAGCAGATAGACAGCGAGGATCCCAGCGAGCAGGGCGGCGGTCTTCGGTTGGAACTGGTCGAGTACGACGAGCGAGGCGATGGTGCCGACCAGGATGATCGTGACCAGTGACAGCAACACCGAGCCCAGAAGCGGGGCGACCGTCACCGTCGCGATCGGCAGGCCCGTCGTGCCCGGGACCTCGTTCTCCGTGGCTGCGGTGTCCGGCGAGGAGGGCGACCTTGAGTTCCGCCGCTTCGGCCGCACTCAGATAGGCGAGTTTCCCGTCGGTCGAGCCCGAACCGGCGAGGCGGATCCGCAGTTCGGACACCCCGAGGATGCGGCCGAGCAATGGGCGCACGATGTCGACCCCCTGGATTCTGGCCAGGGGGAGACGTTTCGAGTCCTTGCGAATGAGGCCCGTCTCAATGCGCAGCGTGTCGCCCTCGAAGCGCCAGCGGGTGACCATCCAGTGGATGTAGCCGTAGACGACCGTGACCGCGGCGAACACGATGATGTAGTCGGTCTCGGCCGTCTGGTTTTCCGCGGCCGAATGGGCATTCGAGAGGACCAACAAGAGGAAGAGGGCGGGGGCGAGGCGGCCGACGCGCACGACCGGCGAGGCCGGATGCAGTCGACGCCAGCCCTCGCTGGCCGGCAGCTGGCTCACATGCCTGCCGCCATGGCCTCACCCAACTCGGTGAGCCGGTCGCGTAGGCGGGCGGCCTCGTCCACCTCGAGACCCGGGATACGGGCGTCGCTCGCCGCGGCGGCCGTGTGCAGCTTGACGGTCGAGAGGTGGAAGATGCGCTCGACCGGTCCCGCCGTCACCTCCACGAACTGCATGCGCCCGTAGGGAACGACCGAGAGGCGTTGCACCATGACACCGCGCGCGACCAGCAGGTCCTCGTTGCGCTCCTGATACCGCCAGGCCCGGAAACGTCGATGGGAGAACCAGGACAGCGCCCCACCGAGGACCACGACGGCCGCGACGCTGATCAGCCCGGCCAACGCGCCCTGCGCAGCGAAGAAGATCAGGCCGAAGAAGACCGCCAGGACAACGGTGAGCACCAGCACCTCGGCCCGGCGCATCCGCCAGAGCCCGGGGGACGGTGCCAGCCACGGATGGTCGCCCGTGCTCATGGACAACAGGGTAAAGGGACGGGCTGGCGCGTAGGGTGACAGTTGTGGCGACGTTGGGGGCGCGGACCAGACAGTTGGCCATGGTGCTGGAGCCGGTCGCCGGCCAGGTGTACTTCTCGCCCGAGGCCCATGCCGCGTATGCCGAGCTGGGATTCAACCCGAGCCCGGGCGCCACGCGCCATGGCGTGGCGCTGCCCGACGGTCCGGCCTATTTCGCCAGCCGCGGCTCCCTGTTGGGACAGGTCTCCGGCGAGGTGGTGGCGGCCGCCTTCGGTGTCTTCAACCCGGCCGCGGTGGTGCCGGCAGTGCAGTGGGCTTGGACCAAGGTGGATGCCGCGACAATCTGCGCCGCCCGGACCCGGGGCGGCGTCGCCCAGCTCGAGCGCGTGCTGGGGCCGACGCCGGACGGCGTCGATCGGGCCACCGATCTCCTGGCTCTGGCCGTCGAACCACTCCGCCCGGAAGGCAAGCCGCTGTTCGCGGGTCTCGTTGGCCTGGGCCTGCCCGGCGACCCCCTCGGAGACATGTGGCGCCTGGCTGACACCTTGCGCGAGTACCGCGGTGACGCGCACATCGCGGCGTGGACCTCAGCCGGCCTCGACGCCACCGAGGTCGGCTTGCTGACCGAGCTCTACTGGGGCATTCCGCTCCGCTCCTACATCCGAACCCGAGCCTGGTCCGACGATGACCTCGACAACGCCGAGGGTCGATTGCTCGCCCGGGGGCTCTTGGCCGACGGCGAGCTGACTGCGGCGGGCCGGGCGGTACGCGAACAGGTCGAAGTGGCGACGGACGCCCAGTGCCAGGTCATCGTGGACACGCTTGGTTCGGACTTCGACGAGCTGCTCAGCATCCTCGGTCCCTGGGGCCTCGCCCTGCGCGACGCGTCGGCCTACCCCGCCCAGGGGCCGCACGACCTGGCCCCGGTCCGCTGAGGCCTAACGGGGTCTGACCTCGGTCCCCTCGCCCGGCGTGATGAAAAGGGCCGACCCCGGCTCGTGGACGACGGCCGTGTGCCAGACACCCGGCGGGTTGACGGCGGCCTGGCCGGGCTCGAGGGCTACCACCTGCTCTGCGCCGTCGACCTCTTGGACGAGGTCCACCCGGCCCGAAAGGAGCACCACCAATTCTTCCCCGGCCGGGTGGCGTTCCCATGAACTCCAGGTGGCCTCCTGCTCGAGTATGCAGACCAGCCGGCCCTCGTTGCCATCGTCAGCGAACCGTGCGCGGTAGCGAGCCATGGCGTCAGGGGACCAGTCGAAGTCCTCGAGCGGCGTCGCCCGGGCACCGAGTCCGAGATGGACGAAGGTCTTGGAGAGGTCGAACGGGGTCCCGCCCACGGCGCTCAGTACAGCGGTGACCAGGAGGCGCTGCGCAGCAGTCGGCTCTCCCAGCGGTCGCGGACCTCGAGCGCGTCGTGCAGCCACGTTCCCGGGGCCGAGGCTTCCGGCGGGAGGTCGTGGCCCAGCATCCACATGACGGCCTTCGTGTTGACCACGCGCTGCCAGAGGATGACCTCGGTCGTCTGGTGGGTTCCGAAGACGGGCTGGAAGGCGGCTTCGAGCTCGATCATGCCCGTGCCCTCTTCCTTCTGGCTGCTCAGTGTGTGGTCGTAGAGGGTGCCAGCCTTGTTGAGATACGCCCGCAATCCTCCGGCGAACGGCCAGGCCGTGTCCTCCATGAAGAGCGAGTTCTTGTGCGTGGACCCATCGGTCGGCACGGTGGCGAGGTCGATCTCCTGGAGCGGGGACCAGGACACCGGCTGGATCACCTTGGCCACGGTGGAGTGGCGCATGGCGTCGACCTTGGCCGACCAGTCCGCCAGGTCGCCGCTGCGCACGCGCTCGGCCAACTCCTCCCACGCGGCCGCATCGCGACAGCCGGTGATCGAGACCGTGGTGTAGGCCTGCCCAGACCCGTGAGAAAGACGGAGGTACCAGAGCAGCCGAGACCCCTCGGACTTGGCCAGCGCCGGCATGTACTCGTCGCGGAAGGAGTCGTCGAAGGCGTCCTCCTGGGCGCCCGCGACTTGGTGGACCTGGTGCAGCAGCAGCACGGTGGTGTACCCCCTGTAGTTGGATTCGACCTGATCGGGCGAACGGTGTGTCAGCGAATGGCGTGTCGCGAGCAGTACGTCCTAGCGAGTGGTGGCGATTCCCCCGTCGACCGGGATGACGGCGCCGGTGAGGTAGGCCCCGGCGCGCGACGACAAGTAGATGGCCGCACCGGCCATGTCGTCGGGGCGCCCGATGCGTCTGAGTGGCGCGCTGGCGGCGATCTGCTCGCCGAAGGCCTCGAGCGTGGCCGCCATCATCTTGGATTCGAATGGCCCCGGAGCAATGGCGTTCACGGTGATCTCCGGGGCGAGCCGCTTGGCCAGGTGGCGCGTGAGATGGTGCACGGCGGCCTTGGAGGCCGAGTACGAGTACGTCTCGAGAGCGGGGACACCGATCCCGTCGATGGAGCCGATGTTGATGACGCGGGCCGGTTCGTCGATCGTGCCGGCCGCCCGCAGGAGCGGCACCAGGAACTTGGTCACGTGGAAGACGCCCTTGACGTTCAGCGAGAGCACCCGTTCGAAGGCGGCTTCGTCGAACTCCTCCAGCGGTGCACCCCAGGTGGCGCCGGCGTTGTTGACCAGGATGTCCAGCTTGTCGACGCGGCTCCCCAGTTCCTCGGCCAGGCGGCGGCACTCGTCCTCCCTGGAGAGGTCGGCCGGGATGCCGATGCAGGTTCCCTTCTTGGACAGGGCGCTGGCCACTTCTTCGACGACAGCGGCTTTGCGCGAGGAGATGTAGACCGTGACGCCGGCGTCCACGAAACCCTCCGCGATCATGAGGCCGATGCCGCGGCTCCCGCCGGTGACGAGGGCGGACTTCCCTGCGATGTCGAAGAGGTTCGAGGCCGTCATCGGCCTATTGTGCCCGGTGCGTTCACGGGGCGGCCAATGCGAGGGCGCTCCGCACGAGGACGCTGGCCCCGATGCGCAGCGACTCGTCCTCCACGAGGAACGTGGGGCTGTGGTGCATTCCGCTCGAGCCGTCCGCCGCGCCGCCACCGACGAAGAAGTAGCAGCCGGGCAGGTGCCGCAGGAACTCGCTCACGTCGTCGCTCGGCGAGACCGGAGGCATGCGGAAGACCTGGTCGGGCCCGAGTACGACGCTGGCCTCCGCCTCGACGAGTGCGGTGGCCTCGGCGTCGTTCACCACGGCCCGCGTGTGCTCGGGCAGCTCGAGCTCGACATGGACGCCCTGGTCGTCGCCGATCTCGTCGCACAGGTCCTGCAAGCGGACGAGCGCCTCCTCGTGTTGCGCCTCGGTGAAGGTGCGCAGCGTGCCAGTGACGCGGGCCGATGTGGGCACCACGTTGATTGCCGTGCCAGCGTGGATGGTGCCGGCGCTGCACACACAGTCGGTCTCCTCGTAACGCAGTCCGGAGGCCACCGTGGCCAGCCGGCTCACCAGCTCGGCCGTGGCCCGGATGACGTCGCCCTGGGCGGAGGGCATGGCGCCGTGCCCGCCCGGTCCGCTCAGCGTGATGTGCAGCGAGTTCGCCTCGGACATCGCGATGCCCGAGCGCAGAGCCACGAAGCCCGAGGGTACCTGGGAGGTGACGTGGAACCCGACGAGGCGTGCGCCCTCCATGGCGGAGAGCGCGCCGCGCTCGAGCATCGCCTTGGCCCCGCACAGCGCTTCCTCGGCGGGCTGAAAGAGGAAGATGTAGCGGCCCGGGAGGTCCTCACGCCGCGTCGCCAGCAGCGAGGCCGCACCGAGCATGGAGCCAACGTGCACGTCGTGGCCACAGGCGTGCATCACTCCCTCCACGCCGGAGTGGACGGCGCGGGCCTCGTCCTCTTGGACCGGCAGGCCGTCGATGTCGCCCCGCAGGACCACGCTGCGGCCCGGCTTGCCTCCCTCGAAGGCGAAGATGCCTCCGGTCTCGGTGGTCCGCAGGGTCTCGGCGATTCCCAGCGATGCCATGTGGTCGCGGATCATCGCGGTTGTCTCGTGTTCGGCGAACGCCAGTTCGGGCCGGCGATGTAGGGCGCGCCGCTTGTCGACCATGTCGTCGAAGACAGCGTCGGCGGGGCTCGGACCGAAGAGGTCGCTTTGGTTCACGGTCCGGCCCACGTCGGCGTCACCGGCTCAGGAGGTCGCGAGCGATGTGGGTGACCTGTATTTCGTCCGTGCCGGCGTAGATCTGGAAGACCTTGGCGTCACGAGCCAGTTGTTCGACGCGGAACTCCGACATGTACCCATTGCCGCCGAAGAGCTGGACAGCCTCCATGGCCACCTCCGACGCCGCCTGGGCCGAATACAGCTTCATGGCCGAGGCTTCGGCGAGAGTGAGGCTCTTGCCCGCGGTCGACAACTCGATATGACGGAACACGAGGTTCTCCACGTTGAGCCGGGCGATCTCCATCTTGGCCAGTTTCAGCTGGATGAGTTGGAATTCTGAGATGGGTCGCTCCCAGAGCATGCGGTCCTTGGCGTACTGCACGGAGAGCTTGAGACACTCCTCAATCAACCCGAGGGACATGGCGGCGACGCCGGCCCGCTCGGTGACGAAGTTGCCCTTGGCACTCTCGCGCCCCTCGTTTCCCCCCGGCGTCCCTTCCGACTCGCCGAGCAGTCGGTCCTTGCCGACGCGCACGTCCGTGAGAAAGAGCTCGCCCGTGGGTGACGAGTGGAGGCCCATCTTCCGGAAGGGCTTGGACTGTTCCAGCCCGGGCATGCCCGAGTCGAGGATGAAGGTGAGGACGGGACGCTGACGCAGCGGGGTCTCGCTGCCGTCGTCCAGCTTCGCGTAGAAGACGATCGTGTCGGCGTAGGGACCGTTGGTGATGAACGTCTTGTTGCCGTTGAGGACGTACTCGTCACCGTCACGAGCGGCGGTGGACTTCATGCCGCCGAGCGCGTCCGAACCTGAATCCGGCTCGGTGATGGCCCAGGCACCGACCTTGTCGATGGTCATCAGGTCGAGACCCCAGCGCTCCATTTGAGCCGGGGTGCCGCCCTTCATGATGGTGCCCCCGGCCAGTCCCGTCGAGACCCCCAGAGCCGTGACGATTCCGGGGCAGTAGTGACAGAGCTCGATGATCGGGATCAACATCAGGGCGGCCCCGCCACTCCCGCCGCCCTCGGAGCGTTCCGGTGCGCTCGTGCCGTTGGACTTGCGCTCGATGGCCTTCTTGGCCGACTCACGGGCCATGACGTCGAGCCCGAACGTCTGATAGAGCTTCCGGATGACGTCGTAGGGCGGGGTCTCTCCGTGCTCGAGCTCCTCGACGTTCGGCTTGACCTCTTCGTCGACGAAGCGCCGTACGGCGTCCCGGATCGCCAGCTGCTCGTCCGACCACTCGTACATGTAGGTGCCTCCCCTGGATTTCCCGCCAGAGACGACCCTACTTCGTACTTCTCAGGCGTCGCCGATCCGGCGCAGGGTGTTCTGGTCCGTGTGCACCATGTGGTCAGGCATCTTGGCGTGCTGGATCACGGTGGACTCGGTGTAGGTGAACTCGTCGGGGACGCTCACGTCGATCGTGACCTCAAAGCGGACCGCACGGGCGTTCTTGTCCAGCCAATTGTTCGACAGGATCCCGTAGGTCTGGCTGCCGACGTTCGCCTCGAGCGTGTACCTGGTGGCGTCGGCGGCCACCGTCGCCCCGGCCACGATGGCCGAGCCGCGGGGGATGAGGAAGCAGCGGATGACCTCGGAGTCGTTGACGTCCCACATCCAGTACCCCACCTCAGTGTGGAACGGGCTCTCCTCGCTGCCGCGCCACGCCGCCATGCGGTAATCGAGCCCGTAGAGGACCTGCCTTCCGTTCTCCACCGGGCCGAAGGGCTTGAAGTCGATGTGCTCGCGATAGGGCGTGAGGCTGACCTTTCCCGAGTCGTTGGCGTAGGCGACGTCCTCGCCCGTTTCGCCTTCCCAGATGCCCGCCAGAGGGGCCAGCGGCCCCCATTCAGGTCCTGCGCTCAACGGACGATCCTTTCGCTCCGACCCGAGCGGGCCCCGGGGTCGGCGCCACCTTAGGGTCTGCGCCCACCTAGGAGGTCGGAAGGTTCTCCAGCCCGGGTCCCATGTCGGGGTCCGGGTCGACGACAGGCAGGGGCAGAGCCGCCCCGGTGGGGTCGTTGCGGAATCGACCGAAGATCCGACGGTTGCCCGAGACCCGCGCGCTCTCCGAGTGGCGCTGGGTCCGCGCCACGATGATGCGGCTGGCCACCAGGAGCAGCATCACGATGACGACCAGGATCAGCGCGGCGTCGTAGGCCAGGTAGTGCTTCTGCACAGAGGGGTCGTTGTAGAAGGTGAAAACGACGTAGGTCAGGTAGGGGAACTGCGATTGGGTGAGCGTGTGCGGCAGCGTGTTGGAGAAGCCTGCCGTGTAGAGGAGTGGCGCCGTCTCGCCGCAGGCGATGGCCAGGGCGAGCAGGAGGCCGGTCACGATGCCCGGCAGGGCGCTCTTCAGCACCACCTTGCGCAGCGAGTAGCCCGCGGACATGCCCAGAGCCGCTGCGCCCTCCCGGTAGCCCGTGGGTACCTGGCGCAGCGAGTTCTCCGTCGTCTTGGCGATGTAGGGGATGACCATGATGGACAGGATGATCACGGCCGGAAGGAAGGAGAGCTTCCAGCCGAGGCCGACCACCAGGGCGGTGAAGCCGACGTAGCCCAGCACGATCGACGGGAAGCCCGAGAGGACGTCCGACGCGGTGCGCAGCGGCATGCCCAGCCAGCCACTCAGCTTGCCCTTCCGCGTGAACTCGGCGAGGTGAATGCCTGCCATCACACCGATGGTCCCGGCGACCACCAATACGGCCACCATGAGGATCAGGGTGCCGAGGATCTGGTCACGGAGGCCGCCCCCGGTCGGAGTGAGCTGCGTCCATAGGACGCTCCAGCGCCAGTGGGACCACGCCCGAGCGACCACGCCGATGAGCAGCCAGGCGGCCGGGGCCATGATGAGGATGAGCGCGAGATAGGTCAGGACGCGCCAGGCCTGGGTGGTGGCGCGGCGGCGCCGTGTGGTCGGGGCCGCCGGCAACGTGCTCATCAGGCTCCCCCGACGGGAGCGGTCACCCGCGACGTCCGGTTGACGATGACCCGGGCCACCAGGTTGACGCCTACGGAGATCACGGCAAGTACCAGGGCCAGCTCGGCCAGCGTCGCCACGTAGAAACCGGTGCCGTCGGTCTGGGCGCCGTCGAGCTGGGTCAGGATCGCTGCGGCGGCCGTCGTAAAGGGCTGGTAGATCGTCTTGGGGATCTGTTGGATGGCGCCGCCGATCATCGCCACGGCGATGGTCTCACCCAACGCTCGTCCGAGGCCGAGCACCGTGGCGCCGATGATGCCCGAGCGCACCCACGGCAGCGTCACCCGGTTCGCGACCTCCCAGTCGGTCATGCCGAGCGCGGACGCGCCCTCCTTGGGGAGCGGGGGCACCTGCGAGAAGAGATCGCGCGTGGTCGAGGCGATGATCGGGACGATCATGAGCGACAACACGATGCCCGCGGTCAGCAGGCCCTCTCCTGATCCGTGCGGGTTCCCGAAGTAACGCAGGATCGGCACATCGGGCATGTTGTTGGCGATGATCGGATAGACGTTGGTGGCCAGCCACGGGCCGAACGTCAGAATGCCCCACAGCCCGATGACCACGCTCGGAATGCCCGCCAGGATCTCGACCGTGAACCCGAGCGGCCGCGAGATCCAGGTGGGCATGCGCTCGGTCAGCGCAAAGGCCGCCCCGATGGACAACGGCACAGCGATGACGATGGCGATCACCGACGAGGCCAGCGTGCCCCAGATGATCGCCCAGGCGCCGAACTTGGCACCCTGGAGATGCTGGACGCCGTCGGTGGTGACGGTGGCGGCGTAGGCGCCCTGGCCGTCGGTCCAGGTCCGTCCGTAGAGGAAGTACCAGCCGTTCACGCGCACCGCCGGCCAGGCCTTGAGGGCCAGCACCGTGATGGCGAAGACGAGCGCGGCCAGCGGGAGCAGCACGGCCACCCAGGCCACGCTCCGCCAGCCGGTCTCCTCGTTGCGACGAATGCTGTCAGCGGCGCGCCGATGCCAGGGAGGCTTGCTGAGCGCCGCCGGGCGCGGTGTGGCAGGGACACTCCCCGCCACACCGCCGACGGTGGTCATCTATTTGATGCCGAGGATCTGCTTGACCGATTGCGCCTCGACCTTGGTCGGAAGCTTCTGGAAGGCGACCTGGGACAAGTACGACGACGCCGAGCCCTGCTTCGGGTTGATGGCCCACTCCAGGACGGAACGGACGTTCTTGGCCGTCGACGAGGACTGCTGGTCGTTCGACACGATGGCGTATTCGTAGTTGACGATCGGGTAGCCGTTGTTGGCCGGTCCGTAGATCAGCGAGATCGTGCCGTTCGCCGGCGTCTTCTTCACGTAGTACGCCGCCTCGGCTGCGATGTTGGCGGCGTTCGGCAGGACGTACTGGCCCTTGCCGTTCTGCAGCGCACCGTAGGCGAGGCCGGCCTGGAGGGCCTGCGTCTGGTAGCTGATGCCGACGTACGCAATGCAGCCCACCGTGGCCTTGCAGCCCGACACCATCCCGGAGTTGCCGTTTTCACCGAGCGCGCCCGGTGCGTTGGGCCACGGGACGGTCGTGTTGAAGCTGATCTTGCTGCCCCAGCCCGACGGGTCCGCCTTGGACAGGTAGCTGGTGAAGAGGAACGTGTCACCGCTGCTGTCGGAACGATGCAGCGCCACGATCGGCGTGGCCGGCAGCGCCACGCCCGGGTTCGCGCTGGTGATCTTCGAGTCGTTCCACTTGGTGATCTGGCCCTGGTAGATGGCGGAGAGCACCTTGCCGCTGAGCTTGATGTGGGCGGTGACGCCGGGCACGTTGTACGCGACCAGCTGTGCCGAGATCGACAGCGGAATGTTCTTCAGGTGCGGGTCCGACTGGGTCACGCTCGGGGCCAGGTAGGCGTCTGATGCACCGATGTCGATGGTGCCCGTCTGAGCCTCCGAGATGCCGGTGCCCGACCCTGTCCCAGCCGTCTGGATGGTGACCTTGGAGTACTTCTCGTTGTAGCCGCTGGCCCAGAGGTTGAAGAGCGGGTACAACAGGGTGCTCCCAGTCTCGGTCACCGTACCGCCGGCCGGAGTTTCCACGCCGCCGGAGGGCAGCTTGATGGTCGCCGCTGAGGCCGCGGTGCTGAGGACGACCGAGCTCAGAGCGAGCCCCGCAACGGCGGCAGCGATGAATCCTCGCCGCAGTCGCGTCGTACTCATGAATTTCGTCACAGGTTCTCTCCTTGTGATGGTGGTTGGTGGTGTTGCTCTTGTTGATCCGGTTGACCATTTGGTTGCCGTCCGCTCCGTCGGCCCCTCTCCGGCTCCCCCTAGCCCATGCGTCCAGTGACGTACCGTTCGGTGTCGGGGTGTTGGGGCCGGTTGAACAGGTCCTCCGTGGGACCGTGTTCCACCAGTGCCCCCTGGTAGAAGAACATCGTGTCGTCCGAGATGCGCGTCGCTTGACCCAGGTTGTGTGTCACGACGATGAGGCTGAGCGCCGGAGTCAGCGTCCGTATGAGTGCCTCGATCACTTCCGTGGTGATCGGGTCCAGCGACGAGGTCGGTTCGTCGAGCAGCAGCACATCTGGGCCTACGGCCAGCGCCCGCGCCAGACACAGCAGTTGTTGCTGGCCGCCGGAGAGCCGGAACGGAGAATCACTGAGTCGGTCTTTCACCGCGTCCCACAACCCCACCTCAGTCAGGCGTCGCTCGCAGACGACGTCGAGCTGCTTGCCCTTCGCGATGCGGTGCGCCTTCACACCGGCGACGACGTTGTCCTTGATCGACATCGGGAATGGGTTGGGGCGCTGGAACAGCATGCCGATGCGGCGGCGCAAGGTGAGGAGGTCGACGCTCGGCGCCCAGAGACTCAGGTCGTCGTACATCACGTCCCCCTCGCGCATGAAGCCCGGGACCCGGTCGTTCATGCGGTTGAGCGTGCGCAGGAACGTCGATTTCCCTGAGCCGGTCGGACCGATGAGCGCGGTGATGGTGCCGCGCCGCAGCGAGACGTTCACGTCGGACAACACAATGCGCCCGGAGAAGCCGAGCGACAGCTTCTTCGACTCCATGACGTGCTCGGGTCGGGTGGCGTCGGGGTCGAGGGACCGCAAGGACTCTTCTATGACGGACTGTTCGGCGGTCGTAACTGGTTCGTTACGAGCTTGGGTGGGATCTGCATCATCCACTAGCTGGACCGTAGCGAGGCGAGGTGAATTGCCGGGAACAGCCGTGCAATCTCCAGGTGAACAGTTCGTAGCGGTTTGGGGCGCCTCAGCCCCGGTTCAGGCCGCTATCCGGCGCGATCTCAGCCGGTGAGGACGCCCGACTTCTCGGTTGCCGCCATGGCGTTCCGATGGGCCGCCGCGACAGCGACCACAATGCCGGGAGCCCAGGCGATGACGGCGATGCAGGCGACCGCAGCGGGGATGGACACAACGAGCGCCGCACCCGTCGAGAAGAAGGCGATGATTCCCGCTGCCAGGCAGAGGTGTGCCGCGGCCAACCAGGCGATCCACCAGTGCAAGCACGCGTGCGCGCGTCGCGAATCTCCCGGCGGGAGGCAGTCGCGGATGGCGCTGTAGGGGATCCAGTAGGCCGCAATGGGCACGAACCAGGCGCCGACCCCCCACGCTGGTGAGCGGCGGGACGGGATGCCCAGCGCTCTCCCGGCCGACGCCGCTCGGTGCTGCCACACGCACGCGATGACGACCGCGATCACCATGATCACGAAGAGGAGAAGGACGAGCGGGCTGTACCCCACCGTGGAGTGATAGGGCGGCGGCGTCTTTCCCACCTTGGTGTCGTTGAAGTCGACCCGAAACTGATGACCGAGGTTCAGCAGCGCCTGTGCGTTGGCCCGGTTCTGAATCAGAGTGACCAGGTAGTAGACGGCGGGCAGTACGACGGCGAATCGGGCCAGAGGAGCCAACCGCAGCTCGTTGTCCACCAGGTTGGCGGTGGTGACCGTCGCCAACCGATGTGAAGCTTCGGCCCACGGCGCAACGGCGGTGGGCGGACCTTGGGGTGGCGAGGCAGTGGCCCACGGCGGCGGCGGCGGTTGCTGCGGCAAGACGGTCGACTCCGTCCAGGAGTACCCGTCCCACCATCGTTGCCCCGGCCCGCCGGCCGGGTCCGGGTACCAGCCCGGGGGCGCGCCTGGGTAGCCGGTTTGGTCCGTCACCTCAACATCCTGCCAAAGGCCAGGTCCGAAGGGGCACACCCCCACCCCAATTCCCGTCTCTCGCTGCCGCGTAGCGTCTTGGTGGTGCGGATTTTCGTGGCAGGCGGAACCGGTGCCATCGGTCGGCCCCTGGTCAGGGACCTGGTCGCCTCCGGGCATTCGGTCACGGTCTACGCCCGGCAGGCCCAGCGGGTGGACGCACTGGACGTGCCCGCTGTCACCGTCGCCGTGGGCGACGCCCTCGACACGGACACCCTGACGGCCGCGGTCCGAGCGGCGCGCCCCGAGGTCGTGATCAACCAGTTGACGAACCTCCCACAGTCCGCCAATCCGATCGCCGCCAAGCGGGGATTCGACAGAACCAGCCGCCTTCGACGTGAGGTCTCGGGCGCCTTGGTCCGGGCTGCCCGTGCCGCCGGGGCGCGTCGGGTCGTGGCGCAGAGCATCTCGTTCGCCTACAAGCCCGGGCCCGGCGTGCGCCTGGAAACGGATCCATTGTGGACCGACGCCGGCGGCCAGATCGGCCTGCTCGCCGGTTCGGTCGCTGCCCTCGAGTCGGCCACTCTCGGTGACCCCGACGTCGAGGGCGTCGTGCTCCGGTACGGCTCCTTCTACGGTCCGGGCACCTACTTTTCTCCCGGTGGCTTGTACGCGGCCATGGTGGCCAAGCGCCGTCTTCCGATTCCCGGCGATGGAGGTGGCATGTTCGGCCTGCTGCACATCGAGGACGCGGCGGCGGCGACGGTTGCCGCGCTCGACGGGCCGAACGGTATCTACAACGTTGTCGATGACGTTCCGGCACCGGCCTCGGAATGGATGCCAATGATGGCCGAGCTCCTCGGTGCCAAGCCACCGCGCCACGTACCCGAAGCACTCGCCCGCATCGGCGCCGGCACGTTCATCGCCTACCTCTTGTGCCACCAACCGGCAGTCTCGAACCAGCGAGCCAAGAGCGAGTTGGGATGGACCCCGGCCCATCCGGATTGGCATGTCGCACTGCCCGCCGTCATGCGGGCGGACTGACGCGGTCGCGGCAGGCGATGACGGGCTCGGTACAACCGTTGGCCGGCATGATCCGCCGGGAGCTGGAACGCTGGAACCTCGGCGCGATCGAGGAGTCCGTCATCGGAACGGCGGACCCCGATGCCATGGCGGAGGTCTTCGACCGCTACTGCCGGCGCCACCTCGGCGCAGGCCCTGTCGGCGGGCTCTTCTATCTCGGTTCGGCCGGATGCGTCGTCGGGCTCCGTCTCGAGTCGGGGGACGAGGTGGTCGTCAAGGCATACCAGGAGCGGTGGACGGCGCCGTACCTGCACGCGGTCCAATCGGTGCAGAGGCACCTGTCCGCCACCGGATTCCCGTGCCCCCGTCCGCTAGCGCCTCCTCGCAGGCTTCAGCTCGACCGGCCCAATCTCGCCGTTGTTGAGTCATTCCTGATCGACCCCGGCATGGAGCCGTTGCGGGGATCCGACGCCTGCCGACACTCGGCGGCCGGCCTGGCCCGACAGATCGCGCTCTGTCGGACGTCCATTTCAGGCGAGGCGCTGGCCGAGCACCCCTTGCGGACGCCGCCTGGGCGGCTCTATCCCGAACCGCACAGTCCCTTGTTCGACTTCGAGAAGTCCTCTGCCCGCGCCGGGTGGATCGACCGCTACGCAGAGCGTGCGTCCGTGTTGCGCGAGGCCGATCACTCACCGCCGGTGAGCGCCCACACGGATTGGTCGGCTCGCAACGTCCGCCTCGGGCCGGGGGGACTGGTTGCCGCCTACGACTGGGACAGCGTTGCCCTGGTGCCGGAGAGCACGGCCGTCGGTCAGGCCGCGGCAACATGGTCCGTGACCTCGGAACCGGGAGGTTCAGAGTTTCCTTCGCTCGAAAGCATCACCGAGTTCGTGGTCGGGTACGAAGAGGCAGGCGGTCGCCGGTTCGACGATCTGCAGTGGCGCGCGACCGGCGCGGCCGCCGCGTACGTGTTGGCCTACACCGCTCGCTGTGAGGACTCGTTGGAGACGGCGGGCTTGGCACGTCCGGATCAGCGGGGTGGGCGCGACCGTCTGGCGGATGCCGGTGAGCACCTTCTCGCCTTCTGCCGCCCCTGAGGCCGCAGAGGCGGCACAATGATGCCCATGCGCCGTCTTCTTCCTTGGGCTCTCCTCGGGCTCCTCACTGTCGGCGCTGCCGCGGGCATCGCCCTGGGTGTCGCGAACCAGCCCGGCCAGACGCCGGCGCAGTGGGTGGCCACAGCGATCGCCGCCACGGCGCGTGCGGGCACCGCCCGGTTCGTCTACAGCAAGATCACCTCGAGTCCCAACCCCAACCTACGGAGTTCATCGTCCGGGTACGGTGTCGTCGACTTCAGGCGCGGTGACGTGCGGGCCACCGAAGTGGAGCACGACGTCACCTTCGGAGGAAACCCAATCGGCACCCTGCGCGCGCTGCCGTCAACCGACACGCTGGGCGAGGTGGGAATAGGTCGGGCCGACTACATGAGCTTCGACGTGCCGCTGAACCGCAATTGGATGAAGGAGGGCTTTCTACCAGAGCCGCCTTCGGGCCTCAGGCTCGACGGCGCACTCGACGCCGGCCTTGCCCTTTCCGTGTTGGAGAGGGGACCCTGCCGCAGGCGTCTCCGACGCCGGTCCGGCCACCGTCGGAGGCGTGGCCACGACCAAGTACCTCGTGCCCACCGTCCCGGCGGTGGTGTGCTCCGGGCCGCACGACACGAAGGCTCTGACCATCCGACAACCCCCCAGTACCGTCTGGATTGACGAGGCGGGTCGGATCGTGCAGGTGCGTTCCGATATCCGTGGCCAATTCGGGCCGGTGCCCGCCGGGATCTATCCGGCCCTGGCCCAGATGGCAAGACTGCTGATCGGCAAGGTCGACACCGTCGCCACCCTGCGCTTCTCTGATTTCGGCGCCCCCGTGACCATCAGGGCCCCGAAGGTAGACGAGCAACACAGCGGCTCAGTGAGCCTCGGTTCGGCCAGCAGTGTCACAATCAAGGCCCGCGGCTGCGCCTCTTGACGTTCGTTTAGAGCAGCGCGCCAGCCACCTCGGTGAGTGCCGCGATGTGCGCGTCGGCGTCGGTCAGGCCCGAGTGCATGGTGTTCACCGACAGATGGGTGGCCCCCGCCTCGCCCCAACGCCGTGCGTGGTCGGCCATGCGCTCGAGGTCACGGCCTGCGTATTCGAGCCGGCCCTCGAACTGGAAGTTCGAGAGGTCCCTCCCGACCTCGGCCGCTCCCGCATGGACCTGCTCGAGTGCCTCCTCCAATCCACCCCGGGGTCGCGCCATCGGGAACCAGCCGTCGGCCAGCCGGCCCACCCGCCGCAGGGCGGCCGCTTCGAAGGCGCCGATCCAGATCGGAATGGGTTGCTGCACCGGGAGCGGCGCGATGCCCGCCGCCTCGATCCGGTGGAAGCGCCCCTCGAAGGTCACGCTGCGCTCCGTCCACAGAGCGCGCAGCACCGCGATCTGCTCCTCCAAGATCTGACCGCGCTTCTCGAAGGGCATCCCCAGCACGTCGTACTCGACCTTGTTCCAGCCGACCCCGAGCCCGAGCCGGAACTTGCCCCCGCTCACGATGTCGACTTCGGCCGCCTGCTTGGCCAACAGCGCGGTCTGGCGCTGGGGCCCGATCAAAATAGACGTCGCGAAGGCCAGGTCGGTGAAGCCCGCCAGGTAGGCGAACATCGTCAGCGGCTCGCGGAACGGGTCGTCGATGGTGTACGGACCGCCGATGTCACCGTGCACGGCGACGTCCGCCCCGAGGATGTGGTCGTAGGCGGCGAAGTGCCGGAAGCCGAGGTCGGCCACGGCCTGCCCCACGGCGCGCACCGCGCCCAGATCGTGGCCCAGCTCCGTCTGCGGAAAGATCACACCGATGTCCATGGCAGCGCAGTCTGCCCCTCCGTGTCGCCGCTCGCCCGCGCCGACGCCCGGACCACCGCCGGCTCGGCCCGGCTACCTTGGCCGACGTGAAGCTCCGAATCTTCGTCGAACCTCAACAGGGCGCCTCCTACGACACCCTCCTCAGCGTGGCCCAGGCGGCCGATGCCGCCGGCTTCGATGCCTTCTTCCGCTCCGACCACTTCCTCACCATGGGCGGCGACGGGCTGCCGGGACCGACCGACGCCTGGCTCACGCTCGGTGCCATCGCCCGCGAGACCGAGCGCATCCGGCTGGGCACCCTGGTCACCAGCGCCACCTTCCGCCCGCCCGGTCTGCTCGCCATCGAGGTGGCCCAGGTCGATGCCATGTCCGGCGGCCGGGTCGAGCTGGGCCTGGGTGCCGGCTGGTACGACGCCGAGCACACGGCCTACGGCTTCGAGTTCCCGCCTCTGGGCGAGCGCTTCGAGCGACTCGAGGAGACGTTCGCCATCCTCACCGGCTTGTGGGACACGCCCGAAGGCGAGAAGTTCAACTACGACGGCCGGCACTTCCACCTCGAGGACAGTCCGGCCCTGCCCAAGCCGGTCCAGCTCCCGCACCCTCCCCTCATCGTGGGCGGAGGTGGGCCCAAGCGCACGCCCCGGCTGGCCGCCACCTACGCCGACGAATTCAACCTGCCCTTTTCCTCGGTGTCCGACACCGAGGCCCAGTACGCCCGGGTGCGGTCCGCGTGCGAGGACCGCGGCCGCGATCCGAAGACGCTCCGCCTCTCCGCCGCCCAGGTCGTGTGTTGCGGCCGCGACGAAGCTGAGGTCGAGCGCCGCGCCGCCAGCATCGGGCGCAAGGCCGACGAGCTGCGGGCCAACGGTGTTGCGGGCACGCCAAACGAGGTCGTGGCCCGCATCGAGGCGTTCGCCGGCATCGGGGCCGAGACCGTCTACCTCCAGGTGCTCGACCTGCACGACCTCGACCACATCGACCTCTTGGCCCAGGAGGTCATGCCCCTGGTGTCGTGACCCCCGCCGATGTGCTGGGCGGCGTGGCTGTGCAGCCCACGCAGGGGCCCATGCCATGGAACCAGGCCGGAATGGACGGCGAGTCCGTCGGTGGGTTGGTCGGGAGCAACACCGGAGACCGTGGAGCCTGACTGAAGTCGAAGTCGTTGGCCAGGTTGCCCAGGACCTTTTCGTCCTCGCGGACATCGGGCCTGGGGTCGGGCCGCCCGTCCGTCTTCGGGTTCAGGCGCGACCCCCGAGGAAGTCGTCCTCGATGAACTTGAGGTAGGCGTCGCTCGAGAGTGTCTGGTGGTCGATGTACCCCGTCTTGGCGTAGGGCGAGATCACCAACGCCGGCACTCGGAGCCCGTAGCCGTTCTGGTCCACCGGTGGCGGAACGACGTTGTCGTAGAAGCCGCCCCAGTCGTCCCACTGCAAGAAGATGGCCGTCGAGTCCCAGTCCGGGCTCTTCATGGCCGCGTTGATCACCGCGGTGACGTACGCCTGCCCCTGGTGCACGCTGGCGGGCGGGTGCTCGCTGTCGGCTTGCGAAGGTGTGACCCACATGACCGAGGGCAGTTTTCCGGTCTTGGCCTCGGCGAAGAAATTGTTCAGGGGCTGAATGTTGCGGAGCTGATGGTCCTTTTGGACGTCCTCGAAGACGGGCAGCGGGTTCCATATTCCAGGGGTGAGGTAGCTCTGCGCGACGGGCGGGCAGGCGACGGCCGAGTCGTTGTCGCAATCGGGCTGGTCTCCGGTCTGCACGTAATAGGCCCAGGAGACGTGCTTGTTGTAGAGGAGCCAGGTGACGTCTGTCCAGGCGTTGGTGATGTCGGCTGTGCCGGTGTTGATGGCCTGGTCGACATACTTCTGCATCTGCGCTGGCGTGTACGGGCCCCTGATCTCGTTGACACAACTCGACGGAGCGGGGCTCGAGCACTTGGCTGACCAGCCGGACACCAGGTACAGGTGGTCGGGCAGTGACCACGACGCCACCGGTTCGAACATGTGGTCGTTCAGCACGAAGTCCTTGGCGTAGGTCCAGTAGTTCGGTATCTCCGACGCGGTGTGGTACCCCATGACGTCGGGCGTCGAGGAGTTGGAGCACGCGGGGTTGTCGACATTCGCACCGCACCCCTTCTTGGCGCCCGACGCCTCCGTGATGAACCCGTTCATCGCCCCGCCGTTGACGTCGAGCTTCGCGTTGCGCTCTCCATGTGGCCCGCCGCCGTTCACATCGGCCGTGTCGTGGTACGGCTTCTGGCATCCACCAGCAGGCATCGGTACGCACACCGTCGGCGTGCCGTTCTGCATCGGAATCCCGTCCGCGCCGGGATAGGTGCCGAAGTAGCTGTCGAAGGACCGGTTCTCCTGCTCAATGACGATGACGTGCTTGATCTTGTGGATCCCCGTCGCCACGTCGTAGTGGCCGGTCGGCCCGCCCGATACACGCTCGACCGCGGCCGGGGTCGAGGGCGAGCTGCCGCACGCGGTGAGCGCGAGGGCCAGGACGCCCAGACCGGCGGAGACGGTTGCGCCCGCCCTCCAGCGGCCGCGGGCACGCGAGCGGGCCGCTGTCGGTGATGTCATGAAGGGCTTCCTTTCGACGAAGCGGGCAGGCGGAGTGAACTGAGCGTCGACGAGGCGACCCACGCCGTGCCGTCAGCGGGATAGAAATTGCAGTCGTAACCGCCGAAGTAGACCCGCCCATCTCCGAAGGGTGACGGCAGGATGCTCCGGATGGACACGAAGGCTTGACCAGAGCGGATGGGCCTCGATACCTGCGCCGCAGGCGTCAGCGTCGGCCCACCAAGGCAGCGCAGCGTGTAGGTCGGCGATCGTGTCTGATCGCTGCGGATGGCAAAGCACGCGGCCGCGTTGAAATGCACGACACCTGACGCGATCGGTCCGCACTTCTGCGTCGTCGGGCACGTCCCCTGGTAGCCCCATTCGAACCCGAACACCTGGCGATCGACGCCGCCCACCTTCATCGTCTGGAAATCGCCATTGTTGTAGGCCGCGATGACATAGACGATCGAGCCTTTTCCGCTCACCGGGATCTTGGTTCCTTGGGCCGCCAGCATCTGACGGATGGCGGGGATGGGTCGGAACTCGAGCGTCTGCACCAAACCGCCCGCGACAGAGCCCGGGGTCGGGCTGGCTGTCGTGTCCAGCTGTCCCCGCGGGAGATGGTCGAACCGGTACACATTGCCGTTGCCCTCGGTCGACATGAGAAGCGATGGTGCACCGTCATGGGTGAGGCAGGTGATGCCTCGGAGCCCGCTGTTGTGCGGTCCGACCGGTGGCGCCCGATACACCGGCACCCAGCGAGGGACGCCGGACGGCAGGGTTCCGTCGTTGCGCCGATACAGCGTCGTGTTGATGGTCGTGTACAGGGCGGTCCCGCAATCGGCGAAGCCCGTGACCTTCTGCGTCACGGCACCGCGGAGAACCCGGTGGCGCGACGCTCAGTTCGGCTTTGGGATTGAAGACCAACGTGCGCCGTGCCGGTGACCAGATTCCCTGGAGGATCCCCGTCGGGCGAACTCCCGCATAGACGGCCCATACCCCGCCCGATTCGTGCGCTCCGAACGCACGGATATCAGCGCCCGCCGGAAGCACGTAGGAATTCTCGAGCGTGAAGGACTTGGCGCCGTCGAGCAACCACTGGATCCTCGAGTGCCCGGCGACGATCGCCTGGGTGACGAGGAGGGAATGTCCGGGGCCGAGACCTTGATCGCTGGGAATGGGGAACGAGTCCAGTGCCTGCACCCGGAGGGATTGTGTCTGCTCGAAGACGGTCCACGGACTGGTGGCCGAGTTCTTGACGAGGACCTGTCCGAACGCCGAAGGTCCCTGGTACTCCCATTGGTCGGTGGCCGCGTAGAGGCGTCCCGAATGGGCCACGAGTGCCACGGTTTCGGTGTCGTGCGCCACCGGGGATTGCGAGTTCGTCGTCAGCGGCTGACGCACGGCGGGCACGGTGTACGGCCCGTTGGCACTGCGGGCGGCCTCGGATCGAGAGCTGGGTGCAGCCGCGGCGGCCAGCGGTCCGCCCGTCAGCGCCGCGGTAGCGCTCAGGAGGCACAAGGTCACATACAGAATCCAGAGGGGTGCACGACGCTGCGTTCCCGATCCTCGGGGGCGTCGGTCGTCTTGGATTCGCGCCTTCCACTTTCGTTGTTCGCCGCGGTCCGGGTGTCCCGGCGCATCTGCCGGAGTCGCCGTTGGCGGATGCGACCCCCTCGGCTCCCCGCGGAGAGGACCTCCCAGCCACATGGCCCAAGTATCGAGCCAGGGCGCGTAACTGTCAACTAGGTTTACAATTCGCTAACATCTCCCCATGACCTCCGACCTCCCGCCTCCGTCTGGAGACACCGGAGCAGACGAAGGGGCTCGACCGACGTCGCCCGGCCTCGGAGCGGCGCTCCGGCGCGCCTGGCTCGGCTATCAACTTCGGCTCGACTCCGCCATGGCCGATGCCGGGTTCGGCGAGCGCAGATTTCCCGATGGGCGGGTCCTTCGGCTGTGTGCGGGTCACGCGGGATCGACGATTTCGGCGATTGGGCGCGAACTTGGCATGACCCGCCAGGGGGCCGGCAAAGTCGTCGGACACTTGAGCGAGAGCGGCTACGTCACGGTCACGGATTCGTCGACGAGCCGGCAGGGAGAAGTCTGTGACGCTCACCCCTCGCGGCGCCGACTACCTACGCGCACAGGAAGCGGCCGCTCGGGCGATTGAGAACGAGTTGCGGTCTGCGCTCGGCGAAACCGGGTTCTCTAGCCTGCTCACCTTGCTCGACGCGCTCGATGCCGGTGAAGCGACGCGGATGCGCACGTATCTTCGAAGCGCTGGAGAGCCTTGAACGAAGCCTCGGGTGAATCCAACATCCCGACCCCTCATCATCCGTGCGGTGTGACTCTCAGAAAAGCGAGTGCGGGGCAGCTGGGTGCAACCAGGACGTCCGGTGTTGCCCCGAAATTGGGAGGTTCGTCACGAGTCCGAGGGACCTTGGTCCCTAAGGAAGAGCCATGGATGCACGTTTGACTGGCCCTAATGGCAAAACGTGTGGTGATCCTTGGTGGCGGGACGGGTGGAACGTTGACCGCCAATCGGCTAAGGCGTGTCTACTCCGAGGCTGACGTAGAAATCACCGTCGTCGACCAGGACGACATCCATGTCTACGAACCCGGCCTGCTCTTTGTGCCGTTCGGGCTCGCCAGCGCTGACGAGATCGTGCGGCCGAGGCCGCGCCAGCTCCATCGTGGGATCGGCTACGTCAAGGTTGCGATTGATCACGTCGACCTCGGTACAAACAGGGTCATGCTGGAGAACCGAACCCACCTCGCCTACGACGTGCTCGTCGTGGCGACCGGAGCGGTGCTCGTCCCCGAGGAGACAGACGGCTTGACTGGCAGAGGGTGGATGGACACGGTCTTCACCTTCTACTCGCTCGGAGGAGCCTCGGCGCTGGCTGCGGCATTGGCCACCTTCGAGGGTGGCCGGTTGGTTGTCAACGTCGTCGACATGCCGATCAAGTGCCCGGTCGCACCCTCGAGTTCTGTTTCTTGGCCGATTGGTACTTCCATGAGCGTGGCATCCGCGACCAGGTCCAGTTGACTTACGTGACGCCCCTCGACGGCGCCTTCACCAAGCCCGTGGCGTCAGCGCGGCTGGCGGGGATGCTGGCCGAGAAGGCGATCGATCTGGTGACCGAGTTCAACACAGGGGAGATCGACGGGGCTGATGGACGGCTCACTTCATACGACGGCCGTGTGGTTGACTTCGACCTGGCGGTGGTCGTTCCGCTCCATGGTGGAGCTCCGTATGTTGAACGATCGGCCGGTCTCGGTGACGATTTGAACTTCGTTCCCACCGATGAACACACCCTGCAGTCCAAGGCTGCCCCGAACGTCTTCGTGATCGGCGACGCCGCGACGTCCCGGCCTCCAAAGCCGGATCCGTCACCCACTTCGAAGGTGAGGTTCTGGTTGAGAATGTTCGTCGCTATCTGGCCGGAGAAGCACTCGATCAGAGCTTTGACGGGCACACAAACTGTTTCATCGAGACCGGGTTCCACAAAGCCCTGTTGATCGATTTCAATTACGACACCCAGCCGCTGCCGGGCCACTACCCGACCCGGTTCGGTCTGCCGTTGCTGGCGGAGTCCCGGCTCAACCATCTCGGGAAGCTCATGTTCCAGAGGTTCTACTGGCACGGCCTCCTCCCCGGCCGAGATATCCCCGGGATCAGCTCGGCCATGCCGACCTCGGGAAAGCTTGCCGCCGCAGTGGTTGGCCCCGAGAAAGGATTGACCAATGTCGACTGTCACCATTGGCGAAACCGACGTCGAGTTCGACGACGAGGGCTTTTTTGTCCGACCCGAACAGTGGACCGAGGATATGGTTCCCGCGCTCGCACTTCGTGAGGGGATCGACGAACTCAGCGATGCACATTGGCAAGTGATCCGGTTCATGCGGTCGGAGTTCCTATCCAAAGGAACCGGGCCCACCGTTCGGGTCCTCGGCAAGACCTCCGGCGTTTCGATCAAAGAGCTCTACCAGCTCTTCCCGAAGGGGCCAGCGAAGGAAGCCGCCAAGATCGCCGGCATCCTCAAGCCGTGCGGCTGTATTTGAAAGGAGCGAGCATGAGCGACACGATCGAAAAGGTCTCGATCATCATCTCCAAGGGATCCCTCGAGGGAATCTATCCGGGACTCATCATGACAAATGGAGCGCGAGCGGAAGGTATCGAGGCCAATCTCTTCTTTACCTTCTTCGGACTTGATGCCATACACAAAGCCCGGAATGAACACATCAAGCTGGCGACAGTGGGTAATCCCGGCCTCCACTTGGCCACGATGGCCGGTGGACTCCCGGGCGTGTCAACCGCCATGACCCATTACATGAACCACAAGATGGAGAAACTCGACATCCCCTCCATTCCTGAATTCATTGAGATGATCGCCGACACCGGCGCCGGGATGTACGCCTGCCAGGCATCCGTCGACCTCTTTGGTTTGGAGAAGAACGACTTCATCGACCAGGTCCAGGACATCATCACCGTGGGTGACTTCTACATGAAGGCCGCCGGCGGCCAGATCATCTTCACTTGATCGAGACGCAGCTGAACGACGCACACACCGCTGACGCGGAGGACCATGGGACATCACGACGGGTGGTGATCGTGGGTGGAGTGGCCGGCGGCATGTCGACCGCAACGAGATTGCGACGCCTTGACGAGTCGGCGATCATCACTGTGTTCGAGCGATCAGGGCACGTCTCGTATGCCAACTGCGGGCTGCCCTACTTCGTCGGAGGTGTCATCGAGGACGAGGACGACCTCCTTCTTCAGACGCCAGAGAGGCTCTTCGAGAGGTTCCGTCTCGATGTGCGGGTCAATACCGAGGTCCTGGCTATCGACGCCGCGGCGCGTCAGGTCACAGTCCGCTCGACCAAAGGATGGTGGCTCCGTGGGGGTCCCCTACGACAAGCTCGTCCTGAGTCCTGGCGCGGCCCCGGTGCGTCCTCCCATCCCCGGTTTCGACAGGGTTCGCAGTCTGCGAACGATCGAGGATGCCGAACTGTTGGCGGAACGACGTAACGGACGGCCCGCGCTCTGCCGTGGTCATTGGAGCTGGGTTCATCGGACTCGAGATGGCCGAGAACCTGGCTCGGCACGGGATTGCCGTGACCATCGTCGAAGCGGCGGCGCAGGTCCTGACGCCCCTCGACCCTGAACTTGCCGTTCTGGTTGCCGCCGAGCTCGTTCGCCATGGCATAGCCGTCGAGACCGGGATCGGGGTAGCCCGTGTCACCCATAGCGGCGTCGTTCTTGCCGATGGTCGGGAGATCGCCGGCGCGCTCGTCGTCGGGGCGATCGGCGTACGGCCTGACGTGGGCTCGCCCCGCTGGCCGGCTTGGCCTCGGCCCGCGCCGAGGGATCACGGTCGACAAGAACGGTCGAACAAGCGATCCCGACATCTACGCTGTCGGCGACGCCGTGGAGAAAGCACGACTCGATCGGTGGCGGCTCGTCACTCATTGCTCTGGCCAACATCGCCAATCGGCAGGGCAGGAGGGTGGCGGACGACATCTGTGGGCGCGCGGTGCGCCCGACCCCTGCCTCTCGGAACAGCCATCGTGCAGGTCTTCGGTCTGATCTGCCGGTATGACCGGGTGGAACGAGGGTCGCCTTCGGGCGGCCGGAAGGCCGTTTCGGGCTATCCATTCTCATCCAATGAGCCATGCCGCTATTACCCGGGCGCTGAGCCGATGTCTCTCAAGCTCCTCTTCGACCCCGACGACGGGACCATCCTCGGGGCGCAGGCCGTCGGCGGCGCCGGGGTCGACAAGCGGATTGACGTCCTCGCCACGGCGATGGCGGCGGGTCTGCTGGGCAGATGCGCTCGCTGACCTCGAGTTGGCCTATGCGCCCCCTTCTCGTCTGCCAAAGATCCGGTCAACATGCTGGGGTACATGGCCGAGAACATCCTCCGAGGAGATTGTGACGTCGTGGAGCCCGACGAGCTCGACGACGTCCTCGCCATGGGTTGGACTCTCATCGATGTCCGCACTCCAGCGGAGCACAGCCAAGGATCAATCCCGCAAAGCATCAACCTGCCACTCGACTCGCTTCGGGAGGACATTCCAGGCATCGGCGATGGCCCGTTCGTGGTCTACTGCGAGGTCGGGCAGCGCGGTCACACGGCGACGTCGCTGCTCCATGAGCTCGGGCTGAAGGCACGCAACCTCGATGGCGGCTACCGGACGTGGCGCGCCGCAGAGGCCGCCCGCGTGATGGATCCACTCCGATTGGTGGAGCAGGCCACCTAAGGGCATCTCGAGTTCTCTGGCGCGGCGCTTGAGCCCTCCGTACGGGTCACCAATGTTCCAGGTGCACGCGGGTCGACCATCCCTGGTGGGTGGGCCTATGACCAGCTCCGAAGGGTCCCGCAGGGCCGCCGGACGGATCGCAGGGCCGCCTCGGTACGCTGGGGTCGATGACTCTCACGAGCAGGGGGGCGGTCGCACCGATGGGCGGCCCGTCAGGTCAGAGCCAGGGGACGGGCGCCACCCGGACGGCACCCCGCTTCGAGGCAGCCGCGCTCGATGAGGCTGTCGCCCTCGTCGCCGATCACGCCCCAGGCTGGGCCAAGACGGACGCCGCGGCCAGGGCGGATCTCCTGTCGCGCGTCATCGTGGACACGCTCGCCGCGCAGGATGACTGGTTGGCCGCCGCCTGTGCCGCCAAGGGCCTGGCGCCGGGATCGACCGAAGCCGGCGAGGAGCTCTTCGCCGGCATCGGCACCTTCGTGCGCATGGCCCGCCTCTTCCGTGACTCGCTGCGCGCCATCGCCAAGAACGGCAAACCCGAGATTCCCGGACCGATCCGCGAGACCGCCGACGGCCGCCTGAGCGTCGGGGTCCTCCCGGCCAACACCTTCGACAAGATCACCTTCGCGCAGACGACCGCCGAGGTCATCATGCAGCCCGGCGTGACCCGCGCCTCCCTCGTCGCCGGCCAGGCCGCGGCCTACTCCGATCCCGAGGGGCACGCCGGCACCGCGCTGGTGCTCGCCGCCGGCAACGTGGCCTCGCTCGGCCCGCGCGATGTGCTGTCCAAACTCTTCGTCGAGGGCCAGGTCGTCGTGATGAAGGCCAACCCGGTGAACGACTACCTGCTGCCGCACTGGAACCGCGCCCTGGCGGCGCTGGTCGAGGCGGGCGTGCTGCGCATCGTCGACGGCGGCGCCGATGTGGGCGAGTACCTGGTCGCGCACCCCCGCATCGATCTGGTGCACATCACCGGCTCGGACAAGACCTACGACGCCGTCGTCTTCGGCACCGGGCGCGGAAGGCGACCGGCGCAAGGCGGCCGATGAGCCCGTCCTCGACAAGCCGGTGACCGCCGAGCTCGGCAACGTGTCGCCCGTCATCGTCGTTCCGGGCAAATGGTCGGTGGCCGATCTGCGCTACCAGGCCGAGCACGTGGCCACCATGCTGGTGAACAACGCGGGCTTCAACTGCATCTCCGCCCGCCTCGTCGTGACGCACGCCGCCTGGCCTCAGCGCGAGGCCTTCCTCGGCGCGCTGACCCAGTCGCTGGCCGAGATCACCACCCGCCGCGCCTACTACCCCGGAGCGACGGGCTCGGCACGACGCCTTCGTCGCCGCGCACCCCGAGGCCGAAGAGCTCGGCCGCGGCCCGGCCGACGCGCTCCCCTGGACCTTCATCCGCAACGTGCCGCCGGGCCACACCGACGACATCTGCTTCAACGTGGAGTCGTTCTTCGGCGAGGTGGCCGAGACCACCCTGACCGCCCCGGATCCGGCGGCCTTCGTCGACGCCGCCGTGGCCTTCTGCAACGACGTCGTGTGGGGCACGCTCGGCTGCACGCTCCTGGCCAGCCCCTCCTCCATGAAGGCGCCCGAGGTGAGCGACGCCGTGGAGCGGGCCATCGCCGACCTGCGCTACGGCTCCATCGGGTTCAACGTCTGGCACGGCGTGTCTTTTGCGCTGGGCTGCACGACCTGGGGCGCCTATCCGGGTCACTCCCGCACCGACATTCAGTCCGGCTGCGGGGTGGTGGGCAACGCCGCCATGTTCGACCGACCGGAGAAGTCCGTGGTGCGCGCGCCGTTCCGCTCCCGCCCCAAGCCGCCGTGGTTCGCCACCGCACGCGACTCCTATGAGGTCATGCGCCGCTTCGTGGCCTTCGAGGCCGATCCGTCGGCCGCCAAGATTCCCGGACTGCTCCTCGCCGCCGTCCGCAACTGAACGCCGTCACGCCGCCAGTCGCGGCCACTGGGCAGTCACGGTCGCCGCACAGCTCCCGGATGAATTGACGAAGCCCGGACTCCTGCGAGCCCGGGCTTCGTGTGTCGACTCAGCGTGGCGCGGCTGACGCGCCATGCTCTTGCCGCGCCGTCTTATTTCATCGTCCTCGCCCGCAGTTGCGGGATGGCGTAGGGCGCCGCGGCCACGATCGCGGCGATCAGGGCCAGGAACGCACCGAACTCCCAACCGACTCCCGAACCGCCGGGCTTGTCGATGAAGGCGATGAAGACGAGGACCAGGTTGGCCACGGTGGCCGCGATCATCACCGTGAGATGCGGGAGCTGCGGAGCGAACGGCAGGTTGCCCCAGCCGGCGAAGCACACGAGGTAGGCCAGGATGGCCAGGCAGATGATGAACACGATCCAGAGCCACCCGTGGGCCGACGTGCCGCTCGCGGTGAGGTGAATGCCGATGACGGTGATGCCGAACCACGAGAGGAAGAGCGAGATCAGCAGCACGAACGACGCCACGGCCGCGATCATGTCGGCCAGGTTGAGCCTGGCCAGATCGAACGCGAAGGGCGGGAACGAGGACCCGCTCGAGGCGACCGCCGGACCCGCCGGCGCGGCCTGGGCCGGCGCACCGACGCCCGGCGCCGCTGCGGCCGGCGCGGCCTGAGCCGGGGCGGCCTGGCCGCGCGTCGGCGCTCAGTGCCGCCCCGCAGCTCGGGCAGTTGTTCGCCTCGTCGGTGGTGACGTTTTGACACTGGGGACAGGTCTTGGGCATCGCGGACCTCCATGCTCTGGCGGCGGGAGCCCCCCTGGCCCCGACCCTGCGAACGCTGTTGCCGTCCGGCACTTTCAATACTACGGGGGTTGAACCCCCCTGCCTAGGGATCCTGGCGCCGGCGAACGCCTCGAGAAGGCCTTGGAATCAGCGCCGTGTGCGGCCAGTCGCACTGCGCCGGTCGAGACGCCGGCCCGCGCCCGATCGGAGGTTCAGGTCGTTGTCGAACGCTTGTGCGGGCGGCCGGGGCTGGACCAAGGTGATCCGGGCCACCACGGTGCCCCCCACCGCCACGCAGGCGGCCGTGCTCGGGCAGGCCACCGCGGTCATGGTGATCGGGGCGTACGCCGCCGGCGAGAGCGTGAACGCGCTGCCCCCGTCGCGACTCTGGGCCACCGCACCGCCGGCGACGGCAGGGTTGCCCGACCAGTTGGCACCGACCAGGGCACAGAGTTGGGCGGAGGGGCAGGCCATGCCGTAGGTGTCGTCGACCGGCGGGGCCGTGGCGGCCGTCCACGTCAGGCCCCCGTCCGCGCTGTGCAGCAACTGGCCCTGGGCGGCGGCCACGTCGCTCACCGTGGTGGAGGTCGAGCCCGAGGCCAGACAGAGCGACGCACTCGGGCACTCGGCCGCCTGCAGGACGCCCGTCCCCGGCGGGACCGACGCGCTGGTCCACGTCTGTCCGTCGTCGCCGCTGACGGCCAGCGCCCCCTGCCCGTGGCCGGCGCTGGTGGGCGTGTAGCCGGGCACCAGGCAGGCACCGCCGGGCAGACAGAACAGCGTGCCGTCCACGACGAACGACGGCGGGAGGTTCCCCATCTGGGTCCACGTCTGCCCGAAGTCGGTGGTGCGGGCGGACCACACTGTGGTCCCGTTGCTCACGAGCGCCGTGCACTCGGCCAGGTCGACACAGATCACGCTTTGCACCGCGATGGCGCCCGGCGGCGTGGTGGCCGAAGCCCAATAGGCCCCGCCATCGTGGGTGACCACGGCCACGCCGTTCGACAAGCCGTTCGACCCGACGGCCATGCAGTCGTCCTTGGTGGGGCACGCGATGCCGCTGAGCTCAGGGGTGTAGCCGCCGACCACGGCTTGCGGCGTCCACGTGGCGCCCCCATTGGTGGTGGCGACGATCACCGTGCTGTCCCCGGCCGGCATGGTGGCGTTGGGGCCAGGCACCCCGACGGCCCAGCAGCGCTCGGCGTTGGCACAGGCGACGGCGCCGAGCTCCCCGACCAGCCCGGGCGCCGGCGTGCCCCTCACCAGGGGAGTGCCGTGCGGCTGCCCCAACACCGCGGCGGGACCGGGCGCGCTGGGCTGAGCGGTACAGGCCGACGCAGTCAGCGCCACTGCGGCGAGAAAGATGACCAGACCGCCAATACGTGGCCTAACACGCCGGTGTGCGGGCACGGAGCGTGGGGGCACGGCGCGATGACAATAGCGGTGGGGGCCGCATTTTCATCGACATGGTTGGCTACCCTCGCATGGTGGACTGGGTGGACCTTCTGATCGTGGGGTTGATGCTGCTCGCCGCAGTCCATGGGCTGCGGCTCGGAGCGCTGGTCCAGATCCTCACCTTCGGCGGATTCTGGCTCGGCTTCCTCTTGGGCACGCTCCTTTGGGTGCATCTGCTGCACACGGCCCACGACGACCTCACGCGTTCGGTCGTCATCGTCGCGCTCATCCTGACGACCGCCTGTGCCTTTGGCTACGTCGGGCGGGTGCTCGGCACCTATTCCAACGTCACCCTGCGCCGGCACCATCTGGGCAACGTGGACGCCGCGCTGGGCGTGGGCGTGGCGGTGGTGGCCGTGCTG
The DNA here is from genome assembly GCA_963726855.1 of uncultured Acidimicrobiaceae bacterium. GTDB lineage: Bacteria > Actinomycetota > Acidimicrobiia > Acidimicrobiales > RAAP-2 > Bog-473. The sequence continues at coordinate 71,928 of CAVSEB010000034.1, forward strand.
CTGTCCGTCTGGCTGGTGGCCGCGGTGGTCTCCTCGCCCAACAGCCGCTTCACCTCGCTCGATGCGGCCGTCAATCGATCGGACATCCTCCACTCCATCGACAACATCCTTCCTCAGGCCCCCTCGGTCTTCGGCGACCTGCAGACGTTCCTCAACACCGAGGGCTTCCCGCAGGTCTTCACGACGCTCAGCCCTCCCTCGTCGCCCAACGTCTCCACCCCGACCAACGAACAGACGCAAGACCTGGCCGACCCCGCCGTCTTCTCGACGGTCAAGATCCTCGGTACGGCGTGCAGCAATGAACAGGAAGGATCGGGCTTCGTCGTGGGCAAGGGTCTCGTGGCAACCAACGCGCACGTCGTGGCCGGGGAGAGGGCCGGCGACACCCAGGTGTTGTTGGGCAACAACGCGTACAGCGCGACGCCGGTCTTCTTCGATCCCGAGTTCGACCTGGCCATCCTGCGCACGAGCGCGCCGCTCGGTCCCGCACTGGCGGTCAGTCCGAACGTGGTGGGCCGGGGCACCCAGGCGGCCATCCTCGGCTATCCCGAGGATGGCGGTCTGAGCATCGGGCCGGCCGGGGTGAACGAGGAGATCACGGCAGTCGGAAAGGACATCTACAACAACAGCACGGTGACCCGAGGGGTGTACGCCCTCGACGCCAACGTCCTGCCGGGGAACTCGGGCGGGCCCCTGCTCGGGCCCGGTGGCCAGGTCATCGGCGTCGTGTTCTCGCGTTCGACCGTCTATCCCAACGTGGGCTACGCCCTCACCTCACCGGGCGTGCTGACCCGGCTGCAGCTCGCCGAAACGCGCCATGCCGCGGTCGGAACGGGACCGTGCATCTCCGGGTGAGGCAAGAATGAGCGCATGAGCCAGCGCATCGAGGACTATGCCCTCATCGGAGACCTGCACACCGCGGCCCTGGTCGGAATGGACGGCTCCGTCGATTGGCTGTGCCTGCCCCACTTCGATTCGCCCTCGTGCTTCTCGCGCCTCTTGGGCGAGGACGAGCACGGGTTCTGGCGCCTGGCCCCGGTCGGCGGGCCCGAGGAGATCGTGGCCACTCGGCGCTGGTACCGCCCCGACACGCTCGTGCTCGAGACCGAGTTCGACACGCCGACGGGGACGGTGCGCATCACCGACTGCATGCCGGTGCGCGACGAACACCCGCACCTCGTGCGCACCATCGAAGGCGTGAGTGGCAGTGTGGACATGCACATGGACCTCGTCGTGCGGTTCGACTACGGCGAAGTCGTGCCCTGGGTCACCACGCACGACGGGTTGACCCGCATGACGGCCGGCCCGGACTCGCTGGCCCTGTGGCACCGGGTGAACGTCGTCGGCAAGGAGCTGAGTTCGGTCGCCGACTTCACAGTGACCGAGGGTCAGCGCTATCCCTTCACCTTGGTCTGGTACCCCTCGCACGAAGAGCCGCCGCCGCCGCTCGACAGTTATTACGCCGTGCACCTGACCGAGGCCTACTGGACCGAGTGGGCCGCGCTCTGCTGCTACAACGGTCCGTATCGCGACGCCGTGGTGCGGTCGCTCATCACGCTCAAGGCGCTCACCTACGAGCCGACCGGCGGCATCGTCGCTGCGCCGACGACCTCGCTCCCCGAGGCGCTCGGCGGCAATCGCAACTGGGACTATCGCTTCTGCTGGCTGCGCGACGCCACGCTCACCCTCGAATCGCTCATGCGGGGCGGCTACTTCACCGAGGCCATGGCGTGGCGTGACTGGTTGATGCGGGCGGTGGCGGGCGACGTCACCAAGCTGCAGATCATGTACGGAGCGGCCGGCGAGCGCCGGCTGGACGAGTGGGAGGCCGACTGGCTGCCCGGGTACGAAAAGTCGTCGCCGGTGCGGATCGGCAACGCCGCCTCGGAGCAATATCAGCTCGATGTGTATGGCGAGGTGATGTCGGCGCTCTATTCGTCGGCCCACGCCGAGGGCGTGCACAGCCGGTCGGCCTGGGACCTCCAGGTCAAGCTGATCGAGTTCGTCGAGACGGGGTGGCGTGAACCCGACGACGGCATCTGGGAGGTGCGCGGCCCTCGCCGGCACTTCACCCACTCCAAGGTCATGGCGTGGGTGGCGGTCGACCGGGCCGTGCGCACGCTCGAGGAATGGCCCGAGCTCGAGGGCCCACTCGACAAGTGGCGCGCCCTGCGCGACGACATCTTCAACGAGGTGTGCGAGAAGGGGTACAACGAGAAGCTCGGCTCCTTCACCCAGTACTTCGAGTGCGACCTGCTCGACGCCAGCGTCCTCATGATCCCGTTGGTCGGCTTCCTGCCCCCGACCGACCAGCGGGTGGTGGGCACGATCGAGGCGGTCCAGCGCGAGCTCATGGACCACGGCTTCGTCCTGCGCTATCGCACGAGCGACGACGGTGCGGTGGACGGCCTGCAGGGCCGGGAGGGTGCCTTCCTGGCCTGCTCCTTCTGGCTCGTCGACTGTCTCCACATGATCGGGCGCGAAGCCGAGGCCGTGGAGATCTTCGAGCGGCTGCTGGCGCTGCGCAACGACCTGGGCCTGCTGGCCGAGGAGTACGACGCCTACGAGGGGCGCATGGTGGGGAACTTCCCGCAGGCCTTCTCCCACGTGTCGCTGATCAACTCGGCTTTCCGCCTCAGCGGGGCCGATCCGCTCGTCCCGGCCGGTGAACAGGGGCCGCTGCTCGACAACAAGTCGGTCACCGCACCGATGATGCAGCGCATGAAACGGATAGGCCGGGTGAACGTGAAGCGGCGGGCGGGATTGCCGCGTTGAGCGGGACGCACTCGCACGGCGGGCACACCCACCGTCATGGCGACGCGGGGCTGCACGTGCACGATCCCGAGAATGGCGACGCGCTTCCCGCCGTGCCGCCGCCGCGGGCGATTGCCCAGGGCGTGCTCGAGATCGACACCCTGCTCGGCGGCTGGGAGCGGGTCACCGCGGGGTATCTCATCGAAGGCGCGGCGCCCGTCCTCATCGAGACGGGGAGCCAGTCGTCGGTCCCGGTGCTGCTGGCCGCGCTGGACCAGATCGGCGTCGGCCCGGCCGAGCTGGCCGGGGTGGCCGTCACCCACATCCACCTCGATCACGCCGGAGGGGTGGGTGACGTGGCCCGCGCCTTCCCGACGGCCACCGTCTACGTCCACGAGAAGGGGGCGCGCCACCTGGCCGACCCGACCCGGCTGATCGACTCGGCCGCCCGCGTCTACGGACCCCTGCTCGATTCGCTCTACGGGCGCCTCGACCCGACGCCACCCGAGCGCCTGCACGTCCTCGCTGACGGCGAGGAGATCGAGGTGAGTCCCGGGCGCACCCTCACCGCGGTGGACTCGCCCGGCCATGCCAAGCACCATCTCGGGCTGCACGACTCGCTCAGCGGGGTGCTCTTCGCCGGCGACGCGGTGGGCGTGAAACTGCCCGACGGCGGCGTCCTGCGCCCGTCGACGCCGCCGCCCGACTTCGACCTCGATCAGGCCCTGACCTCGCTGCAGAAGTTCGCGGCCCGCCGGCCGAGCGCGATCGCCCTGGCCCACTACGGGTTGCTCGAGCAGCCCGACGAGCTCCTGGCCGAAGCGGAGGAGACGTTGACCGTGTGGGCGGAGACGGCCGAGACGGCCTACCGCGAGGGAAAGGACATCGCCGATGCCCTGGCCGCCCGGTTCGACCCGCTCATGGGCGACATCGAGCCCTCGCACAAGGAGAAGCTCGACATCATGAACGGCGTCCACTCCAACGCCGCCGGGTTCCGTCGCTGGCTCGAAGGGCGCGACGCGCCCGAGGCGCTGAATTTCGCCCGAGGCCGACCCGTGGCCTCCGGGGGCTGGGGCGCCGGCCGCGCTTAGACGACCAGCTTGGCCCGGAGTTCCTCCTGGCGGAGTTCGAAGTCGTCCAGGGAGATCCGGCCTTCGGCCAGGTCTTCGTGCAGTGCTGCGAACTCCTCGAGGAGGCGGGTCTGGTCGATGTCGTCGGCCGACGGGCCGCTCGGGGCGTCGCCCGCGGCGGCCTTGTCCTCCTTGCGCGACAGGCGGTCGTCCATCTTCGCCTTGGCCCGATCCTTCTTGGCCTGGTCGCGCTGCAGTTTTCCGAATGTAGAACGTGCGCGTGCCACGGTTCACTCCTTTCCGGCCGAGGGGACGACCAGACGCTGCTGCAGGCAGGACGTGGGGCCCTGCCACTTATCTTCGTCGCATTTCGCCTGAATGCGAGGGCCTTCCGGGCCCAGAGCGGAGGAGGTGGGATTTGAACCCACGGTGCCCAGGAGGCACAACGGTTTTCGAGACCGTCCGATTCGGCCGCTCTCGCACTCCTCCGCGCAACAGACTAGTCGCTCTGGCCCGTTCCAAAGGTTTCAGACGACGGCCGCTCGCCGCGTTTGCCGGCAAAGAACGAGGTCAGAAGGCTCCCGCACTCCTGGGCGGCCACGCCGGAGGTCACCGGGAGCTCGTGGTTGAGTCGCGGGTCCACGCACAGGTTGTAGAGGGTTCCGCAGGCTCCGGCCCGGGGGTCGACGGCGCCGTAGACGAGGCGGCCGACCCGGGCCGCCACCAGGGCGCCGGCGCACATGGGGCAGGGCTCGAGCGTCACGAAGAGGGTGACGTCGCGCAGGCGCCAGTCGCCCAGGTGAGCCGCGGCGTCGCGCAGGGCCAGCATCTCGGCGTGGGCGGTCGGGTCGTTGCTGGCCTCGCGCTCGTTGTGCCGGGCCGCCACCACCGCGCCATCGACCACCGCCACCGCGCCCACCGGCACCTCGCCGGCCTCGGCGGCGCGGCGTGCCTCGGCCAGGGCCAGAGCCATGGCGTCCTCGTCGGTCAGTGCGGCAGGTGGATCAGGAGCAGCGATGCCCCAGTATGGAGGGACAGACGCCGACGCCCGATCGAGGACCCGCCCAGGGTCCGGTCGCCGCCCACGCCACCGCCGGCGCGGGCGCCCTCAGTGGTGGGCGGCAGTCGGGTGAAGCGTGCGTTGCAGCGTGGTGAGGTCGGCCTGGAGCGCGCCCACCCGCAGCACGAACGAGTCGAGGAACTGTCCGACGTGGCCCGGGCTGACGGCACCCGCCGTCCCGAAGGTGGCGATGTCGGACCGCAGCTCGTTGCGCAGGGTGCGGAGCGCCTTGGTGGCCGAGGCCGGAGCGGGCGTGCCGACCAGCACGGCTTGATACAGCTCGAGCGTGTCCACGTAGGGACCGGTCGCCGCCGAGACCTGCTGGGCCGAGGAGAACGCATTGAACGGCGCCAGCTGGAAGCGCGCGGCGGCGGTGGCCGACGCGGTGGCCGTCGTGGCGCCGGCCAGACGCGACACGTCGGTGGGAGTGGCGCGGGGCGCTGTCGCCGCTGCCGTCGGCGCCGGCGTCGAAGGCGTGGTCACCGGGTTCACGTGGATGTGGCGCGCGGCGACGCCGGCGACGGTGAGGACCAGGAAGATGGCGGCCAGGCCCCCGATGAGGGTGCCGATGCGCCGGCGGTCACCGGCGGGCACGCCGATGCGGGGCCGGCTGACGCCCGCGGCCGCCGTGCCGGTGGTCAGCGAGCGCTGGGCGTCGCCCACGTCGGTGGGCAGGGAGACGGGGGTGCGGACGGTCTTGCCGCCCAAGCTGTTGCGTGTCGTCGCGGTGGCCCGGTTGAAGAAGCCGGTGGTCATCAGGCGGAGCGCTCGAACGTTCCGCCACCCAGTGGGGACCGGGTCCGATCGGTGGCGACGGCAACGGTCACGACGTCACTCCCGAGGATGCGGATGTGGCTGACGCCGGCCATGTGCGCCGCGTTCGCCTGGGCCAGCGCGCGCACCGTGGTCGCCGGCGACGGCAGGTCGCGGCTGCGCACGAGCGCTGGCCGCCGGCGGTGCTCGAGGCGGTAAGTCGAGGCGACCGCCACCATGGCCAGGGCGGCGATGACGGAGCTCGGCACGATCGTGCTCGGGCCCAGAGCCGGGCCCGCACCCGCCCGCGTCCAGAGCCCGACGAGCGTCAGCAGGGTGAGTGCGAAGACGGAGCAGGCGGCCACGGCCGCCGTGGGATGGGAGGCCCGAGGCCCGGGCGGGTCGTGGCGAAGGCGGCCGCGAGGCTGGGCGCGGCCGAGGCTGCGCGGGGAGGGCTGGTCGGTCGGGCGGCCGGAAATTGGGTCCACGTTGGGTTCATCGGCCTCGAACCCGACCGTATTGAGCGTTCTTTTCGGGAAAGTCCGCCTGGCGGAGTCTTCACGCGACCCGCGTCGCCCAGGTCGGGTACTGCGGCGATCTGGCGGCGTCGGGGAGGTGCAGGTCCTCGGCGCCAGCTGCGCTCACGCCTGTCCTCCCAGCCCTTCACCCCGGACCACTCGGTGTCGACCAACGGGCGCACTGTCCGCGACGTCGGGTGGCCCGATCGCGAGGCCACGATCGGGAAGAGCCGAAACCGCTCCCTGCACCGGCGCCGCGACCAGGTCCTCGGCGCCCACAGTGATCGATGAGCCGAGGGCTAGGTTTCCCGCATGAACCGGCCGAACGTCTTGTTGATCATGACCGATGAAGAGCGCTATCCGCCCCCATACGAGGCCGACAGCGTGCGTTCGTTCCGCCGCTCCGAGCTCCCCGCCCGGGAGTCGATCAGATCTCGCGGGCTCGAGTTCCACCGGCATTACGCAGGCTCGACGGCGTGCACTCCCAGCCGGGCAACGCTGTTCACCGGACAGTACCCCTCGCTGCACGGTGTGACCTCCACCGACGGCATTGCCAAGCAGAACTCCGATCCGGGCATGCACTGGCTCGACCCCGACTCGGTGCCGACCCTGGGCGACTGGTTCCGAGCCGGTGGCTATCGCACTCACTATCGGGGCAAGTGGCACGTCTCTCACGCCGATCTGACCATTCCGGGAACCCACGAGGGGCTCCGGGCTTCGGACGACGATGGCAACGTGCTGCCCGAGGCGATGGCCGCGTACCGGAAGGCCGACCGACTCGACCCGTTCGGGTTTTCCGGCTGGATCGGTCGTGAGCCACACGGCGCGGCCAAGTCCGACTGCGGGACGGTCAGAGACGGTGTCTTCGCCGAGCAGGTGGTGGAACTGTTCGCCGAGCTGGCGGCGGCTCGAGCCGACGGCCCGTGGCTGACCGTGGCCTCGTTCGTGAACCCACACGACATCGCCTTCTCTGGTTTCGGCTGGGAGCAGATGCTCCAGTTCGGCCCACCCGACGAGTCGGTGCCCGAGGTCCCCGAGCCGCCCTCCCAGTCCGACCTGTTCTCGGGTCGTCCTGCCTGCCAGGAGGCGTTCAAGGTGGTGTGGCCACAGATGCTCTTCGAGACGGCCACCGATCTCGGATACCGCCGGCTCTACTACTACCTGCACAAGCTGGTCGACCAGGCGATCGGGCGGATTCTCGAGTCACTCGAGCGGAGCGGTATGGCGGACGAGACAATCGTCGTGTTCACCTCCGACCACGGTGACCTGTTGGGGGCACACGGCGGCTTGATCCAGAAGTGGTGCAACGCGTTCGACGAGGCCACCCGCGTGCCGCTTTTGATTGCCGGTCCCGGAATCACCACGGGGGGCGACGGCGTCACCATCCCCACCAGTCACGTCGACCTGATCCCGACCTTGCTCGGCCTGGCCGGCATCGATCTCGAGCGAAGCTGCGGTTGGGGTCGCGGCGCACCACGACGAGGCCCAACCTCTCCCGGGGCGCGACCTGAGCGCGACTGGTCCGCGGCAGTACCGATCCGGCGTCTGTGGAGACGCCGATCTACTTCATGACGGAGGACGACGTCACCCGGGGTGTGACACAGGCGAACCTCCTCAGCGGTGCACCCTTCGAGGCCGTCTCCCCACCGATCAACATCGAGTCGGTGCTCGCGACGTTGCCGACCGGCCAGGGTGGAGCCGAAGAGCTGTGGAAGTTGAACCACTATTACGAGCGGATCGACGAGTGGTACGCGGCGCAGGGCCTACCTCCGAACCCCTTCGCCTCGCCCCCCGCCGAGCCCGAGTGGGAGCTGCACAACCTGACCGTCGATCCCGAGGAGCGCCACAACCGGGCCTCGGACGATCCGGCGACGGCGTCGAGCATGCGGTCAGTGCTCGAATCACAGCGAGACGCCAAGCGCAGGATTCCGATGCTGCGCAACGCCACACCGTAAGGAGCGGTCCGGGCCACCTGCAGGCGGTTTCGGGTGGGCGAGCACGAGCGAGGACACGGATCAGCCGTCTTCGATTGCCCAGAGCTCGACGGACGAATGAGGTCGATCACCCGAGTTCTGCCGGTGGAGCTCGCAAATCTTCGGTAAGGCGGATCCCGGCCCTTTCGTCAGAAACCCGCCTGGCGGAGGAGGTGGGATTTGAACCCACGGTCGGTTGCCCGACACACGATTTCCAGTCGTGCCGATTCGGCCGCTCTCGCACTCCTCCTGGTGTGCAGCCTGGTCAGGCTAATGGCCCCGCGGCGTCCGGATCGGCCGATTCGCCGGGCGCGTCACCTCGGCCCTGCCCCGGCCGCCTGGCCTGCGGCGACGGCGCCGTCCCGGGCCATATCCGTCGCCCGCTCGGTCACCTGTGGGAAACCTTTGGTTCACCTGATGCTTCCCTTTTGTTCACTCTCGTGTAACCTTCTGGAAAGGCGGCACGGCGGTTTGGCGATGGAGGACGAGCGATGAACGACATGCAGAGCACGACGGAGGCGACGGGATTTCGCCGGGTCTTGGTGGTGATGGACGAGAGCGATGAGGCGAGGGCGGCGGCGTCCTACGCGACCGGCCTGTCCCGGCAATTCGGCGCCAGCGTGTCCACGCTGCTGGTCACCGAGGCCAAGGCCAGGCAGCGGGCCGGGGAGCTGAGCGCCATCGCCCGCAGCGGGCGCGGCGCCACGGCCTGCACCGTGAGCGGCCCCACCGAGGGCGCCCGCAGCCACACCCTGGCCACCGAGGTCGCCCGGGCGGCCGAGCGCGTTCGGCGCCGACGTGATCGTGCTCGGACTGTCCCGCTCCCGCCTGGCCCGGCACCGACTGGCGCCGAACCTGCGCAGTCTGGTGGCCCAGGCCACCGAGGTGCCCGTGCTCCTGGCCCCGATCGCCTGGGGCGAGGCGACCGATGGCCGAATCGATCAGGTGCCCGACATCGACCCGCTCTCGGCCGAGCGGGTGGGCCTGGCCAGTAAGGGTCGGTACGCCGGTGTTTGAGCACGTCGTCGTCGGCGCCACCGACAGCGAGGGCGGCACCCGGGCGGTGCGGCGCGCGCTCGATCTGGTCCGGGCCTCGGGCGGGACGCTCCACGTCGTCGCCGCGCTGGCGCCGAAGGAGGGGCCGGCGCCCTACCTCCCCGAGGAGTTCCGCTACACCGACGCCGGCGCCGGCCAGGCCGACTGGGTGCTCAGCCAGGTCAGGTCCCAGGCCGGCGAGGTGCAGGTCCGGGTCACCACGCATCCGGTGCTGGCCGATCCGGCCGAGGCCATCACCAAGGTGGCGGCCGAGGAGCAGGCCGACCTCATCGTCGTCGGCTGTGGCCACCACGGCGACGACCGCCGGCTCTCGGGTCTCGACCAGGCCGTCATGGACCAGGCCGACTGCGCCGTCCTCGTCGTCTGACCTGGTGACCGTCTGATCTGATCCGCTCTGATCCGCCGCGGCCGGGCCGCCTGTCGTCAGCCCGCCGGAACGGGTCCGGGGGAACCGGGGCGGCGTCACCCACTAGCGTGGTGCCCGCACAGTCCCGATGTTCGGTGCGGTGGCCGGGTCCTGCGCAACGGCCGCTCGTGAATCGAGTCAGGGTCGGAAGGCAGCAGCTCTCAGCGGGTCTGGTCGGGTGCCGTAGTCAACCTGGCCGCCGTACCGAGCACCGGGACGTGCTGTCTGAGCCCGTGGGTAGGCTCGGCCGACATGGCCGCCGCCCCGTTCGTCTCTCTCTACCGGCGCTACCGGCCGGGCCGGTTCAGCGAGCTGCGCGGGCAGGACCACGTCGTGCGCGCGCTGCAGAGCGCGGTGCGCGACGGGCGGGTCTCGCACGCCTACCTCTTCAGCGGGCCGCGGGGGACCGGAAAGACGTCGTCGGCCCGCATCTTGGCCAAGGCGCTCAACTGCGAGGCGCCGGTCGACGGTGAGCCGTGCGGCGTGTGCACCTCGTGCACGGAGATCACCGCGGGCAGCTCCATGGACGTGCACGAGCTCGATGCGGCGTCCAACAACGGCGTCGACGCCATGCGCGACCTGGTGGCCCACGCCGGCCTGGGCACGCCGGGCCGCTGGAAGATCTACATCGTCGACGAGGTGCACATGCTCTCGACGGCGGCGGCCAACGCACTGCTCAAGACGTTGGAGGAGCCGCCGGCCCACGTCGTGTTCGTGCTGGCCACCACCGACCCCCAGAAGGTGCCGCCCACCATCCGCAGCCGGACCCAGCATCTCGAATTCCGGCTCCTCGGCGCGGAGACGCTGACCGGCCTGCTCGAGTCGGTCAACGACTCGGCCGGGCTCGGGCTCGACGAGACCGCGGTGTCGGCCGCCGTGCGCCGGGCCCGGGGTTCGGCCCGTGACGCCCTGTCGGCCCTGGACCAGGTGGTGGCCGCCGGCTCGTCGGAGGCCGCCCGTCCCGAGCTCTCCCAGGTGATCGACCCCCTGGCCGCCGGCTCGGCCCCCGACGTCCTGGTGGCGGTCTCCGACCCTGCTCTCGGGCGGCTGGGGGGCGCAGCCGCTGGCCACCGAGCTCATCGACGACCTGCGCCAGGTGTTCCTGGCCGCGCTGGCGCCCGACCTGTGCGCCGTGGCGGGGGCCGAGCGGGACCGCTACACGGGGTTGGCGGAGGCGATGGGGCTGCCGAGGGTCGTGCGCAGTATCGAGATCCTGGGGCAGGCCCTGATCGACATGCGCGAGGCGCCCGACGCCCAGGTGGTGTTGGAGATCGCGCTGGTGCGCGCCGTGCGTCCCGATCTGGACTCGGGGATGGAGGCGCTTGTCGGAGCGGGTGGCGGTGCTCGAGCGGTCGGTGGCCGGGGCGCCGGCGTTTCCCCGGCCCGGGATCCGGGTCTCCTGAGGGGTCGGGCGTCGGTGGTGGGGCGGAGGCCGGCGGACGCCCGGCTGTGGCCGCGGCGCCCGGGCCCGCTGCGGCCGCGTCTGTGTCGGCGCCCGCGTCCGCGTCGCCGGCCGAGCCAGAGTCCGCGGCGGAGGTGGGCAAGCGCCCGTCGCTCGGGGCGCTGAAGCGGAGCAAGGCTGCGGCGGCGGCGGCCGCACCCGCCCCGCCCGTGGCCGGCACCGGTCGAGGCCGTGGTCGCCGAGGTGGCCGAACCGTCGCCGGCGGAGCCGCCGGCCGCATCCGCCCCGCCCGGCTGCCGCTGCCCACGGTCGACCGGGACAGCCTGACCGAGGCCTGGGGCGACAGCATTCTGAAGGGACTCCCGGCGCGGGCCAAGGCGCTCTACAGCGCCGGCCGCTTCGTCTCGGTCGACGCCGACGGCGGAGCGCACTTCGCGCTGCCCAACGCCGCCCACCGTGACCGCTGCGCCGAGATGACGGCCACCGTCGAGGGCAAGCTGCGCGAACACTTCGGCACGCCGGTCCGGCTGGTGCTCGACGTGGACGACGACGGAGGGCCGTCGGGCGGCGGCGACAGCGGGAGCGGCGACGGTGGCAGCGGGGGCGGGCCGGGTGCGAGCCCGTCGGCCGCGTCGGCCTCCGTGCAGTCCGGCGCGCCAGCCACGTCGCTCGGGCAGCGACGCCCGGGCCTACGAGCCCGAGGACGACTACGACCCGGCGGCCTTCGCCGCGCCGGCGCCGGATCCCGGCGACCAGGCCAAGGAGGCCGAGGCCCGCCTGCTCCAGGCCTTCCCCGGCGCCAGCGAGGTGGCGGGCTGACCATGTACACCGGACCGCTGCGCTCGTTGATCGACGAGCTCGGCCGACTGCCCGGGATCGGGCCCAAGTCGGCGCAGCGCATCGCCTTCCACATGCTCAAGGTGCCGTCGGACGAGGCGCGCCGGCTGTCCGACGCCATCATCGCCGTGAAGGAGCGCACCACGCCTGCGCGCCGTCTGCTTCAACGTGGCCGAGTCGGGCGCGCTCTGCTTGGTGTGCAGTGACGATCGACGCGACCCCGAAGTGCTCTGCGTCGTCGAGGATCCGCGCGACATCGTCGCCGTCGAGCGCACCGGCTTCAAGGGCCGCTACCACGTGCTCGGTGGCGCCCTGAGCCCGCTCGACGGCATCGGGCGCGAGCAGCTGCGCCTGACCGAGTTGCTGACCCGGGTGGACGAGGGCGTCATCCGCGAGGCCATCGTCTGCACCAACCCGAACATCGAGGGTGAGGCCACCGCCATGTTGGTGGCCAAGGAGCTGGCGCCCGCGGGGGATCATCGTGTCCCGCCTGGCCAGCGGCCTTCCGGTCGGCGGCGACCTCGAGTACGCCGACGAGCTCACGCTCGGGCCGGGCTCTCGAGGGGCGGCGACCGCTCGAGGTCTGAGCAGGAAGAGATCTGGACGGGAAGCACCGGCCCGAACGGGCGTGTGGCTAGCTTCGTGCTCAGTGCTCCCCGTTTCGGCGTTGCGCCCTGCCCACCGCCCCAGATCGAGGGCATCCATACCGCTGCCCGACGGCCGCCGGCTCGGCTACGCCGAGTTCGGTGACCCGACCGGCCCGCTCGTGCTCTGGTTCCACGGCACCCCGGGCGCCCGGCGCCAGGTCCCGCTCGTGGGACGGCGCGCCGCCGAGCGGCTCGGCCTGCGCGTGGTCTGCCTCGAACGTCCCGGCGTCGGCGACTCGACCGACTACACGTACCCGCAACTGCGAGATATGAGTGACGACGTCGCCATCGTCGCCGACCGCCTGGGTCACGACCGCTTCATGGTGGTCGGCCTCTCGGGCGGCGGCCCCTACGCGCTGGCCTGCGCCCACGACCTGCCGTCGCGGGTGGTGGCCGTGGCCGTGATGGGCTCGGTCGTGCCGACGGTCGACGACGAAGAGCTGGCCGAGGGCCTGGTCGCCCTGACCCGCCAGTGGAACGAGACGCTGCGCCTCATCCGCTGGCCGGTGGGCTGGGGCTGACCGGCCTGGTCCGGGTGGCCACGCCCGTCGCCCGTTTCGCCCTCGAGGCCTTCGCCCGCATCTTGCCGCCGGGGGACCAGCGCGTGCTGGGCGATCCCGACATCCAGTCGATGTTCATCGACGACCTCGTGCGCGGCACCCATCGCCACTGCCAGGCCGTCATCAACGACCTCATCCTCTTCGGCCGCCCGTGGGGCTTCCGCCTGGCCGACGTCGGCGTGCCCGTGTACTGGTGGCACGGCGACGCCGACCCCTTCGTGCCGATCGACCAGGCCTACCGGGCCGCCTCGCTGCTGCCCGACGTCGAGTTCGTCGTGCGGCCGGGCGAGAGCCACCTCGGCGAGTTCGCCGCGGCCGACCAGGTGCTGACCACGCTGGCCGGCGTCTGGCAGCGCGAGACGGGGGGCGCCGGCACCATCGTGGCCCTGCCCGTCCTGCCCGACGACCTCGACGAGGACGACCGACGACCTCAACGGCAACCACGCGGAATAGGGCCCGGCCACCATCTCGTAGAATTCGGCGATGCGCATCGCCATCGTGGGAGCGACCGGCCAGGTCGGCGTGGTCCTGCGCTCGATCCTCCTCGAGCGCAACTTCCCCGTCACGTCCATGCGGTACCTGGCCTCAGCTCGATCCGCCGGCTCGACCCTGCCCTGGGGCGACCAGGACATCGTGGTCGAGGATGCCGAAACGACCGACCTCTCGGGCATCGACCTCGCCCTGTGCAGCGCCCCCGCCTCGGTGTCGCGCCAGCTCGCCCCCCGACTCGCCGCGGCGGGCGCCATCGTCGTCGACAACTCGTCGGCCTGGCGCCTCGACCCCGACGTGCCCCTCGTGGTGCCCGAGGCCAACGCCGACGCGCTGGCGTCGATCCCCAAGGGCATCGTCGCCAACCCCAACTGCACCACCATGGTGGCCATCCCGGTGTTCAAGCCCCTGCACGACGAGGCGGGGCTCACGCGCCTCATCGTGTCCTCGTACCAGGCGGTGTCGGGCGGCGGCGTCAACGCCGTGCGCGAGCTCTCCGAGCAACTGATCAAGACGGCGGACCGCGCCGCCGACCTCACCTTCGACGGCTCGGCGGTCGACTTCCCGCCGCCGTCCGTGTACCCGGTCCCGATCGCCTACAACGTCATCCCCCTCCAGTTCACGATCGTCGACGACGGCTCGCTCGAGACGGACGAGGAACAGAAGTACTGCAACGAATCGCGCAAGATCCTCGGCCTGCCCGACCTCGCAGTCACGGCGACCTGCGTGCGGGTGCCGGTCTTCACCGGCCACTCGGCGGCGGTGGTGGCGGAGTTCGAGCGACCCATCACCCCCGAGCGTGCCACCGAGGTGTTACACGCCGCGCCGGGAGTCGAGCTGGCCGACATTCCGACGCCGCTGATGGCAACTGGCCGCGATGTGTCCTATGTCGGCCGCATCCGGCGGGCCCAGGGTGGTTCCAACTCACTGGCCTTCTTCATCGCCGGCGACAATCTGCGCAAGGGCGCCGCGCTCAACGTGGTGCAGATCGCCGAAGCGCTCGCCGCCCAGCGCGCTTAGAGCCCGCGTCGAGTCCGGCGTCGAGTCCGGCGTCGAGTCCGGCGTCGAACAGTTCGGCAACGAAAAGTTCGGCGCGGCACGTCCGGCAATCGAAAGGTCAGGCCGCCGCGCCGAGTCCGGCACACATGGCCCGGCGGCTCCCCCAAACCGGCTCGCGCCGCCGACGCTGTTCCGTCGCCTGGCGTCAGTCGGGGCCGTGTGAGAGCGGCTCGGGGCTGCCCGTCACGAGCGACTGCAGGCGCCGGGCCAGGTTGACGGCGTGATCGCCGAAGCGCTCGTAGAAGCGGGCCACCATCGCCAGCTCGATGGCCACGGGCAGCGACATGGTGCCGGCCACCAGCTCGGCCGTCAGCGTGACGTGGAGATCGTCGAGCTCGTCGTCGATGTCGTCGATGGAGGTGGCCGCCTCGGGTGAGCGTTCCGCGAAGGCGTCCGACGTCTCGCGCCAGATGGTGGTGGCCACCTCGCCCATGCGCTCGACGAGGCCGCGACTGCGAGCCGACATCTCGGCGCCGAGGCCGCGAGCGGCCCGCCGTGCGATGTGCTCGGCCAGGTCGCCGTTGCGCTCGAGGTCGGGCAGCATGCGCAGGACCGCCACGTACTCGCGGCGCTCGTCGGGTGTCGTGACGCCGTGCACGAGTTGCTGCTGCACCGTGGTCAGGATCTGCCCGATCAACTTGTCCACGACCTCGTCGCGCTGGACGAGGAGCTTGGCCGCATCGCGGTCGCCGGTCAGCAGTGCATGGGTGGCGCCGGCGATCCCCTCGCCCACCAGCGCGAACACCTGGGCGAAGAGCCGGTCGATCTCGTGCGGCTCGGGCACCGTGGGCGGCCACAGCGGCTGCTCCATGGCGAGGGGGCCGACCTGGAGCTGGGGCTGGTCATCCGGCTCGGTGTCGACCTGCTCGTCCACCGCAACCTGTGTCCGACTGGGCGTGGGCACCTTGGCCGCCTTCGTGCTTGCCCCGAGCCGGAACGCCATGCCAGCACGCTACCGCCGGGGATCGCAGCTGGAAATCGCGTCAGGAGGCCGGGCTGCGAACGGTCCGGGGCGGCCGCAGGCACGCGCAAAGACCCGGTGTGACCAGGTCGAAGACCATCCACAACCCTGATACACCCCCTCGTTACCTTGGCTTTCATGATCATCGGCGTCGTCATCGGGCTGGCCGTGGGGCTCGCCATCGGCATTACGTGGGCTCTCGTGCGCAATGCCCGCGTCTCCAGCGAGGCGCGGGTCGTCAGCGGTCGCCTCGGCGATGCGCAGCAGCGCCTGACCGAAGCGCAGGCCTTCGTGGCCGAACAAGACCGGCGCCTGGCCGGCGCCACCGCCGCCGCCCATGACGCCGAGACGGCGCGGGCGGTCCTCGAGAACGAGCTGCGCGTCCTGCGTGGCCACGAGGAAGAGGCAGAAGCGCGGGCCGAGGCGGCGCAACGCCTCTTGGAGGGCACGTTCAGCCGCCTCTCCGACGAGGCGCTGGCCCGGACCAGCAAGCAGTTCCTGGCCCTGGCCGACACCCGTTTGGGTCAGGCGCGCACGGCGGCGCAGGGGGATCTGACGCAACGGCAGGATGCGATCGAGCAGCTGCTGCAACCATTCCGCGAGACCCTGGCCCGCTACGAGCGGGGTGTCCAGGACATGGAACGGCAGCGCCAGAACGCCTACTCGACGCTGAACGAGCGGGTGGCCGCGTTGCGTGAGGGCCACGAGCGGCTGCAGCAGGAGACGCACAACCTGGTCACGGCGTTGCGTTCGCCCCAGACCCGGGGTCGCTGGGGCGAAATGACCCTGCGGCGCGCCGTCGAAGCGGCGGGCATGCTCGAGCACGTCGACTTCGAGGAGCAGCACACGACCACCTCGGAGGGCGGATTGCTGCGCCCCGACATGGTGGTGCACCTCCCGGGCGGGGGCGAGGTCGTCATCGACTCGAAGGTGCCCCTCGACGCCTTCCTGCACTTCACCGAGGCCCAGAACGAGGAGGACCGCAAGAGCTTCCTGACCAAGCACGGCCGCCAACTGCGCACCCACATCGAGCAGCTGGCCAAGAAGGAGTACTGGAAGCAGTACGACGGCTCGCCGGAGTTCGTCATCGCGTTCATCCCCGGTGAGCCGCTGCTGGCCGCCGCCTGCGAGGCCGACGCCACGCTGCAGGACTACGCGCTGAACAAGCGGGTCGTGCTGGCCACCCCCAACACCCTCGTCGCCGCGCTGCGCACCATCGCGCTGTCGTGGCGCCAGGACACGCTGGCGGCGAACGCGCGCGAGGTGAAGGAGCTGGGCGCCGAGCTCTACGAGCGGTTGCGCATCTGGACCGGACACATGCAGTCGCTCCAGAAGAGCCTCGCCTCGAGCGTCGAGGCCTACAACCGCGCCGTCGGCTCGCTCGAGTCACGCGTGCTGGTCACGGCGCGGAAGCTGCCCGGCCTCGGCGTCCTCGACGGCGCCTCGGCCCAGATCCAGGAGCTGGCTCCGATCGAGTCATCACCTCGGCACCTCCAGGCGGTCGAGCTGATCGACGACGAGGACGAAACGGGGGAGTCGACTCTGTGGTCGCTGCCCGAGGGAAACGCCAGCACCGGCACGTGAGCCTGCCCATTTCGGCGATATAGAGACTGTAATCCTTTATTATTAATTTTTCAAGGGCAAGACCCGCCGGGCTCTGGACTCGACGCTCCTCGACGACGCGGTGGCCACCCAAGACACCGTGACCCAGCTCATCTCGGCCATCCGTCGGGTGCGACGGGTTGTCCCCGGACGTGCTTCGGGTCACCGTCTCGGCCCACGACTACGACTCCTCGGGCAAGCCCCTCATCGCCTGGGACGATCCGCTGGCCAAGGCGGCACTCGTCGATGCGCTGGTGCGAGATGCCCTGGCCCTGCTCGGGGCCTTCGAAGGAACCGACCAGTCCGGCGATGCCGCCGCAGCGCTCGGCCTCTTGGCCCTCGTCGCCGGCCAAGACGTCGAACGGGGAGACGACGGCATCTGGAGGATCGCCCAGCGTGTGGCCCCCGACCGGATCATCTCGACCGTCGACACCGAGGCCCGCCACATGCGCAAGTCCCGCTCTGAATACCGCGACGGCTACAAGGCTCACATCGCGATCGAGCCCGAGACCGGATTGGTGACCAAGGCCATCCTTACCCGGGCCAACGTCTCCGACGGGCCGACAGGCACAGAGCTTCTGGCCGACGAAGATCCCGGACTCGATGGTCCTCGCTGACACCGGCTATGCGGCCGGCGAGACGTTGGCGGCCTTGGGCAACGCCCACCATCGGGCGGCTATCAAGCCGTGGCCGTTGCACAGCGCCGTGCCCGGTGGGTTCGATCGAGACGACTTTGTCATCGACCATGACGCCGGCGCCGCCACCTGTCCGGCCGGGCACAGGGTCACCATCACCCCCAAACTCTTTGCCGTCTTCAGGGCTCACTGTCGTGGGTGCGCGTTGCGGGAGCGTTGCACGACGGCGAAGAGTGGCCGATTCCTCACGCTCACGCCGCACGACAGAGAGCTCGTCGCACAGCGGGCATCGTGGAGAAGCGGCGAGTTCACCGAGTACTATCGAAAGCTCCGCCCGATGGTGGAGCGCTCGATCGCCTGGTTGGTGGCCGACCGACATCGACGAGTCCGCTTCCGCGGTGTCGAGAAGAACCAGCTCGGCCTCTCACTCGCGTTGCGGCAATCAACCTCAGGCGCCTGGTCAACCTCGGGCTGTCCCACACGGGAAGCTGGACGCTCGGGACCAGGTGATCACCGGCGCGTAAGCCTGGGTCGTCAAAATGGGACCTCACCTTTGGGCTCTGCCCATCCAGGGTGGCCGGCTCTAACCCACTCTCACACCGGCGCTTCGGTCGGACATACCCAGGCTTGCACGCACAGAATTTACGCCCGAGAAGCCGTTTGTTCAACAGTCTCCTAGGCCCGCACGCTGGGCCGGTGCACGGTCGGCCGACGGGCAACAGCCGCGACGTACTCTGCCCGGGTGCTCCACGTCCACCGTTCCGATCGGGCCGACACGCTGGTGTCGATGCTGGCGGACCTCGTGGCCGTCCCGCTCGACGACCCGATCACCCCCGAGGTCGTCTCGGTGCCCACCCGGGGCATCGAGCGCTGGCTGACCCAGCGCCTGTCGTCCACGTTGGGGGCGACTCCGGGCGGTCTGAGGCACGACGGGGTGTGCGCCAACATCGAGTTCCCGTTTCCGGGGACCCTGGTGTCGAGTGCGCTGGCCCTGGCCTCGGGTACCGATCCCAAGGCCGACCCCTGGTTGCCCGAGCGGGCGGTGTGGCCGCTCATCGAGGTGGTCGAGGAGCATTTCGACGACCCCTGGTTGGCGCCGCTGGCCCAGCACATCAGGAACTCCGAGACGGTGGCGGAGTCGAAGCGCTTCTCGAGCATTCGCCACGTGGCCGATCTCTTCGATCGCTACGCCGTGCACCGGCCGGCCATGTTGCAGGCGTGGGCGGAGGGCGGCGGCGACCGGGCCGGCGGTGACGGGGCGGACGAGCAGACGAGCCCGGTGGCGGTGCCTACTGGCAGGCGCAGTTGTGGCGACTCTTGCGGGAACGGATCGGGCGACCGAGTCCCGCCGAGCGGCTCCTGGCGGCGTGCGACCAGCTGCGAGCCGAGCCGGACCTGCTCGAGCTCCCGCCGCGCCTGTCGCTGTTCGGCCTGACCCGGCTGCCGGCGAGCTATCTCGACGTCCTCGACGCCGTGGCGGCGGGCCGCGATGTCCATCTCTTTCTCCTCCACCCGTCACCCGTTCTCTGGGAGCAGCTCTCGGAGCAGACCGGTCCGGAGTCCCGGTTTCTCGCTCGCAGCCAGGATCCGACGGCGAGGGCACCGCGCAACCCGCTGCTCGCCTCGTGGGGGCGTGATGCCCGGGAGATGCAGCTGGTGCTCGGGGGTGCGGTCGCCCACGGGGACACCGTGAGTCGCGGCGACACGGGTACGGATTCGGAGACCGATCACGATGCAGTCTCGGCATCGGGTGACGACCGCACGCTCCTGCGTCGGCTCCAAGACGATGTGCGTTTCGACCGCAGTCCGATTGGTGCCGGCGCCGCGGTGGCCGGCGGGGCCGATCCCCGTCCGACGCTCAACCCGGACGACGAGAGCATTCGCGTGCACTCGTGTCATGGGCGCGGACGCCAAGTCGAGGTACTGCGCGACGCCATCCTGCATCTGCTCGAGGACGACCCCACCCTCGAACCCCGCGACATCATCGTCATGTGTCCCGACATCGAGAACTTCGCGCCACTCATCCAAGCCACCTTTGGCGGCCACGACCTGAACGACCACGGGACGGACACGTCGCGCTCGCTCGAGGTCCGGCTGGCCGACCGCTCCCTGCGCCAGACCAATCCGGTGATGGGAGTGCTGGCGGAGGTGCTCGAGTTGGCGACCGCACGCATCACGGCCACCGAGGTGCTCGACCTGGCCGGGCGCGAGCCGGTGCGGCGGCGCTTCCGCTTCAGCGACGAGGACCTGTTCCGGCTCGAGGAATGGGTGGACGGGGCCTTTGTGCGTTGGGGCTTCGACGCCGAGCACCGGGGGTCGTTCCAGCTGGCCGACCTCGACGCCAACACCTGGCAGGCCGGCCTGGATCGGGTGCTTCTCGGCGTGACCATGGCCGACGAACGCCAACGGCTCTTCGGCGGCGCGCTTCCCCTCGACGACGTCGACAGCAGCGACATCGAGCTGGCCGGCCGCGTGGCCGAGTTCCTCGAGCGGTTGCAGGACGCGCTCGATCTCTTCGGTGGGACGCGCGACGTCAAGGGCTGGGCCGACACGCTGGCCCGCATCTCGGATTCCCTGACCGCAACCTCGCCCCGCGACGCATGGCAGCGGGCCCAGCTGACCACGCTCCTCGACGAGCTGGTGGGCGAGGCCACCGTCGACGAGGTGGTGAGCCCGGTGGACCTCACCTGTGACGACGTGCGGTCCGTGATGACCGACCGCCTCAAGGGCAAGCCGACCCGGGCGAACTTCTGCACCGGGCACCTCACGGTCTGCACGCTGGTGCCGATGCGGTCGATTCCCCACCGGGTCGTGTGCCTGCTCGGCCTGGACGACGGGAGCTTCCCTCGCCACATCGAGCGCGACGGCGACGACCTGACGACGCTCTCGCCGCGGGTCGGTGACCGCGACGTGCGCAGTGAGGATCGCCAGTTGCTCCTCGATGCCCTCCTGGCGGCCCGCGACCACCTCATCCTCACCTATTCGGGTCGTGACGAGCGCTCCAACCTGCACCGGCCGCCGGCCGTGCCGGTCGGCGAGCTGCTCGATGTCATCGACCACACGATGCGCGGGGCGAAGGGCCGGGCCCGCGACGACATCGTGGTGGCGCATCCACTCCAGCCGTTCGACCCGCGGAACTTCGAATCCGGCGCGCTCGTTGCCGGCCGACCGTGGAGCTTCGACGCCCTGAACCTGGCTGGAGCCGAGGCCGCGCTGGCCCCGCGCCAGCACCTTCCTTCGTTCTTGGCGAACCCGCTGCCGCCCTACGAAGGGGACTCCATCGGCTTGGACCAGCTGGAGCGCTTCCTCCGTCACCCGGTCCGGGCCTTCCTGCGCGAGCGCCTCACGGTGTCGTTGCGCAGCAAGACGAGGGACTTCGAGGACGCCATCCCCATTGAGCTCGACGCGCTCGATCGGTGGCAGGTGGCCGACCGTGTCCTGCAGGCCCAACTCGAGGGGGCGAACCAGGAGTCGTGCCTGACGGCCGAGGTGGCTCGGGGCGGTCTTCCGCCGGGGCGGCTCGCCGACGCACTGCTCGACGACATCACCGACTCGCTCGACGAGCTGGTGCGGGCGGGCCAGAGCAGCGGCGCCGTCGGCCCCGAAATCGCTCGACGTGCACGTCGAGCTGCCCGGCGGGCGGACCCTGGTCGGCACCGTGGCGGGGTTGCGCGGCGACGTCGTGCACACGGTGACCTATTCGAAACTCGGTCCTGCGCCGCGCCTCATCGCCTGGCTCCGTCTGCTGGCGCTGACGGCCAGCTATCCCGACCGCCCATTCGAGGCCTGCACCATCGGGCGCAGCCGGAGCAGGAGGTTCACGATTTCCACCGCCCGGATCGGTGCGCTGGGCGCGGACGCGGAGCATCGCCGTGCGGAGGCGGAGCTCCAGCTGCAGGCGCTGGTCGACCTCTTCGAGCGGGGGATGACCGAGCCGCTGCCGCTCTACAGCAAGACCTCGGCCGCCTGGGCCGATGCCGTGGCGGAGGGTAGGGACCCGTTGGCCGCGGCCCGGGACTCCTGGGTCTCGGGCTTCAACTTCGAGCAGGAGGATCGGAATCCCGAGCACAAGTTGGTGTTCGGCGACGCGGTCTCCTTCGAGGATCTGCTCGCGACGACGGGCGGGCCGCGCCACGACGAGGAGCTCTGGCTGCCCGGTGAGACGACCCGCTCGGTGTCTACGCGCACCGGCTGTGGGGGGGTCTCTTGGACCACGAGCAGGTGGTGGACCAGTGAGACATCAGCGAGTCGGGCGTGGTGGTGCCGCTGGTGCGGCCCCACCCGGATCCGAAGTCCTTCGACGTCTGCGGCGAGCTCCCCCTTGGGATGACGCTGCTGCAGGCCAGCGCCGGGACGGGCAAGACGTTCACCATCGCCGCCCTGACCACGCGCTACGTCGCCGAGGGCATCCTGCCCATCGACCGGCTCCTCGTCATCACCTTCACCCGCATGGCGACGGGCGAGCTCCGCGAGCGCGTGCGCGACCGCCTGGTGCGGGCGTTCGACGGCCTGGTCGACATGCTCGACGGTGCGGGCGGCCACGAAGACGACGAGATCGTGCTCCTGTTGGCCGAGGGGGACCGGGCCGAGGTCGAGGCCCGCCGTGACCGTCTCGGCAAGGCGATCGCCGACTTCGACGCGGCGACCATCGAGACCACGCACGGGTTCTGCCTCCAGGTCCTCTACGGGTTGGGGACCGCCGGCGACGTCGACCGGGAGGTCACCCTGGTCGAGGACGTCAGCGATCTGATGGAGGAGGTCGTGGACGACCTCTATCTCCGGAAGTTCGCCACGAGGCCGAACCCGCTCCAGTTCAGCCGCAAACAGGCCCTGGAGATCGCCAAGTTCGTGCTCAACCATCCGGATGCGGACATCGTCCCGCCCCTCTCGCAGCAGCAAGACCTGCCGTCCATCCGCCGGCGTTTCGCGGAAGCCGTGCGCGAGGAGATGGAGCGTCGCAAGAAGACGCTCAAGATCATGACGTACGACGACGTCCTGCTCCGGCTGCGCCGCACCCTGCTCGACGACGTGCGCGGCCCGGTGGCCTGCGCCCGTCTGCGGGAGCGCTACGACGTCGTCCTGGTCGACGAGTTCCAGGACACCGACCCGGTGCAGTGGGACATCATGCACCGCGCCTTCGGCCAGGCCGGCGACGCGACCCTCGTGCTGATCGGCGACCCCAAGCAGGCGATCTACGCCTTCCGCGGAGCCGACGTGCACGCCTACCTCGACGCCAACAAGGTGGTCCAGTCCGAGTGGACGCTGGACGTGAACTGGCGAAGCGACCAGGGGCTGCTCGAGGCCTACGACGCGCTCTTCGCCGATGCGCAGCTCGGCTACGCCGACATCGCCTATCGTCCGATCCGCGCCGCGGACGCCCACCAGGAGTCGCGCCTCGTCGACGCACCCGAGGCGGCGCCGCTTCGCTTCCGCATCCTCCATGCCGGCGACGGGCTCGTCGCGCTCACCGCCAAGAAGGCGCAGCCCAAGGTGCCCGACGCCGCGGGCCCTGATCGCCCGGGACCTGGCCGCGGACGTGGTGCAGATGCTCGAGGCGCGCCCGCAGATCGTCACCCGGCGCCGGGACGGGACCGAAACCGAGCGCACGACACTGAATCCGGGTCACATCGCGGTCCTCGTTCGGACGAACTCGCACGCGACCATGGTGCGCGACGCATTGCACGCGGTCGGTGTGCCGGCGGTGATCGGGGGATCGGGCTCGGTCTTCTCCACCGAGCCGGCCCAGGAGTGGCTGCAGCTGCTCGAGGCGCTCGAGCGCCCGACGGCACGCGATCGGGCCTCGCTCGTCGCTCTGACGTGCTTCGTCGGCTGGACGGCCGAGGAGGTGGCCTCGGCCCCGGAGGAGACATGGGAGGACCTGCACTGGTCCCTGCACCAGTGGGCGGCCCTCCTGCGCGACCAGGGCATCGCTTCGTTGTTCGAAACGGTGAGCAGTGCGCGCGACGTCCCTCGGCGCGTCCTCGAGCGGTCGTCGGGGGAGCGCTTCATGACCGACCTCCGGCACATCGCCCAGCTGCTGCACGAGGCGGGCGTGTCCGAGGGCTTCGGCCCGACGGCGATGGCCACCTGGCTGGGACGGCGCATCCACGACGCGGCGCGCGACACCGAGAACGAGGAGCGGGCTCGGCGGCTGGAGTCGGATGCCGAGGCGGTCCAGGTGATCACCATCCACCGCAGCAAGGGCCTGGAGTTCCCGATCGTCTACTGCCCGGCGACCTGGGACGGTCGTGGCTCGACGTCCGAAGTGCCGGTGTTTCACGACCCGGCCCAGGCCAACCGTCGGACCATCGACGTGGCCCACGAGGGCAACGACTTCAACAAGCACCAGAAACTCGAACTCGAAGAAGGTCGGGGCGAGGACCTCCGCTTGCTCTACGTCGCGCTGACCCGGGCGTGTCACCAGGCCATCGTGTGGTGGGCCGGCGCCATGGACAGCCAGCATTCACCGCTGGCCCGACTGCTCTTCGACCGGGATCCCGACGGGCTCGTCCCGCCCTACGGGGCCAAGGTGCGCAGCGACGACGAGGTCGAGGCGGCCGCCCGGGCGCTCGGTCCTCGGGTGGCGGTCGAGCGGGTGGGGGCACCGCCCGCGGTGCGGTGGCAGGTCGACAGCGGCGCTCCGCCCAGGCTCGAGGCGGCGCGTTTCGACCGCACGCTCGACACCGAATGGCGTCGGGCCTCGTACTCGAGCATCACGGCGGCCTCCCACGACCAGCCGGCCATCGGGAGCGAACCCGAGCAGCGCTTCACCTCCGACGAGGAGGTCCTGGCGCTGCCGGTGTTCGACGAAGTGGCACCGACGCTCCTGGCCGAGGGGGCCCGTGCGGTGGCCCTCGGTCTGGCCGACATGCCCGGCGGTGCCTTGGTCGGGACGGTCGTGCACAGCGTCTTCGAGCGACTCGATTTCGAGGCGCCCGACCTGGCCTCGGCGGTCGGCGAGGCCCTCGAGCGCGAGACCACCTGGCGCAACGTCGATCTGGGTGGGACCGAGGCAGTCGTGGCCGGGTTGTGCGGGGCCATCGCGGCGCCGCTCGGTCCCCTGGCGGACGGGGTCGCCCTGCGCGACATCACCCGCCGGGACCGCTTGGACGAGTTGACCTTCGAGATCCCGCTGGTGGGCGGGGACGCGCCGGTCACCACTCTGCACGTGGGGGCGGTGGCCGACCTGCTCGAAGCGCATCTCCCGCCGCACGACCCCGTGGCCCGCTACGCCAGCCGTCTGCGCGATCCGTCCCTGCACGCCATGCTGCGCGGCTACCTGACCGGAAGCCTCGACCTCGTCTTCCGTCTGGCCGGTGACCGCTATTGTCGTGGCGGACTACAAGACGAACAGGTTGGGCTCGGCCCGAGGAGACGCTCACGGCGTGGCACTACCGGCCCGAAGCACTGCAAGCCGAGATGGTGGCCGCCCACTACCCGCTGCAGGCCCTCCTCTACTCGGTCGCGCTGCACCGCTACCTGCGCTGGCGCCTGCCCGGGTACGAGCCCGAGACCAACCTGGCCGGCGTGCTCTACCTGTTCGTCCGTGGCATGAGCGCCGAGGAGCCGACGACCTTCGACGACCAGCCCTGCGGCATCTGGTCGTGGCGCCCGCCCGCCGCGCTGGTGACCGCACTGAGCGACCTCTTCGACCAAGGCGCGCCGTGACGATCGTCGAGGCAACCGACACGTTCGACGCCGCGCTGGCCCTCGGCGCGTCGGGGTTGCTGCACGTGTTCAACCGCGCCGGTGTGCTCACGACGTCGGACGTGCATGTGGCGCGGCGCCTGGGCCGGCTGGGTGCGGTCACCGACGATCGGGTCGCGCTCGCCGCTGCCCTGGCGGCCCGGGCCCCACGCCTGGGGCACGTGTGCGTGGACCTGGCCACGGTGCGGGCCACGGCGGACGCCGACACCGACGCGCCGGACGACCTCGACCAGCTGCCGTGGCCCGATCCCGCCGAGTGGCTGGCCGCGCTGGCCGGGAGCCCGCTCGTGGGCGACGACCGCCCTCTGCACCTCGTGGGTTCGACCCTCTACCTCGATCGGTTGTGGACCGACGAGCAGCAGGTGGCGAACGACCTGAGGGAGCGGGCCGCCGCACCGGCGGGCGGCGTGGATCCGGCCCTCCTCGCCTCGGGCCTGACCCGCCTCTTCGACGGGAACGAGCGCAGCCCGACCTCCAACGCATGGCGGCGGCCGTGGCGGTGCTCCGGCCGGTCTCGGTCGTGGCCGGCGGTCCGGGGACCGGCAAGACGACCACGGTGGCCCGCGTGCTCGCTCTCCTCGACGAACAGGCGTCCGCGGCGGGCCGGCGGCCTCCTCTCGTCGCGCTGGCCGCGCCGACCGGCAAGGCGGCCGCCCGTCTCGAAGAGGCGGTGCGGGCGGGTGCGGGAACCATGGCGGTCGACGATGGGGTGAAGAGCCGGCTGGGTGCCCTGACCGGGCTGACCTTGCACCGGCTCCTCGGCTTCAACCCGGGCAACCGGACCCGCTTCCGGCACAACCGGCTGAACCGGCTGCCCGCACGACGTGGTCGTGGTCGACGAGACCTCGATGGTCTCGCTCTCGATGATGGCCCGCCTGGTCGGAGGCGGTGCGGCCCGAAGCCCGGCTCATCCTGGTGGGCGACCCCGAGCAGCTGGCCTCGGTGGAGGCCGGCGCCGTGCTGGGTGACATCGTCGGCCCCGCCTCGCTCGGCATCTGCATGGGCGAGGCAGCCCGGGACGAGCTGGCCGCGGTCACCGGTCAAAGCGGTGCCGCCGAACGTGGCCGACCCGGCCCCGGTGGGCGACGGCATCGTCGTCCTGCGCCGGGTCCATCGCTACGGCGGCGCCATTGCCGAGTTGGCCGAGGCCATCCAACGGGGCGACGCCGATGCCGTGCTCGCCGTCCTCGGGCGGGGCGACTCGAACGTGGAATGGATTCCCGTCGATGCGGCCCAGCCCGCTGCGCTCGAGGCGCTCCGAGGCGTACGCCGCCTGGCCGTGGAAGAGGGTCGGGCCGTGATCGATGCGGCCCGGGCGGGCGAGGCCCATGCGGCCATCGAGGCGCTGGGCCGGTTCCGGCTCCTGTGCGCGCACCGGCGTGGACCCGAGGGCGTCACCGCATGGATGCAGCACGTCGAGAACTGGCTGCGGGCCGACGTGGAGGGGTTCGGGTTCGCCAGCGGTGCGGACTGGTACGTGGGCCGTCCGCTCATCGTGACGGAGAACGACTACGGGCTGCAGCTCTTCAACGGCGACACCGGGGTCGTGGTTGCGGCCGGCGACGAGCGACTGGTCGCCGCCTTCGAGCGGGGCGACACCATCGCCCAGGTCAGCCCGACCAGGCTCGCCGCCGTCGACACCGTCTACGCCATGACCGTGCACAAGAGCCAGGGCTCGCAGTTCCACACGGTGGCCTTCCTGCTGCCCGGTGCCGGCTCCCGACTGCTCACCCGCGAGCTGCTCTACACGGCGGTGACGCGGGCCCAGGAGCGACTCATCCTGGTCGGCACCGAGGAGCCGATCAGGGCGGCGGTCGAACGCCCGATCACCCGGGCCTCCGGTTTGCGCCGGTCGCTCTGGTCGGACGGGTCGGGCCCGTCCGCATGATTCGCGCGATTTTCGTGCGTGTCCTGGGTAGTCACGCACGAAATCACAGTCGATCACGCTTCCTGGGCGAGTCTTTGCAGAAATTTCAGCGAGATCAAGTAATTTACAGGCCTATCACAGCTTGCATTCAGGTTTTTGAACGATGATCTGGAATGAAATATCTCCGTAACAAAAGCGGAGCCTGAGTGAAAAACAAAGGTGAGGGATGAAGATTCTGGTTCTCGGAGGAGACGGCTACCTCGGTTGGCCCACTGCCCTGCACCTCTCCGCTCGCGGCCACGTGGTGACGGTCGTGGACAACATGGTGCGGCGTGAGTACGACCGCGAAATGGGTGTCGACAGCCTCGTGCCCATTGCCTCGCTCCAGGACCGGGTGACCAAGTGGGAGCAGATCTCCGGGCACGCCGTCAACGTCCGCGTCGGAAACCTGACCGACGCCGCCTTCACCTACAGCGTGGTGGCCGAGACCCAGCCCGACGCCATCGTCCACTTCGGTGAGCAGCGTTCGGCTCCCTACTCAATGATCGACCGCGAGCACGCGGTCTACACACAGGTCAACAACGTCGTCGGGAACCTGAACGTCATGTACGCGATTCAGGAGATCGATCCCGACATCCACCTCGTCAAGCTCGGGACGATGGGGGAGTACGGCTACCCCAACATCGACATCGAAGAGGGCTTCATCGAGATCACGCACAAGGGGCGGACCGACGTGCTGCCCTACCCCAAGCAGCCCGGGTCCTTCTACCACCTGTCCAAGGTGCACGACAGCCACAACATCATGTTCGGCTGTCGCATCTGGGGCCTGCGGGCCACCGACCTCAACCAGGGCATCGTCTACGGACAGTCCACCGAGGAGACGGACCTGGACCCGATGCTGGCCACTCGCTTCGACTACGACGGCGTGTTCGGCACCGTCCTGAACCGCTTCTGCGTGCAGGCCGTCACCGGCCACCCGCTGACCGTCTACGGCGCCGGTGGTCAGACCCGGGGCATGCTCAACATCCGCGACACCCTGGCCTGCGTGACCTTGGCCGTCGAGAATCCGGCCGACCGCGGTGAGTTCCGCGTCTTCAACCAGTTCACCGAGTCCTTCTCGGTACGCGACATGGCCGAGATGGTCAAGCGGGTCTGCCCGAGCCGGGTCGAGATCGCCGAGGGCCTGGCCAACCCCCGGGTCGAGAACGAAGAGCACTACTTCAACGCCGCCAACACCAAGTTGCTCGACCTCGGGCTGCAGCCCCACCTGCTGACCGACGACGTGATTCGGGACATGCTCGGGCTGGTGGAGCACCATCGGGACCGGGTGGACGTGCGGGCCATCGCCCCCACCGTGCAGTGGCGTTCGAGCGCCAGCACGCTCACGACGGCCGACAGCACGTCGGACTCGTCGTTCCTCGCGGTGTAATCCGGCACCACTGGCAGTAGCTTTTCGTGGCGATGTCGCCACGCAGGGCACACCGGCGCGCGCGCGTCGTCGCTCATCCGCCCGACCAGTCGTGCTGCTCGTCGCGGCCGTGATCGTCGTCGCCCTCGTCGTCGGAGGACTGACCCAGGTCTCGCGCCAGTCCGGCGGCTACGACTCCAATTCCAACCGCACCCTGGCCTCGCTCGGCTCGGTCGTGGCCGATCAGTCCAACGCCAGCGCAGCCGAGGTGCGCACGCTCGTCGGCGACCTGCCGAGCCAGAGCCGCCAGGTGCTCCAGGAGAGCCTCGACAGCGCCGTGCGTCAGACGTCCGACGAGTCGTCCAAGGCCGACCTGGCCGCAGGCGGCGCGTCGCCGCAGTCGCTCGGCGGCCAGTTCGCCGAGGTCTTCGCCGAACGAGCGCAGGCGATGGAGCGAGTTGCGCACCGCCCTCGACGGCTTCCTCGGGCTGCACACCGAACCCGCCCGCCGGCAGCCCGGCGCGCTGGCGACCACCGTCGCGTCGTCCTCGCCCACCGTGTCGGCCACCCAGGCGAGCAACCGGATCGCCGCGGCGGGCGCGCTGCTCCGCCGCGCCGGACGCGCAGTACCGCACGGTGCGTCGTTCGCTCGTCGCAGCATCGGGGCACGGCCGGCTGCCCGCCTCGCTCTGGATCAGCGACCCCCAGGACTGGCAAGTGGGCACGGTGGCGGCCACGGTCGACCTCATGGCGACGTCGAGCACGCTGGCCGTCACCCACAATCTCGTGTTGCGCACCGTGCGGCTGAACCCGCCCGCCCTGCCCACCCCGCAGGGCACCGCCGCCGGCGTGCTGGTGATCAGCCCGGTCACGCGGTTCGAGGTGAGCGTGGTGGTGGCCAACGAGGGTTCGGTCGACGAGCGCCGTGCCTCGGTGCGCGTCTCCTTGGCCAACCAGACGACGGGGGCGACCGACACCCGGACCCTCACCGCCGCGGTCGCGCTGGGCAGCACCGTCGGCCTGCCCCCGGTCAGCCTTCGGGGTCAAGCCGGGAACGACGTACGTGCTCAACATTTCGATCGTCCTGCCGCCCGGGCAGACCTCCACCGTTGGGCACCGCCACCCAGAGCACGGTGCAGGTCTCCCCGGCGACTTGAGCCTGACCTGGGCCTGGGCCGGGCCGCGCCGGCCCGGGGGGCGCGTGTCGACCGCCCGCACATGGTGGTCATAGGATCGAGAGGCATCGAATACCAGGGATTGGAGGGCCTCTCACGTGGCCGAGAGCATCACGATCACGGACAATCGCAGTGGGGAGTCCATTGAGATCCCGATCGCCAACGGGGGGGTATCGGCGGAGGAGTGGGCCAAGCTCCTCCCCGGGGTGTGGTTCTTCGATCCCGGTTTCATGTCGACCGCGGCCTGTGAGAGCTCCATCACCTACCTCGACGGTGACGCCGGCATCTTGCGCTACCGGGGCTATCCGATCGAACAGCTGGCCGAGAAGTCGACCTATCTCGAGGTGGCCTACCTCCTGCTGAACGGCGAACTGCCGAACGAGGAGCAGTTCACCCAGTGGAAGCACGAGGTGACGTACCACACGTTCATCCACGAGAACGTGCGCAAGCGCTTCCTCGAGGGCTTCCACTACGACGCCCACCCGATGGGCATGTTGGTCTCGGCCGTGGCCGCCCTCTCGACCTTCTACCTCGACGCCAAGGACATCTTCGACCTCGAGTCGCGTAACAAGCAGATCATCCGGCTCATCGCCAAGATGCCCACCCTGGCCGCCGCCGCCCACCGCTTCAGCGTGGGCATGCCCTTCGTCTACCCGGACAACTCGCTCGACTTCGCTCCGAACTTCCTGTCCATGCTCTGGAAGGTGGCGGAGCCACGCTTCGAGGCCGACCCCGTCCTGGCCCGGGCCCTCGACGTCCTCTTCATCCTCCACGCCGACCACGAGCAGAACTGCTCGACCACGGCCATGCGGGTCGTCGGCTCCTCGCATTCGGATCCCTACTCGGCGACCGCCGCCGCCGCGGCCGCGCTCTACGGCCCGCGCCACGGCGGGGCCAACGAGGCCGTCATCCGGATGCTGACCGACATCGGCAGCATCGAGAACGTGCCGGACTTCATCGCCTCGGTGAAGGCGGGATCGGGCGGGCGTCTCCAGGGCTTCGGACACCGCGTCTACAAGAGCTACGACCCACGGGCCAAGATCATCAAGCGCACGGCCGACGAGGTGTTCGAGGTCACGGGCAAGAACCCGCTGCTCGACATCGCCCTCAAGCTCGAGGAGATCGCCCTCAACGACGAGTACTTCACCTCGCGGCGCCTCTACCCCAACGTCGACTTCTACTCCGGCCTCATCTACCAGGCCATGGGATTCCCGCTCGAGATGTTCCCGGTGCTCTTCGCCATCCCCCGCACGGCGGGCTGGCTGTCGCACTGGCAGGAGATGCTCGACCAGGACTCGAAGATCGCCCGGCCCCGCCAGCTCTACATCGGGTCCGACCCCCGGGACTACGTCTCCATGGGTCCGCTAGCCAGGACCTCGAGGCCGGCCCCGGGTCCTCGTCGTCAGCCCGAGTCCCCGCTCCTGACCAGGCGGGCCAGGCCCTCCTGGGTCAGCGAGACGCAGAGGTCGCCTTCCCGGTTGAAGAGAAAACCCCGGGCCAGGCCACGCCCGCCGGCGGCCGCGGGCGAGTCCATGTCGTAGAGCATCCAGCGGTCGGCCCGCAGGGGACGGTGGAACCACATGCAGTGGTCCAGGCTCGCCCCCATGAAGTCGGGGTCGTCCCAGTTCACCTCGTGCGGCATGAGCACGGTGTCGAAGAGCGACATGTCCGAGGCGTAGGTGATCACGCAGGCGTGCAGCAGCGGGTCGTCGGGCAGGTCCCCGTCGGCCCGGATCCACAGGCGGTGGTAGGGCCCGGCGCGGCCACCTTGTGGTGCCAGGGCAGCTCGCCGATGTGGCGCTGGTCGATCGGATGCGGCTTCTCGAACCACTCGGCCCGCTCCTCTCGGAACGGCTGGAGCCGCTCCCACAACGTCGGCAGCGAATCGGGGTCGGGCACCTCGGGCATGGCGAACTGGTGCGTGATGGCGCTCTCCTCGATGTCGTGGAACGACGCCTCCATGTTGTAGATGGCGCGGCCGTGCTGAATCGCCACCACCCGGCGGGTGGTGAAGGAGCGGCCGTCGCGGATGCGGTCGACCTCGTAGAGGATGGGCACGGTCGGGTCGCCGGGTCGCAGGAAGTACGAGTGGAGCGAGTGCACCCGGCCGTGCTCGACCGTGCGGCCCGCCGCCATGAGCGCCTGCCCGGCCACCTGGCCGCCGAACACCCGCTGGCGGTCCTCGTCGAGCTGGGCGCCCCGGAAGATGTTCACCTCAATGGGCTCCAGGT
>CAVSEB010000035.1:0-376843 GCA_963726855.1 uncultured Acidimicrobiaceae bacterium
TCACGGCCAATGACCCCTGAATCCGTGTCGACCATTCGGCCGCATGTCTCGACCGTGAGGCTCACCGTGCGGCCTTGTCAGGACGTCCGAGTGCCGTCGCCGCGGCGACCTCTCGCACACTCAGGCCCCCATCTCGAAGCGCAGCGACAATGGCCAGCCGTTCGGTCTTCGGGATCTTCAGGTGGTCGACGTCGAGGGTGTGAGTGACGAACTCGGCCCAGCTCGAGGCTCAGGGCTTCCCGGCGCGGCCCTGGTAGGCCTGGACCAGTTGCTCGCAGCCATCGGCATAGTTGCCCCAGGCCTTCTCGAACGAGGACCGGATGCCGTCCACCAACGAGGTGGCGTCCTTGGTGGACAACGTGGTGGTCTCCGCCATCAGACAGCCGGCCGACGATGGGCTTCGATGTAGCGGGTGATTGCCGCCGGCTCGATCCGGATGTACCGGCCAACCTTCACGGACTCAAGCTGGCGAGTCTCGACCAGCTTGCGGGACCAGCAGCGGCGTGCAACCAGAATCGGGGCGGCGCCGTCGTAATCGAGCAGTCGGGAAGGCGTAGCGTCGTGGCTTGACCTGTCATCCATAGTTTTGTAAGGTATGCCCAGTGTCGCCTCAGGCAAAGGGTCAATCCCCTACAACGAGCCGTCGATGGTTGGGGTCTTCCAATTCGATGGATCCGGCGTGGGTCGATATTCTGACTGCCCCGTCCGACCAGTGGGCCGGCTACCGCTTCCACGTCCCATCTGGGCGGTGACGGTGCTCTTGCCGGGCTCGAGATCCACCGCGGCGACAGGTCGCCACAGTTGGGCGGCGTGGGAGCTTCAACACGTCCCGATCGGCGCACTCGAACGTGCTGCCCGGCGGCACCTGCGCGACCAGTTCGATCCTTTCGTCAAGTCGCTCGGTCCGGCGAGCACTGCCCGCCATCGGATGACCGCTCTGGCCCATGGTCCCGTCCCCTCCGACGACCGTGCTGTCCGACTGGCCAGGCTCGCCCTTCTGTACGTCGAGACTCTGGGTCGTCACAATCAGATTGACGTCCTCGCCAAGAGCTCGGCTGTGAGCCGGGATCAGTGCCAAGCTCATCGCAACGGCCAGGAACGAGTACCTGACCCCGACCGCGCGGGAAAGCCGGCGGCAGCGTCACCGACAAGGCCTACAGACTGTATCAAGACGTCCTTGAGCAGAAGTGGGCGGCGCTGTCTCCTGAGGAGCAGGAACAGGGCGCGTCAGCCGCAGGCCGATTGGCGGGCCCGTTCAACCAATGCCTGGGACCAGTACCGACCGCGGTGAAATCACTCACGACGATGAACTGGCGACGTTCGGCCGGAACTTCCCGAAGACGAACGACGGAAACGTCGACCTGAATTTCGACAGAAGGAGCGGAGCAATGACAACAACCGGAGACGCAAGGGTCGCCGCACCTTTGGCAACGTCTCCCAGCTGACGTCAGGTCGATACCGGGCGTCCTCTGCGCCCCGATGGCAAGCGCCGGGCCGGTGAAACGACGTTCGCCACGGTCGCCGACGCCGACGCATGGCTGTCGACCATCTCTCGGACATCGTTAAGGGGAACTGGCGGCCGCCTGAGCCGAGCCGCGAGACGGTCGGCGCGTACGCAAGCGCTGGTTGGCCTCGGTGTCGGTCGGAACGGTCGGCCGCTCTCCCCCACCACGGCGGAGCTGTACGACCTGCTCGTGGCGGCGCTGGCTCGAGCCGACCTTCGGCGACGTTGCCCTCGGAGACGATCCGGAGACGGTGCGGACGTGGCTGGCCGAAGCTCGGGCAACGACCACCTCGGAGCACACAGCCCGACAAGGCGTACCGGCTGCTGCAGGATCATCTTCAACGTGGCGGTGGACGACGAGAAGATCCCGCCAACCGTGCCGGATCAAGGGCGCCGGCAAGGAGACCGCGCCGGAGCGGCCCATGGCCATGCCCGACAGGTGCCTCGCCATCGCGGACGCCATCGAGCCGCAGTACCGGGCCCTGGTCATGCTCTGGGCGCCTGGTGTTCCCTTCGGTTCGGGGAGCTAGCCGGACTCCGGCGTTCCCGGGTCGATCTGCTCCACCGCAAGATCCACGTCGTCGAGCAGCTCGTCGAGTTGTCCGGCGGCAAAACCGTGTTCAAGTCGCCCAAGACGGACAGCGGCCGCACGGTCGACGTCCCGGCCGAGCTCGTCCCGATCCTCGAGGACCACCTGGCCCAGTACGTGGGCGCCGAGGCCGACGCCTTGCTGTTCACCAGCCCGAGGGTCATCCCCTGCGGACGGACGAAGTTCCGCCCGCGCTGGGCCGAGCTGTCGCACGGCTGGAGTGACGGGCTTGCACTTCCACGACCTGCGCGGCTCAGGCGCAACATGGGCCGCGGTGCCGGCGCCACGCTCCCCGAGCTGATGCACCGCCTCGGTCACAGTACCCATACCGCGGCACTTCGCTACCAGCACGCCACGTCCGAACGTCACCGCGAGATCGCGGACCGCCTCGGCGCGTTGCTTCAACGCCGTCCCTGAGAGGCGCCGAAGTGGTCCACATCAGGCCTCGTTGAATCTCGCTATTCAACGTGGGTTCAACGGCCCGGCGATGCGCAAGCGCTCGGCCACTGAGACCGGAGCGTTTTTCCTGGTCACAACGGGTGTCGGAGGGGGGACTTGAACCCCCACGCCCTTGCGGGCACCAGCCCCTCAAGCTGGCGCGTCTGCCTATTCCGC
Source organism: uncultured Acidimicrobiaceae bacterium (assembly GCA_963726855.1). Taxonomy (GTDB): domain Bacteria; phylum Actinomycetota; class Acidimicrobiia; order Acidimicrobiales; family RAAP-2; genus Bog-473. The sequence goes on from CAVSEB010000035.1 coordinate 2,709, forward strand.
CACTCCGACGGGCGAACACCTGAAATCAGGCGTCCGAGAATGCTAGCGCACGCGGTGGATCCCAGTCCACCGCAGGGCCCGAGCCTTCCGCGGCCTGATCGCTCCCCAAAGGCCTATTGCCCCGGCAGGGACGGCGTCGTGTTGCTGGTCGACTCCGGCTGGCGGACCGCCCACTGCTGCGCGTACCAGAGCAGGCTGGTGCTCGAGCGGCGTCTGCGTCACCCCGCCGATCGTCCTGCTCCACGACCAGGGCGCTCGGCTCGGCGTAGAGCGGCAGCGACACCATCTGGTCCCACAGTTGGGTGTCCGCTTGCTGGTAGATCGCCGCCGGCCGTGTCCGGGTTGAGCTGCTGCGAGGCCGTCTGCACCAGCTGGTCGAACTGCGTGTTGTCGTAGCCGGTCCAGTTCTGCCGACCCGTTCTTGCCCGGCGGGCCCGAGAGTTCGTCGTGTACCAGGCCAGGGTCTGGCTCGGGTACGGGCTGAAGGTCACCGGCATCAGCGCCAGGTCGGCCGAGCCCGCCGGCCAGCAGCTTGCCCCGCCGCCGTCGCCGTCGGCGCCGTCGTCATCGTCGTGTCGAACCCGGCGTCCTCGAGCTCGTCGTGGATCGTCGGCGCGGCCGCCGCCGCCCACGGGTCGCTCTCGTCCACCACCATGTGCAACGTGAAGGGCACGCCGAAGGCGGAGTGGTAGAACGGCGAGCTCGCCGTCTTGACCAGCCCGGCCGCCGCGACGAAGGCGGCCGCCTGTTCCGGCACCGGCGTCACCGGGAAGTTCACGCTGCCCCCCGCCCCGATGACCGTGGTCGACGTCGACGAGTCGGGCACGGGGATGGTCGTCGTCGGCACCGTCGCGATGGGGGCCGGCTTGTAGCCCGGCTGACCCTGCACGTAGACGTGGCTGTCCGCCGGCAGCGATCCCCGGCACCGCCCAGCTCACTTGCTGGTTCACCAGGTCCTGGCGGTTGATCGACAGGGCGATGGCCGTGCGCAGGTCGGGCGACAGTCGAGCGTCGAGCGAGCTCGCCATGTCGAGCTGGAGCAGCGTGTTGGAGGTGTCGACGTCGCTCTGCGCGCCCGGGCAGTCCCGTCATCTCGGTGAGGAACGACGGCGTCACCGTGGACGGTTCCGCCACCTGCACGTAGCCCGTGCTCATCCACTGGGCCAGCTGCGTCCGTCGAGGAGGCGATGTGCACCGTGATCGACTTGGCGTTGGCCGGCGTGCCCCACCACTTCGGGTTCTGCACCAGCCGGATGGTCGAGCCCGAGACCGATGCGATCTCGAAGGGCCCGCCCGAGAGGTCGATGCCGGGTCTCACTGTCGGAGCAGGTGGGGTTCCAGCCCACCTTCTCCATGACGTGCGCCGGCACGAGGTTGGAGAAGAGCGATCTGCCAGTCGGCGAAGCGTGTTCTTGAACTTCACCGTGACCGTGTGGCCGCCGTTGGACCCGGTCACCGACGCGATGTCGCGGTAGCCGGCGATGCTCGCCACGTCGGTCGAGGACCCGTCGGGATCGCCGCGCTGTTGCTCCCAGGCGTACTTGAAGTCGGCCGCCGTGATCGGCACGCCGTCGGACCACACCGCCTTGGGGTTCAAGGTGTAGACGACCGTCTGGGGATTGAGGTTGATCGGCTCGGCCTGAGCGATCAGCTCCGAGTTGGCCTGCGGCGATCCCGTTGGCGTCGACGACGAACGGGCTGGGCAGGACGGCACCGAGCACCGTCAGCGTCCCGGGCGTGTCACCCGTCGGCGTGTTCGGGTTGCAGCCGGTCACGCTCTCGGTCATGCCGAAGGAGATGGCGCCGCCGGCCACGCCGACGTAGGTGACCGTCGTGCTGCCCGCTCCGCGCGCCCGCCGCAGGCCGACAGCCAGCACGGCCCAGCGCTGCCGAGGACGAGCCCGACCAGCCCGCGCCAGCGCCGGGGGCGTCGGCCCCGGCCCGTCACTGCAGCCGGAGATCCAGCGTGACCGTGGTGAAGGCGAAGATGATGGCGACCGTGACCGTGATGCGGTCCAGGTTCCGCTCCACCACCGTCGAGCCCTGGGCGGCCGCGCCGACGCTGCCGCCGAACATGTCGGACAGGCCGCCGCCCTTGCCGCTGTGCATCAGGATGAGGAAGATCAGGCCCGAGCGCGCTCAGCACCTCGATGACGATGTACACCCAGGTGACGTGTCGGTTGCCAACACGGAGATCCTCCAGCTCGCGCGACGGCGATTCGCCCTGCTCGGGCTAGGAACGGTAGCAGGCGGCGCTGGCCCGGATGATGTCGGTGAACTTCGCCGCCTCCAGGCTGGCCCCCCCCACCAGCAGGCCGTCCACGTCGGGCTCGCCCATCAGGTCGGCCGCGTTCTCGCCGTTCACCGAGCCCGCCGTACTGGATCCGCACGCCCGCCGCCGCCTCGTCGCCCCCCACCTTCGCCACCAGGGAGCGGATGAACACGCAGGCGTCCTCGGCGTCCATCGCGGTGGCCGCCTGGCCGGTCCCGATGGCCCAGATCGGCTCGTAGGCCACGACCAGGCCCGCCAGGATCTCGGGCGCCAGCCCGCTCAGGGCGGCCAGCACCTGCTCCTCCAGCACGCTCTCGGTCTGGCCCGCTCGCGCTGCTCGTCGGTCTCCCCCACGCAGACGATCGGCGTCATCTCGTGGCGCAGGACCGCCCGCAGGGTGGCGGCCACCGTGGCGTCGTCCATGCCGAAGAGCGTGCGCCGCTCGGAGTGCCCGACGATCACGTAGGCGGTCCCGAGCCGGGCCAGCATGCGCGGGCTCACCTCGCCCGTGCGCGCCCCGGCGTCCTCGTCCGAGCAGTGCTGGGCGCCGAGCGCGAGCGGGATGTGCTCCTTCTCCACCAGCGTCTGCACCGTGCGCAGGTCGGTGAAGGGCGGGTGGACCGAGACGTCGAGCCGCGCGACGTCCTCGGGCTTGAGCCGCAGGCCGAGGTCGCGCACCGTGTGCAGCGCCTCGATGTGGTCGTGGTGCATCTTCCAGTTCCCGCTGACCAGCGGGCGGCGGGCCGTCACCCCTCGCGGCGCGTTCGGGCGCCTGGCGCAGGGCGTCGATCCCCGGGAGGTGGCCCTCCGACTCGATGAAGGACAGCGACGCGCCGCCGCCGGTCGACAGGTAGCCGATCCGGTCGGTCAGAGCCCGAGCTCCTCGAGGGCGCTGGCGCTGTCGCCACCGCCGACCACCGAGAAGCCCGGGAGACTCGGCCACGGCCTGGGCCACCACCTTGGTGCCCTCGGCGAAGCGCTGGTCCTCGAACGCGCCGAGCGGGCCGTTCCACAGCACCGTGCCCGCCTCGGCCACCGCGGCGGCGAAGGCGGCCGCCGTGTCGGGCCCGATGTCGAGGCCGGTCCAGCCGTCGGGCAGGTCGCCCTCGATCACCTTGACGCTCCCCCGCGGCCCGTGCCCCTCCGACGGCGGGCCGAAGGTGCCGCCCGGCTCGAGGGCCCGGGTGTCGGTCGGCAGCAGGATGCTCGACGCCCGACTCCAGCAGCGCCCGGCAGTCCTCGAGGTGCGTCTCGTCCAGGAGCGAGTTGCCGACGTGCTGCCCGCGGGCCGCCAGGAAGGTGAACGCCATGCCGCCGCCGACGATCAGCGTGTCCACCTTGGTGGCCAGGACCTTGAGCACCTCGAGCTTGTCCGCCACCTTGGCCCCGCCGACCACGGCCACGAAGGGCCGCGCCGGGCGCGCGAGCAGGCCGCCGAGCACCTCGACCTCCCGGGCGAAGCGCAGGCCCGCCGCGCTGGGCAGGAACTGCGGCGGCCCGACGATGGAGGCGTCCTTGCGGTGCGCCGCCCCGAAGGCCTCGTCGACGTAGGCGTCGTACCCGTCGATCAGGCGCTGCACGAAGGCGGGGTCGTTCGCCTTCTCGCCCGGGTCGAAGCGCAGGTTCTCGGTCAGCGTGACGCCCGGGCACAGCGCGTCGAGGCGCTCGCGCACCGGGTCCATCTCCCAGCGCGGGTCCGGTGCGCCCGCCGGGCCGGCCCAGGTGCGAGGCCGCCACCACCTCGGCGCCCTCGTCGAGCAGCCGCGCAGCGTCGGCAGCGCGGCCGTGATGCGGAAGTCGTCGGCCACGGTGGCCCGTCCCGCGCACGCCGATGTGCAGCGGGACGTTGAAGTCGACCCGCACCAGCACCCGCTTGCCCTCGAGGGTCGGGAGGTCGCTCGAGGAGCGGGAGCCCGCGGCAGGGGCGTCCATGTCGATCAGCCGGGCCGACCAGCGACGGTCAGGTCGACCAGGCGGTTCGAGTACCCCCACTCGTTGTCGTACCAGCCGAACGTCTTGACCAGCGACAGCTCGTCGTTGATCGGCATGACCATGGTGAGCCCGGCGTCGAAGGTGCACGAGGCCGGCGAGCCGACGATGTCGCTCGAGACGATCGGGTCCTCGGTGTACTCGAGCACCCGGTCCAGCGGCGGCTTGGCCGCGGCCTCGGCGAAGGCGGCGTTGACCTCGGCCACCGACGGGTTGCCCTGCACCACGGCGGTGAAGTCGGTGATGGAGCCGGCCGGCACCGGCACCCGCAGCGAGTGCCGTCGAGGCGGCCCTTCATGGCCGCGAGCACCAGGCCGGTGGCCCGGGCCGCGCCGGTCGAGCGTGGGCACGATGTTGGCCGCCGCCGCCCGCGCCCGGCGCAGGTCCTTGTGCGGCAGGTCGAGCAGGTTCTGGTCGTTGGTGTAGGCGTGCACCGTGGTCATGAGCCCGCTCACGATGTCGAAGGCGTCGTCGATCACCTTCACCATCGGCACGAAGCAGTTGGTCGTGCACGAGGCGTTCGAGATCACGACGTCCTTGTCGGGGTCGAAGTCGCTCGTCGTTCACGCCGATGACGAAGGTGGCGTCGGCGTCGCCCGACGGGGCCGAGATGATGACCCGCTTCACCGTCTCGCCCAGGTGCTCCGCCGCGGCGGCCCGGCTCGTGAAGATGCCGGTGGACTCGATCACGACCTGGACCCCGAGTCGGCCCAGGGCAGCTGCTCGGGCTCGCGCTCGGCCATGACCCGGATGTGGCTGGTCCCCGACCAGCAGGTCGCTGCCCTCGACGTGGACCGGCACGGAGCAGGCGGCCCTGGGTGGAGTCGTAGCGCAGCAGGTGCGCCAGCGTCTCGGGCGACGTGAGGTCGTTGACGCCGACCACCTCGACGTCGGCGCCGGTGGCCAGCACGGCGCGCAGGAAGTTGCGCCCGATGCGCCCGAAGCCGTTGATCCCGACCCGCACCGTCATGTTGCGTCCCTCTCTCTCCGCCAACCAGGCCGCCTATGCCAGCAGACCCGACAGCGCCTGCGCCAGTTTGGCCGGGCTGTGGACAAGCGTGTTCTCGCCCGTCAGGGGAACGTCGTGGACCGGCACATCCGTCGCGCCGATGGCCATGCCGCCGATGGTGTCACACACGACCACGTCCACAGTGACATCGTGCCTGGCCAGGGCCTCAACGTGGGCCGCCACGTCGTAACCCTCGGTTTCGGGGACCTGGGGACGCAGGTTGCAGACGTAGACGACCTGAGCTTGGGCTGAGGCCACCGCCTCGGCGATGCCCTGCACCGCCACGGCGGCCAGCACGCTGGTGAACAGGGACCCGGGCCCGATCACGATCTGGTCCGCCTCGGCGATGCGCTCGAGCGCCAACGGCGGTGGCGCGGCGTCGTCGGGCACCAGCGAGACCGTGCCGGATGTCGCCCGTCCCCATGACCGCCACCTGGCCCGCCACCGTGCCCTGGGCCGACTCGGCCTTGAGCGTGACCGGCTCGGTGGTGGCCGGCAGCACGTCGCCGTGCGCCCCGAGGAGCTGGGCCGCCTCGCGCACGCCCAGCACGAGATCGCCCGTGGCGTCGATCAGCCCCGTCAGGATCAGGTTGCCCAGCGCGTGACCGGCCAGCTCACCCTCCTCGAAGCGGCGCTCGAAGGCGAGGGCCAGGGCGGAGTCCTCGTCGGCCAGGGCGACCAGGCACTTGCGGATGTCGCCGAGCGCCACCACGTTGAGCAGCTCGCGCAGGCGTCCGCTGCTCCCGCCGTCGTCGGCCACCGACACCACCCCGGTGAGGGAGCCCGGCATAGCGGCGGGCCGCCTTCAGGGTCACGGCGGTGCCGTGCCCCCCGCCGATGGCCACGACGGCCGGCCGGACTTCGCTCACTTGTCGATGTCCCGGTGGAAGACGGACAGCGGCCTGGCCATGACCCGGCCAGCCGGTCGGCCAGCGCCTCGGCCAGCGCGACCGAGCGGTGCCGGCCGCCCGTGCAGCCCATGGCGATGGTCAGGTACGACTTCCCCTCCCGGACGAAGGCCGGGAGGATGCTGGTCAAGCAGGTCGTCGACCTTCTCGAGGAACGAGACCGACTCGGGCTGGGACAGGACGTACTCACGCACCGGCTCGTCGAGCCCGCTGTAGGGACGCAGCTCCTCGACCCAGAAGGGGTTGGGCAGGAAGCGGCAGTCGAAGACCAGGTCGACGTCGAGCGGGATGCCGTGCTTGTACCCGAACGAGACGACCGAGGTCTGCATGTGCTGCTCCTCGTCGTCACCGAACGCCTCGAGGATCCGCGAGCGCAGCTGGTTCGAGTTCAACTCGCCCGTGTCGATCATGAGGTCGGCCCGCTCGCGTACCGGCTCGAGCAGCTTGCGCTCGTCGGCGATCGACTCCTCCACGCCCCGGGCGGCCAGGGGGTGGCGCCGGCGGGTGCCCTCGTAGCGGCGGACCAGCACCTCGTCCGGGCGCGTCGAGGAAGATCGACGCGCACGCGCTTGCGGGTGGATCGCAGCTCGTCGAGCACGTCGGGCAGGTCGTCGAAGTACTCGGGACCGGTGTTGGTGCCGCCCCGCCCGATCACCAGGGCGACGCGCTCGATGCCGGACCCGGGCCGGTCCACCATCTCGACCATCTTCATGATGAGGCCGGCCGGGCAGGTTGTCGATGACGAACCAACCCACATCCTCGAGCGCGGCAGCCGCGGTCGATCGCCCGGCACCCGACATCCCCGTCACCACGACGAACTCGCTCATCGTCCTCCAGCCTTGCGCACGCCCTCGTACACGGCGACACCGACGCTGTCGGGCAGCCAGGACGGGGCCAGCAGCTCCTCCAGGCTGGCCGCCCGGACCGCGTTGACCCCGCCGAACTCCTTGACCAATCGTGCCTTGCGGGTGGGCCCCAGGCCGGGGATGTCGTCCAGCAGGCTCCTGGTCATCCGCTTGGCCCGGCGCTCCCGATGGAACGTGATGGCGAAGCGGTGCGCCTCGTCTCGGAGCCGTTGGAGCAGGTAGAGGGCCTCCGAACCCCGCGCGCAGGCGGATCGGCTCGGGATCACCCGGGCGGTAGACCTCCTCGAATTGCTTGGCCAGGGCGGCCAGCTCGATCTCGCCTTCGAGCCCGAGCTCACGGACCACCCGCTCGGCCACGTGCAGCTGCCCCTTCCCCCCGTCGACCAGCAGCAGGTTGGGGCGGTAGGCGAAGCGCCGCGGCCGCTCGCCGGCGGGCGTCTCCTTCGCCATCTTGAGGGCCGTGAGCCGCCGGGTGAGCACCTCCTCCATGGCTGCATAGTCGTCGTTCCCGGGCACGGACTTGACCTTGAACCGGCGGTAATCCGAGCGTTTGGCCAGGCCGTCCTCCATCACGACCATGGATCCGACGTAATCGGTCCCCTGGAGGTGGCTCATGTCGTAGCACTCGATGCGGAGGGGGGCCTCACGCAGACCCAGGGCACCCTGGAGCTCCGTCAGCGCCCGTGAGCGCGCGTTGTGGTCCGAGGCCCGCCGCAACCGATGGCGGGCCAGGTCCTCGCTCGCCGAGCGGGTCACCGTCTCCTGGAGGGCCCGCTTGGCCCCCCGCAGCGGCACCGCGAAGTCGACCGGGCCCTCACGCACGGCGCGCAGCCAGCTCTCGAGCAGCTCCTGGTCGGCCGGGCAGTTCGGGTACCAGCACCCGCCGGGGCACCTCGGCCCCTTCGTCGCCGTAGACCTGCGACACGATCGTCCGCACGAACTCGGGGCTCGAGAGGTCCTCGACCTTCTCGGCCACGAAGCCTCGGTTGCCGACCACCCGGCCCCGGCGCACCCGGAAGATCTGCACCGCCGCTTCGAGGGGGTCCTCGGCCACCCCGACGACGTCGAAGTCCTCGGCCCGGTCCGAGACCATCTGCTGGGTCTCGGCCGCCTTGTGCACGGCGGTGATCCGGTCCCGCAGGCGTGCCGCCCGCTCGAACTGGAGCTCGTCCGACGCGGCGCAGCATGTCCGCTTCCAGACTGGCCAGCACGGGCTCGGTGTCGCCGGAGAGGAACCGCATCAGGTCGTTGACGTAGCCGTCGTAGGCCTCGTGGTCCACCGCGCCCACGCACGGACCCGAGCAGCGGTCGATGTCGTAGAGCAGGCAGGGCCGGCCCAGGCGCTCGTGCCGCTTGAACTTCGTCTCCGAGCACGTGCGGACGGGGAAGCTCCGGATCAAGAGGTCGAGGGTCTGGCGGATGGCGTAGGCGTGGCCGTAGGGCCCGAAGTAGCGCACGCCCTTGCGCTTGCGCCCGCGCACCACCGCCGGGCGCGGCCACTCCTCGTTCAGGGTGATGGCCAGCCAGGGGTAGCTCTTGTCGTCCTTGAGGCGGACGTTGTAGCGAGGCAGGTGCGCCTGGATCAGCGAGTGCTCCAGGATCAGCGCGTCCACCTCGCTGTCGACCACGATCCACTCGACGTGGTCGGCCTGGGCGACCATCTGGGCCGTCCGAGGCATCAGCTTGGCCGAGTCCTGCCAGTAATTGGGCAGGCGGTGGCGCAGCGACTTCGCCTTGCCGACGTAGAGGACTCGGCCTTCGGAGTCGTAGAACTGGTACGAGCCCGGTGCGTCCGGGATGGAGCCCGTGGGGGGCCGGTACTGCATCGCTCCCACTCTCGCGCACGCCTGCGACGTGGGCGTTACACTGACTGGTGCCGGCCTGGTTTCCGGCACACAACCTCGCATCGAGGCCGACATACCCGCGGATGGGCGACCAGGCTGTCCCCGCCGGCCATATCGATGCTCTCCCTCAAAGGGGGCAGACCACATGCTCAGGCTCCAGGCGCCGCTCTCCGAGCGCTATACCGCCGCGACCGACGACGAGCTGGCCAGGATGATCGGCCAGGCCAAGGAGGCGCTCGGCTCGCGGGTGTTCATCCTCGGCCACCACTACCAGCGCGACGACGTCATGCGGTGGGCCGATGCGCGGGGCGACTCCTTCGGGCTCTCCCGCCTGGCCGCCGGACAGGAGGAGGCAGAGTTCATCGTCTTCTGCGGCGTCCACTTCATGGCCGAGTCGGCCGACGTCCTGACCGGGGACCACCAACAGGTGTCTTGCCCGACCTGAACGCCGGCTGTTCCATGGCCGACATGGCCGACATCGACCAGGTCGAGGAGGCCTGGGACGACCTGGCCCGGGTGATCGACGTCGACGGGCTGATCCCGGTGACCTACATGAACTCGGCCGCCGCGCTGAAGGCCTTCGTCGGGAAGGCACGGCGGCGCGGTCTGCACGTCGTCCAACGCCCGGGCCGTGCTCACCTGGGCGCTCGAGCGCGGTGAGCCGCGTCCTTTTCTTCCCCGACCAGCACCTCGGGCGCAACACCGGCTACCAACTCGGCTTCGGCGCCGACGACATGCGCGTGTGGAATCCGAGGCCGCCCTTGGGCGGACTGACCGACCGCGAGGTCAAGGAATCCACGCTGCTCCTGTGGAAGGGCCACTGCTCGGTGCACCAGCGCTTCCGCCCCGAGCACGTCGAGGCCTTCCGGGCCGAGCACCCCGAGGGGATCGTCATGATCCACCCCGAGTGCGCGCACGAGGTCGTGGAGCTCGGCTGACGTCATCGGTTCGACCGATGCCATCATCCGGGCCGTCGACGAGGCGCCGCCGGGCTCGGTGATCGGCGTGGCCACCGAGATCCATCTGGTCAAGCGTCTCAACGACGAGTCGCCCGACAAGACCGTCGTCTGTCTCGATCCGCTCGTCTGCCCGTGCTCGACCATGTCGCGGATCGACCCCCAGCACCTGGCCTGGATCCTCGAGGGCTTGGCCGAAGGTCAGGTGCGCAATCGCATCAGGGTCGACGCCGAGACGGCCGAATGGGCCAAGGTGGCGCTCGAGCGCATGCTCGCCATCACCTGAACGTGGTCCTGCGGCGCTGGCGCAGTCGCGTGGCCGACCGACGAGCTGCCCCGGTAACGTCGCAGGTGATCACGTCAGCGTGAGAGGAGGCCCGGTGCCCGATTACCCCGCACCACCCGTCCAGGACGAACCACGTCGAGCCGGTGCCACGGCGGATCCGCGCCGTCCTGGCCGGCAAGACGGTCGTGGACACGACGGCGGCCCGATACGTGTGGGAGTGGCCCCCGTTTCCTCAGTATTACGTTCCGCTGGCCGATGTGGCGCCCGACGTCCTGGTCGATGAGCAGGCGACCGAGGAGACGCCGCGGGGCGACGCCAAGCGCTACGGACTCCGCGTCGGCGACGTCGAGCGGGCCGGGGCGGCGAAGGTGCTCGGGGCGGCCAAGGTGGCCGGCCTGGACGACACGGTGCGCTTCGAGTGGTCCGCGTTCGACGCCTGGTACGAGGAGGACGAGCAGGTCTTCGTCCACCCGCGCAGTCCGTACTCCCGGGTCGACGCCATCCGCTCGACGCGCACGGTGCGGGTGGAGTCCCACGGCGTCGTGCTGGCGGAGTCCTCTTCGCCCGTCCTGTGCTTCGAGACCGGGCTGCCGACCCGCTACTACCTCAACCGGACGGACGTCGACTTCACGCACCTCGTGCCCACCGAGACCCAGACGGCGTGCCCCTACAAGGGCGTCACCACGCGGCTACTGGTCATCGGTGATCGAGGGGCGCACGCACCCCGACATCGCCTGGGCCTACGACTTCCCGACCCGCGAACTGCTGCCCATCGCCGGCCTCGTGGCCTTCTACAACGAGAAGACCGACATCTTCCTCGACGGTGTCGAACTCGAACGCCCGAAGACCCACTTCTCGTGAGCCGTTGCGCCGCTACTGTGAAAAGGAGAAGACTTACCCGCAACTCGACGGAAAGCAGAGGATCGGCATGAGGACTTGCCGACCGGGAGCGCTTCTTCGGAGCGGAGCCGGCGCACTGCTCTGCGGAGTCATCGTCATCGGCGTCACCTCTAGCGGTAGCGCTGCCGCATCCCAAGGTGACGCCTCGCCGGCCGATTCGACAAATTGCTCCTCGACGACGCCGGTGAGTGCCGGACAGGTGCCCGTCTCTGGTTCGATAGCAGACCCGTCCGCACCACCACAGTGCTTCACCTTCGACGACGTCAGCGGCGACACCGTGTTCGTCAATGCCGTCGCAACCTCCACCAACCCGACCCCGGGCGTCGAGGTGGTCGATCCGAACGGAACACCGTTGTCGGCGGAGCAGGATTCCGGAGTCATCTATCCGACCGATGCATCCGGTACCTATACCATCGAAGTCACCGATACTTCTGCCGGACCGTTCAATCTTGACTTCCAGCGGATGGACGATCCCGTGGGCTGCACCAGCGTCGCCTTCGGTGAGCCCAGCTTTACGACGTCGATCGCCTCCCCTGGCGAGGCCCTCTGCTTCCAAATTTCCGTCACTTCTACCGAGTGGATCAGCATCCGCGTGCGAAAGCCCGCACCGATAGAACTTGCTGTCTTCGGTGCAGACGGGTCACTCGGCGGCTACATCAATCCCCAGAACCCGACAGCTCCCCTTGGAGCCGGTTTCCTCGACGGATCCGACTTTGGCACGCAGCCCCTCCTTGCCTTCGTTGGGGGTCAGTCCCCAGCTCACCACCGGACCGCTGCTGACCACCATCGGAGATATCGGAGTCCACCCGCTGGCGGGACCACCGGGAACAGGCGTGCACGCCTTCGGATCTGGTTTCACACCGGGCGAGCGGTTCAAGGTGACCTACGCGACCGGAATCCCGAATCCCGCCCACGCGCTGGTCTGCCAGGGGATCGTTCCACGGAGCGGTCAGCCTCGTTGCTCGGGTTCCATCCCGACCGGGGTCGATGCCGGGGAACCCGGGCCCCACGTCATCACGATGACGGGACAAACCTCGAAGCACTCAGGGGAAGAGTCTTTCAACCTGTCGTAACGACGACGATCTGTCGAGCTACTTGGTGCCGAGCACGGGCTTGAGCACCTCGCCGGTGTAGCTGCCCGCCGTCTTGGCCACCTGCTCGGGCGTGCCCTCGGCGATGACCAGACCGCCCTTGTCGCCGCCTTCGGGGCCGAGGTCGATGATCCAGTCGGCCGTCTTGATCACGTCGAGGTTGTGCTCGATGACGACCACCGTGTTGCCCTGGTCGACCAGTCGCCCCAGCACCTCGAGCAGGCGCCGGGTGTCCTCGAAGTGGAGGCCCGTGGTCGGCTCGTCGAGGATGTAGAAGGTGTGGCCCGTTGGCCGGCGGCTCAGCTCGCTGGCCAGCTTGACCCGCTGGGCCTCGCCGCCCGAGAGCGTCGGGCGCCGGCTGGCCCAGGCGCACGTAGCCCAGCCCGACGTCGACCAGCGTCTGCATGTGGCGGGCGATCGGGCGGCTGGCGCTCGAAGAAGGTCAGGGCCTCCTCGCAGGACATGTCGAGCACGTCGGCGATCGTCTTGCCCCGGAACGTGATCTCGAGGGTGTCGCGGTTGTAGCGCGCGCCGTGGCAGATCTCACACGGCACGTACACGTCGGGCAGGAAGTGCATCTCGATCTTGATGGTGCCGTCGCCGGCGCAGGCCTCGCAGCGCCCGCCGCGCACGTTGAAGGAGAACCGGCCGGGCTGGTAGCCGCGCACCTTGGCCTCGGGCGCTGCCGCGAAGAGCTTGCGGATGTGGTCGAAGACGCCGGTGTAGGTGGCCGGGTTCGAACGGGGCGTGCGCCCGATGGGCGCCTGGTCGACGTCGACCACCTTGTCGATGTGGGTGCAGGCCCTCGATCTTGCGGTGGCGCCCGGGGATCGTCTTGGCCCGGTGCAGCTGCTGGGCCAGCGAGCGCAGCAGGATGTCGTTGACCAAGGTGGACTTGCCCGACCCCGAGACCCCGGTGACGGCGATCAGGCACCCGAGCGGGAACGAGACGTCGATGTCGCGCAGGTTGTGCTCGCGGGCGCCCCGCACCGTGATGACGTCACCGGTGCCGGGGCGGCGGCGGGCCGGCACGGGGATGGAGCGCTTGCCCGAGAGGTACTGCCCGGTGATGGAGGCCTTGTTCGACACCAGTCCCCCGCGCCCGGTGACCGGGCCGGCGTGGACGATGTTGCCGCCGTGCTCGCCCGCGCCCGGGCCGATGTCGACGACGTAGTCGGCCGTGCGGATGGTCTCCTCGTCGTGCTCGACCACGATGACCGTGTTGCCCAGGTTGCGCAGCCGCTCGAGCGTGGCGATCAGGCGCTGGTTGTCGCGTTGGTGCAGGCCGATGGAGGGCTCGTCGAGCACGTAGAGGACGCCGACCAGGCCGCTGCCGATCTGGCTGGCCAGGCGGATGCGCTGGGCCTCGCCGCCCGAGAGGGTGCCGGCCGAGCGGGCCAGCGACAGGTAGTCGAGGCCGACGTCGAGGAGGAACTGCATGCGCTCACGCACTTCCTTGAAGACCCGGTCGGCGATCATGTGCTCGCGGTCGGACAGCTCGAGCGTGGCCATGGCCTCGACGGCGGCGGCAATGGAGAGGCTGCAGAGCTCGTAGATGTTGCGCCCGCCCACGGTCACGGCCAGTGACTCGGGCTTGAGGCGGGCCCCACCGCAGACCGGGCAGGCCACCTCGCGCATGTACCCCTCGATCTGCTCGCGCGACCAGTCGGACTCGGCCTCGCCGTGCCGGCGTTGGAGCCAGGGGATGATGCCCTCGTAGTGGGCCTCGTAGGAGCGGACCCGGTTGAAGCGGTTCTTGTAGGTGACGTGGACGGGCTTGGTGCCCGTGCCGTAGAGCACGAGCTTCTTGTCCTTGGCCTTGAGCTTCTTCCAGGGGGTGTCGACGGAGAAGCCGCGCGAACTCGGCCACCCCGGCCTGGAGGCCGGTGAAGTACTCGCTGCGCGCTCCGGCCCATGGCGCCAGAGCACCCTCGGCCAGCGAGAGCGAGTCGTCGGGCACGACGAGCTCGGGGTCGACCTCGTAGCGGGTGCCCAGTCCGGCGCACGTCGGGCAGGCCCCGTAGGGGGAGTTGAAGGAGAAGTTGCGCGGGGCGGGCTCCTCGAAGCTGATGCCGCAGTGGGTGCAGGACAGGTGCTGGGAGAAGGTGATGGCCTCGTCGGGCTCGGCGTCGGTCCCCCCGTTCATGACCAGGACTTCGGCCGTGCCGCCGGTCAGCTCCAGGGCGGTCTCGATCGACTCGGTCAGGCGCTGGCGGACGTTGCTGCGCCGGATCAGCCGGTCCACCACCACCTCGATGGTGTGGGTCTCGTAGCGGGCCAGGTTGACCTCGGCCCGATCGGCCAGCTCCAGGGGGACTCCGTCGACCCGGACCCGGGCGAAGCCCTGCTTGGCCAGGTCGTCGAGGAGGGTGGAGTACTCGCCCTTGCGCCCCCGCACCACCGGGGCCATGACCTGGAAGCGGGTCCCCTCGGGCAGCTCGAGCACCCGGTCGACGATCTGCTGGGGGGTCTGGCGGGCCACGGGACGGCCGCACAGGGGGCAGTGCGGGTGGCCGATGCGGGCGTAGAGCAGCCGCAGGTAGTCGTAGACCTCGGTGATCGTCCCCACGGTCGAACGCGGGTTGCGCGAGGCCGACTTCTGGTCGATGGAGATGGCCGGGGACAGGCCCTCGATGAAGTCGACGTCGGGCTTGTCCATCTGCCCGAGGAACTGGCGGGCGTAGGCCGAGAGCGACTCGACGTAGCGGCGCTGGCCCTCGGCGTAGATGGTGTCGAAGGCCAGGGACGACTTGCCCGACCCGGAGAGCCCGGTGAAGACGATCAGCCTGTCCCGGGGCAGGTCGACGGAGACATCGCGAAGATTGTGCTCGCGGGCCCCGCGAACGACCAAACGGTCGGCCATTCAGGGGAGGTTACCGGTGGGCTGTGTCACCCCGGTCCGACCGCCGCGTCGATGCAGGCCGGACCGGGGCGGCGGCCTCAGCCGGCCATGCCGATCACGGGCTTGTTGAGGTGGATCGAGCCGGCGGACCCGTAGAAGCTGGCGTCGCCGTAGTTGAAGATCCCCCCGTCGCTGGCGACCAGCCAGTAGCCCTTGCCGCTGGGCGAGGCGGCCATGCCGACCACCGGCTGGTTGAGGGTCAGGCTGCCGGCCGAACCGTCGAAGGCGGCGTCGCCATAGTTGAAGATCCCGCCGTCGCTGGCGACCAGCCAGTACCCGAGACCGTCGGGGGTGGACGCCATGCCGACCACGGGCTTGTTGAGGTGCAGGGCGCCGGTCGAGCCGTAGAAGCCGGCGTCGCCGTAGTTGAAGATGCCCCCGTCGCTGGCGACGAGCCAGTACCCCTTGCCGTCGGCCGTGGCGGCCATGCCGACAATCGGGCTTGTTGAGCATCTGGCCACCCCTCGAGCCGTAGAACTTGGCGTCGCCGTAGCTGAAGATGCCACCGTCACTGGCCACCAGCCAGTAGCCCTTGCCGTCGGCCGTGGCGGCCATGCCGACCACGGGCTTGTTCAGGTGCAGCGACCCGGCGGAGCCGAAGAAGCCGGCGTCGCCGTAGTTGAAGATCCCGCCGTCCGAGGCCACCAGCCAGTACCCGCCACCGTCAGCGGTGGGGGCCATGCCGACCACCGGCGCGTTGAGCGTGAGGGAGCCGGCCGAGCCCTTGAAGGCGGTGTTGCCGTAGTTGAAGATCCCGCCGTCGGACGCGCCCAGCCAGTAGCCCTGGACGCCGGTGTAGCTCGCCAGGAAGCCTTGCCGATGGTTCGACGAGTCGACGTACATGCCGGTGACCACGCACGCCACGGGTGCCGCACAACCGACCGTGCGGGCCTCGGAGAGCAGGCCCGAGGGATTGGAGATCGCATTGGCGGGCACCGGGGCGGTCATGGGCGTCCAGGCCCCCATCCCGAGGGAGTCGACCAGACCGGTGGTGTTCCCCGCTCCCACGTTGTAGGTGCCGACCGTGATGCAGGAGGCGGGCGTCGAGCAACCGACCTCGTTGAGACTGGCCTGCGCGTTCGCGCCGGTCGTCGCCCCGGAGGGCTCGGGCGCCCGGGTGGCGGTCCAGGTGCCACCCGAGAGAGAGTCGATCAGCCCGGCCTGGTTCGGTGTCGCGCTGGTGTCGTATCCCCCCACGGCCACGCACGAGGCGGGAGATCCGCACGAGACGGCGAGCAGCTGGGCGCCCTCGGTGGCGTCGAAATCGGAGGGCGTCGGGCCGGCCAGTCCGCTCCAGGTGCTCCCGTTCCAGGTGTCGATGAGGGGAGCACCGCCCGCACCTTGGACCTCGTAGCTCCCGACGGCGACGCACGACGACGTCGACGGGCAGACCACCTGGACGTCGAGGGCGGACGTGTTGGTGGCGTTCGCCGGCTCTGGGGCGCGGACGCCCGTCCAGCTCCCGTTGGTCAACACCTCGAGCAGTCCCGCCGACCCGGTCGTGCTCTGGTACGTACCCGAGCCCACGCAGACGGTCGAGGACGCGGCAGGAGACGCCGAAGAGGAACGAGTCGGTGGCGCCGGTCGAGTCAGGGGGCTGCGGTGCAGTGACCGCGGTCCAGGAGCCGTTGGCGAGCGTGGAGATGTACGCCTCCAGGTGTCCGCCGGTGTTGGTGTACTGGCCCACCGCGACGCACGATGACGCCGACGCACAGGAGACCGAAAAGAGATATCCGTTCGGGCCGGTCACCGAGCTGTCGGCGGGAAGCGCCCCTTCCTGCGAGGTCCAGGCGCCGTTGGCCAGGGTGTCGACGACGGGCTCGGAGAAACCGCCGGAGTCCGTGTACTCGCCGACCGCTACGCACGTGGTCGTGGTGGGACAGGAGACGGCACGACACGGCGCGTCGAAGCCGCACGACTGGGACCCGAACCAGAAGCCCTGATTGGCGCCGGTGCCCGAGTTCGCCGGCTGCGGCGCCTCGGTGTCGGTCCAGTTCGTGCCGTTCTGCGTCTCGATCAGGCCCCACGTCTTGGCGCTCGTGTCGTTGTACCAGCCCACCGTGACGCAGCTGTTGGCGGCGGGACACGATGTCGAACCGGTGTAGGTCTGCGGATCGGTGGATCCGGTGCCGGCGTCGGCCGGCAGAGGCGCCTCGACGGTGGACCAGCCCTGAGCCGGTGCCGTCACCGCGCCGGCAGGGACCTCGGTCGCAAGCGAACCGAGCAGGCACGAGAAGAGCAGGACGACCGCCATCGAGACCAGCGGAACCCCGGTAAGCCATCGAGCGATGCGTGAACGAGCGCGGAACGTCGGCATTCTTCCTCCCATATGACCTCGCAGACGCGGTGAGACTAACCAGCGCCGCCAGACGGAGCGCGGATGGGTGGGCGCTCGTTCGGCCGCGCCTATTCGAAGGTGACGTCCTCGTCGCCCCAGAAGGCGGTCACCTCGGAGATCAGCCCGTCGTCGGTCACGGTGAAGACCTCGACGCCGCGGATGTGCATGACCTGTTCGGCACCCGCCATGGTCATGGAGATGTCGAAGCTCACCGCGGCCACGTCGCCCACCGGGTGCATGCTCACCAGCTCGAAAGCGATCGTCTCGCACGCGTCGAACGAGTTCTGGATGAAGTCTCGGATCTCGTCACGCCCGATATGGCGGCCGGCCGGGTACGGGTCGACCTGGACGGCGTCCTCGGTGAACAACGCGGCGTAGGCGTCCGCGTCCTTGGTGCCGACCGTGCGGGCATAGCGCTCGGCCACCTCACGAAGCAGTACGGGCGTGGGCATCGGCTCACCATAGGCCGCGCGGGCCGAGCCGGCGCGGGTGCTTCAGCGACCCACGCGGTAGAGCAGAACCGGGTCGGCAAAGCCCTTGAGCAGCCGCGTGCCTACTGGTTCGAGCCGCACCGAAGTCCCTTCGGCGTCGTCGATGCCGGGGGCGGCCACCAGCACCTCCCCCGGCGCGGCCTCGCGCACCACCCTGGCCGCCAGGTTGACCACGGGGCCAAAGACGTCACCGTCCTTGCGGGTGACGTCCCCGACGGCCAGGCCGCAACGGACCTGGGGCAAGCCGGGATGAGCATCGAGGGCGGCCGCGAGCGCGGTGGCGATGGCCGCGCCGGCGTCGACGGTCGGCGCGGTGTACAGCACCTCGTCCCCGATCAGCTTGACCACCCGGCCGCCGCCATCGAGCACACGCTCGGTTGCCAGCACCTCGAACTCACTGAGGAGGGCACCGAGTTCGCCCACGGTCAACGTCTGGGCCAGGGCGGTCGAGTCGACCAGGTCGACGAATGCCGACGCAGAGATGCTGGACCTCGTAGCCCGACTCCACCTGGTCCGAGACGATGGTGCGCCGGGCCACGATGACGTGTTGGCGCAACAGGACCTCGAGCAGCCGCACGACGGAAGGGATGAGTTCGACCGCCTGTGCGTTGGCCCGGGCGATGGCAAGGCCGACAGCTTCCTCCTGCCGGCTGTGGGGCTCCACGTTGACGAGGAACGCCGACACGACGGCATCGGCCACGCGGGCCATGGCGGCACCCATGACCCGGACCAGCTGGAGCACGACGTCGCCCCCGAAGAGGTCCTCGGCGGCCGCCAGGTCCCGGCCCACCCCGGCGAAGCCCTGTACGAAGAAGCGGTCCTCCGGGCCGGGGATGGAGAGCCCCGCCGCCCGGACGATCGCGGCCACCTGGGCCTCGCCGAGCCCCGACTCGGCGACGACCTCGGGCAGCGTGAGTGCCCGGCCGCCCCGGAGCGCCAGGACTGCGGCGAGTCCGGGCAGCCCCTCGGGGTACTCCAGCAGATCCTCGGCGCTGGCGCCCAGCCCGGACAAGGAATTCGAGCAGCGCCAGCTGGTGGGCCGCGCCGGGGGCGGCGGGGTCGTAGAGCCCCAGGCGCTCCCATTCGGCGGCGTCCACGCCGGCGACCGTATCGCCCGCCGACACGGCACGGCTCAGGTCGCGACGCTCGTCAGTGCGACTCCTCCGCCCGGAGTCTCTGGCTCGGGTAGCGGTCGCGCACCGTCTCGTTGAAGAAGCGACCGATCGACGGCGCCGACAGCAGGGCTCGATGCACGGAACTCGGAACCTGGAAATAGCGGTGCACCGTGCCGTTGCGGAAGGAGACGTAGAGCTCGTTGACCGTGCCGTCGAAGCCGACGGCGGCCAGGCTGCTGGACTCCACGGGCGTCATCGAGGGCTTGGGCATGGACGGCTCCTGGACGCGTGGCCCGCGTGTGGGTCCCCGCGGTGGTCCGATTCGGGTTCAGGCCGTGATGGAGGCGCGCAACTCTGCGATCTCGTCGCGCAGCAGCGCGGCCTCTTCGTAGCGCAGTTCGGCGGCGGCCGCCTTCATCTCAGCCTCGAGCTGCGTCATGAGCTCCATGGCCGCGGCCGGCGTCGCCGCGTCGCCATCGGCCAGGAGCTCGGGCCGCCGGTTGCCCCGCACGGCGGCGTTCTTCCGGACCTCGGCCCGGCTGCGCCCGGCCTTGGCCACGCCGCCGCTCGTCCCGCGCAGGCGCTCGAGGATGTCGGTGACCGACTTGCGGATGGTCTGCGGGTCGATCCCGTGTTCCAGGTTGTAGGCGATCTGCACCTCACGGCGCCGCTGGGTCACCGAGACGGCCTCGCGCATGGAGTCGGTGATGGTGTCGGCGTAGAGCACCACCATGCCGTCCACGTTGCGGGCGGCCCGGCCCATGGTCTGGATGAGCGACGAGGCCGAGCGCAGGAAGCCCTCCTTGTCGGCGTCGAGGATGGCCACCAGGGCCACCTCGGGCAGGTCGAGGCCCTCGCGCAACAGGTTGATCCCGACCAGCACGTCGATCGTCCCGAGCCGCAACTCGCGGAGGATCTCGATCCGGGTGATGGTGTCGATGTCCGAGTGGAGGTACTGCACGCGGACGCCGGCGTCGGCCAGGTAGTCGGTGAGATCCTCGGCCATCTTCTTGGTGAGCGTCGTCACCAGCACCCGCCCGCCGGCGGCCACCGTCGTGGCGATGCGGGCCTGCAGGTCGTCCACCTGGCCCTTGGTCGGCATGATGGTGACCTCGGGATCGACCAGCCCGGTGGGGCGGATGACCTGCTCGACCATCTGCGTCGAGTGCTCGAACTCGAAGGGTCCCGGCGTGGCCGAGACGTAGACGGTCTGGTGCACCCGCTCGATGAACTCGTCGAAGCGGAGCGGGCGGTTGTCCTTGGCCGAGGGCAGGCGGAAGCCGTGGTCGACCAAGACGTCCTTGCGAGAGCGGTCGCCGGCGTACTGGCCGTGCAGCTGGGGCACGGCGACGTGGCTCTCGTCGATGACGCAGAGGTAGTCCTTGGGGAAGAAGTCGAGCAGGGTGTACGGGGTCTCGCCGGGGGCGCGGCCGTCGAGGTGACGGCTGTAGTTCTCGATGCCCGAGCAGATGCCTGTCTCGGCCAGCATTTCGAGGTCGTGCTCGGTGCGGACCCGGAGGCGCTGCGCCTCGAGCAGCTTGCCCTCCTTCTCGAACTCGCCGAGCCGCTCGCGCAGCTCGACCTCGATGGTTCCCACGGCACGCTGGATGATTTCGTCGCCAGTCACGTAGTGGGTCGCGGCATAGACGGCGATGTCCTCGAGCTCGTCCCCCATCTCCCCCGTCATCACGTCGAAGGGGACGATGCGTTCGACGGTGTCGCCGAACATCTCGACCCGCAGTGCCTCTTCTTCGTAGGCGGGGTGGATCTCGACCGTGTCGCCCCGGGCCCGGAAGGTGCCTCTGACCAGATTCACGTCGTTGCGGGCGTACTGGAGGTCGACCAGCTTGCGCAGCATGTCGCGCTGGTCGACCTGCTCCCCCACGGACAGGCCCAGGATGCGGTCGCGGTACTCGTTGGGCGAGCCCAGGCCGTAGATGCACGACACCGAGGCGACGACGATGACGTCGCGTCGCATCAGGAGCGACGAGGTGGTGGCGTGGCGCAGGCGGTCGATCTCGTCGTTGATGGACGAGTCCTTCTCGATGTAGGTGTCCGTCGACGGGAGGTAGGCCTCGGGCTGGTAGTAGTCGTAGTAGGAGACGAAGAACTCGACCCGGTTCTTGGGGAAGAGCTCACGCAGCTCCGAGGAGAGTTGGGCGGCCAGCGACTTGTTGGGCTCGATGATGAGGGTGGGCCGCTGCACCTGCTCGATCATCCAGGCGATGGTGGCCGTCTTCCCCGAGCCCGTGATGCCCTGGAGCGTCTGGTACGGGTCGCCCCGCTGCACCCCCGTGACCAGCTCGGCGATGGCCGTCGGCTGGTCCCCCGAGGGCTTGAAGGGTGAGACCACCTCGAAGTCGGGCATGACCCAACGAGATTACCTGGGAGGTGTGTCAGATCAGGCGGGGGGCCGCTGCTCGGCGCGGGCGGCCAGCAGCCAGTCCCAGAGCTTCTCCACCTCGATCTCGAGGGCCGCCCGATCACCCGAGTTGTCCAGCACGTAGTCCGCTTCCTTGATCCGCTCCTCCCGCGAGATCTGGGAGCGGATGCGGGCTTCGGCGTCGGCCCGGTCGAAGCCGCGCTGGGAGAGCAGGCGTTCGAGCGCGATGTCGGTCGGGGCGTCGACGACGACCACCTTGTGCAGTTTCACCGTCTCACGGTGGGCCGCCTTGAGGAGCGGGATGGCGAGGACGACGATGCGGTCCGTCCCCTCGAAGGAATCCCGGGCGGCAATCATGGCGATCCCGATCGCCGGGTGGGTGATGGCGTTGAGCGCCAGCCGGCTCTCGTCGTCGGCGAAGGCGACGGCGGCCAACGCGGGCCGGTCGATGGTCCCGTCGGCCGCGACGATGCCGCGACCGAAACGGTCCACCAGGGGCTGATAGGCGGGCCCGCCGGGAGCCACGACGTCGCGGGCGACCTGGTCGGCGTCGACGAGCGCGGCGCCGCGGGCCACCAGCAGGTCGGCCACGGCGGACTTGCCCGAGCCGATGCCGCCTGTGAGCCCGACGGCGAGCATCAGTGGGCGGCCTCCCGCCTGGGCCGGCGGGCGACGGCGAACAACACGAGGGTCGTGTCGTCGAGCTGGTCGGTCACGAACCAATCGTCGGCGGTGATGCCGGTCTGCCCTCCGGCGTCATCCTTGGCCACCACGCGGTAGGCCAGCGGCAGCAACCGGGTGTACGACCACACGTACCACGAGTGCGGTATGCGATGCCGCAGGTCGAACACGTCGAGGGCCAGCAGCTTGTTCGCCTTGACGCGCCGGGCCGCCATGTCGTCCTTCACGTGCGGCGCCGCGTCGACCCCGCCCAGCCAGACGTCGCCGAAGTGGCGTTCGAGCATCGACCGCAGCTCGTCGCGGTCGAAGAGATGCAGATGGAACGGGTTCTCGAAGTCGGCCGGCTTGTTCGGCGTGAGCACGAACAGCGCGCCATCGTCCTTGAGGACCCGGGCCAGCTCGGCCACGTGCGGCTCGGGATCGGTGAAGTGCTCGATGAGATGGGACGAGCAGGCACCGTCGAAGCTGGCCGATCCGAAACCCAAGGCGAGCGCGTCCATCTGGGCGACCCGGAGACCCTCGGGCCCGTAGCGGCCCGCGGCCGTCAAGACGGCGTCACTCGAGTAGTCGGCCCCGACGACCTGGCGGCTGGGGTCGAGAAAGCGGGCGGACTCGAAGCCCTGACCACACCCCACATCGAGGATGCTCCCGCCCCCCATGCGCTCGAGCACGGCGCGATAGCCCGCTTCGTGCAGGGCGAGGAGCGAGTCCGGCGTGACGCCCTGCTGGGGGCGTTCTCCCGTCAGCCGGGACTTGGTGCTGGTGGCCACAAGCGCTCCCTGGTTGTGTGACACGCCTGGGTGGCGCTGCCTGCTTACACTACCGGGCGACTTTCCGGCCGCTCTACATGACCTCAACCACCACGATCACCGCCTCACGGGGGCGGCACGCCGCCAAGCGCACCACGCACGTCGCCAAACGCACCAGGAGAGAATCGGGCGGTCGCTGGTGGTGGATCGGCGGCCTCGGCATCCTGGCGGGACTGGCCTACGTGCCCCTGCTGGCGGCGCGGCCCGGCGTCATCACGCCGGACACGAAGACGTACCTGTACCTCGATCCGCTGCGCTTCCTGAGCCAGGTGCCCTTCATGTGGAACCCGACCGTCGGCCTGGGCACGGTCAGCCACGAGTACATCGGCTACCTGCTCCCGATGGGCCCCTTCTTCGCGGTGTTCCACCTCTTGGGTGTGCCGGTGTGGGTGGCCCAGCGCCTGTGGCTCGGCTCCATCCTCTTCGCCGCCGGGGTCGGGATCCTCTACCTCTGCCGCATCCTCGGCCTGCGCGGCCCCGGCCCGATCGCCGGCGCGCTGCTGTACATGCTCTCGCCCTACTTCTTGCAGTACGCCGGCCGGATCTCGGTCATTCTGCTGCCCTGGGCCGGGCTGCCCTTCATGCTCGGTCTCACCATCGTCGCCCTGCGCCGCGGTGGCTGGCGCCAACCGGCCCTCTTCGCCATCGTGGTGGCCCTGGTGAGCGGCATCAACGCCACCTCCATCATCTACGTCGGGGTCGTCCCGATCCTGTGGTTGCTCTACGCCGTCGTCGTCCTGCGCGAGGCCACGTGGCGCCGTGCGCTGGGCACCGCCGTGCGCATCGGGATGCTCACCCTGGGCGCCTGCGTCTGGTGGATGGCCGGCCTCGAGGTCGAGGCCGCCTACGGGGTCAACGTCCTCAAGTACACCGAAACCGTCCCGTCCACCTCGGCCACCTCCAACGCGGCCGACATCCTGCGCGGGCTCGGCTACTGGTACTTCTACGGGACCGACCACCTCGGCCCGTGGACCAACGCGGCCGTCCGCTACACGCAGAACCTCACGTTGTTGGCGACCTCGTTCGCCGTGCCCGTGCTGGCGGTGCTCGGCGCGGCGTTCGTGCGCTGGCGCGAACGTGCCTTTTTCCTCGTCCTCCTCTTCGTCGGGGTCGTGCTGGCCGTCGGGCCCTTTCCCTACTCGAACCCGACCGTGCTGGGCGGCTGGCTGAAGTCGTTCATGACCGACACGACGGCGGGACTGGCCCTGCGCTCGACCGACCGGGCCACCCCGGTCGTGCTGCTGGCGCTGGCCATCCTCCTGGCCAGCGCGCTCACCGCATTCTGGCGTCGCCTCAGCGTCGTCGGCATCGCCACCGCGGTGGTGATCGGCGGTCTGGTGATCGCCAACAACCCCTCGCTCTTCAACGGCGACACCATCGCCAACAATTTCACCCAGCCGGCGTCACTCCCCTCGTACCAGCTGGCCGCGATCCGGCACCTCAACAACACCCATCCGGGCACCCGGGTCTTCGCCATCCCGGGCAACGACTTCGCCTCGGACCGCTGGGGCGACACCATCGACACGCCGCAGTCGGCTCTGCTCAACCGCGACTTCATCACCCGCGAGCAACAGATCATGGGCTCCATCGCCACGGCCGACACGCTCTACGCCGTGGACTCGCCGATCCAGGACGGCATCGCCAACATGAACGCACTGGCTCCGATGGCTCGGCTCATGGGTGCGGGCGACCTCATGGTCGAATACGACCAGCGCTACGAGCACTACGGCGTGCCCCAGCCCCAACTGCTCGCGCTCGGGCTGCTGCAGACCCCCCTCGGGCTCTCCGACCCGACGTCGTTCGGCTCGCCCCGGCCCAATGTCTCGACCGTGTCGACGCTCAACGAGCAGGACCTGTCCATCCCGGGCCACGTCGGCTGGCCTGCCCCACTCGTCACCTACACGGTGAAGAACCCGCGCGCCATGTTGCGGGGCGAATCGGACAGCGGCGCCATCGTGATGGAGGGGGACGCCACCGGGCTCAACAACCTGGCCGGGCTCGGCCTGCTCAACACGGGCAGCGCCGTCTACTACGCGGGCACCCTGGCCAAGGACTCGTCGCGCCTGCACCAGCTGGCCACCTCAGGGGCCCAGCTGGTGGTGACCGACACCAACCGCAAACAGGCCTTCCGCTGGGACACCCTGACGGCCAACGCCGGCTACACGGAAACGCCGAGTGAGAACCCGGCCAAGACGGACCAGAGCGACAGCCCGGTGGAGCTGTTCCCGGGCGCGACCATCACCTCGAAGACCTACGCCTCCTACGTGGGCGCCGTCAACGTCAGCGCCAGCAGCTACGGCAACTCGGTGTCGTACACGCCCGAAGACCAGGCCTACAGCGCCATCGACGGCAACTTCGACACCGCCTGGATCGCGGGGACGTTCGTCCCCGACCCGGCCGGCCAGTGGTGGCAGGCCCAGTTCGACAAACCGGTCACGACCGATCACATCACCGTGGTGCAACCCCAACGCGGCGACCGCTCGCGTTGGGTCTCCTCGGTCACCCTCACCTTCGACGGCAAGGACCCGGTCCGCTACGACCTGACCAAGGCCTCGCACGTGACGAGCGGCCAGACGCTCACCTTTCCCACGCGCACGTTCCACACCTTGCGGGTCACCCTCGACGGCACCACCAACAACAGCGCCACGCCGCTGTCGGCCGCCGCCGTCGGATTCTCCGAGATTGAGATCCCGGGCCAGTCGGTCCAGCAGGTGCTCCAGATGCCGACGCAGATGCTGTCTTCGCTGGGCGCCGCCTCGAAGCACAACCGCGTGACCATGGTGATGACACGCGACCGCACCTCGCAGTTCCCACCCCGCAGCGACCCCGAAACAACGATCTCGCGCACCTTCACCCTGCCCACGGCGCGCACCTTCACCCTCTCGGGGAGCGCCAGCCTGTCTGCGCTCATCCCCGACGACGAGATCGACCGCCTGGTGGGCCGAACACCCGGCACGGCGGTCGGAGTCGAGTCGGCCTACTCCACGGGGCGACTCCCGGGCGACCTGCGCGCCACGGCGTCGGCCACGATCGACGGCAACCCCCAGACGGCCTGGCAACCGGGCCTGGGCACGGCGGCCCAGCTCGGCGTGTCGCTCACCTACAACCTGACGAAGCCGACGACACTGAACCAGCTCTCCATGCAGGTCATCGCGGACGGGCGCCACTCCGTGCCCACGTCGATGACCATCGCCTCGGGGAACCAGGTGCGCCACGTGGCGCTGCCACCCATCGCGGACAGCACCGTGCCCAACGCCACCACGACCGTTCCCGTGAGCTTCCCCGCCTTGAGCGGAAGCCAGTTCGTGGTGACCTTCACCGGTATCCGGCCGGAGTACGCGGCCAACTACTACTCGGCCGGTCCGCTCGCCCTCCCCATCGGCATCGCAGAGATCGGCATCCCCGGCGTCCTGGCGGCGCCGACGCCGGCGACGGTGCCCGGCAATTGCGTGTCGAACCTGCTCAGCATCGACGGCAAGCCGATCGACGTCGCGGTGGTCGGCGCCACCGGGCAGGCGCTCAACGGCGGAGAGCATGCAGCTCGAGCCGTGCGGCTCCGACGCCAAGGGCATCACCCTGCCGGCCGGACCCCACATTGTGCAGACGGCCCTCGGCCACGGGCCGAACTGCGCCCCGAACCCCGCCACGTGCACCGGCTGGAACATCGACCAGCTGGTCCTGGACTCGGCGGCCGGGGGCGCCGCGGGACCGGCGGCCACGCCGACGTCGGCCGGCACCCCGATGCTGGCGGCGACCCAGCCGGGGCCGGCGCCGCACGTCACCCAGACGGCCCAGCACATCGACGGGCACGCCGGCGCCGTCAACGGGGCGCACAACTCGTTCGAGCTCGTCTTGGGACAGAGCATCAACGCGGGCTGGCACGCCGTGGCCAACCCGGGACCGGACGCGCCGCCGGGATCACACGCCGTCGACCTGGGCCGGCCCCAACTGGTGGACGCCTTTGCCAACGGGTGGCACATCACTCCGGCGGACCTCAAGACGCTGGGCGGAGCCAACTTCACGGTCGCACTGACCTGGACACCCCAACGTGTGGTGTGGGCGGCTCTCGCCGTGTCCGGCGGCACCCTCCTGCTCTGCCTCGTGCTCGGCTTCCTGCCCACGCGCTGGCGCCGGGCCATCCGGGCCCGCCTGCCCCGGCGGCTGCGCGGTCCGGCGGGGCCCGATGCACCCGGAGCGACCCGTGACTCCGTTCGATCCGGCCGCGCTGACCCTGCCCGCCTTCCGTGACACCTCGGGCGTCGGCGAGCCCTACCGCTGGTCGGTGCGCGTCCCGCGCGCCCTTCGTCATCGGCGCCGTGACCGGTGGCGTGGCCGCGCTGGTGACCCCGGTCACGGCGGCGCTCGTCGTGGCGGGGCTGGTGGCGATCGGCTTGATCCTGCCCTGGCTGCGCGCCGTCGCCACCATCGCCGGCGTCGCGGCCATCGTGGCCGGCTGTCTCAACGTCGTGCGCGGGCAGGCGGTGCACCACTTCCTGCCCGGCTCGAACTGGGACGGTTCGTTCCTGAACGCGGACAACCTGATCCTGCTCGGGCTGGTGCTGCTCGTGGCCGACGCCGCCATCAGTGCGTTCGGCCTGCGCGTGCCCAAGCCGCTGCGTCGCCGTGCGCTGCGGGCGAGGGAGGCGGCGCAGCCGGCCGCCCCCGCCGAGCCGGTGGCACACACGTAGGAGCCGTTGGGGAAGGGACGACGACCGCGACGACGACGTCGTTGTTCGGGCCGAGCCGGTTGCACTGCCAGGGGGCGTGGTCGGCGTGGCTGGACCCCAGTGCGTGGTTCCGGATCAGAGGCGGGCGTCGCGCCAGTGGCGACCCCCGTCGCTGGTCACCACCAGGATCGGGTAGCACGACGGCGGATAGGGTCGGCTGGGCGTTGCCGCGAACGTGCAGTGCACGTACTGCCCGAGGGCCAGGCCGTCGCGGTCCGAGGTGAAGACGGCGGACGTTGCTTGGAACGCCGGGCTGGGAACCCTCGTCGTCCAGCGTCGGCCGGCGTCGCTTGTCGAGGCGAGCGTCGTCTGGTCGGCCACGAACCAGTTGGTCGCGCTCACCGCCGAGAACCGTCCGCTCAGCAGCGCCCCGCCCTTGTACGTGACGACGGCGGCGGCCGGCAACGCGACCGGCGACCACGTCGCTCCCCCGTCGTGCGTCACGTAGACGGTGGGCCTCGCTTTCGAAGGCGGGGCCGGATCACGCAGCACCACCCCCTCCTCGGTGCCGAAGAAGGTCGGGAGCGACAGGTCGCCGGACGGTAGGCCCCGGGCGACCGACCACGTCATGCCGCCGTCGGTGGTGCGGTAGAGCAGGCCGCCCGGGTTGCTCGTGGTGGCGTCCGGTCCCTCCAGCGCCCCCGACACGGCCCATCCATCCTCCGCGCTGGTGAAGACCAGCTGCGGGACCGGTGTCGGGCCTCCCACCGCCACTCCGCCGAGGTCGGGCGGAGTGGCGATCTGCTGCCAGCTGGCGCCGCCGTCCGCCGTGGCGAAGAGCATCGCCGGCCGGCCGGCCGGTGACCCCTGATCGGCGGCGACGGCGGCGAAGCCGTGCTCGGCGTCGACGAAACTCAGTGAAATGGCGCCACAGAGTTGGAGGCACCCGGGCAGTGCGCTGAACGTCCACGTCCTTCCGCCGTCGGTCGAGCGGTCGATCCCCTCGCCGCGATCGGAGCCGTCCTGGGACCGGGGGTAGGGCACGAGTCCGGGCACGTCCTCGAGGACCAGCCACAGGTCGTGCCGACCCACGGCGTCGAGCGTCGTGACGCGCTCGGCGACGTACTCGTGGGCCAGGTTGGGCGGCGTCACCGTGCGCCAGTGTGCGCCGCCGTCGCCCGTCAGAGAGAGGGTCTTGATGCCCGCGGCCCACGCCAGCTGGTGGTCGGCCTGGCCCACGATCTCGGTGGGCGGCGGGACCAAGGCCGCCAGCCCGGCGCCGGTCGACCGGCCGGGCTGCGCCCGCACCGTCGGTGCCGCCCCACCGCTCGGCGCCTTCCCCGGCGGTCCGGCCGTTCCTCCACCGGAGACCTCGAGGCCGACCGCCGCGGCCACCGACGCGAGCACGAGGCCGCAGACCGCGGCGAGCCACCGCCGCCGGCGCCGCCGCCGCGCCTCTTTGAAGAGCGCCTCCGCCTCGTCACCGCCGGGACCGGTCGACAGCGGCGCCACCGCAGGGGGCACCACGGCCTCCCGGCGCCGCTGCTTCGTGCCGGCGGGCTCTGTCATGGAGCTACTATGACTAGGACCATGATCTCTGTCAACGTGGACCGCTCAGAACCGGTGCCCCTGCACGACCAGGTGGCCGCCGACATCCGGCGAGCCATCGCCGAGGGCGAGGCCGCCCCGGGCGAGCGGCTGCCCTTGGCCAAGGACATCGCGGCGGTGCTCGGCGTCAACAAGAACACGGTGCTGCGCGCCATGCACATCCTCCGCGACGAGGGCCTGGTGGAGTTCGGCCGCGGGAACGGCATCACGGTCACGGGCTCGCCCGAACGAGGCGCCGTCGTGACCAAGGTGCGCGAGCTGCTCGCCTTCGCCCGCAGTCAGGGCTACCCGCGGGACGCGGTCATCGACCTCATCGAGACGCTGCCCTGAGGGCGCCGCCCTCCGGCTCTTCGGCGATGGATCGGCCACCGTCGTCGCCTCGGCGGGCCGGCCGGTTCCAGGCACGACGCACGCCTGAGAATCCGCACAAGAAATGCACCACCGCAAACCTTGTCTCTCAATTGTCACCCCAGTAGCGGTTCAGCCTCTATCGTCAATCGCCTCACCCCTTGGCGAAAGGTAGGCATGTCACCTCAGGCGCAGTGGGTTTCGTATCCGTCAGGCGACCATGCACACCTCCCTGAAGGCGTTCGGAACCAGCCCCAGCAGCGGGCCGAGGCGGAGCGGAAGCGCCGGGGGAAGTTGCTGGCCGTCGTCGAAGTCCGCGTCTACGAGCAGGCCGAGGCGGCGCAGGTGAACGTGCAGCCGGGCGCACCCATCGGCTCGGAGAGCGACACGCTCGATCTGACCGACATCGTGGCGCGCGCCCGGACCGAGCTCGAACGCTTCCAGCAGGACCGCCCCGCCGCACCCTGAGCCGGCGGCGACTCAGCGTCGTCGCGACCTCGGCCAGCGCCTCGAGCGCGCGCAGCGCCGTGGCGTCCCAGGTGAACCAGCGGGATCGGGCCAACGCGCCCTTGGCTGAGCCGGCTGCGCAGCACGTCGTCGCCCAGCACGCCGACCGAGGGCGACCGGCAGCTGCCCCAGGTCGTCGACCAGCAGGCCCGACTCTCCGTCGACCACCGCGTCGCGGTGCCCGGCGATGTCGGTCGCCACCGCCGGCGTGCCACAGGCCGCCGCCTCGGTCAGCGTCATGCCCCAGCCCTCGCGCTGGGACGTGCTGGCCACCACCCAGGCCTTGCGATACCACGACACCAGGTCCTCGTCGGGCACCCGGCCCGGCAGGTGCACCCAATCGTCCGCGCCCAGCTCGGCCCGCAACGCCTCGAGGGCCGGCCGCTCGTAGCCCTCGCCGATGAGCACGGCCTCGAGGTCGGGTTGGTCGGTCTTCACCTTGGCCAGAATGCGCAGCAGCTCGTCGAAGCGCTTCACCGGCACCAGCCGGCCGACGGCCACGACCAGCGGCGTCGGAGAGCGGTGGCCACCCGGCGTGAAGCGGTCGTCCACCCCCGGTGGGGCCACCGAGACGTTCGCTTCGGGCAGGCCGAGCATGCCCACGATCTCCGCCGCGCGAGGACTCCGAGAGGGTCACCACCCGGCTGTGCCGGTAGAAGCGCGGCGCCACGTGGCGCTCCATCGCGTTGCCCAGCTTGGCCAGCGTCGGGGGCAGGACCATCCCCCACATCTCCGCGTGCACGTGGTGCAGGAAGACGATGCGCGGGCCCCGGTACCAGAGCGGCGAGAGGAAGGGCATGCCGTTCCAGATCTCGACCAGGGCGTCCCCGGGGCGGTGCCCCATGCGGATGCCCTCCCAGGCCGCGCCCGGGAAGACGGCGTAGCGGCCCGACCGGCGCAGCACCCGGTAGCCGTCGCGGGTCAGCGCCGCGGGCGCCCCCGGCACGGCCGAGGTGCGGAAGGTGACGTCGAGTCCGGCCGCAGCCCAGCGGGCGGCGACCATGTGGGCGTGGAGCTCGGAGCCGCCCGGCCTCGGGGTCGTCCAGGTCGCGCCAGGCCACCATGTGGATCCGGCGGATGCCCGCCTCTGCCGCCAGCGCGGCCAGGACCTCGGGATCCGAGGCCGCAGCGATTGGCGTCGGCTGAACCCGGGGTCGCGGCAGCGGCCACAGGCCGTCCGTCGTCACCCATCGGTCCAGGTTATCCCTGGTGAGCTCTCCCCGAGACGGATCCGGTGCACCACCACGAACCCGGTCACGATCACGGCGAGCACGACCGCCTGCACCCCCAGATCCACCAGCGCCGTCGCCCGCGGCGCGCCGTGCACGGCCAGCACGGCCAGGGTCAGGGCGGCGGCGCCGCCCACGAGCACCCCGGCCACCCAGCGCCGGCCGACGGCGAGCAGGTACATGGTCAGGATCACCGAGACGCTGAGCAGGATCATGGCCACCACGAGCGGAGCCAGGGCGTCCGAGGTGGACGTGTACTCGTGGTGGAAGACGAGCTGGAGCAGTTGCTCGGGCGCCAGCAGGGCCACGCCCAGAACGAGCACCGACGGGATGCCGAGCAGCACCAGGACCACGGCGAGCTGGCGCAGGGCATGGCCGCCCTGGCGCCAGCGGATGGCCGCCTCGGGCAGCAGGTAGCCGCCGAGCACGACGGCCCCGAAGACGATGGCCTTGCTGGTCACCGACACGGCGGCGTAGGCGCCCGAGTGGCTCGGGTTGTCGCGGCCCATGACGAGCACGTCGACGTTCTGGAGCACGGCCACCATGGAGAGCGAGACGGAGGCCACGACGAGGTCGAGCGCCACCGTGCGCCGGGCCGAGCGATGGTCGAGCAGCACGGGGTCGGGCCGCACCGCGGCCACCCAGCCGGTGGCCCAGCGGGCCGCGGGAAGCGACCACCCGACCAGGCGCGCACCGCCTCGAAGCGGGCGTGCCCGGCGGCGAACACCTCGCCGATGAGGATGCCGACGGCCGCGCCGGAGGCGCCGTAGCCCGCCTCGACCAGCACGAGCACGGCGACCAGGCGCACGCCGATCTCGACCAGCAGGTTGGCGGCCAGCGGCCGGTAGGCCCGGTGGGCCTGGAGCAGCCCGCGGTCGAGGGAGAGGAGGACGAAGAAGGCGGCGGCGGCCAGGATGGCGGCGATCCCGATCCCGCTGGCCTGGTTGAGCAACACCGCCATGGCGATGGCGGCTCAGGAAGACGACGACCGCCCAGATGAGGACGAGCATGGTGGCCTGCCGGTGGACCCGGCCGGCCCAGCGGCGTACCAGGTGGCCCGTGCCGTCCTCGTGCATCATCGTCACCCGGCGCACCACCGCCACCACCACGGCGGACCCGGGCATGGAGAGGATCAGGTAGAGCCCGGTGAGCTGGTTGAGCACCCCATAGCTGTGCGGGGTGAGCAGCCGGGCCAGGGCCACGGTGAGGACCACGCTGGCCCCGTTGGCCAGCACGCCGGCAATGGCCAAGGGTCCGGCCTGGAGCAGGCCGGCCCGCATCGACTCGACCCCCGGCCGCCCCTCGTCGTCGAGGAGCAGATCCGCTCCGAGGTTGGGTCCGACGGCATTGGGCGCGAACGACATCGCCGCCGACACGGATTCGACGACGACCTCGGCGGTGGGGCGCCTGGCGTCGGGACCCGTCGAGGCGCGGTCCCTCACCGCTCACCACGCCGGGCGCGGCCGTGCTGACGGGGAGGCCGTCGGGCGGGCGGTCACAGGGGTGGACGTCGGCATGTGTTCAACCGCACCACTCTGGCACCAAAGGGGTGGAAGGTGGCGCTGGCCGGCGCCCCGGTCGAACGGGAGGCGATCACGAGACGCCCGGATGGTCGTTGCGGTAGGCGGGAAGCCCGAGGTCGACCAGCTACGGGAGGAGGGCGCTCCGGAGCAGCTGGCCACCGGCCGTCGAGATGTGCTCGTCGTCGAACGAGCGGACCCGGACCCCGTGGAGGTACGAGGTGTAGTGGCCTTGGGGATCGAGCAGCTGGTTGAGGTCGATGACGGAGGCCTGGTGGGGGTGCTCGGCGACCGCCCGCCGCACGTCGGCGTTGTACGCGTTCGTGCGGGAGGGGAGGTTCATGTCCCACGGTGACCCGTCGGGTTGTTCGGTGGTCTGGGCGATGTAGGGAAGGGTCAGCATCGCCACTTTCGCGCCGTGTGCGGACCCGATGTCGATGACCTGGCCGAGCTCGGCCACGAGGTGCCGGTCGAAGGCGGCTTCTCCGACGTGGGTCCAGCGTCCCCCGTAGATGCGGTCGAGGCACTCCCACCGGCCCAGGAGCACCACGACGACGTCGGGTCGCTCCCGGTCCACGAGCCCGCTCCAGGACGCCCGCCAGTCGGGGCACCCCCCGGCCGCCGGCGACACCGTGCCCATGACGTTGACCGTGGTCCCCGGGTCGAGGTCACAGCCGATCTTGCTCTTGTTGCTCAGCGTGATGCCCCAGGCCCGTGCCTGCTCGCCCAGGCCGATGCCGAGCGTCAGAGCCAGCGAGTCCCCGAGCAACAGGCGCGTGCTCGGGGTGGGCCGCGTCCACCCCGCCGGGACCGACGAAATGAGCGGGTGGGCGGCTCCCGATCGGGAGGACCGCCTCTCCGGGGGTGACCGTGGCGGCCATGAGGACCGCCACCACGAGCCCGATGAGCGCCGCCGAGACGCCGGCCCAGGCCAGGCGGCGCGCGCCGGCGCGCGCCGGACCGTCCCCAGGCTCGGACCGGCAGCTCGACGAAGCGGTAGGACAGGGCGGCGACCGCGTAGGTCGCCCCGACCCTGACGCCGAGGAGCGCGGCGCCCGTCAGCCCGGTCCGGGTCCCGTCGAGGACGAGGAAGAGGGGCCAGTGGTACAGGTAGAGCCCGTAGGAGATACGTCCCGTGTAGCGCAAGGGGCGAAAGCAGAGGGCGCGGGTCAGGGCGGCGCGGGGCAGTTCGACGGTCGAGGCGATCACCGCCGCCGTGCACAGGGCGACGAGGAGGAAGCCACCTTCGTAGAGCAGGGCGCCGTCGCCGCGCACGGCGTGCAAGGCCCAGAGAAGGGCGCACGCGCCGATCAGGCCGAGCACGGCGATGCAGCGCTGGCGGGTCGGGTACCACCACGCGCGGCCGGCTGCGCTCCGCCTCCGCCCGGGGGAGGGCGGAGGCCAGGCCCGGACGCACGGCCGGCGCCGTCATGGGGACGACGACCGCGAGCAGGGCCCCGACCATGATCGACTGCGCCCGGGTATCGGTCCCGTAGTAGAGGCGATCGATCGAGGCGCCGGCGAGATACAGCCCCGCGCACAGCGGCGGCGGAGGCGGAGCCGATGACGGCCGCCGCCCACCCGACCCCGCGGCGTCCGAACCGGCGCAGCACGACCAGGGCGATCACGGGCCACACCAGGTAGAACTGCTCCTCCACCGCCAGTGACCACGTGTGCAGGAGGGGCGAGAGGGCGCCGAAATGGACGAAGTAGTTCTGGCCCGAGGCGATGAAGTGCCAGTTGGCGGAGTAGCGCGAGGGTGAAGAGGGCGTCACCGCGGAGCTGGGCCGGTGGCACGCCTCCCCCGACCCACCGGGCGTACGCGCCGATACCGATCAGCAACACGAGGAGGGCGGGGAGCAGGCGGCGGGCCCGTCGGCCCCAGAACGCCAGCAGCTTGATGGTGCCCGTGCGGGCGTGCTCGGCGAGCAGCAACGAGGTGACGAGGAACCCCGAGAGGACGAAGAACATGTCGACGCCGAGGAGTCCCCCGTTCAGCGGCCCGAGTCCCGCATGGAAGCCCATCACCGCGAGCACGGCCACGCCGCGCAACCCGTCGAGTCCGGGAACGAACCGGAGGGCATGTTCGCTCTGCGGGCGTCTCCGCGCGGTCGCGCGCTCTCCGTCGGAGCCGGACGCGGTTCGTCGCGCGTGAGGATGTGCCCGCTGACCGTCACCACCTCCGTGCCGCAACCCCCCGCTGTCGTCTTCGGCTTGCCCTGGTCCATGCTGTCACACGTCTGATTGAGCGATCTCCCTCGTGGACACGGGTCGACCGTGTCGCTCCGGCGGGTCGTGTCCAGCTCCGAGGGCACTCGGTGCCCCGCCGCCCATCCTCAGCAGCCCAGGAGGCCGACGTAGAGTAGCGACCCATGATCGGCAGGGGGAGGCATGCCGGCGCGCCGCTGGTGGCCGTGGCTCGCGCTCTGGACCGCCGTCGGCCTCGGGATACGTCTGGGCACGGTTTTCGGCCGGCCCGGCCGGGTCGCGGGCGGCGACGCGTACTACAACCACAACGCGGCGAACCTGCTGGTGGCCGGCCAGGGGTTCATCAATCCGTTCCTCTACTACCCCCACGGCCTCCACCACCACGTGCAGACGGCGTCGTGGCCACCGCTCTTCGTCTTCGTGCTCGCCGCCGCCTCCCTGGTCGGGGCCAAGAGCTTCTTCGCCCAGCGCATCTGGTGCTGCATCATCGGGGCGGGTGGCATCGTGCTCTGCGGCTACGTCGGCCGCGAGATCGGGGGCCGGCGCGTCGGCCTGATCGCCGCCATGCTGGTGGCGGTCTACCCGAACATCTGGATGAGTGACGAGCTTGCGCTCTCAGAGACGCTCTCTCCCGTGCTGGTGGCCCTCGTGTTGCTCACCGCGTACCGGTTCTGGAAACGTCCCGGGCTCTGGAACGTCGTCTGGCTCGGCGCGTCGATCGGCTTGGCCGCCCTCGGCCGTGACGAGCTCTCCCTGCTGGCGGTGTTCATCCTCGTCCCGCTCGCCCTGCTGGCGAAGACTCTGACGTGGTGGCGCCGGATCGCGCTCCTCGGGATCGGTGGCCTCGTGGCGCTGCTCCTCGTCGCCCCCTGGGTCGGCTACAACATGAGCCGTTTCAGCCGACCCCGTGTTCATCAGCTCCGGTTTCGGCGTCACCCTGGCTTCGGCCAATTGCAACTCCACCTTCAACGGCCAGTTCGAGGGGTACTGGTCCTTGGAATGCGCGGTGGTCGCGGCGAGACATTCGGAGACGAAGCCCCATGCGGACGAGTCGGTCCAAGGTTCCGAGGTGCGAGTCCTACGCCGTCCACTACATCCGGACCCACGAAGACCGGCTGTTCCCGGTGGAGATGGCTCGGCTCGGCCGCGCCTTCGGTTTCTTCCACCCGCTCCAACAGGTCGAGCTCGACTCCAGGGTGGAGACCCGCCCCTACCACTGGGCGGTCGTCGGCCTGTTCATGTACTACGCCCTCCTCGCTCCTGTCGGTGGGCGGCGTCATCATCCTGCGCCGGCGCAGGATCCCCGTCTTCCCCCTTCTGGCCATCGGGCTCGACGTGGCGATCTCGGTGGCCTTGACGTTCGGGCAGACCCGCTATCGCAGCACGTTCGAGGTCTCCCTCGTGCTCCTGGCCTCGGTCCAGCTCGACTGGTTCTGGAGCCGTCTCCGCCGGCGAGCCGAGCGAGGTCGTCCGCGGCGCCGAGACCGAGGACGACGGATCCGGCGAACTGCGTCGCACCCGAGGACGAGGCGTCCGGCCAGGATCGTCCCGCCGGCGTCGCCGTCCCTGACGCCGGCCGGGTAGCGGGCGTCCCCACCATGGAGCTCGGGCCTGAAGTGCTCGTCGTGCTGCCCGCGTTCAACGAGGCCCAGTCCGTGGCCGCGGTGATCGCGGAGGTGTTCGCGGTCGCCCCGAAGGTCCACGTGCTCGTGGTCGACGACGGGTCGGCCGACGACACCGCGGCGCGGGCCCGCTGCGGCGGGCGCGGACGTCATCACCCATGTGTTCAACGTCGGGGTCGGCGGGGCCATGCGGGTCGGGTTCCGCTACGGCGCGGCACGGGGCTTCCGGGCACTCGTGCAGGTGGACGCCGACGGGCAGCACGATCCGAGCGACCTGCCCCGTCTCGCTCGCCCCGCTGGAGGACGTCCCCGCACCACAGGTGGTCATCGGTGCCCGGTTCGCCGGAGCAGGCGATTTCCCGGTCCCGCGCGCCCGGCGCTTGGCCATGCGCATGCTGGCGGCGCACCTCTCGCGGTCGGACCCACGTCCACCTGACCGATGTGACGTCGGGCTACCGGGCCCACAACCGGGCGGCGATGGAGCTCTTCGCCCGGACCTATCCGGCCGACTACCTGGCCGACACGGTCGAATCCCTCGTGATCGCCGCCGAGGCGGGCGGCCAGATCACCCAGGTGCCGGTCGTGATGCGACCTCGCCACGGCGGCGTCCCGAGCCAGTCGCCGGCGCGGGCGGCGCTCTACCTCGTGCAGGTCATGTTGATGTTGGCGCTGAGCATCCTGCGGCGCCGGAGCACCGAACCGAACCACCAAGGAGGCACCCAAATGAGCGGAGTCCACCTGATCGCGCTCCTCAGCGCGTTCGCCACACTCATCATCATCGTGGAACTCTCACGGCGACGGCAGCTCCGCGAGAAATACGCCGTGGTCTGGCTCGCGGCCGGCGTGGTGGTCGCCGTCTTCGCCGTGGCGCCGTCACTGTTCAATCGGCTGGCCCACTCGGTGGGCGTCATCAACCCGCCGGACCTCCTGACCGTCCTGGCCTCGCTGTTCCTGCTCGTCGTCTGCGTCCAGCTCAGCTGGGAGATCGGCCGCCTCGAGGACAAGTCGCGGTCACTGGCCGAGGAAGTCGCGCTGCTGCGCAAGGACGTCGACGACCTGGGCGCCCTCGACCGCTCCGCCAGCGACGGCTTCTGAGCTCAGCCCGTGCCGAGCGTGCTCGCGCGCGCTCGTGCGGCGTGGGAGCACGGGGGCGTCGCGCCCCGTCGACCCGGCCTCGTGGTACTCCTCCTCGACGTTGACGTCCACACGTCGTGATCGGCGCCGAAGATGTTCTCGACCGTCAGCAGCGCGGTGTACATCGAGTGATCCTGGTTGTTGTACTTGTGCATGCCGTTGCGGCCCACCGGGTACACGTTGGGCGCCTCGGCTTCGATCCACTTGCGGATCGTGTTGACGTTGTCCTTGTAGGCGAAGTCGTAGTACGGGTACGCCTTGGGCACGCGCACGACGTAGCCGTGCTCGACGTCACCGGGGGCGGCCAGGCCCAGGTGCACGAGCTCGCGGGTGCCCAGCGCGATGAGCTCGTCGTCGGGCAGTGTTCCACATGGCGTCGCCCTCGAAGACGAAGTACTCGAGGCCGAGGCAGGTGCGCCCGTCCTTGACCAGGTAGGGCGACCAGGAGCCGTAGTTCTGGATGCGCCCGACCTCGACGTCGGTGGCGTGGATGTAGATCCAGTTGTCGGGGAAGCTGCGCGACTCGGGCACGATGAGCGCCACGGTGAGGTAGTCGCGGTAGTGCAGGTCGTCGGCCGCCGCCACCACCTCGAGCGGCGGCGGTGGCGTGATGGTGTGCACCAGCTCGCGCATGGGCATGGTCGAGATCACGTGGGACGCCGGCAGCGTGTGCGTGGTCCCGTCCTGGGTGTAGGTGACCGAGCGGGCGCGCCCACCGACCACGAAGATGGCGGTCAGCCGGGCCGACATCTCCAACGTCCCCCCGGCGGCCTGCACCTTCTCTGCGCAGATCTCCCACATCATGCCGGGCCCGAACTTGGGGTACTGGAACTCCTCGATGAGGGTGGTGATCTCCGTCTGGCCCCGCTTGGGCAGCATGCATTGAGCACCGCCTTGCCCAGGTCGAGGTTCTTGACCCGCTGGGCGGCCCAGTCGGCCGGCATCTCGGCGACCGGCACGCCCCACACCTTCTCGGTGTAGGTCTTGAAGAAGGTGCGGTAGAGGCGCCACCCGAAGCGCTTGACCAGCCAGTTCTCGTAGTTGGACTCGTCCTCGGGCGGGCGGATCCGGGCCCGCAGGTAGGAGAAGCCGCAGAGGACCGCCTCCCACAGGCCGAGGTTCCGCAGGGCGTTGATCGCCTTGAGCGGGTAGTCGTAGAACTTGCCCTTGTAGAAGATCCGGCTCATGCGGGGCCGCAGCATGAAGTCGCCCTCGGGCAGGATCTCGTGCCAGAGCGCCTCCACCTCGGGCACCTTGGTGAAGAAGCGGTGGCCGCCCAGGTCGAAGCGCCAGCCGTCCTTGAGCACAGTGCGGCTGATCCCGCCGACGACGTCGTCGGCCTCGAGCACGACCGGCTGCGCTCCCCGTTTGGTCAGGAGGTAGGCGGCGGTGAGGCCTCCGGGGCCCGCGCCGGCGATGACGATCGGTTCGCCCTCTGCTGCAGCCACGATCGGGAGGTTAGCGGACCCCCTGGTTGCCTTCGGGGAGCCTGCGGGCCAGTTCGAGGAGGCCGGCGGGGCGCCTCCGACGAGGGAAATCAGGGCACCGAGATGTTGAGGAAGGCCAGCAGGGAGTAGCCGGCCAGGCCGGCCGCCAGCAGGGTGAGCACCGTCCGCTCGAGCTGGGGCTCGCCCAGGACGAGGGCGGCCCCCATGGAGAGCGGGAAGGCGCTCATGGCGTAGCGCTCGAAGGAATCGAGATTGGAACCGGAGACGGCGACGGCCAGCACCCCGGCCGCGAACAGGGTGTACGGGGCGGGGAGGCGGCGCCAGCACACGACGAGCATGGCCAGGGCCAGGAGCACCCAGGGCACGTGGAGGGCCGTGCCGACGTGGTGGTGCAGCAGCCCCCTGGCGTCGTCGAACAGCTCGGTGAACGGATCGGTCAGGCCCCCGTGGTGGGCGTTCTGGGTCTGGACCCGCAGCGGCGCCAACCAGTCCCCCACTTCGTGGGCGGCCCAGGCTCCGAAGGCGAGCAGGCCGACGAAGGGAGCGACGACGGCGGCGATGCCGGCGACGCGTTCGGAACGTCCCAGGCGGGTCCACCAGCGCACCACCTCGGCCAGGACGGCCAGGACCAGGAGGACCCCGATGGGCCGGGTCAGCGCGGCCAGGAAGACCAGCCCGGCGGCCAGGGCGAAGTGGGGACGGGCCCCGGAGTGGTCGGGCGGCGGTCGCAGGGCCAGGAAGCAACCGACGGCGAGGAGCAGCAGGACCGCTTCGGCGTAGCCCATGACGAGCACGAAGGAGGCGGGCAGCAGGCTGAGGATCCAGATGGTGCGCCGGGCCCGGGCCGCCTCGCCCAGCTCACGGCGGGCCAGGACGTAGAGCAAGGCGGTGGCGGCCAGCGCCGCCGCGTTGGCCAGCAGCACGAGCGCAGGGCCGTCGCCCAGGCCGGGGATCCAGGCGAGCCCGTGGGTGAGCAACGGGACGAGCGGGAAGAAGCGCAGCGACTGGGTGCCCGAGCGGCTGGTAGCCGATGCGGGCGATGCTCTCGTACCAGCCGGCGTCCCAGCCGAGCAGGCCCTGGTGCACCCGGAGCAGCGTGGCCCCGTTGGCCGGATGGGTCCGGTCGACCACGAAGTGGGCCAGGCCCAGCGCGCCCAGGACGACGACCCGGGCCACGGCGAAGGGCAGCAGGGCCTCGCGCAGCGATTCGGGCAGACGGTCCCAGAACCGCACCAGCGAGGCGGTGGGCACG
The DNA here is from genome assembly GCA_963726855.1 of uncultured Acidimicrobiaceae bacterium. Lineage (GTDB taxonomy): Bacteria > Actinomycetota > Acidimicrobiia > Acidimicrobiales > RAAP-2 > Bog-473. The sequence continues at coordinate 43,092 of CAVSEB010000035.1, forward strand.
GACCGGACCGGTCCCGCGGCGCCGGCCGCGGCCGGCGCGGTGCTCCCCGTCATGGCCTCACGATGTCACGAACCGACGAAGACGAACTCGGTCAGGTTCATGGGCTCGTAGTAGAGCGCGGGGCGGTTGATCACGACGTTGCGTGCGCCGCCGCCGCTCTTGGTGGCCAGCGCGCTCAGGTTCGAGGCGATGGTCTCGCATCTGATGCCGTAGGTCTGGTAGCCGGGCTGCCAGACCAACCACACCGTGTGGGAGCCGCCTGCCTTCTGGGCCAGGAAGTCGGCAAAGGCGACCGGGCTCGCCCCGTCGACCGCCTTCTTGTAGTCGACCCAGTCGACGATGGCCGGACCAGTGCGGCGGGGATAGGTGACCATGTCGTACGCGACCGGTGTGCTGGACCTGGCGTGCCACCGAGGGACCGAGTTGGTCGGGGCAGAAGGCGACGATGTCGCCCGCCTTGGCCTTCGTGTTGAGCGCCGCCGCGACCTGGCCGGCCTGGGTGCGCTGCGTGGTGACGTTCTGGGCCGAGGAGACGAGCCCGGCGATCACGGCCACGGCGACCACGGCCGTTCGCACCTTGGGGTTGAGCAGCGTGGTGGTGCCCAGCGCGATCAGGAGCAGCAGCGGGAGGAAGATCACGGCGGCGTAGCGCGACGAGAACGCGCTCTGGGTGATGATGCCGCCGCCGATGGCGGCGAACAGTGTGCCGACCACAATGAAGGTGACGCCGCGCGAACGCGGGCGGGTGTGCAGGTCGAGCTCGATGATGCGGTCGGACTTGCCCAGACCGAAGAGGGCAAGGGCGAGCATGGCGAAGTACACGACGGCGAGCAGGCGACCCTGATTGGTGCCGGTCGACAAGGTCGAGCCCTGGTTGTCGGTGAATCCGGTGACGGCGTTGATGACGGCGGAGAAGTTCGGCGGCGCGGCCCAGGGCGTCGCCGTGTGCTGCGACTGGTAGATGAACGTGGGCAACCAGGGCAAGAAGAGGACGCCGCCCACGACGAGCGCGAGGAAGGCGGGCACCGGCGCGCTGTCGGACCGTCCGTGGCGCCGGTCGCGCACAATGGAGACGAGGAGCCACAGCCCGGTCACACCGAGCAGGTACAGCGACCAGTACTGGGTGTAGAGCAGCGCCGCCGCCACGACGGCCACGGCGATCAGGTTGCCCGGGCGCGGCGCCTCGATGGCCCGCTGCAAGGCCAGGAAGCCGAGGCCGGTCTCGAGGATGATCAGCGCGTACATCCGGGCCTCGGTGCCGTAGTAGACGGCGAAGGGCGCGCTGGCCAGCAGCACCAGGGTGGTCCAGGCGACGGCCCGGCCCCCGAAGCGCTTCCCGCAGAGCCAAGCGACGGGCAGGGTCAGGACGGCGATGATGCCCGAGAGCGCCCGGACGGCGTCGTTGGACTGGCCGAAGAGGCTGATCCAGAAGTGCAGCAGGTAGTAGTAGAGCGGCGGCGCCCCGTCGTGCTTGAGCGCCTCGGGAATGGCGTGCAGGGGCAGGCGGGCGATGTCGACGGTGAGCGCCTCGTCGAGCCAGAGGCCCGAGCGGGTCCAGAAACGGAGCACCAACCCGACCGCCACCACGAGCACCACGCCCACGCCGGCGACGAGGCGCGTGCGACCGGTGAGAGCGGGAACCTCCTCAGGCATGGGCCGCATGGTAGGACAAGGGGGTCGCGGTCTAGCATCATTCACCGCCGGTGGGGCTGCGACCCCCGAGGGACCGGGTGGGGCTGAAGGGGGGAAAGAAGCAGACGTGGGCCGTTACATCGCCAAGAGAATCGTGCTCCTCGTCATCATCATCATCTTCGTCTCCATCGCGACGTTCTTCCTGGTCCATCTGCTCCCCGGCAACCCCGCCATCACCATCCTCGGTCCCAACGCCACGCCGCAGAACCTGGCCACGGTCAACGCGCAGCTCGGACTGGACAAGCCGCTCTGGAGCAGTACTTCATCTGGCTGGGTCACGTCTTCCAGGGCAACCTGGGCCAGTCGTACACGACGCACCAGTCGACGACGACGATCATCGCCCAGTCGTTCCCCATCGACCTCGAGCTGATCATCTTCTCGCAGATCCTGGCCTTCGCCATCGCCTTCCCGATGGCGATGCACGCGTCGCGCCGGCCGAACAAGCTCTTCGATCAGGGCGCCAACAGCACGACCTTCGCCATGCTGGCCCTACCCCCGTTCGTGATCGCGCCGGTGCTCGTGCTCATCTTCGCCGTGCACTGGCACATCTTCCCGGGCCCCGCCTCGTACGTCCCGCTGGCGCAGGACTTCTGGTCGAACATCCACACCATGCTGCTGCCGTCGATCGTCCTCGCGCTGGGGTCGATCGTGGTGTACTTCCGATTACTGCGCAACGACCTGATCTCCACGTTGCAGGAGGACTTCATCACCATGGCCCGGTCGAAGGGGTTGTCCGACCGGCGCATCATGTGGCGCCATGCCCTGCGCCCGTCCTCCATTTCGCTGCTGGCCTCGGCCGGCGTCACCATCGGTAGCCTGATCGCCGGGACGTTCATCGTCGAGCTGCTGCTGCAGATGCCAGGGCTCGGATACCAGCTCATCTCGGCCGTGAACCAGGACGACTACACGGTGGTGCAGGGCATTACCTTGTTCGTCGCCGTGGCCATCGTGTTGATCAACTTCATCTTCGACTTCCTGTTCACCATCGTCGACCCGAGGATCGCCCGTGAGTAGCGTCGCCATCGAGACCGAGGCCTTCGCCGATCTCAAGGAGGAGATCGTCGCCGACGAGGCGGCGGAGGAGACCAAGAAGAAACTGGGGATCTTCTTCTGGGTCTGCGTGGGGTGGATCCTCCTCGTGGCCTTCTTGGCCACCTTTGCCAGCCTGCTGCCGCTGCCCAACCCCGATTTGGGGAACTACAACAGCGTGCAGAACGCCGGCCCGAGCTGGGGCCACCTGCTCGGCACCGACGACCTGTACCGGGACACCCTCAGCCGGCTCATCTACGGGGCCCGGGTGTCGCTGGTCGTCGGCTTCGGCGGCGCGCTGCTCGGCCTGATCATCGGGGGCATCCCCGCCATGATCTCGGCGTACCGGCGGGGCCGGATCGACACGGCGCTCAACACGACCTCCTACGTCGTGCTGGCCTTCCCGGCCATCGTGGCCGTCATCGCCATCGTCTCCTTCTGGGGCCACAGCCTGTGGAAGATCACGCTCATCATCGGCATCTTCGGCGCGCCGCTCATCTTCCGTGTCGTGCGGGCCTCAACCCTCAGCTACGCCAACCGCGACTTCGTGCTGGCGGCCAAGGCGCTCGGGGCCAGCGACACCCGTATCCTGGCCCGCGAGATCCTGCCCAACATCATGCCGACGGTGGTCTCCTTCGGCCTGATCGCCGTGGCCACCATCATCGTGCTCGAAGGCTCGTTGGCCTTCCTCGGGCTCTCGGTGCAGCCGCCCACGCCGAGTTGGGGGAACATGCTCAACGAGGGATCGAGCCTTCTCACCGGGGCCAAGGGCCAGACCAACCCGTGGCTGGTCATCTTCCCGGCCACGGCGATGTTCCTCCTCCTCTTCAGCCTCAACGTGGTGGCGGACAAGCTCCGGGCCTACTTCGACGTGACCGAGATCAAGCTGTGAGCACCGAACAGGACGTCGTCACCAACCCGCTCCTGGCGGTCGAGGACCTGCACGTCTCCTTTGCCACCTCGCGCGGGCCGCTGCGGGCCGTGCAGGGCGTGTCCTTCACGCTCGACCAGGGCAAGACCCTCGGCATCGTCGGCGAGTCGGGCTCGGGCAAGACGGTGCTGTCGCGGGGGTCATGGGCCTCCTGCCCATCGCGTCGACGACGCAGACCGGATCGGTGCGCTACGCCGGCCAGGAGATCCTCAACGCCCCGGCCAACCAGCTGCGCAAGCTCTGGAGCACCCACATCGCCATGGTCTTCCAGGACCCCATGACGTCGCTCAACCCGGTGCAGCGCATCGGCAACCAGATCATGGAGCCCCTGCGCATCCACCTCAAGCTGCCCAGGTCCGAGGCCAAGGAGACCGCACTCTCCCTGCTCATGCAGGTGGGCATCCCCTCCCCGGTCGAGCGCTTCGAGGCCTACCCGGCCCAGCTCTCGGGCGGCATGCGCCAGCGCGTCATGATCGCCATCGCTCTGGCCTGCGCGCCCCGGCTCCTCATGGCGGACGAGCCGACCACCGGCCTCGACGTCACCGTGCAGGCCCAGATCCTCGACCTGCTGGGCAGGCTCCAGCACGAGCGGGACATGTCGATGATCCTGGTCACCCACGACCTCGGCGTGGTGGCCACCCGCACCGACGAGATCATCGTGATGTACGCCGGCAACATCGTGGAGAAGGCGCCCACCAACGTCCTCTTCAAGAGCATGGCCATGCCCTACACCGAGGCGCTGCTCCACTCGACGCCGCGCCTGAGCAACCCGAGCCACACCCGGCTCAACGCCATCGACGGGCGGCCGCCCGATCTGCTGCGCCCGCCGGTCGGCTGTCCCTTCGCTCCCCGCTGCCCCTACGCCCAGGACAAGTGCCGGGCCGAGAAGCCGCCGCTGGTCGAGGCCGAGCCGGGCCACAGCTACGCCTGCTGGTTCCCGCTCGGCGTGGAGTCCCGCGCCGCCGAGGCGGTCACGGCGTGACCGACACCGTGGTGAGCGCGCCGGAGATCGCGACCGAGCCGTTGCTCACGGTCGAGGATCTGCACGTCACCTTCCGCCGGGGCAACGTCGCCGTGCAGGCGGTGGCCGGCATCAGCTTCGCCTTGCGCAAGGGCGAGACCCTGGGGCTGGTGGGCGAGTCGGGCTGCGGCAAGTCCACCACCGGCCGGGCCATCGTCCAGGTCGAGCGGGCCACGTCGGGCACCATCCGCTTCGGCGACATCGAGCTGACGACCCTGAGCCGGGGCGATCTGCGCATGCTGCGTACCCAGGTGCAGATGATCTTCCAGGACCCCATCTCATCGCTCAACCCGCGGCGCCGGGTGCGCGACATCGTGGCCGAGCCACTCGTCATCTGGAAGATGGGGAACAAGGAGGAGCGGGCGGCCAAGGCCAACGCGATGCTCGACCAGGTCGGCATCGATCCCGTCCTCAACGGCAGCCGCCGCCCCCGCGAGTTCTCCGGCGGCCAGTGCCAGCGCATCAGCATCGCCCGGGCCCTGGTGCTCCAACCCAAGCTCCTGGTCTGCGACGAGATCGTCTCGGCCCTCGACGTGTCGGTGCAGGCCCAGATCCTCAATCTGCTCGAGGACGTCAAGCAGGAGCTTCGGCCTGACCATCCTCTTCATCGCCCACGACCTGGCCGTGGTGAAGAACGTGAGCGACCGGGTGGCCGTCATGTACCTGGGCCGGCTCTGCGAGATCGCGCCCTCGGATCTCCTCTACCAGGCCCCCGCCCACCATTACACGGCGGCGCTGCTGGCCTCGGCGGTCGAGCCCGACCCCGAGGCGACGCGCACGTCGGTGGCGCTGGCCGGCGAGCCCCCGAGCCCGATCAACCCGCCCTCGGGCTGCCGCTTCCGCACCCGCTGCCCGCGGGCCGAGGCGCGCTGCGCCGAGGAGGTGCCCGAAATGCGCGACGCTGGCACCGGGACACGAGGTGGCCTGCCACTTCCCCATCGGCAGTTGACCCCGTCCCGGTCCCGCCGGGTGGCGCTCGCTGCGGCGGCCCGGTTCCCCGACCTGCTCGAGGAGGGACCGCTCATCATCGGCGCGCTGGCCGAGGTCGGCCTCGAAGCCGAGACGGCGGTGTGGAACGACCCCGACGTGCGCTGGGCTGAGTACGACCTCGTCGTGGCCAACGGGGCCTGGGACAACATCCGCCACGTCGACGACTTCGTGCGTTGGACCGAGAGGCTCGAGCGCGAGGGGGTCACCGTGGTCAACTCCCCCGCCACCCTGCGCTGGAACCTCGACAAGCGCTACCTGCGCGCCCTCGAAGCGGCGGGCGTGCCGGTCGTGCCGACGTCGTGGGTCGAGCGGCCGGCGCCGGTCGACCTGGTGGGCGAGGTGGTGGTGAAGCCGGCTGTCTCGGGCGGCGGGCACCAGACGGCGCGCTACGAAGCGCACGAGCACGACGAGGGCCGCCGCCACATCGACGACCTGGTCGCCTCGGGGCGCGTGGCCATGGTGCAGCCGCTACCAAGCAGCCGTCGACGACGAGGGCGAGGTGGGCCTGATCTTCCTCGGAGGGCGAGTTCAGCCACGCCATCCACAAGGAGCCGATGATCCGGCGGGGCGTCGGCCCGCTCGACGACCTCATCGACAACCAGGTGGTCGTCGTGGCCACGCCGTCCGAGGACCAGCTGGCGCTGGGGCGCCAGGCCGTGGCGGCGGCCGAGAGCCTGCTCGGGCCGACCACCTACGCCCGGGTGGACACGGTCCGGGGGCGCGGAGGGCGACCCGCTCCTGCTCGAGCTCGAGCTGCTCGACCCGCTGCTCTTCTTCGCCTGGCACCCCGACAAGGCGGGCGGCTTCGCCCGGGTCCTGGCGGACCGTCTCGCGTCGGACGCGGGCGGCCCGGCCCACTGACTCGCGGGCACCGACCCGGCGGCGCCGACCCGTACGATGGCTGGCGTGACGATCGACGGCCAAGACGACCTCGACGGGCTGCTGCGAGCGGCCCGGGTGGTGGCCGAGGCGCGTGAGGAGATGGTGGCCGCCGTCGTCCCCGGCATCACCACGGGCGAGCTCGATGCGGTGGGCCGGGCCGTCTTCCGGCGCCACGGTGCCCGTTCCGCGCCGCGTCTCACCTACCGCTTCCCGGGATCGACCTGCATCAGCGTGAACGACGAGGCGGCGCACGGCGTGCCCTCGTTGTCCCGCCAGCTGCGCGCCGGCGACGTGGTCAACCTGGACGTCTCGGCTGAGCTCGACGGATACTTCTCCGACACGGGGATCAGCGTGGCCGTGGGACCGGTGACGCTCGTGGCCACGCGCCTGCTCGAGGCGACCCGCCTGGCCCAGGCCGATGCCATGGACGCGGCCCGAGCGGGCGCCCAGCTGCGCGACATCGGGCGGGCGGTCGAGCGTCGGGCCAAGCGTCACGGTTTCTGCACCATCCGCAACCTCTGCGGGCACGGCATCGGGCGCGGGTTGCACGAAGGACCGCAGGTGCCGAGCGTCGACGACGGCCAGCGCACGGTCCTCCACGAGGGGTTGGTCCTCGCGGTCGAGCCTTTCCTCTCCGTTTCGGCCACCCACGTGGTCGACGGCGACGACGGCTGGACCCTGCGCACGTCCGACGGCAGTGCCGTGGCCCAGTTCGAGCACACCATGGTGGTGCGGGACGGCGAGCCGCTCGTCCTGACCGCCTGACCGCCTGAGCGATTCGCGGACCGCCGCGACGACTCGACGGCGCCGATGTGGCAGACGTGCTTGTCGCCGGAACCACGACGCAGGATGACGCGATTCGGCGCCATCGCTACGCTCGATCCCATGAGCGACTGGCCGGAGCTCACGCTCTCGGAGTGGGAAGGGACGAAGGACGCGCTCCACCTCTGGACCCAGGTGGTCGGGAAGGTGCGCCTGACGCTCCAGCCCATGGTCAACCATTGGTGGCAGGTCCCCCTCTACGTGTCTGCCCGCGGGCTCACCACGGGGCTGATGCACGCGGCCGGCGTCGGCGTGGAGATGGAGTTCGACTTCCTGACCCACCGACTGGAGGTGCGCACGACGGACGGTCGCTACGGCCACGTGACGCTCCAGGCGCAGTCGGTCGCCGACTTCTACGACGCCACCATGGAGGCACTGGCAGGGGTCGGGACGCCCGTCGCCATCAATCCGTGGCCCCAGGAGCTCGCCGACGTGGTGCCCTTTCCCGACGACACCGCGGCGCGCCCCTACGATGCGGACGCGGTGCAGCGCTATTGGTTGGCCCTCGTGCAGATGGCCCGGGTCATGACGATCTTTCGAGCCCGCTTCCACGGCAAGGTCAGCCCGGTGCACTACTTCTGGGGTGGGGCCGACCTGGCCGTGACCCGTTTCTGGGCCGGGAGGCGCCACGTCATCCGGGTGGGATGCCCCACTACGCCGACTGGGTGCAGCAGATGGCGTACAGCCATGAGGTGAGCAGTTGCGGCTACTGGCCCGGTGGATCGGGCGAGGGACTGTTCTACGCCTACGCCTATCCGACTCCGGTCGGTTTCGGCGACTGGTCGGTGCTGCCGGAGGCCGCGTCCTACGACGAAACCCTGGGCGAATTCGTCCTGCCCTACGCCGCCGTGCGGGCGGCCGACGATCCCGACGCCGAGCTCCTCGCGTTCTTCCAGAGCACCTACGAGGCCGCCGCCGAGCTGGCGAAGTGGGACCGTCAGGCCCTCGAGGTCGGTCCGGACGGCCCGGCTCGGGGCCACGTCGGCTGGCCTTGAGAAGGCCGGCTCCGAACCTCAGGAACGCCACACAGCCGATCTAGGTCCGAGGCCCGCCAGATCAATCGGTGTCAGCTCACCCTGAAGGACGTTGCGCTCTTGGCGGTTCCCCCGGGCGTCACCACCTTGATCTTCCCGGTCCGGGCTCCATGCGGGACCTTGACCTTCAACGCGGTTGGCGTGTCAGAGACGATGGTGATGGCCTTGACTCCACCAAAGGTGACCTTGGTCGCTCCCGAGAGGTTCGTGCCTTTGATGGTCACCGTCGTCCCTGGAGCACCGCTGGCTGGGATGTGCGTGATAGTCGGTGGAGAAGCGAGGCAGTCGGATTCACTGGTCGAGCCCGTCCCGACGGTCGAAGTCCCCGCGGGGCAGGGAGTTGCCGCGGTCGCCCCCGTGGTGTCGACGTACGTGTCGAGCGGCGCTTCGAGGCAACTGGCCGCACCCACGTCGGGGTTGTAGGTACCGAGGGCACAGGGCGTGGCCGCCACGGCTCCCATGGTGGCCACGAAGCTGCCCGCTGGGGCCTCGGTGCACGATGACTGACCGGGGTTCGCGCTGAAGGCGCCCACTGCGCACTCGGTCGGGGCCGTCGCACCGGTGGTCCCGACGAAGCTGCCCGCTGGGGCTTGGCTGCACGACGACTGACCGGGACTCGCACTGAATGTGCCCACCGCGCACTCGGTCGCCGACTGGGCTCCCGTGGTGCCCACGTAGGAACCGGCGGGGGCCTCGTTGCAGCCCGACTGTCCCGGGTTCGCGCTGTAGGTGCCCAGGGCACACTCGGTCGGGGCCGTCGCGCCGGTGGTCCCGACGAAGCTTCCGGCAGGCGCCTCGGTGCACGTCGCCTGGCCGGGGGCCGGGCTGTAGCTCCCCACGCCGCACAGGATGTACTCGGCCGAACCGGCCGGGCTGAAGGCGCCCGCCGGCGTCTCTTGGCAGCTGGCCTGTCCGGAAAACGGGTTGTACGTGCCGGCCACGCACGGCTGCGGTGCCACGAGACCCTCAAACGGCGCAAATGTCCCGGGCGGTGCCTCGAAACAGCTCGCTTGGCCCGAGTCCGGGTTGTACGTGCCTACTTGGCAGATGAACGGCACCGTGTCACCGAAATCGGGGTCATAGAACCCCGGCCCTGCCGGTGTGCACGGGGTGTCGCCCGTGTCGCTCCAGGACCCCGGAGAGCAAAGAACCGGTGCGTCGTGCACGCCGACCGCCGACGCGGGCGCGGCCGCAAACAGCGCCGAGCCGGTCAACATGCTGCCGAACAGCAGCACGCCAGACACGACAGCCCACAAACTCCGACGAGGTGTACCCATGGATGCCCCGACCTCCCACTCGGTGGGTCCGGTTCGAAGCGACCCAGCAACCGGAGTTTTACTATCGATCCGAGACGTCCGCCACTCGCATTGCAATTGGTCTCGGTCGGAGCGTCGCGATCCTGCAGCGTCCAGGAACGGTCGCCACAGGCCAACGTCTACGCCCGACCCATCGACGCACGAGACGATGGGGGAATTCCCTGGTCTCGGCTCTGGCCGGCCTGTCGCTCTGTGCGGCGAAGCACCTACTCCGCGGCTGGCGCCTCCGCGACGGCCTCAGCGACCGGTGTCTCCGCCGGAGCCGCCTCCGCGGCGGGAGCTGCGGGTGCCTCTGCGACGGGCGCCTCGGCGACGGGCGCCTCAGTTGCGGTCGCCGCCTCGGCAGGAGTCTCGGCGTCGACAGCCGTGGCTTCGCCACCCTCTTCGCCTTCACCCGGCTTCACGACGTGCGTGCCGACGTCCTCGGCGAAGTCGGCCCATGCCGCTTGCGCCTCGGTCTCGGGGGTGAACTCGCCCTCGACGTAGTCGAAGCCGCCGATGTAGTTCCCCTCGTCGTCGTAGGCGTGCTCGCCGAAGGCCTCGCGGTACTCCTCGGAGACCTCGCCACCCTCAGCGGCCTGCTTGATGGACAGCGAGATGCGACGCCGCTGCAGGTCGATGTCGATGATCTTGACCCACAGCTCCTCGCCAGGGGTAACGACCTGCTCGGGCAGCTCCACGTGGTGGACCGCCATCTCCGAAATGTGCACCAGACCCTCGATGCCGTCGCCCACCTGCACGAAGGCGCCGAAGGGCACCAGCTTGGTGATGCGGCCGTAGACGAGCTGGCCGACGGCGTGAGAATCGGCGAACTCCTGCCACGGGTCCGACTGCGTTGCCTTGAGCGAGAGCGAGATGCGCTCCTTGTCCAGATCGACGTCGAGCACCTCGACCTCGATCTCGTCGCCCACCGCCACCACCGAGGAGGGGTGGTCGACGTGCTTCCACGAGAGCTCGGAGACGTGCACCAGTCCGTCCATGCCGCCGAGGTCCACGAAAGCACCGAAGTTGACCACGGACGAGACGATGCCCTTGCGGCGCTCGCCCGGCTTGAGGTTCTGCAGAAAGTCGCCCCGCTGCTCCTTCTGGGCCTCTTCGAGCCAGGCCCGGCGCGACAGCACCACGTTGTTGCGGTTGCGGTCGAGCTCGATGATCTTGGCCTCGATCTCCTTGCCCACGTAGGGCTGGAGCTCGCGCACCCGGCGCAGCTCCACCAGCGACGCCGGCAGAAAGCCGCGCAGGCCGATGTCGACGATCAGTCCGCCCTTGACCACCTCGATGACCGGACCGGACACCATCTCGCCGTTGTTCTTCTTCTCCTCGATCGTCGTCCAGGCCCGCTCGTACTGGGCGCGCTTCTTGGACAGGACGAGGCGACCCTCCTTGTCCTCCTTCTGGAGGACGAGGGCCTCGACGTGCTCGCCGAGCTTGACGATCTCGGCCGGGTCGACGTCGTTGCGGATGGACAGCTCACGGGCGGGGATCACGCCCTCGGACTTGAAACCGATGTCGAGGAGGACCTCGTCGCGGTCGATCTTGACGACCGTCCCCTCGATTACGTCTCCATCGTCGAACTCGATGATGGAGTCCCCCATCGCCTGTTCGAGATCGGCGTCCGCCAGGTCGTCGTCGACGATCGGCCGGGGGTGGTAGTTCCCTTCGGCGTCGAAGGTGCCCATTTGCTCGGGCGAGAGGAGGGTGCTGCGTACGTCTGTCATGTGGTGAGGCTCCTTGCTGGGCTGCAACTTGCAACCGCAGGACCGCGCCGGGGTCAGGGTTCGTCGGATAAGTAGCCCCCTGCCGGTGCCAGCGGGCATTCGATCGTACCAGCTCAGCCGGGCCCTTCGTCGTCCGGTTTCGGGTCGCTCCGGCGGCCGCGGGCTCGCCGGCACCTCGCCTCAGCCCTTGGCCGCCGCCCAGCTCGGTCCCGTCGCCACCGAGACGGTCAGAGGGACCTTGAGGTCGGCCGCCCCGGTCAGGGCAGACTCGGTGAGGCGGTGGACCTCGTGTTCCTCCCCCGCCGCCACCTCGACGATGACCTCGTCGTGCACCTGGAGCACGAGCCGGCTCTCGAGGGCGTGCGACTCGAGGTCCCGGTCGAGCCGGACCAGGGCCAACTTGAAGATGTCGGCGGCCAGACCCTGAATGCCGGCGTTCATGGCCTGGCGTTCCGCCGCCTGGCGCAACCGGTAGTTCGACGTATTGAGGTCGGGCAGCGGCCGGATGCGGCCGAACTGGGTCTGGGTGAAGCCGCGGATCTTGGCCTGGGCCACCGTCTCGTCCATGTACGCCTTCACCCGCGGGAACGCGCCGAAGTAGCTCTCCATGATGGCGGCGGCCTCCTCGACGGCGACGTTGAGGCGCTGGCTGAGCCCGTAGGCCTCCATGCCGTAGGCCAGCCCGTAGGACACCATCTTGGAGAACTCGCGCTGGGTGTGCGTCACCTCTTCGGGCGCAATCCCGTAGACGGCCGCCGCCACGGTCCGGTGCACGTCGGCCCCGGTCGTCATGGCATCGATGAGTCCCGGGTCCTCGGAGAGATGGGCGATGACACGCAGTTCGACCTGGTCGTAGTCGGCCACGAGGAAGCTCATGCCCTTGGCCGGGACGAAGGCCCGCCGGAATTGCTTGCCCATCTCGCTGCGCACGGGGATGTTGTGCAGGTTGGGCCGGTCCGACGAGAGACGTCCCGTGCGTGCCACCGTCTGCCCGAACGAGGCGTGGATGCGCCCGTCCGGCTGGACCTCGGCCAGGAGGCTCTCGCCGTAGGTGGAGCGGAGCTTCTCGACCTCGCGGTACGACAACAGGGTCTCGACGATCTGGTGCGCCCCCCGCAGGGTCTCGAGCGTCCGGGCGTCCGTCGAGAATCCGGTCTTCGTCTTCTTGCCCGGGGTGAGGCCGATCTCCTCGTAGAGGACCGTGCGCAGCTGAGGCGTGGAGTTCACGTTGAACTCGTGCCCGGCCAGCTTCTGCACCTCGTCCTGGAGGGTGGCGGCCGAGGCGGCCAGCGAATCGGCGATCTCCTGCAGCTCGGTCCGGTCGATGCCGATGCCGGCGACTTCCATCTTGGCCAGGACGCGCACGAGCGGCGTCTCGATGTCGTCGTGCAGCGTGGTCATGTCCTGGGCCGTGATGCGCGTGCGGAAGCCCGGCTCCATGCTGAAGACGTCGATCGCCTCAGCCGCGGCCTCTTCGGCCACGTCGCGGGCGGCCTCGCCCGGCTCGACGATGTCGAGCGAGAGCTGCCCCGTCTGCTCGCGCAGCTGCTGGAGCGCGTATTCGCCCGTGGAGGCGTCGAGGAGGTAGGCCGCCACCGCGGTGTCCATGACCAGACCGGTCAGGTCGATGCCCAGCGGGAGGAGAGAGCGCATCGTCTCCTTCACGTTGTGGCCGATCACCTGGTGGCCGAGCACCGCATTGAGCTTCTTGACCACCGACGCGGTGCCCAGAAGATCGCCGGGCACCAGGACGCCGGCACCCGCCTCGTCGCCCTCGGTCGCCACCAACACCAGGCCGGCCAGCTCGCTGCGCCCAGGGAGACCGGTCCAGCGGGCGGCCAGGGCCAGCTGTCCGCCCCCCAATGCACCGAGCTCCTTCGTGACCTCGCTCGCCGTCGTCGGCAGCGCGACCTCGCCCAGCTCGATGGCGGGGACGACCGCCTCCACGACGGGCGCCACTGGCTCCGCCCGGGGTGCGCTGCCCTCGGCCGGCTCACCCAACGCGCCGGCGTCGAGCAACTCCTCCATGCGTTGCCAGACCGTTTTCATCTCGTACCGGTCGAACGTCTCCTGCGCCGTCGTGCGGTCCCACCCTCCGAGGGTGATCTGATCCACCGACACCTCGAGGGGCACGTCGCGCACCAGCGGGATGACCCGGGCATTGGAGCGGGCCAGCTGCTCGTGCTCGGTCAGGTTCTCGCGCAGCTTGGGCGTCTGCTCGTCGAGGTGCGAGAAGACGCCGTCGAGATCGCCGTACTTGGTGAGGAGCTTGGCCGCCGTCTTCTCCCCCACTCCGGGGATGCCCGGCAGGTTGTCCGAGGGGTCGCCCCGCAAGGAGGCCAACAGCACGTACTTGGACGGCGGCACGCCGGTGCGCTCCATGATCCCGGCCTCGTCGTAGAGCGCGTAGTCGCTCACGCCCCGCTTGTTGTAGAGGACCCGGATGTAGGGGTCGGTGATCAGCTGGAAGCTGTCCCGGTCGCCCGTCACGATGACGACCTCATGCCGCCGTTCGGCCGCCTCGGTGGCCAGGGTGGCGATCACATCGTCTGCCTCGAAGCCGGGGGCCTCGACCACGGGAATGGCCAGCGAGGCCATGACCTCGCGGATCATGTCGAATTGAGGCGGCAGGAGCCATGGCGTCGGAGCCCGACCGGCCTTGTAGTCCTCGAGTATCTCGTCGCGGAACGTCGGACCCGGTGCGTCGAAGGCGACGGCCAGCGCCGAGGGTTGCTGCTCCCGGATCAGGTACACCACCATGGATGTGAATCCGTGCACCGCGTTGGTGACCAGGCCGGTCGAGGTGGCCAGCGTGTCGGGCAGCGCGAAATAGGCCCGGAAGGCCAGGGACATCCCGTCGAGGAGGAGCAGTGGTCTTGATTCCTCCCGGCCCGTCGCCATGCCCTCCGACACTACGGCGTCAGTGTGCCGTCGATGACTTTCTGGGCCACGTCCCGCATGCGGGCCCGCGTCTGCATGGCCGTGCGCTGGATGAACCCGAAGGCGTCCGCCTCGTCCATGGTGTCGCGGTCCATGAGGATCTGCTTGGCCTCGTCGACCACCTTGCGAGTGGCGATCTTGTCCTCGGCGCCGTCGTTGGAGTCCTCGGCCTCGATCGCCCACTCCTGGCGGGCCTTGGCCAGGACGTCCGCAATGGCCGGCAGCAGCTCGCGGGGTTGGAACGGCTTGACCAGGTAGGCCGACACCCCGGAATCGCGAGCCTCCTCAATCGAGGTCGCGCTGGCTGAACGCGGTGAGCAGGAGCACGGCCACCTGATGACGCGAGGTGATTTCCCGGGCGGCCCGGATGCCGTCCATCCCGGGCATCTTGATGTCGAGGATGGCCAGGTCGGGCCGGTGCTCCTCCACGAGCTGGACGGCCTCGTCGCCGCGCCCGGCCTCGCCGACGACTTCGTAGCCGGCGGAGACCAGAATCTCCTTGAGGTCGAGGCGGACGATTGCCTCGTCTTCGGCGATGACCACGCGGGCCAGGGCAGTATTGCCGCTCATGCGGTACCGGTCGACACGGCGGCCAGGAGCTCGTCCTGACGGCGCTCGAGGTCGGCGACAGCCTTTTGGAGTGTGTCGCGCGCCTTCACCATGGCATCAGCATGACGGGCAGCCTCATTGTGCTCGTGGGTGGCCAGGGGTGTCTCCGAAACCAGCGCGCGCACCCGCGCCTCGTCAGCCGACTCGACGACGACTGCGAGTTGCTCTTCCATGACGGCCAGCTCTTCCCGCGCCCGCACGAGGCGAGCGTGGACCTCTCTGATCCGCCGTTCCAGCAGGGCGCGACGCATGGAGCGTCAAGTGTACGTGGCGGGGAACCAGCGACGTTGCGCATTCAGCCTGGCCAGGACGCCGCTGTCGGGCCAGTTCCCCACGCCGGCCTTGTCAGGCACTCGGACCCATCCGTCCACCACGGGCGGGTACCCGCAGGGGTCCACCGCGAGGTAGGAGGTGGGGTCACCGACGTCACTGACCAGGCCCATCGCGTCCTGTGCCAGGCGCGCCGCCAGCGTGAGGTTCGAGGCGCGCCCGAGACCGGCCTCGAAGAACCCTCCGACGAAGCTGGGAACGCCGGCCTCCCGGCAGGCCGCGTGCGCCGCCCGGGTGGCGCGGACGCCCCCCAGCCGTCCCGGCTTCAGGCACGCCATGGCACAGGACTGGTTGCGCAGCGCGTCCCTGACCCGGAGTGGCGACGTCAGCGACTCGTCGAGGCAGATGGGTACCGGGAGTTTTTTCGCCAGCTCCGCATCCGCGATGAGATCGGCCGGGGGCAAAGGCTGCTCGACACAGATCACGTCGAAGTCAGCCAGGCTGCTCAGCGCATCGATGTCGGCCTGGGTGGTGTCGAAGGAACCGTTCGCATCCACCTGAAGGACGAGGTCCTCGTGATCCGACCGGATCGCCGCCACCGGCGCGGCGACCCAACCCGGTTCGATCTTGATTCGCACCCGGCTGATTCCGCTGGCCACCGCGGCGTCGACCTCACGCCGCACGACGTCGACATCACGGTCGGCCGGGATACCGACCACCGCGCCGACAGGCATCGTCTCGAACCCGGGCCCGACCTCGAGCGCCTGCGCCATCGAGAGCCCCATGGCGCGCAGTTCGGCGTCCCACGCCGCCATTTCGAAGACGGCAGCCAGCTGCCGATCGACTGGTGCATTGCCAAAGAGCGGGGCCACCTCGGCCCCGGACGGCAGATCGCCTCCTCGGGCCCGACTGGCTTCGATCAGGCGGGCCACCCCACGGGTCTCTGCAGCGTCCTCGACGACGCTCACGCTCGGGTCCACCGCGGTGCCCTCGGACAGCGCGGCGCACTCGCCCCACCCCTCGCCGTCACTCGTCACCACCCGGATGAACAGCATCGAGCGCAGGCGATGCACGCCCGCAGCCGTGCCGATGTCGTGCACGAACGGGATCTCGACCCGGACGAGCTCAATACCGTCGAGCTTCATCGCCCTTCCGCTTCCACACCGTCACCGTAGATCCGAGCTTGTACGCTTGAAATTTCCAGCCCGGATGGCGGAATGGCAGACGCGGCGGCCTCAAAAGCCGCTGTCCGAAAGGGCGTGTGGGTTCGAGTCCCACTCCGGGCACCGAAACACCACGTCAGGTGCGGGTCTCTACCCTCGACGCGTTCTCAGGTCACGAAAGGTCACAACTCCCCGCGAGCACGGTCCGATGGCGCACGAGAGGTGGAATTCGGTGGCAGTGCCCATCCTTGAGTTCGTGCGCGAGAACAAGGACGACGCAGGTAGGCCTCACCGCAATTGCGTCCGGGACCGGCCTCGATCCGAACGAGATTATCGACGAGGTGGAGAGTTTCTGTGCCTTGGGCTTCCTCGCCTGTCACCTGCGATGGTGGACTCCGGGGCGATCCTGGTCGGCCAAGGCAGGGGCACCTGAGCGGGTGTCCACGCGGAGCGGCCCCTCGTTTTGGGTGGAGGAGGGGCCGCTGCACCTTTGTCTCGTGACTGACGAAGGTTGCTCTTAGTTATACCGGGCCCGACGGCTCGTCAGACCGCGCCCGCGGCCGCCAGAACTCCTCGATGCCAAACAGGCCCCGGAGACCGACCAAGACGACGTCCTCATCGAGACGCGTCGTATCGGATCGTCCTCAACCGGTCGGTCTCTCCGAGCCAGACACCAGGCGGCCGGCGACCAACGGGAACTGGCCTTTTGGTGCCTCGGCGACCAGCGCCTTCCTTTGGCTCAGTCGATATGACCTCGTTCTAAGGGTTCTTTGGACTTGATGTCGCGGTGGCCTCCTTTGTTGCTCGGTTGCTGCCCTCGCTGATCGGCCGTTCCACGGCTCGCCAGCGGCTTGGCTGAACGGGGTTCAGCGGAGGCAAGATTCACCGCAAAAGACCCCTAGAAAGGGTGAATCCGCATGCGGTCACGCCCGTCGCCGCACCCGGTTTCCCGTGGGTAACCAGCACTCGAACCGCCGTGCCGTCATGGTTCCTACTGCGAGTGCGACAACGAGCCGCGAACCTGGCTTGGCATGCCCCCGTTATGCCACACCGTGCATTGGGTCCGTCCCCGTCGATTGGAGTCTTCCAATCCATGCGCGAACCACGGATGAAATGCGCGAAGAGAATCAAGCTCGCCGGCAGTAGTTCAGTTGCATCGAGCACTGCACATCTCGCGTCCAAGTTCATGCCAGTGGTGGCAGTAGTCCTGCGTCCATCACCGCCCTGAATCCGGGCTCGGTCCGTAGTTCAATACGGTGAGCCCGTCGGTTCAGAACGAGAGCGAACGGTCCGCGTCTGGGGGCTTGCGCCGGATGCGGAAACCTGCACGTCCGATTCTCTGAATGCAAGGACCCCTGGCACCAATGCCAGGGGTCCTTCCATTTAAGTCGGCCGGTTTTCCCAGGGAACGACGGGTCTTCCCTGCAAAGCCGAATGCTAGGCAGCTCTCAGATCAACTACTACGAGTAAACGTCACTGGGTTGGTGCTCGGGTTTGAAGTGGGGCTACCCAGGAATATTCTCGTCGTGGGTGCTGCGGTTCCGTTGAAGTCCAAGTTGAACGTGATCGTGCTTCCGCAAGTTGGTGTAAAGCTCACACCGTCGACCGATCCCCCGTCGCGAGAGGCATAAGTCAATGTGTGTTGATCCGCGTTAACAGTGAGGTGGTCGCGCTTCTCCAACATGATCGCTTGCACTCCGCTGAACGTCCCGTCGGTGGTGACAGTGGCTGTGAAGGAGTCGTAGTCGGTGTGGCTCGCGCTGCCTGTGAGTGTCCTCCATGGTCCACTGGCCGCTGGCAGGGTCAACGCCGATGTAGAAGCCCTTAATACCATTTGGGGCAACTGTGGACACCCCGTTTACTGGTGACGGCCAGGTGCCCGAGTCGCACGAGGTCCCCACTGTTTCCACCTCGGAGCCGCATGGACTGACGGATCCATTGTTCTGCGAATCCCCGCTGTAGATCGCTTGCCAGTAGAAACTGCTTCCGGCCGCCGACAACGTCACCGGCTGAGAATCTGGCAGCGTCCCCGGGGTAGTGATGTTCTCTGCAGTCCCGCCGCTGACCAGATCTGAACAGTTGGGATCCGAGTAGACGTTATAAGTGATCGTCCCCGTCTCGTTCTGATCGCTCGTTCCGTTACTGACGGTCGCGGTGTCAGTGACAGCAGTCCCAGATGGGACCGAGATCGCTGCGCCAGACTGACCACCACCCGACAACGAGGTCGATAGCGTCGTGTTGTTGGTCGGTTGGCCTTGCGACACCGTGAAGAGATAGCGACCGAGCACCGTGCTGTTGAGGCTGTTGTAGATGAGGCCAGTAGAGGTGCTGCTGTCCAAGAAGCTGTTGGGAACTCCAGATCCTGGGAGGTTGAATGAGTCACCCGCGGTCGACGTGCCATTTGAATATCCAACGAACGCGGACTCACCAGGTTCGCCGTTCTGACACTGAACATCGCCGGTACTGGCCTGGCCGGTATCCCATTGAATGCTGTCGTAGTTGTACTCAATGTCAAAGTCATCACCGTTCGGACCGGTGCCGCGATCCGCTCTGTCAATGAGCACCATTTGGAAGTTATCGAGAACAGTGCCGTTTTCGTTGTAGCAGCCGACATTTGGCCAGTTGACCACGAAGGCGTTCTGACCGTTCAGCGTCCCGGTGCCGAAATTGACGACGCCGCTGTTCGCAGCTCTCGTGTCTACGTCGGCAAAAAACGGTGCCAGGATCGGGCTACCAAACGTCGTCAGGCTGGTCGGCGTGAATTCCGACAAAGGTTCGTCAAACGTGACGTTGCCGTTGTTATTGACGTAGACGCTGTTGAACTCGGTCCCAAAGAAATTGATGTTGAACCCAATGGGATAGAGCTCTGGTCCGGTCTCTGTGCCCGTACAAGGGACCGGACCAGAGACGTCGTCGGGACCGCACGGCCAGGTGCCGTCATCATTCGGACCGAAGGTCACTTCTTGATAGTTGTTGACTACGTCAGGACTCGTACCAGGGGACGATGATGTCGGTAGAACCGCATTGGCTGTGTCGGGCACATTCGAAGCGGCGATCGGATGCGCATCGACCAGCGCTACGAGAGGAACGAGCAGGCCGGCCAAGAGGGCCGAAATGAATGCGATTCTGGTTGTTGAGGTCAGCCGCCTGAGTATCGCTGACAGGCGTCCTTTTCGCGCCCGTGTAAAATGACGTTGACTTTGCTCGGTCATGAGAGGGTCCCTTTCCGCCTAAATGTCGCCACGAGTGACCCACCTGCCACCCGTGTTTCATTTGCCGTTGTACAAGGCTCGTTAGGCATTGTCAAGAAGTAATTTCGATCCGAGTCCGCCCCATCTCTCGAAGTCTCTGCCGAGACTCTTCTCGCCAACGGAGAGCGCTTCGGGTATTGCACCTAGCGAAAACGAAGCCAGCGAAACTGAGGACGTCGAATTTGGCATCAAACCGCGCGCAACCTTCGACGTGGTTGGTTTTGCCTTTCCGAAACGCGTGAAGTCAGGCACATCTCCTGCAGCTACTTCGATCTCGAGGCGGTAAAGGCGCGACTCCTGCGGGCCCGGATCTACGCCTCCACAAAGCTCCACTCAATCGTTTTCGCCCTTGACCCGGCTGAATGCGCAGAATGACCCTCGACCGAGGTAGGGATCCGTTCGATCGCTCGTCCGCCACACGATCCCGGTCTCCCCCTGCGGCGTACTCGTGCACGGATCACCCGTGACGTCGACCATTGGGGGCGACGGCTGATGCGCCTGAGAGCCAGCATCCTCGAACGACTGGCCGTGACGATCGACCGTGGAGCCCATCGAGGCGTGCCCGAGGGGCATTGCACTTTGGCAAAGGATTCCGGGTCAAGTGGTCACCGGTCGCGCTCGGTGACACAAAATGCTCCTCGTTGAAACCATCCCAAATGAATATGAGGCGATGCACCTTCTGCCGCTCTCTGCCTGTGGAGCGCGGCCACGGTTCGCGGGTTGAGGTCGGTCCCACGACGCCCGCGATCCGTCTTGGTCGGTCTGAGACTGGAAGCCTCGTTCAGAGCAACACGAGCGACGGTGCGCTTCCGGCGCACTTGATCGGCCTCGTGCTGGCCTCGATTTTCGGTCTGCTGCTGCCTTTGCTGCTGCGCAGATGCACCGGTCGCGCCCTGCGCGGCTGCACGGAACGTTGCGGAGGCCAATTTTTGACCGCAGACGAGCCCTCTGAGCGTGTGAGTCCGCATGCGGTCACACCCGTCGTCACACCAGGTTTCCCGTGGGTAACCAGCACCGGAACCGCCGTGACGCCAGAGTTCCTACTCCCAGTGCGACCGGGAGCCGTGAACTTGAGTTGGCCCGCCCCCGGCATGTCACACTGTGCGTTCGATCCGTCCCCGTCGATTGGAGTCTTCGGACACGTGTTGGTTTTCACCTTTCCCGGACAGGGTTCTCAGCGTGCCGGCATGGGTGAGCCCTGGGTCGACCACCCATCTTGGGAAGTCGTCGAAGAGGCCTCGGCCGCGGCCGACCGTGATCTTTCCCAGCTGCTCCTCGAGGCTCCGATCGACGAGCTCACGAAGACCGAAAATGCTCAGCTGGCCACCACCGTGCTCAGCCTGGTGGTACTCGACGCCGTGGAGCGGATCGGCCTGACCCCGGCCGCCTGCGCCGGGCACAGCCTGGGCGAGTACACCGCGCTGGTAGCCAGTGGCGCCCTCGGCTTCGAGCACGGGATCCAGCTCGTCGTGGCCCGGGGCGAGGCGATGGCCCGTGCCGGTGAGGAAGCGCCGGGGACCATGGCCGCCCTCCTCGGCATAGGCGACGACGACGCCGAGGCGGCCTGCATGCGGGCCGAAGGCGATGTCTGGGTGGCCAACTACAACGCACCCGGGCAGGTGGTCATCGCCGGCACCGCCGAGGCGGTGGCACGAGCGGGCGAACTGGCCAAGGGTCTCGGTGCCAAGCGGGTCATGCCCATCCAGGTTTCCGGTGCCTTCCACACGCCACTGATGCAGGGTGCACGAGCGCCCCTCCGCAAGGCCCTGGCCGAGGTCACCTTCCTCACTCCCGAAGTACGCGTGGTGGCCAATGTCGACGCGCACGTCCACGACGACCCGGCCGAATGGCCCGGCCTTCTCTCCGCCCAGCTGTGCAGCCCGGTGCGCTGGCGCCAGACGCTCGAGACCTTCGCCGGTCTCGGACTCACCTCGCTGGTGGAGCTGGGACCGGGTGGCGTACTGAGCGGCCTGGCGAAGCGCAGCCTGCCCGAGATCCAGTCGCTGTCCGTCTCCAAGCCCGAAGATCTCGACACCCTGATGGACCAGGTGGCTCAGGCCGACACCTGGCGGGCCGAGCCCGCGCTCCACCAGGGCGAGCACCTCTACATGTCCGAACGAGTGGTCGTGAGCCCTTCCAGCGGCATCTTCAATCCGGAGGCCTCGCTGCAGGCGCCCGGTACAGGCCTCCTGCCGGGCACGGGCGACGGCGGAGCCTCTTCCGTCGTCGTCGTGGGCGACCTCGTGGGACGGGTGGGGATCTCCGAGGTCCGCACCCCCTTCGCCGGACAGGTGATCCGGTGGTTGGCCGCCGACGGAGAGCGCGTGCAGGACGGGCAGCCGCTCGTCTGGCTCCGAGTCCCCGACGCCATCTGATGGCCGTTGTTCTCGTCACAGGCGGGACCCGCGGGATCGGCGCGGCATGCGTCGACTGGTTCCTGACCAACGGTGACCAGGTTGCCACGACATACCGATCGGAACAGCCCCCGCCGACTCCTGAAGGGGCAGAGGAACGATTCTTTCCGGTGCGCTGCGACGTTCGCAGCAGCGAGGACGTCGAGGCGGCCTACGCCCTCATCGAGGAGCGCTGGAGTCCCGTCGAGGTGCTCGTGGCCAACGCCGGGATCACCGCGGACGGACTGATGTTGCGCATGAGCGAACAGGCCTTTCTCGACGTGATCGACGCCAACCTGACCGGGTCCTTCCGGGTGGCCAAGCGCGCCGTGGCGAAGATGCTCCGGCTGCACAAAGGCCGCATCATCTTCCTGTCGTCTGTCGGCGCCTTCGTAGGGTTGCCCGGACAGGCCAACTACGCCGCGTCCAAGGCCGGCCTGGTCGGGATGGCCCGGGCCATCGCCCGCGAGGTGGGCAGCCGCCAGATCACGGTCAACGTCGTGGCGCCGGGCCTCATCGACACCGACATGACCACGGCCCTGGGTGAGGAGCGGGTGGCTTTCATGACGGCCCAGGTTCCGCTCGGGCGGGCAGGGAACGTCGGTGATGTGGCCGCTGTGGTGGGCTTCCTCGCCTCGGACGCCGCCGCCTACGTCACTGGGGCTGTGCTGCCGGTCGACGGCGGACTCGGCATGGGCCTGTAGCGTTCTAGGAACACAAAACAGAAGGAGCTAAAGAGTGGACAGCGACGCAACGTTCGAAAAGTTTCGCGAGTGCGCCGTGGAGGTATTGCAAGTGCCGGCGGACAAGATCACGAAAGAGGCGAAATTTGCCGACGATCTCGACGCCGACAGCCTGGACCTGGTCGAGCTGGTCATGGCACTCGAAGAGGCGTTCGACATCACGGTCGAGGAGACCGAGCTGGAGGACATCGCCACCATTGGACAGGCCTACGACCTGATCTCCTCCAAGCTCTGATGCAACTCGGCATCGGCCCCGACGGCCCCGTCCAAGGGCGGCGTGTTGCCGTCACCGGCCTCGGCGCGGTCAGTTGCTGTGGGGTGGGTGTCGACGCGCTCTGGGAAGGGCTCTTGCACCCTTCGGTCATCGGGGGCGCAGCCCGCGACTTCGATCCCGAGGTTTGGTTCGGCCCCAAGGAGGTCCGCCAGGTCGATCGTTTCGCCCAGTTCTCCGTGGCCACCGCAACGATGGCCTTCGAGGACGCCGGAGAGATCGACGTCGATCCCGCCAAGGCCGGTGTTGTCTTCGCCACCGGAGTCGGAGGCTTCGAGACGTTGGCCGACCAGGTCGGCGTCTACAACGAACGTGGGGCGCGTCGAGTCTCGCCCCGCCTCGTGCCGATGATGATGGCCAACGCGGGATGCGCTGGGATCTCCATGCGACTCGGTTGGCGCGGACCTTCCGAGGTCATCTGCACCGCGTGTGCCGCGGGCACCCATTCGGTGGGTGCAGCGGCGCGGCTGGTGGCCACGGGTCGCTGCGAAGTCGCCATCGGTGGAGGTTCGGAGGCCAGCATTCACCCGGTCGCCATGGCCGCCTTCTCGAACATGACCGCGCTCTCGACGAGCGGCCGGTCCATGCCCTTCGACGCCCGTCGCGACGGCTTCGTCATGACCGAGGGCGCAGGTGCGCTCGTGCTCGAGGACTGGGACCGCGCCGTGGCCCGGGGCGCCACCATTTACGCCGAAGTGGCGGGGGCGGCCAGCACGGCAGACGCCCACCACATCACGGCACCTGCTCCTGACGGCGCGGGTGCCGTCGCCTGCATGGAACTGGCGCTGACCGACGCCGGGATCACCACCGCCGACGTGGGCCACATCAATGCACACGGCACCTCGACGCCGTTGAACGATTTGGCCGAGGCCCGGGCCATCAACAAGGTCTTCGGCGAGCCCGGTCCCCTCGTGACCTCCACCAAGGGCGTGACCGGCCACGGGTTGGGTGCGGCCGGCGCCATCGAGGCAGTGGCCGCCGTGCTCACCATCCACCACGCCACCATCCCGCCGACTGCCGGCTACGAGGAGCCCGATCCCGAGATCAACCTGCGGATCGTGCACGGGGAGCCGTTGGCCTGGGAACCCTCGGCCGTGCTGTCGAACTCCTTCGGCTTCGGCGGCCACAACGGCTGCCTGGTCCTGCTGCCTCCTCGCTGAACCCAACCGCTAGGGTCACTCCTCCCGGTGCCGCCGACGCGGCCTGCGGGGATCGACCATGGCGAAAGACGGCACCAGCAGCGCGCGCACTCGACGACCAGCTCTGTGGGCCGGGGTGGCGGTTGTCCTGGTCGCCGTCGGCGTCATCGCCGGGGTGCTGGCCACCCGAAGTTCCTCCCCGCCCCCGGCACCGCCGACCACCCGCGCCGTCGCCCTCGGCGATTCGGTTCCCTACGGCCACGGCCTGGCCAATCCGTACCCGACGCCTCAGCTGGGCCTGCCGATCCAGGCCGTGTCCGAAGGCCCCTCGACCCAGGCCTATCCGAGCCTGGTGGCGCACGCACTGGGTCTGACCATGTCGGTCCGGCCGACAAACTGCCACCTCATCGAGGACCAGCTCGCCGTCAGCGGCGCCGTGGCCGATGCCTCCGACAACACGGCGCGAGACACGCAGTGCATGCGGCCGCCGCTGCAGACGCGGAACCTGGCCGAAGAAGTGGCGGCGGCCGACCTCGGCGCGCACCCCGCCCGGCTCGTCCTGGTCCAGGCCGGGGCCGACGACATCGACTTCGCCGCCTGTCTCGAGAACGAGCTGGTCCGCGTGCTGGGCATCGACACGGGTTTCGGCAACACCTGCGTCACCAACAACGCGGTGACCCCGGACGTGGCCACGAAGCTGGCAGCCGTGCGCGCCAGCCTGGCCGCGACGATCGAGGAGCTGTCGCCGCACACCAAGACGGTGGCTGTTCTCGACTATTACCAGCCCATTCCCGAAGCGGCACAGATCGTCGACGGATCAATCCACTCGCACGCCGGCACGAATCTCGTCTGCACCGCCCTCAAGTCCAACGCCGGCGGCACCGCAGCCGCGGCGCAGGTCGTGCTGACCGCGCTGAACGGGGCCATTGCCGGGGCGGTCACCGATGCCGAGGCGCATCACGTCCACAACGTCCGGCTGATCGACGTCAGCCGAACGATGAACGGGCACGGCCTGTGCACGGCCGACCCCTGGGTCTTTTCCGCTCAGGGCATTCCGGTGACAACGCTCGGCGGAGATGTCACCAGGATCCTGGCCGCCAACGCCTGTACGGCGACCGACGCGATCCATCCCAGCTCCTTCTGCCGCACGCTCCAGGCCGATGCGCTCGGAGCGGTGAACAACCTCAAGCGCTACGTCTGGCGGGTGGCCCATCCCACGGCGGCGGGCCAGCGGGCGCTAGCGCTCGCCACGGAGCAGGCGCTGCGCGCTCCTCGCTAATCGATGGCTTCGCGGAACGACGAAACGAATGCGGCGGCTGCGTCGGGACCACCGCCCTCGAGCAGACGGCGCACCAAGGCGGAGCCCACCACCACCCCGTCGGCCACACGGCACACCTCGGCCGCTTGTTCGGGTGTCGAGACGCCCACCCCCACGCAGACCGGCATATCACTGACCCGCCGGATGCGTTCGACTACGTGTGCCGCATCGCTTCCGAGATCGGTCCGTTCCCCGGTGACGCCCATGCGGGCCACGGCATAGACGAAGCCCCGGGCCCGGGCGCAGATGCGCTCGACCCGGTCGGGCGGGCTCGACGGCGCCACGAGCAACACGGTGTCGACGCCGGCGGCGTCGGCTTCGACCGCCCACGGCTCGATCTCCTCAATGGGCAGGTCCGGCAGGATGGCGCCGGTGATGCCCGCTCCGGCCAGGGAACGGGCCATCCGCTTGTGTCCCGCTCGGAACACGATGTTGTAGTACGTCATGACCGCGATGGGGACGGGGGCTTCGGCTCGCCCGATCCCGTCGATGACCTCGTCGGGCACGACACCGCGCTTGAGCGCGCACAGCGCAGCTTCCTGAATGACCGGACCGTCCATCATCGGGTCCGAGAAGGGGATGCCGACCTCGACCGCGTCGGCACCGGCCGCGACCACTGCCGCCAAGGTCTGCACCCAGTCGTCGGTCATGCCGCCCATGAGATAGGGGATGAGGAGCTTGCGCCCCTGCTCGCGCCGCGAGCGCAGATCCTTCTCGAGGTCAGCCATCGCGCCGGCGGCCGAAGATCTCGCGTACCTGGGCCACGTCTTTGTCCCCCCGGCCCGACAGGGTGATCATCACCGTCGAACCCGCCGGCAACGCGGGCGTCCCGGCCGACCGCGCCACCCAGGCGACTGCGTGGGCCGATTCGAGCGCCGGAATGATCCCCTCGGTGTGGCTCAACAGCCGGAAGGCCTCGAGCACTTCTTCGTCTCCGGCCGTCGAGTACTCGGCCCGTCCGATCGCCGCCAGATGCGCGTGTTCGGGCCCAAGGCCCGGGTAGTCGAGGCCCGCCGAGATGGATTCGGCCTCCTCGATCTGCCCCGCCTCGTCCTGGAGCAGCTGCGAGTACATCCCGTGCAATACCCCGGGAATGCCGTTGGTGATGGCGGCGCCGCCTGCGGCCTCCACCCCGACCAGTCGAGCCTGGGTATCGACAAACCCGGCAAAGGTGCCGGCGGCGTTCGAACCGCCACCGACACAGGCCACCACCACGTCGGGCTGGGCTCCACCCAGGAGCGCGCGGCACTGCTCTGCCGCTTCCTCCCCGACGATGCGTTGAAACTGACGCACCATGTAGGGGAAGGGATGGGGGCCCATGACCGAGCCCAGGCAGTAGTGGGTGGTGTCCACCGTCGCCACCCATTCACGCATTGCCTCGTTCACCGCGTCCTTCAAGGTTCGGCTCCCCGAGGTCACCGTGCGCACTTCGGCGCCGAGGAGTTCCATCCGAAACACGTTCAGCTCTTGACGCTTGGTGTCGACCTCGCCCATGAACACGGTGCACTCGAGTCCGAAGAGTGCGGCCGCCGTCGCCGACGCCACTCCGTGCTGCCCCGCTCCCGTCTCGGCGATCATGCGCGTCTTGCCCATGCGCGTCGTGAGCAGGGCCTGCCCGACGACGTTGTTGAGCTTGTGGGAGCCGGTATGGGCCAGGTCCTCCCGCTTGAGGAGGACGCGCACCCCGAGCCGCTCGGACAACCGCTTGCACTCGGTCACGGGCGTCGGACGCCCGCCGTAGTCGCGCAACAACCCTCCGAGCTCGTCACGGAATATCGGGTCGGCCCAGGCGTCGTCGAACCACTTCTCGAGTTCGAGACACGCCGTCATGAGCGATTCGGGGACGAAACGGCCGCCGAACTCGCCGAAACGGCCATCTTCGCCGGGACGTTCGGTGCGCCCGTCCCCGCTCATCCGTCCCGCCAGTCGTAGGGCTCTCCGGCTATCGGCTCGTCCGGTGCGTCGCGCAGCGAGACGTCGACCGCCGCTTTCCGCGCGTTGACGATGAAGTCGCGGAGGAGGAGCGGATCCTTTCGTCCGGGCGACGATTCCACTCCGGTCGCCACGTCGACGCCGGCCGGACGCAGGTTGGCCACGGCATGGGCCACATTGTCGGGGCGGAGGCCACCCGAGACGATGAGGCGGTGCGGGTCGACCACGCCCTCGGCGAGCCGCCAGTCGAACACCTGACCCGAGCCCGGGTTGTCCCCGTCCACCAGAAGGTAGTCGGCCCCGAACTCGTCGAAGCGGCTGATCGCACGCTCGCCGGCCCGGAAGGCCTTGATCACCGTCGGCACCCGTTTCCGTACCCAGGTGGTCGCCTCGGCCGTCTCGTGACCGTGCAGTTGCGCGGCGCCCAAACCCGAGGCGTGGACGGTCTCGACCACTCGCTGTGGCGCTTCGTCACGGAAGACCCCCACGGTCAGGACGTGCTCGGGAAGGCGCTTGGCGATGTCCGCGGCCAGCTGCACCGACACCTGTCGAGGCGACGGGGCAAAGATGAAGCCGATGGCGGACGCGCCCAGGCTCACCGCCAGCAGCGCGTCGGCCTCGGAGGTGACACCGCAGATCTTGACGAAGAAGTCGTCACTCATCGTGCACCCACCGGATGCGCGATGAGGCGGCGCAGCTCGGCCGCCCGATCGCCGGACCGCACCAAGGTCTCGCCGACGAGGATGGCGTCGTAGCCGGCGTCCGCCAGACGCCGGGCGTCGTCGCGATCACGGATCCCGGACTCCGCCACGGCGACGACGTCCAATGGAATACGCGCCGCCAGCGAGCAGGCCCGCTCATGGTCGACGCTGAACGTCTTGAGATCCCGCTGGTTCACCCCGATCACTCGGGCCTCGGCCCGGAGGGCTCGGTCGAGCTCGCCCTCGTCGTGCACTTCGACCACGGCCGTCAGCGCAAGGGTCTGGGCCAGCGCAGAGAACCGGCGGAGCTCGTCGTCGTCGAGCGCCGCCACAATGAGGAGGACAGCGTCGGCGCCCATCAGCCGAGCGTCGGCGACATCCGCCTCACTCACGGTGAAGTCCTTGCGCAAGGCCGGGAGCCCGGAGGCCTGGCGAGCGGCCATCAGGTCGGTTGGGGCTCCGCCGAAGTAGTCGGCGTCGGTCAGCACCGACAGGCACGCTGCTCCCCCGGCCACATACTCCTTGGCCACCAGGTCGGGCTGCAGAGTCGGGTCGAGATCGCCCTTCGAGGGCGAGCGCCGTTTGATCTCGGCGATACAGGCCAGTCCCTCGCCCCGCAGCGCGGCGGCGAAATCGCGGGGGGTTGCCGTGCTCGCGGCTCGTTCCACCAGCTCAACCACGTCGCGGTGGTCGACCGCAGCCTGGGCGCGATGGGTGGCGAGAATCTCGCCCAGGTAGGTCGGCATGACACTTCAGCGTAGCGGCGGGCTCTTTCACCGCCGGTGCGCTCAGGTCAGGGGCACTGGCCGTAGGGGTCGATGGGGGCCTTCGACTCTCCCATGAGCACCCACGAGTTGGACGCCTCGTTCATGTAGGCCGCCGGGCACGGATCGGCGATGGTGATCACGCGTTCCTCGTCGCAGGGCGAGTTCTGCGAAATGCAGCGTGTGCTCGCCTCATGGCCCTGCGAAGAGGCCGGGCACTCGAGGGTGAAGCCGGGCGCCGCGTACGCATCGAGGTACGCCAGCGCCGCCGCACAGCCCGATGCGGTTGCCTCCCCAGCCGGTGGCACCCCGGAGGCAGATGTGGCTTGTGCCGCGACGCCCTGGGCCGGCCCGGACGAAGGGGCCGTGCCCTGCGTGAGGGGCGAGGCCTTCCTCACGATTGTCGTCGTGTGGACCGAACCAGGGAGTGCGTATTTGCCGGAAGTGACCACGAACTGGCTGTTCGGTTGCCCACCGAGGCCCATGGCGAGGGCGGCGATGGCGCAGACTGCAAGGGCACAGGCCGCCAAGCCGATGGACCCCACCAACCGAGTGAACTGCACGCCCCGTCACCTTGCCCGATGCGGTCCGGCGGTGCCGACTCTCCCGCCGATCGAAACTGCTCCGACGCATGGGCACGCTAGCAAGCACGCCTGTCGGAGGTCCATACCAACCCGCTCGATTACGTGTGGATGCGGGTGAGGATCCTCTCGCGGCGTTGGCGGGCCGCCCGGGGCAGCTCGCAGATGGCCGGCGTCGCTTCGGCCGGCGTGTGCGCCGCCTCTTTCAACATGTCGGCCAGGCCGGCGTAGAGGACTTCGATCGTGAAGTCGTCCACCTCGATCGAAGCCGTCTCGGACCCGTCCTCCGCCACGTGCGTGACCTTGATCATCCCGTCAGTCCCCCAGCACCCGTGCCCGGGTCTCATCCCCCTGGCGCTCGATCGCGATACAGCTACCGTCACGAAAAATCCATCCGATTTGTCGCCACGGCTTGAACTCGGGGAGCTCTTCGATCGTCGCCGTCGGCGCCGTTTCGCTCCCCTTCTCCCGCTGTCGCATGGACAGAGCGTGTACCCCGGGCGTGTCATGTCCGGTGACGTCAGGTTGCAAGAAGGGTGCGCTCCATATGTGCACAACACGTGCCTGAGGGTACCTCTTGTCCCAGGTCACAGCGGTGTACAGGCACCCCCGCGCAGCCGCACCGTGGGGTTGCAGAGATCCCCACCATCCCGGAGCGAACGCGGTTGGGAGCGCTTATCGGGCGAAGAAGTGCCAGCCGAGGAACATCACGACGAGGACCAAGACGATGCGGGCGATCGGTCCGGTCGCCAGGCGGCGGACGACGTCGGACGGCCCCGCGAGTTCCGAGCCCTGACGACGCGAAAGCGCCCACAACACGAACACGGCCGCCCCGAGCACCGCCCACACCGCATAGAAAACGGCCGACATCAGGCGTCGCTCCGGGTCGTACCCGCCCACAGCACGAAGGCGCAGACGCAGAGCCAGCCGAAGAACAGCACGACTTTGAGCACGTAGTAGCGGTCCACCGCGTCGACCATCGAGCTCAGGGTCGGATGGTCCGCCCGGCTGCCTCGCGCCGCATAGACCGCGACCTCCCATGCGAGCAGCGCCACTCCGAGAATGATCCAGTCGCGCAAGGGGTGCCGTCCCGGCGGGCGAACCGGCTGAGGGCGCAGTGGCCAGCGAGCCACCGCGAGCACACCCAGCAGCACGATGGGGATCCCCGTCATCACGTTGGCCGCCAACGTGAACGGCGTCGTGGCCGCCGCGCCCAGGGCGTAGGCCACGCCGGCTCCCAGCAGCGCCACTCTCCCCCAACCGGCAGGCGCTCGCGCGGTCATGGCGCGTCAGGCCAGCGGCAACTGTGCGACGCGGGCCCGACGGGAGTTGCCGATGCCGTCGCCCGTACGAAGCCGGATCGGGCCGGGTGCTTCGACGCTGCGGTGGAGGTAGCCGAGCCCCACCCAGCCGCCCAGCTCGCTGCTCAAGGCGGACGACGTCACCGTGCCCACCACCTTGTCCTCGGCGGCGCCGCCGCCCGCCGGGGGTTCTCCGGCGTGCAGGGTCATGCCCCGGAGCAATGGCTCGTCATCGGACGGTGTGACGATCCCGATCAGGCGGCGGGGCACGTTCGAGCCCCGCGCGTCGATCCGGGCCACCAGTTCCTGGCCGGTGTAGCACCCCTTCGTGAAGCTCGCCGTGCGCTCCACGACGCCGGCTTCGGCCGCAATCGTCTTGGCCGTGAGCTCCGTGCCCATGGCCGGCACGCCCGCCAGGATCCGGCACTCTTCCACCGCGTCGGCGCCGCAGCGGACCAGGCCGGCTGGGAGCTCGTCGGGGCCGAGGACGACATCGGCCGGACCGAGCAGGTCCAGACCCGTCCATCCGTTCCAGTCGAAGGGCAGTGCCAACACGCCACGCTCGGTCAACGCTCCCAGCAGGGTCGCGGCCGCTTCGGGCACCGCCGGCCCGCGGAGTGAGAGGCAGCGCCAGTCCAGCGGCTCGAGCTCGACCTTGGACCGGAGCAGGAACCGGCGCAAGCGCGTCGCCACGGTGTCTCCGTAGCCCCCGTCCACATCGAGCACGAATCCCTGACCGTCAGTCCGGGTGACCCGGAGCAGGGCCGAGAGCTTGCCGTCGGGTTCGAGGAGCAGCGAGTCGGCGCACGCACCCACGGCCAACGTCCCCAGGTCCTGGCTGAGCTGTCCTTGCAGGTACAACTCGGCGTCCGGTCCCCGCACCGCCAGCACGTCACGCACGGTTCGGTAGGCGCCGGCGCCCCGGCGCAACGCCTCGGTCTCGACGTGCAGGTCGCTCATTGCGTCACCCGCGCCGCGCTCATGCGCCGCGCTGCCGTGACGGCCACGAGCAACGCCCCGGCCTTGTGGGCGCACTCTTCGTCCTCGGACTGTGGGTCGCTGTCCGCCACGATGCCGGCACCCGCTTGCACGCTGGCCCGGCCGTCCGGGGTCACGACCATGGTCCTGATGGCGATCGCCGTGTCCAGGTTCCCCGAGAAGTCGATGTAGCCGACGACACCGCCGTACACGCCGCGCTTGGTGGGTTCGAGCTCGTCGATGATCTCCATGGCCCGTACCTTGGGTGCGCCCGAGAGGGTTCCCGCGGGGAGGGTGGCCCGCAGCACGTCGATGGGCCCTTTACCTTCCGAGAGCTCGCCCGAGACCTGCGACGTGATGTGCATGATGTGGCTGTAGCGCTCGATCGTCATGAGCTCGTCGACCTTCTCCGTTCCGAAGCGCACCACCCGCCCTACGTCGTTGCGAGCCAGGTCGACCAGCATGATGTGCTCGGCCAGCTCCTTGGGATCTTCGGCGAGCTCACCCTCGAGCAATCGGTCGTGCTGCTCGTTCTCTCCACGCGGGCCGCGACCCGGCGATTGGTCGCGAGATCACGACGTTGTCCCTCAGGCGCACCATCGGCTCGGGTGACGCCCCGACCACGGTCACCTCCGGGAAGCGGAGGAAGTACAGGTAGGGGCTCGGGTTGAGGAGACGCAGGGCGCGATAGACGTCGAACGGATCTGCCTCGAGCGTCAGGTCGTAGCGCTGCGAGAGCACGACCTGGAAGATGTCACCGGCCCTGATGTACTCCTTGGCCGCGTCGATCGAGGTCATGTACTCGTCGGATGTCATCGACCGCTCGGCCGCCGCCTTCTCGAGTCCGGGCGGCGGGGCCGCCACCAGCTCGCCCGGCCGCGAATCCGCGCAATCCGCCGCCAGTTCGCCGAGCCGGGCGCAGGCGCCCTCGTAGGCCTCGGACACCTGGACCGCATCCGGCACGCCGGCGGACCCTTGGGGCACCACCACGTTGTCGACCAGGACGATGCGCTGGCGCCAGTGGTCGAACGCACAGAACTGCCCGATCACGACCAGCGCCGCGTCCGGATGCCCGAGGTCGTCGGCGGGCGGGACGGGCAGGCGCTCCACCTCGCGTACGACGTCGTATCCCAGGTAGCCGACCAGGCCTCCGTGCAGGGGCGGCAGTCCGTTCAGGCTCGGAGATTCGAAGCGGGTCACCAGCGCCTCGACCGCGGCCAGGATGCCGTCGTCCGAAGCAGGCAGGCCCAGCTCGCCGGTCGTCTCGACCCGACGGCCGCGGGCGGTCAAGGTGGCCAGCGGCTGGCGCCCCACGAACGAGTAGCGGCCCCAGCGCTCGCCGCCTTCCACCGACTCGAAGAGGAATCCGTCGCCCTCTCCCACGATGTTGGCGAAGCAGGCCACCGGGGTGAGCGTGTCCGCCACGACTTCGCACCAGACGGGCACGATCTGATGCTCCTTGGCCAGGGCAGCGAATTCGGCCGGATCAGGCCTGAAGTCGAGGACGTCGCGGGAATTCATCGGCACCTCACGGCACCGGCACGCCCGGACCGCGACCGACCGTGCGGTAGAAGCAGGTGCGCTCGCCGGTGTGGCAAGCGCCGCGGCCGTGCTGGTCCACCAGCACGACAAGCGCATCGCCGTCGCAGTCCATGCGCACTTCGCGTACGTACTGCCGGTCTCCAGAGGTCTCGCCCTTCTGCCAGTACTCCTGGCGGCTGCGGCTGTAGAACCACGAGCGCCCGGTGGCCAGGGTCCGGCGCAGCGCCTCGGCGTCCATGTAGGCCATCGTCAGGACGGTGCCGTCGTGGGCGTCCTGCACGATCGCGGGCACCAGGCCGTCGGCCTTGGCGAAATCGACCTCGGCGACGAGGGCCTCGTCGGCCTGGAGCGGCACCCCCTCGGGTACGGCGCTCAAAGGTAGAGTCCTGTGCCGCTGTCGTTGCGGGGCGAGGCGATGGCGTGGATGTCGCGCTCCCGCAGAATCACGTACTCCTCGCCGTGCACCTCGACCTCGAACCGGTCCTCGGGGTTGAAAAGGACGGTGTCACCGATCTTGACGGTGCGCACGTGAGGGCCGACGGCGACCGCCTCGGCCCAGGTCAGGCGGCGGCTGATCTGAGCGGTGGCCGGGATGAGGATGCCCGCTCGGGACCGGCGCTCGCCGTCCGTGGGGGAAATCTGCACCATGACCCGGTCGAAGAGCACCGAGATGGGCTGCTTGTCAGCCGCCGCGGCGTCGCTTGCTCCGTTCTTCCTTGTCGACGTGGGCACCCTCTCACGGTACCGCACGAAGGCGTCGTTCCAGGTCAGACGGGACGTACCGTGACGCCGTGCTCGAGCATGTACGCCTTGGCCTCGCCGATGGTGAACTCCCGCCGGTGGAAGATCGATGCGGCGAGGACCGCGTCAGCACCGCCGTCGATCGCTCCGTCCACCAGGTCCTGGAGCCGCCCGACTCCCCCTGAGGCGATGACGGGCACGTCCACCGCGTCGACGACCGCCCGGGTCAGGGCGAGGTCGAAGCCGTCCCTGGTCCCGTCTCGGTCCATCGAAGTCAGCAGGATCTCCCCCGCCCCGTTGGCCGCGCACTCGATCGCCCAACCCACCACGTCCTTGCCCGTCGGGGTTCGCCCGCCGTGCGTGTGCACCTCCCAGCCGTGCCCGCCCGTGCGCCGGCGGGCATCGATCGCCACCACCGCGCACTGTCCCCCGAACTCGTCTGCGATATCGCGCACGAGGAGCGGGCGCTCCACGGCCGCCGTGTTCACACCCACCTTGTCCGCGCCCGCCCGCAGGAGCAGGCGGGCGTCGTCCGCACTGCGCACGCCACCGCCCACCGTCAAGGGAATGAAGACCTGTTCGGCCGTGCGGGCGACGACCGAGACCATGGTGTCCCGACCGTCCGAGGACGCCGTGATGTCGAGGAACGTGACCTCGTCCGCCCCCTCGGCGTCATAGCGCGACGCCAACTCGACCGGGTCACCCTCGTCGGTCAGGTCGACGAAGCGCACGCCCTTGACCACGCGTCCCCCGGTCACGTCGAGGCAGGGGATCAGTCGGATGCTGCGCACGCGGCCACTCCCTCCGCGACGCTGAAGCGGCCGTCGACGATGGCCTTGCCGACGATGGCACCCGCCAACCCGTGCCCGAGTGCAACCAGGTCCGCCAGCGCAGTCAGGTCCGCGAGCGAGGAAACGCCACCCGAAGCCACGACGGGGAGTGCCGTGTCGGCGAGGAGCGCGGCCAACCCGGACAGGTCGGGTCCTTCGAGCATGCCGTCACGCGCGACCGCGGTGGCCACGACGGCCCCGATGGGCGCGTCGGCCCAGAACTTCAGCAGCTCGGTCACCGCCCGGCCCGAACCCTGGCTCCAACCGTGCCCTAGTGCCTCGGCCACTCCGTCGTCACCCATCCGGTAGTCCAGACCCACCGCCACTCGGCCGGGCCAGCGTCGGGCACAGCGCACCGCCAAGTCGGGCTCCTCCAGCGCGGCCGTACCCAGCACGACCCGGCTCACCCCCGATTCGAGCAGGTCCGCGGCCATCTCCTCCGAGCGGACGCCGCCGCCCGTCTGCACCCGCACGCCAGCGGCCGAGGCCAGCTCGACAATTCGGGTCAGCGCGCCGCGTTCGTGGGGCACACCGGTCCGCGCCGCGTCGAGGTCCACCACATGGATCCAGGTCGCCCCACCGTCGACGTAGAGGGCGGCCAGCGCAGAGGGGTCGCCATAGCGCGCCTCGCGGTCGAAGTCACCCTGGGTCAGGCGCACGGCCTCACCCCCGCGCAGGTCGATGGCCGGCATCAGTTCCATCACGCCGCCTGGGCGACGAAGTTCGCCAGTAAGGCCAGCCCTGCGGTGCCCGACTTCTCCGGATGGAACTGGGCCCCCCACAGTGCGCCCCGGTTGGCCATGGCGGCCACCGGTCCGCCGTACTCGCACACGGCGACGGTCTCCGCACCGACCGGCGGCGCGAAGGAGTGGACGAAGTAGACCCAGGGCCTCTCGCCCAGCCCCTCGAGCAGGACGGGCACGTCGGTCCCTGCGGGCTCCAGCACGTTCCACTGCATCTGCGGGTGTTTCACACCCGCCGGCAGGGAGTGCACCGCACCGGAGAACACCCCGAGGCCCGAGGCACCCGGGCTCTCCACCGAGGACTCGTAGAGGAGCTGGAAGCCGACGCACACCCCGAAAAACGGGATGCCGGCCGCGATGGCGTCGCGCGCCGGCGCCTCGAGTCCACTGTCGCGCAGCGCCTGGGCGCAGGCGCCGAACGCGCCCACCCCGGGCAGCACCACGGCGTCGGCCGCCTCGACGTCGCCCACCGCGGTGACCAGTCGGGCCGCCGCGCCCACGTGCTGAAGCGCCTTCTCCGCCGAGCGCAGGTTGCCGATGCCGTAGTCGAGGACGGCCACCCGCGGTCCGGTCACAGGCTCCCCTTGGTCGAGGGAATGCCACCTCCTTCGAGGCGCACGGCGTCGCGCAGGCAGCGGGCGACCCCCTTGAAGCTGGCCTCGAGCATGTGGTGCGTGTTCTTTCCCTCGACCCGCCGGATGTGCAGCGTGATGTTGGCTGCCGTCACGAAGGCCCGCCGGAATTCCTCGGCCAGCTGAGGGTCGAATGGGGGCGCTCCGAGGCCCGGCGTGTCCGGGGCAAAGTCGAGGCCGTAGGCCAGGTAGGGACGCCCCGAGATGTCCAGGGCCACGGCCATGAGCGCCTCGTCGAGCGGCAGCAGCATCGAGGCGAAGCGACGGATCCCCGCCTTGTCGCCCAGAGCCTCGGCCAGGCAGCCCCCGAGCACGATGCCGACGTCCTCGACCGTGTGGTGGGCGTCGATGTGCAGGTCGCCGTCGGCCTTGACCGCGAGGTCGAAGGAGGCGTGCTTGCCCAGTTGCTCGAGCATGTGGTCGAAAAAAGGCAGCCCCGTCGAGACCTCGGTTTGGCCGGACCCGTCGAGATCGAGCGCGACGGCGATCGTCGTCTCCTTCGTGGCGCGATCCTTGCTGGCACGGCGGCTGGTCACAGGCTCTCCTTCAACGCGTGCAGGAAGCGGTCATTCTCCTCCGGCGTGCCGATGGTGACGCGCAAGCAGCCCTTCAGCCCGTCCCAGCTCGCACAGTTCCGGATGAGGACGGAGCGTTCGAGCAAGGCGCGCCAGACGTCGTCCGCGTCGCGCTGCCGCGGCCGGAACAGGATGAAATTCGCGTCTGAGGGCCAGCTGTCCACGGGAAGATCGGCCAGGGCTGCGGCCACCCGTCCTCGCTCTTCGGAGATGCTGGCCACCCTCGCCTCCATTTCGGGCGTGTGGCGCAGCGCGAGCAGTCCGGCCAGTTGGGTCTGCACGGACAGGTGGTACGGCAACACCACCGCCTCACAAGCCTCGACGACGGCCGGGTCGGCCACCAGGTAGCCCAGGCGGGCGCCGGCCAGTGCCCACGTTTTGGAGAAGGTGCGCGTCACCACGAGCCCAGGCTGGTCTGGACCGCGCAGGGCCAGGGCGCTCCAAGGCGAGAACTGCCCGTAGGCCTCGTCCACGATCACCAGGCCGGGCGCGGCCGCCACCACCGCCTCCACCGTTGCTCGAGGATCGGCCCGACCGGTGGGGTTGTTGGGTGAGCAGAGGAAGGTCACGTCCGGCGCACTCGACCCGATCAGCGCCCGCGCGTCGTCGGGATCGATCTCGAAGTCGTCGTCGCGCCCGCCCTCGATCACGGCAGTTCCGGTAATGCGGGAAATGTGCGAATGCAACGCATAGGTGGGCTCGAAGACGAGGGCGCGGCGACCCGGGCCGCCGAAGGCGAGCAGGAGGCTCTGGAGCACCTCGTTCGAACCGTTGGCGCTGAAGATCTCCTCCGGGGTCACACTGTGCTGGTCGGCCAGGGCCTGGCGGAGCTCGGTGGCCGGTCGGTCCGGGTAGCGGTGGAAGGAGACGTCGGCCAGCGCATCGAGCAACTCCTGGCGCCACTCGTCCGGCGGTGCAAAGGGTGATTCGTTCGTATTCAGGCGCACCTCGGCCTCCACCTGAGGCGAGTGGTAGCCCTCTCCCAGATCGAGATCGGGCCGGACCGGCGGCACCGCGCTCACCGCCCGTCCTCCCGGTCGAGAGCGTCGAGGGCGTCCAGGCGGAGTTGTACCGAGTCGGCGTGGGCCGGGAGCCCCTCGGTCTCGGCCAGCACCCGGACCAATGGGCCCAGCACTCGCATCGCCTCGGGCGTCGCCGTCACCGCGTGCACGTGCTTGCGGAAGTCGTCCGCTCGCAGCGCCGAGGAGAACCGCGCCGTGCGGTTGGTGGGCAGCACGTGGTTCGGACCCGCGATGTAGTCGCCCAGACTGGCCGGCGCCCAGTCGCCGATGAAGACCGCGCCGGCGTTCTGCACCCCGTCGAGCATGTCGAGGCCCGTCTCCTCGGGCACCATCAGCTGCAGGTGCTCCGGCGCGATCGTGTTCGCCACGGCCAGCGCTTCGTCGGGACCGTCGACCAGGCAGGCGATGCCCGCGGTGCGCAGGGTGGACTCCAGGTCGGCCTTGCGGGCCGAGGCGTCGACGATGCGGCCGATCTCGGTCACGACCGCCTCGAGCAGGTCGGCGTCCCAGGTGACGAGCCAGGCCAGCCCGTCGGGACCGTGCTCGGCCTGGACCACGACGTCGATGGCGGCGAAGACGGGGTCAGCCGACGGGCCCGCCACCACGACGATCTCGGAGGGACCGGCGAAGGCAGAAGCCACCCCGACCACTCCCGACACCTGCCGTTTCGCCTCCGCCACGTAGGCATTGCCAGGCCCGGCGATGACGTCGACGGAAGGGACTCGACGCGGTGCCGTAGGCCAGGGCGCCGATGGCTTGAGCCCCGCCGATGCGGTATACCTCGTCGATCCCGGC
The DNA here is from genome assembly GCA_963726855.1 of uncultured Acidimicrobiaceae bacterium. GTDB lineage: Bacteria > Actinomycetota > Acidimicrobiia > Acidimicrobiales > RAAP-2 > Bog-473. The sequence continues at coordinate 81,761 of CAVSEB010000035.1, forward strand.
GACGTGCGCCGCGCACAACGTGGCGTCGTCGACCCGGCCGTCGGAGGCCGGCGGGACACACAGGGCCAGGGCGCCCACCCCCGCCACCCGCGCCGGGGCCGCGCACATGAGCACCGTGGAGGGGTAACGGGCCCGGCCTCCCGGCGCGTAGATCCCGACCCGGGCCACCGGTCGGACGAGGTGGCGCACGCGTGACGCCTCCGTCGACGTGGTCCCCGGGGGGCGTGCCCTCGTGACCGTGGTAGGCGACGATGCGCTCGTAGGCCGTCTCCAGTGCACCGCGCAGCGCCGGGGCCACCCGCTCGGCCGCTTCCTTGATCTCGGCCGGTGCGACCCGAACGCCGGCGGTCACGTCGACGTGGTCGAAGGCGGCCGTCTGCCTGATGAGGGCGGCGTCCCCCTCGCCCCGGACCTGGGCCAGAATCCCGGCCACCGCGTCATGGACGTCTGACCCCGGCGCGTCGGGGCGCGGCAGGACGTCCTCGTAGGGCGGCGGAGTGCCGCGGAGGTCCAGGACGCGCAGGGGCATGAGGACACAAGGCTATCGGCGTGCCGTGGCGCGACACTTCCCGGACGCGAGGGGTCGGCCGTATCGGTCATGATCAGGGCATGTCGTCGGCCGCCGAGCTCTCGTCCCTCTCCTCGAGCATGGAGGAGCTGCACCGCCGGGTCACCGCCATGGCCGAGGGAGCGCTGAACCAGGGTGACGAGGACATGGCGCACGAACTGATCGCGGTGGAGCGGGCTCTGGGCGGGGCCCTGCGCCGCCTCCAGCGCTACGCCGCGCGTTGAACCGCGGCTCAGGGTCGCGCCAGCGGGTGGACCGACGACCGCCTCACACGGCGTAGAGCACGAGGTCGTGGCCGACGAGCGCAGCGGCGGTCCGCAGCACGGTCTGGCGCTGGGCCACCACGGCGCAGTTGCGGCGCTCGGCCACCTCCACCACGGCGACGACGCTCAGGTCCGACGTGTCACAGCGGGCAGCGATCTCTCCGGAACGACGGGCTGCCTCGCCGTCGAACGGTTCGACCTCGGTCCCGGCCAACAGTTCGGCAATGCGGTCGCTCCGTGCTTCGGTGCGGTAACCCTCCGCCACCGTCACGGCGGGGACGACCGGCACGATTCCGTTGGAAAGGGCGGCCCGGTGCAACGACCACATCATGCGGTCGCCCCGTGCCGCCGCGTGCAAGGCGCCGAGCCCGTAGACGAGACCCTCCCGCCGATTGGCACTCATCGCCGGCGGACCCGCGACGCCACACCCGACACCCCGGAGCGCAACCGGGCCAGCAGTGCCTCGCCGGCCGCCACCTCTTCCGCGCTGAGCGAGCCGGTCTCGCCCTCCCAGGCGGCCACGCCGCGCAGGCCCTGGCGGACTCGTAGTTGCATCTCGGCTGCACTCGACAGCCAGGCGCTGAAAGAAACCCCGTCCTGCTTGGCCGCCTCCTCGACGGCGGCCGCAACCTCGTCATCGAGGGAAACCGACCGCTTACTGACCATGCGACGAGGGTAGCACCCTTAGTAATACCGCACGCACCCCGAGGGTGTGACCAGGGTATGCAAACACCAATGCCGGCCCGAAGGCCGGCATTGGGCGAGTCGGCCAGGAGGCGGATCCCAGCATCGACTCTTTTGGAACCAGGTGGCGGGAACCGGTTCCAGTTCCGAATCGTAGCCTCTGGATTCGTGAATTTCAGCAAGCCAAACGCGAATTGCCTAAAAAGGGGAAAAAAGTCCTAGTTGGTGCGGATTACTGGGCAGAGGGGCAGAAGTCGTTCAACGGGCAGTCGGCACACCGGGGTTTCCGGGCCACGCAGGTCTCCCGTCCGAGAAGGATCGTGCGCAGGCTGAACGTCCCCCGTTCGGCCGGCGGGATCAATGCATTGAGGGCCAATTCCACCTTCACCGCGTCCCCCTGCTGGGCCGGCGGCAGCGCTTCGGTCAGGGCGAGACGCTTGCTCACTCGGAGGACGTGGGTGTCCACGGGCAGCCCGGGCAGGTCGAAATCGACGCTGCGGACCACGTTGCCGGTCTTCCGCCCCACCCCGGGGATGGTGACCAGGTCCTCCAGCGCCGAGGGCACCTCCCCCTCGAACCGGTCGACCACCGCGGCGGCCATGCCGATCAGGCTCTTCGTTTTGGAACGGAAGAACCCGGTCGAGTGGATGATCTCCTCCACGTCCTCCGGGTTGGCCGCGGCGAGCGATTGCGGGTCCGGGTACTTCGCGAAGAGCACGGGTGTGACCATGTTCACCCGGGCGTCGGTGCTCTGGGCCGACAGGATGGTGGCCGCCAGGAGTTGGAACGGCCCGTCGTGATCGAGGGCGCAGAGTTCCTTGGCCGTCCCCGGATACTGCTCGGCCAAGCGCTCGACCGTGAGCCGGGCCCGCCCCTTCGGTGTCCTCGGCTTCGCCACCGGTTCACGGTACCGGGTTACCTTCTCGGGCGTGGACGTGGTCGAGCTCGACGGATTGGCCGGACCCGAGCGCGCCGCGCTGGCGGCACTCGTGGCCCGGGTGACCGCGGCGGCAGGCCATCCGCCCCTGCCCGATCCCGAACTGCTGGTCGTGACCCACGGCGGCCCGTCAGGGGGCCGGGCCGTCCTGGTGGGGCATGACGGCGGCCCGACCGGCGCCGCCCTCGTGTTCCCCGAGCGCGACGGGTCCGTCTCCCTCCACCTGGTCGTCGATCCCGCCGACCGGGCCGGTGAGGGCGCGGCCGCACTGGTCGAGAAGGCTGTGGGCCTGGCCCCTCAGGGCGCTCCGGTGCACCTATGGGCCATGGACGCCGGCCCAGCGGACGACGCGCTGGCCGCCCGCCACGGATTTCGCCCCGAGCGCGACCTGCTCCAGATGCGTTTGCCCCTCCCTCTCGACCCCGCCGTCGTGGCGGCCAGCCGGCCGCTCGTCACCCGCCCCTTCGAGCCGGGACGGGACGAGGAGGTCTGGGTCGACACCAATAACCGGGCCTTCGCCGGCCACCCCGAACAGGGCGGCTGGACGGTCGCCATGCTGCGCGAGCGCATGGCCGCTGACTGGGTCGACCTCGACGGCTTCCTGGTCGCCGACGATCCTTCCGGCCCCGGGCTCATCGGTTCCTGCTGGACCAAGGTGCACCGCGACCACGTGCCGGTGCTCGGTGAGATCTACGTGATTTCGGTCGACCCGCGCCACCACGGCCAGGGCTGGGGTCGCTCCCTCACCGTGGCCGGGCTGGTGTTCCTGGCCGAGCGACACGTGCCCGTGGGCATGCTCTACGTCGACGCCACCAACGAGGGTGCGGTCGCGCTGTACCGCGCCCTCGGGTTCCACGTCGACCACATCGACCGCTCCTATCTGAAGGACCCGGCGTGAGCAGGGCCGGTCAGCTGATGCCGCTGCCCGTACCGATGGCGCGGCCCACGCCGTAGGTCACCGCCGCCGCCACGGCCGTCACCGCCAACTGGCGCAGCGCGGAGACGGCGGGCGAGCGTTCGGTGAAGCGGGCCAGCACGATGCCCACGCCCAGAGCGGCCAACCCGCCGAGCACGACGGAGAGCGCAATCGCCAGGGACCCCGAGGTGAAGAGCCAGGGGGCGAGCGGGATGAACGCACCGAGCGCGAAGGTGACGAAGGACGCCGCGGCCGCCTGCCAGGGTGATCCCAGATTCTGCGTCGAAATGCCGAGCTCCTCACGGGCGTGCGTCTCGAGGGCGAGGTCTGGATCCTGCATGACCTCGTTCACCATCTCGTGGGCCACGCCCGGCTCAATACCCCGCCGCACGTACATGCCGCGCAGCTCTGCCGCCTCGCCCCGCGGGTTGTCGCTCAGGGCCCGGCGCTCGACCTCGAGCTCGCGTTCTTGCAGCTCGCGCTGGGCCGTCATCGACAGGTACTCGCCCGAGGCCATGGAGAACGATCCGGCCACCAGGCCGGCGATCCCGGCCAGGCGCACGATCGACCCGCCCGGGCTGGCACCGGCCACGCCCAGGACGAGCGAGACGTTGGTGACGAGACCGTCGCTGATCCCGAAGACCGCGGCGCGGGCGCCACCGCCGGCGAGGTTCCGGTGATGGTGAGGCGGGATGTGGTCGTGCTCGTGCGCGAGGGACACAGCCGCTCAGCGTAGTGACGTCGTCTGGGCAAGTAGCGTCCCGGGTCGGAACTGATCCTGACCAGCGAGGAGCACACCCATGATCACGGTCATCGACGGCGTCGACGCCTTCTCCGAGTGGGCCGGCAAGGAGCTCGGCCACTCCGAGTGGCAGACCATCACCCAGGAGCGGGTCAACCTCTTTGCCGACGCCACGGACGACCACCAGTGGATCCACGTCGACCCCGAGCGGGCCAAGTCCGGGCCCTTCGGCGTCGCCATCGCCCACGGGTATCTCACGCTGTCGCTGGCGCCCGTGCTGCTCAACAAGATCATCCGGGTCGACAACATGAAGTTCGGGGTCAACTACGGCTGCGGCAAGGTGCGCTTCCCCACGCCGGTGCCCGTGGGCGCGGAGCTGCGCATGGGCGCCTCGGTGTCCAGTGTCGAGGACGTCGAGGGCGGCGTCCAGGTGACCTACGACCTCGTCTTCGAGGTCAAGGACACCCCCAAGCCCGCCTGCGTGGCCCAGGTGATCTACCGGTACTACCGCTGACCGCGGCACCGGCCATGGCTCGCCGTCCGGCCCCCGACGGGAACCCGGCCGACCCGGGGCTGCCCACCGGACCGGAGAAGACGGCGCGGGTGCGCGCCATGTTCGACACCATCGCGCCCCGCTACGACCTGGTGAACCGGCTGATGACGTTCGGCCTGGACCAGCGCTGGCGGCGCACCACCGTGTCCGCGCTCGGGCTGCCCGCAGGATCGCTCGTCCTCGACCTGGCCTGCGGGACGGGTGATCTGTCCCGTCTGGGGCGACGCCAGGGCTACCGGATGGTCGGTGCCGATCTCAGCGCCGGCATGCTGGCCGCCAACGATCAGCCGGCCCCGCTCGTCGAGGCCGACGGTGCCGACCTGCCCTTCCCCGACGGCACCTTCGACGGCATGGTCTGCGGCTACGCGCTGCGCAACTTCACCGACCTGGCCGCCACCCTGACCGAGGCCGCCCGCGTCCTGCGCCCCGGCGGTCGCCTGGCCGTCCTCGAGGTGGACGCCCCCCGCTCGCACTTGCTGCGCGCCGGGTACGACCTCTGGTTCACCAGGGCGGTGCCCGTGCTGGGCGGTGTGCTCTCCGACCGCGAGGCCTACCGCTACCTGCCTCGCTCTGTGGCCTACTTGCCGGCCGCCCCGACCCTGCGCCAGATGCTCCTCGACTCGGGGTACTCCGCCGTGGGCATCCGCCCCCTGGCCGGCGGCCTGAGCCAGCTCGTGCTGGCCACCCGCACCGGGGCGCCGTGACCGAGGAGCTGCACGCCCGGACGGTCCCGCTCGAGTACGGACCCGACCCGCTGCAGTTCGACGGCAGCCCCACCGTCCTCTTCGACCGCCCGGGCCTCACCCTGGTCGGCTGGGGTACGGCCACGCTGGTGCGGGCCGACCAGGCCACGACCACCCTGGCCGCCATCCCGTCCGAGGATCCGGTGCGCCGACTCGGGTCCGGACCGGTCGCCCTCGGGGCGCTGCCCTTCACCGGCGCCGGGCGCGGACTCCTCGTCATCCCCCGCTTCACCATGGGCATCACCCGCGACGAGGACGGCGTGCCGCGGCGCTGGGTCACCGCGGTCGGACCGGCCGGCGACCCTCTGCCCGGGACCGACGAGCTCCTCGAGGCCGTGCTCTGGCAATACGACACCGGCCTCGACGCGCCGGAGGACCCCGCCGTGGCCGGCGCCTCCACCCTCATGGACTCCACCGGGTACGCGCGCATCGTGGCCGACGCCGTCGCGGCCATGCGCGCCCCGGGGGCCACGCTGCGCAAGGTCGTGCTGGGCCGGCCCCTCGCCGTCGACCTGTCCGGCCCGTTGCACCTGGCCTCGGTGCTGCGCCGCCTGCGCGCCGCCGAGCCCAACTGCACCGTGTTCTCCATGCCCGTCCCCGACGGCGTGTTCTTCGGAGCCAGCCCCGAGCTGCTCGTGGCCCGGCACGGCCGGCGCATCACCTGCTACCCGCTGGCCGGCACGGTGTCGCGGGGCGACACCGCCCGCAGCGACGCCGAAGCCCAGCGGGACCTGGCCCGCTCGGCCAAGAGCCGGGAGGAGCACCGCCTCGTCGTCGACGCCATCGCCGCCCAGCTCGGCCCTTTCTGTACTTCCCTGGCCGTGCCCGAGGCCCCGTCCCTGGTGGCCTTCCGTTCCGTCGCCCACCTGGGCACCCGGATCGAGGGCACCCTGGCCGGCCCGGACTCCGTCATGACCCTGCTGGCCGAGCTCCACCCCACCCCAGCCGTCGGCGGCACCCCCCGGGCAGAGGCGCTGGCCCGCATCGCCGCCAGCGAGGCGGGCGACCGTGGCTACTGGGCCGGGCCGGTCGGTTGGGTCGACGCTGCCGGAGACGGGGAATGGATGATCGGCCTGCGCAGCGCCCAGCTCGACGCGACCGCCGACCGCCTCTCGCTGCGAGCCGGGGCGGGCATCGTGGCCGGATCGGATCCCGCAGCCGAGGCGGCCGAGACCAACGTGAAGCTCAAGACGGTGCTCGAGACCGTGCTACCCGGCTCCTCGCTGCAACTGCGCTAATTCAGCTGCGCCGAGCGGGCCGCGGACGACGCCGGCGTGCTGGCGGCCACGTGGGCGGCGGCCAGCGGGATCCGTACGACGACCGAGGCCCCGCCTCCAGGGGCGGCACGCACCTCGGCCGAGCCCCCGAGCGCCTCCGCGATCGCGTGCACGATGGCCAGGCCCAGCCCGGTGCCGCTGCTCGAGCGGGACTTGTCGCCCTGGTAGAAGCGGTCGAAGACCCGGTCCGCCTCTTCGGGCGGGATCCCCGGGCCGTTGTCCGACACCTCGATCACCCCGAAGCCGGCCTGAGCCCGGGTGGACACCCCGACCTTGCTGCCAGCGGGCGTGTGCGCCAGCGCGTTGCGCACCAGGTTGTGGGCCACCTGGGCCAGGCGCTCGGCGTCGCCGATCACGACGATCGGGCCCCCTGGCATGAGGGTGAGCTGGTGGCTCTGGGCCACGGCGACCGAGTCGTCCACGGCGTCGGCGCAGACGCGGTGCAGGTCGACCGGCTCCAAGCGGAGGGGGCGGCCGCGGTCCAATTCGGCCAGGAGGAGCAGGTCCTCGACCAGTCCGCCCATGCGGGCCGCCTCCTCTTCGATCCGCTTGAGCGCCTTGCTCCGTCCCTGTTCGTCGGCGAAGCCGCCTCGACCCATCAGCTCCGCGTAACCCCGGATGGAGGTCAACGGTGTGCGCAACTCGTGCGAGGCATCGGCCACGAACTGGCGCAGCCGTTCCTCCGAGGCCGATTTCTCGGCGAAGGCCGACTCGATCTGGGTCAGCATCTTGTTCAGGGCCACCCCGAGCCGGCCGACCTCGTCCTTGCTCTCCGTCTGGGCCTGGGGCACGCGTCGGCTCAGGTCGCCCGACGCGATGGTGTCGGCCGTCCCCGCCATCTCGCGCAGGGGCCGCAGGCCGCGCCGGACGAACACGGTGGTGAGGACGCACAGGGTCAGCAGCACGGCCAGGCTGGCCAAAATCTCGATCTTGCGCAACGAACCGAGGGTGTCGTTGGTCGGGTTCAGCGACAGCGAGGTGATGAGCGTGCCCTGGGGCACGCTCACCGCGATGGCCCGGTACTGACCGTCGGGGTCGTCGGTGCTGCCCAGGATGACGGCGTCGGGATCGGGCCGGAAGGTCCCGGCGAAGCGTCCTGATCCCTGGCCCCGATTCTCGACGACGGGCACGTGCTGCACCGGGATGTCCTTGGTCAGGATGGGTGAGGGGTCGGGATTCGTGGCCGGGCCCGACGGACGACGCATGAGGATCTGGCCCTTGCTGTTGCGCAGGATCACGTACACGTCGGTCGAGACCCGGCGCGAAAGGTTGTCCTTGTTCACGGGCAGGCCGTGCCTGGCCGAGAAGTCGAGGTAGTTGAAGGCCAATGCCTCGTCCTGGGCCAGCGTGGCGTCGGCCCGTCCGTAGAGGAACGAGCGCACCGAGACATACGTGACCAGGTCCGCGACGACGAGGCCGATCACCAGCATCAGTGCCAGCGTGGCCACCAGACGCCGCTGGAGGGTCATCCGTCCCGGGGAAGACGCAGGGTGTACCCGACCCGCCGGATGGTGTGGATCAGGGCGGGCTCGGTGACGTCGATCTTCTTGCGCAAGTAGCTGATGTAGGTCTCGACGATGTTGGGGTCGCCGTGGAAGTCGAAACCCCACACGTTGTCGAGCAGCTCCGACTTCGAGATCACCCGGCGCGCGTTCTCGAGCAGGTAGCGCAACAGGTTGAATTCGGTCGCCGTGAGGTCGATCGGCTGCTCGCCGCGCCACACCTCGTGTGTGTCGATGTTCATGCTCAGGTCGGCGAACTGCAGCGTCGAGGTGTCGGCCGCCGCCACTTCGCCGGCGCGGCGCAGGATGGCGCCGACCCGCGCCATCAACTCCTCGATGCTGAACGGCTTGGTGACGTAGTCGTCGCCCATGCTCAGGCCCTCGACCTTGTCCTGCGTCGTGTCACGCGCCGTCAGGAAGACGATCGGCATCTGCTCGCCCTGGTTGCGCAATCGCCGGCACACCTCGTTGCCGTCGAAGTCCGGCAGCATCACATCGAGCATCACCAGGTTGGGCCGGAAGCTCCGCACCTGTTCGAGCGCCTCGGCCCCCGTTGCGGCAATGCCGACCTGGTAGCCCTCGAAGGTGAGCGCGGCCGAGAGGAGATCGGCGATGTTCGGTTCGTCGTCGACAACCAGGATGCGCGTCTGCGTCGTCTCGACCGTCATGTTCGGATTCTCCGTTCGTCGCTCATGCGGAGTGCACCGCGTCCTCTGCTCCCGAACCGCTGTGGTCCGGCCGGGCCCCGTTGGTCGACACCGGCCCCGACGCCGGCCCGCCGCTCCCCGGTCCCGGCCTGCGGCTCCGGCCCATCACCAGTCCGCGCAACGCCGCGCAGAAGCGGCCCAGGCCCCACCACGAGACCAACATCAGCGCCTCGACCACGATGAACGACGACATCTTGGACTCGCCCGCCGTGCGGTCGACGAAGCTGATCGGCACCTCGGTGATGCGCCGCCCCGTGCTGCTTGGCCCGGTAGGTCATCTCGATCTGGAAGCCGTAGCCCTCGGCCCGGATCCGGTCCAGGTCGAGCTGGCGCAGGATGCGGGCCGAATAGCAGCGATAACCCGCGGTGCAGTCGCGCACTCCCAGCCCTAACACAGCCGACGCGTACACGTTGCCGCCCCGCGAGAGCAGCTCGCGGTGCCAGGCCCACTTCGGGATCGACCCGCCCTCGACGTAGCGCGACCCGATGGCGACGTCGAAACCCTCGCTCGATCGGCGCCACCACACTCGGCAACGCCGCCGGGTCGTGCGAGAAGTCGGCGTCGATCTCGATGAAGGCGTCGTACCCGCGCTCGAGGCCCCAGGCGAAGCCGGCGCGGTACGCGCTCCCCAACCCGGACTTCTCGGTGCGCGCCAACAGGTGCACGTCGGGCAGCTCGGCCGCCACCGCCTTGACCAGGTCCGGCGGTGCCGTCGGGGCTGCCGTCGTCCACCACGAGCACGCCCGCCCCGGGCAGGCACTCGGTGATCCGGTGCAGCATGCGCTCGATGTTCTCCGACTCGTTGTAGGTCGGGATGACAACCAGCGGCCGCATGAAACGGCAGTCTAGGTGGGTGCCGCCGCCCTGACTTGGGCGCCAGCCATTCCGGCGGCCGGACCGCCTTCCGCCTCCGACCTGGGTCTTCGCCGCGGACTCGTCGCGTCAGGCGGCCGGCCACCGGCCCGCGCCGGATCCGACGCCAGTGCCGGTCTCAGATCTCGGCCGGCTCCTCGTCCTCGGCACGCTCGAGCGGGTCGATGTCGTCGGGCCCGCGCCGGAGCTCGCGGACGATCACCTGGAGCGCGCCGCCGACGGGGATGCCGATCAGCGCGCCGACGAAGGAGCCCAGCCCGCCCGCCACCTTGCCGCCCAGCGTGGCGCCGACCAGAACCGCGATGAGCACCCAGAAGGGGTTGAGCCGCACCGTCTTGCTCATGATGACCGGGTTGAGGACGTGGTTCTCGACCTGCTGGTAGGCCAGGAAGACACCAGCATGATGATCCCCGCCGGCACCGAGTGGATGGCCGCGATGATCACCGACCGGCACACCGGCCAGCAGCCCGCCGACGAGCGGCAACAGGTCGACCAGGGCCACGAAGATGCCCAGGAGCCCGGCGAACGGGACGCCGAGGATGGTCAGCGGACACGAAGACCACGAGCCCGGCGATGACCGAGGTCAGGAAGTTGCCCAGCATGTAGCCGGTGACCGAGCGGATCGTCTCGTCGACCACCCGGCTCAGCCGGTCGCGCCGTCGACTGGCTGGAACAAGCGGAGGAAGCCGCGCCACATCCGCGGTGCCTCGAGCATGGTGAAGAACGTCAGCACGGCGATGGTGGCCAGGGCGACGATGGTCGAGACGGCGGCGGCGCCGACCGAGAGGGCGGTGGCGGGCTTGAGTACCTTGGTGATCTGCGAGGTCGAACTTCGAGGAGCTCTCCGAGAGGTACTTCTGCAGGTGCAGGCGGAACACGAGCTTGCCGAGCGGGCCTTTGCCCTTCTTGGCCTCGTCGACCAGGGTGGGGAGCTGGTGGCCGAAGTGGGTGGCGCCGTGACCAGCGGCTAGGCGAACAGGTAGACGAGGCCGACGAAGGCGATGAGCGCCGAGCAGGAACACCAGCAACACCGCGCCGCCATGGGTCAAATGCAGCGCCGCTTCATGAAGCGGGTGGCGGGCGTGAACAGCAGCGTGATGAAGAAGGCGATCACGACGTAGAGCACGATCGTGCGCAGGACCCAGAGGCCGAGGATCAGTGCCGCGTTGAGGTCCAACAGCAGGATGATGACCGCAACCGCGATGACGATGGTGGCCGAGCGGCATGCCCCGCCGTCTGCGCTTCCCGTGAGTCGTGGACCGCCACGTGTGGCTGGAGCGCGTCGGCCATGGCGACACAGCTTGGCAGCTTTGACTCCGCGAGAAGGCGGTTAATCGGGCGACGGACGTGCAAGCATGGAAGCGCGATGGAGCAGGTCGAGCCGGCGGAACCCGGGGCGCAGCCGGAGAGCCGCACCAGCCGGAGCCGGCGCCAGCGCTCCCAGCAGCGGCGTCCGACGACTCGGACCGCGCCGAGAAGCGACGCCAGTGGATGCCCCGCAACGTGAAGATCACGTTGATGATCCTCGTGCTGTTCTTCGTGCTCGAGTACATCCTGCTGCCCGAGCTGGCCAGCGCCCGCAAGGAGTTCCATCAGCTGAGCCACCTGAACTTCCTCTGGCTCGTCCTCGGCGTCCTGCTCGAAATCGGCGCCCTCGTTGGCCTACGCCGAGCTGACCCGCACCGTGCTCTCTCCCGGCGCGCCCTCGCGCTTCCGCATCTTCCGCATCAACATGTGGGCGCTGGCCATCAGCCACACGCTGCCCGGCGGCACGGTGCCGGGCACCGCGGCCAGTTACCGGCTGCTCACCGAGCTCCGGGGGACGTGTCCGGGCAGCACCGCGGCCTTCGGGCTGGCGGCCCAGGGCATCGGCTCGGCGGTCGTCCTCAACGTCATCTTCTGGCTGGCGCTGCTGATCTCCATCCCGCTCCAGGGCTACAACCCGCTCTACGGCTTCGCCGCCATCCTGGGCGTGCTGCTGCATCGCCATCTTCGCCGGGGTCGTCTTCCTGCTCACCCGGGGTGAGCGGCAGGCGCGCCGCCTTCGTCAAGCGGGTGGGCGACCGCCTGCCCTTCGTGCGGGCCGAGACCGTGACCTCGTTGGTGCAGAAGGTGGCCGACCGCATGAAGATCCTCTTCTCCAGCTCCGGAGCTCCTGGCGCGGGCGGGCATCTGGGCGGCGGCCAACTGGCTCCTCGACGCCTGCCTCGCTCTGGGTGTTCCTGCTGGCCTTCGGCGCCCACATTCGACCCGATCGACGTGCTGGTGGCCTACGGACTCGCCAACATCCTCGCCGTCATCCCGTTGACGCCGAGCGGCCTGGGCGTGATCGAGCTGACGATCATCGCCGTGCTCAAGGGCTTCGGCGTTGCCGGCGGCGTCGCCGCGGCCGGCGTCCTCAGCTGGCGGCTGGTCAACTTCTGGCTGCCCATCCCCTTCGGCGGCGTCTCCTACCTGTCGCTCCGTTTCGGGCACCGCGCGGCCAGCCTCGAGGGCGCACCCCGCCACCTCCTGAGGCAGCGCCCATGCCCGCGCCGACCCTCACTCACCGCCCGCTGGGCCGCGGCCCGCCGGGCACGCCTGGGCGGACCCGGCCCTCGACACCCGGCGGGTGACGTGACGGCCGAGCGCGCCCTCGACGCAGAGCGTGCGCGGATCTCGTCGCCTGGCCCGCTGGGCCGCACGGCGGCGATGGCGGAACGCACCGCGATTCATCGACCACGAGGTCGCCGACGCCCTCGGGCGCGGCCTGGACCAGGTCGTGCTGCTCGGCGCCGGCTACGACGGGCGCGCCCTGCGCTTCGGCGGCGGTCCGGCCCGCTGGTTCGAGGTCGACCTCCCCGAGACCCTGGCCGACAAGCGTCGTCGCCTCGGCGGCCTCGGCGTACCGACCGGCACCGTGCGCTATCTCGGCCTCGACGTCGCGCACCGACGACATCGGTGCCGCCCTGGCCTCCGCCGGCCACGACGAGAGCCGGCCCTCGCTGTTCGTGGCCGAGGGCCTGTTCACCACCTCGACCCTCGAGAACGTGGCCACGATCTGCGAGACCCTGCGCGCCCGCGCCGCGCCCGGGAGCATCCTGGCCGCCACGTTCTCGGTCTCGCCCGAGCATGGAGCGCGCGGCCAGCCCGCACGCGACGCGTTCGACCAGCTACGCCGCGCGATCGGTCAGCGGCCGCACGAGTTCCTGCCCGGTGACCCGCAGAAGCTCTTCGTGGTCACCGGCTGGCGCGTGGTCCGCACCTCGTCGACGCCGCCGGGCTGGCTCGGACAGGGCTCATCGCTGGTTGCCCTAGCCGGAGAACCGGCTCCGGATTGACGTGGCGGGCGCCCTCGGCCCGCTCACGCGCTGGCGCCCGACGGGGCCACGGCGCGTCGGCGCACCACCGGTCGCTGCACCGGGCGCGACCGATCCGCACACCCGTCCCTGCGATCAGCGCGACGAAGAGGATGACGTAGGCGTCGGAGACCGGGATGAGCCAGCCCCGTCCCGCGAAGGTGACATCGGGGCCATGGGGCACCCACCAGTAGGGGGCGGACCAGAACAGGAGCGAGACGCCCAGTGCCAACCACTCGCCGTAGCGGGGCCGATCCTCCGCCAAGGCCAGCCAGGCCACGAGCAGTACGACCCAGATGAAGTGGTGCGACCAGGAGACCGGGTTGGCCAGCGACTCGGTCGCCTCGACCACCAGGAAGCCGAGGACGGGCGACGAGCGCCGGTACGCTCCCGCCGCCACGAGGAGCCCGATGGCCGCCATGGCCACGACGATGACGAACGTCGTCGGGGTGGTGAGGGTGTGGCCGACGGCCCGCTCGATCGCCCCCAACAATCCCTGGTTGCCGATCCACGAGAGCATGCCGGCCCTCTGCGGGTCCCTGATGTAGTGCGTCCAGTAGCGCCACGAGTTGGTGGGCGAGGCCAGCGCGGCGACCAGTCCTGCCACGCCGAATGCCCCAATGGCCCGGAAACCGGCGCGACTCTGCCTGGTCAGGAACAGGTACGGGACGAGGATGATCGGCGTCACCTTGATGGCGGCGGCCAGCTCCGACCAGGATCCCCGCGGGATCGGCAGGTCGAGGGTCATGTCGGCCGCCACGAGCAGCGCCAGGATGATGTTGATCTGTCCCAGCAGGAACGTCTGGCGAACCGGGTCGAACAGGAGCACGGGCACCAGCAGGGCCAGGGACCACCACACGATCGTGCGCCGATCGAGCGACGCGCACACGGCCCGCAGTGACACCACGAGGAGCGCGAAGACCCCGGCCAGGTTGAACAAGGAGGAGGCGACCTCGCAGACGCGCAACGGGAGGTGGGCGAAGGGGGCGAACAGGAGAGCCGAGAAGGGCGGGTACGTGAAGCCCAGGTTGTCCGCCGGCAGGGTGACCCGGAACAAGGCGCTCGAATGGGCATGGGCGCCGCCCAGCAGGTAGGTGGCCAGGTCGATCTCCTGGTGCGCCAAGGCGAGCACGGTGACCCCGGTCACGGCCACGGCGGTGGAGATGGCCGGCAACACCCAGCCACGAGCCGACGCAATGGCGCGCATTCTCAGCGCCAAAGGAACGCTCGCCATGCCCAGGCATCGTATCGGCGACCGAGGGCCGCCATGCATCTTTGCTGGTCCCACGCCGCCTGCAACGGTGGGCTGCAGCTAGCCCGCTGTCTTGACCTCGTCAGCCTCGCCGACGCGCAGATCGGAGTCGATGCGCCGGCGGGCTCGCTCACGCGCCAGCTCCTTGAGTCGTTCCTGCGAGCTGACGCCGTGGCGGTTCTGCACCCGGCGCCAACGCCGATCCGGCCCGAGCTCCCATGCGTTCGTCTCGTCGGCAAACACCAGGTCGAGCACCTCGAAGAGGCGGGCTTGGAGCTCGGGGTCGTGGACCGGAACGACGACCTCAATGCGGCGGTCCAGATTGCGCCCCATGAGGTCGGCCGAGCCGATGTAGATCTTGAGTGGCAGACCAGGTCCCGCAGCCGGGTCGGCCGGCGGCCCGCCGAACCGGTAGATCCGCGAGTGCTCGAGGAAGCTGCCGACGATGGAGCGGACGCGGATGTTCTCCGACAGCTCGGGTATGCCCGGACGTAACCGGCAGAGGCCGCGCACGGCCAGGTCGATCTGCACCCCGGCACCAGAGGCGCGGTACAGCGCGTCGATCATCGCTGCATCAGTGAGGCCGTTCAGTTTGAGCACGATGCGCCCCGACGGTCCGGCATCGGCCTGCTCCTCGATCATGCCCATGATCCTCTTGCGCACCGTCACCGGCGACACGAGGATCTGGCGGTAGTCGGCGTGGCGCGAGAAACCGGTCAGGTAGTTGAAGAGCTCGCCGACGTCTGCACCGATCTCGGGATCCGACGTCAGCAAGCCGAGGTCCTCGTAGATACGCGCCGTCTTTGAGTTGTAGTTGCCTGTGCCGACGTGGCAGTAGTGGCGCACGCCGTCCTCCTCGCGCCGGAGCACCAGCGCGGTCTTCGAGTGGGTCTTCAATCCGACGATGCCGTAGACGACATGGACGCCCACCTCTTCGAGCGCGCGGGCCCAGCTGATGTTCGCCTCTTCGTCGAAGCGCGCCTTGAGCTCGACGATGGCGGCAACCTGCTTCCCGTTCTCGGCGGCCTGAATGAGGGCCTGGACGATCGGGCTGTCGTAGCCGGTGCGGTAGAGCGTCTGCTTGATCCCGAGCACGGCGGGATCGTTCGCCGCCTGCTCCACGAAGGCCTCCACTGAGGTGGCGAAGGAGTCGTAGGGGTGATGGACCAGCACGTCACGCTCGCGCAGCATGGCGAAGAACTCGCCGGGGTCATGGGCCGCCTGGGCCAGGCGAGGCGGCGTCATGGGCGTCCACATCTCGGCGTGCAGATCTGGTCGGTCGAGGGCGTAGACGCCCCACAGGCCGGAAAGATCGAGGGGCGCCGCCACCCGGAAGACGCCGTCGCGCCCGATCTCGAGTTCGGTCGCAAGCAGGTCGACGATCTCCTGGCCCGTGTCGGCCTCGACCTCGAGGCGGAGCGCCTTGCCGAAACGCCGACGACGCAGTTCCATTTCGATGGCGACCAGCAGGTCGTCGGCCTCATCCTCCTCGAGGGCCAGGTCGGCGTTGCGCGTGACCCGGAAGACGTGGTGATGACCGATCGTCATGCCCGGGAAGAGGGACCCGAGGTGGGCGGCGATGACCTGCTCTAGGGGGACGAAGCGTTCGCCGTCGGGCATCACGATGAACCGCGGCAGCGCCGGCGGCACCTTGACCCGGGCGATGCGACGCTCTCCCGAGGTGGGGTCCTGCACTTCGACCAGCAGGTTCAGTGAAAGGTTGGAGATGTACGGGAACGGGTGGCCGGGATCGACCGCGAGCGGCGTGAGGACCGGGTAGATCTGGCGCTGGTAGACGTCGACGAGGTGCTCGCGGTCGTCGTCGTCGAGCGACGACCAGTCCGACAGGCGGATGCCGGCCTCGGCCAGGGCCGGGACGATCTTGTCCAAGAAGATGGAGTCCTGGCGCCGCACCAGCTCCTCGACCCAGCCGCGGATGAGCGAGAGCTGCTCGCCCGGTCGTAGGCCGTCGACCGAGCGGGTGCGCACGCCGGCGGCCACCTGATCCTCCAGTGCGGCCACCCTGATTTGGTAGAACTCGTCGAGCAGCTCGGAGAAGATGGCGAGGAACTTCGCCCGCTCCAGCAAGGGCAGACCGTCGTCTTCGGCCAAATCGAGCAGGCGAGCCCCGAAGTCCAGGCGTGACTGCTCCCGGTTGGTGAAGCGCTGATACCCGAAGGCCTCGATCTGCTGGTAGGTCGGAGCGACTGGGCGGGCCGGTTTTGGACCTTTACTGCCCCCGACCTGCACGTCCGTCTCCAGATCCAGCCCCGTTGCGGCTTCTGACGAGGGCTGTGGTGGGGGCTGCGTCTGGGTCATGTCAAGAGGGGGGCACCAGGCGCGGACCTGCCGGGTGTCACCACCGATCGTACCCCCCACCACTACCATTCGCCCGTGGCGTCACGGACCCGTCGTGCACCTCTCTTGAGTTACCAATTCGGCCCCAAGCCAAAACGCCGGACGGAACTGGGACTGCTCCTCTTCGGCTCGTTCCTGGTTGTCGCGCTCTACATCATCGCCGCGCTAGGCCAAAAGTCGAAGATCCCCGACAACATCGGTGCCTTCCTCGGCATCCTGCTCGGACTGGCACTCATCGCCCATATGGCCAACCGCTGGCTGGTACCCAGCGCCAACGCGGTCATCCTGCCCCTCGCTGCGCTCCTTAACGGCTTGGGCTATGTGATCATCGCCCGCTGGGACCCCGGGCAGGCCAAGGGCCAGGCAGCCTGGGCCGCGCTCGGCGTGATGCTCTACGTGCTCACGCTGCTTGTCGTTCGGTACTCGCGCGACTTGGAACGCTACCGCTACCTGTTGCTACTGGTGGCCGGCATCTTCCTGGTGGCGCCTTTGTTCTTCTCCCCGATCGGCGGCGCGCGCCTCTGGGTGCACGTCGGCAGCCTGGAGTTCCAGCCGATCGAGTTCTCCAAGATCCTCCTGTGCATCTTCTTCGCTTCCTACTTCGCGGAAAATAAAGAGCTGCTGACGATCCCCACCGCTCAGATCGGCAACCGCCTCTACCTCGACCCCCGACCGCTCATTCCGATCCTCGTCGCCTGGGGTGCCGCTATGGCCATCATCGGCCTCGAAGACGACGTCGGGTTCGCCGCCCTGCTCTTCGTCCTCTTCATCGGATTGCTCTGGGTGGCCACAGGCCGATTCGGCTACCTCGTGCTCGGCTTGGTGCTCTTCGTCGTGGGCGCGTACATCGCGGCACGCTATTTCCAGCAGGTCCACCTGCGCGTGGAGCAGTGGCAAAACCCGTGGCCGAGCGCTTCGAAACCTGGCGATACTCAGCTGGCACAGGCGCAATACAGCCTGGGCACCGGCGGGGTCGGCGGGACCGGGCTGGGCTTCGACCACTATGCGGGCTACATCTTCGGGCTGACCAGCGACATGATCTTCGCCGCCATCGGGACTGAGATGGGCCTGATCGGCTGTGCCGCCGTCGCGATGGCATTCATCCTCCTCGTCGGCTCTGGCTTCCGCGTGGCCCAGGCGGCGCGCTCGGACTTCTCGCGCCTCATGGCGACAGGACTGACGCTCATTATTGGATTCCAGGCCTTCTTCATCATGGCGGGCGTGGTGCGGCTCTTGCCCTTCACCGGTATCACACTCCCCTTCGTCGCCTACGGGGGTTCGTCCCTGCTGGCCAATTACGTCCTGATTGCCCTCCTGCTCCGCATCTCCGACGAGGGTGCCCAGGCCCAGAAGCAGATGCTGGCAGCCGGTGAGGCCGGCGCGCCTGGCGAATCCCCGATGGTGCCGGCGCGCTGACCCGGCCAACCGCCCTCGAGGCGCAATCTGGGTTGGCCCTGGCCGCTTTCACAACAACCGATCATGGGTGTTTCAGGGGGAGAACCAGGCCGCATAAGGTCGCTGAGGGAACGCCGCGACAACGACGTCGGGCGGTTCGAAAGGGGGGTGACATGCTGCGGCCGGTCCGGCTGTTCTTCCTGGGGTGCGCGCTCGCCCTCCTGGCCGTGGCGCTCCCTGCGGCTGGCGGCGGAGCGACTCCGGTGGCCCGGGACACGACCTTCGCGCCGGGCGCGCAGGTGGCGGCGGCGAACTGGACCGTCATGCCGAACCTCACGACGAGTGCGCCACCCGGTTCGGGTGCTGTGGACAACGCTGTCTCCTGCGTCAATGCCGACTTCTGCATGGCGGTCGGGGCGCCCGCCTTCCTGAGCCTGCCGCCGTTCGCCGAGGTGTGGAACGGCACGACCTGGACGGAGGTTCCCCTACCTCCGGCAAACGGGCAAACGGGTGAAAAGGTACAGCTGCTCGGTGTCTCCTGCGTCACCCTGCAGTTCTGCATCGCGGTCGGCAACGTCGTCAGCGCTGGCGTGGAGTCGCCGCTGATTATGCAGTGGAACGGTTCGGCCTGGACGGTGATTCAGGAGAGCGGGTCCGACGAGACGGGACTCGAAGACGTCTCCTGCCCGACCGTCGACTTCTGCATGGCCGTCGGGGCAATCGGTCTGACAAACAGTTCGGTCTTCGTCGAGCAGTGGAACGGTGACACCTGGGTGCCGACGATCCTCACGGACCCCGACACCACGACTGTTGCAGTCGGCTTCGGCATCTCCTGCACCACCACGACGTTCTGCATGATCGCCGGTGCCGCCGGGAACGCCTCGTCGGGCGGCGCCTACGCGGCCTCGTGGGACGGCACGACGTGGACACCCAGCACACTGGCCAACAGCTTCAACGACGTCAACTTGCAGTCCGTCTCGTGCGTCGGGGTGTCGTTCTGCATGGCCGCAGGCTTTGGCGGAGTGAACGGGCGCCATCCGATCGTCGACTCGTGGAGCGGAACCGGCTGGACCCAAGCCGCGATCCCGACTCTCCCGCCGCCGGGCCAGCTCTTCGGGATCAGCTGCATCAGCACGTCCGTTTGCACCGCCGTGGGCTCGTTCGTTCCCGCAGGGGGCGCCACGCAGACCTTGGTCTTCACCTGGAACGGGCTGGCCTGGACGCAGCCGACCAATACCCCGAACGCGGCTGGTTCGCCCCAGACCTTCTTCACCGACGTGGCCTGCCTCACCAATTGGAGCTGCGTCGCGGTCGGGACGTCCCAAGCCAGCGATGGCACGCTCCTGCCTTATGACGCCTCGGCTCCCATCGCCCGGGCGGGCTACCGCACCGTGGCCGCCGACGGCGGGGTCTTCGGCTACGGCGCGCCGTTCTTCGGATCCCTGGGCGGGACCCGGCTCAACGCGCCGATCGTCGGCATGGCCACGGCGCCGGCGGGCGACGGCTACTACCTGGTGGCCGCCGACGGGGGCGTGTTCGGCTTCGGGAACGCCCAGTTCTACGGATCCATGGGCGGCCAGCGGCTCAACAGGCCGATCGTGGGCATCGCCGTGACCCCGGACGGCGCCGGGTACTGGCTCGTGGCCTCCGACGGGGGCATCTTCGCCTTCGGCGACGCGCCGTTCTACGGGTCCATGGGTGGTAAACCACTCAACAGGCCGATCGTCGGCATCGCGGCGACGCCCAACGGGAACGGCTACTACGAGGTGGCCTCGGACGGGGGCATCTTCGCCTTCCCGACACTGGGCGGACCCCCGTTCCAGGGCTCGACCGGCTCGCTTCGGCTCAACAAGCCGATCGTGGGCATGTCAGTCAACGCGGCGGGTCAGTACTACCTGGTGGCGTCGGACGGCGGCATCTTCGCCTTCCCGACGCCGAATGGAGCCCCCTTCTTCGGATCGGCCGGCTCCCTCAAGCTGGTCAAGCCGATCGTCGGCATGGCCGCGGTCAGCGGTGGCTACTACTTGACCGGGTCGGACGGCGGCATCTTCGCCTTCCCGACGGCGAACGGACCGCCGTTCTTCGGATCGACGGGCGGGCAGCGACTGGCCCAACCCGTCGTCGCCGTTGCCGGCTGACCCAACCCGGGACTCAGACCACAACTCAGGGCGTGGAGCCGAGCGCAACCTCGTAGGACCACAGCTCCGAGCCGACCGAGACCGGGCCGCCGTGGGGTGACGGACGGTCGGCCCCGGCGTGGCCATGAGCGAAGGCGGGTGACGAGACCCAGGCCTTGAAGGATTCCTCGTCGCGCCAGCGGGTCACGACCAACCACTGCCGGCGATCGTCGGTGGGTCGGAGCAGCTCGAAACCCTCGAAGCCCTCTTGATTGTCGACGGCACCGGCGCGGGCGGCGAAGCGGTTGGCCAGCTCTTCGCCGCCTTCCTCCGGCACGGTGATGGCGTTGATCTTGATGACGGTCATGGATCGATCTGATCAGATTCTTCGGCGGGCTGCTCGTAGGGGGCGACGTCGCCCGCCTGCTCGAGCAGGCGCTCGTCCACCAGGACGGGGGCGGGCACCGGCATGCGCAGCGCCAGCACGATCCCATCGGAGGGCCGACAGTCCAGCTGCTCGCGCCCCGACGGGGTCATGAGGTCGAGCTCGGCCATCAGGTTGCCCTCTTCGCGCCCGACCAGACGGACGGCGATGATGTCGATACGCGCCCGCTGCAACACGTGCATGAAGAGCTCGTGCGTCATGGGCCGGCGCGATTCCATCCGCCGCAGGGCCTGGGCCATGGCCGTGCCCTCGGGCAGGCCCACCGGGAAGACCAGCGTCCGACCCGGGGCCTCGGCCTCCACCAGGGTGACGGCCGGGTACTGGGCGGGCAGGTCGAGCGCCACGTCCTCGACGTCCACGACGCGGAAGGCCGGGGCCTGGGATGGCACCTCGCCCGCCAGCCCCGATTGCAAATCGGTCATCGGAACCGGCGGCGGGCGCCCACGCTCAGGGCCAACCCCACGGCCGCGAAGAAGACCAGCACGGCGGTTCCTCCGTAGCTCATGAACGGAAGGGGGATTCCGGTGATGGGCATGATGCCCATCGTCATCCCGGCGTTCTGGAACACGCTGAAGGCGATGAAGGTGAAGAGCCCGGTGCAGAGCAGGCGTCCGAAGACGTCGCGGGCCGCGACGCCCGCGTGCAGCACCCGCCAGGCGATCACGCCGAGGAGGGCGATCACGCCGGTGCCCCCCACGAAGCCGAGCTGCTCGCCGACGGCGGTGAAGATGAAGTCGGTCTGTTGCTCCGGGACGTAGCCCAGGTTGGTCTGAGCCCCATGCCCGATGCCCGAACCAAAGATGCCGCCGGAACCGATGGCGTTCTTCGCCTGCTGCTCGTTGTAGAGGCTTGCCTGAACGAAGTGGTTCGTGCTCTTCTCGTTCGGATTCAAGAACGTGGTCAGGCGGGCGATCTGATAGTGGTGCAGCAGGCCCGCCTCCACTGCCACCAAAGCAAAGAGCACGGTGCCGATCAGGAGCATGACGAGGATCCTGATGGGCAGGCCGGCCACGGCCAGCATGACCAGCAAGACGATGATCATGACCATGGCGGTGCCCAGGTCGGGCTGGAGCAGGACGAGGACGATCGGAATCCCGGCCATGATCAGGAGCCGAAAGACGTCGCGCCAAGCCAGGCCCTCTTCTTCTCGGCGCGCGCAATAGGAAGCGATGGCCAGGACCAAGGCGATGACCGCGAACTCGGAGGGCTGTAGCTGCAAGGGGCCGACGCTGAACCAGCGGGCCGCACCCTGCGCGCTGCTCCCCACGACGAAGACACCGAGCAGCGAGAGCACGATGAGCCAGTACAGGATCACGGCCACCGGTTCGAGCCGCCTGTAGTCGAACAGCGCCAGCACGATCATGGTGATCACGCCGAGCACGACGAAGAGGCCCTGCTTCTTCAGGAAGGTTTTGGGGTCGTCTCCCTGAGCGAGCAGCGTGCCCCGGGTCGCGGTGTACACCATGACGACGCCCACGAACGAAACGATGAGCGTCGCGGCGACCAAGACGAAGTCGAACGGGGGGACGCTGCGTCGGGAGGCAACGCTGGAACGGGCGATTGTGGTCATGTCGGCGATTCGGGGACAGAATACCGGCCGTGACCGGACCCGCCTTGGCGCCACTCTCTGCCCTGGTGAGCGCGTCGGACCAGGTCGATCAGGGTGGCGGCTGGCTCTACAACCTCCTGGTCAAGTTCGGCGTGAGCCCCAGCGACGCCTCCACGGTCACGAATCTCATCGTGCGACCACTCGAGATTCTCCTGGTGGTCGTGGTCGCACTCCTGGTTGCCCGTTACGGCTCCAAGGTGATCCGCCGCTTCCTCGAGCGCGTCGCCGACCAGGCGGCCACCAAGCGCGGCTCGGTCCGGGCCGCGGCCCGGGTCCACACCATGTCCGGCCTCGTGGCGAACGTGTGGCGCCTGTTCGTCTTCGTCGTGGCCGGCGGCATCGTTCTCGGGATGCTGGGGATCAACCTCACCCCCTTGTTGGCCAGCGCCACCATCATCGGCGCCACGATCGGTTTCGGAGCACAGCAGATCGTGCGCGACTACTTCTCCGGCATCCTCATGACGATGGAGGACCAGTACAACGTCGGTGATTCCGTCACGGTGGGTGGCGTCACCGGCGTCGTAGAGGACGTGACGATGCGTCTGACGCGCTTCAGGGGCGTCGACGGCACCATCTACGTCATCCCCAACGGCGACATCCGACTGGTCGGCAATCTGTCGCGCGGGTGGGCCCGCGCCGTGGTGGATCTGGTTCTGCCCGGGGCGTCAGCAGCCGAACTCGATCAGGTCCGTCAGGTGATCGACGAGGCGGCGCACCGGGTCGCGGCACTTCCCGAGTTCGCCGGGCACAGCACCGAGCCACCGCAGCTCGTCGGTCTCTTGAGTGCGGATGCCACCACCATCACCGTGCGCGTGATGCTGCACACCATCCCGTCCCTGCGCGACGCGCTCGACCCGCGCCCTGCGCGAAGAGTCGGTGGCCGCGCTCGCCCAAGCTCGGTTGTGGCCGGCCGATGTGGCGCCCCCGACGGCTCCTCCGGCCTCGGGTTGATCAGCCGGCTCCGGGAAAAGCCGCCTCGGCCGCCCGCCACATCTGCTCGACGGGCGCCTCGAGGCCGGTCCAGAGCACCAGTTGCGCCGCCGCCTGATGCACCAGCATGCCGAGGCCGTCGAGCACTGTCGCGCCCTGTGCCGCCGCCCGCTCCAGCCATGCCGTCGGGCGGGGCGCGTAGACCAAATCGGCCGCCACCTGGCCGGCCCGCAGCAGCTCGGGCGCGACCGGCCATGCGTCGGCGCCCTGCCCCCCGGTCATGCCCAAAGGGGTCGCGTTGACGACCAGGTCGGCCTGCCCGACCGCCGCGGTCACGTCCCTACCGACCACCGCGCCGGCGACGCCGGCCAGTGCAGCGGCCTCGGCCGCCCGGGCTGGCGTGCGGTTCAACACCGCCACTTCGGCCGCGCCAGCGTCGGCCAAGGCGAGGATGACGGCCCGTGCCGCGCCGCCGGCACCGATCACCAGGCAACGTCGGGCGGCCGGATGGAAACCCACGCCACGGACCAACGATTCCACGAAACCCTGGCCGTCGGTGTTCGTCCCCGCCAGCACGCCGTCACGGTTGAGGACGCAGTTCACCGCGCCCAGGCGGCTCGCCACCGCGCTCGCCTCGTCCACCAAGGCCGCCACGTCCGCCTTGTGCGGCATGGTGACCGACAGCCCGCGCACGTCCTGCCGTCGCATGTCCTCGAGGGCGGCGCCGGCCTCGCCGGCGGCTACCTCGAAGGCGAACGAGCGCCAGTCGCGCAAGCTCGAGCGCCGCGAAGGCTGCGTTATGCAGCAGCGGTGACAGGGAATGGGCGATCGGGCTTCCGATGACGCCGACCACGGTGGCCCCGGGACCGCAGCGGGCCCGAGCCTCCCCCATCGTCACGAGCGGGCTCAGGGAAGTCCACGTGATTTCGCCAGTTGTTCGTTGGCCATCTGCTCGGCGAACGTGTCGGAGAACGCCATGACCCCGTTCTTCTGCACGAGGACGAAGTAGAGCCACCCGCCCGCCGGCGGGTCGACCGCAGCCTTCAGCGCGGTCTCCGACGGCATGCAGATCGGGGTGGGCGGCAGGCCGGTGTTGAGGTACGTGTTGTAGGGAGATTGGATCTTGAGGTCCTGAGGGGTCACCGGCCCTCCGTCCTGGCCGATGGCGTAGAGCACGGTCGAGTCCATCTGCAACGGCATGCCGTTGGCCAAGCGGTTGTAGATGACCCGGGCCACCTTGGGCATGTTGATGGCGTAGTAGCCCTCCTTCTCGACGACCGAGGCGGAGATGATCACCTCGTAGGGCGTCAACCCGAACTTCGCCGCCGAGGCCGTGCTCAGACCGGCTTGGTTCGCGTCGGCGTCGAAGCGCGTCACCATTTGGCGGAGCAGCGTGAGGTCGGTCTCGCCCGGCAGAACCAGGTAGTTGCCCGTGCCCAGCATGCCCTCGAGATTGTTGGAACCCGGAGGCGAGAACTCCGAATGCACCGCACCGCTGTTGGCCGCGTTGGCGAAGCCGCCCTGGGCGTGGCCGGGAATGCTGTCGACCCGGCTGGCCACCTCGGACAGGGTGAATCCCGGCCGGACATCGACCGGATAGATGTTCGGACCGGCGGCCAGGATGGCACGGACCTCGGAGAAGCTCTGGTTCTCGTGCAGGGCGTAACTACCCGGAACGGGGTTGGGCGCTCCATGGATGATGTCCGAAATGCGGAAGGCCAACGAGCTGCCGATGACGTTGGCCTGGCTCAGCGCATCGACGACCGAGTCCGATCCTTCGCCTTCGTGCACGGTGATCGACCACCTGGCGCCCTTCGGGGCCGAGGGCGTGCGACTCCAGCTGGTACCAGAGCACGAAGGCCAGGATGACCACGATGATGACGCCACCGATGACGGCCACGATGCGCCGGCGGCGGCGGACCCGGGCCGATCGCAGGCCCTTGCGCTGCGCCCGGGTCTGGGGGGCGGGTAGCTCACCATCGACGAGCGGGGCCGTGGTCTCGACTTCGAGCTCGACCTCGCCGGGGTCGCCCAGTCGGTCGGGAGGCTGGTCCTCGTCGCGGTCGAACGGTCCCGTCACGAGCGGTCCAACCAGGATTGGAGCAGGACCATGGCCGCCGCGCTGTCGACCACCTTGCGGGCGGCCTTGCCGGTGCGGCCGGCGGCCCGCATGCCGCGCTCCGCCTCGACCGTGGTGAAGCGCTCGTCCGCCGTCTCCACGGTCACACCGAGCGGCTGCAGCAGTAGACCCAGGGCGCCGGCTTCCTCGAGCGCGGCCTGGGCCGCCGGCCCGGCCTGCCCGGAGAGGCTCAGGGGGAGGCCGACGACGACCGTGGCCGCCTCGCACTCGCGCACGGCCTCCACAATGGCTTGCCGATCGCGCTCGACGTCGCCGCTGCGCTCGATGGTGCCCCAGGGAGAAGCCAAGGTCCGGCCGCTGTCGCTGTAGGCGACGCCGATCCGCCGGGCTCCCAGGTCGATGGCCGCCACCCGGCCCGCGCGCCCTCTCCGATTCGTTCCCCCCGCTCACGCGGAGAGCAGTCGCTGCGCCTCTGCCAGCGCGGCCTCGATCTGCGAGGGGTCCCTGCCGCCGGCCAGCGCCACCTCGGCTGAGCCGCCGCCCCCGCCGCCAACCAGCTTGCCGAGGGTGTTGACCATCTGCGTGGCGTTGGGCTCGCCGCCCGTGGCCGCGGCGATCGCCACCTTCGTGCCGTCGGGGGAACCGATCAGCACGACGGCCCGGACGCCCTCGTGGCGCAACACCGCCTGGGCCAGGCTCTGCAGTGCCTTGCCCTCGACCTTGTCGCGACGGGCCACTACGACGCCGCCGTTGTCTGCAGCGTGGGCGGCCAGCGTGCCGGCCTCGGCTTCGCTCACCTGCTGGCGCAGCGTGGAGAGCTCGCGTCTCGGTGTCGCGCTGGCGCTCGAGGGTGCGGCCGACGGACGCCACCAGCTCGTCGGGCTCGGTGCGCAGCAGATCCGAGGCGGCGCGCACCAGGCGCTCGCGTTCCTTGGCTCGCTCGATGGCCACCTTGCCGGTCACCGCAACGATGCGGCGGGTGTTGGACCCGATGGAACCCTCCGAGACGAGGGTGATCGGCCCGATCTGACCAAGCGAGTCGACGTGAGTGCCGCCGCAGAACTCGAGCGAGGCCGGCCCGGCCCGGACCACCCGCACCGAGGAGCCGTACTTGTCGCCGAAGAAGGCCACGGCGCCCATCTTCTCCGCCTCCTCGCGGGTGGCCTCCACCGTCTCGACCCCGATGTCGGCCAGCACGGTGGCGTTGGCCAGCGCGAAGACCTCGTCCAGCTCCTCGGGTGTCGGCTGGCTGTGGTGCGAGAAGTCGAAGCGCAGGTAGTCGGGTGAGACGAGCGATCCCTGCTGGCGCACGTGATCGCCCAGCACGTTGCGCAGCGCCGAGTGCAAGAGGTGGGTGGCGGTGTGGTTACGCCGGATGGCCTCGCGGCGCTCGCCGTCGATGGTGGCCAGCGCGTCCTGGCCGACCTGGAGCTCGCCGTCGACCCGGGCCTTGTGCACGATGAGGCCCGGTACGGCGTACACGGTGTCGTAGACGTCGGCGATGCCCGACTCGGTGACGATGGTGCCGGTGTCGCCGATCTGGCCACCGCCCTCGGCATAGAAGGGCGTGCGGTCCAAGAAGATCTCGACCGAGCCGGCGTCGTCGCCCTCCATGCCCTCGAGCACGGCCAGCACCCGGGCGGGCGACTCGTAGTTCTCCAGGCCGCGCCCGACGAAGGAGGTCTGGCCTTCGCTGTCGAGCAGGGAGCGGTAGGCCGCTTCGTCGCCGGCCCTGGTCGACTTCGCCGCGGCCCGGGCGCGCTCGCGCTGCTCGCGCATGGCGGCGTCGAAGCCGGCCCGATCGACTTCGACCCCGGCGTCGCGAGCCAGCTCCTCGGTCAGCTCGACCGGGAAGCCGTGGGTGTCGTGCAGGGTGAAGGCCACGTCGCCCGGCAGCACCTTCGCCCCGGTGGCGAAGGCCTCCTCCAGCCGACCGAGGCCGGCGCGCAGCGTGCGGTCGAAGCCCGCCTCCTCGCGCGCCACCGCGTTCACGATCAGGTCGTGTTGGGTGACCAGCGCGGGCCAGGCCTCGCCGAGCACCTCGGTGGCCGCCTGCACCAGGGTGGGACCGATGGGCTTGTCCACGCCCAGGCGGCGGGCGGCCATCACGGCGCGACGGACGATGCGGCGCAGGACGTAGCCGCGGCCCTTCGTTGGCCGGCAGGACGCCGTCGGCGACGAGCATGGTCATGGCCCGCCCGTGGTCGGCCAGCACGCGCAACGACACGTCGGTGCGTTCGTCGGTTCCGTATCCGGTGCCGATGACGGAGGCCGCCGCGTCGATGATGGGCAGGAAGAGCTCGGTGTCGAACATGGAGTCGTGCCCCTGGAGGATGGGCAGCATCCGCTCGAAGCCGGCGCCGGTGTCGATGTTCTTGCGGGGCAGCTCGGTGAGCGTGCCCTCGGCGTCGCGGTTGAACTGCATGAAGACGAGGTTCCAGAGCTCGACGAAACGCTGGTCGCCGCCGTGCTTGGGACCGCCGTCGTGCCCGTAGCTCGGGCCCTTGTCGATGAAGATCTCCGAGTCCGGACCGCAGGGACCGGTCTCGCCCATGGCCCAGAAGTTGTCCTCGTCGCCCATGCGCTGGATGCGCTCGGGGCGGACGCCGACCGAGTCGATCCAGATCTGCTCGGCCTCGTCGTCGCCGTCGTGCACCGTGATCCAGAGGCGGTCGCCGTCGAAGCCGAAGACCTCGGTGAGGAGCTCCCAGGCCATGGGGATGGCGTCGGCCTTGAAGTAGTCGCCGAAGCTGAAGTTCCCCAGCATCTCGAAGAAGGTGCAGTGGTAGGTGTCGGTGCCGATGATGTCGATGTCCGGGGTGCGGAAGCACTTCTGAATGGAGGTGGCCCGGGGCCACGGCGCCTGCTCCTCGCCCAAGAAGTAGGGCTTGAAGGGCACCATGCCCGCGATGGTGAAGAGCACCGAGGGGTCGTGCGGGATCAGGCTGGCCGACGGGACGACGGTGTGACCCCGGTCGGCAAAGAAGCGCGTGAAGGCCGCCCTCAGTCCGTTGGCGTCCATCGCATCAGCTTACCGGGGCCAAAAACGGCGTCGGAGCCGGGTCACGCGGAGGACATGCCCACGATCGGCGCGTTCAGGTGCAGGGATCCGGTCGAGCCGTAGAACTGCGCGTCACCGTAGGAGAAGATGCCGCCGTCGGTGGCCACCAGCCAGTAGCCGCCGCCGTCGGGCGTGGGCGCCATGCCCACCACGGGCTTGTTGAGCACGATGCTCCCGGCCGAGCCGAAGAATCCCGCCGAGCCGAAGTTGAAGATGCCGCCGTCCGTGGCCACCATCCAGTAGCCGCCGCCGTTGGGATTGGCGGCGATGCCCACGATGGGCTTGTTCAGCGGCTTGCCGCCCATGGAGCCGTAGAAGGCGGCGTCGCCGAAGGCGAAGATGCCGCCGTCGGAGGCGACCTCCCAGTAGCCGTGGCCGTCGGGCGTCGAGGCGATGCCCACGATGGGCTTGTTCAGCGGCGTGCCGCCCATGGAGCCGTAGAAGCGCGGCGTCGCCGAAGGCGAAGATGCCGCCGTCGGAGGCGACCTCCCAGTAGCCCCGGCCGTCGGGCGTCGCGGCGATGCCCACGATGGGCCTGTTCAGCGGCTTGCCGCCCATGGAGCCGAAGAAGCCGGCGTCGCCGAAGGCGAAGATGCCCCCGTCCGAGGCGACCTCCCAGTAGCCGTTGGTGGTCGGGGTGGTCGCCATCCCCACCACCGGCTTGTTCAGCGGCTGGCCGCCCATGAGCCGAAGAAGCCGGCCGAGCCGTAGTCGAAGATGCCCCCGTCGGAGGCCACGAACGTGTAGCCCTGGCGAGCAGTTGAGGTCGCCGCCGTAGCCGTACTGGGAAGCGGACGAGCCGGCCGAGACACCCTGGGGATTGGCCACGCTGACGTTGACGCAGACGCGCACCAAGCGTGTTCGTCGGCGGGATCACCGTGAGGGTCGTGGCCGTGCGGCCGACGATCGTCGCGGTGCCCGGCCGAGCCGAAGGTCACCGAGGTGGCGTTGGCGAAGCTGCCGCCGAAGATGGTGACGGCATCCGAACCGCTGAGCGGCCCGGTGTTCGGGCTCAAGGCCGCCACCGACGGGCAGCCGTCGCCGCCCTGGAGCGCCAGGGCCAGGTTCGGGTCGACCGGTGAGCCAAGCCCGGTCGTCGCGTCGGAAGCGTTCTTGCCTGTCGTCGCAGTGAAAACGCCGCCATTGGTATCGGTGAAGTCGTTGTTTCCCGACGTGATGTCGGTGAAGTCGGAGGCGTTGGTCGACCCGTAGAGGGCGGGGCCGACCCGCCCCACTCCGAGCCGCGCAGCCCTGATTGGTGTCGCTCAGGTAACCGGCGGTGGTCGGGGAATCGATGCTGGTGCCTCCGAAAGCCGTCCATCCGCCGTGCCAATAGGAGACCAGCGCTCCGCCCTGGGGATCGCCCGGGTACGCGATGTCGGGAACGGAACGGCACCCGCTCGCGCCGCCGTTGCAGGGATTGGCGTCGGCCCGCTCGCCGTGGGTTGGCCCGGGTTGCCGTGGCCACAGGGTGGAGTAGCCACCGCCGGTGGCGCCGAGGCTTTGCCTGAGCAGCACAGCTGGGGGCAGCGTTCTGGCAGTTGTTCCAAACCGACTGTGCGCCGGCTGACGCGCTGCGTCAGAGACGTCGCGCCCACACTGACCACGTCGGGCTGGGAGCCCGGGTCGTCGATGGCCAGCCCGGTGTTCCCGGGATCGTCCGGGAAGCAGTCCTCGGATCCCGAGTCGCCCGAGGCGGCGAGCATCGTCTGCCCCTGGGCCGCCATCTGGCGGAAGATGGCGTTCTCGGCGTTGATGTCCGATGCCCCGACGACCTGCTCGCAGTTGCCCCAGCTCGTCGTGACGACCTGCGCGCTGTCGTCGCTGGCGATGCGCTGGAACAGGTCGAGGGCGTCGGCGTCGTTGGTGTTCGGCGCCTCGTAGACGACCAGCGAGGCCGAGGGCGCGTTCACGGCGGCGAACTCGACGTCGAGCGCCGCCTCGCCGTCGAACCCGGCCGCCGGGCCACCGGAGCCGCCGTTGACCGTGACGTTGCGGATCGGAGTTGGTCAGGCCGTAGCAACTCTGGAAGGTGGTGAAGTCGCTGCTGAGGTACTGCTCGAACTCGACCACGGCGATGGTCTGGCCCAAGCCGGTGCGGCCCTGCCCGAACATCTGGTTCAGGCCGAAGACGTTGGCCATGGTGGTCGAGGTGTAGGCGGCGGGGTCCTCGGCGGCGACGGCGTTGGCGGAGCTGCAGGCCTGAGGCGTCTGGGCGTTGGTTCGCTCGGCGTGGCCCTGCCCTGCCCCGGTGGACGACGTGGAGGCGGCCGGGGTCTGGTTGCCGGGCGAGCCCGCGGGCGCCTGCACCGTCGGGCCCGGCGCGACCTTGAGCATGTTGTGCTCCTGGTCGAGCCCGTTCAGGCCGGCCACGCCGGTGACCAGTCCGGACAGCGAGGCCGGGATGGACGGGGCGGACGTGTTCACCAGCGCCGGCTGCTCACCCGGCACCTGGACCGATTGCATCGTCGTGCCGAAGGCCGATTCCACCGCGGCGACCGAACCACTGACCGGCAGGAGTGCACTGCCCTCGAGCGGTTGCCCCACGGTCAGACCCTCGGCGCGCAACGCGGAAGAGACCTGCGCCACCTCGGCCGACGAGGGCCCGAACTCGGACGCGAACTGGGCCGGCGTCAGGTAGTGGCGGTAGTCGGGTGAGCCCGGGGTGGAGACGGCCGCCACCTCTTGGGCCAGGCCCGACGGGTTCTGGCCGGTGAGGCTGACATCGAGCTGCAGGCTCTGACCCGGCGCTGCGCCGCCGAGCTGGGCGGTGCCGTGGGGCAGCGACGGCACCGCCTGCGGAAGGACGACGCGGTTGGGCTGGGTGGCGCCCGCCGCCGGAAGGGCCAGGGCCGAGGCCCCGAGCACCAGGACGAACCCGCCCAGGACCGACGCCACCGCGGCCGGCCCTTCGCTGTCCTCGGATCACGAGTCGGCCTCCCTGTCCAGGTCCGTGCCGCCACCTTCAGCTCCGTGCGGCGTCGGCTCGTAGTACACCCGTCCCTCGAGCGCGTCAGGACGATACTGCTGCTCAACCACCCCAGAGGGGTCGTCGTGCGGATAGACGTACCCCTTTCCGTGCCCGAGGTCGGCCGCTCCCTTGTAGTGGGCGTCGCGCAGGTGAGCGGGCACCTCCTGTGTCAGGCCCGAGCGCACGTCGGCCTGGGCCCGCCCGAGCGCCACCACCACGGCGTTCGATTTCGGCGCTCTGGCCAGGTAGATCACCGCTTCGGCCAGGTTCAAGGCGGCCTCGGGCAGGCCCACGTACTCGACGGCCCGGGCCGCCGCCTCGGCCACCAGGAGGGCCTGGGGATCGGCCAGCCCGATGTCCTCGCTGGCCAGGATGACCATGCGCCGGGCCAGGAAGCGGGGGTCCTCCCCCGCCTCGATCATGCGGGCCATCCAGTAGAGGCCGGCGTCGGGGTCCGAGCCGCGCACGCTCTTGATGAGGGCGCTGATCTGGTCGTAGTGCTCGTCGGCGCCCTGATGGAAGAGGCGGCCGTCGCGGGCCCGCGCCATGTCGCCCATGGTCAGGGTGACCCGGGCCGAGGGTCGGGCGCGGCGGCCTTGGCCAGGGCCACCGCCACCTCGACGGTGGTCAGCGCGGCGCGGGCGTCGCCCTCGCAGGCGGCGACGAGCGCGGCCACGGCGTCGTCCTCGGCCTCGGCCTCTTCGAGTTCGAGGCCGCGCCGGATGAGAGTGTCCAGGTCTTCGGCGGACAAGGCGTGGAGCCGCCAGAGCGAGGCCCGGCTCAACAGGGGCGGATTCACCTCGAAGTAGGGGTTCTCGGTGGTGGCCCCGATGAGCACCACCAACCCATCCTCGACCGCGGGGAGGAGCACGTCCTGCTGGGACTTGGAGAAGCGGTGGACCTCGTCGATGAAGAGCATGGTGCCCTGGCCCTGCTCGCCCAGGCGGAGTTCGGCGCCGGCCAGTGCCTCGCGCACGTCCTTCACCCCTGCCGCGGTGGCCGACAGGGTCACCAGGTGCTTGGCCGTGCTGTCGGCCAGCAGCCGGGCCAGGGTCGTCTTGCCCGTGCCGGCGGGGCCCCAGAGGATGGAAGAGCCGACGCGGTCGGACTCGGCCAGGGCCCGCAGCGGGGCGCCCGGTCCGACGAGGTGCTGCTGGCCCACCACCTCGTCGAAGGTGCGCGGGCGCAACCGGGCGGCCAGGGGCGCCCGCTGGCGGAGCCGTTGGGCGGCGGCGTCGTCGAACAGGCTCACGACGGCGCGGGCATGCTCAGCTCGGTGACGGGTTGGCGGCAGCCGCGGTCCCGGGCTGGCCCGGCGCGGCGGGCGGCACGACGACGCGGATGCCGAGCTCGGCCAGGCTGGCCGGGGGCAGCGGGGTCGGGGCGCCGGTCAGCAGGTCGGCCCCCGACTGCGTCTTGGGGTAGGCGATGACCTCGCGGATGTTCTCCTCGCCGGCCAGCACGGCGGCCAAGCGGTCCACGCCGACGGCGAAGCCGGCGTGCGGCGGCGCGCCGTAGCGGAAGGCGCCGAGCAGGAATCCGAAGCGGGCCTCGGCCTCCTCGTCGCTGATGCCCAGCGCGGCGAACACCTGCGACTGGATGTCGCTGCGGTGGATACGGACGCTGCCCGAACCGAGCTCCCACCCGTTGAGCACGAGGTCGTAGGCCTGCGAGCGCACGGCCATGCGGGTCGGTAGCCAGCTTCGCCAAGTCCTCGGGGTAGGGCATGGTGAACGGATGGTGCGCCGCCTGCGGGTGGCCGTCCGCGCCGTAGCCGTCGAACATGGGGAAGTCGATGACCCAGACGTAGCGGTGCGGACCCTCACTGACCGGCGGCGAACCCAGGGTGGTGCGCAACAGGCCGAGGACCTCGCAGGCCGTGCGGTACTCGTCAGAGACAGCCAGGACGAGGTCTCCGGTCGAGGCTTTGGTCGCCTCGAGCACGCCGGTCGATTCGGCCTCGGAGAGATGGCGAGCCAGGGGACCGTCGAGTGCGGGGCCGTCGGTGACCCTGAACCAGGCCAGGCCGGCGGCGCCCGCCTTCTTGGCCTGCTCGGTCAGCTCATCGAGCTTGGAGCGGGGGAAGGCGGCGCCCTCGGGCACCACGATGGCTTTGACCGTGGGCGAGCTGAAGGCTCTGACCTCGGTGGACGCGAAGGTCGGGGTCAGCTCGATCAGCTCCATGCCGAAGCGCAGGTCGGGCTTGTCGGTGCCGTAACGGTCGAGCGACTCGGCCCACGTCATGCGCTCGATCGGCGGCGGCCGCTCGCCGGTGGACGCCTCGGCCGCATCGAGGACGGCCTCGGACGATGAAGGCCATGACGTCGTCCTGGCTGGCGAAGGAGCACTCGAGGTCGAGCTGAGTGAACTCGAACTGGCGGTCGGCGCGGAGGTCCTCGTCGCGTAGGCAGCGGGCGATCTGGAAGTAGCGGTCGAAGCCGCCGACCATGAGGAGCTGCTTGGCCAGCTGCGGGCTCTGGGGCAGGGCGTAGAACGATCCGTGGTGCAGCCGAGACGGGACCGAGAACTCGCGGGAACCCTCGGGGGTCGGCGCCCACAGCAACGGTGTCTCGACCTCGACGAAGCCCTGGCGCACCATGGCGGCGCGGAGGGCCGCGTTGACCCGGGCCCGCAGGCGCAGGTTGCGCTGCATGCGCGGGCGCCGCAGGTCGACGTAGCGGTGGCGCAGGCGCACGGGCTCGTCGGACTCGGCCCGGTCGTCGACCGAGAACGGTGGCGGCTCGGCCTCGTTGAGGACCTCGACACGGCAGTCACCGATTTCGACCTCGCCCGTGCCCAGATCGCGGTTGACGGTGCCTTCGGGACGGGCCCGGACCGTGCCCGTCACGGCGATCACCCACTCGCTGCGCACGTCGGTGGCGTGGTCGATGACGCATTGGACGATGCCCGAGTGGTCGCGCAAGTCGACGAACGCCAGGTGCTCACCGTGCTCGCGCCGGCGGGCCACCCAGCCACAGAGGCGCACCTCGGTGCCGATGTCGTCGGGCCGCAGGACGCCGCAGAGGTGGCTGCGCATGGCGGTGGGCTGGTTTTCCTGGTCTGCGGTGGTGTCAGTCATGGCGTGGGTGCGCATTCTCCACGAACTGCTTCACTTCGGCCACCACGGCGTCGCGTGGGACCGTCCGCTGTTCCTGGTCGCTGCGCAGCGGGCGGAAGCCGACGGAGTCGGTCTCGAGCTCCTTGGGTCCGACGACCAGGGCGACCAGTGCACCCGAGCGGTCGGCCGACTTGATCTGCGACTTCATGGACCGGCCGCCGAAGGCCCGGTCGGCCCGCAGACCGGCCCGGCGCAGCTCGGCCGTGAGGACGACCGCCTCGGTGCCGCCCGCGGTGTCGATCACGTAGGCCTGCAGCGGCCGGGCCGCCACGGCGGCCTCGGTCGAGAAGACGCCCTCGGCGTCACAGGCCAAGAGGACCCGCTCGAGGCCGATGCCGAACCCGATGCCCGGCGTGGGATCGCCCCCGAGCACCTCGACCAGACCGTCGTAGCGACCGCCGCCGCCGATGCCGTTCTGCGCGGCCTCGAGGGCGTCGGCGGCGAACTCGAACGTGGTGCGCGTGTAGTAGTCGAAGCCCCGGACCAGGCGATGGTCGATGGTGTAGCGCAACCCCGAGCGCGTCCAGCCCCTGAGCGACCCGGGCGAAGTGGGCGGCGCAGGCGTCGCAGAGGTGGTCGAGGAAGTGCGGCGCGTCCTCGGTGGCCGCCCGGCACTCGGGCGACTTGCAGTCGAGGACGCGCAGCGGGTTCTCCAGGTGGCGGGCCTGGTGGGCCGGGCAGAGCTGGTCGACCCGCTCGGCCAGGAACGCTCCGAGCAGGGCGACGTAGCCGGGCTTGCAGACGCTGTCACCCATGGAGTGCAGCTTGAGAGTGACCTGGCGCAGGCCGAAGCCGGCGAAGAAGTCGTGGGCCAGCGCGATCACCTCGACGTCGAGGTCGGCGTCGGCCACTCCCAGCGCCTCCACGCCGAGCTGGTAGTGCTGGCGGTAGCGGCCCTGCTGGGGACGCTCGTGCCGGAACAGCGGGGCCACGTACCAGGCCTTCCAGGGGGGCACGGGGTGGTGCTGCACGAAGGCGCGGGCCACCGACGCGGTGCCCTCGGGGCGCAGGGCCATCAGCTGACCGTCGCGGTCCTCGAAGACGTACATCTCCTTGCCGACGACCTCGCTCTTCTCACCGATGCCGCGGTTGAAGACCGCCTCGTGCTCGACGATCGGGGTGAGCGCGAGGCCGTAGCCCGCACCCTCGACCAGCGCGGCGAAACGCACCACCGCGTCCTCCCAGCGGACCGACTCGGGCCACAGGACGTCGTGCATGCCGGTGGGCGTACGGCTGGGCGTGGGCGGCGGCGTTGTCGGTGTGGGCGCGGACGAGCCCGCGGTCACGACATGCTCCTCACGGATTGGGCTCAGACTTTCTTGCCAGGCAGCTGACGATAGGCGTCGAAGACCCCGTCGAGGTGCTTCGAGCGCGTTGACGAGCGAGTGCAGATGGGTGGGATCGGCGAGCTCGACGTCGAAGGCCATGCGGCTGACCCGGTCCGGCGTCGTGGCCGTCCGGGCGGCGACGATGTTGAGGTGGTGTTCGGACACCACACGCGACACGTCGGCCAGCAGGCGTGAGCGATCGAAGGCCTGCACCTCGATCGTGGCCACGAAGACACCGTCGTTCCCACGGTCCCACTCCACGTCGATGAGCCGCTCGCGGGAGCGGTTGGCCAGCGCGGTGGCGTTGGCACAGTCGGCCCGGTGCACCGAGACGCCGCGGCCCTGGGTCACGAAGCCGATGATCTGGTCGCCCGGCACCGGCGTGCAGCAGCGGGCCAAGTGGATCATGACGTCGTCGAGGCCCTCGACGTAGACGCCGGCGCCTGTGCGGTGGCCGGGGCGCCTCCGGGTCGGACCGGTGAGCGCCGTGGTCGGCAACTGCTCGTCGTGCTCGCCGCCGCCCCGGATGATCTTGGCCAGGCGCTGGACGATCGACTGGGCCGAGACCTGGTTCTCGCCGATGGAGGCGTAGAGCGCATCGAGGTCGGCCAGGTTCATGGCCTCGGCGACCTCGCCCAACGCGCTCGAGCCCATCAGCTTGTGCAGGGGCAGGCCATCGCGGCGCAGGGCGCGGGCGAGCTCCTCGCGGCCGTTCTCGATGGCGTCCTCGCGCCGCTCCCGGCTGAACCACTGGCGGATCTTCGAACGGGCCCGGGTGGAGGCCACGATCTGGAGCCAGTCGCGCGAGGGCCCGGCGGTGGGCGACTTCGACGTGAAGATCTCGACCGTGTCCGCGCTGGAGAGCTGCGTCTCGAGCGGCACCAGGCGACCGTTGACCCGCGCGCCGATGCAACGGTGGCCGACCTCGGTGTGGATGGCGTAGGCGAAGTCGACCGGGGTCGAGCGGGCCGGCAGGGCGATGACCTTGCCCTTGGGCGTGAAGACGTAGACCTCGTCCTGCTCCAAGTCGAGCTTCAGGGCCTCGAGGAACTCGATGGGGTCGTCGGTCTGCCGGTCGAAGTCGGCGATCCGCTGCAACCAGGCCATCTCCGAGGAGCTGTCCTCCTTGGACTTGTAGCCCCAGTGGGCGGCGATGCCGTACTCGGCCCGGTGGTGCATTTCCGACGTCCGGATCTGCACCTCGACGGGCTTGCCTTCGAGCCCGATGACCGTCGTGTGCAACGACTGGTACATGTTGAACTTGGGCGTGTTGATGTAGTCCTTGAAGCGGCCGTGCACCGGGGCCCAGATGGCGTGGATGGCCCCGAGGGCGGCCCAACAGTCCTTCTCGGAGTCCACCACGACCCGGAGGGCCACCAGGTCGTTGATGTCGTCGAACTCCTTGCCCCGGACCACCATCTTCTCGTAGATGGACCACAGGTGCTTCGGGCGCCCGGTGACGTCCGCCTCGATCCCCATCTCGTCGAGACGCTGGCGTACGTGCACCAGCACCTGCTCGAGGTACTCCTCGCGCTCGGGGGCCCGGGCGGCCACCATCTGCTCGATCTCGGCGTAGCGCTTCGGGTGCAAGGTGGCGAACGCCAGGTCCTCGAGTTGCCAGCGCACCTGCTGCACGCCGAGGCGGTGGGCCAGCGGTGCATAGACGTCGAAGGTCTCCTGGGCCGTGCGCCGCTGCTTCCATTCGGGCATGACGGCGAGCGTCCGCATGTTGTGCAGCCGGTCGGCCAGCTTGATGAGCAGGACGCGCCAGTCGTCCGCCATGGCGACGAGCATTTTGCGGATCGTCGCCGCCTGCTGCGCCTCCTTCGAGTTGAACTGGAGGCGGTCGAGCTTGGTCACGCCGTCGACCACCTTGGCCACCCCGTCGCCGAAGGTCGACTCGATGGTGTCGAGGGTGAGGCCGGTGTCCTCGACGGCGTCGTGAAGGAGGGCGGCCGCGACGGTCTGGGCGTCGAGTCCGAGCTCGGCCACGATGGTGGCCACGGCCACCGGGTGGGTGATGTAGGGCTCGCCGGAGCGCCGGAACTGGCCCTCGTGGGCCTTCTGCGCCGTCCGCCCAGCCTCGACGATCATGGCGGTGTCGTCCTCGGGCCGGTGCCGGGCGAACTCGGCCAGGAGGGGCGAGAGCAGCTCGCCGAGGGCGCGCTCGGGCGTCTCCTCGTGGGCCGACTGGGCCCCCTCGTCGGCGGGGACCTCAGCGACCGTCACCCGGGTCAGGGCCACCATCTGTCCAGGATATGCGCCTGAAGACCGGTCGGAGGCACTCCCCCGCCCCGGAAGCATCGGCGACGGGAGACGGAGGCCGTCGTGGCGCGGCCGCTCAGCGCTTGCGTTTGCCCTTGGATTTGCGCGGTTTGGGGCCCGGGGCCGCCCCATTGCCCGCACCCGGACGGTCCATCACGGCCGTTTCCGTCCCGCTGGCCCCGCCACTGGGTTCGTTGGCCGAACCGGGCCGGATGGGCCCGCTCCCCTTTTTCGGGGGCTTGGGTGCCGGGGCCGTCCGGCCGCCCCGTCCGACCTGGCCGGCGGCGGCAATGCTCATCTGGGTGCTCATGTTGGCCGCATCGACGGCGGAGTACCACGACCCCCCGTCGCCTCGCTTGTTCTGGCGTTCGGCCACCGCCTTCCAGCGCTCCTCGCGCTCCTTCATCATGCAGAGCACCGGGGACGCGATGAAGATCGACGAGTAGGCCCCGGACAAGAGCCCGACGAAGAGGGCCAAACCGTACGACTGGAGAGTGCTGGCGCCGAGGATCTGTGCGCCGATCACCAGGATGGCCAAGACCGGGATGATGGCGACGGCGGACGTGTTGATGGAACGCGCCAGCGTCTGGTTCATGGAGAGGTTGATCAGCTGCGGATACGTCAGGCGTCCGCTGCTGCCGATGCCTCGCGTGTTGTCGCGCACGCGGTCGAACACGACGACCGTGTCGTAGAGCGAGTAGCCGAGGATGGTCAGGATGGCCACCACCGTGTCCGGCGTGACCTGGAAATTGAAGATCGAATAGATCCCGACCGCGACCAGGACGTCGTGGATCATGGCGATGAACGCGGCCAGCGCCATCTTCGGTTCGAACCGGATGCTGATGTAGAGGGCCACGACGATGAAGAAGATGATCAGCGCCTGGATGGCCTTGTCCGTGATCGACGAGCCCCAGGTGGGTCCGACCGTCGTGATGCTGATCACGTCCTCGTGAGGTTTGATCGCCCCGTTGTTCGATGCGGTCGTCGTGCTCGTGCTCGTGGCCCCGGTCGTCGACGTGGTGCTCGAGCCGGTGCTCGTGCTCGTGGTCGTCGGAGCGGCCGTGGTCGAGGTGGTGCTGTCAGAGCTCGGCGGCTTGGTCCCCGTGAGCTTGTACATGGCGTTCTGCACGTTCTGGCTGATCTGGTCCTGTTGGGCCTGTGGCAGCTTGTTGATGTCGGATTGGACATTGAGCGTCTGCTTGCTGCCCGTGCCGAGCAGCTCGACGGTGGGGTCGACCAGCCCGGTGCCCTTCAGGGCGTCGGTGGCCTGGGTCTGGGTGACGTGGGGCGCGGCAATGGTCCATTCCGTCCCGCCCTTGAACTCGATACCGAGGTTGAGCCCGCCGCGCAGGATGATGGAGATGACGCCGAGGAGAATGATGAGGGTCGAGAGGGCGAACCAGACGCGGCGCCGGCCCACGAAGTCGAATCGGGTCTCCCCCCGGTAGAGCCGGGCGATCGGCCCGTGGCCCTTCGGACCCTTGGACAGCAGGGCTCGGGCCGCGTCGTCGACCGAGACGAGCTCGTCCTCGTCGAGGTCCTGCGTGTCGATGCCCTCCTCGAACTGCTCGACCTCCTCCTGCGGCACGTCGTCGAGGGAGCTGCCGTCCTCGTCGCGGGGACCGTTGTCGCTCGGGCTCACGAGCCACCACCCCCGGCGACGGCGCCGCTGGGCACGCCCGGGCGCGGGTCACGGGCCTGCGGACCGGCATTCAAACCGGTCGAGATGCTGAACGAACCCGAACCCTGGAGGCGCTCGCTCTGACCGAGGAGGATGACCAGTGGGCGGGTGTAGAACCAGGTGATCGCCATGTCCATGATGGTGGAGAGTCCGAGGAAGAAGGCGAAGCCCTTCACGTTCCCGACCGCCACGAAGTAGAGGACGATGGCGGCCAGTAGCGACACGAAGTCGGCGGCCCAGACCGTGCGCCAGGCGCTCTTGAAGCCACGGTCCACCGAGGTGCGCACGGAACGCCCGGATCTGGTCTCGTCCTTGAGGCGTTCGAAGTAGACGATGTACGAGTCGACGGTGATGCCGATGGAGACGATCAGACCGGTGATGCCGGCCAGGTCGAAGCTCGGCGCGACCGAGGTATGGCCGAGGGCCGAGATGATCGCCCAGAGCAGCGCCGCCGTGAGCAGGAGACCCGAGATCACCACGAGGCCGAGGGCCCGGTAGTAGAGCAGCACGTAGAGCAACACGAGGATCAACCCGGCGATGCCGGCGCCGAGGCCCGCCACGAGCGCCGAATGGCCCAGGGTGGCCGACACCGTCTCGGACGTGGCCGCCTTGAGCGTGATGGGCAGGGCGCCGAAGTTCATGGCCTGGGCCAGGTTCTGCGCGTCGGCCTGGGTCAGGCTGCCCGAGATCTCACCCTTGCCGTCGAAGGAGCTGAAGGTTTGCTGGCCGGGCTGGATGATCGGGGCCGAGTACACGACGCCGTCGAGTTCGATGCCGAGGAGCTGGTGGAAGTTCTCCGAGGCCACCTTGTCCCACAGCTGCGAGTTGGCGTTGCCGGCGAGCGTGTAATCGACCACCCACTGCCCGGTCTGGTTCAGCGTCGCCGTGGCGCTGCCGATGGCGTGGCCCGTCATTTCGCTCGGGCCCAAGACGTAGCGCTGGCCCCCGTTGGCGGTGCCGCTCGAGGCGAGCCCGGGCAGGAGCACGGTGCTGGTCTCGTAGCCCGGCTTCTCGACGGCGGTCGAGGGGTAGGTGGCGTACTGGGGGTCGGGCCCGATGTTGTTCGTGGGCTGCTGCGTCGTCGTGTTGATGGCGAGATTGGCCGCGGTCAGCTGGTAATTCGCCTGACAGGCCGGAATGGACTCGACCCCTGGGGGCAGCACCTTGACCTTGGAGCCCTTGGGGCGCGCCTCGGGGTAGGCGTAACAGAGCACCGGGCGGAAGTACATGCGGGCGGTCTGCCCGATCTGGTCCAGCACCTGCTGGGCATTGGTCACGCCCGGGATGGAGACCGAGATCTGGTTCTTCCCCGTCGTCTGCACTTCGGCGCCGGACACGCCGAGGCCGTTCACGCGCAGGTTCAGAATGTTGACCGTCTCGTTGAGGTCGGCCTGGCTGATGTTGTGGCCCTCGGCCGTGTACACGACCGACACCCCACCGGCCAGGTCCAGGCCGAGCCGCGGCGACCACTTGGCGGCGAAGACCGCGGCGAACGAGCCGATGGAGATCGCCACCACCACCAGCACACTGATCAGCAGGTTGCGCCGCTGCCGCCTCTGCGAACGTCCCCCCGACTTGGGGCTCACCCCTCTTCGGCCTCCTCGCGATGCTCACCGACTGCGCCGTTGTCGCCACCGACGTCGTCGATGTCGCCTCCGTCGGTCACGGTGCTCCGCTTGCCGTTGCCGTTGGTCGAGTTCTCGACGGGCTCGTCCTCAACCGCCACGTCGTTCACCCGGACGTCCTCGACGGGCTCGATCTTGCGGGCGATGGCCTGTCGGACGAAGACGATGCGCGTCGGCTGGGGGCCGTCGAGGTTGCCGTCGTCGCCGAGTGAGCCGGTCAGCAGCGTGTAGCGATCCCCGTGGATCTCGAGGACCGTGCCGATGACCCCACCCACGGTCTGCACCTCGTCACCGACGTCGATGCCCGTGCTCTGCGCCGCACGGGCGGCTTGCGCCTTGCGCTGCTGGGGACGGATGAAGAAGAAGTAGCCGAGAACCCCGATGGCCAACAGCGGGAGCAGGGTCAGGAAGGGGGAGGAAGAGCTTGATTTCGTGGTGGCGAGCACGAAGTTTGCCGCCATGGTTGCTGTCATGAGGAGATCCTTGAACCTGGAGGGTTGCGACGTGCCACCCTAGTGCGTGCAGTGGCGCGCTCCTGGGCGGCCGCCCTCTCAATGGTCCCTCGCTCTGGGCCGCCCGTTCTGGCTCCGCCTTGACCGCCTCTGACCTGCTCGGATCGCAAGCCCAACCGACGAGCGGCTGGCGCCCGCGCAGTCGCCTCCCGGCGGGAGTAACGGACCTCGGCGCACTCCCTGGCGGCACCCTCACGCGAAACGTCTGGTGCAACCGGACCGCAACCCAAACGGAACCCTGGCTGCGACACCTCCGAATCAAAGTACGCACCATCAGTACAGCACCCTCACGGTGATGGTCGTTCGGAGGGGGACGACCAGGTGAGAGTCCGATGAAGGGGAACGGATTCTTGCCGGGGGAACACCGGGGGGGAGGAGCATGCAGGAAGGTGCGCCGGCCTTGGCCGTCGTCGGCCGGAGAAATCCGGGGGGAGCCGACGACTCAGGCCGGCGCACCTTTCGCTCCAAGTCGCTGCGCTGACTTTTTTCGTTTTCGGGCTTCTTTCGTCCGCTGCCTGCTCGTCGCGGGTCTCGTCTGCCCGCAATCGGCGTCACCGCCGCCCTGCCGCCATGGGCGACGGACGGAGCCCACGGCACATTTGGCGCCGAATCGAGTCGCCGGGCAATCCGGTACTTCGCGTTGGGCAGCACGGCGCACCGGGCCGCTTTCAGTGATCACTGAAAGCAAATTTCTAGAGCCACCAGGTGTTTTACTTCGGGTTCTGGGTATCCTCTTTTGGCCCGGATAACCAGCCGGTCCGGTATTTGCCCAGGTACAGTTGCGAACAATGCGAGATGGTCACATATCCGTGCTCGTCATCGAGGACGAGGCCGATATTCGTCAATTGCTGAGGACCTTGCTCGAGCGGGAAGGGTTTGCGGTGGCGGAGGCGACAGAAGGCCGCGACGGGGTCCGCCAATTCCACCAGAGTCATCCCGACATCGTCGTGCTCGACGTCGGCCTGCCCGACCTCGACGGCTGGCAGGTCCTCGAACGCATCCGGGACATGAGCGACGTCCCAGTTCTCATGCTGACGGCTCTCGGTACCGAAAGAGACAAGGTGCGCGGCCTCAACGCGGGAGCGGACGACTACCTGACCAAGCCCTTCAGCCGGGTCGAGCTTCTGGCCCGGCTCCAGGCCATCAGCCGTCGCCAGGTCTCCCGGAACGACCCAGTGACCACCTTCGACGACGGAACCCTCCACGTGGACTATGCCCACCAGGAGGTCAGCATCGACGGGTCCGCCGTGGTCCTGACGCCGACCGAATACCGGCTCATGGCCACCCTGACCCGCCACCAGGGCCAGGTGCTCTCGCCCGACCAGCTGATCGAGTTGGCCTGGGACGACCCGAGCGGGCTGGCGCCCTCCCGGGTGAAGTACGCCGTCTTGCGCCTGCGCCGGAAGCTGGGCTGGGACGAGGGTGACGACGGGCCGATCGAAACCGTACGGGGCTTCGGGTATCGCTACCGATCTCTAGGCCGGTGAGCGAGAGCCCCTCCACCCGAACCACCCATTCCGGGCGT
Organism: uncultured Acidimicrobiaceae bacterium; assembly: GCA_963726855.1. Classification (GTDB taxonomy): domain Bacteria; phylum Actinomycetota; class Acidimicrobiia; order Acidimicrobiales; family RAAP-2; genus Bog-473. The sequence continues at coordinate 125,137 of CAVSEB010000035.1, forward strand.
CGCGATCTGCAGATGCCCGGCACGGCGCTACCCATCGGCTTCTCGGGATCGATGCGGGTGCGCCTCCCCGTCTTCGCCCTGGTCGCCATCGGCACCGTGCTGGTCGCCCTGATCCCGTTCCCCCACGATGCCCGCCGCGAGATCGGGGTGGCCGGCGTCGTCTTCTTCGTGCTCCTGGCCGCCGCCTTCCTGTTGCCCTGGGAGCGGCTGCCCGATTGGGCCTGGTTGGTCATCCCCATCGGATACATCGCGGTCATCGCCATCATCCGGGATGCACAGGGCGGCAGCGACTCGGGGCTCGTCGTGATGTACCTGCTGCCCATTGTGTGGCTGGCCCTCTACGGGCGCCGGCTGCATCTCCTCGTCGGGCTGTTCTGCATGGACCTGGCCCTGCTCGTGCCGCTCCTCATGGTGGGGTCGCCCAAGTACCCGCTCATCGAATGGCGCCAGGTGGCCGTCATGGCCACGGTCACGACCCTGGTGGCCTCCACCGTCTACACGATGGTCTCGCGCGACCGGGCCGTCCTCGGCGACTTGGCCCAGCAGTCCCGCATGGCCCGGCGCAACGCCCGCGAGGCCGACTACGCGCGTGACCGCCTCGAGACCCTCCTGCGGGCCGCCACCGGAAGCGCCATCATGGGCGTCGACCCGGCCGGCACCGTCACCTTCTTCTCGGCCGGCGCCGAGCAGCTCCTCGGCTACCGGGCCGCCGAAGTCGTCGGCATTCACTCCATCGCCGACTTCATCGACCCGGCCCAGATCGACGAGCGCCGTCAGACCATCGACTCCATGCGCACCGCGCTGGCCCCGGTCGACGCCGAGGCAGCGGCGGAGGTGCCCTGGACGGCCACCCGCAAGGACGGGCAGCAGCGACGGTGCGTGGTGCGGGTGCGTGCCCTTCCCGTGCCGGCGGCGGATCCCGCCGCCGACAAGGAGGGTCTCGACGGGGTCGAGCGTCCCGTCGACCAGGAGGCTCCCGAGCCCGAGCACGAGTTCACCGAGGTGCTCTCCCCGTCCACTGGCGGTTACGTCGTGGTGGCGATCGACGTGACCGAGCGCGAGGAGCTCGCCGCCGACCGCGAGCGCCTCTTCGCCATTCAGAAGGAGGTGACGCAGTCCCTCATCGAACAGAACAACCGGCTCCGCGAGCTGACCCAGATGAAGGACGACGTCGTCGCCACCGTGTCGCACGAGCTGCGCACGCCGATCACCTCCATCCGGGGCTTCATCGAGCTCCTGCTCGACGCGCAGTCCGAGCTCACCGAGAGCCAGGTGCGCATGCTTGCCACCATCGATCGCAACGCGGAGCAGCTCCAACGGGTGGCGGAGGACCTCCTCGCCGACCCCGGTGCCGGCCGCGGACTCAAGGTGGCCTTTGCCGAGCTGGACCTCTACCGCCTGGCTGACGAGGCGGTGCACGCCATCCAGACCATCGCCAGGGTGGCCGGCGTCAAGCTGACGATCGAACAGGGTGAAGAGACCCCGATCTACGGTGATGCCAGCCGGCTGCACCAACTGCTGGCCAACCTTCTCTCGAACGCCATCAAGTTCTCCTATCGCAACGGGCGAGTGCGCGTCATCGTGGACAACGTCGACTCCTACGGACGGGTGCAGGTTCTCGACGAAGGCCCGGGCATCCCCGAGACCGAACGCGAGCAACTCTTCGAGCGCTTCTACCGCCTGGCCTCCTCGCTGGAACAAGGCGTGCCCGGCACCGGACTCGGCTTGGCCATCGCCAAGTCGGTGGCCGAAGCCCACGAGGGATTCGTCGACATCGTGGACACGCCGGGCTGGGCGACCACCTTCCGCGTCTTCATCCCACTGCGCACCTCCGTGGTGGCGTCCCGCACCGCCTGACCAATCGGGGCCCGCGACCAGTCAGGCGGCCAGGAAGCCGCCCGACTGGTGCTCCCACAAGCGGCAGTACACACCGTCGGCGCGCCAACAACTGGGCGTGCGTGCCCTGCTCGACGACGCGACCCTGGTCGAGCACGACGATGCGATCGAGCCGGGCGATCGTGGCCAGCCGGTGGGCCACCACCAGTGCGGTGGTTCCGTCCATCAGACGCCAGAGGGCTTCTTGGACGAGCGACTCGGACTCGGAGTCCAACGCGGAGGTGGCCTCGTCGAGCACGAGCACCGCGGCGCCCTTGGCCATGGCCTGGGCGATGGCCACGCGCTGGCGCTGGCCTCCCGACAGCTTGAGCCCGCGCTCACCGACCACCGTCTGGTAGCCCTCGGGCAGTCGCTCCACGAACTCGTCCACGTAGGCGGCCTTGCCCACCTCGCGCACCAGCTCCATGTCGATGCCCTCGCTGTCCTGGCCGTAACAGATGTTCTCTGCGATCGTCCGGTGCAGCATTTGGGGCTCCTGAGGGACGTAGGCGATGTGGCGCCGCAGCGAGTGCTGCGTCACCCGCGCGATGTCCTGCCCATCGATGGCGATCACTCCCCCGTCGCGGTCGGCGAAGCGCAGGAGCAGCTTGGTCAGCGTCGTCTTGCCCGAACCCGAAGGACCCACGAGGCCGACATGCTCGCCGGGTTCAATGGCCAGGTCGAGACCATCGAAGAGGGGCGCGCCGTCGCCGTAGGCAAAGCGAAGCTGATTGAACTCGACCCGCCCCCGTGGGACCGCGAGCTCCGGGGCCCGCGGCACGTCGACGATGTCGGGCTTGGTGAGGGCGATGCCGGCGAACTTGGCGCAGCGACCGATGGCCCGCGACATGAGCCGGATGAACTCGAAGGACTCCTCGAGGCTTGTCCCCACGAACGTGGCGTAGAAGAGGATCAGGTACACCACCCCGGCCGCGGCGACGTGATGGAGCGCCAGGACCACGCCCACCGCCACGGCCGCCCAGTTGAAGAAGGCCATGGCCGACTCCATCTGGATCCGCGTGGTCGTGAAGACCCGTCGGGCGCGAAAGTCAGCTCGCAGCGAGTCGCCGACCATCCGATCCACGTGCATTTTCTCGCGGTCCTCGGCGGCCTGTGATCGCACTGTCGTCAGGTTGGCGATGGTGTCGGCCACCACGCCGGTGGCCCGCGAGTGGGCGTCGGAGAAGCCCTTCTCGGCCGCCACGACCCGGTCCAAGCGCCGAACGAGGACGAGCGCGAACACGGCCACGAGCATCGCCATGACCAGGGCCACCGGCCAGGCCACGATGCCGAGCACGACGATGGCACCGATGGTCGTGACCGAGATGCGAAGGATGCCCCACACCATCGCATCGATCAGCTCCACGAAGGCCCAGGTCGACGTCTCGAGGGCGGCGATGACCTCACCCGAGGGCCGGTCGGTGTGCCAGGAGTGGCTCAGCCCGATCAAGTGGTCGTAGCCATGGTTGATGGCGCGCCCGAAGGAACGGAGCGTGGCGCCCCAGTTCAGCCAGCCGCCGATGCGACCGAAAACCGTGGCGGCCACGAGGGTCAACGCGTAGGCGACGATGAGCGGCGTGAAGGACGACAGATCCGCATGGTTGACGCCCAGATCGGAGAGCCGTCCGAGCAGGGAGGCAAAGATCAGTGGCGCGGCCACCGCATTGGCCAGCGTGCCGAGCGCGATGGCGCCGCAGCTGCCGGCGAAGGCGGCGCGGTCGGGCTGCATCTGGCTCCAGCAATAGGACAGGGTGGCTTTCGTCGATGCATTCGGGAAGAGGGTGCGATCACCCATGGGGCTCTCCTGGTTGGAGGGTCGTAACTGATGGACACAGCAGGCGCACCGCGAGGGTGCGACGGGGCAGCGAAGCGGCGGGCCGCGAGGCCGGCGCCGGCGTTCAGCTGATGTGAGGTCGGCGGGCCGGCGTCAGTGGCACGTGAGGCGAAGATCGGGCCCGGCAATGCGGGTCCTCCCTCCGGCCGCGGCACCAAAGACCAGCGGCAGGACCGGACCGTGCGCGATCAGCAGTGAACGCTTGCTCATCGAGCTTGCCATCCGGTCACCTCGCTTCGTCTCATGGTGCAACCCGACAACGGTACCGCATTGGACGGCCGATCGGTGAACCGCTCTGCGTCGGGCGGCCCGAGCAGGCTTTCGTCAGAAGAGAGGCGTGGTCGAGGTGGCGCTGGGGCGTGGCTGCCCGAGGTGAGCCCAGGCCCGGTCGGTGGGCACCCGGCCCCGGGACGTGCGCTGGATCAATCCGCTCTGGAGCAAGAAGGGCTCGTAGGCGTCCTCGATGGTGTCGGGCTCTTCGCCGACGCACTGGGCCAGCGTGGTCAGGCCGACCGGTTGGCCGCCGAAACGCGTGCACAGCGTGGTCAGGATGGCCCGGTCCACCTTGTCGAGGCCGAGGCCGTCGACCCCGAAGAGCTCGAGTCCCTCGCTGGCCGTGCGCCCGTCGATGAACCCGTCGCCGCGCACCTCGGAGAAGTCGCGTACCCGTCGCAAGAGCCGGTTGGCCACCCGTGGCGTGCCTCGCGAGCGCTCGGAGATCCGCGTGGCGCCCTCCTCGTCGATGCGCACGCGCAGAATTTGCGCCGAACGCTCCACGATCGCTCGCAGATCCTCCGGTGCGTAGAGGTCGAGGCGGCCGACGAAGCCGAAGCGGTCACGCAGCGGTCCCGACACGAGACCGGTCCTCGTGGTCGCGCCGACCAGCGTGAACTTGGGCAACTCGAGGCGGATCGAGCGCGCGGTGGGTCCCTTGCCGATGAGGATGTCGAGGCGACCGTCCTCCATGGCGGAATAGAGCATCTCCTCGACCGAGCGGTGCAGCCGGTGGATCTCGTCGATGAACAGCACGTCGCCGTCCTGGAGGTCGGTGAGCAGCGCGGCGAGATCGCCGGCCCGGGTCAGCACGGGACCGGCGGTGATGCGCAAACTGGCCGTCATCTCGGTGGCCACGATGCCGGCCAGGGAGGTCTTGCCCAGTCCCGGCGGCCCGGCGAAGAGGATGTGGTCCACCGCCTGGCGACGCTGGCGGGCCGCCTGCAACACGATGCCGAGGTGCTCGACCAGCTGGGCCTGGCCGACGAACTCCTCGAGCGAGCGCGGGCGCAGGCCGACCTCTTCGATCTCCTCTTCGGGGTCCGACGAGGTCGGGTCGATGACGCGCCGGCCGACCACATCGCCGTCCTCGACGCCTTCGGGCGTCTCGTCGTCGGTGGCCAGGACCTCCCGGCGCGCCCGCGGGCTCACCGGCTGGCCAGCTCGCGCAGGGCCAGACGGAGCATCTCTTCCACGCCCACATCGTCGCGCAGTCCGTCGAGCGCACCACGGATCTCCTCGGGGGCGTAGCCGAGTTCGTTCAGCGCGGCGCGGGCCTCCGAGCGCGCCGTCCGCGACGCCGGGCCCGCCGCGCTGAAGCCGTTCGCCCCGACACCGGCGTGGTCGAACGAGAGGTCCGGCAGGTCGAGCCGGCTCTTCAGCTCGATGAGCAACCGCGCCGCCGTCTTGCGGCCGACGCCGGGAACGGTGCAGAGCGTGTCGAGGTCGTCCTCGAGGACGGCGGTCGAGAGGGCGGCCGGCGAGAGCAGGGCCATGATGGAGAGGGCCAGGGCCGGCCCGACCCCGTGCGAACCGAGCAGCACCTCGAAGCACCGGCGCTCGTCGTCGTGCGCGAAGCCGTAGAGCACGATGGCGTCCTCGCGCACGTGCGTGTGCACGTAGAGCATCTGGTCCACCTTGGGGCCCGCCGTCACCAGCATGGCCGCCGTTGCCGGGGTCACGGTGACCCGATAGCCCACCCCACCCACGTCGACGATGACTTCGCCCTCCCCCGTCCGCATCACGGCCGGTCCGCGCAACATCCCGATCACCTCGTGCTCCTTTCTTTGACCAACAATGCAGCGTCGACGGCGCGGCGCAGGGGGACGGTGGTCAGGTGGCACACGGCCAGCGCCAGGGCGTCGGCCACGTCGGGCGGGCCGCCCACGACGCGCAGGCCGAGCACCTTGGCCACCATGCGCTGCACCTGCTCCTTCGTGGCCGCGCCGTAGCCGACCAGACCCTGCTTCACCTCGTTCGACGTGTACTGCGCCACCTCGCACCCGCCCGCGGCCGCGGCCACCAGCGCCAGCCCGCTGGCTTGCCCCACAGACATGGCCGTCTTGGCATTCACCTGGAAGAACACGCGCTCGACCACCACGACGTCCGGCTCGAGATCGGTCACGAGGCTGGTCAGCTCGGTGTAGAGGATCAGCAGGCGCTCGGCCAGCGCCCCGGCGGGATCGGTCTCGAGCACGCCGGCCGCCTTGGCCACCAGGGCACCGTTCGCCTCGGCGCGGCCCACCAAGCCGTAGCCACAGCGCGACAGACCAGGGTCAATGCCCAATACGAACATCTGTTCGTACGATAGCCGGGAGTGCAGGCCAGAAGGTGGACCCGGCCGGTGGCCGAGGTCGCTCGAATCAGCCCTCGAAGGTGGCGAGGACCTCGTCGGGGATGTCGGCGTTGGAATGGACCGCCTGCACGTCGTCGTGGTCGTCGATGGCCTCGAGCAGGCGCAACACCTTCTTGGCCTCGGATTCGTCAGAGACGGGAACGAGCGTCGTGGGCTCGAGCGAGAGATCCACCGACTCGGGGGCGATGCCGGCGCCGTCGAGCGCCTCGCGCACCGACTCGAGGTCACCCGGCGCGCTGGTCACGACCCAGGCCGCACCGTTGCTCGAGAGGTCCTCGGCGCCACCCTCCATGGCGACCTCCATGACCTTGTCCTCGTCGTTGTCGAGACCGACCGTCACGATGCCCTTGCGCTCGAACTGCCAGCCCACCGCGCCCGGTTCGGCCATGTTCCCGCCGTTGCGGGAGAAGAGGTTGCGCATTTCGGCGCCGGTGCGGTTGCGATTGTCACTGAGGGTCTCCACCATGATGGCCACGCCACCCGGGCCGTACCCCTCGTAGTTGATGGACTCGTAGCGCACACCCTCGAGGTCGCCGGTCCCCCGCTTGATCGCCTTCTCAATGGTGTCGATGGGAACGGAGGCCGCCCGAGCCTTCTGGAAGGCCGTGCGCAAGCCCGCGTTGGCGTCGAGGTCTCCCCCGCCGTCGCGCGCCGCCACCTCGATGGCACGGATGCATTTGGCAAAGACCTTGGCCCGAGCCTTGTCCTGGGCGCCCTTGCGATACTTGGTGGTCGCCCACTTCGAGTGACCCGACATACGTTCCTGCCCCGTTCCTTCCTCAGCCGATGGGAGTGGCCGGCACGCCCTCCTGCCTGGGCTTCGGCCGCGCTCGGCGAAATTCCCAAGTGTATCCGTGGGCGCACCGAACGAGGTCGTGGCCTCGAAGCCGGTTCAGGCGGGCCGAGTGAAGGGGGCCTTCAGCACGCCGTGCGCCGTGTCAGAGGTCGGCACGCGGCCAGCGGTGGGCCATTGGTCAGGACGAAGGGGACGCTGACGACGGTGCCCACCTCGAGGCGGTACCGGCCGGGCGGTGCAGGTTCGGGATCCGGGCCGGACGCAGGCCTCCCTCGACCCGGTCCCACGTACCCGACGTGCGCTGCGTCGAGTGGGGGCCGAGGATTGGCCCGATGAGCATGGGGCAGGCGATGGGACCGGTGCCGGGGTAGACCTGCGTCCCCGGGCGTCCTTGATCGCCATGGGCAGCGAACCGCAAGATCCGAACCCGAGCGCCGGCGAGACGGTGTGCCCGGGCAGTCCCGGTCAGGGTGCCCGCCGCCCGAGCACGCCTTCGCCCTCAAGTTGTGCAGGCGCACCATGTAGCGCACGTTCTGACCGAGTCCGTACGTGCGGGCCGAGAGCGTCACGGTCACCTCGATGTCCCTGGCGGACAGCCCTGGTACGGCACGTGGGCCGACCGGCTGATGCTCATCGGAGCCGGGTGCGCCGTGTCGCCGCCGGCACCGCTCGTCCCGGCCAGGGTCGAGCGCGACGACGCTCGGCACGACAATGCCCGCAACGACACGCAAGACCCTCACGGAGAAAGAGACGCTAGGCCCCCGGATCGGTTCGCGACGTCGGGTCAGCGCGGCGGGCGGGTGGCGGCGTGGAGGACCGACTCCACGTCACCGACGACCTGGTCGATCCCGGCCGGCCCGGTCTGGGTGGCCGCCATGAGAAGGGAGATGACGATGACGACCATGCCGTTGGCCGTCTGCGCCGGGTCGATGTCCTGGCGCACGGCGCCCTCGATCTGCTCGACCCTGATGAGCTCGGTGACCGTCTTGCGCAGCTCCTCGAGGGCCGGGATGTGGAGGAGCCGGATGGTGAACTCAGGTTCGAGGCCGCGCAGAATGCGACTGGCGAGCGGGTGTTCGGCCAAGCGACCGAGGAGGCCTTGCATCATGCTGCGGGCCCATTGCTCGGAGTCCTCGCTCATGGCCACGAAGGACACGGCGTCGTCGATCAGGGCAGCCACGTCCTCGTCGACCGCGGCGACGAAGAGCGCCTCCTTGTTGGCGAAGTAGGGGTAGGAGGCGGTGGTCGACAACCCGGCGTCGCGGCAGACGTCAGCCACCGAGGTGCCCCGGAAGCCCTCGCGGGCGAAGCGCACCACGGCTGCGTCCAGCAGAGCCTGGCGGGTACGGTCACCCTTGGTGCACCGTCGCTCGACGGAACCTGTTCCCTGGCCGCCAGAGCACCAACGCTAGGCCGCCTCGGCCATCGGGGTGGCCAGTTCGTGGCCGCGACCGTCGACCCCGCAGGCGCGCTGCCACCCCTTCGGCACCCGACCGCCCACGAAGGCGCCCGCGTCGAGCAGCGTGTTGAGGAGCGGCCGCAGAGCGCGGTGGCGCAACGCGGTGCGCCCAGGCGAACGGTTGACCGCCCTCCAGGTCTGCCACGTCGGCAGGCCGACCGTGGCGTAGACGCCCGGATGCACGATGGTGTCGAACATCCCGATGGCGATGCGCGAGCCCAGGTAGCGCACCAGGAACCGCTCGAGAGCACCGGCCGCCGCCCACTGCTCGGGGAAGAGCAGGCGGGCGAACGCCAGGTGACGGGCCTCCTCTTGGCGGTGGTATTTCGAGACCGCCTTGATCATCGGGTCGGTGTCCTCGTGCTCGCTGGCCAGCTTCTGCAAGAGGTCGGGCACCTCCTCACCGCTGAGGACGAGGAGGCAGAACAACGCCGGCATCGAGGTCAGGAACGGGCAGCACACTGTCGGGCGACCCGGAGGACGGCATTGTTGAGCGGGTTCTTCGCCCGGGCTTCACCTGCGTCCAGCAGGCGGACGAAGAGCCGCGAATGACGAGTCTCCTCCCCCATCTCGTGCAGCAGGTAGGTGACGCGGGGGTCGGTCAGGTCGGAACGGTTGAGGATCTCCATGCTGAACCCAGCCATCAGGACCGACTCGAAGCGCACGCCGGTGTCGACGATCGACGCGAACTCCTCGCGCGACAGGACGGCCTTCTGCTCGTCGGTCAAGCCGGCGAAGAGCTCGGGCACGTGGAAGGGAGAGCAACTCGTCGGGCAGCACCTGGCCGTCGCCCACCTGCTCCGGGCACATCGACATCGGGCTCGACGATGCGCGTCAGCGAGGCGGTGGAGAGCCGCTCGATCCGCCGGTTGGTCGGCCTTCGACTGCGTAGCCTCGGGGGTCGTTGTTGTTTTCGGCTGTGGTCATGGTCTGGGCCATGGCTCCAATTGTTCAATAAATCAGTGATTGCGTCAATCCCTAATTTCCTTTAATCTGATCGTCGATGCGACACCCCAGGCCCCCGCCGCCTTGCTCCGTCGTGAGTGCCGCCCCCACCCCGTCCAGGTCCGGGGCTCGCCGCCTGCTCTTCTGGGCGGCGCGCTGGCCCTGCAGCGCTGCCGCCGGTGGCGGCCTACCGGCGACTCCAGGCGGACGGGACCGCGCCGACCGCGGGACCGACGACGACGACCAGCGGGCTCGGCTGGGGCGCGCTGGCCCGTCCCGAGACCATGACGGTGACCACGCCCGACGGGGCCGGCCTGGCCGTGTGGGACGTGCCGGGCGAGCGGGCCCGATGCGCCGGTCGTCGTCCTCCCGCACTGCTGGGGCTGCAGCCACGAGGTCTGGTTCCCGGTCGCCCGCCGTCTGGTCGAACACGGGTACCGGGTCGTCCTCTACGACCAGCGGGGCCACGGGCTCAGCGGACGGGGCACGGCGCCGCTCGATCTTCCGACCTTGGCCGACGACCTGGCGGCGGTGCTCGAGGCGACCGACGTTCGCGACGCCGTCCTGGCCGGCCACTCCATGGGTGGCATGACGATCATGGCCCTGGCCACCTACCGGCCCGAGGTGCTGCGCGCCCGGGCCCGGGCGGCGGTCCTCGTGGCCACGGCGGCCACGAGCCCGACCCGGTCCACGGCGCGCGCGGCGCAGATGGGTCGACTGGTCATCAGCTCCTCTGCGCTCTCGCGGGCCATGCGGCTGCCGAACGGCCACCTGTTCGTGCGCAACGTGTTCGGCCGCCAACCGGTCCGCGCCCACATGGACCTGACCCGGCAGCTCTTCGCCGGCTGCGACGGCGGCGTGCGCGGCGACTTCCTCGTGTCGATGTCGGCCATGAACCTGCTCGAGGGCATCGCCACCATCGAGGTGCCGACCACGGTGGTGGTGGGGAGCCGCGATCGTCTGACCCTGCCGGCCAAGGCAGACGAGATGGTGGCCGCCATCCCCGGCGCGCGTCTGGTGACCCTGCCCGACCGGGGCCACATGCTCCCGCTCGAGGATCCCGACGCCGTGACCGACGAGATCCTCCGCGCCGCCAAGGGTTGAGCCAGGCGCTCCGGGAGGCCCGGCGGGCCTCAGGTGAAGACGACCGTCTTGTTCCCGTTGAGCAGCACCCGGTCCTCGAGGTGCCAGCGCACGCCGCGGGCCAGCACCGTGCGCTCGATGTCGCGCCCGACGCGCCGCAGCTCCGTCGGCGAGTCGGCGTGGTCGATGCGCCGGGTGTCCTGCTCGATGATCGGGCCCTCGTCGAGGTCCGCCGTCACGTAGTGACAGGTGGCGCCGATGAGCTTGACGCCGCGGTCGAAGGCCTGCTGGTACGGGCGGGCCCCGGCGAACGAGGGCAGGAACGAGTGGTGGATGTTGATGATGCCGCCCGGGCGCGCCGCGCACATGGCCGGGCGGGATGATCTGCATGTAGCGGGCCAGGACCACGACGTCGGTCCGCTCCTCGTCGACGATCCGGGCCACCTCGTCGAAGGCCGCCTCTTTGGCAGCCGGCTCCGTCCCCACCGGCACCCATCGGAACGGGATGCCGTGCCACTCCACCAACTCACGCAGATCCTCGTGGTTGGCGATCGACGCACGGGATGTCGCACTCGAGCTCGCCCGACCGCCAGCGGTAGAGCAGGTCGGCCAGGCAGTGGTCCTCCTTGCTGGCGAAGAGCACGACCCGCTTCGGCACGTCGGTGTCGCTCAGCTTCCACTCCATGGCGAACTCGGTCGCCGTCGGCCCGAAGCCGCCCGCAACTCGTCGGGGCCGATCGCACTCGGCAGGCTGTCGGCCGCGATCTCGATGCGGAGGAAGAACATCCCCGTGGCCAGGTCGCCGTGCTGGGCGGCCTCGAGCACCGAACCGCCGAGCCGGGCCAGCAGGCCGGTGACCGCGGCCACGATGCCCACCCGGTCCGGGCAGATGACGGTGAGGACGTAGCGCCGCATACTCAGTCTCGAGCTAATTGTCGGCCGACGTGCACATCTCGGCGAAGAGCCGGTGGATCCGCCGGTCCGGCGTCAGCTCGGGATGGAAGGCCGAGGCCAGGACCGGGCCCTGGCGCACCAGCACGGGCGCGCCCTCGTAGCTCGGCCAGCACCTCGACCTCCGGCACCGACCGACACCACCAGCGGGCGCCCGGATGAAGACGGCGGGCAGCGGCGGGCCTTCGCCCGAACCCGAGCACGAGGTCGGTCTCGAAGGACTGGCATCTGGCGCCCGTAGCCGTTGCGGCGGACGACCGCGTCGAGCACGCCGAAGGTGCGCTGATCCGGTCGCCCGTCGAGCACCTCGTCGGCCACCAGCACCAGGCCGGCGCAGGTCCCCAGCACGGGCAGCGCGCCGGCGCGTCAGGCGTTCGGCCAGCGCGTCGAAGAGCCCGGTCGACTCGAGCAGCATGGAGAGCGTCGTCGACTCGCCCGCCCGGCAGAATCAGGCCGTCCAGCCCGTCCAGGTCGTCCGGCCGCTTGACCAGACGGGCCTCGACCCCGACGTCGGCGAGGGCGCCGCACGTGCTCGCGCACGTCGCCTTGCAGGTCCAGCACGCCGATCAGCGACCCGCTGCTCCGGGTCCCGCGGCGATGACGCCGGAGGCGCCCGCTACCACCCCCGGTCGGCGAGATGCTCGCCGTACTGCGACTGCCTCGAGGCCCGCGCATGGCCTCGCCCAGGCCCCGCGACACCTTGGCCACGTGCTCGGCGTCGTCGAAGTGCGCCGTCGCCTCGACCACGGCCGACGCCATCCGGGCCGGGTCCGACGACTTGAAGATCCCCGAACCCACGAACACGGCCTCGGCGCCGAGCTGCATGACCAGCGCGGCATCGGCCGGCGTGGCGATGCCGCCGGCACAGAACAGCGGCACGGGCAGCTTGCCCGTCGGCGCGATCTCCTGCACCAGGCCGATCGGGGCCGGAAGCTCCTTGGCCCAGCCGTAGAGCTCGGCGGCGTCGGCCTGGGTGATGGCGCGCAGGTCGCCCAGGATCGAGCGCAGGTGGCGCACGGCCTCGACGATGTTGCCGGTGCCGGCCTCGCCCTTGGAGCGGATCATGGCGGCGCCCTCGCAGATGCGCCGCAGCGCCTCGCCCAGGTTGGTCGCCCCGCACACGAACGGCACCGTGAAGGCCCACTTGTCGATGTGGTACGCCTCGTCGGCCGGCGTGAGCACCTCGGACTCGTCGATGAAGTCGACGCCCAGCGACTGCAGCACCTGGGCCTCGGCGAAGTGCCCGATGCGCGCCTTGGCCATCACCGGGATCGGTCACGGCGTCGATGATGCCCTCGATCAGCGCCGGGTCGCTCATGCGGGCCACGCCACCGTCGCGCCGGATGTCGGCCGGCACCCGCTCGAGCGCCATGACCGAGACGGCCCCGGCGTCCTCGGCGATCTTGGCCTGCTCGGCGTTGACGACGTCCATGATGACGCCACCCCGCAGCATGTCGGCCAACCCCCGCTTCACGGTGAAGGTTCCGGTCGTCATGCGTCCAGTCTACGAGGGAGGACGGCCCCTCCTCACCACTCGTCAGTGCGGCGGCCCGCACCGAGGTGCGCGTCGAGATCGCCCGGCACGATGGGGTCGTCCCGGTGCCCGACCGAACGGATCGATCCAAACCCAGCGGGTCGCCCCGAAGCGGGCCGGCGGAGGCGAAGAGCGAGCCCGCGGCCGGGGCGGGGGCCGCCATCATGATCCGAGGGCCTCGAGAAGTCCCCGCGGGTAGCGCACCGCGGAGGCACCGACGACGTCGGCCCGGTACTCCCGGTTCTCCCCCACGCAACGCCGGAGCATGCGCTCGCCGCCGAGGAGGCTGCCAGGGTGATGCCCGACGCAGAGACACGCCGTTGTCGCCTCGCTTCACGTGGGCCAGCTCGTGGGCGATGACACCCTCGAGCTGAATCGGATCGAGCCGGCGCAGCAGACCCGACGTCACCACGAGATCCGAACGGCGGGCGTCGCGGCCGAGCGCGCAGGCGTTGGGTACGTCGTCGTCGAGCGACGTAGAGGGCGGGCATGGCCAGGCCGAAGGTGGCGCACAGGCCATCGGTGACGTTGAAGAGCCGGGGGTCGTCGTCCTCCTCGACGGGCACGGCGCCGATCCGCTTCATCGCCATCGACGGTGCGGCGCGCCAGAGTCCATACATGACCGCGGCCCCGACGACCACGAAGGCGACGACGCCGAGCACGATGTTCAGGGAGACGCCGAGGAGCACGCCGATCAGGATCGCCGGGACGGCGGCCGTCAGGCGCAGATGCGCACGGCCCGGCGTCGGTTCGACGCCACCTCGCCCGGCGAGACCTGGGCCGCGCCGAGGCCGGGATGCTCGTCGACGGCGAGAGCGGGCAAGGGGGCGAGCGCCACGGCGACCGCAGCGCGGGACTGGCCGCCTCGCTGACCGCCGCCCTGGCCGGGATCGGCGCACGCGAGCGGGACCGGTTCGCCGCCACCACGGTTCCCGCCACCACTTTCGGCGCTGGCCCCCGCTCGGCGCCCTGCGCTGGCCCCCGCCCGAGCCCTTCGACCCGTTGGCCTGCGCCGTGGCCGCCACCGCCGTTTCGGCGCCGCCGGATCGATTGCGGTTGCGATTGCGATTGCGGTTCCGGTTGCGATTCCCACCGCCTCCGCCACCGCCACCGCCCGCAGGAACCGCTCCGCCGCCACCGCGCCGCCGCCACTTCTGTTGGCGCCGTTGCCGCGCGTTGCCGCCACGTGCCGCCCGCTGGCCGAGCCGGTGGTCTGCGAACTGTCGCTCTGCTCGGCCATGGAGAGGCCAGCCTACGGCACGCCACGGCGCCGATCAGATCCGGCGGCTCGGCGTGCAGACCCGTCCTGACGGCCCGATCTGACGGGCGGTGGACGCCCGTCATGGACAGGGAATCAGGCGGCGGCGATGGCCCGCTGGTACAGCTCGACGTAGCGCTCGGCCAGCGTGTCCATGGACCAGGCCCGGGCGTGCTGGCGCGCCGCCTCGATGGCCGCGGGTGCGGACCGTCCCGTCCCGGTTGCGGCATCGGCCAAGGCCAGGTCCAGCGCCTCGGCCAGGGCGTGCACGTTCGCCGGGGGGACGAGCTCGGCCTGCCCGCCGGCCGCCTGGCGGTAGCCGTCGATGTCGGAGGCCACGACGACGCACCCGGCCGCCATGCCTTCGAGCAGCACCAGCCCGAAGGACTCCCCGTGCAGCGCGGGCGTGCTCAGCACGTCGGCCCCGGCCAGACGGGCCGCCATGTCCTCGTCGGACAGCGGCCCCAGCCACTCGACCCGATCCGAGGGTGGCGAGCGCCGATGCAGGGCCTCGGTGTCGGGGCCCTCGCCGATCACCCACAGCACGGCGGGCCGCTTCACCAGGGTGAAGGCATCGAGCAGGACGGCCAGACCCTTGCGCTGCTCGTGCCGTCCGACGAACACGACGACGGGACGACCCTGCGGATCACGCACCGGTGGCGTCGACTCGAAACGCTGCCATGTCGATGCCGTTGAAGAGCACCTCGAACGGGCCACCCCCGGCTTGCAATCCGGTCTCCCGGGCCGCTTCGGAGACGGCCACCCGGATCTGCATGCGGCGGCCCACCAGACGCGGCCAGCGGACGGAGGGGGGCCAGGGCGCGGCTCGACTCCGGCCCGGTGGTAGGTCCCCACCATCGGCAGCGCGGTGGCGGCCGCAGCACGAGGCCGTAGGCGATGAGCGGGGCCAGCGGCTCGTGGATGTGCACGACGTCGAAGCCGCCGACGCGAATGAAGCGTTCGGCCCGCAGCGGTGCGGCCGGCGACAAGCGCGACCGGGGCCACCGAGCCGTTGGTCGGCACGCCCGTCGGGGCCGACGACGAAGTGCTCGCCCGGTCTCGTGGCCCAGCGCGGGGTCCGGATCGGCGGGGCCGACCACGATGACCTCGTGGCCGAGCCGGCGCAGCGAGCGGGCCAGCCCGACCGCTTGCCCCTGCGCGCCGCCCGTGGCGAGTCAGGGCGTAGGGCGAAACCATGGCGATCTTCATGGCGCGGTGTGACCCTTCTTCATCGCGGATCGCTCGGGCCAGTTGGCTGGTAGATGTGCCACTGCTCGGGATGGCCGCGGATATCGCCCTCGAAGATCGTGAGCCAGCTCCTGGGTGACCCGGGTCACGTCGTCTCGCAGACGAGCCCGCGGCGGGTCGTGTCGACCGGCGGGTGCACGACGCCGGTGTGCCAGTCTCCCGGACCCGAGTAGACGACGACGGGCACCAGCGGGGCGCCCGAGCGCAGAGCCAAGGTGGCGGCGCCGCCGGGCAGCGTCGTCTTCTCGCCGAAGAACTCCACCTCCACGCCGTTGCCGACCAGGTCGCGGTCGCTCACCAGCCCGGCCAGATGTCGCCGTTCTTGAGCGCACGGAGGAGGCCCGAGCTCGTGCCTTCGCCGAGCGGGATGCCGGTCAGCCCCATGCCCGCCCGCTGCGCCGAGGAACCACTCGAAGAGCTCCTCGGGCTCGAGCCGTTCGACGACCGCGGTCATGGGCATGCCTTCGAGGGCCAACCAGGCGCCGCCCCATTCCCAGCTGCCCACGTGGGGCAGCGCCATCACGATGCCGCGCCCGAGGGCGAAGGCGGCGCGCAGATGGGCATCGCCGTCCTCGAGAAGGAACTTGGCCCGCACGGCCTCCTCGCTCAAGTAGGGCAGGCGCGACCCGTCGGCCCAATAGCGCGCGTACTCGGCGAAGGTGCGCCGGCTCAAGCGGCGGACCAACGCCGCATCGGGCTCGACGCCGTCCACGCACTCGCTGGCCAGGATGCGTCGCATGTGGAGTTCGTTCATGGCGAGCGCGGGACCACCGCGCAGGGCCATCGTCCGCGACACGGCCGAGGCCGCCCCGTAGGCCACCGGAGCGGGCAGTCGGCCCATGGCCGCGCCCAGGCCCGCGATAGGTCAGGTACTTCGAGGTGGAGTGCCAGCGCGCGAGCGAGCGAGCGCGCACTCATAGACGAAGGAATGTCATCGGGGCGCAGCGGGAGGTGTCGGCCGCGGCGTGATCAGGAAGGCGACCCGGGGGTGGACCGGGTGCGACGACTGCTAGCTGGGACGAGCCGAGCCACTGCCCTGCCCGTGGGCGCGGGCGGCCCGGCGGCGCTCTCGCAAGGTACGGCCCGAGCGGCTGCTCAGCGCCACTTGGCGCCTGGCCCGCCAACGTCCGACGGGGGGCCGTGCTGCTGCGCCGGGTGGCCATGACACGCCGCGGCCCGCCACTGGTGGCGCGGCCCTCACGCCAGGACCGCCAGCGCGAGTCGACCCGGCCCTCGCGCCAGGCCTCGATGCGACGGCGGATGACCTCGTCCTTGCCCGAGGCGGCGTTCCACACCTTGACGAAGCGGGCGGCTGCGGTGAACGACACCAGCACGAACAACACCCAGAGCACGGGCACGAAGATGGTGGCGCTCAGCAGGGCGATACCGAGCAGGATCATGCGCTCGGCCCGCTCCATCAGCCCGCCCCGGGCCGAGAGGCCGAGGGACTCCGCCTTGGCCCGCTCGTAAGAGATGAGCGCGGTCACGGCCAGGATGGCCATGGGCAGGAGGGCGAGGTGGCCCTCGCCCCGGTCGACCAGGTACCAGGCACAGCCGAGCATCATGACGGCATCGGCTACGCGATCGGTCACCGAGTCGAAGAAGGCGCCGCGCACCGAGGCGGTGCCGGCCGCCTTGGCCACCGGACCGTCGAGGAGGTCGTGCAGCCCGGTGACGATCAGCATCACGATGGCCCAGTGCAGGTGCCCCGTGGCGATGAGGACGGCCGTGGCGGTGGCAGACAGGAGGCCGGTCGCCGTCAGGACGTCAGCGGTGACACCACGGCGATGCAGTGCCGTCCCGACCGGACCGGTGGACCGATCGACCGCAGCTCTCCAGCGACCGTCGAACATGGAGCTCCTCGTCGTGCGCAGACCCTGGGACAGGGGCCGTGCTGTTTGCAAGAGTTTACCATCGCGCCGCGGAAACTTCGGGCCTCCTGGCCCGTCCGGTTCCGACCCCCGGCGGCGGTCCGGCGGCGATGCGGGGCAGTTGCCCAGGTCAGACGGGTGTCTTGTCAAGCGCTGCCATCTCGCGACGGTCCGGCCCCGTGACACCAAAGCGAACGAGATGACCTCTGCGGCGGCGCACCCACCTGGTCCAACCCGGCGCCGCCGGACCCCGCCAGAGCAGGTCGGCGGGCGAAACCAGGGCCCGCCGGGGGTCGGGTAGCCTCGCTCGGCGTTGCGGCCAGAGGCGTGACCTGACGTGAGGTGATGGTGCCGGTGTCCGAGCCGAGGAGCGCGCGGGAAGCTCAGGACGCGTCGCCCGCCCTGCCGGACCCCACCCTCGACGTCACCATCGTCGTCCCCTATTACAACCCTGGCGAGCGCCTGCGTTCCACGGTGGCCCAGATGGTGCGGGTCCTCGACGCCTCGAAGATGCGCTTCGAGATCATCGCCGTCTCCGACGGCTCCACCGACGGCAGCCCCTTCACGCTCGAGGGCTTTCCCGAGAGCATCGTGCGCCGGCTCGAGTTCGACCACGTCGGCAAGGGTCACGCCCTGCGGGAGGGACTGGGGATGGGGCGGGGGCGGTATCTCGGCTTCATCGACGCCGACGGCGACATCTCCCCCGAGTTCCTGGCCCCCTTCGTCTCGGTCATGGTGGCGGAGCGCCCCGACATCATCATCGGGAGCAAGCGGCACCCCGACTCCTCGGTCCACTACCCGCCGCTGCGCCGGCTCTACTCGTGGGGCTACCAGCACCTGATCCACCTGCTCTTCCGGCTCAACGTGAAGGACACGCAGGTGGGGATCAAGCTGGTCGACCGCAAAGTGATCGCCGACGTGCTGCCGCTGCTGCGCGAGAGCCGGTTCGCCCTCGATCTCGAGCTGCTCGTGCTGGCCCGCCGGCTGGGCTACTCGAAGATCGTCGAGGCGCCGGTGCGGATCGAGGAGCGCTTTTCGAGCACCATCTCGCTGCGGGCGGTGTGGTCGCTGCTGGTCGACACGCTGGCCGTGTTCTGGCGGTTGTCGGTGGTGCGGGCCTACGACCCAGCCATCGCCGCACTGCGATCGGGCTCCGGCTCTGCCTCTGGCTCTGACTCGGGCCCTGCCTCTGAGTCGGGCTCTGGCTCTGAGTCGGGCTCGGGCCGGGACGGCGGGGCCGGGTCCGGGTCCGGGGCGGACTGAGTCCGACCCCGGCGCGGCGGTCCGGCGCGTCGGAACGGGGTCGTGGCCCGTCAGGGCACGCTCGCTGAAGCCGTGGGCGGCGTGACCGCGTGAGCGAGCCGGCGAGGCCGGTCGTACACTCATTTGTCACACGCCGTACAGGGGAGGGAACTGGTGCCACACGACCCGTCCGCCATCCGCAACGTCGCCCTGGTCGGGCATCACGGTGCGGGCAAAACCACGCTGGCCGAGGCCCTGCTGGCAGCGACCGGGTCTCTCCCCCGGCGAGGCTCGGTGGAGAAGGGCACCACGGTGATGGACTTCGAGCCCGAGGAGATGGCGCGCCAGCTGTCCATCTCGACCAGCCTGGCCTCCTTCGAGGTCAACGGGGTCAAGGTCAACCTCCTGGACACACCGGGGTATGCCGACTTCGCCGGCGAGATGCTGACCGCCCTGGCCAACGTCGACCTGGCCGTCGTCGTGGTGAGCGCCACCGACGGCGTGCAGGCCCAGACCGAGGACGTCTGGCGGGCGGCCGCCCGCCTCGGGCTGCCCCGGGTCATCGTCATCAACAAGCTCGACCGCGAGCGGGCCGACTTCGACCGCACCCTGGCCGAGATCCGCTCCACCTTCGGGGCCGGGGTGGCCCCGGTGGAGCTGCCCATCGGGCACGAGGCGGACTTCCACGGCGTGATCGACCTGCTCGACGACACGGCGACCCACTACGACACGCCGGCCGCCGGCAGCGCCGTCGACGGCACGATGCCCCCGGCCGGTCACGAGGGCCCCATCCCCGACGAGCTGGTCGACGAGGAGCACATCGTGCACGAGCAGCTGGTCGAGGGCATCGTCGTGGGCGACGACGACCTGATGGAGCGCTACCTCAACGGCGAGACCATCGACTACGCCGAGCTCGAGAAGTCGCTGGCCGGCGGTGTCGCCTCGGGCGCCGTCTTCCCCGTGCTGTGCTGCTCGGCGGCGAGTGGCGTGGGGGTGGACCGGCTGGCGAGGCTGATCGAGGAGCTGTGCCCGCCGCCAGCGTCACGCCCCCCGGCACTGGCGGCGGCCGGCTCCTCCGACCAGATGGTCGAGGTGGCCTGCGACCTCGCCGGGCCGACGGTGCTCACGGTCACCAAGACCTACAACGACGGCCACACCGGGAAGATGTCGTTGTGCAAGGTGGTGTCGGGCACGCTGGCGGCCGACGCCGTGTTGGTGAACACGCGCACCCGGGAAGAGGAGCGTCTGCACGCGCTGCAGACGCTGGCCGGACACGCCGGGTCGGGCGTGTCGTCCGCGGTGGCCGGTGACTTCGTGGCCATTCCCCGGCTCAACGGGACGCACACGGGCGACACCCTGGCCGTGAAGGGCCAGCCGATCAGCGTGGTGCCGCCCTCGCTGCCGGCGGCGGCGTTGTCGGTGGCGGTGAGACCGGCGACCCGGGCCGACGACGACAAGTTGATGTCGGCGCTGCAGCGGCTCTGCGACGAGGATCCGTCCCTGACGGTGACCCGGGACGACGAGACGCACCAGACCATCCTGGGTGTCTCGGGCGAGGTGCACCTGGCCGTGACCCTCGAACGCCTCGAGCGCAAGTGCAACGTGCACGTCGAGCGCGAGGAACTGCGCATCCCCTACCGCGAGACCATCACGGCGACGGCGGCGGCCGAGGGCAAGCACAAGAAGCAGTCGGGGGGGCACGGGCAGTTCGGCGTCTGCCACCTGCGCCTCGAGCCACTGCCCCGCGGCTCGGGCTTCGAGTTCAAGGACGAGGTCGTGGGCGGGGCCATCCCCCGCCAGTACATCCCGGCGGTCGAGAAGGGCGTGCTCGAGACCTTCGCCATGGGCGGGCTCTACGGCTATCCGGTGGTCGACATCGCCGTGACGGTGGACGACGGCAAGGCGCACTCCGTCGACTCCAACGAGGTGTCCTTCAAGATGGCGGCGGCGCTGGCCATCCGCACCGCCATGGCCGACGCGGGGCCGGTGGTGCTCGAACCGATTTCCCGGCTCGAGGTGACCATCCCCGACGAGTGTCAGGGTGACGTCCTGGGCGACCTGTCGTCGCGGCGGGCCCGCATCGTGGGGACCGATGTGGGTGAGGTGGAGGGCTACCAGAAGGTCACGGCGACGGCGCCGACGGCCGAGCTCACCCGGTACGCCGTCGACCTGCGGGCGCTCACGGGCGGGCGGGGGTCCTTCACGGTCGTCTACGACCACTACGACCCGGTGCCCGAGCACCTGATGGCGTCGATCCCCAAGGTGGAGGCGTAGGCGACGCTCGACGGCCTGGCGCTCGACGCTGGGCGCTGGGCGCTCGGCGGCGGGTCAGAACGGGTGGGTGTGCGAGAAGTTCGTCGGGAGGTGGGCCAGGATCACGGTCCCGAGCAATACGTTGCCCGGCGTCTTGACCGCGACGACGGCCAGTGACCCCGACGCCCGGCCGAAGGGCTTGGACACGGTGGCCGCACTGAAGTGGCCCGTGTAGGCGACCATGCACACCGCCTGCGTGCCGGGGAACTCGTCCTTCACGCTCGCATACAGGAGCGGGGCGGGTCCCTTGAGGTCGGCCACGGTGAACTTGCGCACGCCCTGGAGGTGCGGGTGTGTGTGGGCCGACGCACCCACGGCATCCTCCGCCGTCGGCAGGGCGAGGTAGCACGATTCGTTCGACGTCCCCTGGGTGACCCGGGCCGACGAGCAGGCGGCGAGCAGCGACCCCGCCAGGAAGACGGCGGGCAGAAGCCGGGCGGCGCGGCGCAGCCGCCTCATGGAACCACCGTCCCGGGTGCAGACGCTGCCGCCGGGTCGGCGCCCCGGCTGGCGGTGGCGGCCACGGAAGCGGTGCCGGCGGGCGTGCGCGGCGGCGTCGGGCCCGGCCTCGACCTCGGTCTCCAACGCCGACCGGCGCCAGCGGCCCCGGCGGACCTCGAGGGCCATCTCGCCGATGAAGAGCCACCCGAGGACGAGGATGAACCAGAACGAGATGAGCCGGTACAGCAGGACCGCATACGCCGTGCTGGTCTCCGAGCCCCCGAAGGCGACGAGCGCGACGGTGATCGAGCCCTCCACCACGCCCAGGCCGCCCGGCGTGATGGGCAGCGTCGCCGCCAGCTGCCCGGCGCCGTAGGCCAGCAGCAGCCCGTTCCACGGGATGGGCGCCCCGATCGCCTTGAACATCATGGCGAAACAGGCGCAATCGAGCAGCCAGTTGAGGGACCCCCACCCGATGATGCGTCCGATCTGGCTCCAGCTGAGGCGCACGGCGGTCATCCAGGCGAGCGCTCGCTCGATCTCGTCTTGTGTGTCCCCGTGGGGGCGACCGGTCAACTTCACCGAGGTTCGCAGCCCGAAGGAGAGCACGGTGCGCAGTGGGCGCTCGTAGACGAAGAGCGAGCCGATGGCCAGGGCGATGAGGAACGCGCCGATCAGGACGGGCACCAGGTCGTAGGAGGCGCCTTGGCTCGTGGCCAGGGCCAGGCCGATCACGGCGACCAGGGACAGGCTCACCACCGCGGCGACGAGGGTCCCGGCCAGGGCCCAGACGGCCAATGTGTTGTCGGCGCCGAAGCGGCGGAACCAGCGGAACCCGTACACCGTGGCCACGGCGTTGCCGATGGGCAGCGAGTTGGTCAACGCCTGCGAGCCGAAGGTCAGCTTGAGCAGCGTCCACCACGGCGGGCGCAGGTGCCCGGCCATGAGCAGGTTCCACTGCATGGCGGCGAAGGCGACGTAGGAGCCGATCTCCACGGCGAAGGCGGGCGGGACCCACCACCAGTTGAGGTGGTCGAAGACGCCGGTGAAGCCGGAGAGCTCGGAGTCCTTCGACGACAGCACCCAGAGGGCGAGGGCGACGAGGGCGAAGCCGACCAGGACGCGGATGGTGGGCCAGGCCTTGCGCAGGAGGCGGCGCCAGGCGGGACGGTGGGGCGGGGTGGCGGCGTCGGCGGCGGCGGTGTCGGCGGACGGCGAGCTGTTTCGGGCCGCGTCCTCGGGAACGGCCGGGGCGCCACCGCCTCCCCCGCCGTCTCCGCCCGGGCGGGTGCCTACGGCACCGGGCCCAGCGTCCGCGCCATCATCCGGGCCAGGCGTCGGTGAGTCTCTTCCACGACAGCGGCAGGGTCTCGGGCAGCACGCGCGTCTCGGACACGGCGGTCATGAAGTTGGTATCGCCCGACCAGCGGGGCAGGACATGGAGATGGACGTGCGAGGGGATGCCGGCTCCGGCGGCCCGGCCCAGGTTGGCTCCCATGTTCAGGCCGTCGGGGTCGTACGCCTTCTCGATCGTGGCCACCGCCCGCTGCGCCGCCCACCACAGCTCGGCCGACTCGGCCTCGTCCAGCTCGCCGAGCGTCGCCGCATGGCGCAGCGGCATGACGAGGACGTGCGCGCTGGCGTAGGGGTAGGCGTTCATGACCACGAAGGTGCGCTCGCCCCGCCACACCACCAGGTTGTCCTCCGACGGTGGCCCGCTGGCGGCCAGGCGGCAGAAGACGCATTCGGCGGCATCGTGGGTGAGGCCCCGCGCCTGCGCCCGTTCGCGCTCGGTGGCCTCGACGATGTAGTCGCGCCGCCACCCGGCCCACAGATGCTCCAAGCTCACCGGCGCCCGCTCCCGCTCCTGTTCCCGTTCCTGTTCCGGCTCAGGACGGCTTGAGGCCGGCGCCGGCGCCGCCGGCATCGGCCGGGTCCGGGGCCCGGTCCTCGGGCAGCCCCTTGCGCGCCACCTCGTCGGTGACCTCGGTCAAGAAGGCGTCGAGGGCCACGCCGTGCTCGGGCTTGGCCGCCCCCCAGCCCCGCCGGTTCACGCCGACCGTCCCCGCCGCCACGTCGTCGCCACCGACCACGAGGACGTAGGGGATCTTGGCCAGCTTGGCCTTGCGGATCAGCGCGCCCAGCTTCTCGCCGCTCTCGTCCACCTCGGCCCGGAGGCCGGCCACCGTGCAGGCCTCCCTCACCGACCAGGCGTACTCGACGTGGGCATCGGTCACCGGGATGACCCGCACCTGCTCGGGACAGAGCCAGGTCGGCAGCGCGCCGGCGTAGTGCTCGATGAGGATGGCCATGAAGCGTTCCACCGAGCCGAACAGCGCCCGGTGGATCATGATCGGCCGGTGGCGGGTGTTGTCCGCCCCCACGTACTCGAGCTCGAAGCGGTGCGGCAGCTGGAAGTCGAGCTGCACCGTCGACATCTGCCAGGTCCGGCCGATGGCGTCGCGGGCCTGCACCGAGATCTTCGGGCCGTAGAACGCACCGCCGCCCTCGTCCATGACGACCTCGAGGCCCATCTCGAGCGCGGTGGTCCGCAGCGCCTCGGTCGCCACCTCCCACTCCTCGTCCGAACCGACCGCCTTGCCCGCCGGCTTGGTCGACAGCTCGAGGTAGAAGTCGTTGAGCCCGTAGTCACGCAGGAGGTCGAGCACGAAGCGCAGCGTGCGCACCAGCTCGGCGTCCATCTGCTCGCGGGTGCAGAAGATGTGGGCGTCGTCCTGGGTCATGCCGCGCACCCGGGTCAGCCCCTGGAGCACGCCGGACTTCTCGTAGCGGTAGACCGTGCCGAACTCGAAGAGCCGCATGGGCAGCTCGCGGTAGGACCGTTGGCGGCTGCGGTACACCAAGATGTGGAACGGGCAGTTCATCGGCTTGAGGTAGTACTGCTGGCCGCCGTCGAGCTCCATCGGCGGGTACATCCCCTCGGCGAACCAGTCCAGGTGCCCCGACTCCTCGAAGAGGGCCGCCTTGGTGATGTGGGGCGAGTTGACGAAGTCGTAGCCCGACTCCACGTGGCGCTGGCGCGAGTAGTCCTCCATGAGCCGGCGGATGGTGCCGCCCTTGGGGTGGAAGACGGCCAGGCCGGAGCCGATCTCCTCGGGGAAGCTGAAGAGGTCGAGCTCGGCGCCCAGCTTGCGGTGGTCGCGCCGCTCCGCCTCCTCGAGCATGTGCAGGTAGGCGGCCAGCGCCTTCTCCGACTCCCAGGCCGTCCCGTAAATGCGTTGGAGCTGCTCGCGCTTCTCGTCGCCCCGCCAGTAGGCGCCGGCGACCCGCATCAGCTTGAAGTGGCCCAGCCGCTTGGTCGAGGGCACGTGCGGGCCTCGGCACAGATCCACGAAGTCGTCCGAGTTCCGGTAGATGCTGACCACCGGACCGGCCGCATCGACCTCGTCGGACCCTTCGCCCACTGCGGTGATGATCTCGCGCTTGAAGGGTTGGTCGGCGAAGATCTCGAGGCCGGCCGCCAGGTCGTACTCGGAGCGCACGAACGGCTGGTCCTCCTTCATGATGGCGCGCATCTCCGCCTCGATCCGCTCCAGGTCGTCGTCGCTGAAGTGCGCCCCGTGCGGCAGCTCGAAGTCGTAGTAGAAGCCGTTCTCGATGACCGGCCCGATGGCGTACTTGGCCCCGGGCCACAGGCGGCGCACGGCCTGGGCCATCACGTGCGCGGTCGAGTGGCGCAGCACCTCGCGCCCCGCCTCGGTGTCGTCGGTGACGATCGCCACCTGGTCGCCCTGGTGCAGCGTGGTGCTCAGGTCGACCTCGCGGCCGTTCACCGTGGCCACGACCGCCGCCTTGGCCAGGCGGGAGCCGATGGAATGGGCCAGCTCGGCCGCCGTCGTGCCCTCGGTGAGCTCCCGCTGCGAACCGTCGGGGAGGTCAACCGAGATGACGCCTGCCATCGTGCACCCTTACCTTCTGCTCAGCCGGAGGATCGCTCCTGGTCCGGACACCGTTGCGGTCTCACAAGGCTACTGGACCCACCTCGCCGCCCTTGCGGCGTCGGCCGGCCGTCGTGCCCCGGCGGTGGGCCGCTCTCGGCGCCCTCAGAGCTCGATGCCGAGGAGCCGGGCCCCGGCGCCGACAGGCCGCCCGGCGGTCGCCTCCTCGTCGAGGGCGCGCAACGCGGCCGGCGTGTCGAGATCGTCGTCCAGCGCCTCTCGGACCCTGGCCAACCCGAGGTCGCCCTCGCCGCCCGGTCCGTCGCCGACGCCCTCACCCGGCCCGTCGCCCACGCCCTCCCTCGCGCCTCCCGCCGCGTCGGGGGCGCTGCGCCACAGGGCCAGTCGGGCCGCCGCCGCCGGCATGTCCTCGCCGGTGCGCCAGTCCCAGTCGTGGCGATAGTGGTGCGCCAGCAGGGCCAGCCGGACGGCGGCCGGGTCCCACTCCTTGCAGAGGTCGCCGACGAAGACGAGGTTGCCGAGCGACTTCGACATCTTGGTGCCGTCCAGACCGACCAGCCCGACGTGGAACCACAGGCGCACGAACTGCTCGCCGGTCACCGACTCGGACTGGGCCGTCTCGCACTCGTGATGCGGAAACACCAGGTCGCGCCCGCCCCCGTGGATGTCGATCGTCTCGCCGAGCTCACGCAGAACCAGGGCCGAACACTCGATATGCCAACCCGGTCGCCCCGGACCCCAGCGCGACTCCCAGGCCGGCTCGTCTGGCAGGGAGGGCTGCCAGAGGACGAAGTCGAGCGGGTCGCGCTTATTGGGATCTTCTGGATGGCCGCCTTGTTCTGCCGCCAGTTCCAACATGCGGGGTCGCCCGTAGCCGCTGAGCCGCCCGAACTCCTCGAAGGAGGCCACGCTGAAGTAGACGGACCCGCCCGACTCGTAGGCGTGGCCGCCCTCGAGCGCGGCACCGATGAGGGACAGGATCTCGGGGATGGCGGATGTCGCCCGCGGCTCTGAGTACACGGGCAGGAGGTTCAGCAGGCCCATCTCGGCGTCGAAACGGGCCATCTCCTCGGCGGCCAGGTCGAGGTAGTGCACGCCCAGCTCCCGGGCCTTGCGCAGAATGTCGTCGTCGACGTCGGTGACGTTGCGCACGCAGCGCGTGTCGTGCCCGGCGTCGCGCAGGCGGCGCTGCAGCATGTCGAAGTAGAGGTAGACGGCGGCGTGCCCGAGGTGGGCCGCGTCGTACGGCGTGATGCCGCACGAGTACATCGTCACCAGGGGGCCGGGCTCGAAGGCCACGACTTCCCGACGCGCCGTGTCGTACAGCCGCACGGTCAGATTCCGGCCAGCCTGAGCGTCGAGTGGGCCTTGTGCCGGATGTTGAGGGTGATGCAGACGGCGGTGAAGGCTTCGATGGCGGAGGCCTGGTTGAGGCTGCCCGCATCGAGGGGTCGCAACCCGCGCATCTGCTCGATCAGTCCCACGGTGACCGCCGTCGCCTCTTGATGGTCCGAGCACACCAGCACATCAGCTTCCAACCCCGAATCGAGGTTCTCCATTTCACCGGCCGGGAGATGGTGGAAGGCCGCCGAGACCAGGGAGTCGGGCACGGTGGCCGCGATGGTGGCCGCCACCGAGCCTCGGGGCGGGATCAGGGCCAGCATCTCGCGACCCTCTTTGATCAGGGCATTGGCCATCGAGATGACCACCTTGCCGGCCAGCTGCTCCCGCAGCGCCTTCACGGTCGGAATGGCGCTGTCCCACGGGGTGGCCACGACCACGACCTCCGCCGCGGCGGCACTCTCGTTGGCCGCGCCCTCGAGCATGGCGGCCGCGACCGGCCACCGCTGTCCGACCTCGCCGGCCACGGTTGCCGCCCGCTCCGCGTCGCGCGAGCCGATGGTGACCAGGACGCCGGCTTCGGCCAACCGGACGGCCACGCCGCGGCCGGCCGGCCCAGTTCCCCCGAGGATTCCCACGTGCACGGCCATACCTTCGCATAACCTCAGGAACCCAGTGGGACTCCTCGACGGCAAGCGACTCCTGATCACCGGCGTCCTCACCGACGCGTCACTGGCCTTCGCCGTGGCCCGGCGGGCCCAGGAGGAGGGGGCCGAAATCGTCCTCTCGGGAGCGGGCCGCGCCCTGTCGCTCACGCAGCGCACGGCGCGCAAGCTGCCCGATCCGCCCGAGGTGCTCGAGATCGACGTGACCTCCGCCGAGCAGCTGGCCGCGGCGGGCGAGCAGTTGGCCGCCCGCTGGGATCGGCTCGACGGGTTGCTCCACGCCATCGGCTTCGCTCCGCCTGATTGCCTGGGCAACGGCATGTTCGCCGCCGGCTGGGACGACGTGTCGGCGGCCTTCCACATCTCCACCTATTCGCTCAAGGCGCTGGTCGACGCCTTCTTGCCCCTCCTGTCCAAGGCGGGCGCCGACGGCGGGGCATCGGTGGTCGGCCTCGACTTCGACGCCACCGTGGCCTGGCCGGTCTACGACTGGATGGGCGTGGCCAAGGCCGCCCTCGAGTCGCTCTCGCGCTACCTGGCCAAGGAACTCGGCCCCCGCGGCATCCGGGTCAACCTGGTGGCGGCCGGTCCGGTGCGCACCATGGCGGCCAAATCGATCCCGGGGTTCGCCGCCTTCGAGGACACCTGGGCCGAGCGGGCGCCTCTGGGTTGGGACGTGCACGATGCCGATGTCGTCGGCAAGGCATGCATCGCCCTCTTCAGCGACCTCTTCCCGATGACGACGGGCGAGATCGTGCACGTCGACGGTGGCGTGCACGCCATGGGAGGCGGCACCTCCGGTCCACCCGAACGGGCCTGAGCCCACGCGAAGCCCCGCCCCCGCGTCATGAGGGGCTGAATCAGCTCCGGGCGTCTCGACTATCCGGACCCACGCGGGTCTCTGGACTCTCTGGACTCTCTGGGACTCTCCGGAGCTGTCGATTCACCGCCGATTGATTGTCGACTGACTGTCCACTGACTGTCGATTGAACGGTCGATTGAGCCGCCGCACCGTTCTCGAATCGCCGCAATCGACCGGAAAGTCGCATTCAGACTGAAGCTTTCGGAGCCGACAGGGCAGCGAAACGTCCCCTGGTCATGCCGGTTCGTGCTCGCCGCGTCGAGGCTGAGACGGCTTCCCCGGCATCAACCGATGCTCAATTTTCGCTTGCCGGTACTTTTCCCCCTGCCTCGCACTCAAACAGTCTTGAGATTGGGAGTGGGGCAACCCGCATGACACAGGGGTTCTCTTCGTTGCCAATCATGACGAGCGTCAACCGGCGGGCACGAGAGTCGCGGAGGGCCTAGGTGGAGTTCAAGGTCTTTGATCGCACGGCCAACACAGTCGAATCGACGGCCGCGAACGCGTATACCGACGATGCCAATTTCAGCATCCACACTCCCCTCGATCGTCCCGGGGAGCTCCGGCGCCGGCATCGGGCCACGACGCCCTATCGCAGCGTCTCCGATCGCGAGCTTTCGCTCATGCAGGTATGCAACGACTTCATCTGTGCCTGCCTCGCACTGCCGCTTGCGCTGATCCTTTTCTCGCACATCTCTACCCTCCCGGTGAACAGTCAGAGCAACCTGATCTCCAACCTCACCATTGATTCGTTCTTCCCGGTGGCTGTCGTGATCTCCTTGGCCATCGGCGGCGTCTACCGAACCACGAGTCAGCGTCTCCAGCCGAGCGCCTTCCTCGAGGCGCGCGAGCTGGGCTTCGGCGTCGGCGTCGGTTGCGTCCTGGGTCTCGCTGTCGGTGCACTCCTCCACGGGTTCTTCGGCGTGGTCGAGCCGTATCCCACACAGCTCGTCGCAGCGGTCATCGTCGGTGTGGTCGTCATCACCATCGGACGCATGCTTCTGCGCTACTTCCTCCACGCCCTCACGACCTCTCGGGTGCTCGTGGTCGGCGCCGGCACGGCGGTCGACCGCATGATGCTGAGCGTGGGCCAGGACCCCGGCATGACGTTGGTGGGCCGGGTCGTCGACAGCGACAGGCCCCTCGATGGCGCACTCGGCCGGTTGGAAGACCTGCCCAAGATCTGTGAGGAGCTGGACGTCCACCGCATTCTGGTCGCCCCCAGCGGCCAATTCTCACCCGAGGTCCTCAACATCTACCGCGCCCTGTCCGAGACCGTCCACATCGCCATGGTCCCGCGTTACTTCGAGCTGATCAGTTGGCGATCGAAGCTCAGCGACCTCTCTGGCATGCCCTTCCTCGAGATTGCCCAGCCCCACCTGAGCACGTGGGACCAGCTGATGAAACGGTTGTTCGACATCATCGTGAGCGGCCTCATCCTGGTCGTCTCGTCGCCCCTGCTCCTGGTCGTCGCCATCGGCGTGAAGTTGAGTTCTCCCGGCCCCGTGTTCTTCCGTCAGGTACGGCTGGGCCGCTACGGACAGCCCTTCACGGTCAACAAGTTCCGCTCCATGACGGTCGAGCCCGATGGCGGGAACGAGAGGGCCAAGGAGATCGCGATTGGCGTGCTGGCCGCCAACGGCCATGGGCCTACCCCGCTCGGTGAGGAGCTCAACGGCAACGGGCACATCAATGGGAACGGGCCGCTCAACGGGCACGGCCAGCTCAACGGGCACACGGATGGCAACGGACAGACCAATGGTCATGCGCCGGTCGACGGTGAGGAACTGGAGCTCGCTCCGCTGCCTGTGGCCGCCGATGGCCCCCTCCACGAACTCCGCGGCAAGGCGGCATTGACCAACCGCATCACGCGCTTCGGCGCCATCCTGCGCAAGACCGGCATCGACGAGATTCCCCAGTTCGTGAACGTCTTCAAGGGAGACATGTCGGTGGTGGGGCCACGCCCGTTCGTTCCGGAGGAGTCCGAAGTCGAAGGCTGGGCCACTCGGCGCTTCGAAGTCCGTCCCGGCATCACGGGTCTCTGGCAGGTCTCTGGGCGCAACGACCTGTCCCGCACGGACCTGATCCAGCTCGACTACCTCTACGTCAGCTCGTGGTCGCTCTGGTGGGATCTCAAGATCATGTTCGAGACGCCTAAAACCATGATCCGCGGCACGGGCGCCTACTGACGCTTCAGTCGCAGCACAAACGAAGGCTCAGCATGCTTCTGTCGCCGACGAGGGCTCCCGGTGGTTCCGACGCCCACCCACTCTCCACGGTGTCGCCGTTTTGCTGCGCTACTCAGCGGCGGTCTGAGGCAATTCCGTCTCGCTCATACGGGTCAGAAAGGTCAACACATGGGCCATTCCACGGCACGACCGTGACGTCGCATTTGTGCATGGTTCCAGCGCTATAGGTCGTTTCGAGGAC
The DNA here is from genome assembly GCA_963726855.1 of uncultured Acidimicrobiaceae bacterium. Taxonomy (GTDB): domain Bacteria; phylum Actinomycetota; class Acidimicrobiia; order Acidimicrobiales; family RAAP-2; genus Bog-473. The sequence continues at coordinate 155,834 of CAVSEB010000035.1, forward strand.
CATCGGATGTCTGAAAGGAGCCCTCCGAGAGACATATTGACATTGCAATTGAAGACGCGCTTGTGCTTCGCCCGCTTTAGCTGTTACATAGGCGTTGGTTGATCTCTCCCCCCGCAAGGGAGTCGCTTTCGGAGCGTTTCCCGAGTTGAGTGAAACCGCATTGGCGAACACAGCAAATCCTTGCTCTAGTTGGGAGGCGGTAGGACTTGCGACTCAATAAATTGAATACGGCGCTGTTGGCGACAGCGGCCGGGAGCATCATCGGCTACGTCTTGTTAGGCGGCGCGTCCCTCGCGTCGGCTGCCGTGCGCCATCGCTCGGGCGTGGTCCACCAACAGCTGGCGGATCACATCGCAGGACGCACATCCAACGTCGTCATGACGGGCGCCGACATCATGGGCGCCGTCGTCTTGCTGATGGCGATCATTGCGACCCTGTTCCTGGTTACTACGTTCATCCGGCGTCGGGCCACCGTGCCCGTCACCAGCAGCTAACACACCACCCGAACCGTTGCCTCGACTTGTCGAGGCGGCAGGCTCGCCGTCGGCGCACGCCCTCCCCCCGGAGGGGCGGCACCGATGCAGCGCGTCGTTGCGTCAGGCGGTCAGCGGAGCGGTGACGATGGCCTCGACCAGCGACTCGTAGGCCTCGTCGAACTCTGCAGGGTTGTGGGCTCGGCGGCAGCGGTGCACAGCCCGACGCAGGTACTGGTCCGGCCCTTCCAGGTCGGCGGCCTGGGCCACGAGCGCGAGCACCTCGTCCTTCTGCTGTTCGAACGTGCGAGCTTCGTCATCGGCGAACATCTCGCTCAGTGTCAAGACCGCCCCCTCCTTTACCTGGTCACACGCGTGCCTACGCTCGGAAAATCGTACGGTGGCCGTTGGGCCGCGGTCTATGGGGCTTAAGGACCATTTCGGTCCTCGCCAGCTGAAATGCAGACCACCGTGTGCTTCCGACACAGTTCTCGGCTCGGCCCGCCGGGAACTTGACACAACGTTCCAACCACCTCGGATCCGGCCCACACCCACCCCCTACCCCTGGCTTTCTCCCAGCAAACGGATGTTGGACCCTTGTTGGGGCCTTGTTGAACCTCCGACCAGCGACCGAGGCTCTCACAAGGCGACAGGTAGGTTGCACCCATGGCTATGCGGGGACACGCAATGGGGGGTGGGGCGCGGTGGTGGCTTCAGCGGCATGCGATCCATGCGCCAGGACCGGGCGGTCCTCCAGCACCGGGTCAAGAAGGGCACCGCCCGGCGCATGCTCACGTTCGCCGTCCCGTACAGGAAGATCCTGGCCGTCTTCATCCCCGTGGTCATCCTCGACGCGGCAGTCGGGGCAGTCACCCCCCTGATCCTGCGCGGCATCATCAACAACGGCATCCTGAAGCACGACTCTGACCTGGTGATCTGGCTGTCGGTCCTGGTGGCCGTCCTGGCCGTGGTCGATGCCGGTCTCGTGCTGACCGAGCGACGGATCTCGGCCTATATCGGGGAGAGCCTCATCTACGACATGCGCTCCAAGGTGTTCCGCCACATCCAGCGCATGCCTCTGGCCTTCTTCACCCGCACCCAGACCGGCGCCCTGGTGAGCCGGTTGAACAACGACGTCATCGGCGCCCAGCAGGCGTTCACCGACCTTCTCTCCAACGTTGTCGGCAACTTCGTCACCGTGGTCATCGTCCTGGCCGCCATGTTCTTCCTCAGCTGGAAGATCACCCTGGCCGCGCTCATCCTGGTGCCGCTGTTCCTGATCCCGGCCCGCTTCGTCGGCCAGCGCATCGGATCGCTGACCAAAGAGGGCTACAACCTCAACAGTGAGATGAACATGGTCATGCAGGAGCGCTTCCAGGTGGGCGGCGCCATGCTGGTCAAGCTGCTGGGGCGCCCCGAGGCCGAGGCCACGACGTTCGAGGCGAAGGCGGGACGGGTGCGCGACATCGGCATCTCGCAGGCCACCTACTCCCGCGTGTTCTTCGTCTCGCTCACACTGACGGGGGCCCTGGCCACCGCCCTCGTGTACGGCTTCGGCGGCGTAGCGACGGTCGACGGCGCGATGTCGCTCGGCACCCTGGTCGCCCTGACGGCTTATCTGACCCGCCTCTATGGGCCGCTGACCCAGCTCTCGAACGTCAACCTGGATGTGATGACTGCCCTGGTCTCCTTCGAGCGCCTCTTCGAGGTCCTGGACATCGTCCCGATGATCCAAGAGGACCCCGACGCCATCGCCATCGGGCGCGGCAACGCCTCCGTGGAATTCGACAACGTCAGCTTCACCTATCCGAGCGCCGACGATGTCTCGCTGGCCTCGCTCGAATCGGTGGCCGTCCTCGAGTCAGGCCTGCGCCACGAGGTGCTGCACAACGTGTCCTTCTCGGTCGAGCCCGGCCAGATGGTGGCGCTGGTGGGCCCCTCGGGCGCCGGCAAGACGACGATCTCGAACCTGGTGCCCAGGCTCTACGACGTGACCGGCGGCGCCGTGCGCATCGATGGCGTCGACGTGCGCCACGCCACCATGGCCTCGTTACGCGACGTCGTGGGCGTGGTCACCCAGGACCCTCACCTCTTCCACGACACGCTGCGGGCCAACCTTCTCTATGCCCGACCCGAGGCCAGCGAGGCCGAGGTGCTCCGGGCCATGGAGCAGGCGCAGATCGGTCACATCGTGGACGACCTGCCCGACGGACTCGACACGGTGATCGGCGAGCGCGGCTACCGGCTGTCGGGAGGCGAGAAGCAACGGGTGGCCCTGGCCCGCCTGCTGCTGAAGGCACCCGACATCGTCGTGCTCGACGAGGCCACCGCGCATCTCGACTCCGAGTCGGAAGCGGCGGTCCAGCGGGCGCTGCGAGAGACGCTGAGCGGCCGCACCTCGCTCGTCATCGCCCACCGGCTCTCCACCGTGCGCGAGGCGGACGAGCTTCTCGTGATCGACGGCGGCCGCATCGTCGAGCGCGGGACCCATGCCGACTTGCTGGCCGAGAACGGGCTCTACGCCGAGCTCTACCGCACCCAGTTCGCCGATCAGGAGGAGGAGGCTGCGGACGCAGCTGCCGTCCCCCTGAACGGACGGGCCTAGTCCGTCGAGGGGCTGGTCCGGCCAGGGGACTTCGTCCGCCGGGCACAGGACCTGCGTCGGTGCCCGCCAAAAAGTAGAATCTGTTCTAGTTGCCGGGGCGGTCTCGGGCAACCGGTTGGCCGGAGGGCTTGCCGCCGCCCGACGTACGCCCCTGCCGCCCATCCGGGCAGCCCAGTCAGGAGGTTCCACCGGTGCACAACGAGCTTTGCGATCGACTCGGGATCGAGTTCCCGATCTTTGCCTTCACCCATTGCCGCGACGTGGCGGCAGCGGTCAGCAACGCCGGCGGGTTGGGTGTGCTCGGTGCGGTCGGTTTCTCGGCCGACGAGCTCGAAGTGGAACTGTCCTGGCTCGATGACCACGTGGGCGACAACCCTTACGGCGTCGACATCGTGATCCCGGGCAAGTACGAGGGCATGGACGAGATCGACCCGGTCAAGCTCGAGGCCGAGCTGAAGGCGATGATCCCCGAGGAGCACCGCACCTTTGCCAAGAAGATCCTGGCCGACCACGGCGTGCCCGAGCTCGACGGCGGGCCCCGACGCGAGCTGCTCGGCTGGACGGCGGCCACCGCGGCCCCGTTGGTCGAGGTGATTCTGCAACACCCCAAGGTGAAGCTGGTGGCCAACGCACTCGGGACGCCGCCCGACGACGTCATCGCGCAGGTGCACGAGCACGGGATGCTGATGGCAGCGTTGGCCGGATCGGTGAAGCACGCGCTGAACCACAAGGCGGCCGGCGTCGACATCGTGATCTGCCAGGGTTCCGAAGGCGGAGGCCACACCGGCGACGTCGGTTCCATCGTGTTGTGGCCCGAGGTGATCGACGCTGTGGCGCCGCTGCCCGTGTTGGCTGCCGGTGGCATCGGGTCGGGGCGTCAGATGGCGGCCGCCATGGTCATGGGCGCGTCCGGCGTGTGGACCGGCTCGCTCTGGCTCACCGTCGAGGAGGCCGACGTGCCGCCCAAGCAGATGGAGTCGTACTTGAAGGCGACGTCGCGCGACACGGTGCGCTCCCGCTCCTTCACCGGGAAGCCGTGCCGCTTGTTGAAGAACGACTGGACCGACGCCTGGGACGCGCCGGGTAACCCGAAGCCGCTGGGGATGCCGCTGCAGATGATGGTGGCCATCGAGTGCGTGTCGCGTGGGCACGCGTATCCCGAGGAGGCGCGCGACGTGAACTTCAATCCGGCCGGTCAGGTCATCGGAGCGGCGACCAGTGTGCGCCGCACCCGGGACGTGGTGCTCGGGATGGTCGAGGAGTACATCGAGGCGATGGACCGAGTGCAATTACTCAATGAGGGTGCAACCGCCTGAGCTAATTTTCGCAAGGCCACGTAGCCTTGTGCTCGATGGGTGGGCATGCCGATCGAGAGTTCGAGGAGACCATTCCGGCAGGGTCGGAGGACGAGGCGCTTGAGGGCGTCGCCGACTTCCTGTCCGCGCCCGGTTGGTACACCATCGACTACCGGCGCAACATCCAAGCCTTCTGGGATGGTGCGATGTGGAGCCGGACACGTCGGTGGCGCGGCGTCGGCTGGTTCGAAGACGATCTGGAGTCGTTGCTGGCGCCCGCCGCCAGTCTCGAGGTCGTCTCCCGGTACCCACCCGCCTCGGTGGTCAGCCCATGGCTCGACGAGCCGTCGCGCCGCCCCCCCTCGCTGGTGCGCATGCGGCCGGAGCGCCCGACCGGGCCGCCCGCCCCCGTCGTGGCGCGGACAAACGGGTTGGCCGTCGCCTCGTTCGTCCTCTCCCTCCTCGGGTTGCTCGGAGTCGGCTCCGTGCTCGGCATCATCTTCGGCTTTCGGGCCCGCCGGGCCATTCGCTGGTCGCGCGACGCCCAACGAGGAGATCGCCTCGCCCTGGCCGGCATCATCATCGGCTTCGCCACGCTGGTCCTCTTCCTGGTGGCGTTGACGGTCGGGATCATCGCCATGAGCTCGCTGACCACCCGCGACAGTTCGGCCATCGTCGCCGCGGTGGGGCCGCCGGCGCAGCTGTCCTCGCAGGCGGCGCAGACGGCCGACCTCCAGTGCCAAGCCGACCTGCGAACGGTCGAGGTGGCGGTGACGGCGTACTGGATGGACAAGGGCACCTATCCGTCGCCTCCGAACCCGTGGAGCGAGTCGACCTACAAAGCGAACTACGCCCGGCTGACCTCTGATGTCGTGGGCGGTCCATGGTTGGGCAAGGCCCCAGGCGCCGACGCCTACGTCGTCGAGTTCGATGCCCGCGGCGACGTCTGGGTGGCGCCGGCGGGGACGTACGAGCCGATGTACGAGTCCGGCCAGGGATTCGACGCCGGCGCGGGCGCCTGCCGCGTCGCCGTCGGCTGACGCTTTCGACGTCGCTCGCTTCACGGCATCGTCTCCGGGCGCGACCTAGTGTCGCCGGTTATGGAACTCCACGAGGCGCTGTACACGACGCCGCGCCATGCGCCGGGTCCGCCCGGACCCTGTCCCCCACGACGTCCAGGCCCGCATCCTCGATGCGGCCATCCGGGCCCCCTCCGGCGGCAACCAGCAGAACTGGCGCTTCCTTCTCCTCGACGACCCTGCGAAAAAGGCCGCCCTGGCGCCTCTCTACCAACACGCCATGGGCGAGCTGTGGAAGACGATCTACAAGGACCAGATCGCCGCCGCCCACGCCAACCCGGACGCGCCCGAGTCGATCCAGGTGCTCAAGGTCCAGCGCTCCGCCCAGTGGCTGGCCGACCACTTCGAAGTCGTACCGCTGTATCTGTTCCCTTTCAGCCAGCACGACCCCACCGGCGGCTCCATCTACCCGGCCGTGTGGAGCGCCATGCTGGCCGCCCGGGCCGAGGGCGTGGGCAGCTGCCTGACCGCGTTGCTCCAGTTCTTCCACCCGGCCGAGACCTTCGAGATCCTCGAGGTCCCGGCGGACCAAGGCTGGGTTCTCTCGGGCACCGTCAGCTTCGGCTACCCGACGGGGTCGTGGGGCGTGGCGGCGCGGCGTCCGGTGCACGAGGTCTCCTATCGCAACGCCTGGGGTAGCGGGATCGGTTTCGACATCCCTGAGCCGCTCTGGACCGGCCCGACGGACTGACTCGCGCTCCGGGCGGACAGGCCCGGGCTCTGCCTTGGGTGCTGCCCGTCACCAGCCCGTCGCCAATCCGTCACGGATCGTCGTGTCGAGTCGGTCGGCGCCAGCAAGCTCACCGGGACGAGCGGCGCCAGCGGAACGAGCGGACAACCGCGATTCCGCCTGCGCTGGATCGTCGCCGTCCACTCTGTGAGGCGTGGTAACAACGGAGCGGAGGTAGGAAATGCCCGAGACGCCCGACCCATCGCCGACAACGCTCCCCACACCGACCGTGCCGACCACGTCGGCCTCGTCCCGCATCGACGATCTGCTGGAGCGCCTGACCCTCGATGAGAAGGCGTCCCTCACCGCCGGGGCCAGCCTGTGGTTCGTCCCGCCGGTCGAGCGCCTCGGCATCCCGTCCCTCAAAGTGTCCGACGGCCCCTCGGGAGTGCGCGGTGAGAGCCTGACCGGCCGCCGTTCGCTGTCACTCCCCTGCGGCATGGCCATCGGCTCCACCTGGAATCCCGAGCTCGTCGAGCGCATGGGCGAGGTGCTGGCCGCCGAGGCCCAGTCCAAGGGCGTCAACGTCCTCCTCGGGCCCACCGTCTGCATCCCCCGCACGCCGTTGGCCGGCCGCACCTTCGAGTCCTACTCGGAGGACCCGCGGCTGACGGCCCGCATCGCGGTCGCCTACGTGCGGGGCGTCCAGCGCCGCGGGGTGGCCTGTTGCATCAAGCACTACGCCTGCAACGACCAGGAGCACGAGCGGATGACCATCAGCGCCGAGGTGGACGAGCGCGCTCTTCGGGAGATCCACCTCGTGGCCTTTGAAGCCGCCGTACAGGAGGCCCACGTCTGGTCCGTGATGACTGCCTATAACAAGCTCAACGGGGTCTACTGCTGCGAGCAGCCCGACCTGCTCGGTCGCATCCTGCGTGACGAATGGGTCTTCGACGGGCTGGTCATATCGGACTGGTTCGGCACGCACTCGACCGGGCCTGCCGCCGATGCTGGGCTCGACCTCGAGATGCCCGGACCCTCGGCCTGGCTCGGACCCACCCTGGGCGCCGCCGTGCGCGAGGGCGTTGTGGCCGAGTCCGTCCTCGACGGCCAGGTCCGCCACATGCTGCAACTGATGGAGCGGGTCGGAATACTCGACGGCACGTACGAGCGCGGACCCGAGCACGAGGAGGACCGGCCCGAACACCGGGCCATCGCGCGAGCCGTGGCGACCGAGGGCACCATCCTCCTCGTCAACGACGGTCTGCTCCCCCTCCGAGCAGCCCCCTCCGGCGACGCCCTGCCCGACGGCGCCGACAAAACGTCTGGCGCACCCGATGTCTCGAGCATCGCTGTCATCGGTCCCAATGCCGTGCAGATGGCGATGGGAGGCGGCAGCTCGGAGGTGACGCCACACCGGCGGCGGGGTCTGGTCGAGGCCCTCTCGGATCGCCTGCCCGGCGTTGACCTCTCCTACGAGGTCGGTTGCCGCATCGACCGTGGCCTGCCCTCCATGGACATGGCGCTCATGTCGGCGGGGGGCGAAGCCGCAAGCTTCACCCTGGAGTACTTCGACAACACCGATCTCTCGGGCGATCCGGTCCACGTCGAGCCTGCCCGCCTCTCCCGCGTCATGTGGCTGGGGCAGCCGCGGGACGGCCTGACCATCGGCTCGTACTCCATCCGCCTCACCGGCACGTTCACCCCTGACCTTTCGGGCCCGTGGCGTCTCGGACTCGAGAGCGCGGGGCGTTCGGTGCTCCGCCTCGACGGCATGATCGTCGTCGACAACTCCGACCCGCAGCCGGGCGATGGCTTCTACGGTGCGGGCAGCACGCTGGTGCAGGTCGAGCACACCCTCGAAGCCGGTCGGCCCTACGCCCTGCAGGTCGACATCTGGCCGCGGTCGAAACGAAGCGTCCTCATGGGGGTGCGCATCGCCGCCGGCCGCCCCGACGCTGCGGACGAGTTCGAGCGCGCAGTGGCGACCGCCCAGGATGCCGACGTGGCCGTGGTGGTGGTCGGCTCCAACGCCCAGTGGGAGTCCGAGGGGCGAGACCGGGCGGACCTCTCCTTGCCCGGACGCCAAGGCGAGCTGGTCGAGGCCGTCATCGAGGCGAACCCACGCACCGTGGTCGTCGTGAACGCGGGCTCCCCCGTCGAGATGCCCTGGGCCGCCCGCGCCGGTGCCGTCCTTCTTCCCTGGTACGGCGGCGAAGAGGGGGCTGACGCCGTGGCCGACATCATCGTGGGGGCCGCGGAGCCGAGTGGCCGACTGCCGATCACCCTCCCGGTACGGGCCGACGACGGTCCGACTGGAGGCGATGCGTCGCGCTATCCGGGCGTCGACGGCCAGGTGGTCTATGAGGAGGGCGTCCTCGTCGGTTATCGCTTCTATGAGACCAAGGGTGTCACGCCGTTGTTCGCATTCGGGCACGGACTGTCCTACGGCGACATCGTGTTCGACGACATTGCGGTGACACCCGATGCCGTCGTGGTGGAGCTGGTCAACAACGGCACACAGCGAGGAACCGAAGTCGTCCAGGTCTACGTGCGAGCAGTGGACCCTCGGGTCGAGCGACCCGACCGCGAACTGGCAGCCTTCGCCAAGGTCACGCTCGACGCCGGCGCACGCGAGTCAGTGCGACTGCCGCTCGATGCCGACGCATACCGCTACTGGGACGTCGACACGCACCGCTGGCGGTCCGACCAGGGTCGTTACGAGATCCTGGTCGGCGCCTCGTCGCGCGACATCCGCGGATCGGCCTCCGTGACCTGGGGCGGTGTGGCGGACGGGTGACCGACGACGAGGTGGGCGCCGGATCGACGGTGTCCAAACCGTGGACGTGGACATGGGACCGGCTACTGGTCGAGCCACGACGACCCCAGTTGATCAGGGACCGGCCCGACGCGCCCTGGTTCGCGGTCGCCGCCGTCTGCGTCGGCGCTTTCATGGGTCAGCTCGACGCCTCCATCGTCACCGTGGCGCTGCCGACGCTACAGCGGACCTTCGACGCCTCGGTCGGCGCGGTGACGTGGGTCGGTCTCTCCTACCTGCTGGTGCTCGTCGCCACCGTGACGGCAGTCGGTCGGTTCGCCGACATGTGGGGCCGGAAACTCCTCTACGTCTACGGCTTCGTCATCTTCACCTTCGCCTCCGTGCTCTGCGGCTTGGCGCCGGACCTCGCCGCACTGTGTATCTTCCGGGCCTTCCAGGCCGTCGGAGCGGCGATGCTGCAGGCAAACAGCCTCGCCATCATCGTGCTCGTGGTCGAGGAGAAATCGCTCGGCAAGGCGATCGGCCTGCAGGGTGCAGCCCAGGCGCTCGGCCTGGCGGTGGGTCCCACCGTCGGGGGCTTGCTCCTGGCAGCGGGCGGTTGGCGCTTGATCTTCTTCGTCAACGTCCCCTTCGGCGTCTTCGGTGCCGTGGCGGCGATCCTGCTGGTGCCCCGGAGCCGCAACCTGCTCGCCCGGGTTGCCTTCGACTGGACCGGACTCGCCCTCTTCTTCCCGGCGGTGGTGGCGCTGCTCTCGGCCATCTCTTTCGGGGCGTCACTGGGCTGGAGCTCGACCACCATCGTCGCCCTGTTCCTCGCGGCAGCCGTCCTCCTGGTCATTTTCGTGTGGCACGAACGGAGTGACAAGGACCCCATGCTCGACCTGGGCTTGTTCCGCTCCGGGCAATTCTCGACCGGGATCGTCTCGGGCGTCCTCTCCTACCTCGTGATGTTCGGCGTACTGCTCCTGGTGCCTTTCTATTTCGAACGCGGGTTGGGTCTTGGGACTGCGCGCTCGGGACTCGAGTTGATGGCCATGCCGTTGGCCTTTGGGATCGTGGCTCCGCTGGCCGGGCGCTTCGCCGACCGGTTGGGTGCTCGCCCGCTGACCGTCTCGGGCATGACCCTCGTGACGCTGGCCCTGGGTGTGATGGCGGGGACCCGACCCTCGACAGTGCCGTTCCTCTTTCTCTTGGCAGCCATCGGCGTGGGCATGGGGCTCTTCACCTCGCCCAACAACGCCTCGATCATGGGCGCTGCCCCGGAACGGCAGGCGGGGATGGCCTCGGGCGTCCTCAACATGTCCCGAGGGATGGGGACTGCGTTGGGCCTTGCTCTCACTGGATCGATCTTCACCGTTGCCGGAGGGGACACGGGCTCGATGGAGCGTGCGGCCCACGCGTTCTCCGTCACCGCGTTCGTGCTGGCCCTGATCGCCGGCGCTGCGGGCGTCGTCTCAGCCCTGCGCTCAAACGGCGCCCTGGCCCAAGCGAGCTTGTCCTCGGTGGAGTGATCGATACGGCCGCAGCCGCCGGCTGCTGCTGCGGCGACGTCAACAAGAAGATTTCGCCGAAGAGCGAGGAGGGATTTCGCACACACGGCGTCCAGACCGACCGTTCTCTCACGATGGCAACGAATGTGGTCGATTCGATCCCCGAAACGCTCCGGGCGGTTCTGAAGGAGTTCGAACGTACGCCGCTGGACCTGGCCTCGGTGAGTCGGATGTCTGCCCAGGGCCTCAGTAGCGGCCTCGACGCCTGGCATCGGCTCAGGGCCGTCGCCGACGGAGCCATCGTCCAAATGCAGGGAGAAGTCAACCGTCGTGAGTCGTTTCGCGAGGATGGCGCTCCCTCGTCGCGCGACTGGCAGGTTGCCCGCTTTGGCGTGTCGAACGCGACCGCCAGGGTGTTTGACCAGGTTGGCGACAAGGCGATGGATCTCCCGGTGCTGACTCGGGCCCTGAGCACCGGTGAGATCGGCCTCGACAAAATGCGGCTGGCCGCCGCCGTGGCCACGCCCGAGACCGATCGAGAGTTGGCCGACACTGCCAAGCGGTGCACGGTCCACGAGCTGGGTCAGCAGCTGCGAGCACGCAAACGACCGACCGCGGCAAACGACCAGGCGGCCTACGAAGCCCGGTCGTTGCGCTTCAACGACCCGTGCCGCACGATGTCGGTCCAGCTCCCGCCAGAGGACTACGCATCAACGAAGGCCTGCATCCAGGCCCAGGCCAAGGCCATCCCGAGCGACGGTGAGACGGCATGGGACCAGAGATGCTGCGATGCCCTTCTCGGAATCCTGCGCTCCGTGGGCGGATCGACCGGAACCCGCGGCGGCGCCCGTGCTCCGGACGAGGTCCATGGACGGAAGGACGACGGGCGAGAGAAGGGCGACCAACCTGGACACGGGGTCCCGTCTGCCCGCAGCCCGTTCTTCGCCGTGCTCCATGCTCCCCTCCAAGCCCTCATCGACCCCGAGGGCACGCCGACGGGCCTGGCGGGCGACCTCGAGCAGGGCGGTCTGATCAGCCTCGAGACCGTGCGCCGACTTCTCTGTGACTCCACCTTCGTCATTGCGGTGGACGACGATTCGGGCCACACCATGTACGAGGGGCGTCAACGTCGGGATGCGACTGCAACCCAGCGGCGTGAGATATGGCGACGAGATCGATGTTGTCGCTTCCCGGGCTGTCGGAACACGATCTTTACCGAACCGCATCATGTTGACTGGTGGATCAAGGGCGGCAGGACCGATCTGCCCAACCTGGCGTTGTTGTGCAGCTACCACCACCACCTCGTCCATAGCAACGGATGGACGGTCCGCGGGAACGCCAATGCCGAGCTGACGTTTGTCGGCCCGAACGGGCGCGCCACTACTTCGGGCCCGTCGCCGATGTGGACCACCATGACGAGTCCGGCGGCGAATCCCTTGGCCGGCCGCCCTGCGGGCGGTGGCGGACGCAGGAGAGGCGGACGGTCGCCGACTTCGTGAGGGGCATCGCTCCCGAGGGGTGACCAGGGGCGGGAGGCGGGAGGCGAGTGGCGACGGGCGGGGACGTACGGATCAGGGTTCGGCGACTTCGAGAACGGGCTCGATAGTCGGCGCGTCGGGCTCGAAGCGCCGAACGGCGCGGATCAGCATGATCCAGCCCACGACCGCGTAGACGACGAAGCCGGCGCAGAGGCCGCCCGCGGCACCTTGGACGCCCCAGACCACGGCGCCCGTCATGCAACACAGCAAGAGGACCGGGACCATGGAGAGGGCCAGGCGGAGGTTCTCCTTGGCGGCGCGGATCGAGCGGAGGCCCGACGCGGCCGCGCCCGGGAGGAGCTCAGGGCGAAGCCGAGTCCCATCAGCGGCACCAGCCGGTGGGCCGGCGGCCAGGTCGGGCCGAGCGGCCTTGGTCATGGTGGCGACGGGGATGAAGTAGATGACGACGAGCCAGGCCAGCATGACGGCCGCCGTCGCCACACCGCCGAGCAGGACGAAGCGCAGCGCCTTGCGCTGTCGACCTGGAAGTGCCGGGCCGCCAGCGCGACCATGGCCGTGACGATGCCCTGGTACAGCACCGTGACCGGGCCGAAGGCGACCTGCGCCAGCTTGAACTGGCCGATCACGGCGACCGAGAAGATGCAGGACGAAGAGGTAGATGGCCACGTAGGTCCACGAGCTGACGAGCAGCCACTGGCCGGCGAAGCGCAAGCCGACGGCGCGCTCGCTGCTGGAACCAGAAGGCCGAGCTGTGCTCGAGGTGGCGGAGCGGACAGGTGGTTCCAGAGCGGCGTAGAGCCCGACAGCCGCACCGCGTTGCGCGTCCAGGAGCCGAAGAGCCACGGGAGCGACAGCAGGCCCTGCGTGGCGCAGGACCACGTAGCCGCGACGAACAGGACGAGCCACGCCGCGTCGAGCCAGACGGCATAGGCGGGGTTGTAGCGGCTGATCCCGATGTATCGCGCGAAGTCCTGGCACGCCAGGAGCGGGAACGACACGCGCGAAGATGACGAAGGTGAGGCGGAGCTCGGGGCTGCAAGGCCAGGCTGACCACGAGGAGCGCCACCGAGATCGCCGACCGCGCAGATCAGGGCGGAGAGGAAGCCCGCACGCTCGTAGGCGTCCATGACGCCGTCGTCGGCGTCGTGGCGGGTCAGCAGGCAGTCGCTGGTCAGGCTCCGGACCAGGCCCTGCGTGAGGATGTACGTCGTCGTGACGATGGCGAAGACGCCCAGGACGTGGGCGTCGCTGTAGTGGGCGACCACGAAGGCCAGCGCGAAGTTCGAGGCGCTCGACGCAGCCTGGTCGACGACGGTGAGCGCCATGACGCGCTGGCGCGAGCCGTCGATCGCTTCGACGCTGGGAGGGCGCGGTGCGTCAGGACGCCGAGGTGCCGACGGCCGCGCGGTCGTGCCGGGACGCGACGCCGGGTGCCCGACCGGTCCGGGTGCGTCGGGTGGTCACGGTCGCTGCCACGGCAGGGCCACGTCGGCATCGGACCGAGCGGTCGCCTGGTTGGTCATGCGTCAGCCCTCGTCGCCGCCTGCACGGCTCGAGCGAGTGGTCAGCGGGTGATGGGCGGCAGCCCTCGCTCATCTGGTCGAAGATCCACTTGTAGGTGTTCTGCAGGCCGTCCTCGAGGGTGATGGAGGGCGCCCAGCCCAGCCGCTCGTTGATCAGCGTGTTGTCGCTGTTGCGGCCACGGACGCCCTGGGGCGCCGAGGTGTTGTAGTTGCGCTTGAGCGTCACGCCGGCGATGCCCTCGACGATGTCGACGAGCTCGTTGATCGTGACCAGCTGCTCCGAGCCGATGTTGAGCGGCTCGCGCACGTCGCTCGCCGTGAGCCGCAGCGTGCCCTCGACGCAGTCGTCGATGTAGGTGAAGCTCGGCGTCTGCAGGCCGTCGCCCCAGATCTCGATCTCGTTGGTGCCGTTCAGCACGGCCGCGGCGACCTTGCGGCAGATGGCGGCCGGCGCCTTCTCGCGGCCGCCGTCGTAGGTGCCCGAGCGGCCCGTACACGTTGTGGTAGCGGGCGACGCGGGTCTCGAGGCCGAAGTCCTCGTAGAAGTGGCGGGCCATGCGCTCGCTGAACAGCTTCTCCCAGCCGTAGCCGTCTTCGGGCATGGCCGGGTAGGCGTCGGCCTCGCGCAGCGGCTCGACCTCGGGTGACTCCTGCTTGCCGGCGGCGTAGACGCAGGCCGAGGACGAGTAGAAGAGGCGCTGCACGCCGGCGTGGCGGGCCGCCTCGAGCATGTGGGTCGAGATCAGCACCGAGAGCATGCACAGCGCCTTGTTGTTCTCGATGAACCCCATGCCGCCCATGTCGGCCGCCAGGTTGAAGACGGTGTCGATGCCCTCGACCGCGCATGCTGGCAGATGGCCTAGTCCTGCAGGTCGGCGTAGCGGCTGTCGACGTCGTCGAAACGCTGATGCCACTCGTCGAGCGGCACCCGGTCGACGCCGCGGATGTGCTCGACGCCCATGTCGCGCAGCCGCGCCACCAGATGGCCCCCGATGAACCCACCGGCACCGGTCACCAACACGTTCTTCATCGGACTCGTCCTCCCTCTTCGTTTGCAGTAGAACGCCTGAAGCGGCCGATTCTCATGGTCGGCGCCGGACTCTCTGCTCGGCGCAGACCCCTTGGACCGTCCCGGCGGCCGCTCAGCTGGCCTCTCCGATCGACGCCAGGCGCGACGTCGGCCCGGCGCGGCTGGCCGCCGCGGCGTCCGAGGTCGCGGCGAATCGGCTGCGGCGCGGCACCAGGTCGCCGAAGACACCGAGGAACTGGTCGGCCGCCGTCTCGGGGCTGAACGTGCGCTCGGCGTAGCGACGCCCGGCCCGCCCCATGGAGCGGCAAGGTCGCGGGTCGTTCAGCAGGCGGCGGCCCGCTTCGCCACGAGGGCCCGATCGGACGGGTCGACCACGACGCCGGCCTCCTGCGGTGCTCAGGATCTCGCGCCACCGAGTTGTCGGGCGGCAGCACGCCGAGGATCGCCCGGCTCGAGCACAGGTAGGTCAGCACCTTGGAGGGGACCGAGAACCTGGACGCGTCCGGCTCGAGGATGGCGACGAGCACGTCGGCGCTCGCCATCATGTCGGGCAGGTCCTCGTAGGGCTGGAAGTCGAGCAGGACGAGATTGTCGGCCACGTTGCTCGCGCTTCCACGCTCTCGAGCCAGTCGCGGCCCTTGCCTTCGGAGACCACCACGACCTTGGCCGCCGGGTGTGAGATCCGGCAGCTGCTCGGAGATCAGCGCCAGGATGCTCGGGTCGTGCTTCAGGCCCAGCGTGCCCGAGTACAGCACGACGGGAGTGTCGGTGAGGCCCATCCGCCGGCTCCACGCGTTGTTCGGCGGGCGGACCGGGAGCTCGTCGATCGGGCGCCCAGTTGGGGACGACCGTGGTCTTGTCGGCGACGCCCCACTCCGCGAGGCGCTCGAGGAACGTCGGCGAGATCGCCACGATGGCCGCGCTGCGCCGAGCGATCCTCCGCTCGAGCCGGTCGGCGAGGCGGGCGACGAGCCCTCCGAGCACCGGGAGCCGGCGACGGGCGGCGACGCCGATCGCCTCGGAGTAGATGTCCTGGTGCCAGAAGACCATCGGGACCTGACGGCGCCGGAGGTGACGGGCCAGGACGGAGTGCGCGAGCAGCGGCACGTTGCTGATGACCGCGACGCGCGGGCTCGTGCTCGGAGATGCGACGCCCGGCGCGGCGGCCGTAGTCGAGCTCCTGGCGGATCCGGGTCACCGCGGAGTACTTGGCGAACGTGCCGTCCATCGGGCACGCCTCGAAGGTCAAGGTGGTCGGGTCACCGGGCTCGTGCTGGAGCGAGCCCTTGCCCGTGGTGTAGGAGGGGCAGTGCTGGTGCGTCACGTCGTAGCCCCGACGGGCCAGGGCACGGCTCAACTGCGCCTGGCCCGGGTGACCCGAGTAGTCATGGACCACGATCCGCGAGGACGGTGTGGTGTGTCGTTCTTGCACTGGCGCTGGCAACACTCGTCACCCCCGGTACGGCTCAAGAGAGCGGAAACTTGTAGGGGTAACTACGAAGCACCGGGAACCTTGCCGTGAAATTCTCGTGCGGACAGAAATCACGCGTGACACCAACCGGGGTCCCTCTTCGCCTGACTCAGTTGCTCGACACAATGCACACTGATCGGCCGGTTTCGGCGCTGATCCCGGCACACGACGAACGCGGTCGATCCGACGCCCCGTTTGGAGGCGCAGGCGCCGCATGGGAACGGCGGTGATGGAACTACGACACGAGGACGTTGAGAAGACGCAGGATCTGGTGAGGATCAACGCGAATGTCAGACGCCACACCGCGGTTCGCTCTCGTTTTCCATGACGAGTTCACCAACCCGTCACCAACGAGGTAGCGATAGCGCAGACCCTCTACCGTCGTGGCCAACGCCCAGAAACACTCGTTCACGTAGTCACCGGCGAAGAGCTCGACCACGGCAGCACCAGGCGGACAGAAGGCAAGGTTGGTGAGACCGGCGCCGTGCGCACCGACGACACATTCCGCTTCGGCGAAGGCACGCACCTGTTCGGCCGGTGACATGCGGCCCGGATCGATGGATTCGAAGCCGAGTGGTTCGAGGGCAGCCAGCGACCTCGGCCTCGTTCTCGACACGCCGCGTGCGCTTCTTCCCTCCTCGGCCGACGTACAGCCGGCGATGCGGAGCGGCGATCTCTTCGGGTAGAAACTGCGCACGCAGCCACGGAACGATCCAGCGTGGTGTCCGAAGGTTGTCGTCGGGTAACGACGGCACGATCAGTTCGTCCGCCCGCAGATGCGGGTACTTCTCAGTGCTCAAGCAGCGGTCGGCCGTGATGCCCAGTTGGTCCAGCAGATCACGTTGAAATCGCGTCTGCCGGTTGACCAGGAACTGATCGGAGTCGACCCCGGCCCGCCGCAACAATTCGAGTCGGGGGAGCACGTCGGTGAGGAAGTGGTAGTAGTTCTCACTGCCTCGCGTGGTCAGCACGCTCACCGATCCGGACACCGACGTCACCTCGGGCAGACGCCGCCGCAGAAAGACTGGATGCTGGGTGGGCACGGAAACGCCGTAGTAAGGCGAGAGATCGAACAGCAGCGTGTCGTCCTCCGTGATGACTGCTGCGTAGTGGTCGAGGGCCCTGCCGTTGCGCACGCGGGCAACGACATTCGGGCCGATCTGCTCGCGTTGATGTGCGGAGAATTGACGGTGCCGCTCTGGGAGCCCCTCCGGCAAGGGCCGCACCAACTCGTCCGGTGCGGCCACCTGGACCACCTCGACCCCGCCTGTCGGATGCGTGTGCGCGTACTCCGCCGCGGTGCGGGCACTGTGCGCAGGTGCTGTCGGCCGGGCCTCGCTGCTCGGCAACCGCCGGGTGATCGGTGCGACGGCCTGCGCCGTACGCAACGAACAGGCTTTGACGAGCGGGAAGAGCGGTCGGAGGATCGAGGGCAGTCGCGTCATGCCGCCTCCGTGTCTGGTAGACACCTCGGATGCGCGACGGGACAAACAGCGCTGCATCTCTGGGAACGTCGCTCCGCGGCCTTGGACACAGGGCGTGGCGTTCCGCTTACTGGGTGTGGGAGATCGCCACCCACCCGGCGAACAAGGGCGGCCGGTGGGCCGCGGAGGGGCGAGCCGTGACGTGGCACTGGCGTGCCCGCTCGGGCGACGTCGAGGCGATCGTGACCGTCGACAGAAAGACCAAATTGCGCGCCCGTCCGCACCAATTCAGTGCCGTGTGGACCATTTACGACGGGGTACACGAGTGGGAGGAGCTGCAGTTCTGCCTTGGCTACCTCCGGCCGGGCGACCATTTCGTCGACGTCGGTGCCAATGTCGGTGTGTTCTCCACCCTCGTCGGAACCCGGATCCCGGGTGTACGGATCACCGCCGTCGAACCCTTCCCGCCGGTGCGGGCTGACCTCGAGGCCAATTTGGCGCTGAACCATCTCGACATCTCGGTGGTCGGTTCGGCCGTGAGCGATGCAGAGGGCGAGGCCACCTTCGAGGTGCTCGACCGCGATGTGCTCAACCGCCTGGCCCCTTCGGACTCCGAAGGTGCTCGAAGCGGTATCACGGTTCCGGTCACCACTCTCGATCAGTTGGTCGGCGGCGATCCTCCGGCGCTGATCAAGATCGACGTCGAGGGAGCCGAGTTGTCGGTCATGCGGGGGGCGGAGACGCTGCTCACGGCTGCCAGTCCTGTCCTGCTCTTCGAGCACGCCGGCCACTCGGAACACTTCGGCGTGTCGGCGGCGGACATGCGTGCCTTCTTGACTGGACGTGGCTACACGATCCATCTTCTCGACGGCGACCTGACTCCCTGGCACTCTGATCTGCAGCCCCCCACTCCCAACGTCATTGCGACCCGGGACATCTCGGCAGTTCGGGCCCGGTTGGCCGACGGAGGCGGTGCGGCGGCGTCCCCACCGGTGCGGGTCGACGTCGAGTACGTGGCCCGCTGACGCTGACGCCGGCTCGCTTTCGTTTTGATTCTGACTCTGGAGCCAGGTCGCAGACCCCGGCGCCTCTTCCCTGAGTCCTCCGGCCGTGTTGTTTGATGCCACGGGGCAGCGAGATGCCTCGAACCCTCGGGTCATGCCAGGGGGAACGTGTCACCGTCGACAACCTTGCTAAGACAATGACGGCGTCCGGTGCGTCCGGTGCCTCCGCGCCTCCAGGACGTTTCAGCCGGACGGCCAGGTTGGATCGGCGGGAGCGCCTGAGCCGTCAGGTATCGTTCCGGCGGTGCGTGTGGTCGTTGACGCAGTGCCGGTGCGCGGCGGCAGCCTCCACGTCGTCACCGAGAACCTCGTTAGGGCCTGGGCCGCCAGGGGCGACGAGCTCCACGTCGTGCTGCGGGCCGACGCAGACCTGGACCTCTCGCACGAGGTGACCGCGCACACGGTGGCGCCAGAGTCTGCATTCGGGCGGAGCCGCCTCTGGGCCACGGAGTTCGTGGTGCCCAGAGTGTGTCGACAAGTGAAGGCCGACGTGATGGTGGGCATGATCCCGGCGACGACCGCGCTCCCGTTACCCTGCCCGCGGGTCGTGATCGCCCACGACGTCCGCTATCTCGACCGGCCCGACCAGTTCCCCACTCGGGTGCGCCTGGTGCGTCGCGCCAGCTACAGCATGGGATACCGACGGGCGGCGGTCATCGCGTGCGTCTCGGAACGGACCCGGCGGGACCTGCTTGGCGCCTACCCGAAGCTCGACCCCGAGCGGGTGCGCGCCACCCACCTCGGTGCCGATCATGTACTCGGTTGGCCCCGCCGAGAGTCTGGGCCCCGATACGCCCTTGCCTTCGGGCAGTGGAACAACAAGAACGTGGACCTCGTCGTTGAGGCCTGGGCCCTCCTGCGGGACCGCGGCGAGCAACTCCCTCTCGTCATCGTCGGGCTGAATCCCGAGGGCCGCGCCGCCGTCGAGGGCGTCGTGAGCCGCCTCGACCTGGCCGATCTCGTCACTGTCCGGCCCTGGCTCAGTCCGACCGAGTTCCAGCGCCACTTCACTTCGGCGTCGCTGGTGGTGTTCCCATCCGAATACGAGGGTTTCGGACTCCCGGCGATCGAGGCCATGCGCCTGGGCATCCCGCTCGTGGTCACGCCGGAGCCGGCGCTGCTCGAGATCACAGGTGGGCTGGCCACCGTGATGGACGGCTTCAACGCTCCCGATCTGGCGTCGGCAGTACCCCGAGCCTGCGCCACCTCGGGAGAACAGCTGCGCGCGGGCGTGGACCACGCGACGCACTTCACCTGGCGGCGGATGGCCGACCAGTTGTCGTCGTTGCTCGCCTCGGGAATCCTCGCCCCGGCCTGAGCGCACGATGTCAGCCGCGGCGTCGGGCGAAGACGACCAGCGCCATCCACATGGGCGGAGGCAGCAGCCGTTCGACCGTGGCCACACTGCGCCGCAGGCGAGGCCACGGCTTGAAGTACTGCTCGAGACCGGTACGGCGGGCAATTGCCCAGTCGAAGTCAATGTCGAGCAGGCGGGCCAGGTCCTTCCTGGTGTTCATCCCATAGACCGTGTCGAAGACGTCCCGTTCCTCGCGGCCGGGTTGGAGGTGGCCGAGGGTGCGGGCATGGGCGTGGTTGGGCACGAGTCGGGCGAACCCAGCTAGAGGCGACTGCCGGCTGATGGTGCGGGCAATGAACACCCCGCCTGGTCGCAGCACCCGGTGCAGCTCTCGCACGAACTCGTCGGGGTCGGTCACGTGTTCCAGCACGAAGTCGCTGACGGCCAAGTCCACCGAAGCGTCGTCGAGAGGCCATCGTCCGTTGTCGCTGATCAGGCGGAACTCGTCGATGACGGGATTGTCCACGCCAACGGGCTCTGGGTCGATACCGATGACGTGTCGTCCCGGTCCGCGCAGGTCTTGCCAGGGTCCTCCAGGCTCGTCCATGTCAACCAACGCGCCACGACCGCACCCGACTTCGGCCACGACCTTCGATCTCGCAGCCATGGCCTGGGCACTGACCATGAAGACGTGCGCGCTGTCCAGTCCGAGGATGCGATCGTCGAACATCTCCCCCAGACCGAGCGCCACCTGCTCCCAGTCGCCTCTCCCGTTCCCGTTGCTTGTGACTGCATGTGCGACTCGGTTCATGGCATCAACCTTCGCTGAGTTCGCCGGCGCGCACGCCGGCGGGCGCTGACGGAGACGGGGACTGGGACGGAGAGTGTGACGGGAAGGATGAAGGTGCCGGCGGTAGCGGAAGGGCGGCAGTGGCCGTCGTCGAGTCGCTCACTGCGTCGACGGGCTTCTGACCGCGGAAACACAGACTGAGCATGAACGGCAGCCAGAGCCAGCGATCGACGATCTCGGGTGACTGCAGGGAGAAAAACAGCACCGTCACGCATCCGGCCAGCACCGTGTCGCGCATCGTGTTGTCCCGGCGACCGGCCCAGCGGCCCGACAAGAGTCGATTGAAGCCGGAGCCCATCATGATGGCCCCGCCGGCCAGCATGAAGATGCCCCCGGCAAACCAGTACAGGACCACGATGTTGTGCGCCGGATAGGCCACACCGACGTCCGGGTCGTAGTAGACGTCGATCGTCAACGCGTCCAACCCGTGCCCGACAATGGGGCTGAGGACGATGCCGCTCCAAGATCGTTCGAGGGTGGCCACCCGCGGATTGACCGTGTTGTAGCCGGTGTTGGTCCCCGTGGTCTGCTCGATACGAGCGATGGGGTTCAGGTTGAAACCGGTCCCGCTGGACTGGATGGACACCGCGGCCAGATAGACGACGGCGAGGCCCGCGATGATGCCCAACCAGGTGCGGACCTTGAAGCCACGGCGGATGAAGAGCACGAAACACCCGACCAACGTGCTGGCGATGCCCGACACGCTGGCGCTGAAGATGAGTGCGCCGGCGAGGATGCAGACGCAGACCGCGAGGTACCAATTCCGTCGTAGTCCCAAGTCCACGAGCAGGCCGATGGCGAACACCAACGCCAAGGCAAAGGCCACTGCGGCGATGTTCGGCTGGTTGCTGAGGCCGACCGCTCGCGAGCCCTCGAGGCTGGCGGCGTGGCTGTACCCGAGCGCGTGGAATTCGGTCTGCAGAAACGCCACGAACGCGGACGCGGTGGAGCCGAGGACGAAGCAGATCATGGCGATCTGGATGCGGCGGGTGGTGTCGAGGATCTGGCGAAGCATCCAGGCGAGCAGGAAGAACACGAAGATGGCGTTGATCACCACCTCCAGAGAGGCCGAAGTCGACACAGCCTGGGACGAGGCAACCACCCCTGCCAGCACGAAGACGAAGGCACCCACGTACCACGCCGGCGCCGCCGGAGCCCGCTCTGGCGGGCGGCGGCTCAGCCCGAGGAAGAGCGCGCCGACGAGGAAAATGGCGTCGCTGAGGTCGAACACCTTTCCGACCCGGAATTTCAGCAACGGCAGGAACACCATGGCGACGAAGGCGCAGACGCGCGCAACGAGCACGAAAAGGTCCTCGTGACCCACCGCCTTCCCGGCTCTCACGGCCTGGCTCACGGGCCTACGCTCGTTCCGGCATCAACGGATACTCCTGAGGCATCAAAACGAGAACTGGTGTGGAGCCCTCACCTCGCGCCTGATCATCGGCTTTGTCACACGGGTCGCACGGTCTGGCAACGCCTCGGATGGATGGGCCGGAGGGATGGTCCCGAGTGATGGGCCCGAGTGATGGGCCCGATGGGTGGGTCCGAGGGATGGGCCTGGCCAGGCGGCTGAGGTGGCTGTGATGGCGGCGGAATCGTGCGCATTTTCGATGTTCTCCCGCAAGACGGGGTGCCGGGCGTCGTTCATTCCACAAACACCCTCGATCTATGGCTCCCCACGCACCCTCAGACACAATTCCCGACCGCCTACCGCCGGGGCCCGGCGACCGAGAGCGTGCCAACGGCCGCGCGACGTTGCCGGCGATGGCCGAAGCGGGAGTCGGCGAGCAGTCTGGGCTGCGTGAATACGCCCAGTTGCTGTGGAGGGAGAAGCTCACGATCGCCATCGTGACGGCCATCTGTATCGTTGCCACGCTCGCCTATTGCCTGGTCGTGACCCCGACCTATAAAGCAACTGCCTCGGTGCTGCTCGAGCCCGCCATCTCGCAGACCTTGATCG
This sequence comes from uncultured Acidimicrobiaceae bacterium, assembly GCA_963726855.1. Lineage (GTDB taxonomy): Bacteria > Actinomycetota > Acidimicrobiia > Acidimicrobiales > RAAP-2 > Bog-473. The sequence continues at coordinate 178,343 of CAVSEB010000035.1, forward strand.
AGGCCAACTACCCCACCGGCATCAGCCCGGTCCCCAACGTGCCCGATGGAATCGAGGTCATCGAGAGCTCCTCGGTCGCCGACCAGGTGCAGAAGCAGATCCCGAACGCCCCCAAGGTCACCGCGTCCCAGGTCGGCACGACGGACGTCGTGCAGATCACCGCGAGCTCGACAAATGCCGCGCTGGCCGCCCGCGCCGCCAACGTCTACGCGCACGCCTACATCGCACTCGAGCAGACGCAGACCAGTGACATCTTCGTCTCGGCCGAGCAGCAACTGCAGACCAAGATCAACACCGTCGGATTGGCCATATCGAACCTCAACGCACAGATTCGGGCTGCCGCGCCGGGGTCCGACCTGACGCCACTCGAGTCCCAGCTCGGGGCCCTGCAAAGCCAGCTGGCCAACCTCCAGAACCAACTGCAGAACTACCAGTTCTTCGCCTCGCAGGGCGTGAGCAACGAATCCGGTCAGGTGATCTCGTCGGCCGCGGCGCCGACCAAGCCCTCGTCGCCCAAGACCGTGGAATGGACGGTCCTCGCCCTCATCTTCGGGGTCATCCTCGGGATCGGCGTGGTACTCCTCGTGAACGCCGTCTCACCCGAACACGACTGAGTCGGCACCGACCGCCACCGACCGGGGTTGGCACCGCGCACGGCTTCTGCGGAAGGAGGCCCGGTGACGCACCAGGTCCGCCTGCCAGGGGGACTCGGAGCAGTATCGACGCAGCATGGACAAGACAACTAGCTGGCTCACGTTTCTGAGTGGAGTACCGAGGCACGCCCGAGGCATGCCTGCGGTCGAAATGAGGGGTGGGGATGGCACCGTCGCATCGAAAGCACAGGGGTCGGATGGTGGGGACCATGTCGTGGCGCATGTCCATGGGCGGGCTGGCGCTCGTCCTCACGCTGTCGGCGTTCGTAGTCGGGCCCTTGCTGCCGGGACAGCACGGCAGCTCGAGCGGGGCGTCCGGTTCGTCGACCGCCCTGGGTTCGGTCGCCGCCGCAGCCGACCAGTCGGGCGTCGCCGCGTCGACGGCCGACTGGACGCCGCAGGCCGCCATCTACGGCACCGGTCGCTGCTGGACCTGCCGGTCACCATGTCCGACGGCACCATCCTGCGGGCCGACGTCTACTTCCCCATCACCCCCGGCACGACGACGGCGGCGCCGGGGCCCTTTCCCGTGTTGCTGCAACAGACGCCGTACGGCAAGGAGTTCATCGAGTACGCCTCGCGCGATCGCGAAGACCGACGTCGACTACCTCGTCGACCGGGGCTACATCGTGGTCATCGCCGACGTGCGCGGGACGGGCGACTCGGGCGGCGACTTCGACCTCTTCGACCCCGTGCAGTCGACCGACGGGGTGACGCTGGCCAAGCTGGGCCGCCCACCTGCCGCAGGTCCAACGGCGAGGTCGGGCTCTTCGGCGAGTCCTACATGGGCATCAACCAGTTCCAGACCGTCGAGGCGGCCGGCGCCGACTCGCCGATCAAGGCGATGTTCCCGATCATCGCCGGGAACGACCTCTACGCCGACACCGTGACCCAGGGCGGCATCCCCGACACGGAGTTCGTCGCCACCTATGTCGCCTTGCTGTCGGGCCTCGATCTCACCAACCCTGCCCTGCAGCCGCTGGTGGCCGCCCTCGAGGACGGCGACGCCACGACGCTGGCCGACGGGCTGCGGGAACCTGCCCGCCACGGTGGCCGCGCACAGCCCGCAGCTGGTCGCTTCTTGAAGTGATGCGCTCGACGTCGAGACCGGGCAGGGCGCCCGGGGCGTTCGACGACAGTTACTGGCGGCCCGCAGCCCGGCGCACGACCTCTCTGCCGTGGTGGCCGACCACATCCCCGCCTTCTTGGTCGGCGGGTGGAACGACCTCTTCCAGTCGGGCGAGCCGCTCAACTACGTCGGGCTGCAGAACCTCTTCGACGGGCGTTCGCAGTACGCCGCCATGACGCCGGGCCAGCCGGTGACGCCCCGCTACCAGCTGCTGATGGGACCGTGGCAGCACGTCACCACCGGGACCGGGCGTGAACATCTCCGCGCTCGAGCTGGAGTGGTTCGACACGTGGCTGCTGGGCGAGCAGACGCCGTTGGCGGCGACGACGACGCCGCTGCATCTCGACATCCGAGAACTCCGGGCCCGGCACGGGCAACTGGGTGGATCAGGCCCAGTGGCCGCTGCCCGAACGCCACGCCGACGTCGTACTACTTCGCCGCCGGGCGCAACGGGAGCGATCCGGTCTCCGACAACGACGGCGACCTGACCACTGACGGCGCCGGCCGCGAGCAGCGGGTCGGACACGATCGCCTGGACGGGCGTGTCGAGCCCGTGCGACATCCAGACCGACCAGTGGGGTGCGGGTGCGCTGGCCCTCGGATTCCAGCGCTTCGACAGCTAGCGATCCGTGCGACCTCGACGACGTGACCCTCGGGTACGGCCCGGGCGCCCTGATCTACACGACGCGCGCCTTCACCTACCCGAGGTGGTGGCGGGACCGATCGACGCCACCGTGTACATGACGTCGAACACCACCGACACCGAGCTGGCGGCCACGGTCGAGGCGGTGTCGCCCACCGGCGACAGCCTGCCCATGTCTTCGGGTGCGTTGCTGGGGTCGAAGCGGGCGCTCGACAGCACGCAGACGTGGACGACGTCTGGGACAGGCTCCCGCTGCTGCCGGTCCATCCCTTGACCCGCCGTCGCAGCGCAGCCCGTCGTGCCGGGCCAGGTGACGCGGGAGGACATCCAGATCTTCCCGACCATGACCGAGTTGCCGGCGGGCTGGCGCCTGCGGGTGACCATGACGACCGGCGGACACGCCGCACCTCGTGCCCGCGGCTGGCCTAGCTGCCCGTCGCTGGCGGCGGCGTCTACAACGTGCAGCGCAACGCAGGGGGCGGCCTCGGTGCTGACCGTGCCGATGGCCCCGGCCTCGGAGTTCGCGCGTCCCGCCTGCGGGACGTCTGCTCGCCGCAGGGTCCGTAGACCGTCCTGGGGCGGCCTGAGGGCCAGGTGGCCGCTGAGCGGTGCTCCCGTACGATGGGGTGGTGCCCGCCTACTCCTGACGACCGACCGCGCCGGGACCGGGTCCGGCGAGCTCGGGGGCGGAGATCTCCCTCGAGGAGATCGAGGACGCGGTCGTCGACGGGGACAGCCCGTTCCGGCCCGCAGCGGTACGGCCCGGGCGGCGCTGTCGCACCGCACCTTCCGGATCGTCTTCCTGGGCGCCTTCGCCTCGAACATCGGCACCTGGATGCAGAACGTCGTCCTCGGGCGCCTACGCCTACGACCTCACGCACTCGGCACGTTCGTGGGCGTCATCATCTTCGCCCAGCTCGGGCCGACGCTGGTGCTGCCCATGGTGGGCGGCCTGCTGGCGGACAAGGTCGACCGCAAGCGCTTCCTGATCCTGCTGTCGATCGAGCAGCTCGTGTTCTCGCTCGGCGTGGCCCTGGTCGTGCGCGTCGCCGCACCCCTCGCACGTCCTGCTGGTGGTGATGGTGCTGGTGGTCGGGTGCGGGAGCGCCATGTTCGGGCCGGCCTACTCGGCGATCCTGCCGGGGCTGGTGGGCAAGGCGGACCTGCCCGGCGCGATCTCGCTGAACTCGGCCCAGATGAACGCGTCGCGGGTCATCGGGCCGGTCATCGGCGGCGTGCTGTACTCGCTGATCGGGCCGGCCTGGGTCTTCGTCGGCAACGCGGCGACCTATCTCTTCGTGGTGGGGGCGCTGCTGATGGTGACGCTGCCGCCGGTGCCGCAGTCGCCGGCCGAGGCCAGCCGGTGGCGCCAGCTGACGGCCGGCATCAGGGTGGCGCCGCGAGGACCGGGTGGTGGGGCGGTGCCTGGTCACGGTGTTCGTGTTCTCGCTGCTGGCGCTGGCGTTCATCGGGCAGATGCCGGTGGTGGCGGCGCACAACCTGGGCATCAACCTCTCCGATTCGCCCGACTACGGGATCCTCTACGCCTGCTTCGGGACCGGTGCGCTGGCCGGCGCCATCTCCATCGGGACCGTCTTCGCCCGGACCTCCAAGCCGATGCTGGTGCGGGTGTGCCTGGTCGGCTACGCGGTGGCGCTGTGCGCGTTCGCCCTGGAGCGCGCCCGGTGCCGGCGTACGTCAACGTGGCGGTGACCGGCGCGTTCTACTTCGCCTTCATCACCGCGCTGAACACGACGCTGCAGGCCGCGGCTGGCACGAGAACGTGCGCGGCCGGGTCATGGCGCTGTGGATGATGGGCTTCGGCGGCACGGTCGGCATCGGCAACCTGCTCGTCGGCCCGGTGGTCGAGGCCGTGGGCATCACCGCCGTGCTGCTGTTCGGCGCCGCCGTGGCCCTCGTGCTGGCCTGGTACGCCGACGTGCGGCCCGCCCGGCGACTGGCGGTTCAGGTCGTGCTGGGGGCCGAGCTCGCCCAGTAGGCGTCGCGCAGCGGCTTCTTGTAGAGCTTGCCGTTCTCGCCCCGGGGGAGCTGCGTCGGTGAAGTCGACCGACTTGGGGCACTTGTAGTGCGAGAGGTGGTCCGCGGCAGAAGGCCAGGATCTCGCGGCTCGAGCTCGGGCCCGGCGCGTACGCCGGGGGCGGGCTGGACGACCGCCTTGACCTCCTCGCCCATCTCGGGCTCGGGGACGCCGAAGACGGCGACGTCGGCCACGGCGGGGTGCAGGACGAGGACGGCCTCGATCTCCTGGGGGTAGATGTTGACGCCGCCCGACGACGATCATGAACTGCTTGCGGTCGGTCAGGTAGAGGTAGCCCTCCTCGTCGAGGTGGCCGACGTCCCACAGCGTGGCCCAGCCCTTGTCGTTGAAGGACTGGCGGGTCTTCTCGGGGTCGTTGTTGTACTCGAAGGTGACGCCGGCCCGGCCTGCCGAAGTAGACGACGCCGTCCTCGCCGGTCGGGACCTCCTCGCCGTCCTCGCCGCAGACGTGCGCCTCGCCCCAGATGGCCCGGCCCACCGAGCCGGGGTGGGTGAGCGCCTCCGCGGAGGTGATCCAGGTCATGCCGATGCCCTCGGTGCCCGAGTAGTACTCGTGGATGATCGGGCCCCACCACTCGATCATCCGCCGCTTGACCTCGGGCGCGCAGGGCGCGGCGGCGTGCACGACGGAGCGCAGGGACGAGACGTCGTAGGCGTGTGCGTACCTCGTCGGGCAGCTTGAGCATGCGGACGAACATGGTCGGCACGAACTGCGCGTGGGTCACCTTGTGCTCGTCGATGAGCTGGAGGCAGCGGTTCGGGGTCGAAGCGGTCCATCACGACGACGGTGCCGCCCATGCGCTGCATGGTCATCGACCACACCAGCGGCGCCGAGTGGTACAGCGGGGCCGGGCTGAGGTAGACGTCGCCCTCGTTGAAGCCCATGATGCCCTCGAGCATCGGGACGAGGGTGGCGGAGGTGCCGAAGGGCTCGTCGGTCGAGCGCCCGGCGGACGCCCTTGGGGTGGCCGGTGGTGCCCGACGAGTACAGCATGGCGAAGCCCTCGAGCTCGTCGTCGAGCGGCGTGGCCGGGGACGGGCGCGACGAACTCGTCGTAGACGCTGTGGCCCTCGGGACGACGGTCGTCGTCGCCGACGACGAGCCGCAGGTCGATGTCGGGGGTGAGGGCGACCATGTCGGCGGCCAGCGGCGCCAACGCGTCGACGAGGTGATGAGCGTGTGGGCGCCGCAGTCGTTCGACGATGTAGGCCGCCTCCTCGGCGGTCAGGTGCGTGTTGACCATGGTGTAGTAGAGGCCGGAGCGCTGGAGGCCGAACGCCACCTCGTGCGTGCGGTCGTCGTTGAGCAGCACGCACGGCCACGTGATCGCCCGTCGGGAGGCCGTGGGCGTGGAGGGCCTGGGCCAGCCGGCAGGACCGCTCCTCGAGCTCGGCGAAGGTGACCATCTGCCCGGAGGAGGTGATCACGGCCGGGCCGGTCCGGGTTGGTGGCCACGTAGGTGGCCGGGCGAAACGGATGCGGGCAGGCGATGTCGGAGCTCACGGCCCTCTTCTAGCCGACGGGGCGGGACGGCGCGCACCAGGTCGGTGCCGGGCGCCGGCCCTGGTAGCCTTGGCCGCTTCCGGCGGAGGAGCACGTTGCAGGTGGCACGAGCCTGACGCCGGGACTATCGCCGTGACGACCCGTGACGACGCGCACCTTCTGCACGATCCTCTCGACGAACTACCTGCCCAAGGCGCTGGCGCTTGGCCGAGAGCCTGCGCCGCCACGAGGACGGCGCCCGGCTGAAGATCCTCTTCATCGACCACGCCGACGACGAGGGGCTGCCGCGAGCTCGACGGCGTGACTGCCTGAGCACCGCATGTCCTCGGGCTTCCCCGTCGCACGGTCATGGAGCTGGTCATGGGCTACGACCTGGTCGAGTTCGCGACGGCGATCAAGCCGCTGCTGTTCAGGCGCTGCTCGAGGAGGCCGACCAGGTCTTCTACCTGGACCCCGACACCTACGTCGATCTCGCCGATGGTCGAGCTCGGCCCGGCGCTCGCGGCGTCGGCCGGCGGGATCCTGCTCACGCCGCACTTCCTGCGGCCGGCGCCGCGCGGGCGCGGAGATCACCGACGGGCACATGCTGCTGGTCGGGGTCAACAACCTCGGCTTCTGCGGTTTCGACCGCGCGACCGGTCCGTTCTGGACTGGTGGTGGGCGCACCTGCGCACCGAGTGCCTCTACGACCCGCTGGCCGGCCTGTTCGTCGACCAGAAGTGGATGGACATCGGGCGCTACGCTGTTCCAGGCGGCGACCTTTCGCCACGCCGGATACAACGTCGGCGTCGCCAACCTGTCCGAACGTCCGCTCGACCAGGACGCCGACGGCTACTACGTTGCGTCGACCGGGCGAGCGGTTGCGCCTGTTCCACTTCCACGCGTTCGACTCGACGTCGCCCGAGAAGCTGTCGACCCGCTTCCGCCACACCATGGAGAACGAACTGCCGGACGACAGCGTGATGCTGCAGCTGTGCAAGGAGTACGCGGAGATGCTGATCAGCTACGAGCAGGGGCTGCCGGCGGCGCCGCCGTATCCCTACTGGACCGACACCCGGGGACGTCGGATCTCGAGGCAGCTGCGCCGGGCCTACCTCGCGCGAGTCGCTGGCCTCGCCGATCCGGGGTCGCTGCCCGTCCCCTTCGACGCGGCGGAGGCCGCCGCCTACGAACGCTGGCGGCGCGGGGCCTGGCAGTCCATCGCCCGGGGGTTGCTGGGCGAGACGGCCAAGTGCGTGCGCATCGTGCTCCCCGAGGAGTACGACACCTCCGGAAGCGGTTCCCCAGGGTGGCCGACAACGCTGAACGACCGCTTCTCCGGTGGATCGGGGATGTGGGGCTAGGTCACGGGCCGTCGACCGGTGCGCCGCAGGGGATGCTCAGCGACGTCACCACGGTGGTCGACGTCGAACACAGGCCCGGGGGAACGGTGACGGTCGGGACCGTGACCGATGGCGTCGTCACGGTGGTCGGCACGCCGGAGGCGATCGGCACGGTGGGCATGGTCACCGGCGGCAACGTGCCCGACACGGCCGCGGCGCCACCACCGGCGGACGACGTCGTGCTGGAGCCTGCCGAGCCGGCGCCAGGCGCTGGCGCGTTCGAGCCCGCCCGACGGCCGGCGGACTGACTGGCGACTCCTCGCGAGACAACGTTCTGACCATGCCCGGCGGTGCCTCGGGCGCCGGGGTCCGGGGGTCCTGCGCCCGGCGACGTCGTCGTCGTGGTGACGGCCGCGGGCGCCGGCAGTGTCGGGCCGTTCGAATGTGAGGAGGCCAGGTCGTAGGAAGCCGCGGCCACTCCCCCGATGGCCAGGACGGCGGCGACCACACCGGCCGCTGCGGGCACGCCGGCCGGACGCAGTCTGCGTCGTCCCGGCCGGGCGTGGGCGGCCACCACCTCACCAAGTGACGCACGTACGCCCAACGCGAAGTTGGCCCAGGTGAAGCGGGCGGCGTGGCGTTGCGCCTCGGCAATCGCCGCCGGCGTCGTCCGGCCTGCGCCGACAACGGCCTCGGCCAAGGCGATCGGACCCTCACCCTCGATAACGGTGGCGTGCCCACCCGTCACCTCGAGCAACGCCGGGTCGGCCGCGATCACCAAGGGAATGCCGAGGCGCATGGCCTCCACGGCCGGCAAGCCGAAGCCCTCGTAGTCGGATGGGAAGACCACGAGGGACGACGAGGCGAAGACCTCCTCGAAGGCTTCGCGGTCCAGCCACGGGTCGACCGTCACCGTCCCTTGGAGCCCCAGCTCTGCCACCGTGGCCTCGACCCGGGCCCGGTCGTGCTCACCCACCCCGACCAGGCGAAGAGCCAGCTCGGCCTCTGCTCGACCTCGACCTCGACCTGCCAACGCAGCCCAGGCGGCCAGAACAAGGTCGACGTTCTTGTTGGCGAAATGGCCGAAGGCGATCGCATAGGGCTCCGCGGTGCGATCCACCGGCCACGCATCCACGTGGTCGGCACCGAGATGGGCTACCTCCACAGGAATCCCTTCCGTCCGCCGGTGGTACTTCCGCACATCCGCCTTGGTCCGGCCCGAAATGCAGACGACGCCGTCGGCCTGGTGAAAGCCGACTGAGTAGCTGATCCGACGGAACCACCGCTTGGTGGCTCGGAACTGACCGGGCAGTGCGCGATAGCGAAAATCCCAGGCGATCACCGATCGAGGGCACGGCAACGGCATCACGGCGGTCGAAGGGATCACGGCCACCATGACGTCGGGTCGAATCTGGCGGCAGAGGCGGGGCAACCGCACCGACTGCGCGTACACACGGTTCAGCATGGGGATCCGTCCGAACCTGACCGGGTGGACGTGCACGCCGTCGGGGATCGAGATCGACGGTTGCGAGCGCGCAACGAAGTGCAGCTCGTCACCCAGCCCGAGTGCCTGCCACCCGGACAGCAGGTGTTCCGACACGATGCTCAAGCTGTTGTCACCGCGCACCGGCAGACCGTCGATGACGACGCGCATGGCTACGAGGCTGACGCGACGCCCGAAGCGTCCCGTCACCCGACACGCGCCCGCCTTGACCGATCTCACTCCAGGTACTCCCCTTTTTTGGGCCGACACCTGGGAACGTTCGCAACCCTCGGTAGATTGCGACGTTTCCCTGATGTTGCGCAGCGACGGGGATATCCAGCTCGGGACTGTCAGAATCCGTATCGTCAATCAGACGTTTGTTCGGTAAGCGGGAGAGGCCGATGTCACAAGCCGCACTACCTGGAGATCGGGACCGTCGTGGGCCCACTCGAACGGCTGAAGGGCGCGGCGCGCCTCGCCGCGTTCACCTACCGGCGGGCCGGGGAGATCTACTTCGGCCGCGATCTCGCCGTGGTCCGACGGCTGACCAAAGAGGGGCGGGTCACCTACGGCACGGGGACCTACGGGGTGCCGACGATCCACACCTTCATTCACGACAACACGTGCCTGCGGGTGGGGAACTACTCGTGCATCGGCTCCAGCATCATGCTGGGCGGCGAGCACGCCGCCGATCGAGTCACCACCTACCCCCACCGGATCATGCTGGGGATGGAGGGGGCCGGCCAGGATGGCTTTCCCGTCCGTACGGGAGACACGGTGATCGGGAGCGACGTCTGGACCGGGTACGGCTCCATGCTCTTGAGCGGCGTACATATCGGAGACGGAGCGCTCGTGGCCGCCGGAGCCATGGTCCACAAGGACGTGCCGCCCTATGCCGTCGTCGGAGGCAACCCGGCCAAGATCATCAAGTACCGGTTCTCCGAGGAGCAGATTGCCGCACTCCTCGAGATCCGTTGGTGGGACTGGACCGAGGACGCGGTGCGGACCGCCGTCCCACTCCTGGCCTCGAAGGACATCGACGAGTTCATCGACTACGCCAAGGCCCGGGCGCCGTCGAGGGCAACCGCTCGGTCTTGAGGCGGGCGGGTGCGCCCGCGTCGCCGCTACTTCTTTCGCCAGAAGGCCCCGAATCCGTCGATGTCCACGATCTCCTCGTCGATACCGTTGGCAGTGCGATAGTCGGCGACGGCCTGGCCCGCCTGCGATTGGTGGCTTCCGAAGTCGTCGACAATGCAAAACCCACCTGACGAGAGCTTCGGGTAGAGCGCCTCGATCGCCTGCCAGGTGGATTCGTACATGTCACCGTCGAGACGCATCAGGGAGAGCGCTTCGATCGGGGCGGTCGGCAGGGTGTCTTTGAACCATCCGACGAGAAATTGCACCCCGTCGTCGAGGACGCCGTACCGCTCGAAGTTGTGGCGGACCTGCGCGGCGCCGACGCTCAGGCCCGCCCGGGTGTGCAGATCGTCTCCGCTGTCCGCCGGGTAGAGCGCGGCATTCGGCGGCGGCAGACCCTGGAACGAGTCCGCCACCCACACGGTCCGGGTCGAATCGCCACGGGCCAACAGGTTCGCCTTCATGAAGATGCACGCTCCGCCGCGCCAGACACCGGTTTCGATCAGGTCGCCCGGCACGTCGTCATTTAGCAGGATCTGCACGCACTGTTGGATGTTCTCCATGCGCCGCAGGCCGATCATGGATTCCGCCCGGGCCGGCCAGTCCCGCCCCATCTCGCGCTGCGTGGAGTCGTAGGCCTTCTTGTAGACGATCTCGACATTGAGGCGAGAGGCTGTCTGTCCGACAAGGTTGCCCAGCCGTCGCTTCCACGACGTCGAGCCAGCTGTGCGGACGCCCCCGAGGATGCTGTCGTTGTCCTCTGAGAGCGCACCGGTCAGGCTTCGCTTGAGCAGGTCCAGGTACAGAGTCGCCGCATCCGCGGCCTGGTCAATAGGCCGGTCACGCGTGGGAACGAGCAATTCGGAGCCTCCTCGTGCTGGGCCGATGGACGGCCGCCTGGAGTGGGAACGCCGCCGCTACCCGATACCTTCGCCTCCGCTCTGACGGCCAGGACCATTCCCCTGCCCAAGCCCCTGCCACCGGCTCCTGCCGCCGCTCCTCCCCCTCACCCCGATGGAAGAATCCGAGCGTCTCGGGCAGGTCCCGGACCGGCTCAGCCGGACTGCCGCTGTAGAACGTGAGCTCGTCGGTCAGCGGCGTATTGATCACGGAGCCGGCCGCAACAATCGAGCGTGCCGGCACCCGTGTGCCGCTGAGCAGCGTGGACCCTGACATCACCGCCGTGTGCGCCCCGATCTCGACCGGGCCCGTCACGAACCGGTCCCGGACCAGGTTGAGGCTGTGCGTGAGGATGGTGCACCGGAATCCCGCCAGCGAGCTGTGGTCACCGATCTCGACCCGGTCCGAGCAGTCGATCTCGTGCGCCACGGTGATCATGGCGTACTTGCCCATGACCAGGGAAGGCCGACGGTTGGGCGACTTCGGGAAGACATCCGAGGCCGGGTCGGACGAGCGCGGGATCCCCACGATCCAGTTGCGGCTGGCGATGCTGGCTCCCTCGGCCAGGCGCAGCTCCTCGAGGTCCTTGATCACGTTCAGCGGGCCGATGCTGGCCCCCGGACCCATGGACAGATGGTCCACGAGGATGACGCTGCGACCGAGGTACGCCGTGGGGTGGACGTCCCATCCGAGCAGCTTCCGGCCCAGGGAGACCTTCAGGCGGGACGGGAGCACCAGCATGCAAATTGCCAAGACGAGCCGCAAGCATCACCCCGTTGGTCCGTTTGTAGATGGTGGAGGAGGCAACTCTAACCAGAGCCCGCAACGGTGGAATCGTGCCCCTGAGGGTCCCGATTGTCGGTCTGGCGCGCACGGAGGAAGGGTCATGGGAGGAAGCCAGATCGCCTGGATGCACGAGCCGGCCGAGCACTACGACCATGTCCACAGTGCATGGCGTCTCATCATGGGCGAGGAGTTTCACTACGGGTACTTCGCGACCGCGGAGATCCCGCTGCCGCAGGCGACCGCCGCCCTCACCCAGCTGATGCTCGACCGTGCCCGCATCACCGCGGATGACCGCGTGCTCGATGTCGGATGCGGGACTGGCCACCAGTCCTGCGACCTGGCGGCCGCGCTGGGCGCTCGGGTGCTCGGCATCACCACGAGTGCCAGCGGCGTGCGGGCGGCGACTGCGCTCGCCGCCGAGCTCCAGCTGCGTGACGCCCGATTCGAGCAGCGCGATGGCACCAGGAACGGGCTGCCCGACGCCAGCTTCGATGTCACGTGGGTCTTGGAGGCATCCCACCTGATCCGCGACCGGATGGCGCTACTGGTCGAGTGCGCCCGGGTCCTCGCTCCGGGTGGACGCCTCGTGCTCTGCGACATCATCCGCAAACGCGAGATCCCCTTCCGTGAAGTCCGCGACCGCCGAGAGGACTTCGCCGTCCTGCGGGCAGGCTTCGGCGACGCGCACATGGAGCCTCTCGATACCTACACATCGTCCCTCGAAGCACTCGGCCTCACCATCACCGACAGCAGGGACATCAGCACCGCGACGTTGCCCACCTTTGCGGCCTGGCGGGCCAACGTCGAGACGCACCGGACCGCTCTCCAAGAGCTCCTCGGCAAGCGAGGCGTCGACGACTTCGTGCGCGCCACCCACATCCTCGAATCGTTCTGGCACGACGAGACGCTCGGTTACGGGATCCTGGCCGCCAGCAAACCTTCGTGACCCGACCATCAGCAACCTTCGAAAGGAACTCCGAGAGTGTCCACAGATAATCGTCAGGACAGCGTGCGGGCCGTCATCACCGATTTCCTGGCCCGCGCCGACAAGCAGGTCGGACTCTGGACGGACGACACCAGCTTGTGGGGAGGCGGGCTGGGGCTCGATTCGCTCGAGGCCGCGGAGCTCTCGGCCATGCTCGAGGACACCTTCGGGACGGACCCCTTCTCGACCGACGACGGTGATCTCCCCGAACGGGTGGGCGACGTCGTCGCCTTCTACGCGGCCGTCGCGACCGAATGATCCAACTGCTCGAAGCCGCCGCCGCGACGGCACCCGGCCAGACCGCGGTCGTCACTGCCGAGGGCATCTCGTCCTACGGCGTGCTCTACGACCAGTCCCGGCGGGTTGCCGGTGCGCTTCGCCGCCGTGGCGTCACGGGTTTCGCCGTCGTCGAGCCCGATGCCGCCTGGGTCATCCGGTTGCTGGCCGGCGCCGCGTTGGCCGGAGCCGAGCCCTGTCAGTACCAGCCGGACATCGATCCACGCGAGCTGGCGGCGCAGACGATGGCGCTGGGTCACCCCGTCATCGTCACCCGCCGGAACGACCTCGGGGCGCTGCCCGGGGTGTTGCGACCCGAGACCCTGACCGAAGGCGAACCGGAGACGTCGCCGGTCGCCGACCGGGCTCCAACCGCTGATGATCCGCACCACCGGGACGACGGGGACGCCCAAAGCGGCTCGTCACGATTGGCGGGTCCTCATCCGGACCGTCGCCGGCGTACGCCCGGCGCCGGACCAACGCTGGTTACTGGCCTACGGGCCTCAGCAGTTCGCGGGCGTGCAGGTCCTCCTGCACACGCTGGCCAGCCACGCCACTCTCGTGGCTCCGTTTCCCCGCCTCCCCAAGGACACCGTGCAGGCCATGCTCGACGAGAAGGTCACCTGCGTCAGCGCCACCCCCACCTTCTGGCGCTTCCTCCTGGCCGAGGTCCGCAGTCGCAAGGTCGATTTGCCCGCCCTGCAGCAGATCACCCTCGGCGGCGAGGCGGTGCCTCCGGATCTCCTCGACGATCTGCGTCGCTCCTTCCCGGAGGCCAACATCTCGCAGGTCTACGCGTCGACCGAATTCGGGTCCATCACCTCGGTGCGCGACGGCCGGCCCGGCATCCCGATCACCGCGCTGCACGGGCGGGACAATCCCGGATCCAACGTGCGCGTCCAGGATGGTGAGCTCTGGGTGCGCTCCGATGCGGGCATGCTCGGCTACGCGTCCGAAGAGGAGACAGCCGGCAACAAAAGCGGCGGCGGTGGCGCCGGCGAGAGTCACGGCAGGGACAGGGAACGGTGGCGCCCCACGGGAGACCTCGTTGAGATCGTCAGCGACCGTGTCCTGTTTCGTGGCCGCGACTCCGACGTCATCAACGTCGGCGGCGTGAAGGTGCATCCGCTGCCGATCGAGGAGCGGATCCTGGCTCTCCCCGACGTCGAGGCGGCACGGGTGTACGGCCGCCCCAGCAAACTCATGGGCGCCATCGTGGCGGTCGACATCCTGCCGGCCAAGGGCGCGGCGGCGGCCGACCTCGACAAGGTCCGCCAGGCCGTCAAGGAGGCGGTGGGCAATCTGCCCCGCGCCTGCCAGCCACGAAGCGTCAACCTTGTGGATGCCATCGAGACCCGTGGCGGAAAGACCGTCCGGGGAGCGAAGCCATGACGGAAACAACGCAAGCAGAGAGCATTCCCCGTGTGGCCCTGATCACCGGCGGCAGCCGGGGTCTGGGCGCCGGGCTCGTCCAGGCCTTCCTCTCTGCGGGGTACTGCGTGGAGACCTGTTCGCGGTCCAGCACGGACACCGTACGCAGCTGGGAAGACGACCCGGAACTCAAGGAGCTGTTCCACTTCACCGCCTGCGACGTCTCGGACGCCCGACAAGCAGACCGCTTGGTGAAGGATGCCGTGACACGCTGGGGTCGACTGGACGTCCTGGTCAACAACGCGGGCGTCGCCCGCGAAGGCGTGATCGCCTTGTTCGGCGACGACGACCTCGACCAGGTGGTGGATCTCAACCTCAAAGGGACCGTCTACGTCACCCGGGCGGCCAGCCGCGTGATGCTGGCGCGACGCTCGGGCTCGATCGTCAACATCAGCTCCGTCGTCGGGCTCTCGGGCTATCGCGGTCTCGCCGTCTATGGCGCGACCAAGGCGGCGCTCGACGGTTTTACCCGCGCCCTGGCCCGGGAACTGGGCTCTCGCGGCATCACGGTCAACAGCGTCGCACCCGGGTACCTCCGCACCGAAATGAGCCACGGTCTCGACGAGGAGCAGTTGCACCAGATCAGTCGGCGCACTCCGTTCGGTCGGCTGGGCGAGCCCGAAGACGTGGCTCGAGCCGTCCTCTTCCTGACCGACCCATCGAACAGCTACATCACAGGTCAAGTCCTGGTCGTCGACGGCGGCCTCACCAGTTAGCCACAGCAGAGGGATGGGGTACGGAAATTCCCGGCGTTCAGTCAAGATGAATGCATGTGCGGGCCGGCCCACGCCACAGCGATCGCCGCGAGAGCGCGAGCCCGAGACGGGTCGCCGCCGCATGGCATGATCTCTGAGGTGACCAGCACCGGTGCCTCAGCCCAGCACCTCCGCGACCTGGTCCAGCTGCGCCGGGCGCGCGACCGGATGGATCGGGACTACGTCCAACCGCTCGACGTCGAGGCGCTCGCCCGCGACGCACACATGTCGGCCGGTCATTTCAGCCGGCAGTTTCGGCTGGCCTACGGCGAATCGCCCTACAGCTACCTCATGACGAGGCGTATCGAGCGGGCCATGGCCCTCTTGCGACGTGGCGACCTCAGCGTCACCGACGTCTGTTTCGCCGTGGGCTGCTCGTCGCTGGGCACTTTCAGCTCCCGCTTCACCGACTTGGTCGGCATGCCGCCCAGCACCTACCGTCGCCAGGCGGCCAACGGGACGGCCGAAATCCCGTCCTGCGTGTCCAAACAAGTGACGAGACCGATCAGGAATCGAGAAGCAATCCTGCCAGGGCCCCACTTAGTGTGATCGGCATGGACCTCACCATTCACTCGACCTTCCTCCCGCATGACGACCCGGAAACGTCCCTCGCCTTCTACCGCGACAGTCTCGGTTTCGAGGTTCGCCTCGACGTCGGGTCCGGCAAGATGCGCTGGATCACCGTTGGCCCTCCCGGACAGCCCGGCACGTCGATCGTGCTCCATCCACCCGCAGTCGACCCGGGCATCACGGACGACGAGCGTCGCACGATCACCGAGATGATGGCGAAAGGGACCTACGCCATCCTCCTCCTGGCCACGGCCGACCTCGACGGCACCTTCGCCCAGCTGCAGTCAGGCGACATCGAAGTGGTCCAAGAGCCGGCGGACCAACCGTATGGCATTCGTGATTGCGCGTTGCGCGATCCGGCCGGCAACCTGATCCGCATCCAGGAGGTCCGTTAACCACCCCCGGGTCGACGGACGAGGCTCAGTGGCGACCCGCACCGAGCGGCCCGTGCCGAGCGGCCCGCGAAGTCTGGTCTGGTTCAGCCCCGTTTCGGTGACCAGTCCCATCGTCGGAAAGCGACGAAGGCCCCGGCCACGCCCCAGACGGCAATCACCAGCACGTCGTTCCAGAACGATGTACCCGGGACGGCGTTGAAGGTGTCGACCGACGCCGTGATCATGTGCCGGATCGGGAAGAAGTCGGTGAAGGTGGCCAGTCCCGAGTGGGGATTGACCGGGAAGTACAGCCCCGACAACGCGACCAGGATGAAGAAGACCAGGCTGACGATGGGGCCGGCAGCGTCAGCATTGGGCACCACCGTGCTGATGCCCACTCCCATGGCCGTGAAGCTCAGCATCCCCACGACGAGCACCAGGACGAAGCCGAAGATGTCGTGCGGTCCGGTGATGCCGTACCCGACCCAGCCGACGAGCAGGACCAGGATGATCTGGATCGCGGCCACGATCATGGAGCTGACGAAGATCGGCAGCCAGCAGCATCCAGGTCGGCAGTGGGCTCAAGCGCAGTCGCTTGAGCAGGCCCATCTCGCGCCGGTTGACCAGCGTGACGGCGAGAATGCTGAAGCAGGCCGCCATGATCCCGTAGGTGACGAAGGCCGGCAGGTAGTACTGACCCAGGTTGATGTGCGCGAGGAAACCCACCGTCGAGTGACCCGACGTGGAGAGGAAGATGATGACGAAGACCAGCGAGAAGCCGATGGTCAGCGCCGCTCCGATGGGATTGAGCCAGAAGGACAGTTGCTCGAAACGCACCTGGCGAGCCACCAGCGGCAGGTCGCTCAGGCCACGGAACGACCCCTTGATCGGCACGTCTGACGTGCCGTTCACCCCGAGCGTCGGGCGTGCCGCGGCAGGCGAGGGCCGCGTGGCGCTCATTGCGTGACTCCAGCGGCGGAGTCAGAGGTCTCCCGCTTCGGGGTCTCGGTCAAGCCGAGATAGATGTCCTCGAGCGAGACACGCAACACGGACAGGCCCGCCAGGGCATGGCCGCCCTCGAGCGCCCATCCCGTCAGGTCGTGGAGCACCTGCAACTCGTCCTCGGTGTGCACTTCGACGTGGTCGTCGTCGACCAACTCGGCCGAAGACGAACTCGGCCCGAGCGGCAGGTCACTGAGCGCCAGGCCTGCGGGCAGCTTGAAGCGGATGGTCACCGCGCCCGAGATCGCGACCGCCGATCGACGAGGGTGTGCCCGCCGCGACGACCTGCTGGCCGAACAGGACAGCCACCCGGTCGGCTAACGCCTCGACCTCGTCCATGTAGTGCGTGGTCAGCAACACCGTCGTCCCCGCTGCGGCCAGTCGCCGAATGAGCTCCCAGGTGTCGCGACGTCCGGACGGGTCGAGTCCGGTGGTCGGCTCGTCGAGAAAGAGAAGGTCCGGGTTGCCGATGATCCCGAGTCCAACGTCGAGCCGGCGCTGCTGCCCACCCGAGAGCCGCTTGATTCGATCGTCTGCCTTCTCCCCGAGCCCAATGAGCTCAATGACCTCGTCCACCGGCCGCGGATGCGGGTAGTAGCCGGCATTGCGGGTCAGGACCTGGCGCACGCTGTAATACGGCTCGATCGCCAGCTCTTGGAGCACGACGCCGATGCGCGTGCGCAGCCAGCGCTGGGTGCTCTGGTCTGCCGGGTCGACCCCAAGCGTCTCCACTCGCCCGCTGGTGCGGTTGCGGAAACCCTTCGAGGATCTCGACGGTGGTCGTCTTGCCGGCACCGTTGGGACCCAACAACGCGAACACTTCGCCGGGCTGCACCTCGAAGGACACGTCGCGGACCGCAACGTTGTCGCCATAGGACTTCGCAAGATGTTCGACGGCTACCGCTGGCACGTCCCCACCCCAATCAACATCGGCCCGACGTTACCTGTATGACGGCGTCCAGATGTCCCCCGCATCGCGTCGGCTATCCGCACGTCAGGATGCGGCGGCGGCGGTCACCTTCGTTGCAGCGAGATCTCCTGCGTCCGGCGTCGCCTCCAGAATCTTGTCCAGCAGCTCCCGCAGCTCTCGTAGCTCGGCCTGCGACAGCTTCTTGAAGGCCTGCGGAGGCACCGAGAGGACCGCGTCGATCTCCTGGCCGAGCTTGCGGCCCTCGTCGGTCAGGACGATGATCTTGACCCGCGGTCATACGGTGCAGGCTCTCGGCGAGCCAATCCCCGTTGATCCAAGTCGTCAACCAGAGCCGTGATGTAGGACGGGTCCACGCCGATGGCGCGAGCCACGTCACCCATGGAGACCCCGTCTTCCTTGGAAAGGCGCATCAACATCTTGATCACGCCGGGCGACAACTTCATCCGGGCGTTGAGGGCGGCCATGCGCTCGACGTGCTCACCCTCGAAGGCGATCCGGCGTAGGCGCTCGAACACGTCCTCGGCCATACCCATCGTGCAGATTGTCCCATCCGGCGAAGTCTTTGACAACACCTGAACTTTGAGTATTATGAAGTATTCCCATGGCCAGCCACCGATACCAAGTCCTTCACGCTCGGCCCCGAACTCCAGCGCACCTCGACCGTGGTGGTACTGGGATCGATCATGTCGATCCTCGACACGACGATCGTCGCCGTCGCCCTGGCCACCCTGGGTCGGGACTTCCGCGTCTCTGTCACCACGATTCAGTGGGTGGCGACCGGCTATCTGCTCGCCCTCGCCCTCGTCACGCCGGTCAGCGGGTGGGCGGTGGACCGGTTCGGCGCCAAACGGATCTGGATGACCTCGATCACCCTGTTCGTCATCGGCTCGAGCCTCTGCGGCCTGGCCTGGTCAGCCGACTCGCTCATCTTGTTCCGCGTCCTGCAGGGCATCGGGGGCGGCATGCTGCTCCCCGTTGGACAATCGATCCTGGCCCGGGCGGCCGGACCCCAGCGCATGGGCCGGGTCATGAGCATCATCGGCGTCCCAATGGTCATGGGACCGGTCCTCGGGCCGGTCCTCGGCGGTCTGATCGTGTCCAACTACAGCTGGCGCTGGATCTTCTACATCAACGTGCCGATCGGCATCATCTCGCTCATCCTGGCGAGCCGGTGGCTCCCGAAGTTCGACACCGAGGAGCGGCTCACCACCCCGTTCGACACCCTCGGGTTCTGCCTGCTCTCGCCCGGGCTGGCTTTGCTCCTCTATGCACTGTCCGAGGTAGGGACGACCGGGAGCTTCACCAGCATGTCGGTCGTGGTCAGCTTCGTGCTGGGTCTGGGGCTGACGCTGGGCTTCGTCCTGCACGCGCTCCGCGCGAAATTCCCGCTGCTCGACCTGCATCCGTTCCGGAACCGGAATTTCGCCATTGCCAACGTGTGCATCTTCGTGATCGGAGCCACCCTCTTCGGCTCCATGTTCCTCTTGCCCATCTACTACCAGGTGGCCCGAGGTCAAGAAGCGTGGCAGGCCGGCCTGCTGATGGCACCCCAAGGCCTCGGTGCTGCGTGCGTCATGCGCTGGGCCGGCACCATGACCGACCGTTTCGGACCGCGCCGTGTCGTCCCTGGCGGCATCCTGCTGATGGCGGCGGCCACCATCCCCTTCGCCTTCGTCACGACCTCGACGAGCGAGGTGCTGCTCGCCGTCACCCTGTTCGTGCGGGGCGTGGGTCTGGGCCTCTCCATGATGCCCGTGACCGCAGCCGCCTACTACGACCTCGACCACGCTGAGATCCCCAAGGCCTCGACGGTCATGAACATCGTGAGGCTGGTCGGCGGCTCCGTGGCCACGGCACTCTTCGCCGTGGTGCTCGAACGGCAGATCGTCGAGAACCTGGGCACGGTGGCGGGGAAGGCCGGGGGCAGCGCGGGCATCATCTCGACCACGACAAAGCTTCCGCCCCAGATCGCCGATCCGGTTGCCGCTGCCTTCGCCCACACGTTTTGGTGGTCGGTGGGCGCCATCCTGATCGCCTTCGTCCCCACGCTCTTCCTACCCAACCGTGCCGCCCCGGCACCCGAAACGTCGTCCGCCTCAGAAGGCGAGGGTGGGTCTCGCGTGGCTGGCGCCATGCTCGACTGATGTGGAACGGCTTGTCAACGGCCCGAACCGATTCTCTCTGGTAGTGCTTTTGGGCGCGCTGAACCAAAGGTTCCGCGCATGATCGACCTGAGCAGGCGACGGGGTCCCCGAGTCCAGACGGAGCGCCCGCATCGAAGCGAGGACGAACGATCTTGACTCGGGGTGGCGGCTGCTACGCGCTGTCCCCGGGTTGGATCGGGGGTGGGCGGGCAAGGGCTCGACCGTGCGCCGGGACCAGGCGAGTGGGCTCGCCGCCAGACTGATGTACGCGGATTGGGACCGCAGGAGAGCGTTGCGCAGGGAGGTGCCCCAAACTGAATGCGTCCGGGTGTGGCCCGGTCATAGTCGAAACGGGGATCGGTCCTGCTGCGGCGGTGCCCCGGCGCACGGTAGAGGCCTCGCTCACGCCGAGCCCTCGGCGAGAGACGAGCTGGACGGGTTGGTCATTTCAGGCGGCCGTCATCTCGGCCCACACGAAGCAGGCCAGCTCACGAGCGATGGCGGTGACGACGGTCTTGCGCGAGGACTTGCGGGCGTCGAGGCGTGTGAAACGCCCGCAGAGACGGAGCTGCGCGGCCCACGCCCGGGCGACCACCTCAGGGTCGAGGCCCTCTTGGCGTCGGCGCAGCACCGAGCCGACCTCGGCTCGGGACTTGTAGGCCCAGGCGGATTCGACGAGCTGGGTGCGCAGATGGGTGTTGCCCGCATGGGTGATGCCGCCGCGCCAGACTCTCTCCCCGCTCGAGCTCTCGCAGGGCACCAACCCGCAGAAGCCGGCGAAGGTGCCGGCCGTCGGGAACCGGCGCCAGTCGCAGACCTCGGTGGCCAAGGTCAGCGCACCGAGCTCGTGTGACGCCTCGGTAGGCGCACAGGCGGCGCACCGCGTCGGCGAAGGGCTCGCGCTCGAAGTAGGTGCACAGCTCGGCGTCGACAGCGTTGACCGCGGCTTCGCGGGCGGTCAGCGTGCCCTGGTAGTGCGAGAGCGTGGCGTCGAGGGCGGGCTGGTCGAAGCGCTGGGCGCAGATCCAGGCTTGGTGCTTGAGGGTCCAGTTCTGGCCGTCGCGCCAGACTCGGCCGTGGCGCAGGAGGAACTTGATGATGCGGTGGCGCGCCCGGGTGCGGTCGATGACCATGTCGGCCCGGGCTCGGCACAGGTCGCGCACCGCCTCTTCGTCCACGTCGGGGACCCGCACGGCGCTCAGCTGACCGCCTCGGAGGAGCAGGGCGAGGCGCCGGGCGTCGCGCTTGTCGGTCTTGACCCGGTTGCCCGGGGCGACGGGGATCATGGACGGGGCGACAACCTCGGTGCGCACCCCGAGCGAGCGCAGCTGGCGGGCCAGCTCGTAGCCCGTCGGGCCGGCCTCGTAGCAGGCCACCAGCGAACTCGGATCGTCGAAACGGCCCACCAGGCGCCGCACGGCGTCAGGGTCAGAGGAGATCTTGTCCACAACCGCCACGTCGGCGCCCGGGGCAAGGACCGCGGCGGAGATGGTCAACTTGTGGACATCGAGACCCAGGAGAGTCGAGTTTTGCGACACACTGATCATGACGGCTGGCTCCATTCGTATGGTGGCTCGGTCCGCTCACATGGGCGGGCAACCCACGTCATATGCGAATCGGGCCAGCCGTTCCATACTCACTGAACGCCGCTCGTCACGTCCGCTCCCCCCAACCCTCCTGGCCCCGGCTCAGTTCCTGCCGTCGAGAGGTCGGCTGCGGGCACGCCCACCCTGAAGGCCTCGCTGGCCGCAACTCTGTCGGCTGCCGGCTTCGTCGCCGCCGAGGAAGAGGCGGAGGAGTTGCTCCAATCCTCGGGGAACGACGCTCTGGCGTTGGCGCTCATGGTTTCTCGGCGCCTCGCCGGCGAGCCGCTGGCCTGGCTGGTCGGTCAGGCGCCCTTCGCTGGGCTCGACGTCCCGGTCATGTCCGGCGTCTACGTTCCCCGGTGGCAGAGCACCGAACTCGCTCTCCGGGCGGTCGCCCGACTTCCCGAATCGGGTGTGGCGGCCGACGTGTGCACCGGTTCGGGAGCAATCGCTCTCGCACTTCGCCAAGGGAAGCCCCGGGCGCGCATCGTCGCCACCGACACCGACACCGGCGCGGTGGAGAACGCTCGGGCCAATGGCGTCGAGGTCTACGAGGGTGACCTGTTGTCGCCTCTCCCCGGCGAGTTGAAGGGGCGGCTCGATGTCGTGGTCGCCGTGGTGCCCTACGTCCCAACGGCTGCCTTGGGGCTGCTCCCCCACGACACCCTCACGTTCGAGGACGTCGCTCACTACGACGGCGGGCCCAACGGCACCGCGCTGCTCGAGCGCCTGGCCGCGGAAGCTACGGCATACCTCCGCCGCGGGGGACGACTCGTATTGGAACTCGGGGGAGATCAGGCAGAGCGGATGGCGCCACTCCTGGAGCAATTGGGCTACGGCAGCCTCGAAAGCTGGTCTGACGGGGAAGGCGACGTTCGGGGCATCGAGGTCGTCTTCGCCTGAGTGACGACGGGACTCGGCTGGTTCGGGGCGGCGCGGGGCCGAACTGAATGAGACGGCCCATCCGTGGCCTCAGCCGGGACGGGATCAGCGCCGGACCGGATGAGCGGGCGGGATCAGCGCCGGGCGAAGACGAGCGCCACGGGCTGCGATCCGCGAGACGCCAGCGCGGGTCGCGGGACAGGTACTCCGAGAGGGAAGTGCGCGGCGCCCACACGACGTAAGACACGTGGTACGACGAGAGAATCGGGTCGGGATTGGTCGTCATGTTGGTGATGGCGAAGAACTCGGTGAGCACCTTGCCCTCGAACAGGTCGGTGCGGCCGTCGGCGAATGTTGCCCGGTGACGGGCGATCGAATAGTCGCCCCAGGTGTATTCGGTGAATATCCGGCCCGAGCGTCCATTGAGGTAGTTGAAGGCCTGGACGGGCTGTGAGGGTGCCACGGTGCCGGCGGGGACGGCCGGTACCAGGAGAATGACCAGAGCCCAGGCCACCATGGCGGCACCGGCCCAGCGGCGCGCCGTCTCCCCCAGGCCGGGCGCATGGGGAGACACGCGGCCAGGCCCACGGCCACCAACATGAGGTAGACAACCAGCCGCTGGGTCCGCAATGCCTCGACGAACAGGACGGCGCCGAGCGATCCCTCGAGTACCGGAATGCGCCGGAGGCGGACGCAAGCGACCAGAACGATCAACGGAACGCAGTAGACCAGGACGACCATGGCCGAGTGGAAGTCGGGAGAGTTCCACTCCGAGATGTACTGCGCAATCTGCCCGTTTCGGCTGACCCCGAAGTCGTAGACGAGCAGGCTCGGCCCGTAGGGCGTCAAGAAACTGGCAACCAGGCTGCCCAGGAGAGCCAGCGCCAGCGGTCCGGAGTGGCGCGACTGGTTCGTTCCCCCGATGCGCTGGACAAGGCCAGCCGGGACCAGAGACCAGCCCAACTCGAGAGCGAGAACCAACAGGCCGAAGAGGATCGAGCCGTGGGTGTTCACCCAGAGGGCGCACAAAGCGGGAAGGGCGAAGAGCCACCGCGGATTGGACCGGGCCTTGGCCAAGCACAGGAGTTCGAGCGGAAACAACACGAGAGAAAAGTCGAGCCCTCGGTCTTCGACGAAGACGCCGGCCAACCCGATGGAAAGCAGCACCACGATGGCGGCTACCCGGCCGCCCCGTGCGCCGAGCACACGGGCGTAGGCCGCGCTTGCCCCCAAGCTGAGAGCTCCGAGCACCACTGCGTACACGGTGTAGGCCGACGCGCCGAAGGCCCGGCCCATCTCGGCCAACACGATCTCTGAGCCCCACTCGTCGGTGATCCAGCGCCGGTGCGACTCCGTGTAGCTGAATGGGTCGAGTCCGATCAGCTGGTGATGGGCGAGCATCCACTGCCCTGTCGCCATCGACCAGAGCTCGTCATTCGAAAGGTCGTGCCCAAGGGCGACGGCGCAGACGAAGGCAACTCCAAGGGCCAGACCGGCCAGCTCGATCACCCACAAGGGCACCCGGCGAGGCTTGTCGAGCCCGCCCGGATCGTCAGGAGCGACAAAGGCGGCGGCGTCGGCCGTGGACACTTTGCGTGTCTCGACGGCCCGGACGCTCGCCTGCACTTCTCCCCCTTCGTGCCGGTCCCCCAACCAGCACCCCTGCGGGCACCGTACAATTCGGATCACGCGTGACCAGTCGCTGGACGGTTGCCATTGCGTCGCTTCGGGTTCAGCAGGTGGTTTGCAACACCAGCGCCTTGACACATCGCGCCCCACTCGTAGACGATGCCGCGCACCCAGTCCCAAAAACCCTGGGGCTCCACCCCCACCTCGAGCACCTGCCCGGAATAGCAACGTCCGATGCGGAGCCGGGCCCGGCTCGCCTGTGGGATCGGCATCACGACGATGATCCGCTTCCAGTGGTGCGCCGAAGCGAGCTGCTGAATGGAACGGGCCTCGCCCTGGGTCGTCTGTGGCTCGGCGGCGAAACACACGACGTTCGCGGTCGGGTCGACCTGCTTCACCTCTGGGCTCACGCAAGGAGACCCGGCGGGAGGGAGAAGGCCACGGTGCGTGCGTACCCCTGCTGCACCAGCCGTACCGCTTCGTGGGGCACCCTGATGTTGGGGCCGCCGAGCGCCACGACGGCGTCGGCTCGCTCGGGGGCATTGAGATCGGGCTTGACGAAGAGAACCACGGTCAAGACCACGAAGGCGATGACGAGTACCGCCACCACGGCTGCAATGATCCGAGACCACTTTCCGCGCAGCACTCTCATAGATCGGAGCGACATTGTGGCAGGAGGACGCCGCCTCCTGGCATCGGCCCACGCTGTCGTGCTAGGTGATCAGCGGATCACGTGGCAGCCCGAGGATGCGTTCGGCGATCTGATTGCGTGTGATCTCGGACGTCCCGCCGGCGATCGACATGGCTCGCGTCGCCAGCTCGGAGTATCCGGCCAGGGCGTCGTCACCCTCGAGGAACGCGAGCGACGGGCCGACCAGCTCGGCCTGCAGGCGCGTCCGGTCATGCCCGTGCTCGGCCAGCACCAGCTTGGTCACGTTGCCCTCCGGCCCCGGTCCCGCTCCGACGACGGCGCGCTGGGCCCGCCGGAGGTTCAACACCTTGAGGACGTGCTCTTTCGTGAGGATGCCACCCACTCGGGCCGAGGCACCCGGGACGTGGTCGGCACCCCGCCTCGAGCAGGGCCAGCAGATCCATGTTGCGGAAGATGCCCCCTGCGCTGCCTCCGATCGAGACGCGCTCGTTCCCGAGCGTCGACCGGGCCACCGTCCACCCGTCGTTCACGGCGCCGACCACGTCGTCGTCGGGCACGAACACGTCGTTGAAGAACACCTCGTTGAAGTCCGCGTTGCCCGTGACCTGACGCAGCGGCCGCACCTCGACACCGGGCGCGTGCATGTCGATCACCATCGTCGTGATGCCGGCGTGCTTCGGGACATCCGGGTCCGTGCGCACCGTGGCCAGACCCAGATGGCAGTACTGCGCGCCGCTGGTCCACACCTTCTGCCCGTTGACCCGCCACCCGCCATCGACCCTGGTGCGCACGAGTCTTGACCGCCGCCGCATCGGAGCCCGCATCGGGCTCGCTGAAGAGCTGGCACCAGACGTATTCGCCCATCAGCGTCTTGCGAACCCAGCGCTCGACCTGGTCCTCGGTGGCGTACTGGTTCACCGTCATGATGTTCCAGCCCGTGATGCCGAGCGGCGGCACCCGCACCCCGGCGGCGCGCAGCTCCTCGTCGATGACGATCTGCTCGATCGCCCCCGCCTCGCGACCCCAGGGCCTGGGCCAGTGCGGCACCATCAGCCCGGCTGTCGATGAGTTCCTTGCGCTGCTCGACGCCGGAGAGCAGGGCGAGACGGACTGCCTCGTGCCGCACCTCGGCCCTGATCGCCTCCGCCTCGGGCGGCAGGTCCAGCGACACCTGCCGGGTCGTCCCCCTGGCCGATTGGGCGGTCACGTCGGATCGCGTCGTCGGGTGAGCCCAACAGGGCGTCGAGCACCAGGGCCCGCCGGAGGAAGAGGTGCGCGTCGTGCTCCCAGGTGAACCCGATGCCTCCGTGAACCTGAATGTTCATCTGCGCGTTGTGCACGGCCGGACCGAACGCCAGATGGGCCGCCATGGCCGAGACCAGGTCGAACTCGTCGAGGGAGTCGCTGGCCGGCCCGAGCCGCGTCCCACACGGCCGCGGTGGCCAGCTCGGTGGCGACGAGCATGTCGGCGCAGTGGTGCTTCACCGCTTGGAAGGTGCCGATGGTGCGGCCGAACTGCACGCGCTCCTTGGCGTAGGCCACGGCCGACTCGGTGCAGGCCGACAGGACGCCCACCGCCTCCGCGGCGCCCAGGGTGCGGGCCAGGGCGCGAGCGCACCGGGCGGCACCGGGCGATCACGTCGGAGTCGGCCACGCTCACCGAGGACAGGGTCACTGCGGCCGATCGGCGGGACGGATCGAGGTCCTTGCTCGTCGCGGACCACCACGCCCGTCAGATCCGGGGCGCACGACGCACCACGTCGTCACCCACGCCGCAGGAGCAGGAGGTCGGCCGAAGCCCCGCCCAGGACGATGCCGGCCTCCCCGTCGAGCAGGCCGTCGGACAGGGTCAACGATCCGCCCAGTCCGACCGCGCCGGTGACTCGAGCCATCTGCCAGTCCGGGAAGCAGCGCCGCCTGCAGCTCGGGCGCTCCACACTGGGCCACCAGCGCGGAGGCCAGCACCGTCGGCAGGAAGGGCCCGGGCGCCACCTGGCGGCCGATCTCCTCGAGCACGACGATCAGCTCGCTGAGGCCGGCGCCCGCTCCCCCGTACTCCTCGGGAAGGTGGATGCCCAGCCAACCGAGGTCGGCCATCTCCTTCCAAAAGGTCGGCCGGGGCTCGTCGTCCGCCTCGAGCAGGGCCCGGTTGGCCGCCAGCGCGCCGTGGGCCTGCCAGGACGCCCCGCACGGTGGAGCCCAGCTCCTGGTGCTCGTCGGTGATGGCGATCGGCATGCGAAGTGAAGCCCCCTTGGCCCTGGCCCTGGCCCTGCCGGTCGACAGGGCCACCGGCGGACTCGCCGACCGGCCGCAGCGACACTAGTGAACGCCCCGGAATCACCCCAACCGGCGCGGTACACTCAGCCCGTGGAGTAGAGCCCGACGCTTCCGGTGTTCGACACCGCAGTCCCGTCAACCGCTTCCTCGCGTCCTGGAGCTCTCCATGCCTCCCTCCTCTGCCTTCTTGGCCTCGCTGTCCGCCCGTCGACTCAGCTTCGAGCGTGGCGGACGACCCGTCCTCAACGACATCTCGCTCACCGTCGGTCCCGACACGCGTCTGGGTGTCGTCGGCCCCAACGGGGTCGGCAAGTCGACCCTGCTGCAACTCTTGGCCGGGCTGCTCACGCCCAGCTCGGGCGAGGTGCGGGTCGATCCACCGACGGCCACCGTGGGCTACCTGCAGCAGGAACACTCGTCGGTTCCCGGTGAGACCGTGCGCGACGCCCTGTTGCGACGCACCGGCGTCGCCGCCGCCGAAGACGAGTTGGCCCGCGCCGCCGCCGGGCTGGCAGCTGCAGCGGGTGGCAGGACTGAAGACGCCGCCGCAGGGATCGACAGCGCCAAGGGGACCGAGACCGGCAGGACCGAGACCGGCTGGACCGAGACCGGCGGACGCGTGGCGGTCGACAGACCGGTCGACGCCCGAGCGGTACGCCACCGCCCTGGCCCGCTACGAATCGATGTCGGCCGGCGACTTCGAGTCCCGCCTGGTCACCACGTTCGAAGAGGTCGGGCTTGCCCGAGCACGTCGCCGAGCAGGACTCCGACACGCTCTCGGGCGGGCAGGCGGCCCGGGTGGCGCTGGCGGCGATCTTGCTGTCGCGCTTCGACATCACGATGCTCGACGAGCCAACCAACGACCTCGACTTCGACGGACTGGCCCGCCTGGAGCAGATGGTGCAGCGGCGCTCCGGAGCATTGATCGTCGTCTCACACGACCGCGCCTTCCTCGACCGCGCCGTCACCGATGTGTTCGAACTGGACGAGCACACCCGGAACGGTCGCCTGTACGGCGGAGGCTGGTCCGGCTATCTCTCCGAGCGCGCCGCGGAACAGGCCCACGCCGAGGAGGCCTACGCGGTCTACACCTCGCAGCGCGACGACTTGCGCCAGCGGGCCCAGCGGGAACGCCAGTGGGCCACAAAGGGCGTCGCCCGCGAGAAGAAGTCGCCCCGCGACAACGACAAGGCGCAGCGTGACTTCCGCATCAACCGCACCGAGAAGCAAGCGTCACGGGCCCGGCGCACCGAGCGCGCCCTCGCCACGCTCGAGGTGGTGGACAAGCCGTGGGAGGGATGGGAACTCCAATTCAACATCAACGAGGCGACCCGGTCGGGTGCGATCGTCGTCCGTCTCGAGGAGGCGGTGATCGAGCGGGGGGACTTCCGTCTCGGCCCGTTCACGCTCGACATCGACTGGGCCGACCGCGTCGCCCTGGTCGGGCCCAACGGCACCGGCAAGACGACCCTCGTCGAGGCCATCCTCGGACGGCTCCCCCTGCGCGCCGGTACCCGGCGCATGGGACCGAGCGTCGTCGTGGGCGAGCTGGGCCAAGACAGGCGCCTGCTCGCGCAGCGCCGAGCACCCTCCTCGAGGCCTTCCTGTCCGCCGTCCCCGGCCTCCGGCCCGATCTGGCCCGGGCCCAACTGGCCAAGTTCGGGCTGGGCGCCGAGGCGGTGACCCGCCCCCAGCCGTCGCTCTCCCCGGGCGAGCGCACGCGGGCCGAGCTGGCCGCCTTCGCCGCCAGCGGCGTGAACCTCTTGGTGTTGGACGAGCCCACGAACCACCTCGACCTGCCCGCCATCGAGCAGCTGGAATCGGCCCTGGACTCGTACGGCGGCACGCTCGTGCTGGTGTCGCACGACCGCCGGCTCCTCGAGGAGGTGCGCGTCACCCGGACGATCACGCTGCCCGAGGCCGGCGAGGTGCTCCGGGGCCTGCGTGAGGAGCACGGAGAGGCGCCACGACGTCCGGCGGCGACGCGCGTGGCGACGAGCCCGTCAGCAACCGGTGACGGTGACTGGCCGGTAGGTAATCCGTCGCGGTGAGTGGCCGGTCGGCAAATCGGCAAATCGGTAAGCCGGTAAGCACCGATCCGACCGGTCGAGCCCCGCTGTCGGCCCCGAAACCGGACGCGTCGGGCGCTCGGGCCCAGCCTTGATTTCACCTGTGTATCGTGAACTGAAGCGGAACTGGGAAGAGTACAGAGGGAAGGCGGTTCGATGCACACTGGGCAGCCCCTCGCGCCCACAGCAGAGGCATGCCGTCGCGGTCATGGGATCTGACCGCGTCGACGCCCGACTTCAAGCTCCTCTTCGAGTCCGTCCCCGGGCAGTTTCTCGTCCTCGACGCGGACCTGCACATCGCGGCGGTGAGCGACGCCTATCTCGCCGCCACCATGACCGAGCGCGGCGACGGTGACCGGTCGCTACATCTTCGACGTCCTTCCCGACAATCCTGACGACCCGGCGACCGAAGGCGTGCGCAACCTCGAGGGCCTCGCTGGCCCGGGTCGTGCGCGATCGCGCACCCGACGCCATGTCGGTCCAGAAGTACGACCTGCAACGGCCGGCCGACCAAGGTGGTGGTTTCGAGGAGCGCTTCTGGAGCACGCTGAACGCCCCCGTCCTCCGACCCGACGGCTCCCTGCTGTACATCATCCACCGGGTGGAGGACGTCACCGAGTACGTCCAGCTGCGCCGGGCCGCCGCAATGCAAGCGGGGCACATCGACGAGATGGAGGCCGAGATCGTCCGCCGGGCCCGGGAGGTGGCCGACTCCGGACGAAGACTCAAGGAAAGCAACGCGGAGTTGGCCAACCTCTTCGCACGTTCCCAAGAGATGGATCGCATCAAGACGAACTTCATCACCAATGTCAGCCACGAGTTGCGCACGCCGCTCGCCCTTATCCTGGCCCCGGCCGAGCGTGTGCTGGCCGAGCTGGCGTCCGAGGACCCGCACCGGCGTGATCTCGAGTTGGTCCTGCGCAATGCCCGGGCTCTGCTCGGCCACGTGAACGATCTGCTCGATGCGTCCACGCTCGAGGCGTCCAAGCTTCAGCTCGACTACAGCACGGTCGACCTGTCGCATCTCGTGCGGTTGACGGCGAACAACTTCGAGACGCTGGCCGTCGATCGTGCGGTCGAGTTGCGCGTGGTGGCGCCGCCCGCCGTGCCGGCGCAGGTCGATCCGTCTCGGCTCCAGCAGGTGCTCCTCAACCTGCTGTCCAACGCCTTCAAGTTCACGCCGGCGAAGGGACAGGTGCGGATCGAGGTGACGGGAGTGGGCGATGGCGGCGGCGTGGGCGTGGGCGTGGGCGATGGCGACGTCGCCCGGATCGAGGTAGCCGACAGCGGTCCTGGCATCCCACCCGACGACCGCGTCCTGGTCTTCGAGCGCTTCCACCGGCTCGACGGCGAACCGCACACGACGTGGGGCAGTTCGGGATTGGGCCTGAACATCGCCAGCGAATTGGTCCAACTGCACGGCGGCTCCATCGGCGTGGACGACGCGCCCGAGGGTGGGGCGCTCTTCGTGATCGAGTTGCCGCTGGTGGCGCCGCCGGGCACGGCCGTGCGGGCGGGCGGGCAGATGGCGCCGGCGCCGGTCTCCGCCTCGGGCGTGGGCAAGGCGACGACACCCCGGACCGACGAGCGCCACGTCCGACCACGACGACCCCGACCGCCCCCTCATCCTCGTCGTCGAGGACAACGTCGACATGAACGACTTCGTCTGCGACGCCCTCAGCGCGGACTACCGGGTGGCCCCCGCCTACAACGGGCGGGAAGGAGTCGAACGAGCCCGTGCGCTCCATCCCGACGTCATCGTCTGCGACTTCATGATGCCCGAGATGGCCGGCGACGAACTCGTACGCCAGGTCCGGGCCGAGCCCCGCATGGACACCACGCCCATCCTGGTGCTGACGGCGCGCAACGACTCGGAGGCCCGCATCGAGGTCCTGCGCCGAGGGGCGAACGACTACCTGCTCAAGCCCTTCTACCAACCCGAACTCCGGGCCCGGGTCGACAACCTGATCAAGGTCCGCCAGGCCGAGGAGCGCCTGCACGCCCTCGACATGGCCAACGACCGGGACCGCATCGCCCGCGACCTGCACGACCTCGTGATCCAGCGCGTCTTCGGGGTCGGGATGCGCCTCACGGCCATGTTGAACTCGGCTCCCGATGCCTCCGCCGAGCGCCTGCGCGAGATCGTGGCCGAGCTCGACGGCGTCATCAGCGACATCCGGACCACGATCTTCGACCTCCAGACCGACCCCTCGGTGCGCAGCGGGCTGCGGGCCGGCGTGCTGCAGCTCACGGTCGACGCCGGCGAACGCCTCGGCTTCCCGCCCCGGGTGCGCTTCGACGGCCCCGTCGACACCGCGGTCGACCGGGGGGCGGGCGAGCAACTCCTCACCGTGCTGCGCGAGTCGCTCTCCAACGTGATCCGCCACGCCGGTGCGTCGGCGGTCGAGGTGGACGTGTCGGCGGGGGCCGATCTCGTCCTCGTGGTGGCCGACGACGGGATCGGCCCACCGCGACCACGCCGACGATGGCCAACAGGGCCAACAGCTTCGGGCTGCGCAACATGGAGACCCGGGCCGCCGCCCTCGGCGGGACCTTCACCCTCGGGCCCCACGAGCCCCAGGGCACCCTGGTCGAGTGGCGGGTGCCCCTGGCCACCAACCCGCCGGCCGTCGCCGTCGCCGCAGCCGGCGCCGACACAGGCGATGCCGCCCCGAACGCGACATCTGCAACGGGCCTTTAGCGAATCTCGCCCTTCGCACCCGGATCGCAACCAAGTTGCGCCGGAGTCTCACCCCAGCTCAGTCACGATCCTTGTCGAGCCGTAGTCCGATTGTTGGGTCTGGCGGGACGCCAGGGGGCCCCTCGATGAGACCCACGGCGGGGGGGACGACCGCAATGACACAGAACCTGAAGATCGCCGAGCAGATGGTGAAGCGTCTGATCGCCGAGACCAACCGGGCCCACTTCCAGGTCACCTGGGACTACGAGCTCACCAGCGAGGTCGACAACATCGACGTGCTGGTCGAGCACAGCACCAACACCCTGCGCATCCACCCGTGCTGGTTGCGCTACGTCGTGTCCCAGGGCGACTTCAAATCGTGCGTCAGCGACGAGATCACCGCCTGGTACCTCCTCGACGAGCTGACCCACTCGGTCAAGAGCGCCGCCGCCTGACTGAGCGACCGCGCTCTGGGCTAGCCGCTGCGTCGGGCCGCCCGGAATCGTTCCCGCAGCACCACGTCGGCTGCCGCCACGCCGCACATCCCGTGCACGCCACCACCGGGCGGCGTCGAGGCGGAGCACAGATAGACCCCCTCGACCGGCGTCCGGTACGGGTTCCAGCGCACCACCGGGCGAAAGGCCGTCTGGCGCAGCGTCTGCGCCCCGCCGTTCACGTCACCGCCGAGCAGGTTCGGGTCGTAGGCCTCCGCCTGGTCGGCCCGACGCACCACGCGGGCCAGGACGAGGTCGCGGAAGCCCGGGGCGAACCGCTCGATCTGGTCCTCCATCGGCTGCGTCATGTCCACCGCCGACCCGTTGGGCACATGGCAGTAGGCCCACAGGGTGTGCCGCCCCTCGGGCGCTCGGCTGGGGTCGACCACGCACGGTTGGGCCACCAGCACGAAGGGGCGTTCGGAGTGCCGCCCGGCCCGCACGTCGGCCTCGGACCGGGCCACCTCCTCGAAGGTGCCGCCGACGTGGACGGTGACGGTGCGCCGGCAGGACTCGGCCGCCCAGGGCACCGGGCCGCTCAGCGCCCAGTCGATCTTGCAGGTGCCCGCGCCGGGTTTGAAACGGGCCCAGGGACGGCCGGCACGTCGGGAGAGGCGGCCGCGGGCGAGCTGGAGGAACTGGCGGGGCGACGTATCGAGCAGGACGGCCCGGGCCGGCGGGAGCTCGTCGAGCGCGCTGATCGGGTGGTCGGTGTGGACGGTGCCGCCCAGGTGGCGCAGCTCGGCGGCCAGGCCGCGGGTGATGGCCGCGCTCCCGCCCTGGACCACCGGCCAGCCCGCACCGTGGCCCAGCGCAGTGAGCAACAGCGCGAAGGCCGCCGTCAGCGGGGCCGTGAGCGGCTCCATGGAATGCGCCGCCGTGCCGGCCAGGAGGGCCCGGGCCGAATCCGTCGAGAAGCTCTTGGCCACGTGGCGCACGGACGGCGAGCCGTCCCAGGCGAAGCGGGCCAGGGCCAGGGGGTCACTGGGGATGCTGCGCATCGGCGAGAGCACGTAGGGCACGATGCGGTCGAGCCACTGCACCAGCGGCCCCACCAGCTCCGGTGTAGTGCGCGGCGTCGCCGCCCAGGTGTGCGGCCGTCTCGTCGACGTCGCGGTAGAGCGCGGCGGCCCGGCCGCCATCGAGGGGGTGGGCGAAGGCCAGCTCGGGCTGGCGCAGACGGATGCCGAGTGCCGGGAGATCCAGCGAGCGGAAGAAGGGAGACGACACGAGAGACGGGATGGACGGCCGAGCACACGTCGTGGGCAGAATCCGGGCAGGGTGAGCTCCTCGGTGCGGGTGCCGCCGCCGACGGTGGGCGCACCCTCGAACACCTCGACGCCGATGCCGGCCCGGGCCAACGTGATCGCCGCCGCCAAGCCGTTGGGACCCGCGCCCACCACGACGGCATCGACGGGCTCCATGCGCCGACGTTACGGGACGAACCTGTGCGTCTGGTCAGTGCGAGGGGTCAGATCGGCTGGGTGGCCTCGGCTGGGGCGAGCTCGGCCTCGGCTTCGACCTCGACCACCCAGCGCGGATCGAGCAGGCCGGCGACGACGACCATGGTGGCGGCGGGGCGGATGTCGCCGAAGAGCTCGCCGTGCACCGCACCGACGGCGTCCGCGTGCTCGGCCGCCGTCACGTACATGCGCGTCCGCACGACGTCGGCCCACGAGGCGCCGGCCTCACGGAGGGCGCTCTCGATGATCTCGAAGCAGCGGCGAGCCTGCGCTCCGGCCTCGGCCGGGCACTCCCCGTCGGGGAAGACCGGACCCGTACCCGAGACCAGGACCCGGTTCCCCACGCGCACGGCCCGGCTGAAGCCGATCGTCGGCTCGAAGGGCGACCCGGAACTGACCAGCTGGCGAGCGACCATGGACCGATCCTGACACCGGACGCACCCGGTGGCAGGGAGGATCACGCCGGATAGGGAGGAGGACCGCGCCGGGTAGGGAGGCGGATCACGCCGGGCAGGGAGGAGGACCGCACCGGGCAGGAAGTCCGGGCAAGAAGTCCAGGCAGGAGGTTCGGGACCGATGTTCGGCAACGGGAGGTCCGGCGCCCAGGACCGAGGTGGCCCGGAACCGCGGGGCGGCCACGGCCAAATAGGATTGATGCGGGTCATGGGGCGGCCGCAAGCGATGAGTCTGCGCCGGGGCGCGTAGGGGTGCCGCTGCGGTGGCGTTCCTGGCCATCGGCGATCGCCCTGGCCGGGTGCGGCTCGGGTTCGCCCTCCGCATCGTCGAGCGCAGCGGCGCACCACCACGACCACACCCACCGGAGCAAGCGCGCCTCGGCGGCGCGGCTCAGCGCGATCGGCGCTGCCGCGGCCAACGCCGCCAAGTGCGCCGGAGCAGAACGCGGCGGTGCCGCCCGTCAGGCACGTCCGTTCGTCGCCTCCCTGCACGCAGTCTGTCGCCGGCTACCCGGCGCCGGGCCAGCCTTCGAACATGATCGTGCCGGGAAGCTGGTACGGGTATCCCTCGGTGCTCCCCGTGATCGCCACCGAGCCGGGCTGGCTCGAAATCCGGCTGGCCCAGCGACCCAACGAGTCGACCACGTGGATCCAACAGAGTCAGGTGACGCTCTCGACGACGCCGTACGAGATCGACGTGGATCTTGCGACCATGCACCTGTCGGTCTACGAGTACGGCAACGCAGATCCTCGACTTCCCCGCCGGTATCGGCGCGCCCGACGACCCCACGCCGACCGGGAACTACTTCCTGGCCATGAAGGTGCCGCCGCCCGAGCCCGGGCTACGGGCCCTTCGTCCTCGCCACCTCCAACCACTCCAACACCATCACGGACTGGGAGGATTCGGGGGACGCCATCATCGCCATTCACGGGCCGATCACGTCCGGCGCCGACCAGCAGATCGGGACGACGGGGGCGGCGATCTCGCACGGCTGCATCAGGTTGCACGACGCCGAGCTGGCCATGCTCGGCGGCATCCCGGCCGGCACCCCGATCAACATCGTCAGCCAGCTGACGGCGACGGCGTTCGGCGCCTCAGCTCGGAGGCACCTGGCGTCGAGGTACTCCCGGGCGCGGACGAACCAGGCCTCCGCCTCGGGCACGCCGGCGCTGACCAGGCCCTGCCAGCCGTGCACCGTGCCCGGCCAGGACTCGGCGGTGACGTCGACCCCGGCATCGAGGGCGGCGGCGGCCAGCGTCCAGACGCCTTGGCGGACGGTGTCGTACTGCGCCACCGGGAGGTAGAGCGGGGGCAGGCCGGTCGGGTCGGCGTAGGCGGGCGACACGTGGGGGTCGTCGAGGTGCATAGGCGCCGGCGACGTAGTCACGGCCGCGGTGGCGGACCCACTCGGCCGTGAGGAACGGGTCGGTGGCGGGTGTGGCGGGTCTGGCGGGTGTGTCGGTGAGAGGCGCCGGCGACCGAGAGGTCGAACCAGCCCGAGATCGACATGAAACAGGCGGGGTTGGGCAGGCCCTCGTCGTGGGCGGCCAGCAGGGTGGCCAGCCCGAGCAGCCCACCGCAGGAGTCGCCACTCACGACGAGGCGTCGGGGGTCGGCGCCGCCGGCGAGCAGGGCGCGGTAGGCGGCGAGGCAGTCGTCGTGGGCCGCCGGGTAGACGTGCTCGGGTGCGAGGCGGTAGTCCGACCAACAGGACTCGGGAGGCGAAGCGCTCGGCGAGCAGCGCACCGTAGAAGTGATAGTCGTCGAGCGGGCACGACACGAAGCCGCCGCCGTGGCAATGGAAGATCGTGCGGTCGGCCGACGGGTTGGCGGGTGTCGTCGTACCAGGCGCAGCGCACGCCGCCGAGCTCGGCCTCGGTGACCTGCACGTGCGGCGGCACCGGATGCCCGTGGAAGGGCGCCATCATGGCGCGGACGGCCGCCACGTCGGCCTCGGGGTCGGCGAAGTCGGGCGGGACGAGGGCCAGGATGTCGGTCAGCGCTCGGCTGGGCATGGGCGATCTCGGGACAGTGGAGGCGGGACGGGACTCAGGCCAACTCGTAGTCGGACAGGTCGGGCTCGAGCGTGCGGGACCAGTAGGTGTGGAGGTCGAAGGGCCAGTTCTGGGTGACCCGCCCGTGCTCGTTGCGGTACCAGGTGGGGACGTCGGCCACGCCCCAGACCATGTGGGCGTTGCCCTCCTGCATCTCGTCGGCGTAGGCCTCGTGGACGCGGACGGCGGCACGACATCGTGCGCTTCCCCTCGCGCAACAGGCGGCCCAGGCCCTCGACGATGTAGCGCACCTGGCACTCGACCATCACCAGGATGCTGCCGTTGATGACGAGGTTGGTGTTCGGCCCGTACAGCATGAAGAAGTTGGGGAAGTCGGGCACCGTGATGCCCAGGTAGGCCCGGGCGTCGCCGCCCCACTCCTCGTTGAGCTCGAGGCCGCCGCGCCCGAAGACCCGCATGGGGGTGACGAAGTCCGAGGCGGTGAAGCCCGTGCCGTAGATGAGGACGTCGGCCGGGTGCTCGACCCCGTCGGCCGTACGCACGCCCGTCTCGGTGACGGCGGCGAGCGGCGTCGTGATCGAGCTCGACGTGGTCACGGGCGAACGACGCGGCCCAGCGCCCGTCGTCCCGCAAGGCCCGCTTGGCGAAGGGCGGGAAGTGCGGGACCATCTTCTCGTAGAGCTCGTCGTCGGCCACCTGCGCCCGCAGGACATCGAGCAGCATGGCGCGCACCAGGTCGTTGCCCGCGCTGACCGCCTCGGTCTCCAGGTCCCAGTCGGGATCGACCCGGGCCGCGCCGAGCAGGCCCTCGTGCAGGAGCCAGAACTGCCAGAGGCGTTCCCAGCGCCCGTACTCGGGCAGCAGGGCGAGCAGGTCGTGGAACTCGGCGGGGAAGGGGTCGCCGTAGTTGTCGGTGGGGAGGAGCCAGGGCGGGGTGCGCTGGAACACATCGAGGTGCGCGACCTCGTCGACGAGGTGCGGGACGAACTGGGCCGCACTCGCCCCCGAGCCGATCACGGCGACGCGCCGGCCGGCGAGGTCGACGCTGTGGTCCCAGGCGGCCGAGTGGAACGAGGGGCCGGCGAAGTCCTCTCGGCCCTCGACGGCCGGGAACGACGGACGGTTCAGCTGGCCGACGGCGCAGACGACGGCGTCGAAGGTCTCGGTCGTCGTCGCGCCGTGGTCGCCCGACGGCGTCACCCGCAGGTACCACTGCTCCGCGGCGTCGTCGAAACGGGCCTCGATCACCTCGGAAGAGAAACGGATGACGTCGCCCAGGCGGAGCTCCTTGGCCACGCCCTGGAGGTAGGCCAGCAGATCGGGCTGGGCCGAGAAGCGCGAGCCCCACTCGTTGGTCTGCGCGAAGGAGAAGCTGTAGAGCTGGTTGGGCACGTCGACCCGGCAGCCCGGGTACACGTTCTCCAGCCAGGTGCCGCCGACGTCGGCGTTCTTCTCGAACACCGTGACCTCGATCCCGGCCTGGCGCAGCCGGTGCGCCGCGGCGAGACCCGAGGCGCCCGCACCGACGACCGCACACCGGAAACGAGCGCGGCCGTCGGGCAGGAGCACGTGGTCGACGTGCCAGGACGGGGCCCGGGGATCGTCCTCGAGGGCCAGCTCCTCGAGCAGGAAGCGCTCCCACTTCTCGGTCGAGCCCTCGCCGACGAGGAAGGCGAAGGCCCGCCGGAGCTCCTCCGGCGTGAACCGGTGGTCCGGTGAGCCGGCGGCGGCGTGGGCCACCAGGGCCTCGACGGCCAGCCGGCGGGCCTCGGCCTCCTGCTCGGGCGACAGGCCACGAGTCGGGGTGATGAGCTGGGTCTGGTCGGGGGCCAAGTCGGGCCGCAGCAGGCCCAGGTCACCGGTCAGGCTGGCCACGGCGCAGAGGAGCGGGTGCACGTCGGCGCTGGCCACGGCCGCCCCGGCCCGCGCCCGGCTGACCGCTCCCCCGTCATCCCGCGCTGCGCCCTCCCCTGCCATGCGCGTCAGCCTAAGAGAGCATCAGCCCCTCATGTGTGTGGCCAACTGGGTGATCTGGCTGTTGACCTCGACCGTGCGGGGCAGCGCGTCCATGGCGGCGGCCAGGGTCTCGGGCGTCCAACGGTCGTCGCTGTCGACCGACTCGGCGATCGACCACCCGCCGTAGATGCCGACGGAGCCGCCGTAGACGCTGAACACCTGACCATTGAAGGGGCAGGTCTCCGAGGCCAGGACGGCGACGAGCGGCGACACGTTCTCGGGGTCGAACACGGTGTTCTGCATGGGCTCGCCCATGCCCGGCGTCTGCATGGTCAGGCGGGTGCGGGCCACCGGGGCGATGCAGTTGGCCCGGACGCCGTAGCGGTTCAGCTCCATGGCGTTGACCACGGTCATGGCGGCGATGCCCGCCTTGGCGGCCGAGTAGTTCGTCTGGCCGACGTTGCCGTGCAGCCCGGCACCCGAGCTCGTGTTGACGATGGCCCGGTCGCGCACCGTTCCGGCCTTGGCCTGCTCACGCCAGTAGTCGGCGGCGTGCCGGGTCACGTTGAACGTGCCCTTCAGGTGGACGCCGATCACGGCGTCGAACTCGTCCTCGCTCATCGAGACGAGCATGCGGTCGCGCAGGATGCCGGCGTTGTTCACGATGACGTCGAGGTCGCCGAAGCTCGACACCGCCTGGTCCACCATCGCTTTGGCCCCGGCAAAGGAGCTCACGCTGTCGCCGTTGGCCACCGCCTGGCCACCGGCGGCCGTGATCTCGTCGGCCACGGACTGGGCCGCCGAGACGTCCGCGCCCGACCCGTCGACGGCGCCGCCCAGGTCGTTGACGACGACCTTGGCGCCGAGCGAGGCGAAGAGCAGCGCGTGCTCGCGGCCGATGCCACGCCCGCCCCCGGTGATGATCGCGACCCTGTCCTGCAACATCCCTGCCATCGAGCTCAGCCTCGTTCCGTGTCTCCGTCGGCGTGACGCCCTGTCCCGCCAATCAGTGAACCGAGACCATGGGTCCGGGCGCCGTGAGCTGTCAAGCCGGTGCGCCGGTCTCGGCGAGCCGTCGTTCGAGGTAGCGGCGCTCGGCGTCGGTGCCCGCGAGGTCATGGGCCCGGCGGTAGGCCTGGGCCGCTTCCTCAGGGCGACCGAGCCGGCGCAGCATGTCGCCCCGAGCCGCCGGGAGCAGGTGATAGTCGCCCAGTTCCCCGCCGGCCTCGATGCGCTCGACCAGGACGAGACCGGCTTGCGGTCCCTCGCTGAGCGAGACGGCCACGGCCCGGTTGAGGGCGACGACGGCGGAGGGCGCCATGGCGTAGAGCTCCTCGTAGAGGCCGGCCACCTGGGCCCAGTCCGTCCCCGCGGCGCCGACGTGCGCCGCTGCGATGGCCGCCTGGACCTGGAACGGCCCCGTGCGGGCCAGGCGCACGGCCGCGGCCAGGCGGAGCCTGGCCCTCGGCGATCTCGTCGGGGTCGTACAGAGCACGGTCCTGGTCGGTCAGCAGGATCAGGTCACCGGCGGCATCGACCCGGGCCGCACGGCGGGAGTCGTGGAACAGCATGAGCGCGAGCAGGCCGAGGGCCTCGGGCTCGTCGGGCATCAACGTGCAGAGCGTGCGACCGAGGCGGATGGCCTCGTCGCTCAGCGAGCGCCGCACCAGGTCACTGCCCGAGCTGGCGGTGTACCCCTCGTTGAAGAGCAGGTAGATGAC
The DNA here is from genome assembly GCA_963726855.1 of uncultured Acidimicrobiaceae bacterium. Lineage (GTDB taxonomy): Bacteria > Actinomycetota > Acidimicrobiia > Acidimicrobiales > RAAP-2 > Bog-473. Next base: position 218,308 of record CAVSEB010000035.1, read on the forward strand.
GGCCAGGACCGCCGCCGTGCGCTCGAGCAGCTGGTGGGCGGGCGGGACGACGAACGGGATGCCGGCGTTGCGAATCTTGCGCTTGGCCCGGACGAGCCGTTGGGCCATCGTCGCTTCGGGCACGAGGAAGGCACGGGCGATCTCGGCCGTCGTCATGCCGACCAGGGTGCGCAAGGTGAGCGCGATCCGGGCCTCGAAGGCCAAGGCGGGATGGCAGCAGGTGAAGATGAGGCGGAGGCGATCGTCGGGGACGTCCTGGGTCCCGTCGTCGTCCCCGCCGCCGCGGGCGGGCCATCTCCGCCCGGATCGGCGTGGAGCACCGCTACCTCCCGCTCCTTGGACGCGCCGACCCGGTCACGGCGCAGCCGATCGAGGGCGCGGTTCCGGGCCACCGTCGTGAGCCACGCGCCGGGGCGGCGCGGGATGCCGTCGCCGGACCAGCGCTCCAGCGCGGTGGCGAAGGCATCCTGCGCGCACTCCTCGGCCAAGTCCCAGTCGCCGGTGAGGCGGACCAGGGTGGCGACGACGCGTCCCCATTCGGCGTGGAAGGCGTCGGCCAGGGCGGACTCGACCTCGGCACGGGCCGTCACATCTCCCAGATCGGCCTCACTTCGACGGAGCCCGACTTGGCGCCCGGGATCAGCGCGGCCACCTCGATGGCCTCGTCCAGGTTCTTGCAGTCGACCAGGAAATAGCCGGCCAGCTGCTCCTTGGACTCGGCGAAGGGGCCGTCCGTCGAGAGGACTTCGCCGTCGCGCACCCGCACCGTGGTGGCGTCGGACGTCGGGCGCAGGCGCTCGCCGCCCTGGAGGACGCCGCGCTCGGCGGCATTCTTGACGAACTCGGCGTACTCGGGCGACATGCCCTCGTCGCCCTCATTGGCGGTGTTGACGACGCTCTCGTCGCCGGCCAGCAACAACAGGTACCGCATGGTGGGTTCTCCTCTTCTCTGGGGGTTCTCGGTGCCCACACGACGAACAGCATCGCCTCTGATCGACACCCACCCGAAGAATTTCTCCGTTCCTTCTCGGGTCATTGTCCGGCCGGGCCGGCCCCCCCGCCCACACGGCGCCCCGGACCGCCTGCGAGTGCCGGCCTCCCCTGCCCTACGATCGCCCGACATGACGAGCCCGGGCCGGCCCGAGGTCGCGGCGGTGGAGACCGGGGACGAGCTGGAACTCCTGGTGGGTGCCGTCGCGACGGGCGGCGGCTGCGTGGCGCACGCCCCGGACGGACGGGTGGTGTTCGTACGGCACACGATGCCCGGCGAGCGGGTCGTGGCCAAGGTGACCGAGACGAACCGCTCCTACCTGCGGGCCGATGCGGTGGCCGTCGTGGAGGCCTCGCCCGACCGGGTCGAGCCCCCGTGCCCCCACGCCGGCCCGGGCCGTTGCGGCGGCTGCGACTACCAGCACATTGCGCTGGGGGCCCAGCGCCGGCTCAAGGCGGAGCGGGTCGAAGAACAGCTGGCCCGGGTGGCCGGCCTGGAGCGTCGGGTCGTGGTGGAGGCGGTCGCCGGCGACGCCGAGGGCCTCGGCTGGCGCAGCCGGGTGCGGGTGGCGGTGGACCGGGGCGGCAGGGTCGGCTTCCGGCGCCACCGCTCCCATCAGCTCGAGCGGATCGACCGTTGCCCCGTGGCCACCGCTGCGGTCGAGGCCACGGGTGCGCTCACCGCGTCGTGGCCGGGCGCCTCGGAGCTCGAGGTAGTGACGGGAGCGCCGACGAGCCGTGGCGAGGAGTCGCTCGTCGTCGTCACCCCGCACGGGCGGGCCTCGCCACGGGTCCCGCCGGCGCTGGCGCCCGACGTCGGCCTGGTGCTCCGCCGCCGCGTGCAGCGCAAGCCCGGTGCGGTGCACGTCGCGGTGCGGGACCACGTCTTTCGTGTCACGGCCGGCGTCTTCTGGCAGGTCCACGTCGGCGCGGCGGCGGCGCTCCTCGACGCGGTCCTCGACGCGGTCGCCCCCCGTCCGGGCGAGCACGTCGTCGACCTCTATGCCGGCGCCGGGCTCTTCTCGGTGCCCCTGGCGGCGGCGGTCGGGCCGAAGGGATCGGTCCTGGCGGTCGAGCGTGACCAGGCCGCCTGCGCGGACGCCCGTCACAACGGCGCGTCCCACCCTGCGCTCCGGGTCCAACAGGCCGCGGTGACGCCCGAGCTCGTGGCCACGCAGATCGGCACGCCCCAGGTGGTCGTGCTCGACCCGGCCCGCCAAGGCGCCGGCACCGACGTGACCCGGGCGCTGGCCGAACACCACGCCGCCACCCTGCGCCTGCTCGTCTACGTCGCCTGCGACCCGGCTTCCTTCGCCCGCGACGCCGGTGTCCTGACCGGCGCCGGTTGGCGCCTCGACGCCCTCCGTGCCTTCGACATCTTCCCGATGACCGAGCACGTCGAGCTGGTGGCCACCTTCACCCCGCCGGTCTGACGGCTCAGGCTGCGGCTGCTCGTTCGGTGATGGCCTGCAGCGTGCGCACGGTCGTCTCGATGTCGTCGAGGTCGAACTGGCTCAACAGCGCCACCGAGGGTCCCGCGACGTAGGCCCGCAGGTCGGCGAAGACCGCCTGGCCCTCATCGCTCAAGCGGAGGGAGGCATCGTCGTCGGACACGACGAGCCCGGCCGTCTCGAGTCCCCCCAGAAGATCCTCGGCGGCGCGGGCACTGAACGTGGGCGAGGTCGACAGGGTCCGGACCAACGCGTCTCGGGACAACCCCGCCGCACCGGCACTGGCCAGCAACTTGAGGGCGTACCACTTCTCCGGAACCGTGTCGCGCTGGGCCAGGTGCTCTCGCAAGATGGCCGAGAGGGTCCGCTCGGCAAAGCCGAGGGCCTGGCCGAACTCGCCGTAGATCTGGGGTGTCGCAGTGGTCATGACCACTCCTTTTCGTCCATTTTCGTTTAGTGTTTGTCAGGTACCTGTCGATACTAGAGAACAAGACAGGTACCTGTCAATACCCCCGACGGCCCGGCCTGGAACCGGCCGACGCCGCCACCAGCGAGACCGGACCGGGTCCCACGGGACGAACGAGGAGATCGCTGCCATGGCCACCTTCCCCGAAGACCCGATGATCGGGCTCCTGCTGCGCCTGCTCTCGCAGCACTACCAGCAGGAGATGGAGGACGCGCTGGTCGCGGGCGGGTTCGACGACATCGGCCCCTCGGCGGCCAACGTGTTCCCTTTCGTCTCGCCCGAGGGCGCCACCATCTCCGAGTTGGCCGAGCTCGCCCACGTGCGCAAGCAGACCATGGCCCAGGCGGTCGAACAGCTCGAGCGCACCGGGTACGTCGAGCGTCGGCCCAACCCGCAGGACAAGCGGTCGCAGCTGATCTACCTCACCGCCCTCGGCCGCTCGGTACCCGAGGTGACCCACGCCGCGGCCCGGCGGGTGGAGGAGCACTGGGCCGCGCTGACGAGCCCCGACGAGCTCGAGGCGCTCAAAGCGTCGCTGGTCCACCTGCTGCACGAACTCCGCGCCTAGACGTCAGCGCCGGCGCACGCCGTCTCCCCCCAGATCAAGGGTGCCCGCCCAGCTCGTGCTCGATGTGCCCGGCGGTCTCGAACTGCAGCGTCGAGTGGGCCACGTCGAAATGGCCGGTCAGGCAGTCCTGAAGGTGGTCGAGCACGCGCCCGGCCTGCCCGGTGTTGAGGCACTCGTCGGTCACCACGACGTGCGCCGTGAGGATGGGGAGCGACGAGGTCAGGGTCCAGGCGTGCAGGTCGTGCACCGACTGCACCTCGGGGAGCTCGAGCAGGTGCTGGCGCACCTCTTCGAGGTCGATGTCGTCGGGCGTGGCCTCGAGGAGGATGCGCAGCGCCGGCCGCAGCAGCTGGACCGAGGCCTTGAGCATGAGGGCCACGACGACCAACGAGGCGATGGCGTCGGCCCGCTCGAACCCACTGGTCACGATGACGATGCCGGCGATCACCGTCCCGATGAAGCCGTAGAGGTCGGTGAGTATGTGCCGGTAGGCGCCTTCCACGTTCAACGACTCGCGGTTGGCCCGCGACATGACCATGGTGGCCACCAGGTTGATCGCCACCCCCACCGAAGCGACGACGATCAGGACAGCTCCGTCGACGGGTGAGGGATTGAGGAGGCGCACGATGGCCTCGAACGTCACCAGCGCGGCCACGACGACGAGCGAGATCCCGTTGAACGTCGCCGCCAGGATCTCTGCCCGCTTGAGGCCGTAGGTGTGCGATCCGGTCTCGGGGCGTGCGGCCAGGCGCAATGCCACCAGCGAGCCGACGATGGCCCCGACATCGATCAGCATGTGGCCGGCGTCAGCCAGAAGGGCCAGGGAGTTGGAGTAGATGGCCGACCCCACCTCGAACGCCATGAAGGCCACGAGGAGCGCCAAGGCGCCGATCAGGGCGCGGCGGTCGGTCTCCGCGCTTGCCCCGTGGCCGTGGCCGTGGCCGTGCGCCGCACCGTCGCCGGGACCGTGGGAGTGCGCCACACCGTCACCGAGCTCATGACGGCCCGCGCCGCCGACGCCGTGATCAGTCATCGGCCATCACATGGTCTGCGTGCGTCAGCACCTCTTCCACCAGCCGCCGCACGTGCACGTCGTCGACCACGTAGTAGATCCGCGTCCCCTCCCGCCGGCTGCGCACGAGGCGGGCCAGGCGCAGCTTGGCCAGATGCTGCGAGACGGCGGCGGGCTGGGCGCCCACCAGGTCGGCCAACTCGTTGACCGAGTGCTCGCCCTCCAAGAGGGCCCAGATGACCCGAAGTCGCGTCTCGTCGCCCAAGAGCTTGAGCATCCCCACGGCCGAGCGGAACTCCTCGGTGGCGGGAGCTTCAACTATCTGCGTAGGCATGCAGATAAGAATAGCGCAAGGAAATTCGCCCTGATCACAGTTCTCTTATACGTGGAGCCCAGCATGGCCAACATGGTTTTCGCTACGACTTCGGCTCCCCGGACCCGGACATCGACGCTGCGGACGAAGTTCGACCTCGTCGATTCACGGGACCTCTTCGGCGACGAGGAGGCCCTCCGTGCCGTCCTGCGCCGGGACGGCTACATCTTCATGCGCGGTCTGCTCTACCCCGACTGGGTCGAGGACGTCGGGCGCCACGCCCTCTCCGCGCTTCAGGACGCGGGCTGGACCGAGCCGGGCTTCGACCCGGTGTACGCCCCGCCCCGGCTCCCCGTCCGGGCCGTCGCCATGCGCGACGCCTTCGCCGACCCCGGTTACCGCGACATCCTGCTCGATGCGGGCTTCAACGCCATCCCCTACGACTCGCCCCTGGCCTGGCTCATGCGCCAGATCATGGGCCCCGAGGGCTTCTGCTACCCGTTGAAGGTCCCTCGCGTCGTGTACCCGGCCAGCGTGGTGCCCCGCCACCCTGGCAATCTCGTGCACAAGGACTTCGCCTCGGTACAGGACATGCTCACCTGCTGGGTACCCCTCCAGTCCATTCCGACCCGGCTGGGCGGTCTCGCACTCCAGCCCGGAAGCCAGACGAGCACCCGCGTCCGCCCCCGGCCGCTCGGACGCCTCGAGCGGGGCTGGCGCACCACCGACTACGAGCCGGGCGACGTCCTCATCTTCCACTGCCTGACCACGCATGCGGCGCTGCCCAACACGAGAGGAGCGACTGCGGATTTCGGCCGAGTACCGCTGGCAGATGGCCGACCTCCCGACACCGCGCCGGATGGTGCTCGGGCCCTGGGGACGGGAGATGGGATCGCGTCAGTTCCGGGGTACCGACTGGTGGCGCCCGGTTCCCGCGGGCCTGAACCTCTTCGACGATCCGGCGCTGCAGGAATCGGCGCAGCGGCGCCATTTCCGAGACGTCGTCCCGCCGTCGCGCTTCGTCGACTTCGCCGGACGCTGAGCCCGGCGCATCCGCTCCGTCGCTCCGTCGACCGTCGCTCCGTCGGTCCGGCGGCTATGTCCCAGCGGTGAAAGCGGACACAGGCACCGGCGCCACGTTGCACGGCTGGGAAACCGAGGCCTGCGGAATGGCCGCCTCCAACGTGTGGAGCATGATCGGGCCGGCCACCGAGGCGCCGTCGGATTGGACGTCCTGCTTGGGCACCACGACGGCCACGGCAATTTGCGGGTGGTTGGCCGGGGCGAAACCGATCATCCAGTCCTCGCTCTGCGGATTCTGCACGGTGGTCTGTGCAGTTCCGGTCTTGACCGCAGCGCACAGCCACGAGGGGAACCCCACTTTGTCCGCCGTGCCGCTCGCCACCACGCCCTGCATGAGCGATGTCACCTGCTGGGCGGTCTGCGCGTTCGACACCGTCGACATCGCTTTGGGCTTGTAGGTCGTGACGCTGGCGCCCTGCGAGTTCTGGATGGAGGTCATCAGGTGCGGCGTCATCAGCACCCCGCCGTTGGCGATACCCGCGGCCACCATCGCGTTCTGCAGCGCCGTGGTCTGGACCCCGTACTGGCCGATGGCGTCGTCCGCCAAGAAGGCTTGTGAGTTCGGCTGCAGCCCCCCGAAAGACGACGCCACCACTCCGCCCAGGGTGTTCTTCGAGGGCAGGTCGATCGGGGGAACCGCGTTGTAGCCAAAGAGCTCGGCCTGCTTCGTCAGGACGTCCACACCCTCTTGCACGCCGAGCTCGCCGTAGCCGGGGTCGCACGAGAACGGCAGCATCTGGGTCATGGTCCCCCCGCAGGGACCACTCTGGTCACACAGCGGGTCGTTCGAGTCGGTGAACTTCTGGCATTTCGCGGACGGGTAGTTGAAGCCGGCCAACGAGGGCTTCAGGTTGTAGGCCGCCGTGCTGGTGACCACTTTCATGGTGGAGCCTGGTGCGAACGACTCGCCCGTGGCGATCGGCCGCAAGGGAAAGAAGCCCTCGTGGTCCTTCTGGTTGTAGGCGAAGTAGGCCAGCTTCTCCGCAGCCAAACTCGTGCCCACCAAGCCGTTGGGGTCATACGTCGGGTTCGACACCATGGCCAGGATGTTCCCCGTCGACGGTTGGATCACCACGACCGCCCCGTCATTGTTCGCACCGGGTGGCAGCGTGGTCAGAAAATTCCAGACCTGCTGCTGGAGTTGCGGCTCGATCGACAGCGTCACGTTGTCCGTCGTTTGAGGCAACTTTTCACGGAACAAGAGCTGACTCAGCGTTTGGGGATCCTGTTGATGGGCACTCAAGTACCCGTCATACTGCTGCTCGATTCCCGTCATGCCGAAGTTCAGGGCAGAGTCGAACCCGGTGATGCCCGCGTACAGCGAGCTGCCTGGGTACTGCCGCACGTAGTCGTACGGATAGTCGACTCGATCGGTCCCTGCCGGGTGTGGGCACGGACTTGGCCAGCACCGTTCCGTCCGCGGCCAGGATCTCGCCACGCGCGTTGTCAGAACGCGTGGCGGCAACCCGCGGGTTGTTGGCCGAGGTCTGCAGCGACTTGCCCTTCACCAGCTGGATGTTCACGAGCTGGACGATCACCAGCCCGAGGCAGACCACCATGATGACGCCCAGCCATCGGATGCGTCGTCCCATCAGTGCGGCCGCGCAACCGGCGCGTGGAAAATGCAGAACACGCGAGCATGGTAGAGCGCCGCGCCCCCGAAAGGCTTCATGCTCGCGACCAGGGCTGCAACCGAAGATGGGAGGACTCATCCCGCCTGGCGGCCTTTGCACGGTCACAGGCGTGCGTCCCGACCGAGGCCGGTGTGCGACAGACTCGTGGGTCCGTGGGATTCAAGTTCGGCGCTGTTCGCGTCGAAGGAATGCCAGTGGGCATCCCCACGAGCTTGCAGCGCGCCCTCACACGAATCGGCGTTTCGCCGCAAACTAGTTGAGAGGATCAACGTGATCAACGCGACCCGACGCCCCTTCAGCCGCTCCGTGCTGAGCACCATGGGGGCTGGCGCCGCCGCCCTGGCCCTGACCACCGTCTCCCTGGCGGCCCCCGTCGCCCAGGCCACCGAAGTGCCCCATGCCGGAGCCGGTTTCGTGGCCACCTCCGAATGGACGCACCAACTGAACGACCCGAACCAGCAGATCGCCCTCTCCTCGCCCAACGTGGCCAACCTCGACGGGCAGCCCTCGGTCGTCGTCGGCGACCAGGCCGGCTTGGTCTACGCCTACCACCTCTCGGGCGGTGCGGCCCCGGGCGGCTGGCCCTACAACGCCGGCGCACCCATCGACTCGTCGCCGTCCGTCGCACCGATCAACGCCAACGGCCTCGACACCGTCTACATCGGCAGTGGTGACGCCGCCACACCCACCACAGGTGGGTATCAGGCCATCAGCCCCGGCGGTCGGCGACCAGTGGTTCGTGCAGGAGACCAACCCGGGTACCGATCCGACGCCGCATTCGGCCGTAGCGGCGTCCCTGACGGTCGGGAACTACGCCGGTGGCTACGGAGTCGAAGGCGGGTCACTCGGCCAGAACACGGACGCGCTCAACGCCGCGAACGGAGCCATGCTCGGAGGCTTCCCTTGGTTCTCTGCGGACTCGGTCTTCTCGACCGCCGCCGTCGCCGACCTCTACGCGGACGGGAACAACGAGATCATCACCGGTGGCGACTCGCTCGGCCGGTGTCGCCTACGGACAGACCTACGCCAACGGCGGGCACCTGCGCATCATCTCGAGCGCCGGCACCACCGGCACCGCCAACCCGGCCGGCGGACTCGTCTGCCAGTTCAACACGAACCAGAACATCGACCGCTCCTCCCCCGCCGTGGGGCAGTTCCTCGCCGGAGGCGGCGTCGGCATCGCCATCGGCGACGGCAGCTACTACGGGGGCGCTTCGGACTCGAACAAGGTCTTCGCCCTCAACACCGGCTGCGGTCTTGCCTGGAGCCACACGCTCAACGGCATCACGGCGGACTCCCCCGCCCTGGCCGACGTACAGGGAAACGGTCAGCTCGACGTCGTGGAGGGCACGCAAGCGGGACACCATCTATGTGCTCAACGGCACCAACGGAGGCACCGTCTGGTCGGCCGGGACCACGGGCGAGGTCATCGGGTCTCCGGTGACTGCCGACCTGACCGGAGGCGGCTACCAGGACGTCATCGTCCCCACCACGAACGGGATCGAGATCTTCGACGGTCGCTCGGGCGCCGACGTGGCCGTCGCTCGGCACCAACGACGCCTTCCAGAACTCCCCGCTCGTCACCGATGACCCCGACGGCCACATCGGCATCACCGGAGCCGGTTACGCAGATATCGGCGGCAACGGGGTAGGCATCATCGAGCACTGGGAGATCGACAGCACCGCCAGCTCCGGCTCGAAGGTCTACGAGACGGGTGCGTGGCCGCAGTTCCACCACGACCCGCAGCTGACCGGAAATGCCGGCACGCCCGCGCCCACGATCGAGGTGCCATGCAACGCGCCCGCCGATGCCCCGAACGGCTACCTCTTTTCGGGCTCCGACGGCGGTGTGTTCAACTACGGCAACATCCCGTTCTGTGGCTCGACCGGGAGCATCCACCTGGTCAAGCCGGTCGTGGGCACAGCACTCACCCAGGACGGCGGGGGGTACTGGGAGGTGGCGTCCGACGGCGGCATGTTCTCCTTCGGCGACGCCGGCTTCTTCGGCTCCATGGGCGGCAAGCCGCTGAACGAGCCGATCGTCGGCATGGCAGCCACGCGCGACGGCAAGGGGTACTGGGAAGTGGCGTCCGACGGTGGGATCTTCAGCTTCGGCGACGCCACGTTCTACGGCAGCACCGGGGGCACGCACCTCAACCAGCCGATCGTCGGCATGGCGGCCACGCCCGACGGCAGGGGCTACTGGCTCGTCGCGTCCGACGGCGGCATCTTCAGCTACGGCGACGCCAAGTTCTTCGGTTCCATGGGTGGCAAGCCCCTGAACTCGCCCATCGTCGGGCATGGCGGCCGACAAGGCGACCGGCGGCTACTGGGAGGTGGCGTAGGACGGCGGGATCTTTGCCTTCGGCGCTCCGTTCTACGGCTCGACCGGCAGCATCCGCCTGAACGCACCGATCGTCGGGATGCAGGCAAATCGCAACGGATCGGGCTACCGGTTCGTGGCGTCCGATGGTGGCGTCTTCACCTACAACGATCCCTTCTTCGGATCCATGGGTGGCAGGCCCCTCAACAGGCCGATCGTGGCCATGGCCGGAACCTGATCCACCTCTGCCAACCTGGCCACGGGTCGACCCGTGGTACTGGTCCGAGCAGGCCACTGCTCTGTGATTGCGCCCACACCCCGCCGAACTGACCGCCGTGGCCACACAGCCACCCGGGCACCCACAGCCAAGCGGAAGACACAAGGCAGCAGCGAATTCTTCCTCGACGCGGGCCTCGCGGCGCGAGCTCCGGGACAATTCACCGGCCGGGTAAGTTGACGCCATGGCGCGCAACGTGGTCCCCGCATGACGGACTCGTCTCCCACGCTGGTGCGGCGGCGGCGGGACGGGCACGTCCTGGTCATCGCGCTCGATCGGCCCGAGAAGCGCAATGCCGTCAATCGCGCCATGGCCGACCAGCTCGACGATGCCCTCAACGAACTCGACGATGATCTCGACCTCTGGGCAGGTGTCCTTACCGGTACCGGCGACATGTTCAGCGCCGGCAGCGATCTCACCAGCGGTGGCGACTATGCGACGGAGCGCGGTGGCGAGTACGGGATCATCCGGCGTCCCCGACGTACGCCGCTCATCGCCGCCGTCGAGGGGTTCGCTCTCGGTGGCGGGCTCGAGATCGTACTCTCGTGCGACATGGTGGTCGCCTCGTCCGAGGCGCGCTTCGGCCTCCCGGAGGTCACCATCGGCGTGATTCCGACCTGCGCTGGGTTGTTCCGGGGTCCGCGGGCGCTCCCGCCCAACGTTGCGCGCCAACTGATCCTTACCGGCCGGCCGCTCGACGCATTGCGGGCCCACGAGCTCGGGTTGGTCAACGTGCTCAGCCAACCCGGACAGGCGGAGGAGCGGGCGCTCGAGCTAGCCCAGGAAGTCTGCACCAATGCGCCGGTCTCGGTGCAGGCGTGTCTCGCCGCACTCAATCAACTGGTGACCGACGACGACGCCCGAGGCTGGGAGGCGACAGCGGAGGCGATGGCCGCCGTGATGCGGTCCGCCGACAGCCGGGAAGGCGTCAGCGCGTTCTTGGAGAAGCGACCGCCGGTCTGGACCGGGCGCTGAAGCGCGCTAGGCGCCCACGGGAGGGTGCGACCCCTCCCTCGCCGGTCCGACCGGAGCGAGGTGCACCAGCGCGTTGTAGGTGACGAGGGCGATGGCCAGGTGCATGGCCATCAGCACGGCCACGGCCTTCGCCGGCTGGCCCTGCTTCAGGATGTAGAGGTCGGGCAAGAAGAGGACGAGGGTGACCACGATGGCCAGGCGGAAGAACAGCCATCGGGGCGATGAGCTGATCCGAGTGACGATCGGCCAGCCGATGCAGGCCACGATGACGCCGATCACGGTGAGCTTGCCGTAGTCCGAAAAGGCGAAATGCCCATAGCCCTTGGTCGACGGCATGGCCGCCTTGGCGATGGCCACCAGGATCGCGTCTGCCGCAAGCGATCCGACGAGGGCGACGACGCTGGCCAGGAGCAGCCGGACCACCGAGGGCTGGGCGTGCTTCGGCTTGAAATCGATCCTGAGCAGGTCGAACGAGCGGTCCATGAGCGTGTCCGCCGGCATGGGCTGCGCCTTCCTCTTCTCTTCGTGGTCGGACGTCCGACTCACGGTACCGACCGAATATGACGTGAGGATGAAGGCTCCGTTGAGGCCAACGTCGGCCCGCGAGGCGATTGCTCCTCCTGCTGCTGCGATCCGTCCGGTGGCTCCTCCAACTCGGCCTCGCGGCGGCCCAGCGTGGCGCGGTGCCAGCTCACCGCCATCAGGGCGCCACCCAGGTCCGAGGCTCCGATGTGCCACGCTCCCCCGGTTGCCTTGACCACCGAGTCCCCGATGGCCAGACCGAGACCGGCACCGTTGCCCTGGTCGGTGGCCCGGTGGAATCGCTCGAAAAGGAGGCTGCGGTCCTCCGGCGCAATGCCGGGACCACTGTCCTCCACGATCAGCGACACCCGGTGGCCAGTCGCTCGTACGGCGATCCGGACCGTGCCCTCGGGGCCGGCGTAGCGACAGGCGTTGTCGACCAGGACAGCCGCCAGCCGATCGATCCATTCGGGAGGAGCATGGACGAAAGGCGTGCCCTCGCCTTCGAGCCCGACGGTGAGGGCAATTCCGCGCTGCCGGGCGAGTACGGCGAAACGGTCGGCGCAGGAGACACCGATGGCTCCGACGTCGACCAGCACGTCCCGTGGAGGCGGCGGTGCCGAGTCGAACCGCGACAACCAGAGGAGATTCTCCACGATCTCGGTGAGCCGGCGCGACTCGCGGCCCACCCGCTGGAGGGTGTCGCGCAGTTGTCCCTCGGTGCGCTGACCCGTAAGGGCCAGCGTCACCTCGGCCTCGATCACGCTGAGCGGTGTCCGCAGCTCGTGGGAGGCGTCGGCCGTGAACTCGAGCTGCCGTCGCCGGGCCGACTCCACAGGTTCGGCCGCCTTGACGCCGACCAACAACGTGCCGAGAAAGACCCCGAGCAAAAGGATCGGGCCCGCGATGAGTTCGAGTGCCGTCAGATCGGACGAGACCCGGTCAGCCGGGGCGAGGGTCTGGGCCGCCACGAACGAGGTGGAGCCCAGCTTCTTGGAACGCACCACGAAGTTGGCGTTTCCGAAGCGGGCCACCGTCGCAGCCGTACCGGTTGGCCACGCCTGGTGACTGAGCCGGGGGGCTCCGGGCGTGAGGGCGGTGCGGCGGCCGTCGGAATGGACCTCCCAGAAGAACACGGGTGCGTCATCGAGGTCGTGGGCGTTGAGATATTGGGCGATGGCCGCGGCCTGGTCGGGCGCCCTGGTCACGGTAGCCAGACGGCTGTCCACACGGTCCCCGACCCCGTTGACCAGTCGCTGCCGGTCCACCACGTTGAAGGCGAGGACCACCACCACGTAGACGGCCGCCATGATCAGCGTGGCGACGAGTGCGACGCGGACGGCATGCACGACGTGGGGCCGCCGGATGGAGGCAGCCCGCCTCATGCCGACTTCATGCGATACCCGAGGGCACGCACCGCCTCGATCTTGACGCCGCTGGCAGCGATCTTCGAGCGCAGGCGAGCGACGTGGACATCGACGGTGTTCGAGCCCAGCGCGTCCGCCTCGTCCTGCCAGACGGCGAGGGCGATGGCGCGACGCGAGACGACGGACGGCGAGCGCCTGATGAGCACTTCTAGAAGAGACAGCTCAGTGGCGGTGAGCCGCAGCGGCTCCGAACCGCGGACGGTCGCATCTCGCGACACGGTCTCGAACTCGAGGTCGGCCACCCGAATCACCAGTGACTGCACCGCCTCGCCTCGCCGCTGCAGTGCCCTGATGCGAGCGAGGAGCTCGCCGAAGTCGAAGGGCTTGACCAGATAGTCGTCGGCACCCTCGTCCAGGCCGGTCACCCGGTCTGCTGCCGTGTCACGGGCGGTGAGCATCAAGACGGGCAGCGACGAGCCGCGCCGCCGCAGGCGCTGGACCACTTCCAGGCCGGTCACCTTCGGCATCCGCCAGTCGAGGACGGCCACCTCGTAGTCGTACGCGTCGAGGTAGCGCAGTGCCTGCTCGCCGTCGACCGTGGCGTCGACCACGTAGCCGTTCTCCCCCAGGCCCCGTTCCAACACGGAGCGCAGACCCTCGTCATCCTCGGCGACCAGCACCCGCATCAACCCTGTCTACCCGCCCTGGATGACGGATGGGTGACGGCCATTGCCTCTCGTCGTCATTTTCGCTTCAGGCCACCTTCGTACTGTGATGGGGCAGGTACTGGCGTCGTGCGGATGCGTGGCTACCCCTACTGCACACACCAGAAGAGTCAGGTGTGTGCCGGAGTGCAGAAAGGCAAACGGAGCAAGCGACGTGGACACCGAGAATCGGACGAAGCGCCGGCCGCCGCCAGGAGCCGCCTCGCGCCAACGCGCTCAGACGAGGATTCGCCGCCTGACCTCCACGGCCATCCTGGCTGCTGCGGGAGTGACAGCACTGATCGGCGCCGTGGTGGCTCGCGAACACCCGGGCTCAGCGAAGGCCGCCCCGCCCGAGAACCCGCCGACCAACGCACCACCTTCGTCGACGACCGTGCCCCAAGTGACTCCGACTACGGTGCCACAAGTCACTCCGACGACAGGTGCCGCCAATCCCAGCGCCACGACGGTACCTCCGACCACGACCACCACGACGACGACCGAACCACCGACCACGACAACGACGCCGCCGGCGGTGACTTCGGGCGGGACCTCGCGACGATGACGCAGCACGGCCGGGCGAGCGGATGAGGGAACTGCATCTCACGATCGATCCAATCGCGTGTGATGCCTACGGCTATTGCGCTGAGCTCCTGCCCGAAGTGATCCACCTCGACGAATGGGGCTATCCAGTCCTCTCACCGGAACCAATCCCGCCTCGATTGGTGAAAGCCACGCGCCGTGCGGTGCGGGATTGTCCGCGTAACGCCATCGCGATCAGAACGCGGCTGACTGAGAGATGAGCCATACGTCGGCCCACTGCGGGTCCGGCGGACGGTCGGCACCAGCCTCCTCGTTCCAATCGGCCCGCGACGACGGACCGATTTGGACGGCAGCTTCGGATGGCGCGAGGAAGGCCTACCGGCTTCGGGCTGAGATGGCGGTTTTGGCGGGCTGATCAGGCGGGAACCACCACGCTGATCCGTCCGCTGGCGGGCGCCTGGTGACCACGTGCCATGCTCTGCACACCGTCGAGCACGAGGGGGTTGGGCTGTGGGCAGGATCAAGTTCCAGGGCAAGATCGGCAACGATTGGCGCGACTCGGAACCCTGGTGGCCGCCCACACCGACTCCACCCGAAAACGCGCCCAACGTCGTCCTCGTCGTGCTCGACGACGTCGGTTTTGCCCAACTCGGGTGCTACGGGTCGGACATCGAGACTCCCGCCATCGACCGCGTCGCCGCCGATGGGATCCGCCTGACGAACTTCCACACCACGGCTCTGTGCTCCCCCACCCGGGCCTGCTTGCTGACCGGTCGCAACCATCACCGCAGCGGCATGGGGCGGGTGGCGGACCTGGCCACGGGCTTTCCCGGCTACTGGGGCCGCCCGCCACGAGAGAACGGGTTTATCTCCGAGATCCTCAGAGCCAACGGCTACGCCACTTACGCGGTAGGGAAATGGCACCTCAGTCCCGAAGAAGAAACGAACATGGCTGCCTCTCGGGCGACCTGGCCCCTGGGCCGTGGCTTCGACCGTTGGTACGGCTTCCATGGGGGCGAGACACATCAGTTCGTTCCTGGCCTCTACCACGACAACCACTGCGTGCGGCCGCCGCGATCGATCGAGGAGGGCTACCACCTCAGCGCGGACCTGGCCGACCGTGCCATTGAATTCCTGGGGGACCTCAGGGCCGTCGACGACACCCTGCCCTTCTTCTTGTACCTCGCGACCGGTGCCTGCCACTCGCCCCATCACGCGCCGGCCGAGTGGATCGAACGTTACAAAGGCCACTTCGCCCAGGGCTGGGACAAGTGGCGCGAGGCGACGTTCGCCCGCCAGTTGGCCACAGGTGTCATTCCCGAGGGAACGGTCCTGTCTCCTCGGCCCGCCTGGGTCCCGAGCTGGGATTCGCTCGATGCGCACGAGAGCGCGAGCTGGCCCAGCGCTTCATGGAATGCTTTGCCGCCTTCCTCTCCTACACCGATCAGCAGGTTGGACGGGTGCTCGACTTCGTCGACGATCTGGGTGAGAGCGACAACACCGTCGTGATCGTGGTGTCGGACAACGGTGCGAGCTCCGAGGGTGGCAGGGAGGGCACCATCAACGAAGGGCGCATATCCAACTTCGAGTTTGCGGGCGTCGAAGAGATGCACCAGCGGATCGGTGAGATCGGCGGCCCCAGCAGCCACAACAACTACCCGTGGGGCTGGACGATGGCGGGGAACACCCCCTTCAAACGCTGGAAGCGCGAGGTGCACGAAGGTGGTGTCGCCGACCCCTGCATCGTGCGGGCGCCTGCCCGCCTCAAGAGTGGCGGCGCACTTCGCCGGCAATTCGCCCACGCCGTCGACGTCCTGCCGACGATCCTCGAGCTGGTCGGAGTCGGGACGCCTGAGGAGATCGAGGGCGTGGAGCAGTCGCACTTCGACGGGACGAGTTTCGCCTACGTGGTCGAGGACGGCGCCGAGGCCGCCCCTGGACGGCACCTCACCCAGCATTTCGAGATGTTGGGATCGCGGGCGATCTACCACGACGGTTGGAAAGCCGTGACCTACCACCCGGTCGGACCGGTGTACGACGACGGCTTGCGCTCAAATGCTCCTTGGGAAGACGACGTCTGGGAGCTCTATCACGTCGCCGAGGACGTCTCGGAGGCCAATGACCTTGCTGCGGAATTCCCCGAGAAGCTGACCGAACTCATCGCGCTCTGGTGGGAAGAGGCCCGGCGCAACGACGTGCTGCCTCTCGACAACCGGGTCCTCGATGCCATCGCCCACAAGCACGACCGACGCGAACCACAAGAGACCTACCGGTACTTTCAGGACGGAGCGCAGGTACCCGAATGGGTGGCGGTCGACGTCCGCAACCGATCACACGTCATTTCGGTGACGGTGGACGTGCCCCAAGGCGTGGTCCCTCAGGGCACGCTCCTCGCGCTGGGCTGCGTTTTGGGCGGGTGGTCGCTCCATGTCATTGATGGTCGTCTCCGCTACGTCCACAACTTGCACGGCCAGCGGTGGTACGACATCACGAGCGACTCGGCGGTTGGCCCGGGCCGCCATCTTCTCCAGATGAAGTTCGACAAGGACGAGCTGCTCGGGGGCGTGGTCAGGTTGATCCAGGACGGCCAGGAGGTCGGCTCCGGCACCGTCGACCGCTTCACGCCGGTGGCGTTCAACGAGGTCGGAATCGGGCTGACCTGTGGCTACGAATGGGGTCCTGCCGTCGGGTCGGGTTACGAGGCTCCCTTCGTGTTCAACGGCACCATCGTGCGGGCCGAGGTCAGCGCCACGGGTCCCGTGGTTCGTGACCCAGTCGCCGAGGTCGCCGCCATCCTCTCTGCGCAATGAGCGCCCGCCAACATCAGGGCGCCTGGGCCGTGTTTCGCGCGATGCCTGGGACAGGGACAGGAAGATCCCTTTCCACGACGGCCTGCGGACCCGTCGTGGAAAGGAACTTCCTTGCCTCGCCTTGAGCTAGCCCTCCCATGTGAGAGCGCCGCCGGGAGAAAGGTGAGGCGTTGCCTGCGAGACCGCCGAGTGTGCCAGCGCGGCAGCAGGCGGCGCCGCCACCACCGTCGCGGTGACAGAGGTTGCCGAGTACGCAATCTTCAGACTCGGCGGAGTGGCTCCGACCGCCCCGCAGGAGGG
Source organism: uncultured Acidimicrobiaceae bacterium (assembly GCA_963726855.1). GTDB lineage: Bacteria > Actinomycetota > Acidimicrobiia > Acidimicrobiales > RAAP-2 > Bog-473. Next base: position 235,646 of record CAVSEB010000035.1, read on the forward strand.
TGAGTTGTCGCCGTCGGCTTGGATAACGTCGCCGTTGGCAATCCCATTGAATGTTCCTTTGACGGCGGACCCAGTGACGATCGTGTACTTGGTTCCCAGCGTCTGGCTACATCCAGCGAAAAGCGTGAGGTTGGCCGAGCCGAGTTTCACGGTCCCACTGGCGGCAAGCTGTGGGTAATTGACTCCAGGCATCGCCTTGGTGCTGCCGGCCTCGAGCGAATTGAAAGAGAGGCTCGTTGCAGAGTCCAGCGACGCATTGCCATTCACACTGTTGATTCCGAATGGTCCCCCTGACCCGTTGCCGAAGAAGATGTCCGCCCCCTTTGCCGTCAGCGGCCCGTAGTCGGTCGTGGTGGTCTTCTTCGTCGTTCCACCCGGTCCGGTCACGAACAAGCCGGTGTCCTGAACCTTCACGGGTTGTCCCGAAGAACCATTGAAGTCGCCACCCGTGACGAAGGTGATCGTGCCGGATCCCTGGAGTGTCAGAGGTCCGGTGTTGACCGATGGGAAGTCGAGGAATCCTCCAGCGTTCCCTGGGGTCGCAACGGGCAGGTCCACCGCCAGGCTGTCGCTACTGGCACCAGTGACCGTGCCGAGGTTGAAGTTGGAGCCGTTCTCGATGTCGACCGACCACGTCTCGGCTCCGGAAAGGGTCATTGGCAAGCCCAGAAACGCGCCCTGTTCGCCAGTCCCATTGGGGACGCTCGAGGTGACGTCGAGGGTTCCGATCTTGATTCCGTTCCCAGTGATGTTGTAGTCCCCGTTGCCTGTCTCCGTCCCGAGTGCCAACGAAAGGTCCGGAACTTTCAGCCCGGTCACATCGTTCTGGGCCGAGCTGTCGCAGCCAGATCCACACGGAAGGATTGGGAAGCTGAGAGCCACCGACTCCTTCGGTTGCGGGGCACTACCCGACCAGTTCGCGCCGTCGGACCAGATGTTGTCGCCGCCGCCCCCGCTCCAGGTGAAGGGCGGCGGCGTGGCAAAGGCCACTCCGGATGACAACGCCACCATGCCAACGGTCAACGTTGAGGCTGCCACGAGATCCCGCAGACCCAACCGACGCACACGCAAACTACCGCCAAGGATGTTCATTGTGTTCTTATGCCCCTTTTGTGAGATTCCGCGCAAAGGTAACACGACCACATCCGGATTCAACAGACTTCCAAGGTCCCAAATCGCGCCCCATCGGACTCTTTTCGCCGACAAATGGGACTACGAATGCATGATGTTTTCTCACTCGTGAAAAGTCCGCACGCCGTTCGACAGAGACCGCCCACGCCTTTCGGCAAAGGCGGCCAATCCCGGCCATCGGCACCGGCCGGGCGGTCACTCCGCCGAGTGGCGGATGACCAGAGAATCTCTCCCCAGACTTCCCGGCCGCGACCCGGTCAGCCACCCGCGAGGTGGTGATCGCAAGACGCAATCCGCACGCGAGCGAAAGTCTCTACACGCCACCAGATTCGCGGGCGACTCACGACAAGACGCGTTCTTCGGAGCCGACCTCCCGCCGATCCTGGGAGATAGCGGGTGCCCACTTTGTGCGAGCCCGACCTGACCAGGGCTCGCGGTAGGGCCGCCGGTCACTGGGCCGAGCCCCAAATCCACTTGGCATCTCCCGTTTCTTTCGACTGCAACCGTCTTGCCCCCGAAGTTGGCCCCTTCTTGTCTCAACCTCCAGCCCGTCTGCACCGATTCCACTTGAAGGAAGCACTGTCGGCTGGAGTCAGTGCCGACGTGAGAGCCCGTACGGCGGGTGCTCAAGGTTGCCCGGTGGGCGCCGGAGGGGGGCATCACATGGACAGTTACAGACGAGCACCGCGCCAAGCTGCCGGCTGGACGGGGAGCTGCCTCATCGAGGACGACACGGCCACAGCTCAATGGCGAGATTGCTGGGTCCTCGACATCTCCATGCTCGGTTTGGGCATTGCTTTCGATCACCGCCGACCGTCCGAGCTGACGGGTCGCGCCATCTCCGTTCAGTTTCCCGCGGTCAGCGACCAGGTCAGCATCCGACTCGAGGGCAAAATCAACAACATCGACGTGATGCGCTTGGGGCTTGTCCAAGCCGGCATCGAGTTTGTCGGACTTTCCCAGGAGGAACTGGCCATCGCCACCGTCCTGGGAGCGCTCACCGAGATCGAAGAGCCAATGCCAGCGGTGCCCACGCTGCACATGGTCGAAACCTGACACCTGGCGTCGAAATGCCCGGGGCTGCCTGGCCTTCGATCCTCTTCAGCCCCACGTCACGCGGTCGCCGCAACACCAGCACAGAGCGGTCCGTTCTCGCCCGTCGATGAACGCCGTCACAGTGCGACGAGGAGCTGCGGTCTGAGGCCTCTCCCTGCTCTCGCCGTGGTGGAATGGGTTTGAAGAGCATGGCGGAGCGCAGGACGCGCGGGCCAAGGACTCACCGCATGCGCCAAGGTGCTCGCGCTAGCAACCATCATCGGCGACTCCAGTTCCGCTCTGCAGGGCCACCAATCCGGATGAGCGATCGGTCAACCGCCGGGAGTCAGGTGCGAGCGACGAGATGGAGTGGCGACCCCGGATCGACGACCTCGGTCATCACGCCCAAGACGGTGGCGACGGCTTGCTCCTCCTTGGACAGCTCTACGAACTCGATTCCGACTCGCACCAACTCGGGAGCCATCTCCTCGATGTGGCTTATCTGCCCTTCAAGTCGGACACTGACCCACTGGCTCATAGCGGGGAACTCGACCAAAATGGCCCGGCCGAGCAATTCGGGCGGATTGCGGTGAAGCATGGTGATTCCAAGTCCTCCGGTCGTGACGTCCAAGACCCAGCACTCCCGCCATTCCTTGGTGCCAAGGCCCGGTTCGTCAATGAGACAGGTTGCACGCCAACCAGCTGTCTGACGCGGCGCACGCCTCCGTTCCCTCATCTGATGCCTCCTCTCAGGCGACCCTGGGGCAGCCTCGAGCGCCCACCACAGGGCTCACAAGTTGATTCGGCATCCATGCCCCGACACTGCTTCCTTTCGGCTAACTCGGCAGATACCCGCGGTGGATTGAATCAAGAACGGAGCAATTCGAGAAGCAGCGAGAGCCATCACTGGACACTTGTCCACAACACCGGCCGCGGAAGAGAGCGGCCCGTGGGGAGGCGCGTGCTCGCTTGGCAGCAACTTCCGGATCAGCCGGACGCGGTCGAGAACAGGATTGAGTTCTTCGTCGCGTCGTAGTGTCCGATGTAGACCGGCCCGAGGGGATAAGGCCGGTCTTGCGCAAACGTGACCGGAACAGCAGCCAGGGGCAGCGTTGCATTCCGCAATCCATACCCGGCCTTGATAAAACTCGCCTGGGTGAGATCCTTGCCTGCTGCCTTGGCTATGGCCGTGAACATCGCCAGGTTGTCACAGGCTTCCTGAATGGCAAAGAAGGACTGATCCGATCCCATGATGGGGTTCGTCGGTTGCGTGATCTTGTCGGACGGATACGCCTTGCGCACGGTCTGATAACACTGCTGGTCTGCCGCCTGATGCCATGTCCGGTAATTGTCGAGCACTGCGCTCGACGTCACCATGTTCTTCAGGTAAGTCGGACTAATCGAAGACCCCACGATCGCTCCCTCAATGGAGCTCTCGTTGGTCGCAACCCAGGGCGGGTTGAACGTACTCTGTTCTGCCTGTAACGCTTCAGGCCACACCAGTGACCCCGTCCCGACCGCAACTACCTCGTTCACACCTGCGGATTGAAACTTTTGGGCGATGATATTGGCATCTTGGTAGGTCGCGCTCTGGTCACCCGTTGGGGCAGAATCTACGGCGCTCTGGGCCACCTTCACGTGGAGCGCCTTGAGGTCGGACTGAACCGCCTGCAGCTCGCGCTGGTCAGTGATTTGCCCGGCAAAGATCCCGATCGTCTTCCCTCGGAACAAGCCGTTGTGAGCAAACACGGCGAGTTGAATTGGATCGTAGGCAAGGGGCGGAGCCTGCATCGTGAAGTTCGGGGTGCCTGCTGATACCGACACATCCTGAAAGCTGCCATTGATCGTAGGGATCTTGTACTGACTGAGATAGCAATCGGGCTGCTGCGGGGAAAAGGCGACGAAGACCTTGTCATCCTGTGCTAACTGCGTACAAGCGGTCGCGGCGGCGGCCGTGCCTACTGGATTCACCGCAACCAGAAATGGTACGAGCTTTCGGCCGTCTATCCCCCCTTGAGCATTTATGTCGGCAATCAGCGCGTTGTAAGCGTCGGGATAGTTCCCGTGATCGAGTTTGACTCCGTATTGGCGTACGGCAGCCAGGTCGACGTAGGGGACACCGACTCGGATCGTGGTGGCGGTCACTCCTTGACTCGTAGGACTACCAGAGGCTCTGGATGAAGCCAAGGCGGGGGTGGCACCGATCACGGTGGACGTGACCAGCGCCAATGCGCTCAGGACAACGGCCGCGACAGCCTTTTTCATGATGAGCCTCCGAAGACGATCGCTAAGTGTGCCATCTGACCTCGAGCTGGTTCCGGCACCCGATGAGCTGGGACAGTGGCCAGGCTCGATCTGACATCCCGGCAGCGCGACTCATGGGCGTCCAGCCCGCACGGATCGATCCGAACGTCGAAGGGGCGGAACCCGGCGAATCCGATCGACTGCCCAGTTCTGGTTGCAGTCCGCGAGACTTCGTGGCGCCAGTGGTGCAGCCGCCCAGCGCGCCTGCCTATCTTTGGACCGGGCGCGACATTTAGGCGTCAAGGCGAAGCCCGGACAAGGCCGCTTCGGTGCATTGAGAGGCTAAGACCATGGGATTCAAAGAGGCATGCGTGGCCATGTTCGCCCGACACCGGGTCGTTGCCTTTGACGGTGCATTTCATGTTCCGGACGTCTCCCGCTACCCGGCTCTGTTTGCGTGGGACAGTGGGTACCACGCGTTGTGTCTTCGTCACCTCGATCCGCATGTCGCCTTGGAAGAGCTCTCGACTCTTTACCGAGCGAACGCACTCGCGGGCGGACTCCTCTCGCATCAACGGTTCATCCCGGGCGCCCACGAGCACCAGCAGTTCATCGAAGAGCTCTTTGGTCCGATGTTCGTCGGCGACCGAACGCCTTTTGTCGACCCCCCGACAGCCGCATATGCAGCCGCTCGCCTCTCACGTGCTGTCGGGCCTGCTGCTGACGACGTGTTGTCGGCGGCGCATGCACACATGGTGAGTTTGATCAGACTCCGGAGTCTCGGTGGCGGTGCGCTCCCGGTTGCCCTCCACCCGTTTGAAACCGGGACCGAGAACAGCGTCTACGTGCAATCGATCGTCGGTGACACCGAGCCATCGCTGCTGGGACGCTTCAAGGATCTGACCATCTCAGCAATCGCGGTGGAAATGTCACCGCAACGAGCGTTGGCCGAGAACCACGCTTTCGTCGCGTACGACCCGACGCTATGCGGATGGCATCTCCTCGCGCTCGAGGAGCTCGAGCTGGCCTGTCACGACCGTGGCTGGCTGCAAGAGGCGGCGTGGGCTGACGAGATGGCCAACGCTGTCGCCAAGGCCATCGAAGACCTCTTGTGGTGGGAAGAGGGTCATCTCTTTGTCGCCTACGACCTTGTCGCTGGGCGTCAGATTCAGGGGATTGGAGCCATGGGCCTGATACCAGGCGCATCGCGGATCCTTGCCGCCAAAGGATATGCGGCTGAGATCGGAACAAACCACGTCCGCCCCGGGGCACCCATGTGGGGTCCCATGGGATTCGCGGCTGGCAACGTTCGCCCAGATCGCGGCGTGGAGGCGTTTGTGCAGTGGGATGGCAATGCGGTCTGGGGCGCGACTGTGTACTGGGCGCATTTGACTGCCCTGCGGGCGGGCTTGCCCGAGCACGCCGCGCAACTACGGACGGAGCTCGAGACGATGGTGCGCGAGCACGGATTTCGTGAGTTCTATGACTCTTGGTCTGGCGCGCCCGGGGGCGCTGGTGCCGAGTCGGGCTTCACATGGCCAGCGCTGCTGCTCGAGATGGAGGCGAACGAGAGGACTGGCCTGGATAGTCCTCTTTAAATCAGGCGAGACCGCGAACGAAGAAGTAAATGCCTCGCATCGACATTCGACGCCGACGACGACGGGTTGCTGTGGTGGTTGTCGGACCGCTCGCAGGAAGCGGCTGACTTCGTCCAGGACTACCTGTGGACGCACACCGCGCCAGCGGTCAACTACGCCGGAGACCATTACCGTTCAGCACTCCGGCCTCCAGGAGATCTTCGTGGGCCAGCAGTCGGCGCGACTCTTCGGCGTCTCCCACACCGACCCGCACCACCCAGATGTGTTCGGGATCGCGCAGGTCGGCACGATATATACGACCGGCACAAAGATCGCCGAACACGGCGGCGACAACCCAGGCGATCGGGACGTTCCGCTCGTCGTCTATGCGCCGGGCACCATCGAGCGGGGACAGTCAAGCAACGGGGTGGAAACGACCCAGGTCGCTCCGACGATCTTGTCGCTGCTGGGACTCTCCCCGAGCTCGCTTCAGGCCGTCCAGCGAGAAGGCACGCAAGTCCTACCCGGCCTCGGCAACAGGAAGTAACCAGTCCATCCGATCGGGTCGCGGGGCGTCACCCCAGCCGTCCCGCAGCTCCCGTCTTCGTCCCGAAGGATTGACGGGATTCAACGAGCCGGCGGCGGGCCGCGGTCCAGCGTAGATGCCCATCAGGTGGCGTGATGAGCGCAGTCGAAACAGGTCCGCACTGCGGGCAGTGCGGCGAGACGTTCGGCTGAAATCTCGGAATGACATTGTTCGCATACCGAATAGGTTCCCGCCGACAGGCGGCCCACGGCGCAATCAAGATCCTCTAAGTTGGATTGGGCTCCGGCAAGCAGTGCAGCCATCTGCGCTCTCTCATAAGCAATGGTTGATCCCTCGGGATCGTGCTCGTCATCGGAATTGGCGTTAGCCGAGGCGGCAACAATTGCGTCGAGATCGGCTTGTATTGCCCGGATTCGAGCCAGAGTTGCCGCTCGCTCAACATTGAGAACGTCACGAATCGCTGATTCGTCCATCTTTGAAAATCTCGCTCGTTTCCTCGACTCGGCCTCTGCATGTCCAGAAACGGAGAACCTTCATGCTAGGACCCCAGGGAGGGCTGCGAGCAATGGCCCAACACCGGACAGACGACATGCCGCCCCGGAGCTCCGTGGTCGGCCACGCGAAGCATGTGCAATCGGTGGAACGAAATCTTCGCATCAAAAATCCGAGCAGGGCCGACCCGTTTCCCCTTGATGCCAAGGGAGTGTCCTACGCTTGGCGCATGCCCCGATGGAAACCCTCGCTACGCTCTCGCTGTGGCAATAATCAGCGCAGGGACCATGGGGTGGCTCCGCACGTCCGTAGGCATCGCTTTGATGGTTGCGCCCGGCGCTCCCATGCGCGTTGCCGGTGACGAATCGCCGACAGGTGCCGCCCTCCTTCTCATGAGGACGATAGGGATCCGGGATCTTGTGCTGGGTCTGGGAACGGTGTCCGCGGCGCGGTCAACTGATCAGTCCGACGCTCGCCGTTGGGTGATGACAACTTTGGCGAGCGATGCGCTCGACACCGTTGTCAGTCTGGCGGCACTACGGTCGATCGGAAGACGAGATTCGTTGGTCGCAGCGGCTTTGGCGTTCGGTTTCGTCTGCGGAGACCTCCAAGTCCTGCGGACTACCTCCGAGCACGACACATAACGTAGAACTGCAATAGACCCTGGCCACTCGGGATCAACCCACCTGACATCAGGGCCAAGTGAACAGTCGATGTCGTCTCGACGACTCCGGGCTGCGTTCTCAACACCAAATCCCATGGCGAGCAGATCCTCTTGCGGATACTCCGTGACATGGGCGTCCGGAGAATTGGCCACCATTTATTCACCTTTCGTCTGTATCAAGAGAAGCCCGGGTCACTCACGTTCTGTGGACCCTCATGTTCGGTCGGGTGATTTTTGCTCGGAGAGGGAGGTGTACGGCCGAATGAGTTCTGCTGCTCCCCGACACCATAAGAAGGACTTCTGGATCGTGGAGAATCAGCGGTACTCTCGTGCTCATTACAGATTACAAATGGCGAGTCGAATCGTTAACGAAATCGCCGGGACAGACGAGTGCGATCTCCTTGATTTAGGCTGTGGGCCAGCGACGCTGCAGAAGTTACTCGCGCCGAATATCCATTACCACGGTATCGACATTGCACTGAGTGAACCCGCGCCGTACTTGATTGAGGCAGATCTTCTGGAGTCACCGATCGAGTTCCGTGACAAACATTTCGACATCGTGTTGGCCCACGGGTTATTTGAATACATAGGCAGTCACCACTCTCAGAAGTTTTCCGAAATCGCACAACTTCTAAACGAGAATGGACACTTCGTTGTCTCCTACACCAATTTTGGCCATCGCCAACCCGAGGTCTACCGCTACTACGCCAGTGCCCGACCCCTCCAAAGTTTCCGCCAGAGTCTTTCGGAGCAGTTCGCTATAGAACGAAGCTTCCCAACCTCGCATAATTGGAACCACAGCGAGCCGAATCGAAGATTCGTCATGGCTGCCAATCTGAGATGGAATCGGAATGTGCCCGTAGTGGGTCCAAAATTTGGCGGTGGCCTATTTCTTTGTCTGTTCTCCGATCAAAGCCTGAAACCTCGTGGGTGGATGGCCCATCCAGGTGATCGATATTTGGGATCGAGACGCCTCGTCGGCCCCGCTTGGACCAAAAGTGTCATCCCGTCAACCGTGACAGGTGATGCCGGCACGGGGGAACGGGTCCCATCGAACCCGTAACTTGGCCATACCGGCGGTCTGCCCGACCTTGGGGCAATTGAACTTATCCGACGTAGGGACGATTTGCCCTTTGGTCCCCACCAAGCAAAAAACGGCCTCACGTCGACACGGGCGTAGCGGACATGACGCCGCCGTGATTCGGTGACCGTGGCGGGTATACGCGATTCATGCCTGTGATGGCGAGTCCCGACGACCCTTGCGATTGCCTCCGCTTGCACGTTCTGAACTGGCGCATTGCCCGCGCCGCTCACACCGAAGAAGTCAATAACGGGGACGTGAAGTCAAGCGACAAGCACGGCAACGGGGATGGCCTCTACTCGATGTTCAAGTCGGGCCGACGTGAAACCGTGACCGCGAAAAAAGCCCCGTAACCCGTCGCAAGCCGTCCACCGCTTCGGGCCAAATACGGTCTTCGTCGGGGGCGCGCCGGGCGCACGTCGGTCGCCCTCACGCTGGACCGCTGCCACCACCTTTTCCCCGACGCTGACGGGCGGCGTATCGGATCGGTCGGACCCGCACATCGCCGATGACGGACGCGCGTTGTGGCACAGTCTGCCGCTCCCCAGATCCGTCGAAATGCGCTAGTACGTAAGGCGTGGCGAATCCGTTTGTGCGGAGCATGGCCAGCAACTTCGAGGAAGCGCTGCGACTGATGGAGGCGGCGCTTACGGATTGTCCCGACGATCTGTGGGAGACGGACCTATGGCCGGACGAGGCACCCACGGGTCCGACGCCGCAGGGAGGATTACACGGCTCGGCCCCCTGGTTTCTGGCTTACCACGCGCTGCTGACCCTCGACTACGACCTCAGCGCCGAGTTCGAGCCGTGGGAACCGCCACGACCCTTTGACGAGAACACCTACGCCTTTCCCAACCGTATGTTCACCAAGGCCGAACTGCTCGGTTACATCGACTACTGCCGCGGGAGGGTCAGCGCAACGCTTGACGCCCTTACCGAGGACGTGGCGGCTCGGCCACTCCCTGCCGCCCATCGATACCACGGCATGCTGTACGGAGTGATTGTCGGCCGCATGCCTCTGCACGTCCTTGAACACGCCTCCCAGATCCGCCAGTTCCTGACTGCCGCCGGAGTCAAGGTGCAACCCATGCCCAGTGATCGAGGGTACGCGGGGTGACCTGTGACGGTGATCCGGAGCGTGCCTCCACGCCGCAGAGAACTATCCACATGGTGCTGCACGATGGCTCCCCCATACGGCAGCGAACGGGCTACCCCGGGCCCAATCCACTGGACAAACCTTGATGGTCGTGAGTCTGGATCACGCCGCCGACCACTACCTCGCCGCGTTCGGTCAGTAGCGGTCTCCGAGGGTCCACTGCAGACCAGGCTGCAGACAGTCTGGGATGATTCGATCCCACACGTTTGGGAGAAACCCCTGCCTCACGACCGAGCTGTCGCTCGATTCCAGGGACTGTAGGACCGAATCACCGACCCGTCCGCTTTGTCCAAGGGGTACCAGGCTTCGGGAGCTGACTGTTTCAGAGGCCGTCGCTGCGGTCGATGAGCCGATCGCCGTGGCGGTACAGACCGCGGTCACAGCGTCTCAGGCTCCTGGTGGCGTCAGCCTCGCAACTCTTGCCGACTTGGCAGAGCAGGACCTGATCGGGCAGCGTCGTCAGGGGACGGGCTGTGAAGATGCCAGCTGCTCGGTCAGCAGCTCAAGGGAGCTGTGCAGCTGGGCGAAGCGCCGCGGCCCCAGGATCTCTGCGATCCGCAGCTGGGCCGCCCCCGCCTCGGCGTAGATTGTCTGCTCGAGCCGCCGTCCCTTGGAAGTGAGTCGGATCACGCGGGCCCTTCCGTCGGCCGAATCGGGCACGCGCCCGAGGTACCCGTGTCGTTCCAGGTGCCCGAGCAGGTCGTTGACCGACTGTTTCGTGATCCCCGCCCGGTCCGCAAGCTGGCTTGGACGTAGTCCGTCGAGGCCCGGATAGCGCCAGAGCCCGACATGCGCGGCGTTCAGATCGTCGTATCCCGCCGCAACGACGCCCGCATACATCTGATCGCGGACCCACTGCCAGACGACGCGCAACATGGCGCCGACGTACCGGGGTAGCTCGCCGCTGGGGTGTTCCCCAGCGAAGGAATCGCTTGACATAGTCGTAAGGTTACCATACGATCTAATCGTAAGGATACCTGACTAACTGGTTCCGGGACAGGCTTCTACTAGGAGGTGGCCGAAATGACGACAGCCGTTGTTGACTCCCCCGAGAACGAACAAGCGCAGGCGTGGTGGTTCCTCGACACCTTGGTCGTTGAGCACCGCTGCGCACCCGAAATGGACACCGTCGTGCTCGAGATGACCTTGCCGGTGGGCTCGGCGCCCCCGCTGCACGTCCACGACGACCTCGACGACACCTGGTACATCCTCGAGGGCCAGATGGTCGTGCGCTGCGGCGACGAAGAGCTGGTCGTCGGAGCCGGGCACTGGGTCTCCATGCCCCGCGGCGTGCCGCACACGTTCCGAGTGGTCGGTGAGCGCGAGGCGCGGATCCTGCTCGTGCACGACAACGCCAGCTTCCGTGACCTCATCCGCGACCTCGAGCACTCCAGCCACGGCGCGTGTCGTGCCGAGCCACCCGACGTTTCCGCCCATGGACGAACTGGCGCGCATCGCTGCGTCCCATGACCTCAGGCCAATCGGGCCTCCCATGAGCGTCGAAGACGGCGACACGGTCCTGGCCAGCGCGAGCTGATCCACTAACGGATATCGAGGGGAGCATCACGGTGCACGTGCAAGCTCTCGGGCATGTCGTCCTCAAGGTGCGAAACCTGCAACGCTCCGAGGACTTCTTTTCGGGCATGTTAGGCATGCCGATCATCTCGCGGATCTCGGATCCGGCTATGACCTTCTTCGCCCTGGAGACCTCAGGAAACCATCACGATTTCGCCCTGATGGAAGTCGGTTTCGACGCACTATCGCCAGGCGACGACACCACTGGGCTTGCCCACGTAGCGTTCAAGGTCAGCGGTTCAGCCAAGGAGTTTGATCTTGCACGCCGCTTGTTCGATGCCTCGGGGACCCGGGTCCTCTATGAGGCGGAGCGGGGCTCTTCCAGAAGCGTGCACGTGCTCGATCCGGACGGGAACGAGATCGAGCTATTCGTCGATATTTCGGATTGACCCCGTTGGGCCTCCCTTGCGCGTGGCGATGAATGTCACCCTCCCGATCACACCCTATTGGGCGTTCGTGGCTACGCCCGAGGATTGATCAATCAGCGAGCAGGTCCGTGAACGGGGCGAGCGGCACGATGCCCGTTGCCTTGGCCACCAGGTCGGGATTGACGGTAATGAGCGCGTCGGCCTGAAGCTTCGCTACGGCGAGGTACTCGGCCTCGGTGAGTGTGCTCCAGTCGCGGTCTCGGGCCATCTGCCACGCCGTGCGTCGCGAGACGCGGTCGCCGAGTAGCCGCATCTTCACTCCGGTAATCCGTTCGTGAAGCTCTAGGGCTGCCTGTTCGGTGAGGGTGCCGCTGCGCACGCGCTGCAGAAGCAGATCGAGGGCCTCGGAGCGGATCGAGTTCGGCGCCACTAGCCGATGACTGGGATGGACGCTGCGGTCGCCGTCTGCAAGCTGCACCAGTGTCGGTGGGTCAATCGCAAATCGTGTCATTGGTAGTCAGGGGCGCGGTGCCATTGCTGGCCCGGTTCCCCATCCCCCTTTCAATCCGTACGTGCGGTTTTCCCGCATACGGCTTTCCGATGGACTTCTGGACATGGTTACGCAGCTTTCGGGTAACGGGTAGTGCCCATGAGCTTGTGCAGGCCCTGGTCGTGGAACCAGGTGCGGGTCCAAGTGTCCGCCTGGCCGGGACGCAGGTTGCGGCCACGCTTCTTCATGAGTAAGCGCTTGAGCCGCCACGCCACGAAGCGGTCTATGGCGATGAACTTCGTTGCCGCATTCCCGGTTCGGAAGTAGTTGCCCCAGCCCCGAAGGAACCGGTTGAGACGTCGCGATGACGTCTGGCAGCGCCTGTCCGACCTGGCTTCGAGCGGAGAGGGCCTTGATCCTGGCTCGGGCACGCTTCATCGACCGCACCGAGGGCCAGCGCTGAAGGTAGTAGCGCACGATGCGCTTTTGCTCCCAGAGCTTGCCTGACATGCGGGCACGAAAATGGCACCCGAGGAAATCGAAGCCCTCCTTGCCTTCTCGGAGGTCGACCGTTCTGGTCTTGTCCGGGTGAAGGCTCAGACCGAGGTCACCCAGGATGGCGGTGGCCCGCCGATGGGCTTGCTCGGCCTGGAGCTGGGATCGGCACAGCACCACGAAGTCGTCCGCATAGCGGACGACTTCTCCGGTGCCATCTTCTTCCCAGACCCGGTCGAATGCGTGCAGGTAGATGTTGGCCAAGAGGGGTGAGATCACCCCGCCCTGGGGCGTCCCCGTGACCGACTCGGTGACGACACCATTGTCCAACACCCCTGCCTGCAGCCACTGCCTGACCAACTTGAGCACCCGTCGGTCCGACACCCGTTCGCCGACCAAGGCGAGCAGACGCTCGTGGTCGATGGAGCCGAAGAAGTCCCGAATGTCGGCTTCAAAGACAAACTGATTGCCCTGAATGAAGCCGACCCGGATCCTCTCCATGGCGTCGGTGGCCGAACGCTTGGGCCGGAACCCAAACGAGCAGGGCAGAAAGTCGGCCTCGAAGATTGGTTCGAGGACGAGCTTGGCCGCCTGCTGGCACACACGGTCCTTGACAGTCGGGATGCCCAGCGGGCGCTTTGACCCGTCGGGCTTTGGAATCTCCACCCGCCGCACGGGGCGAGGGTGGTAGTTGCCTGCACGGAGGTCGGCCCGGAGTTCGCCGAGCAAACGCTCGACGCCGTAGTCGTCCTCCACCGCAGCGATGGTCAGTGCATCGACCCCCGCTGCCCCACGATTGGCTCGGACCCGCTCCCACGCCTCCCAGAGAATGTCGTCTCTGTAGATGCGGTCATAGAGGGCGTGAAAGCGCCGACCCTTCGACTGCTTGGCCGCAGCCCATAGCCGGTTCTGGAGGCGTCGAGCTTTGTCCCGAGACGGTGGTCCCAGGGGGGAGATGGGCCGGGCGGTCCCGACCATGCCCTCACTCGTTCCTCTGTTCCCGGCGTGTCCAAAGTCGGGGTCCTTCCCTCCTGCTGGGTTTCTCCCAGCGATCGGCAGTACTACGACCCCGTCGGACTCCCGCTTGCCTCCGCTCGCTTTCACCACTGGCTTATACGCGCGGTCTTTGCTGACAAGGCTGGCAAGACGGGCCTCTCCTGTTCCGACCCAGACCATGTGCACGTGCCGCTCCCCATACCCCGGAGGGACCAGGTGGGGGGCATGTCCGGAGCGCCAATCCACCTGATGCTGCCTTCGCCGTGACGTGAGCGGCTCGGCTCCCTCATTGTGCGTGTGACGAGGCTGCAGGACTCGTGCCGAGTGGCACTACGGCCCGCGCACTTGCTCCCTCCGAAGAGGCTTTTGAAACCCCGCTCAGCCCGCCGCCTCTCGACGACGAACCGGGGCCTGCTACCGGGCTTTCCGGCACTTACCCGGGTGGGACTCGCACCCACTGGTCTGGTCCAGCTTTCAGGACGCACCACGTCGGCCACGGTAGTCCCGTCGTCGAAACCCCCTTCGGGGCTAGTTCGCGACCGCCGCCTCCTGCCAGCATCCCGGCAAGCGGGGACAACTGCCTCTTGGGCCGACGAAGGCTGCACCAGAGGTCGTCTCGGCGACATAATCCTGGTGTGCCGTTCACGTGTGAGGTCTGTGGAGGCCGGAGCGGCTTGGACTTGATTCCCGCGGTTGGCGACGCGCTGCGGTGCCCGGATTGCTCCAACGAGCGCCACTTCGTCAAACCACCCCTGTTGGTCGTCACCGGCACGGCCGGAGTCGGCAAATCCACGCTCTGTGCTCGGCTGGCGGGAACGATGCCCGGCACAGTCCTTCTCGACGCCGACGTCCATGCAGATGACCTCATCAGTGTCGTCTCGCCGAATCAGGACTACCTCGCTTTCTGGCGGTCAATGATGCGACTTGCTCACGAAATCGCCCAGAACAAAGTCGTCGTCGTGTACTTCTCGGTGATGCTGCCGGAACAGGTCCTCGCGAACAGCGACGTTCTCGGCTATTTCGACTCGGTGCACTTCCTATGCCTGACCTGTCAACCCGACGTCCTGCGCGCACGCCTCGCTTGTCGAGAAGGAAAAGGGGTGGCTCTGGCTCCTGCACTTATCGATGTGTGGCTCGATTTCAACCGCACCCTGGTCGAGGCCGCGAGCGAACTAACGACGGCCACAATCTTAGATGCCGGTCGCACGATCGACGAGGTCGAACATGACGTTCGTCACTGGATCAACACGCAGTTACACCAGCGCGACACCGTTCGCAGAGACTAACGACTGCGTGCCCAGGAGACCGCCGACCTCGTTCAAGACGGCGGCAACGTGGACTTCGCCGTGGGTGTCGATGCCACTGGTGACGGTGCGCGTCGCTGCGCCTCGATGCATGTGCCCGGAGTTCGATGGGCTGCGACACCATTACATGTCCTTCGTGATCTGGAGTCGGACCAATGGCTCCGGTGCTCCGAAATTACGGGCGCCCAGCCTTGCAGCGGTGGACCCTACGGGAGCTTCACAACATCATTGGCGTTTGGGGAGAGGCCCGGGCGTATCGATGCAGAGTTGATATCCGACTCAACCTTCCACCCAAAACGCGGATGCTCTGGAGCAGGCGCGGCGTCTAATCCACCTCGCTCAGTTCGATCAGGTGCCCGTCGGGGTCTCGAAGAAAGCACCGAATCTCTCCACCCCAGTCGTAGGGCGGAGTTAGAAACTCAGCGCCTCGCTCCTTCAGGGCTTCGTAGGCGGCGTAGCAGTCATCCACCCTGAGCGTCATGGCGTGGCTCACTCGGTCTGGTTCCGCCGGTGGGGCGAAAGTGACTAGCGGCTTGTCGGGTGTCGGCCCACCCCCGGTTACTAGTAGAACCCAAGATCCACCGAGACGGAGCACGACACTCGATTCGTACTCGCGGTAGACCTCAGCACCGAGAACCTCGGTCCAGAAGGCTTTCGATCGCCGAGTGTCAGTCACGACGAGGATTTGAGTGGCCTCCACACCCGCGAGTGGGTTGCTTTTCGGGAGCCGGTCGTCCACCACGACTACAGGTTTGCACGTGAGGGTCGCCGTTCGTCGACACCGTTCACGGGCGGTGCCGAACTGTTCGATCTGGCATGCCCAGTCCCCGGCCCGGCGGGCGGGACGCACGACCGAAGCGATCTCTGTCAGCCTCGTGGGACTACAGTCCTCGGGAACCCGCTGCTTGAGATCTGTGAGGTGAGGAGCCGCAGCTGATGTCGACGCTCGATACGTCCCACGCCCTCGACCACGTCGTGCTGGTGCTCTTCGAGAACCGATCCCTCGACAATGTCCTCGGACACCTCTACGGCCCCGAGGACGGCAAGACCTTCGAGGGAGTGATCGGCAAGAACCTGAGCAACCCGATCCCCATCTGGGCCGAGCACGGCGCTGACCGCAAGGTCGTTCCCTACACGGTCGCCACCGATATGGACTCGCCTAATCCGGACTCGGGCGAGGAGTACTTCCACACCAACACCCAGCTGTTCAACATCATCGACGACCAGAACCGATTCAAGATCGGAGAGGCGGCCTCGGCGCCGTGGAATGCTCCGGCTCCGGGAGCGACCCCGACGATGGATGGGTTCGTGACCGACTACATCTCGACGTTCACCGGAGAGATCGGCCGCCAGCCCACATACGACGAGTACGCCCACATCATGACGGGTTACACCCCAGAACAGCTCCCGGTGCTGAACGGTCTCGCCCGGGACTTTGGCGTCTTCGACCATTGGTTCTGCGAGGTCCCATCGCAGACGTTTATGAACCGCTCGTTCTGGACTGCGGCCACCTCGTCGGGTGCGGTCGTGAACAGTCCGCTCAGGAAATGGTTCACGAAGAACGACGCCGAGACGATTTTTGAACGGCTCGAAGCCCACGGCAAGACCTGGAAGGTCTACGTCATGGAGCCAATGCCGCTGTCGTTCACGGGGTTGATCCACTTTCCCCGGTTGAAGGACCGTCTGGCCACCCATTTCGTACCCTTTGCCGAGTTCGAGAGGGATGCCGCAGCGGGCACTCTCCCGAACTTCTCGCTGATCGAGCCGAACATGATGGCCGGACACGGTGACTATCACCCGGCGATGGGCCGCTCGTTCTCGGACAAAGTGGACATCGAGGTCGACAGCCCATCGTCGACACTCTCGGGCGAGGCATTCTTGGAGCGGGTGTTCAACGCCTACCGGTCAGCCACCTCGGAGACCGGTGCGAACGTCTGGAACACCGCACTGTTGATCGGTTGGGACGAGCCCGGAGGCACCTACGATCACGTTCCTCCAGGACCGGTCCCGCCACCCGACCCTTCGACACCCGCCTGGCGAGTGCGGATTCACGTTCGAGCGCTCCGGGTACCGGGTACCCGCCGTCATCGTGTCGCCCTGGGTCGAGGCGGGATCGGTGTACAACGAGGAGTACAGACACACGTCCTTGATCGCCACACTGCGCAAGACCTGGGGACTCGGTGAGGCCTTCACCGGACGGGATGCCTCAGCCCGCACGTTCGATCACGTCTTTTCACTCGCCACCCCCCGTGACCCGAAGACCTGGGCAACCGTCAAGTCACTTCCCGTGCCTGCGTGGACCATGGACCCCGAGGTGGTGGGCAAGGGACTGAGCACCCTGGGCAAGGGCATGGGCCCAGCTCTCATTGCCAAGGCCAGGGAGATGGAAGTGAAGCTCCCGGCTGAACTCAACGACCCAGGAACGGCAGCTGACGCCCAGACTGGTGGTCGGCTTCCTCAGGGGCGTCGCCGGCCATTTCTTCCCGCTTTTGGCGGGCGGCGATCACGCCGGCGCCGACAATCCAAGCATCCGGGAGATGTGATCCACGGGCAGTCTGATTTCTGCACTGCGTCGTCTTGAGGGAGCACAAAAGTGGACCTTATGGGACGGCTTTCAGACCATCCCGAGGTGCGAGTTCACGTCCTCTCACCCGTTGCAATACCAATTGACGAGTGATCTGAGTCCCGCTAAACACTCGGCAAGCAGGTTCAAGGGACGCTGGGGAGGGGGAGTCCAATGAATAAGGGCATCCGACGCGGTTTGGGCACCGCTCTGGCCGGGTCGTTGTTGTTCGGAGGACTGACGACGCTCTGCTCGGCCGCGGCCAGCGCCCTAACGAAAGGCGCGGCGTCGGCCACAACCTTCTCCTGTGCCCCCGTCAACGCCTCGCTCGTCACCGGGCTGAATGGTCCCGACGACATCGCAGTCTCCGGCTCCGACCTCTTCGTGACCAACTACGCCACGGACATGGATGGCGAGTACGAGCAGGCCACTTGTCCGACCATCACCACATTCACCCCGACAAGCGGGCCTGTGGGAACGGTAATCACGATCAAAGGCACCAATCTTCTCGGAGCGAGTTCGGTGACTTTCAACGGGGTGTCTGGGACCATCAAAAAAGACGAAGCCAACAAGATCAAGGTAAAGGTGCCCAGCGGTGCGACCACAGGGAGGATCGAGGTAACGACACCCAGAGGAAAGGCCGAGAGCGCAACGAAGTTCAAGGTAACCTCGTCGTCATCAGTTGCCTTCGTTCAGGCCGACGACACAGGCACCATTAACGGGAACACCACCAGCATCGGTAGTGGCCAGTCCAACCAAGTGCTCGCTCACGACACCGGGATCGGCCACTCTGTCGTTCTCATGATCCAGACCCTGACCACCCGGCAAGACGGATACCGTCACCAGCGTCTCCTCAAGGATGGGCGCCTTTCACTTCGTCAACTCGTACAACGATGGTGCCGACTTCGAGATATGGGTCTGCACGGACACGACCGGCGCAGCCGACACGGTCACGGTTACCACGCCGACCAACGCTTGGGACGCCTTTGCCGTGGAGTTCAACACTCCCGCCACTGGCTTCATAAACGGTGGTGGCCAGGTCGTTGATCCGCCGTACCTTGCTCATCAGAGCTGGACCGTCTCACCCGGAGCGGCTGGAAATCTCGCTGTTATAGGAGTCGACACCCTCGATGCCTACGAGACCGCGCCTGCGGCACCCTGGACGTACTACAACTCGGGGTACTGGTCGTTCTCCAACGGGACCTCGGCGGCTTGGCAGGTGGCTCCGTCATCATCTCCTCTCACTGCCACCTGGGTTACAGACGGAGGAGAGAGCAGCTCTCAGGGTGTGGTGCTTGAGTATTAGGAGGCAGCCACATGAGAACGTAATGTCGCCCCACTTCGACACTCGAAGCCCCGAGGTCGAAGCCCTGATCGCTAACGATGGACCCTCGGGCCGTTCTCGCCCTCCGTCACGACCACGTAGGTGCATCAGTTCCGGTCCTTGAGCCCGGTCAGGGTTGCCCCAGTCGCCCCCCTGTGAGGCCTAGGTGGGCGTGGCTCACGTTACGAACCCGGTCTGGTATGCGAGCACGACGACTTGGACGCGGTCGCGGAGGCCGAGTTTCTGGAGGACGTGCGTGACGTGGGTCTTGACGGTCGTCTCGCTGATGTAGAGCTCCGCGCCGATCTCTGCGTTGGAGAGGCCACGGGCGATGAGCCGAAGGATGCCTTGCTCGCGTGCGGTGAGCTCGTCGAGTTCTTTCGGCGGTACGTGGTGAGGGATGCTTGTGAATTTCTTGATCACTTGTTTGGTGATCGCGGGTGAGAGGAGTGCGTCTCCAGCGGCGACGGTGCGGACCGCCTCGATCAGCTGTTCGGGGGGATCGTCTTTGAGCACGAATCCGCTCGCGCCGGCGCTGAGGGCTTCGTAGACATACTCTTCGAGTCCGAAGGTGGTGAGGATCAAGATCCGCGCCGTGTTGTCGGCGGCCAGGATCCGGCGGGTGGCCTGGAGCCCGTCGAGCTCTGGCATGCGGATGTCCATCAGGATCACGGTCGGGTCAAGCCGCGCCGCCATGGCCACCGCTTCCAGTCCGTTGCTTGCTTCGGCGACGACTTCCATGTCTTGTTCGCCCGCCAGCAGCATTCGGAAGCCGGCGCGGACCATGGACTGGTCGTCGGCGATAAGGACTCGGATCGTCATGGCCGGTCTGGGGTGAGTGGGAGGCGGGTGCTGAGCGTGAACCCGCCGCCGTTTGTCGTGCCTGCGGTCATCTCGCCCCCGTAGAGTCTGACGCGCTCGCGGATACCGATCAGTCCGTGGCCGTAGCCGTCGCTCGGCGCCGCGCCGGTGCCGTCGTCGTGCACTTCGATCCCTACATCGTCGGCCGTATACCGGACGGTGACTTCTGCGTGGCTGGCGCGGGCGTGCTTGAGCGCGTTGGTGAGACCCTCCTGAACAATCCGATACGCAGAGAGGTCGATCCCCGGCGGGAGCGGGAAACGCACGCCTTCGAGGTGCATCTCGACGGGAAGCCCGGCGCGGCCGATCTCCATGATCAACGAGTCGAGGCCGTCAAGGCCGGGCTGAGGCGCGAGCTCGATGCCATCGCCCTCACGGCGCATCACACTGAGCAGACGGCGCATCTCCGCCAGCGCGCCGCGCCCGGCCTGCTCGACACTCATGAGGGCATCGCGATCCTCGGCCATCGCGTCGGGAAGCCGGTGCCTGACAGCGCCGACTTGCAGCACCATCACGCTGACGGCGTGCGCGACGATGTCGTGCAGCTCGCGCGCGATCCGCGCCCGCTCCTCGGCCACGGCGACACGCGTCGCTGCATCCCGCTCCTGCTCGGCCTGGGTCGCATGCGACTCCGCCACCTCAGCCTGCTCGGCCCGGGCGCGGACGGCAAGGCCTGCAACCCAGGCGACGGCGAAGTCGACTGGAATGAAGACGAGCTGGTCGACCGAGTGTCCGGGGATGTTGTAGACGAGGGTCGCCGTAGCGCCGACCACGATCGCCAGTCCGAGGCCGGCCCGCCGGATGTCCCGAAGGTTCCCGAGCAGGAATGCGGTCGCGAGTCCGATCAGAAAGACGGACTCGGGGTACGGGATCAGCAGCGGGTCGACGAACGAGATTCCCGCGGCCAAAAGCCAGTACGCCGCCGGCCCGGCAAACGGAAACCATCGCCGCGCGAACACGGGCAGCACCAGGATCGCAAGCGCGGGAATGCAGAACCACAGCGACGAGGTCGGAGCTCCGGACGAGCCGCGCGTGAGTACCACCTCAAGGATCGCCACGATCGCCAGCAGCGCGATCAGGAGGTCGAACCAGTACGTGCGGGCGAGATGTCCGATTCGGCTCACGCGTTGAACGTACTCCGACCCCTCAGTTCCCGCCTCCTACCTGAGTAGGAGCCGAAATCGTCGGATGGTAGGAGCCGCAACACAGCCTCTCGACGATGCCGATCTCGCGATCGCACCTTAGGTTCGTCACATGGCACAACGAGGGTCGACGAAAGGAAGCACGATGATCGAGAAGATCCACCGGACCAAGCGCTACGGCAAGACCGTGGCAGTCGACCAACCAGTACCGCAGGCCCAAAGCCCAAAGACGTTCACCTGGACACGAATCGTTGCCCTGGTGGTCATCGGGGTCATGTTGCTCGGCCTGACGTACATCGGGTTCGCACCAGGCGACGCCGCGGTCTCGGTCCCGCAGGGGGCGCACGCAGGCCAGCTGACCATGCACCCGTGCACCTATTCCACCGAGAAAGGCGCCTACCGCGCCGACTGCGGAACGCTCGTCGTGCCCGAGGACCGGGCAGAGCCCCGGTCGCGACTGATCGCGCTGCCGGTGACCCGGATCCTGGCTCGCTCATCGCACCCGTTGGCGCCGATCTTCCACCTCAACGGCGGCCCTGGCATCACCAACATGACGTTTCCCCAAGCGAGCCGCCTGGTCGCCCAGCACGATGTCGTCATGGTCGGCTACCGCGGCGTCGACGGCTCTTCGGTGCTGAACTGTCCCGAGGTGACGGCGGCGCTCCAGAACTCCGCGGACTACCTCGCCAAAGCGTCGCTGAGCGCGTACTCGAAGGCCTTCGCCTCGTGCGCACAGCGGCTTGAGCGATCCGGCGTTGACCTCGCTGGCTACACGCTGGCGGAACAGGCCGACGACATCGAGGCCGCTCGCGTCGCGCTCGGCTACCAGCGCATCGACCTGCTGAGCGAGAGCGCCGGGACCCGTCTGGCGCTGACCTACCAGTGGCGGTACCCGCACAGTGTCGACCGCTCGGTGATGGTCGGGGTCAACCCGCCCGGGAACTTCATTTACAGCGGAGCCGAGATCGATCAGGGCATCGAGCGTTACTCGGCGCTGTGCGCGAAGCAGCCGGCCTGCCGCGCCCGCACCGCCAACCTCGCCGCGAGCGTGAAGCACACGGCGGCACACATGCCGACCTCGTGGTACTCCCTGCCGATCAAGCCGGGCAACGTCTTGGTCGGGACGTTCCTCGGGCTCACCGAGGCGACGGGTTCGCCACTGACTGGGCCGATGACCCTCAACTCGTGGATCTCCGCCGCGCAGGGCGACCCGAGCGGCCTGTGGTTCCTCTCGGCGATGGCCAATCTCGTCCTTCCCCAGTCGTTCGTCTGGGGCGAGTTTGCAAGCATCGGGATGGCCGACGCGCACCCCGTCGAGCGCTATTACAGCTCCGGCGCGGACCGGGGCTCGATCATCGGCAATCCCCTCGGGGAGTTCTTGTGGGGGGCAGGAGGCCTTGTGCACGCCTGGCCGGCCAACCCGGGCGAGAACCAGTACACCAGCGTGCAGAACTCGAGCGTTCCGACGCTGCTCATCGGCGGGACGCTCGACTTCGAGACGCCGGCCCAGAACGCCACGAAGGAGCTGCTGCCGCACCTTTCCAACGGGCATCAGGTCATCTTGTCCGGACTCGGGCACGTGGACGACTTCGATGCCTACGAGCCGAGCGCCAGCACGCAGCTGCTGACCACGTTCTACGCCACCGGCCAGGTCGACACGTCGCGCTACACTCCGAACGAGGTCAGCTTCGCCACACCGGACACGCAGGCAGCGATTGCCAAGAAAATCCTTGCGACAATGATCGGGGTCGCCTTGCTGGCAGTGATCTGGCTCGTGGTGTTGGCGATCCGGATCCGCCGCCGAGGCGGTACCGGCCGCAAGACGGGCGCATGGATCCGTTCGGCCGGTCCGATCGTGTTCGGACTCGGCGGATGGTGCCTCGGCGCACTGTTGGTACTGCGGTTCTGGCTCTGGCCGAGCGGGCCGCTCGACGACCAGCTGCTGGCAGTGGTCTCGATCGCGGTGCCGATCTGGCTCGGGGTCTACGCCGGCTGGGTCCGAAGCGACACGCCGAAGGCGATGCGAGCCAAGGGCATCGGTGCCGCTGGTGTCGGTGCGGTGGTCGGAGCCGTATTCGGTTTCAACGTGACCAGCGGGGGCATCGCGTTGATCACGACGATCATCGGTGCGGCGGTCCTGTCGAACCTGAGCCTGCTCGCGCTCGACATCTGGACCGAGCGGGCCGCCTCCCGGGGAACGGCCGTTCCGATGGTGGGTCTGTCGGAGACGGAGCACCTAGAGACGGAGCACCTGGAGCCGGCCCTGCACTAATCGCCCGATCGGTACCTTTGCACTATCGCCGCCAAGGAAGGACGACGTCATGGCTACCAACATGGTTGATGCAGGGACCTCACAGGCGACCACGCGGGCCGCACCTGGCTGGGAGCGGTATGCCTGGCTGGCAGGGATCCTCTTCGTTCTTGTCGTCCTGGTGGAGTCCGCGATCGGGCTCGGGGTCGGCATCAACCAGAACGACTCGGCCGCGAAGATCGCTAACACGCTCGCCGATCACAAGAACCGGCTGGTG
The DNA here is from genome assembly GCA_963726855.1 of uncultured Acidimicrobiaceae bacterium. Classification (GTDB taxonomy): domain Bacteria; phylum Actinomycetota; class Acidimicrobiia; order Acidimicrobiales; family RAAP-2; genus Bog-473. Next base: position 259,219 of record CAVSEB010000035.1, read on the forward strand.
GTGGTCGAGGGCTTCTGCGTCGTCTACGCCGTCATGTTTCCGATCTACCTGTGGAAGCTGTACGACCGTTTCCTGCACACCGATGCCGAGGGATCGCGTGCCCTGGGCTCCTTGATGCTGGTCGGTGGCATGCTGTTTGTCGCCCTTCACGCGTTCAGCGACATCGGGATCTACGGCGTGCTCGACGGGAAGCTCGCAGTGTTCGGTGCGCAACACGACCACAGTGTCTCCTACACGCTGTACCTGTTGACCTACGCCGTGGACAGCGTCGCGGACGTCTTCGGCAGTCTCTTTGCGTTCGCTGCTGGGGTGCTCGTGTTCAGGAGTGGCGTCTTGCCACGGTGGCTTGGGTGGGTCTCGATCCTCGCCGCGCCACTGCTCTTTCTGCAGGCCTTCGGCCTCGGCGGCGTGATCGCATCGTTTGGTCTGGTTCTCGACCTGATCGGGTTCGTGCTGCTCCTCGTCTTCGTCCTGATCAGCAGCATCGTCTCGCTCAGGAGCGAGAGATCGGTTGGCGCCCCCGCTCAAGTCGGGTAGAGACCCCGGGCCTGAGTGAACGCCGGACGAGTGATGCATCTGGGCAGCGGTTCGAGGTGCCCCACTTTGAGGCGGACCGAGCGAGTGGGGCGTGCCCCCGTCGTGCCGTACGGGGCTACCCGTCGTGTGGGCGCCGCAAGCAGCGGTCAAGGGCGGCTGGAAGCCGGCGAAGCGGACCCTTGAGGGCTGCGTCGAGACTGCACGAGTAGTCCAACAATGGGAGAGGCCGGCCGTCCAACGGCCGGCCTGGATGCGCCTTTGGGCCCTTCGAAGCAGAAGAGGCACGTGCCAGGGAACGACCTCGTCGAGAGCGACGACCATCGAGACATCACGATCAGATGAAAGCAGTTCTACGGACTGAGGTTCACTGCTGTGATCGTGCCATCCTCAACGACACATGACGAGCGGTGCCTTCCAGGGCCGGCGCAGGCTGAAAGCCGGAGCCGGCCCTGATCAGCCTCCGGATGGATCATGTAGCCGATTGCGGATTGTTTGACGCACAAGCGCGTCGTGACTCTTGACTGCGTAGAGCAACTCCTCACAACTCATGCCGCTGCGGTTTGGTTCAACGACGTCTCAACCGACAGTGGTAGTGGCCCAAAGAACTGAAGTCGGAGTTCCGGATCGAGAAGCAGCTTCGTCTGCAGAAATTTCTGTGGATAAGTTCCTTGGCCGCTAGTGCCCGATACAACGCGTGACCGCCCGTTAGTGCGCGCTGGTGTCCGTTGCTTATGCATTGCGAGCTGGTGTCATGCTTCACGACTGTCACAGCGAGGTCCACCCCTCTTTGCATGGCTCAGCCCGATCTGACGGCGTCCGACTGGGAGGTAGTACGGGCCGTTGGCCGGCGGTTCCAGACCAATCAGTTCGAGGACTTCACAACTCAAGGCACAGGCTGTGGTTGGTGCCGCCATCCCATTCGCCTGCGTGGAAGTGCCATCGTCCGGACAAGCGACAGTCGGGTCCGGGTGTTTCGTTCGCGCACGTGGCGCGCACGCCGGAGGACCGTGACAAGACTGTCAGCGACGCGCAAGCCTCTGACCAGGGAGAAGAAAGGTGGGCGCTGCGGTGTGGGCGCTGCGGTGTGGGCGCTGCGGGACTCGAACCCACGACCTCAGCCGTGTGAAGGCTGCGCTCTAACCAGCTGAGCTAAGCGCCCTTTGGAAGAAACCTCCAGGTCATGCCAGGTCCTCACTGTATCTGGCTGGGAGTGCCTTGGGCATCGTGCGGACCTTCGTCCGACTTCGCCGCAATATCTTGCCGCAGAATCACGCCTTAGCGGACAGGCCGAGTGGTCATCGCAACCGACGCCGGAGACGGCGGATCAGGGAGGGCCGCCACGTGCAGAGGCCCCTCCAGGGCGAACGCCGAGGAAGGGCCTCTGGTATGCCCGCAGAGAGGGCGTGACGCGTACCTCGCGATCTACGACGAGACGGTCACCGTCAGCGACGCAGTCGAAGAGCCCTCAACCGTGTAGGTGCCAGTCCCGATGCCCTGGCAAATGAAGCTCTCAGTCCCCGCTACCAAATTGAAGAACGGGTTTCCACCGAAGTCGATTTCCTGATTCGAGCCGGTCTTGTTCGTGAGACTGAATGAGTTGTGCTTCGCGTTGCATTTCGTACTCGTGCCCGCAATGAGGTTCAGAGTCTTCGGGCTGAACTTCAAGGCGCCACTGACGGCATTCATCTTGAGGTCGACGTTCGGTCCCGCCGTCGCACCAGCTGGAAGCGCGGTCAATCCGAGCAATCCGACTGAGCCAAGGGCCGAAACGGCCAAGATCCGCTTGATCATGAGCAATAACTCCTTTGCGAAGTTGGTTTCACTGCTTGTGCAGCAAAAAAGCAGCTGAGGAGATGCCCTGAGTCGCCACCCTGTTCCCGCCGCCTGTCGTCACGATGGCACCGGCACAACACACAGTCAACGACTGAGAAGGCACTTTCCACGATCGAGAGTCCCTATTTCTACGCCGAGCGGCAGATTTCTGAGTGGGCCGAGGGCGATTTGGGACACCCCGGGGGCACCGGTACCCTGAATGAAGTGACATTGCTTCCGGCCGACCCCGACCGCGATCCTCACACCTGGACCGCCCGTGTCTCCGCCTTCTTCAGCGGAGCAGGGCTCGAGGACCGGGACCCCCAACAGGTGATTCCGCCCGAGGATCGCAAGGCCGCGATGTCCGGCCTCGACCGGACCGAGCACAGGCTCGCCCTGGGCGGTCTCATCCTGGCGACGCTGGCCGGAATCGGCGTCCCGCTCTACGTCATCTCACAGAACCGGGTCCACAAGGCCGGCAACAAATCTGTCCTCGTCGGCACTGATGCATGGCTCCTCATGGCCGCCATCATCCTGTTTTGCGTCATCGGGTTCGTTGCCCTCTACAAACGGAAACGGACGCTCGTCACCTTCTCGCTCTTCCTGATCGGCTTCGGCTTCACCCTCTTCATCGGGGTCGCCGGCTTTGCCTTCATCCTCCTCGGGGGCTGGCTGATGCTGCGGGCCTGGCGCATCAACAAGTACGGCTCGACAAGTGCGAAGGTCGTGGCGCGAGAAGCCGCCGCGAACCGAAAGGCCGGCCGCGAGAGCGGCGGCAAGCGCAGCAGCAGAACCAGCAGCAGGGAACCCGCCCGGGCGACCAAGGCAACCTCGAGCAGCGGTGAGCGCAAGCCTCCGACCGCCAACAAGCGCTACACGCCGAAGGCACCACCCCGGAAGAAGATCCCAAAGCCCACCGAATAGCCACGGACCGCCGCCGAGGATCGGCGGGTTGCCCTGGCTGAGACGGTTGGCGGACGAGACGATGCGCCCGGAGCGAAGAACCAGGTGAGCCGCTGGATCAGACGCCCGGTTCCACCAACAGGGCCGAACGCAGGAGCTGGAGCACGTCGGCCCGGCGGCGCACGAGCGAGCGGGCGGTCGGCTCCTCCCCCAGCGCGCGCAGCACCTCGACCTCGGTGACGATGCCGATCACCGTCGAGTAGATGGCCAGGAGGAGCAGTCTCGGGTCGTGGCGCCGCATGGCGCCGGCGTCCATCTCGGCTTCCAAGAAGGAGGAGGCCCGCTCGACGAGAGGTTCGAGGGCCAACGTCATCTGGGTCGCCGCCGGCGGGCCGAGGCGCCCCACCTCGCGCAGCAGCCCGAGGAGCTCGGGCTGGCGGGCCGCCAGGCGGAAGACCGACCGCACGACCGCCTCCACCCGGTCCCAGCCCTCCCCCGCCCCTCGCAGCGCAGTCTCGAGCGCCGTCGACAAGTCGGCGGCGCTGCGGGCGATCACCGCCTCCAAGAGGACGTCTTTGGAGGGGAACCAGTACAGAATCGACTGCTTGGTGAGCTCGAGCATCTGGGCCACGGCGTCGAGGGACGTGGCCTCGTAGCCCCGCGCTGCGAAGGAGCTCAGGGCGGCATCGAGGATCCGTTCCTTGGTCGTCGAGCTGGGCACTTACCAAATGGTAGACAGAATCGGGTCCCCGGTGGTAGACATTTCTGATGCCCATCGAGCGGGATCTCCGTGGGAAGCGATTCTTTGTCACCGGGGCCACCGGGTTCCTCGGCACTGCCCTGGTGGAGCGGATCCTGCGCTGCGTCCCCGAGGCCGAGATCACCGTGCTGATCCGCCCCGGGCGGCGGGCGGACGCCTCGGCCCGGCTGGCCCGGGAGGTCATCAAGAACGACTGCTTCGACCGCCTCCGCAGCGAGCTGGGTGACGGCTTCGCGGCCGAGGTCGAGCGGCGGGTCCGGGCCGTGCCCGGCGACGTCGGCCGCGACGGGCTCGGGCTCGACGAAGACGGCCGGGAGGCCCTGCGCCTGGCCGACGTGGTCATCCACTCCGCCGCCACCGTCTCCTTCGACGCGCCCCTGACCCAGGCGGTCGAGATCAACCTCCTCGGCCCCTCGCGTGTCGCCGCGGCCATCTCCGATGTCGGCTCGTCCGGTCACCTCATCTCCGTCTCCACCGCGTACGTGGCCAGCACCCACCAGGGTGAGGCCAAGGAAGAGCTCCTCAGCGAGAACCGCTACACGCTCGACGTGTCCTGGCAGGACGAGGTGACCGCCTCCCGCCGTTTGCGCGACGACCTGCAGGCCGAGTCGCGCAAACCGGAACGTCTGCGCGCCTACACCAAGCAGGCTCGCAGCGAGATCGGCGCCGCCGGTGACCACTTGATCGCCGCCCGCTCGGAGAAGGTGCGCGAGGAGTGGGTCAGTGTCGAACTGGTCAAGGCCGGCACGGCGCGGGCGCTCTCGCTCGGCTGGCCCGACGCCTACCCCTACACCAAGGCACTGGGTGAGCGGGCCCTGGTGGAGCAGTGGGAAGGCAAGGTCCCTCTCACCTTCGTGCGCCCGTCGATCATCGAGTCGGCGGTCTCCGAGCCACGCCCGGGGTGGATCCGCGGCTTTCGCATGGCCGAGCCGATCATCATCTCGTACGCCCGCGGCCTGCTCCGCGAGTTCCCGGGCGTGCCCGAGGGGATCGTCGACGTCATCCCGGTCGACCTCGTGGTGGCCGCCATCCTGGCCGTCGCCGCCCGCGGCCCCGAGGCGGGGCGGCCGAAGGTGTACCACGTGGCTTCGGGGGTGCGGAATCCGCTGCGCTACGGGCGCCTGGTCGAGCTGTCGACCGGCTTCTTCCAGCGTCACCCGCTCTACGACGAGCGCGGCCAACCGATCAACGTCCCCGAGTGGTCCTTCCCCGGGCGCGGGCGGGTGCAGCGACAGCTCAAGCGGGCCGACACCGTCATGACGTTCGCCGAAAAACTGCTCACTGCCTTGCCGATCCGAGGCAGACAGGCGCAGCTGGCCGCCCGCATCGAGGATCGCCACGCGATGGCCAAGCGCGCCCTGGGCTACGTCGAGCTCTACGGCGCGTATACCGAGACGGACGCGCGTTACCGGGTCGACAACCTGCTCGAGCTCTGGGGCGGCTGCGACAGTGACGATCACGCGTCGTTCGGGTTCGACCCGGCCGCCATCGACTGGGACCGCTACGTGCTCGAGATCCACCTGCCCTCGGTGCTCGAGCACACCCGCGTGCGCACGACGCCCGGACGCTCGGTCGTCGACAAGCGGCCCGAGCGTCAGCGCAAGGCGATCCTCTCGCCCGAGCGCCATCTGGCCGTCTTCGACCTCGAACACACGCTGATGTCCTCCAACGTCGTCGACACCTATGCCTGGCTGGCCAGCCGCCACCTGCCGCCGGCCCGCCGCGCCCGTTTCGTGGCCGACCTGGTGCGCCAGGGACCGGGGCTGCTGGCGCTGGACCGGCGCGACCGGGGGGACTTCCTCAGCGCCTTCTACCGTCGCTTCGAGGACGCGCCGCTGTCCCAGCTGCGCGAGGACTCGTGGGAGCTCTTCCATCGCCAGCTGCTCACGCGGTCGTTCCCCGAGGGCTTCGCCCGGGTGCGGGCCCACCGGGCGCTCGGCCACCGGACCCTGCTGATCACGGGGGCGCTGGACTTCGTGATCGAGCCGATCCGGCCGCTCTTCGACGACATCGTCTGCGCCGTCATGGGCGTGCGCGACGGGCGTTTGACCGGCCAGCTGACCACGCTGCCGCCCATCGGTGAGGCCCGGGCCATCGTGCTCTCCGAGTACGCCGACGTGCACGGGCTCTCACTCGAGCAGTCGGTGGCCTACGCCGACTCCGCCAGCGACCTGGCCATGCTCGAGGCGGTCGGGTTCCCCGTCGCCGTGAACCCCGAGTCCCGCCTCGCCACCATCGCCCGGCGCCGGGGCTGGCACGTCGAGCACTGGGCCAAGGCCGAGGGCGGCTCGCATCGGCCGCTGCCCCTCGGCCCGTTCGACGTGCGCCCGCCCAAGGCGGTGATCGGCCGGTGAGCACGCTGCTCTTCGAACGCTCGCTCCCCCGCTTCGCCGCGGCTCGGGTGGTGTCCTCCTTCGGCTCGGGTCGTGGCGCCGGCGTCGGGCCGTTGCGCCTGGTCGACCAGGACGCACCCGACGCGCCGGCGCCGGGCTGGGTCCACGTGGACCCCGTGCTCTCGGGCATCTGCGGCTCCGACCTGGCCACCCTCGACGGGCGCAGCTCGCGCTACTTCGAGGACATCGTGTCCTTCCCGTTCGTGCCGGGACACGAGGTGGTGGGCACCGTCTCGGAGGACACCGTGGCCGCCGACGGTGCGGCGTTGGCCGCGGGCAGCCGGGTCGTGCTCCAGCCCGTGCTCGGATGCGTGGCCCGGGGTATCGAGCCGCCGTGCCCAGCATGCCAGGCCGGCCACGTGGGGAACTGCGGGTATCTCGCCTTCGGCCATATCCGTCCCGGCTTGCAGACCGGCTTCTGCGCCGACACCGGCGGCGGCTGGTCCAGCGCTGGGCTGGTGGCCCATCAGAGCCAGCTCTACGCGGTGCCCGACGAGCTCAGCGACGCCGACGCGGTGACCGTGGAACCGGTGGCCTGCGCCGTGCACGCCGTGCTCGGTGCGCCCATCGCCCCGGGCGACGTGGTGGCGGTGCTCGGTGCCGGCACGCTCGGGCTGCTCGTGACCGCCGCCCTCTCACACCTCTCACGGATGGGCCTCTGCGCCACACCGTCCGTCGTGCTGGTCGGCGCCCGCTATGCGCACCAGCAGCGCATGGCGCGCGAGTTCGGCGGGACCGAGGTCCTGCCGCCCGACCAGCTGCCCCGGGCCGTCCGCCGCCACGCCCGCTCCATGTCCTTCGGCGGCCCTTCGGGGACGACGGCCACCCTCTCGGGTGGCGCCGACGTGGTGCTCGACTGCGTGGGCAGCGCGGAATCGATTGCCCAGTCGCTCGCCATGGTGCGCCCGCGCGGCACCGTCTCGCTGGTCGGGATGCCCGGCAAGGTCCACGTGGACCTGGCGCCCCTCTGGCACCGGGAGATCCGGCTGGCCGGGGCGTACGCCTACGGCACCGAACGCGGCGAGACCGACCAGGCCGCCACGACGCCGACCTTCGCCCTCGCCCTCGAGCTGGCGGCGGCCCAGCGCACCGGCCGGCTGGTGTCGGCCACCTACCCGCTCACCCGCTTCGAAGATGCCGTCGCCCACGCCGGTGCGGCGGGACGGCGGGGCTCGGTGAAGATCGCATTCGATGTACGGAAAGGACACGCCCGATGAGCCGCCGACCCGGCTTCGTGCTCGAGGTGGACAAGTCGACCCCACCGACCCTGTTCTGGAACGGCGAGGGCTTCACGCTCGAGACCCTGCCCGAGGGAAGCCGGGTGATCTACGCACCCGAGCCCATCAAGGCGATCGACGATCCCTACCAGGCCATCCGCCACGCGCTGCTCCACCCCGAGGGTGACCGCGACCCGTTGCCGGCGCTGCTGCGGTCCGGGATGAAGCTGACGATCTGCTTCGACGACGTCTCCCTGCCCCTGCCGCAGATGGAGGCGCCCGACGTGCGCCAGATGGTCATCGAGACCGTGCTGGACATGGCGGCCGACGCGGGGGTGGACGACGTCGTGCTGGTGGCCGCCCTGGCCCTGCACCGCCGCATGACCGAGGCGGAGCTGCGCCACGCCCTGGGCGACCGGGTCTACGACGCCTTCGCCCCGCACGGCCTCCTCACCCAGCACGACGCCGAGGACCCCGACAATCTCATCCTCCTGGGCCAGACCGACCAGGGTGAGGAGATTGAGATCAACAAGCGGGCCGCCATCTCGGACCTGCTGATCTACGTGAACATCAACCTCGTCGCCATGGACGGGGGCCACAAGAGTGTGGCCACCGGGCTGGCCAGCTACCGCAGCCTGCGCCACCACCACAACCCGCGCACCATGCAGCATTCCAAGTCGTTCATGGACCAGCCGGCGTCCGAGCTGCACTCGTCCAACTGGCGTATGGGCAGATTCATCGCCGACGCCGGCGTGAAGGTGTTCCAGATCGAGACGACGCTCAACAACGACACCTTCCCGCCCAACTTCTCGTTCCTCCAGAAGCGTGAGTGGGAATGGACGCTGCGCGACCGGGCCACCTTCGCCACGACGTCGGCCGCGCTGGCCAAGGTCCCGCCGCGGCTGAGCCGCCAGATCTTCCACTCCATCCGGGCCCCGCACGCGCTGACCTCGGTGCAGGCGGGCGAGGTGGAAGCCGTGCACACGCTGACCACCCAGCACGTGTGGGAGCAGCAGGGCGTCGACGTGGAAGGGCAGACCGACATCTTGACGATGGGCCTGCCCTACATCTGCCCGTACAACGTGAACTCCATCATGAACCCGATCCTGGTGGCCTGCCTCGGGCTCGGGTACTTCTTCAACATGTATCGAGGGCGGCCGTTGGTGCGCGAGGGCGGCGTGCTGATCATGCGCCACCCGACGCGACCCGAGTTCCACCCGGGCCACCACCCGAGCTACATCGACTTCTACGAGCAGGTGCTGACCCAGACCAAGGACCCGGTCGAGATGCACAAGCAGTTCGAGGAGTCCTTCGCCACCGACCCGTGGTACATCCACCTCTACCGGACCGGTCACGCCTACCACGGCGTCCACCCCTTCTACATGTGGTACTGGTGCGCGCACGCCCTCGAGCACCTGGGCCGCGTCATCGTGGTCGGCGGCGACGCCAAGGCGGTGCGCCGGCTCGGCTTCTCGCCGGCCAGCTCGCTGGACGACGCGCTCGAGATCGCCTCGGACGTCGTCGGGCCCTCTCCCACACTGACCCATATGCACAACCCGCCCATCTTCATGTCGGACGTGCACTGATGGCGCTCTCGGCGCTGAGGAGCAAGGTCCGCACCGCCCGCTTCCCCTTCGCAGCGCCGTCGTGGCCGACCTCGCTCGAGCGGCCCGATCCCGAGCGCAAGGTCGGGCTCGACTACGACCACGAGTGGTCGCGCCGCTACCCGGTGCGCCTGGCCCGGGCCGTGGTCATGGACAACGTGGCTCGGCCGGCGGCTCGGCTGCTGGCCCCGGCCACGGTGCGGGGCCTCGAACACCTCGGGCACCTCGACGGACCGGTCATCTTCGCCGCCAACCACGCCAGCCACATCGACACGCCCCTGCTCCTGACCACGCTGCCGGTGGAATTCCGGCACCGCACCGTGGTGGCGGCGGCCTCGGACTACTTCTTCGACCGCACCTGGAAGTCGGTCTTGTGGGCCTTCTCGCTGGCCGCCATTCCGATCGAACGCAGCCGGGTCAACCGCAAGTCGGCCGACACCGCAGCCGAGCTGCTCGAGGACGGTTGGAACCTGGTTATCTTCCCCGAGGGCGGGCGATCGCCCGACGGCTGGACCCAACCCTTCCGGGGCGGCGCCGCCTACCTGGCCCGACGCACCGGGCGCCCGGTGGTCCCGGTCTATCTGCACGGCACCCGCCACGTCCTGCCGAAGAAGTCCGACGACGTCGGGCTGCCCCCGGGCGGCTCGGGTACCGAGGCGCGCCAGGGCGGGCGACTGCGCCGCTCCCCGATCTCCGTGCTCTTCGGCGCCCCCATGAGCCCGGACGAGGGCGAGAACGCGCACCGGTTCTCGGACCGGGTGGAGGCGGCGGTGGCCACCCTGGCCCGCGAGGTGCAGACCGACTGGTGGCAGGCCAGGCGCTCGGTCAGCCCCGCCGCGCCGACCGAGGGTGCGGCCAGCGCCCATCGTGGTCCCGAAGGCGCGGCCTGGCGGCGGGCCTGGGCGCTCGATCCGGCGCCCTCACGCGAACGGGCGTGGCCCGACTGACCCTGGGTGAGGCCCAGGCGACGGCACCGCTCAGTCGGGCAGGTTGTCGTGCACCACTTCGAGCAACTCGGCCTCGTCGAACGGCTTCTGAATCAGGGCGGGCGGGCGAACGCCGTCGAAGGCGTCGGGGGCGAATTCACTGATATAGACGACCGTGATCTGCGGCCGCTCCTGGCGGATGACCTCGGCCAGGTCGACCCCCGGCATGGCGGGCATGAGGAAGTCGGTCACGAGGAGCTCGATGGTGCCTTGGTGGCGGCGGCTGAAGGCCAGGGCTGACGGGCCGTCAGCCGCGGTGTGCACCGTGAAGCCGTGGCGCTCAAGTATTTGGCCGGTGGCGGCGCGCTCGACCCGGCTCGTCCTCGACGACGAGCGCCGTCCTGCGCGCCACTGGCCCGGAACGCACTGCTTCCACTCCAGGTCCCTTCCCACGAACGCATCGGGAGCTTAGGGACGGACCCTCGTGCAGAGCACACCCCAACAGGACGTTTGTGCCCCCTGGCACAGGAAGTGCCATTCGGCCCCCGGCCCTCGTCGGCGCCAGACGTGATCGGTCCCGCACAACTCGTAGACCCACCTGCGCCCGTTTCCCGCTTGGGAGACAGAGCGATCATCGCGCTCATGGTGCCATCGGACCGTGCACTTCTGACGTATCCGATCCCGACCTAGCCTGTGGGTGATGGCCGGGATCGGCCCGTTCTCTCGCCGACTGCGCGATCAGCCGGACGGTCCACTGCCACTGTTCGCCGGGCCGGTGACGAACGGCGAGTTCGTCCCGACTGCCCCGAGCGGACGCGACCGGCGTGGTCAACAAACGTGATCAGAGCCTCGGTCGACGACGCTGTCACGACGAAGGGGTCTGGACCGGCAGGCGCTTTCTCCAGGGTGCGGGCGCGGTGGCTGCTTCGCTGGCCGCCTTCGAGTTGAGCGGGTGCACGACATCGCCGGCCTCGCGCGGGGAGGCGGGCCGCCCGGCCGTGGGGCTGGTTACCACGTGCCACCACCGCACGAGGTCGAGGCCTGCCAGAAGGCGCTCCAGAGCACCTCGTTCGTGTTCGACGTGCACACCCATCACGTGATCCCCGGCGGTCCCTGGGTGCAGAATGCGCCCGATACGACCTCGCTCGTACTCTCGATGCTGCCGCCGGGATGCACCGACAGCGATCAGCTCGACTGCGTCGATCGCGCCAACTACTTGCACGACCTGTTCTTGGCCAGCGATACCACGATGGCCATCCTGACCGACGTCCCGAACTCAGGGCCGGCCAACGCGCCCATCCCGTTCTCTGACGCGCTCGGCCACGCAGCAGATCACGAACGGAGTTGACTGCCGGTGGCTTCAACCGGGTCCTGGTGGAGAACATCATTGCTCCCAACGTGGGCCCCGTGACCGCCACGCTCGAGGGGATGACGAGCGCCGTGGAGGGCGGTCCACCAGTCGCGTTCAAGGTCTACACAGCGTGGAGCCCGACGGGCCAGGGGTACTCGCTGCTCGACCCGACCATCGGATTGCCGACCGTCCAGCATGCGCACGACCTCGGGGTCAAGGTCTTCGTCGCCCACAAGGGACTGCCGTTGGTCAACTTCGATCCCGGCTTTCAATCACCCCGGCGACATGGTCGCCCTGTCGCGCCAGTTCCCCGACATGCAATTCCTCGTGTATCACGCGGCCTGGGATCCTTCACACGTCGAAGGTCCCTACGACCCCGCGTCGACCATCGGGATCGACACGCTGCTGGCTGCGCTCGATCACGACGACGTACCGGTCGAACGGCAACGTCTGGGTGGACGTGGCGACCCTGTGGCGCCAGCTGCTCACTCAACCCGAGCAGGCGGCACATGCGTCTGGGAAAGTTGCTCAGCCGCGTGGGCGAGCAGCGGGTGCTGTGGGGGACCGACGCCATCTGGTACGGGAGTCCCGAGCCGCAGATCATGGCGATGGAGGCATTCGAGATCACGACCGAATTCCAGGAGGCCTATGGCTACCCCGCCCTCACGAGCGACGTGAAGCAGGGCATTTTCGGTCGCAACGCCGCGCAGCATGTTCGGCATCGATCCTGATGCCACCCGTTGCGGCCTGACTGTCGACCCCCTCTCGGCCAATGTCCCTGAGACTGCGTATCTCCGCAGCCGAGGGCGCGTTGCCCTCACCATGGACGACGCGCGGGCCGACGACCCGCCGTGAGATGCTGGGCTGGTTGGCGGCGCCGACGACGCACTGGGTGCCGTCGTAAAGTGTGCGGCCGCTGAGGCGTGCCTGTTCATCCCGACGTATGCGGTTCCAGCTCAACCCGGCCAAGCCTGAGAGCGGCCGACATGTGGTGATCAGTTCGAGTCGGGACAACTCGAAGGGAAGGTGCGTGCCGATGACGCCCAGGGCCAGTCTCGAGCATGTGCACGCGCCGACAGCGGATCCCGACGACGTCGAAGCATTGATCGCGCGAGATGGGGCGGTGATCCTCGAGGGTTTGCTGAGCGCCGACGTCGTCGCTCGAGTCAACCAGGAAGTTGGAGCAGTTCTCGACGCCGCCGATCCCGACGCAGAACTCTTCAATCCGATCATGAAGGCGTTCCACGGTCCGTGCACCAAGCAGATCTCGGGCGTCTGCGCACTCTCCGCGACATTCGCCACCGAGGTGATGTGCCACCCGCTGCTCTTGGCCCTGTGCGATCGCATCCTGCTTCCTTCGTGCGCTCGCTACCAACTGAACCTCGGCCACCTTCTCCAGCGCGGACCCGGAGCCGACGAGCAGCTGCTCCACCGGGACGAAGCCGTCTGGAGTGACGTGCCGAAGCCCGCGCCTGAGCTGCAGCTGGCCACCGTCATCGCCTTCGTCGACTTCACCCGGGCCAACGGGGGCACCCGCATCGTTCCCGGCAGTCATCGCTGGCCGGACCGGAACCTGTCGCCTGCCGAGCAGTTCTCACAGCCGCCTCCGACCGCCGAGCAGATTGCGTATGCCGAGATGCCCGCCGGCTCCGCGGTGGTCTATACGGGCGGGACTCTTCACGCCGGAGGCTCCAACACGACCGAGGTCCCTCGGCGTGGTGCGCACCTCAGCTATTGCCTGGGGTGGCTCCGAACAGAAGAGAACAACTACCTGGCGGTCCCGCCGACGATCGCCGCCGGGCTCCCCAGGCAAGCCCAAGAACTGCTCGGCTACGCGGTGCACGACGGCATCAGTCGTGGCGGCGGCTACCTCGGCATGGTGCAGATGCAAGATCCCGTCGAGCTCCTCCGCCAACACAGGCTCTAGCACGCCAACAGCAGGAAGTGGCCGGATCCGCACGCGACGCGGGACAGTCCCGCACCGCGAGGCGGCCCTCGCGTATCCGCCGGAAGGCTCCCGTATCGTTGCTCGCATGAGCGAACGCGACGAGGTCGTCGGACACTACGAGAGCATTCGTGAAGAGGATCGCATCAGCGTGGGACTCGGCCAACTCGAGCTCGTCAGGGTCCAGGAAGTCCTCGGGAGACACCTTCCGCCACCGCCGGTACGGGTGTTGGACGTCGGCGGTGGAACGGGCATCCATGCGTCGTGGCTTGCTGGACGCGGTGACCGCGTGCATGTCATCGACCTGACCCCTCGTCACGTCGAGACGGTCAACCATGAGCTCGGCGCATTCGGCGTCACGGCCGAAGAGGGTGATGCACGGCTTCTCCCCGTCGATGACCACAGCTTCGATGTCGTCTTGCTCTTTGGTCCGATGTACCACCTGACCACACTCGAGGATCGCCAACAGGCGCTGCGCGAGGCAATCCGTGCGGTTCGACCAGGAGGATTGATTGCCGTGGCCGCGATCAACCGCTTCGCATCGCTCTTCGACGGGCTTGCCCGCGGTTTCCTTTTCGATTCGAGCTTTCAAAAGATCGTCGAGCGGGACCTGACCGAGGGCCAACATCGCAATCCCGACAACCGTCCTCACTGGTTCACGACGGCCTACCTCCACGAGCCTGAACAGCTGCACGAGGAACTCCAGGGGGTGAGCCTCGAGGTCGTCGAACTGGTCGGGCTCGAAGGGTTGGCCGGATGGCTTACCAATCTGGGCGCACAGTGGGAGACCGAAGACGGCCGCGAGAGCATTCTCTACGCCGCCCGCGCCATCGAAAGCACTCCGTCTCTCCTCGGCCTCAGCGCGCACCTGCTCGCAATCGCTCGCCCGGCGAGCTGAGGTCGTTCAGGCCGACTCGCATTCGCCGCACCGCCCGCCCGACCCGCCCGACCCGCCCGCCAGGCTGCGCCGAGCGGGCCGCTCCGGTTCAGGCCACCCGGCGCCGCCGGAAACGCCGGGAGCGCCCGGGCTCCAACCGCTCGGACCGCAGGCTCTCGGCCGCCTCGTCGTCGAGCGGCGCCAGCGCCACGTCGTCGAGCGCCCAGGACAGGAGCAGGTCGGCCAGGGCAGGATTGCGGGCCAGCACCGGACCGTGCAGGTAGGTCCCGACCACCCGGCCTTCGCGCGCGCCCTCGCCGCCGTCGCCGTTGCCCACCCCCGCGCTCACCCGGGCCAGCGGCGTGGCCCCCTCGTCGAGCGTGGTGCGGCCGCCGTGGTTCTCGAAACCGGTCAGCACGGGCAGGCCCAGAGCCTCGTCGGGTTCGGCCACCACCTCGCCGACGGCCCGGGGCAACGCCACCTTGGCCGTGGTCACCGGCAGCAGGCCCAGCCCCTCGTGCGGCTCGCCCTCCGCACCGGGAAAGCTCCGCCCGACCACCTGGAAGCCCGCGCAGACGGCCAACACGACTGCGCCGTTGGCCGCCCGCCGGCCCAACCCGCCGTCGTCGAGCAGCGTGCGCGCCGCACGGACCTGGGGGCCGTCCTCGCCACCGCCGAGGCAGTAGATGTCCGCCTCGGGCAGCGTGCCATCGGAGGCCGCCTGAAGCAGCTCGACCTCGAAGCCGCGCCACTCGGCCCGCCGGGCCAGGATCAGGCCATTGCCCCCGTCGCCGTAGGTGCCCAGGAGGTCGGGGTAGACCACGGCGACCCGGAGCGGGCCGGTCCGAGCGCTCACGCCGGCGCCCCGAGCAGGTCGTAGAACGCGGTGTAGTTCCCGATGACGTCGACCACGCCACCACCGTCGTCGTCGCCATCACCGTCGACCGCGCCGCCGCGGCCGCGGCCACCACCGCCGCCACCGGGTCGGCCTCGGTGGCGTGGTCAACCCCGGCGTACTGCAGGCGCACCGAGAGATCGCGGTAGCGATCGCCCGTGGCCACCACCCGGCGACCGGCCAGGCGCTCGTACGGCACGTCCCAGAGCCAGCTCGGGTCCGCCCCGTCGGCCACCCGCGCGTTGATGCTCACGACCAACGGCGCGTCGTCCTGCACCACCAGATCGAGGAGTTCGTCCCAGCCCGCCGGGTTCTTGGCCAGCATCAGCCGGGCCCGCACGTCACCGAAGCTGCGCACGGTGAAACGGCCGGCCACCTCCTCGACCGACTCGATGGCCTCGAGCGCCGCCAGCGGGTCGATACCGCACGCCTCGGCGGCCACCGTCGCCATCAGCGCGTTGGCCTGGTTGAAGCGGCCGGGCAGGGAGAGGTGGAGGGGCAGCGCCCGGCCGTCGGACCACACGGCCAGGGCCGAACCGTCGGGGGCCGTCTCCAGCGAGACCTTGGGCTGGGGACGGGCGAAGTCGCACTCCGTGCAGGCCCACGTCCCTTCGCCGTAACGGATGCGACCCTCGCACGAGGGGCACCCGACGGCATCGAGTTGCCAGCGCATCCCCGCGCCCACCCAGTGCACGTCGCGCGCGGCGCTGGCCGCCCAGGCGACCAAGGGGTCATCGGCGTTGGCCACGACGTGGGTGCGCGGTGCCGCGGCCAGCGCGGCCCGCCAGCGGGCCGCGATCATGCGCACCTCGTTGGTGCGGTCGAGCTGGTCCCGCGACAGGTTGAGCAGCACCACGGCGGTCGCCCTGGTGGCCGTCAGCACCCGAGGCAGGTAGAACTCGTCGACTTCGAGCACGACCCGCGGCACGTCCGTCCCCGCCAGCGCGGCCACGTGCCCCGGCGGCATGTTGGATCCGGTCTCGTTGCTCACCACCTCGTCGCCCGTGGCGCCGAGCGCGACCGTGAGCAAGCGCGTCGTGGTGGTCTTCCCGTTCGTCCCGGTGACGAGCGCCACCTGGCGGCCCGCGCTGAGATGTTCGAGCAGTGTCGGGTCCATCCGGAGGCCGGCCCGGCCGCCGGCGACCGTCCCCTGGCCCCGCCCGAGCCGGCGCGAGGCGGCATTCACCGCCCGCGTGGTCACGCTGGCCAGCTGCGCTCTCACTGAGGTGGTTTGGTGCGCGCCAGTTCTTCGGGGGTCGGCTCGTGGCGCACCCGCGACTCCGCCGGCAACAACGCGCTGATCGCCTTCATGATGACGGCGGTGTCGCCCTTCGCATCCGAAAAGGACAGTGAGAGGGGTGCCCCCACGCGCACCGTGACCCTGGGCGGCTTGCGCACCAGGGTGAAATCGGGCAGGCGCGACGAGCGCGGCCACACCTTCTCGGTCCCCCAGAGCCCGACCGGCACGACCGTGGCCCCGGTCGACGCGGCCAGCCGCGCCGTGCCTGTCTTCCCGTGCAGCACGGGATCGAAGAAGTCGTAGCCCCGCGGGATGGTGCCCTGCGGCAGCACGATGACCACCTCGCCCGCCTTGAGGGCCGACTCTGCGGCACGCAGCGGTTGATCCGACCCGCTCCCCCGGTCGACCGGGATGCCGCCGATGGCCCGGGCGATCTGCCCGACGACCGGCGCGTCGAAGATCTCCTTCTTGCCCAGGAAGCGGACGGGCCGCCCGATCTCGCGGGCCACCAGGGCCAGCGCGGCCACGTCGAAGTAGCTCCGATGGTTCGCGGCGAGGAGCACCGGACCGCGCGCCGGCACGTGCTCGACGCCGCGGATGTCGAAGCGGGCGTACGGAAACGACAGGGTGCGCACGAACGGCCGCAGCACGTGGTACGGCTCGAAGCCCAAGAAGTTGGGCACACCCGGCGGACGGTCCCAGTGCTCGACGGGCCAGCGCCGCGCCGTCGCCACCAGGGTGAGCGAGGGATCCGGGTTGACGGCGTGTGGCGAGCCCACGCTCGCGAGGAGCGGGACGTCGAAGATGCTGTCGCTGCAGGCGTGGCAATCAGCCAGGTCGACCTGATGGTTCCGGGCCCACTCGCGCACCGCCCGCAGCTTGCCCGTGCCCCAGACGAAGCCCTCGTAGAGGCGGCCGGTGTAGCGGCCGTCCCGCACCTCGTACGTGGTGGCGATGAGGTCGTCGAAACCGAGGGCCTCGGCGAAGGGGGCGATCATGTCGGCCGGGGTGGTCGTCGAGAGGACCAGCTTGTGGCCCTCGGCCCGGAAGGCGCTCAGGTGCTGAGGGGCGAAGGGGGCGACCAGCTCGGTGAGCCCGGCCACGGCCCGGCGTCCGGCCGCCTGCACCTGGTCCTGGCGCCAGCCCCGGGCCACGGCGGCGGCCGCCCGCACCAGGCCCATGGAGAGCAGGTTCTCGCCCAGGTGGTCGTTCACCGCATAGAGGAGCTTGTCGCCGGGCAGGGACCGCCCCTTGGGCAGCACCCCCTCCTCGACCATGGCCCGACTCAGGACCTGGCCCGACGCCTGGCACAGCAAGGTGCGGTCGAGGTCGATGAAAACGGCGCTCGTTGCCACGGTCCAGAGCCTAAAGCAGTTGGACCGCCGGCCAGAGTCTGAGAAAGCCCAGCCCAACAGGGACGTAAATTAGGAGAAGGGATCGCCGGGGGGGAGGGCGATCCCTTCTCAAGACTCATCAGGTTCGGAGGGGGGGTTTCCTTTTCCTGTGGTCTGATGACATTGTTGCTCCGGGTTGCAGAATCTGTCAATCCGTTTAGACAGATACTTACTATCAGTTATACTGATGAGTAACGCAACTGGCGCGAGCGCTTCCGACGGGAGAACCCGGGTGGAACTGAAGCATCTGCAAGCACTGCTGGGAATCGCCGACACCGGGAGCTTCTCTGCCGCGGCCGCCACCATCGGCACCGTCCAGTCCAACGTATCGGCCCACGTGGCCCGGCTCGAGCGCGAGCTCGATGTGCAGCTGGTGGACCGGGCCTCGGGCCGGCTGACCGAAGAGGGTGAGGTCGTCGTCGAGCGGGCCCGCCGGGTCACCTACGAGCTCGAGGCCATGGTGTCCGACGTCACCGCGCTGCGGAAAGAAGTCGTGGGCACCGTCCGCCTCGGCATGATCGGCACCACCGGCCGTTGGCTCGTGCCCCAGCTCTTCGACCTGCTTCGCGTGCGCCACCCCCACATCCATCTCAACGTGGCCGACGGGGCCAGCGCCCCGCTGGAGCAGCAGTTGGCCTCGGGCCAGCTCGACCTGGCCGTGGTCACCTTTCCCCTCAGCGGCGACGAAGTCCTGGCCGCGCACCTCTTCGACGAGGACCTCGTCCTCGTCGTGCCGCGCACGGACCCCCTGGCCGGCCAGAGCTCGCTCCCCCTCGAGCGCCTGTCCGAACTGGAACTGCTGCTCCCGGCGCCCGGCACGGCGTTGCGGGCCGAGATCGACGGTGCCGTCGTACCGGCGCGCGTCGAGCTGCGGCCGGCCATGGAGCTCGACGGGGTGCGCCTCATCGCCTCGCTCGCCTTCGACGGATACGGCCCGGCCATCATCCCGGCCACCGCGGTGCCTGGCCACCTGCGCGACAGCTTCGCCGTCGTCAGCGTGGAGGGTCTTCCCCGCCGCCGGGTCGGCGTGGCCCAGCGGCGGCGCGGCCTGCTCTCGGCCCCGGCCCGGGCGGTGATCGACGTGCTCAACGTTGTCGTCCACGACGCCCTCTCCATGCCCGAAGGCATCCACCCGGCCTGACGATCGCCTGACATCGGGCGGGCCGTGGGACCGTCAGCCAGGACCCCGGTCCCGACGGCTCAGGCCGCCGCGGCCACCGCCTGGGGCTCGCGCCACATCGTCCAGATCGGGGGACCGTCCCCGGGCAGCGCCAGCTCTTCGACCACCTCGAACCCGTGGCGCCGGTAGAAAGGCACGTTGCGCTCCTTGGACGACTCCAGGTAGGCCGGCAACCCTTCGGCGTCGCAGTGGTCGAGCACGGGGCGCATCAGCGCCGACCCCACCCCTTGGCCCTGCCGGTCCACCGCGGTGCCGAGCGAGGCCAGGTACCAATGGGGTTGGCGGGGGTGCTTCCCCTCGATGAGCGCCAGCATGCGCACCGTGGTGGCCAGGTTGCGCGCCACGTAGGGCAACACGGGCAGCATGGTGAGAAGGCCGGTCGCCCCGGTCAACAGCGGCTTGCCCGCCGGGGCCCAGATGGCGGAGCCGGTGTAGCCCTCGGTCGTGTAGCAGCCGCCGAAGGGGATGTAGTCCGCTTTCATCTGGGTGCGGAAGTAGGCGCGCAGACCGGCTTCACGGCGCGCCGGGTTGCGCATCAGGTGGCTCGCCACCGGGTCGTCCCAGAACGTCTTGGCCAGCTGGTCGGCCATGGCGTCGATGTCCGCCGCCACGGCCCGGCGCACCACGACCTCGCCGCTGCCGGTCCGGCCCGAGTCGCGTTCGGCGTTCAACATGGAAGCTTTGCGTACCACGCCGGGGTGGACGGCGGCAACGGCCCGGCCCAGGCGCCCCCGGGCGACGCCGCCGCGTGGGCCTGACCCAGGGCGACCAGGTCGGGGACCAGGCGCAGCCCGACGTAGATCCCGCCCGAGGCCGTGAAGTGGACGCCGTCCGAGCAGCGCACGTTCACCGAGCCGACGGCGCCGGCGTAGCGGCCGCCAGGCGAGACCACCCCGTTGAGGTTGAAGACGTAGACGCGACCCCGGCCCGGCGCCGTCCCGTCCGCCGCCACCTGGCGCATCGTGGCGTTGTCCACGTTCACCCGGTCCGGCGCGTCCTCGGGCCAGGGCGTGCCCGAGGAGGCGGTGCCGCTGTCGTAGTAGGGCGACGTCATGAAGACCACCGTGGCCCCCCTCGACCCCAGCACGTCGACGGCCTGACGGAAGCGCGCCGTGCAGGTAGGAGTCGAAGGAGGGCTGGCCGATGTTCTCCCACTTCCCGCCGACCTGCTGGTCGAAGGTCTCGGCGCGGGCCGCGTAGAGCACCACGTCGGGGTTGTAGGTGTCGACCCACGTGCGCCAGGTGGCGAAGATGGCGTCGGGATTGCCGTCGCCGCAGGGCGCGCCCGCCGGCGCCTCGTAGAACAACACCTTGATCTGCGCGGTCGTCGTCACCGAACACCCCGGGAGCCCTTCGTCGACGATCTGCACGTCGTCGTTGCGGGCCACCTGGGCCAGGCCCACGGCCAGGGTGCCGGCAATGGAGTCACCCACCACGAGGACCTTCACCCGGTGTGGCGACCGGGGCGGGGCGGGAGGCGCCGGGCTCAGGTACGAGGGCAAGGCAATGGTGGTCGTGGTGGTGGTCGACGCCGAGCTCGTCGTCTGTCCCGGCAGCGTGCTGCCCGTCGTCGAGGTCGTGGCGGCCACGGGTGCCGTGAGGGTCGAGCCCTGGAGCGCCGAGGCCCCGACCGGCACCAGCGTGCTGGCGATGACCGCACCCACCGCGGCGGCGGCGCCGATGGGCAGCGCGACCCAGGAGCGCCACGTCTTGAGCGCGCCGCGGCGGATCGGCATCTCAATGAGGTCGTAGCTCAAGGCCGCGATGGCCACCGTGATGCCGACCCGGGCCAGGAAGAGGGGGTAGACGCCCCAGTGCAGGCGCTGGGGCGACATGATCAGCAGCACCGGCCAGTACCAGAGGTAGACGCCGTACGAGATCCGGCCCCACTGGGGCAACGGCGGCAACTCCAAGAAGCGCACCACCACCGAGCGCGGTGCCCCGACACAGCCGAGCACCACCGCGCCGGCCGCCAGGCTGGCCACCATGAAGCCGCCGCTGAAGGCGAAGGTGGTCGTCTCCGAGGTGAGGCACCACAGCGCGGCGGTGCCGGCGGCGCCGAGGACGCCGAGCACGGCCGCGGTGGAGCGGAACCACCGTCGCCGCAGAGCGTCGGGCCACAAAACCAGCCCGATGGAGATGGCCGCGCCGACCAGCAGGGCCTGGGCCCGGCAATCGGTCCCGTAGTAGGCCCGCGTCGTGTAGCCGTTCGGGGCGAGCAGGGCCATCACGAGCGCCGAGGCCAGCGACCCGAAGCAGGTCACGGCGAAGAGGGCCTGCAGCCGGCGCCGGCGCGAGACCGCACCCTCGCCCGCGCCGACGCCCGAACCCGCAGGCGCCGCCCGGACGAGCAGCCGCCCGCCACCGAGCACCGGCACCTGCGCAGTCGAAGACCGGGGCGACGGGCCGCCGCGCCGGCCCAACGTGAGCACGGCCAGGACGATGAGCGGCCACACGAGATAGAACTGCTCCTCAATCGCCAACGACCACGTGTGGAGAAACGGCGAAGGCTGCGTGGAGAGGTTGAAGTACGTGACCCCGCTGTGGATGGAGTACCAGTTGGAGTAGTAGAGGACAGTCGAGACGGCGGCGCCCACGATGTTCTGGCTCGAGAGCAGCTGGGGCCAGATGGCCATGACGAGGCCGACCACGGTCACCATCAAGAAGAGGGCGGGCAGCAGGCGCCGGGCCCGCCCGGCCCAGAACCGGCGCAGGCGAATGGTTCCGGTGCCACCCCACTCCTTCACCAACAGTGATGTGATGAGAAAGCCCGACAGGACGAAGAAGGCGTCGACGCCGTAGAAGCCGCCGGGCACCGAATTGAGGCCGGTATGGAAGGCGATGATGGAGAGCACCGCAAAGGCCCGGATGCCGTCCAACCCCTTGAGATGGCCAAGCGTGGGTCGGCCGCCAGGTGCGTTAGCGTCCGTGCTCATGCACTGCCGCAAGATACTGCCGGCACCCTGCGCACACGGGACACCCCCGGTTGCGCTCGGGGCGCCCCGCACGACATGTTGCCTGGTCCCGGGCCCGGGCACCCAGTGCCGATGACCGCCACGTGCTGAGGATCGGCATCCTCGGGGCGGCCCGCATCGCCCCTACCGCTGTCGTCAAGCCGGCCCGGCGCACGAAGAAGGCGACGGTGGTCGCCGTCGCGGCACGGGACCGCGAGCGCGCCGTGGCCTTTGCGGGCAAGCACCACATAGAACGGGTCCTCGACAGCTACGAAGCGATGGTCGAGGACCCCGAGATCGACGCCATCTACAACCCGCTGCCCAACGGACTGCACGGCTACTGGACCATCGCCGCCCTCAAGGCGGGCAAGCACGTCCTCTGCGAGAAGCCCTTCACGGCCAACGCGGACGAGGCCCGCTCCGTGGCCGAGGTGGCCAGCGCCCACCCGGGCCTCGTCGTGATGGAGGCCTTCCACTACCAGTACCACCCGTTGACGCGTCGCCTGATCGAGATCCTGAGCTCGGGCGAACTGGGCCCGGTCCGCAACATCGACGTCGCCTTCTCCGCTCCGTTGTGGAAGAAGGGTGACATCCGCTACCAGCTGGCCCTGGCGGGCGGGGCGACCATGGACATGGGGTGCTACCCCGTGAGCCTGCTCCGGCTCCTGGCCCCCGGGCCCCGGGTCATCGACGCCCAGGCGAAGCTGTCCTCGCCCGGTGTGGACCGAGCCATGGACGCCCACTTCTCCCTCTCCGACGGGGGCAGCGCCCACATCGGGTGCTCCATGTTCTCGTCCTCCGTGCTGCGCATGCACGCAGTGATAACGGGTGAGAACGGCAAGATCTCGGTTTTCAATCCCTTCAGCCCCCAATACGGCCACCGGGTCAAGGTCACGACCTCGCTCGGTTCCCGCAAGGAGCGTTTCAGCCGCAAGCCGACCTACGACTACCAACTCGAAGCCTTCGCCGCCGCCGTCGAGGACGGCGCGCCGTTCCCCACGACGGCGGTCGACGCGATCCGTACCATGGAGCTCATCGACTCCATCTACGCCGCCGCCGGCCTCCCCCTCCGTCAGCCGACCCCGGTGCCCTGATGCCGCTGTCCGCCGACGAGCTCTCCGCTCTGGCCGACGCCGCGCTGGACGCCGCCACCGGATGCCAGGCGGCCGAGCTGCGCGTCGAGCGCATCCGCAGCCAGATCGTCCGCCTGCGCGACGCCCTGCCCGAGACCACGGCGGACGACACCGACTTCGGCATGGGCGTGCGCGTCGTGGTCGACGGCGCCGTGGGCTTCGCCGCGTCGGTCGACGTCCGGCCGGAGGAGGCGGCGAACCTCGTCCGTCAGGCCCGGCAGATGGCCGCCCTCACCAACCACGCCGGCGGCGGGCGGGTCGAGCTCGCCCCCGAGCCCTCGCACGGTGAGGTCGACTGGTCGAGCTCGTTCGACGTCGACCCCGCCACCGTGTCGATGGCCGACAAGACCGGCCTGCTGGCCGAGTGGAGCACCCGCCTCGGTCGCCACGACGTCGTGTCGCACACCTCGGCCTCCCTGCTCTCGGTGTCCGAGCACACGTTCCTGGCCGACCTGAACGGGACACGGGCCACCCAGCACCGGGTGCGCATGCAGTGCCAGCTCGAGGCGCTCGCCCTCTCCGACAGCGGCTTCGAGACGATGCGCACGCTCGCCCCGCCGGTCGGCCGCGGCTGGGAGTTCCTGACCGGACCCGCAGGGAACGGCAATTGGGACTGGGACGCCGAGCTGGCCGAGCTGCCCGAGCTGCTGGCCGAGAAGCTGGCCGCGCCCTCGGTCGAGGCCGGGCGCTACGACCTGGTGGTCGACCCCTCCAACCTCTGGCTCACCATTCACGAGTCGATCGGCCACGCCACCGAGCTCGACCGCGCCGTCGGCTACGAGGCGGCCTACGCCGGCACCTCCTTCGCCACCTTCGACAAGCTCGGCAAGCTGCGCTACGGCTCCCCCGTCATGCACGTCACCGGGCGACCGCACCGTGGAGCACGGCCTGGCCACCGTGGCCATCGACGACGAGGGGGTCGAGGGCCAGTCCTTCGACCTGGTGCGCGACGGCATCCTGGTCGGCTACCAGCTCGACCGCGGGCATCGCCGCCGCCATGGGCTATCGAGCGCTCCAACGGCTGCGCCTTCGCCGACTCGCCGATGCACGTGCCGATCCAGCGCATGGCCAACGTGTCGCTGGCCCACGCCGGCCCGAGCGGCCCGAGCACCGAGGACCTCATCGCCGGGGTCGACCGCGGCATCTACATCGTGGGCGACAAGAGCTGGTCGATCGACATGCAGCGCTACAACTTCCAGTTCACCGGGCAGCGCTTCTACCGCATCGAGAATGGGCAGCTGGCCGGCCAGCTAAGCGACGTGGCCTACCAGGCCACCACGACCGACTTCTGGGGCGCCATGGAGGCGGTGGGCGGCGAGTCGACCTGGGTGCTCGGCGGGGCCTTCAACTGCGGCAAGGGCCAGCCCGGCCAGGTGGCACCGGTCTCGCACGGGTGCCCGTCGGTGCTGGTCCGCGGCGTCAACGTCCTCAACACCCGCGAGGAGGCCGGCCGGTGACGGCCACGACCGGACCGACCGGACGCGTCCGGAGTCCAGCGGTGATCCCCGCCCAGGAGGTCGTCGAGGGCGGCGTCGACCGCGGCGTCGCAGGCCGGGGCCGACGGCTGCGTCGTGCTCGTCGAGGAGGGCAGCCACGCCGACGTGCGCTACGCCCTCAACAGCACCACGACCAACGGGGTCCAGCGCAGCCGCGACGTCAGCGTCGTCGTCATCGCCGGCGACGCCGTCGGCACGGCACGCCGTTCGGGCGTCGTGGGCGCCGACGGGGTGGCCGACATGGTGACCGACGCGCTGGCCGACGCCCGCCAGGCGCCGACCGGCCGAGGATGCCTTCGCGCTCGTCGAGCCGGCCGAGGCGGCCGGCGTGGGCCGCGCCTTCGACAAGGAGCCCGAGGTGACCGACGCCGGCGCGCTCGACGGCGTGCTCTCGTCGCTCTGCGGCGCCTTCGAGCGGGCCCGCGGCCGCGACGCCGTGCTGGCCGGCTTCGCCGAGATCGACGTCGACACCCTCTACCTGGGCAGCTCCACCGGGCTGCGCCTCTCCCACGCCCAGCCCACGGCGGCGGTGAGCCTGGTCGGCCGCACCGCCGACGGCAGCGGGTCGGCCTGGGTCGGCGATGCCCGCCGTCGACCCCTCGCTCGAGGCGATGGAGCAGGAGATCTGGCGCCGCCTCGACTGGGGCCAGCCGGCAGATCGCGCTCGAGGCCGGCCGCTACGAGGTGATCCTGCCCCCCTCCGGGGTGGCCGACATGATGGGCATGATCGGCTTCGACGCCGTCGGCGGCCAGGACACCGAGGACGGCCGCACCGTCTTCTCCAAGGAGGGCGGCGGGACCCGCGGTGGGCGAGACCATCACCTCGCTGCCCTTCACGCTCTACAGCGACCCCTACGAGGCGGGCGTCGAGTGCATGCCCTTCGTGGCGACGGGCGCCTCGAGCTCGGAGGTCTCGGTCTTCGACAACGGGCTTGCCCACCGAGCGCACCGACTGGCTGCACGACGGCGTGCTCGCCCACCTGCGCTACCACCGGGCCGGCGCGGCGCAGGTCCGGCGTCCCGATGGCGCCCTACATCGACAACCTGGTGCTGCGCTGCGGCGACCACGACGGCGGGTCGGTCGACGACATGGTGGCGCGCACCGAACGCGGGCTGTTGCTGACCTGCCTGTGGTACATCCGCACGGTCGACCCGGCCACGCTGCTGATGACCGGACTCACCCGCGACGGGGTCTACGTGGTCGAGAACGGCAAGGTGGTCGGCGCGGTCAACAACTTCCGCTTCAACGAGAGCCCGGTCGACCTCCTGGTGCGGGCCACCGAGGTCGGCACGCCGGTGCGCTCGCTCGGCCGCGAGTTCGGCGAGTACCTCAACCGGACGGTCATGCCCCCGCTGCGCATCCCCGACTACAACATGAGCACGGTGAGCCAGGCCAGCTGACCCCCTACGGCAGTGGCCGCCGTGTCGGCGTCTCGAACCACGTCACGGCGGCCGCGGGGCCGGCCGGCGTGCCTCAACGAGGAACCGCTGCGCCGTCGAGACGAACGAGCCATGCGCGCTCGATGTGCGCGTGCATGCGCCGCAGCTCTGCGTCGTAGGCCTCGGGCGTGAAGTCGGGCACGGTCCAGAGGACCTTGCGCAGGAAGTGCACGACGGCGGCCACGTCGAAGAACTCGACGCGCAGCGCACAGGACTCGAGGCGCACCACCTCGAGGCCGGCCGCCCGGGCCGCCGTCGGCCGCTCGTTCGGGTCGCCGTTGCTCGTTGACCGGCGTGGGACCGAGGAAGAACTCGGTCAGCTCGCGGTTGGTCCCGGGCCCGATCTGCTGGGACAGGTAGGTGCCTCCCGGTCGCAGGACCCGGGCGATCTCGTCCCACAGGGTCGACGACGGGGTGCCGGCTCACGACGAGATCGAAGGACCCGGCAACGAAGGGCAGCGTGGGCTGATCGGCCACCGCCACCACGTGGCCGCCGAGCGGTCGCAGGGCCGTCCCGGGCGACGGCGACGTTGGGCGGCCAGGATTCGGTGGCCACCAGCAGTCGGGGCGGATGCCTGATGCCGGCCAGCACCTCTCCGCCGCCCGTCTCGATGTCGAGGGCGGCGGACGCGCCCGCCATCCGCTTCCCCCATCAGGCGGGCGTAGCCCCAGGGCGGCCGTTCCTCGGTGGCCCGGCCCTCGAACCAGGAGAAGTCCCAGCCCTCGACGGGGACGGCCGCGCCCTCGGCGACCAGGTCCTCGAAGGTCACGGACCGAGCGATTCGTAGACGGCGTCGATGAGGGCCCGGTTGCGCGTGCTCTGCCAGCGCGGGATCACGTGGTTCATGACGTAGCCAAAGGCCAGGTTGGCGTCGGGATCGGCGAAGCCGACCGCACCACCGGTGCCGAAGTGCCCGAAGCTGTGCGGGTTGGGACCGAAGGGGCGTCGGGGCACCGTCGGCTTGAAGCCGAGGCCGAACGCCACGTCCTCGTGGAGGATCGGGCAGTAGCCCTCCGATTGGGTGCGGGTGGCCTCGGCCAGCAGATCGACCGAGAGCAGCCGTCCCGGTTCGAGGAGGGCGCCGTAAAAGCCGAGCCAGGCCACGCGCCGTCCCGTGACCGTTCGTCGACGGCACCTCGGCCGCAGCGCCACTCGTCCGTGTTGACCACGCCCATCGAGGAGTAGCCGGGCGGGTTGAAGTAGCTCAGCATCTCCATGCGGACGTCACCGGTCAGCGCATCGAAGTCGACGGCGGACACGCCCGGCGAGTCGAAGACGATCTCGGCGCAGCGGTGACGCTCGGCCATCGGGACGCCGATGTGGATCGTCGGCCCCGAGCGACGCCGCCATCTCCGCCAGTCGGTCCCGACACGACTCGCCGCTGACCCGGCGCACCACCTCGCCGATGAGATGGCCATAGGTATTGGTGTGGTAGGCGTGGCGGGTGCCCGGTTCCCACCAGGGCTGGAGTGGCGGCCAGCGCCGCGGTCATCCGCCCCCAATCCCACAGGTCCTCGTTGGTCAGCGGCTCGGCGATGGCCGGCACGCCGGCCCGGTGGCACAGGGCATGGCGCAGGGTGGCCGATTCCTTGCCGCCGGCGCCGAACTCGGGCCACACCGCGACAAGGGGATCGTCCAGGCGGATCACCCCGGCGTCGACCAACTGCAGGACGAGCAATGCCAGGACCGGCTTGCCGGCCGAGTAGTAGTCCACCAGGGTGTCGAGGCTCCACGGCAGCCGAGCGGCGAGCATCGACGAAGCCGCCGGCCAGGTCGACCACCGGCACCCCGTCGATCAGGACGCAGACCGCAGCCCCCAGCTCGCCCCGCTCGGAGAAGTTCCGCATGAACTCTTCCTCGACGGAGCGGAAGCGGGAGTCGCAGGTTCCGACGACGGGCGTGGACACTGCGGCAGTCTGCCACTGTCGCCGCGACGGACCTGGATCCGCGAAGGACACACGCCGCGGCACGGACCCGGACGCGCCGCGGCGGCAGCCTCACGTCCCGAAAGAGCGGAGACTGCCGCCGCGTTGCTTACTTCACGTGGACGTCGATCAGAAGCCCGTTCCGGCGATGATGGCACCGTTCAGCTTGGTCCCGGTCATGCCGCCGGAGTTGACGGCGTCACCGAACTGGAAGACCGCGCCGTTGGCCGCGGCGACCCAGTAGCCGTTCCCGCTCGAGTCGGCGAAAATGGCCGAAGCCGGGTTGGTACCGCCGACCGAGCTGGTCGGGCCACCGAGGCTGGGCGCATCGCCGTAGGCAAAGACCTGCCCGTTGGCGTCGAGGATCCAGTACCCGTGGCCGTCCGGCGTGCGCACGGCCGACGTGATCGGGCTGCTCTGCGGCCCGGGTCCGCCGAAGTAGGTGGCGTCACCGAAGCTGTACACGTTGCCCGTGGCGGTCACCAGCCAGTAGCCCTGGCCGCTGGCATCGGGCATCACCGCCACACCGGCGCCCGCGCATCCATTCGCCAGCCCCGGGCACGAGCCTGCGAACTGGGCGTCGCCGAAGGCGAAGACACCGCCGTCGGAGGCGACCATGAAGTAGCCGCCGTCATCGATGGACGGAACCAGGCCGACCACCGGCTTGTTGAGGCTCTTGGGCAGACCGGAACCGGCTGGGTGGAAGCCGAGGCCAGGCAGAGACCCCTGGAACTGGGAGTCCCCGAAGGCGAAGACACCACCGTCCGAGGCCGTCAGCCAATACCCACCTTCGTCGTTGGTCGGAGCAATGCCCACCACCGGGCGCTGGAGAACCAGGCTTCCGGTCGAGCCGTGGAAAACGGCCGACCCGAAGCTGAAGATGCCTCCGTCAGAACCGACCAGCCAGTAGCCCTGGGGCTTCGACAGCCCGACCACGGCGCCGGTCGAGACGCCGCTCACCACGTTGTTCCCCACGGCGACACACGAGGCCGCGCTGGCACAGCCAGCTTCGACCAACTTTGTAGTCCCCGAGACGGCCTGCACAGTGCCTGGGACCGCGTTGCTGATCGGCACGACAAAGCCCGAGGTGCTCGAGGAACCTGTGCCAATGCAATAGCCGGCGCTCGGGCACGCCACGCCGCTGAGCGGATCACCGGTCAGCGTGGTCAGCGGCCCCGGCACTCCGTTGTTGATGGGCACGACGACGCCGTTGTTGCCGTTGGTCGTGGTTCCGACGGCAACACACGACGTGGTGCCCCAGCAGGCCACACCAGTCAGGTTGCCGGCGTTGGAGACCGCTTGGGCGGCACCGGGGGTGCCGTTCGTGATCACCGAAAAGACGCCAGGCGTGCCGGCGGCACCCTGCTCACCGACGGCCAGGCAATAGGCCGCGCTCGTGCAGGCCACCCTGTTCAGGGTGGCCGAGCCAGCCACGTGCTGCCAGTTGCCGTTGTAGAAGACGCCTTGCGTGGTCGATGGGTCCTGCCCGACGTAGACGCAGCTGGTCCCCACGCACGCGATGCCGTTCAACGGGAACGTGGCGGGCGTGCTTCCCGCGGGCGAGCCCAGGGAAAGCGTCTCGATCGTGCCTGTGCCACCGGTGACTGCTCCGACCGCTGAGCAGGTCGATTGGTTCATGCACGCCACGTCGTTGAAGGTCGTGCCCGCACCGCCCACGGCCTGGGAGGCCGCCGGGGTTCCGTTCGTGAGCGGGACGACCTCACCCGAAGTCGCCCCGTTGTCGCCGACAGCCACGCAGGCCGCCGACGTGTAGCAGGCCGCACCGTTGAGGTTCTGCGTACCAGTCACTGCCTGCGCCGTGCCAGTTGTGTAGCCGGAGGCCGACGCGGCCTGGCTCCCGCCGATCGCCAGAAGACCAGCACCCAGTGTGAGTGCTCCTGCTGCCACGCTCAACAGCCGCATGCGGCCACCGGTCGATTCCCGACGGTGCTGTCGTCTCTTCTGGCCGGGTAGTTTCCTCTTCGTCATTCGAGACCTCCGGACTCGTGTCGGTTCACTCCCTTCGGAGCGAGCTTTCATGTCACACGGCTCATCTCCGTGCGGGGGGTTCGGACGCCATCAGTTGTCACGGCTACGCGAAGCGCAGCGTACACGACTGGAGGGCGTCGGCTACATCAAATACCCGCTTTCAAAGCTCCCGCACGGAACTGTCATGCGGGTTGTCCACACTGAGGTGGACCTTTACGACAGATTTAATTCTGGGGATAACGCATGCAACGGGTGCTCCACCGGACTTGGCGCGCTCTCAAGCGGGAGGGCGAGTCGACTCATCGTCGAGCAGTTCGATAACGGCTTCTTCCACTGCTCGGGTCTCGCCAACCCGACGCTTCCGACGAGCGTCCAACTTGTCCAGATCGGGCTGACGCCCAAGTGTCCTGCTGATCGTGTCGCCTTCTTCGAAACGTTCGATGACCCGCGGGTCGACATACGCGGAGCGGCTCACGGCCGGGGTGTTGCCCAGGTGCTCCGCGACAGTGGCGACGGCCTTGACCTCGGCGCGGTGGCGGCCCGCCCGCGACTCGAGGCACGGGCTGATTCTCGGCGAGCGCGGCCGCCGCCAAGACGGTGGCCGACCACGTCCGAAAATCCTTCGCCGAAAATTTACCGCCGGTCGCGGCCTTGATGTAGAGGTTCACGTCGTGGGCGTGCACTTGGACCCACCGCCCGCCCTGTTTGTAGGCGAAGAGGTTTGGGCCGCCCGCTCGGCGACGCCGAAGAGCGGCGACGACCTTGGATGCTGGCGCATCGCGGATCTCGAGTGTCCGCTCAATCGAGCCCTTCGCCGGATAGTCGAAAATCATCACGCCATCGTGAATGCGGACGTGTTCTTTTCGGAGGCTGGCCACGCCGAACGTCTCGTGTTCGAGTGCGTAGTTCTCGTCCCCGATGCGGAAATATCCGACGTCGAGCAGGCGCACGATCGCCGCGAGCACCCGCTCCCGGCCGAGGTCGTCCTTGGCCACATCACGGCGCACGTGCGCCCGAAGCTTCGGCAGAGCCGCCCCGAACCCCTGAATTCGGACGAACTTCTGTCGATCCCGATCCCTCCGCCATTGGTCGTGGTAGCGATACTGGCGGCGGCCGGCCGCGTCGGTGCCGACGGCTTGAATGTGGCCGTTCGGCCACGGGCAGATCCATACGTCTGACCAAGCGGGTGGCAGCACCAGACTTCGAATTCGCTGGAGCGTCTCCTCATCGGCGACACGCCCTCCATCGGCAGAGACATAGCTGAAGCCGCGGCCGTGGCGTCGCCTTGAAATGCCGGGTCTTGAAGGATCAGATCGTCGGAGTCGGGCCACAGCGCATCACGTTGAAACCTGCCGGTCGTTCAGTTGAGCCAGCGAATGGCCAAGATCGCAGTGTCGTCATCGGAACCGTGCTCGGTCAACAGGGAGTCAGCGATGTTCGTGAGAAGATCATCGACCGACGAAGCTCCATGCGAGGCCGCCCCGCGCAGACGATCAAGACCAGCGTCGAGGGTTTCGTCTCTTCGCTCGACAAGCCCGTCCGTGTAGGCGATCAGCGTCGTGTGTGGCCGAACGGGGAACGTTTTCGACTCATACACAGGACCGGCGACGCCGAGCGGAACACCGACTGGTACTTGGGCGAACTCGCTCCCCCCGTCGTTCAAGAGCAACGGGGGGAGATGACCCGCATTGGCCATCGTGACCTCGCGGTTGTCGTTGTCGACGAGGCCGACGAGAACCGTTGCGAAGTGCCGATCACCTTCGATGCTGATTTCTTTCGCCGCCATTTCGAGGATCCGCTCCGGACTGTAACCAATAGCCGCATACGCGCGAATGGTGTATTGAAGTCCCGCCATGATCGTTGCCGCCGCCAGTCCTCGGCCCGACACGTCACCAACCACGAACACAAAGCGATGATCGTCAATTTCGATCGCACTGTACCAATCACCCCCGACCTCAATGCCGGACTCTCCCGGGATGTAGCGGGCGGCGAAGTCCATTCCGGGAATCGCGGGGAGCGCTTTCGGCAAGAGCGATCGCTGCAGTGTCAGCGACACGTTTCGCTGCTCGCCGTACAGACGTCGATTCTCTTCGGCGAGCTGTTCGGCGACATGACGCCGCCGGAGCAGGTGCTCCGTCATGATGACCACACCGAAAGTGAAGAGCAGGCCAACAATGAGAATGCCCCAGGGAAGACGTTCCGACCATATTCCGGCCAACGGAGTGGTCGGGGAAATAACCAGCGTCACATGGCTCGACCCGAAGGGCACGTCGACCGTAGAGACCGTGCCGGTCAGCGGCAAATCCGCGACATTCGTATAGATGAGCGCAGCCGGGCTCACCGTTCTGCCGAAGTAGGCCGCGAAATTGAGTCCAGCGTCTGGTGAGTTTGCAGGAATGGTGAGCTTGCGATTGCTTGGCAAGCCTTGTCCGGCAGCGGCGACGTAGGTTCCACCCTGACCGACGACGGGCATCAGATAGCCGAGCCGCTGGATCCCCTTTCCTACGGCTCTGGTCGTGATGAGCGAACCGGCCTTTGCGGCTCGTGCGTACAAGGCCAAGCTGGCCTTGCTCGTCGGACTGTTGATCGGTTTCGCCCCGATACGGGTCAGCAGCTGGACCTGCCCATTGCGCACGAGGGCAAGCGATGCAGTGGAAAACGGTCCGGCGGGAGCCATCGAGGGCCCGATGACCCGTTGGAAGGTCACAGCAGGATTCGGGGCTTCGCCCGCGGCTGCCGCGGCCTGACCCAACACCCGTTCCAAGTTGACTGGGGCGATGCCGAGCGCTGACGCCGTGAGGTTGGCCTGAAGGTCTGAAAGGCGCTGCTCGTTGTGGATGTAGTTCACCCGCGAAATGGCGGTCAGCGTCCCGGTCAGCAGGAGACCGACCACGAGCACGACAAGGCTGAGCCGGTGCAGCACGCGGGGCTTCCGCGTCGCTGGAGCCGTCTCCACTGACTCACCACGAGCGATTCCCTGTTCGCTCGCGGTCGGTGTCCCTTCGGACTCGTTCGCTTGCGTCGAAGGCGGTGCGCCTGTCTGCTCAAGAGTCACCGATTGCTCCACAGCCACGTCGCCACCCCGAGTCACTTTGGGCGTTGCCCCCTCTCGTCACCAGTCACAAAGCAACGCCCCGCCCCCCTCGTGAAGAAGAACAGTAGAACTCTTGGCCCTCTTCCTACTACCGATGCAATGGTATCGCTTGAAAACCTGTCTTTGGCTGTTCAGACGCAGGAATTACGTCTGCAATCGGGGCGCAAGGAGCCGAGGCCTCCCTCGCCGTAATCGAGTTCGCCCGGGTCCGATTCACGATCGACGGACCGTCCTCCTGCCCCGGAATTCCGACGAGAGCAGCAACCGCAGGCTGCCGCGGTGCTCTCCAGGAGACTGCCCATTGCCGGCAGCCGCTCTGGCCCGGATCACCTCACCCCTCGCCAATCGGCTCTCCATGCTCGGCGTTAGGGAGGCCACGGCGCCAGTACGCCTTGCCAGAGATCTGATCCTTCCCGAACCCACGCTCATTCAGCTTTTGTCGAATGGTCTTCACCACTCCCGCCTCCGCCGCAATATACGCATGCCCGATGCCAACAGGCAGCTCGAGAGCGGACAGAGCGTCGAGGAAAATTGAGGAATCGCCCGCCACCGCATGGTCCATGCGGTGTAGCCACTGCAGGTCCACCCGCTGGCCGTTGCTCAGATCAGGTTCCTGCTCATCGGCTGGACTCTGTATCTCCAGTAGCGCCACCGCGGTCGAGGTGGACGGGAGCGTCTCTGTCATCGCCAACACCCCGGGCATCCCTGTCTCGTCCGCAACAAAGACATGCCAGGCGGCGTCCGTACGTAATGTGATCTTCCCGCGCGGACCGATTGCATCAATCCGATCTCCGATTCTCGCAGCACGTATCCAATCGGTGCCCGGCCCTGCGGCATGCAGAGAGACGTCGATGGTCACGGCTGCGTGTGCCGCATCGAATGAACGGATCGTGTAGCGGCGGTTCACCACTTTCTCTTCCGCCAGTGGAATCCGAAACATCAGGTCCTGGCCCGCCGTGTAACGAAGACCGTCAAGGCCGGGAGCCGTGAGGACTACCCGGTCCAGGTTGGATGAGAGTGGTTCTACACGAACCACCTGAAGAGGCCACAGCCTGGCGTCGGCCAGTGGTCCTCCGGCGACGCCGACCATGTCAAGCATTCGGTCAGGGCTCATACCGATGCGGTTTACCAGGAGAGACGGCCGACGGCTGCCGCGGCGGGAAAGAAACGGTTTCTGGACGGATCACTACCTACATAGGGCTATGCGCCTGGCGTTTGCTTCGACACCCTCAAAGGCGACGTCGCCGACCAGTCCAGCGAACGAATCAACGATTGCGAGCTCCACTTCATCCAACGACCAGCTCTGCTGGTGTCTGACTCAGACCCTCACCCCCGACCGGTTGATCGTCGCCTCGTCCGTCCCCAAGTACGACTCGATCACCGCCGGGTGCTCGAGCACCTCGGCCGGTGTCCCCTCGGCGATGACCGAACCCAGCTCGAGGGCGATCATGCGGTCGCAGATGGCGGTGAGCAACGGCATGTCGTGCTCCACCACCAGGATGGAGCAGCCCATGTACTGCTGTACCCGCACCAGCAGCGGGCCCATCGCCTCGGTCTCGCGTTGAGCGACGCCGCCAGAAGGCTCGTCGAGGAGGAGGACCCCCGGCTGCTGGGCCAGCACGCAGGCCAGCTCCACGATGCGCCGCGTTCCGGTCGACAGCTCCCCCACCAGCTTCTCCCGGAAGGCACCCAGGCCCATCATCTCGATGAGCTCCTCTGCCCGCTGCGCCGCATCGGCCTCCGAGTCGAGCGAGGCCGGCAGGCGCAGCCCCGCCGCCACCAGGTCGCGCGACTTGAGATGGCGCTCCTGGGCCACCTCGATCGTCTCGGCCACGGTGAGCGACGGGAAGAGCCGGGCTTCCTGGAACGTCCGCCCCAGTCCGGCTGCTGAGCGCAGGTGGGCCGGCCAGGCGTCGATGTCCGCCCCGCCCAGACGGATGCGTCCACCGTCGGTCGCCACGAAGCCCGACACGCAGTCGAAGAAGGTCGTCTTCCCGGCCCCGTTGTGACCGATCAGTCCGAGGATCTCTCCGTCTCGCAAGGCCAGGCTGATGTCCTCGATCGCGGTGATGCCGCCGAAGGTCTTGCGCACGCCGTTGCACTCGAGGATGGCCGGAGCCTCGGCCGAGGGCGGCACCCGGTGCCGGTTGTCGGCCACGATGAGCGCGGAGGAAGCCACCGCATGGTCGTGGATGTCCGACGGCCCGGCGTCAGGCGTGACCACCGTCCCCTCCACCGAGCCGGCGCCGGCGATGAAGACCGAACGCAGGATGTCGGGACGGTCGAGCAGATCGACGGTGCGGCCGCTGAAGCGCACCTCGCCCTTCTCCAAGAACACGGCCCGCTCCGCCAACTCCAGCGCAACGTTCACCGACTGCTCCACCACGACGATGGTGGTCCCCTGTGCGTGGAGGAGCTTGACCACTTGCAGCAGCTGGGCCACCACCGTCGGGGCCAGGCCGAGCGAGAGTTCGTCGATCATGAGGACCTTCGGGGTCACCATGAGCGCCATGCTGAGGGACAGCATCTGCTGCTCGCCGCCCGAGAGGTTGCCCGCCTGTTGGTGGGCCCGCTGGCGCAAAATCGGGAAGAGGTCGAGGACGCGCGCCTTGGCTTCGGCCACGGCGCGGTGCTCCTTGCGGATCATCCACGTGCCCAGCCGCAGGTTCTCGTCCACCGTCAACGTGGGGAAGATCCCTCGTCCGCCGGGCATGAGGGACAGGCCGAGACGGGCGATGGACTCCGCCGGTTCCCCACTGATCGATCGGCCACCCAGCCGGACTGCACCCGAGCCCACCTTGACCAGGCCGCTGGCCCCCTTGAGCAGCGTGGACTTGCCGGCACCGTTGGTCCCGAGCAGCGCCACGATCTCACCCTCGTGCACCTCGAGGTCCACCCCGAAGAGGATCTGCACGGGCCCGTAGGAGATCTCGACCTTCTGGCACGACAGCAGGGGCGCGGCATCGGGGATGAGGTCGTCCTCGACGGCGCCGGGGCCGGGCCGGTTGCCGCCCGCGACCAGCGGGACCTGTGCGGTGTCCTCGTCACGCGCCAGCGGTGCCGGCACCAATTCGGGGTGCCAGGGCCGGGCGCCCTGGTCCTCCTCGTCCCCATCGTCGTCGCTCAACGCCCCCTCGAGCAGGGCGCTCTCCGCCGGCGCCTGGTCGACCAGTTCCACGCGCTTGTCGGCCACCAGGCTGGGTACGAGGATGTCGCGGCGCAGGGCCACCATGCGCAGCAGCCGGTCCCGGATGCGCTGCACGCCGTCGGCCAGACCGCCGGGCAGGAAGAGCAGAATGAGCAGGAGCCCGATGCCGGTGAGCACGAGCTGGTACTTGGGGAATGTGTAACTCAGGACCTCGATCAGCCCCACGCCCATGAGGACACCGCTGATGGAGCTCAGCCCGCCGATCACCGCCATGGAGAACACGATCAGGCCATAGGACGGGTCGTACGTGTTGAAGCCGACCGCCCCCAGCAGCACCGCGTAGAGACCACCGGCCACGCCAGCGATGACCCCTGCCAGCACGAAGCTGGCCAGCTTCGTGCGCACCGGCGGCACCGACATGGCCGCAGCCGCCTTCTCGTTGTCGCGTGTCGCGATGAGGACCCGCCCGGGCCGCGCCTTGCGCAGTCCCTGAATGAACACGATCGTCAACACGAGGAAGGCGAGGCAGACGAAGTAGAAGGACTTGTTCGAGGACAAGTCGAAGCGCTGCCAGAGCACCGGGCGCAGGAACGACTGGGGGATGATGTTCGGGAAGTAGGTCGGGTTCAAGAAGAACGAGTCGATGGCGACCCCGAGAGCCAGGGTCACTGCGGCCAGATAGGCGCCCCGAATGCGCAAAGCCGGGATACCCACGATCACGGCCAGGACCGCGCCGGCCAGGCCGGCCGCCGTGAGGCAGAAGAACAGGTCCACGTTGGCCTTTTCAATGAGGTCGCCCGCCAGGACGCCGCCCACGCCCGCGAAGGCGAACTGGCCGAGGCTCACGTTCCCGGACCAGCCCGTCAGGACGACCAGTGAGAGGGCGATCACGCCGTAGATGAGGGCGCCGGTGTACTCCAAGGTGATGCCCGGGCTGGCCACCAGGGGCACCACGAGGACCACCGCGGCCACGACGGCCAAGACGGCGCCCCGCCCGAACTTCACCTCGGGCAGCCTGCGTAGGGCGTCAGGGATGGGCTTGAGGATCCCCGTGGACGAGAACGTCTCCTCGGCGTCGTCGGCCCGGCTCCGTTTCTTCTGGAGGAAGAGCAGGCCGATCAAAATGGCAACCAGGTTCACCACGTCGCCGGTGGCGCTGCCGTACTGGGGAAAATTGAACTGCACCAGCCCGCTCGTCACCCCGAGCGCGACACCGGCCCCGAAAGCCAGCGGGAGGTTCTCCATGCTGGCGATGATGGCGGCGGCCAGCGCCGGGAGAATGAGGGCCGGGCCCGCCCCGGCCGCGATGGTGATGCCCTGTGACGGTGCGCTGACCGTCGTCGTCAGCGCGGCGATCACGCCGGCGATGATCCAGACCAAGGTCGAGAGCCGCTTGACCGGGATGCCGAGCAGGCGGGCCCGGTCCGCGTTGTCGGCCACCGAGCGCACGGCGATGCCGGCGTCGGTGCGCAGCAGGAACCAGCCGAGCGCGATCAGGACCACCGGCACGACGATGGCGACCAGCAGGTCGTTGCCGTTGAAGAGGACGGGGAAGATCAGCAGGTGATGCGAGCTGAGCGGTGTGGTCACCGCTCCCACAATCGAGGGTCCGCTGAACCACCCCGGCACGAGGATCTGGATCCCCCCGAAGAGCTGGGCCAAGCCGATGGTGACCACCATGACGATCAGGCGCGGCGCGTTGAAGAAGCGCCAGCGGATGACGAAGTCGACGAACAGGCCCAGCGCGGCGCCCACCACCAGGGCCAAGAAGAGGCAGACGAACCAGTTCACGTGATGGGCCAGGTTGAGCTCGACCGCCACCGTGGCTGCCAGCGCCCCCATCGCCCCGTACGAGAAGTTGATGACCCGCGAAGCGCGGTAGGTCAGCACCAGGCCGAGGGCCAGTAGCCCGTTGACCGCGCCCTGCTCCGCCCCGAGCAGGATCTGGCCGCGCGGGGCGTCGTGCGGCCACAGGGCCGGCACGGCGAAGAGCACGACCAGCGCGACCGCCGACGAGATGACGACGGCGCGCAGCCGGGCCGGCGTGTCGGCCCACGCGTTGCCCAGGCGCGGTGGGACGTCGATCGACACGGCGACCTCTACGAACCCGAGGGCGGCGTGATCGGGAACGACGAGGGCAGCGGCAGTGCCCCGCCGGCGAAGGAGCCGATCTTCGTACGCGTCGTGGAGTAGACGTACGCCCCGACCTTGTCGTCGTACGGCGAGGTCTTGGTCGGGTCCCAGTAGATGAACGACCAGTCCATCTGGGGTGTGTAGTGGCCGCTCGGGAAGGCCCACGTCCCGTAGAGCGCGTTCGAGGCCCCGGCCTGGCTGCCCGGGTAGGCCCGCATGCCGCTCTGGAAGGAGGTGGGCGTGAGGTTGGGCCCCGCCATCTGGATCCCGATGGCCATCTCGTACATCTGGGCGTAGATCAGGTCCACCGCGTTGGCCGGCTCGCTACTCGGATCGATCGACTTGTAGGCGGCGTAGCCAAAGGTGTCGTTCTTGGGCACCGTCGGCCCCGTTGAAGCTCACGCCGAAGGCGTGTGACCACTCGGACTGGTCGAAGAGCTGGCCCACGATGTCCTGGTCGGTCAGGGCGACGCCGGCGACCACCCACTCGGGGGTGTAGCCCTGCTCGGCCGCCCGGGAGGTCAGGTAGACCGGGAAGACCGGGTCGCAGCCGCAGAACACGGTGGTGATGCCG
Source organism: uncultured Acidimicrobiaceae bacterium (assembly GCA_963726855.1). Classification (GTDB taxonomy): domain Bacteria; phylum Actinomycetota; class Acidimicrobiia; order Acidimicrobiales; family RAAP-2; genus Bog-473. The sequence goes on from CAVSEB010000035.1 coordinate 298,140, forward strand.
TCGTTCTGGAGCTGGCTGATGACGTTGGAGGCCTGGCTCGAGAGCGTCGACAGGTTCAGTTGGTACGAGACGTTGTCGGCGATCGGGTGCCCCGCCGCCTGTGCCTCTTGCACGGCCGACTGCGCCGCGGTCTGGTACCAGGGGTCGCTCGGGGCGATGATCGCCACCTTGCGGGGTTGGTTCTGCAGGCTGCCTCCGGCCCACTGGGCCTTCCCGCCGGCCAGCGACTTGAGGTAGAGCTCGCTGGTGGCCTCGACGACGTCGTTGGACTCCGTGTCGAGGCTCCACATGTAGGGCGCGTACTGACCCATGAACGACGCCGAGAGGTAGGGCGCCCCGAAGGAGATCACCTTCTGCTGGGCCAACGCCACGTCGTAGGGTTCGGTCACGCCGTTGAGCTCGGCGAAGGCGTGCAGCTGCTGGGCCGAGGTCACCGCGTCGGCGTCGGCCTGCTGCTGGCCGCTCCCGAGCAGCTCGTTGGTGATGGAGCCCTGTCCGTTGAAGAACTCGATGTTCAGCTTGCGTCCATAGAACTGGAAGTGGTTGTCGAAGTAGGTGGCCAGTGCCTGCACCGTGCGCTCGATGTCGGCCGTCGTATCGGTGATGTCCGCACCGCCGAGCGAGGCCAGCGTCTGCTGGAAGCTCTCCGAGTCCGAGGTGATCCGGTAGGAGACGTTGATCGCCGTGGGCGTGACGCCGGCCGAGGTGGCCCCGCCGTTGTTGCCGGAGAAGGCGATGCAGGGGGGCGAGTACGGGTCGCCGGACACCTGCTCGGACTGGCCCGGGCACGACCCGGTCTTCCCGGTGGCCGCGCCTGCCGCCGCCGCCGTCTTGGCCGCTGCCGTCGAGGCGCCTCCGGCGGCGCCACCAACTCCGCCGCCCGCGGCACCACCAGCGGCACCACCGGCCGCGCCCGCGGCGGCCCCGGCCGCACTGCCCGCCCCGCCAGCCGCGCCACCGGCGCCGGCGGTGTTGGCCGCCTGCGACTCGTGCACGACCTCCTGCTGGGGCGCCTTGGTCGGCACCAGCATGGCCATCAGCACGAAGGCCACCAAAAGCACGGCGAGTGGGCCGTACCCCTTGAGGAGTCTGCTGTTCGACTTGACGGCGCTCAGCCGCAAGTTGCTCCCCGACGCCTGTTCGCTCATTGGATGACCTCCGTGACCGCGTGTAGCGGGCCGCGCCGGCGCTGCCGCACGTAGTCCCACGTGAAGAGCGCGCTCAGCATGGCGATGACACCCAGGCCGATGGGAACCGCGACGTTCCCCGTGTAACACCCGCCTCCGGCCGGCCCGAGACTGAAGCAGTCGGCCGTCTTCCGGACCGGTCCGAGCGCCTGCGTGCTGGGTGACGAGCCGCTCGACGGTGGCGACCCCGACGACGTCGACCCTCCGGGCAGCGACGTCGACAGGGACGAGCTCGGCGGCGTGAACCCGGTCCCCGAGTTGCCCGCGGTCAGCCCGGCCGAGACCCCGCTCCCGCTGTTGCCACTCGCCCCCAACGCCGGGACCGAGGCCGAGGGGGCGCCCCGGCCGGACCAAACGGCGAGGAACCCGTCTGGTCGTTGGTCAACGCGGTGGCTCCACCGAGGAGAATGTTCATGTTCCCGCCGCCTGCTGCCACGCCCGTGCCGATGTCGCCGACCGTGATCTCGGAGGCCAGATTGCAGTCCGCGTTGAGGATCGCGTTGACCACGGCCTCGCGCTCGGCCTGCACCGAGCCGAGGTTCGCGCCGATCAGTTCCTGCCCGAGGGCGTTGTTGTCGATGCCGACCTGCAGCGGCGAGATCACCACGGTGCCGTCGGGCAGCGTCGACTGGACCGGCCAGACGATGTTGAAGCCGAGAGGCGAGAGCGCCGTGTTGATGACGTCGAGCTCTGTCTGGGGCGAGACGTCGGCCGCCGACAGGTCGACCGGCACCCCGGCCACCGTCAGCGAGCCGATGGAGAACGTCCCCGTCGACTGGGTGGCGCCGCCTGACTGCTCCTCGGCGTCCCAGTGCAGGCCGCTGAGGACGACGAGCGCCGTTGGCCAGCGAGAGCTGGCCGACGTCGGCCGTGGCCCAGGCGGTCCGAGTGCTGCCGTTGTCGACCGAGGCGTGCGCGCTCGTCGTCATGTTGCCGATGGTGATCAAGTTGCCCGGCACGCTGGCCGCGGCTGCGGTGGTCGTCGATGCCGACGCCGGCTGCGTCGTGGCGATGGCCATCTCGTTGCCCACGCCGAGGCCGGTGTCCGTCGACTGCGGCGTAATGGAATCGGTGAGGGTTTGGTTGCCGTTGGTCGACTCGGCCTGCACCGGCGGCGGCACGTCGCTCTGGGGCAGGGTGGGCGGCGAGTTGTCACAGCCCTCCGCTTCGAGCGCCGTTCCGATGGTGCCGAGGTCGATCGTCTGCGAGAGCGACTGGGCCTCGACGTCCTGGTAGTCGGCGATGGAAGTGGCGAGCGTGATCGCATAGCTCAGGCCACCGGTGGTGGGCGCCAGCGAGATCGCCTGCGACTGGGCCTGCGCGTTCCCGACCACGAAGGATGAGTCGGCGCCCGACGTCGTCCCCAGCTCGACCAGGGCCACGGCCGAGAGCAGCGCACACCCGAGACCGATCCGCAGCATCGCCGGCGTGTACCGGCGGCGGCCGATGGACGGCCACCACGACCCACCAGTCCCCTTCACGCGGTGAACCCTCCCCTTGCGCACCGCAAGCAGAACGTCCGTTCGGACCAATCCCTACGGCCACTCTCTCCTTCGATACTCAGAACCGGCGGATCGGCCAGGCTCCACTGGGTTCGCAGAAAAAGGCCTGTTCAGGGCCCGGACCAGGCGGCCCGCCCCGCTTACGACCCCCGAGTGGCCCGGTCCGAGAGGGCCTGCAGCCGTGGCACCCACCACTCCAGCGGGCGCACCACCAGGCCCTCGGCCTTGCCGTGGTCGTCGGCCCGTCGCAGCGTCACCGCGTCACCGGCCAGGGGCAGCCGGGCGAACGCGTCGGCCTCCGCCGCCCCGAGCGACCCGCCCTGCCGGCGCAACGAGATGACCGAGTCGGGACTCAGCTCACCGTCGTAGTCGCCCTCGACCCCGACGAGATACCGCTTGGCCTCCACGTGCAGACCCACGATCCCGGCCACCCGGTCCCCCAGTGCCGCGGCGCACGGCGTCGGCGCCGTCGCCGGCGTGCGCCTCGTCGGTGCCGCCCTCCAGGAGGTGGCCGATGTCGTGCACCAGCCCGGCCACCGCCAGCTCCAGGTCGTCGGGGTGGATCGTGCTCGAGGAGCGCCGCCGTCTGCAGCGCATGGTCGAGCTGGCTGACCGGCACCGTCCGGGCTGAGCTGGCGGGTCGGACCGACGGTGGCCAGCAGGTCGACCAGCTCGTCCACGCGCAGCTCCGGCATCCGGGGCGGTGTGCATCCCGCCATTCTCCCTCGTTGCCGCTACCGTGACCGGCCGTGCCCTGGACCCCGCCGCCCCGCAGCCCCTGGATGGAGAAGATGGTCGCCCTCGGACGCGGCCTCGGCGACGACGGGCGCTCCATGATCTCCCTCGAACCCGAGGCGCTCACGGCGGCCGCCCGGGCCACCACCGGGCTCGACGACTTCGGCGACGCCTGGTGGCAGGAGCCCTTCGCCCGGCTCTGCGCCTCGCTCGACGACGAGGCCAACCTGCACCTGCCCGGCCGCCTCCGCATCCGCGGCGAGCTCCAGCTGATCCTCCAGAACCGCCTGCGCATGGTCGACCTCTGGGCCCGCGAACCCACGGTGCTCGACCAGCCGGTGCCGGCGCCGATCGTGGTCACCGGTCTCAGCCGCTCGGGCACCACCTTCTTGCACGAGCTGCTGGCCTGCGACCCCGACAACCGGCCGCCCCTCCTCTGGGAGCTGCTGCACACCGTCCCCTACGACGAGGCCTCGGGCGACCTGTGCGACGAGGAGATCAAGTTGATGGACGAGATGATCCCCTCCTTCACCGCCATGCACGAGAACGGTGGCCGCCTCCCCACCGAGTGCATCTTCGCCTTCGCCCACCAGTTCTCGACCGACATGTACACCGGGACCGTCAACGTGCCCGGGTACACCATCTGGAGAAGCGGGGTCGACCAGGCCCCGATCTACGACTGGCACCGGCGCCATCTGCAGACGCTGCAGTGGGTAGCCGAGCGGCCGACGACGCGCTGGGTCGTCAAGGCGCCCTCTCATCTTTCTGCCCTGCCTCTGCTCTTCGCGACGTATCCCGACGCCCGGGTCGTCATCACCCACCGCGACCCGCTGCGCGTCGTCGGGTCACTGGCCGACCTGATGGCCACGCTGCACTACATGCATTCGGACCAGGTCGACCACGCGGTGCTGGTCGAGTTCATGACCATGGGCCTCGAGCTGCAGATGGACTCGGTCACCGCCGAGCGCGACGCCGGCGCCATCCCCAACGACCAGATCACCGACGTCATCTACCAGGACCTGATCGCCGACCCCCTGTCCGTCGTCGAGCGGCTCTACGCCGGCTGGGGCCTTCCGCTGAGCGAGGAGTTCCGGAGCCGGCTCGAGGCCTACCTGGCGGCGCGCCATGCCAACCGGGCCCACGGCCACGACTACTCCTTCGCCGACACCGGGCTCGACCTGGCCACCCACCGCGCCCTCGTCGCGCCCTACCAGGAACGCTTCGGCGTACCGTCCGAGGTCTGAAGGTCAATCAGCTCCCCGCGGCCGAGCCGGCGGTCAGGAACGGGGTTGTTCAATCGCTGCATCGGCCGGGCCTCCATTCGCATCCGAGGGCCCGATGCCGACGCACGCCGAGACCTTGGGGCACGCGATGCCCTGAGCGTTCATCAAACCAGAAGGTGCAGGAATCTCGGTGGGTGTCCACGTCCCGTGCGACTCCGTCTCGATCAAGAGCCGAGGGTCGTAGTGGTGCGGCCGGGGGTCGTGCCACCCACCGATGGCCACGCACGACAAAACAGATTTTGGACACGAGACGCCGGCCATACCGTTGCCGTTGCCGGCGCCCGGACGCGGCAAGGTGCCGCCTGTCCATGTCGTTCCGCTCAACGTCTCGGTATAGCCGCCGCCGTGCACCTTGGAACCCACGGCCAGGCACGAGCTCGACGAGACGCACGACAGGGAATCCAAGATGCCGGCGCCGCCGAGGGCTGACCCCGCCCACGCATGGCCCGACAAGGTCTCGAGGAGACCGTTCGACGACGAGAGGTCGCCGTAGAAGCCCACCGCGTCACACGAGGTGGTCGTGAAGCACTGCACGGACCTGATGCCTGATTGGGTCGATGGGAAAGGTGTGGGACCGGCTTCGGGGATCCACGTGCCGTTCGAGAGCACTTCGAAGAGGCCGTAGGTGTTGTCCTGGCTGTCCCTGAAAAATCCAGCGGCGACGCACCAGTGCGCCGTGACGCAGCTGATGGCGTCCAACGAACCCGTGATGCCCGTGTCCGGCAGCGGAGGGCTCGTCGGAGTCCACGTCCCGTGCGAGAGCGTCTCGACGAGTGGTTGTGCGCCGTTCGACGTGAGCTCCCCGGCAGCCCCCACCGCGACACACGAGGTCATGCTGGCGCACCACACGGCGTTGAGCGTCGGGAACGGCAATCCCTGTCGGAAAGCCGTCGGTGTCCAGCTGCCACCGGTGTAGGTCTCGACCAGGGCACCTGAAGGTGACGGCGTTGCGTACCCAACCGCGACACAGCCGGCGACCATGGGACACGAGATGCCGAAGAGACCCGCGTTCGAGGCTCCGGGCGGGTTCGGCACCGCCTCCACGTCGTACGAGGGACTCGCGGCTGCTGCACCACCGCCCAGGCCGAGCACACCGCTCAAGAGGACGAGCACCGCGAGCATTTCCCGCACCCGCCATGGTCGCAGACCGCGGGACCTCGACATGGTTGACCACCCTTCTGTCTCGGTCGCCGTGCCGGCGCACGCCCGGATCAGATGGATCACCCATGACGCTACCCCCAGTCCCCGGGGAGCGGCATTGCTGTCGTCGGGGTTGGTGGCTCTTGGCGACCCACCCGGCCGCCCGTGTCGTCATCACCCCAGCGCTGGTCCCGCCCTCCCAGGACCGTTTCGGCGTACGGTCCGGGGTGAAGAAGATCTCCCTGGGGAAAGGGAGCAAGGAGGACAGATGGACTGGAAACTCGAGACACTGGTCGTCCCGGTCGCCGATGTCGACCGGGCCAAGGCGTTCTACGCCGACGCCGTTGGCTTCGAGGTCGACGTCGACCACAGCGCCGGAGAGGACTTCCGGGTCGTCCAGCTGACGCCGAGGGGATCGGCGTGCTCGATCTCGCTGATGAAGAACGAGGAGGCAGCGGGGTCGCTGCAGGGCATGCACCTGGTGGTCCCCGACATCGACGAGGCCCAGCGGGTGCTCGGTGCCGGTGCCGTGACGGCGAGCGACGTGTTCCACTTCGAAGAGGGGGTGCAGGTCGCCGGACCGGACCCTGACCGCGCCGACTACGGGTCGTTCCTCTCCTTCAGCGATCCCGACGGGAACGGCTGGCTCGTCCAGGAGGTGCCGAGCCGGGCCGAGTGAGACGCCGCCGGGCTCCCTCGGCTAGGACCGGGCCGCCAGGTCCTTCATCGGCACCACCTCGGCACTCGGGTGTGGCGGCCCGTCGGCCAGCACCCAGCGCACGAGCATGTAGCCCTCGCGACGCCCGCCGGTGTCGAGCCAGTTCTCCACGCCGGGGTCGGTCGGCGCAATGACCATCTTCCACGTACCGTCGTCGGCACGCGTGGCCGTCTTGTTGTTGAGCGCCGTCGTGGTGTAGCGGTAGTCGAAGCTTTCCCCCCACGGCGAGGTCAGCGTGAGGCCCCAGTAGAGGAACGGCTTGTCGGGCTCGTGCACGGTCACGACGAGCGCCTCGCCCTCGTCGAGCTTGAACCGCCCGCCGTGGTAGGTCATCTCGGCGTTGGTGTGGGTGCGCATCTCGTCCTCTTGCGCCTCCACGTGTGCGGCACCGGACTGTCCACCGAAGGTGTTCATGTTCGTCCCGGCGTCGTTCCACATGGCGATGGCGTTCTTGCCGATGAAGGCGAGGAACATGGCGGCGAACTCGAGCTTGGGCGCCAACTCCTCGCTCGAGAGGATCGGCGGCGGCACCACCTCGCCCGGCTGGGGCACCAGCTCGACGCGCAGGCGGGCGAACTTCTCGGGCGACTTCTCGAAGTAGGTCTCCCGGATGGCCAGCTGGGCCGTGCCCGGCTCGAGGAGCACGGAGTTGCGCGGCCGGGGGTTCGGCATCTGCGCCTCCGGGGCGATGAGGATGTCGACCTCGCCGTTGGGCCCGAGCTCGAACTCGTCGATGTGCGTCTGGGTCTGCGTGCCCGTGCGCCCACCCACCGGGCCCTGCCCGAAGGCGGTGCCGAAGGTCATGCCGAGGTAGGCGCACTCCCCGCGGAAGCCGACCAGGCGGTAGGAGTGCGTGGTCGTCGAGGACGCAGAACGTGTAGTGCACGTCGGGGTTGTCGACCAGCAGCTTCTTGTACTCGTCCTGCAGGTCGAAGAGGACCGGGTGCAGCGGGTCGGAGCGCTCGACGATCCAGTCCAGGATCAGCCGGTTGAGCCGGGTCACCCATCGGTAGCCCTCGGCCAGGTCGACCTCGCGTCTCGGGGACCCCGGTCGCCTCCCGGACCACGTCGAGTGCCGTCGTCTGCGCCTGGACCCAGGCTTCGAATGCCTTGTCGAGTCGCTCGTCTCGCATGCCTCTCCTCCGTCGGTGCCGAGGGGACGCTACTGGGGCGGCCACGGGCACGCCGAGTCGCCGCGTCCGCTTTCCAGCCGGTAACTTCGGAGGACGTGACTGATACCGCAACCGAGACGACCGGCACGGACGAGCAGCTGAGCGAGCTCCGGTCCTGGCTGGGCAGCAACTGGGACCCGGACCTCACTGTCGCCGAGTGGTGGGAGCGCCTGGGGCTCTCCGGGTGGGCGGCACCAGGACTGCCGACCAATGCCTACGGGCGGGCCATGGCCCGCTCCGACGTGGTGCTGGTCCAGCAGGAGGTGGCCAAGTTCGGCGCCCTGGGCGCCCCGGCCGGCCTCGGGCTCCTGCTCGCCGCGCCGACCATCGCCACCCACGGCACCCAGGAGCAGATCGACCTCTACGTGCGCGACATCGTGACCGGCCAGAAGGCCTGGTGCCAGCTCTTCAGCGAGCCCCAGGCCGGCTCGGACCTGGCCGGCCTGCAGACCCGCGCCGTCAAGGACGGCGACGAGTGGATCGTCAACGGCCAGAAGGTGTGGACCTCGGGTGGCCAGTACGCCGACCTCGGCATGCTGCTGGCCCGCACCGACCCCGACGTGCCCAAGCATCAGGGCATCTCGTACTTCGCCTTCGACATGCTCCAGGACGGCGTCGACGTGCGCCCGCTCAAGGAGATGACGGGGCACTCCCTCTTCAACGAGGTCTTCATCACCGACGCCCGCGTGGCCGACTCCGCGCTGATCGGCGGTCTGAACAAGGGGTGGGCCGCGGCCAACACGACGCTGGCCAACGAGCGGGCCGGGCTCGGCTCGGGTGGCGGCAACGCGGCGGGCGGGGGGATGGCGCAGCCGGGCACCGTCATGGGCATGCTCTCCAAGCGGGTGGGCGACCTGGTGGCGCCGCCCGAGACGGGCGGCAAGAAGCAGTCTGGCGGTGCGCTCGGGGCCATGCAGGGCGGGGCCCGCCTCCTCATCAGCGTGGCCAAGTCCCGCGGCGTGTCGGGCGACGCCACCATCCGCCAGGACCTGGCCCGGCTCTACACGCTGGGCGAGCTCGGCCGGATGAACGGGCTCCGCATGAAGGCCGTCAAGGAGCAGGGCGGCGACATCCCGGGCATGCCCAACGTCTCCAAGCTCTCCATGAGCCAGATCGTGCGCCTCACCCGCGACCTCGGGCTGCGCATCATGGGTCCGGGCGGCATGCTGCACGCCTACGACGGCGACGACAAGGCCGCCCTCAAGCACGCCACCGGTGACCCCTTCGCCGGCGGCATCACGGAGATGGCGCTCTTCGCGCAGGCGCCGCCCATCTACGGGGGCACCGACCAGGTCCAGCGCAACATCATCGGCGAGCGCGTGCTGGGCCTGCCCAAAGAGCCCAGCAACGACAGGACGACGCCGTTCTCCGAACTGCCCAAGAACGCGTAGCCGGTCGCAGCGAGGTCGGGTCGGAAGGGGGAGATCAGCGTCATGGGCCGCGTCGATCGCACGCTGCGCGGCGCGGCCGCCATCGTCGGCGTGGCCGACGACGTCTCCCCCACCGGCGAGCTCGAACGCACCGGGCGCGAGCTCGAAGTGGCCATGGTGCTCGAGGCCCTCGAGGACGCCGGCCTGTCGCTGGCCGACGTCGACGGTGTGTGCCACCCGGACTCTGCCCCTCCTTCGCCGAGTATCTCGGCGTCCATCCCGTCTTCACCGAGTCGACCATGACAGGGGGCTCGAGCTACGAGGTGCACGTCGAGCACGCCGCGGCCGCCATCGCGGCCGGCGTCTGCGACGTCGTGGTCAGTGTCTACGCGGCCACGCCGCGCAGTGACCGCAAGCGTGCCCGCAGCCGGGGGCGGGGCGGGCGGCGGCGGCAGACGGGGAGGCGCTGGGCGGCCCCAACCCGCTCATCGAGTGGGACCTGCCCTACGGCCTGCGCACGCCGATGGGCCCCTACGCACTGGCCGCCTCGCGCCACATGCACGAGTACGGCACCACCGCCGAACAGCTGGCCCAGATCGCCGTGAGCACCCGGGAGTGGGCCTCGCGCAACCCGCGGGCCCGCTACCGCGACCCGCTCACCGTCGACGACGTCCTGGCCTCGCCCTACCAGGTGGCGCCGCTCCACCTGCTCGACTGCTGCCTGGTCACCGACGGCGCAGGTGCCTTCGTGATGACCAGCGCCGAACGGGCCCGCTCGTTGCGCAAGCCGCCGGTGTACGTGCTCGGTGCCGCCACCGCCACGGACCACATGGTGATCAGCCAGATGCCGGACCTGACCACCACCCCGGGCGTCGTGTCGGGGGCCCGCGCCTTCGCCATGGCGGGCCTCGGGCCGGGCGACGTCGACGTCCTCATGGGCTACGACAGCTTCACCATCACCGCCCTGCTCCACCTCGAGGATCTGGGCTTCTGCCCCAAGGGCGAGGGCGGGCCCTATGCAGCCGACGGCCATCTCGGGCCAGGGGGCACGCTGGCCATGAACACCAACGGCGGCGGTCTGTCGTTCACCCACCCGGGCATGTACGGCATGTTCCTCCTCACCGAGGCGACCCGGCAGCTCCGCGGCGAAGGCGAGGCCCGGCAGGTCGAGGGGGCCCAGGTCGCCGTCGCCCATGGCTCGGGCATCTTCCTCTCGGTCATGTCGACCGCAATCCTCGGCACCGAGGCCGTGCTGTGACCGACGCGGGGAGTGACCCCGTGGACGAGGCACCGGCCCGCACACGCTTCGAACCTCCGATGGGTCCCGACAGCGGGCCCTTCTGGGAGGCCACCCGCGAGGGCCGGTTCCTCCTCCAGTGGTGCACGGCCTGCGAGCGCGCCGTCTTCTACCCGCGGGCGTTCTGTCCCCATTGCCCCGACGGGGCGGGCGGCTTCGAATGGCGCGAGGCCAGCGGCCGGGGCACCGTGTACGCCGCGGGGGTCGAGCACCGGCCCGAGGTGGTCGGCGCCAACTTCAGCAGGGGCGAGCCGTTTTGCGTCGCCCTGGTCGAGCTGGACGAGGGTGTGCGCATGGTGAGCAACGTCGTAGGTTGTCCGCCAGATGAGGTGCAGTGCGGCATGGCAGTCGTCCTCACGTGGGAGCCGCTGAGCGACGGGCGCCAATTGCCGCTGTTCACCACGGCGACAGGAACGGGGGGAGGTGCGCCATGAGCGTTCCCGAGTCCAAGGGGGAGGCGATCGGTCAGGGCCTGCTGCATGCCTGGTGGGCCCAGCGCGTGCCCGACCGGCTGGCCATCAGCACACCGGACGGCGACCGGTCCTACGCGGACTTCAACGCCAACATCAACTCCCTGGGACGCGCCCTGCGCGCCCGGGGCCTGGGACCGGGTGATGCCCTGGCCTTGATGTGCACCAACCGGCCCGAGTTCCTCGAGGTGCTCTACGCCGCCCAGCGGATCGGCCTGCGCCTGACCCCCATCAACTGGCACCTCACCGGGGAGGAAGCCGGCTACATCGTGGCCAACTGCGAGGCGAAGGCGTTCGTCTGTTCGGCCGAGTTGGGCGAGGCGGTGACGCTCGCGGCCGAGGCCGGAGGCCCAAACCTGGTGCGCATCACCGTCGGGGGCTACATCCCCGGCTTCGAGATGTACAACGCGATCGTCGGCGAAGAGGACGGCGACGACATTGAGGACCCGGTGCTAGGCACCCAGATGCTCTACACGTCGGGCACCACCGGGCGGCCCAAAGGCGTGCATCGGGACACCGCCGCGGTGAGCGCGCTGGCCGCAGTGAACTTCTGCGGTTACGACGAAGACTGGGCGCGTTCGATCGACGCCCACCTGGTGACCGGGCCGCTGTACCACGCGGCGCCGCTCGCCTTCTCGGTGGCCGTGCCCTTCGCCTACGGCGTGCCCCTGGTGATCATGGAGCATTGGGAACCGGTGGAGACGTTGCGGCTCATCGAGCGTCGCGGCGTAACCCACACCCACATGGTGCCGACGATGTTCCACCGCCTGCTGGCTCTGCCCCAGGACGTGCGGGAAAGCTACGACCATTCGTCGCTGCGCTTCATCATCCACGGCGCCGCACCCTGTCCCGTGCCGGTGAAGCAGCGCCTCATCGAATGGCTGGGCCCGGTGGTGGTGGAGTACTACGCCGCGACCGAGGGCCTGGGCACCCTGGTCGACTCGAAAACCTGGCTCGAGCACCCGGGCACGGTGGGCCGCCCGATGGCGCCGGGACTGGTGAAGGTGGCCGACGAGGACGGCAACGACCTGCCGCCAGGCGAGATCGGTCTCGTCTTCCTCCTGGCCCCGGCGGCGACCAAATTCGACTACTACGGCGACGCCGAGAAGACGGCGGACGCCTTCCGGGGCGACTACTTCACATTGGGCGACATGGGCTACATGGACGACGACGGCTACCTGTTCCTGACCGACCGCACGGCCAACCTCATCATCTCCGGCGGGGTCAACATCTACCCGGCCGAGGTGGACGCGGTCCTGCTCGAGCACCCAGCGGTGGGCGACGTGGCCACCATCGGGGTGCCCGACGACGAGTGGGGCGAGGCGGTCAAGGCGGTGGTCCAGCCGGCGGAGGGGGTCAGCCCCAGCGTGGAACTGGCGGTCGAGCTCATGGAGTTCTGCCGGGCGCACCTGGCCCACTTCAAGTGCCCGCGGAGCGTCGATTTCGTGGAGGAGCTGCCGCGGGAAGATACTGGGAAGATCTTCAAGAGGAAGCTGAGAGAGCAGTACCGGGCGGCCGCGGCCGGCCGCTGACCAAGACCAAAGGAGCACATCAACGTGGGAATCTGCGACGGACGAGTCGTCGTCATCACCGGGGCCGGGCGCGGCATCGGGCGTGAGCACGCCATCGCCTTCGCCCGCGAGGGCGCCAAGATCGTCGTCAACGACCTCGGCGGGGAAATGGACGGGACGGGGTCCTCGACCGGCCCAGCGGGTGAGGTGGTCGACGAAATCCGCGGGATGGGCCGCGAGGCCATCGCCAACGGTGACGACGTCTCGGACTACGACGGGGCCGGGCGCCTCATTCAGGCCGCCGTCGACCACTTCGGCACCATCGACGTCCTGGTGAACAACGCCGGCATCTTGCGCGACCGCATGCTGGTCAACATGACGATCGAGGAGTGGGACGCCGTCATCAAGGTGCACCTGCGCGGGACGTTCTGCCCGACCCGCCACGCCGTCGAGTACTGGCGGAACCGGACCAAGGCCGGCGAGAGCAACGATGCCCGCATCATCAACACGACCTCGCCCTCGGGCATCTACGGCAACGTGGGGCAGACGAACTACGGGGCGGCCAAGGCGGGCATCGCCAGCTTCACCATCATCGCCGGCATGGAGCTCGAGCGCTACGGGGTGACCGTCAACGCCATCGCGCCCGCCGCGCTGACCCGCATGACCGAGAACCTCGGCATGGCCGACGCCTCGGCCGAGGTGAAGCCCGACCAGTTCGACCCGCTCGACCCGGCCAACATCGCGCCGCTCGTCGTCTGGCTGGGCAGCCCCGAGTCCAAGGGCATCACCGGCCGCGTCTTCAACGTCATGGGCGGCAACATCAGCGTCGCCGAGGGCTGGGTGGCTGGTCCAGGCCAGGACAAGCACGACCGCTGGGAGCCGGCCGAGCTGGGCCAGGTGATCCCGGACCTGGTGGCCAAGGCCGCACCCAACGCCAACATGGGCGGGCGTCGGTCGTAGGGCGATGACCACCGAGGCGACCCCTCCGCTGCCGAGCCGCCACGACATGGACGAGGCGGTCCAAGTCATCCATGACAACGCGGAGCGCCTGTTCCTGTGGGACTACGAGCGGGACCGGGGACAGCTGGTCACGCTCTACAACAAGGCCATGGCGTCGCAGTGGAACAGCGTCAAGGACCTGGATTGGTCCATCGAGGTCGACCCCGAGCGGTTGGTGGCTGCGCAGGACAGCCCGCTGCTCGGGGTGGCCCGGGTGGCCGGGACGCTTCCCGGCTCGCCGCTGGCCGCGTGGACCGAGCGCGAGTTCACGCAGCTAGGCATCGAGATGTTCAAGGCGAACCTGTCCCAGTTCATGCACGGCGAGCAGGGCGCCATGATGACGGCGGCCAAGATCGTCGAGACGGTGCCGTGGATCGACGCCAAGTACTACGCGTCCACGCAGACCATGGACGAGGCCCGGCACACCGAGGTGTTCGCCAAGTACCTGCGCACGAAGCTGGGCGACGCCTACCCGATGAGCCCGTTCCTCAAGGCACAGATCTGGTCGCTGCTCGAGGACTCGCGCTGGGACATCGCATATCTGGGCATGCAGATCGTCATCGAGTCACTGGCTCTGGCCGCATTCGGCGACATGTTGCGACGCATCGAAGAGCCGCTGCTGACCAAGCTCTTGCGCTACGTCATGTCCGACGAGGCCCGCCACGTCGCCTTCGGTGTGCTGACCCTCTCGGAGTTCTACGCCGACCTGAGCGAACTCGAGCTGCGCGAGCGCCAGGAGTTCCTGGTCGACGCGACCTTGAACTCGCGGGCCCGGGCCACGACGCCCGAGGTGTGGGAGCGCATGGGCACGACGGCCGAGGCGGTCATGCCCTTCATCGTCGAGGCAGCCCAGAAGACGAAGCTCAACCCCATGCGTGGATTCGCCCGCGGCTTCTTCGCCAAGCTCGTACCCAACGTGCGCAAGCTCGGCCTGCTCGACGCCAACAACGGCTACCTGCGTCAGAAGTGGGGCGAAGCGGGCCTGCTCGAGTTCGAGTTCGCCGACGATACTGGTTCGGACTACGAGTCCTACGACGCCGTGGCTCAGGATCGAGCGGCGCAGGAGCCGACGACGGCGTGAGTCCCGGGCGCGGGTCACTCGCCCGTGTGCGTGCCATCTGTCTCGCCCTCCCCGAGGCCGTCGAGAAGCCCTTCGGCGATCACACTGCACCCGCCTTCCGGATTCGCAACAAGTTCTTCGCCATGCTGGCCGAGGACGGGTCGAGCATGAACGTCAAGGCAGCCAAGGGTGTGCAGGGAATCTTGCTGCGCACCGACCCCGAGCGCTTCTTCGTCCCCAAGTACGTGGGTCACATCGGCTGGGTCGGGGTGCGACTCGACCTGCGCAGCCCACCCGACTGGGACGAAATGGCCGAGCTGATCGCCGAGAGCTACTGCCTCGTGGCGCCCAAGCGTCTCGCCGCCCAGGTCGCTCCGGAGGCCTGAGCAGAGGGCGCTGACGCCGATGCAGCGGTGGACGGCCGAAGGCCGGGCGCGGCGGGTGTTCAGCTCGTCTTGGGAGACACCGAGCGCAGCACAGTCTCCATCGACTCGTTGTAGCGCACGCCGCCGGAGGTCACCGCCACCATTTCCTTCTCGCGCACGATGAGACCCGTGCTCGGGACGATCCAGTAGTCGGTCGGGTTGGTGCCCTGCTCGGCGCCCGTGAACGTCAGGGCGACCCGGACGTGCACGACACCCACGGGCTCGCCCCGCACGTCGACGGTGGCCGGGCCGACGACCTCTCCGCTCAAGCCCACCTTCTCGGCCGGACTGGCCAGCGAACACGTGGCCGACCAGCGTTGCCCGGTGGTGGCGCCGGGCGGCAGGAGATACGCGGTGGGCGGGCACGAGATGGTCGACGTCGTGGAGGTCCCGGCGATGGACTCGTCGGTCACCAGCAGGGGCACCTGGTACGAGCCGCTCGGCGCCGGGCAGATCGTGGTGTTCTCCGTGTGCTGCTCGATGGGAACCCAGCTGACGGTTGCGCACGACCCGACGGTGACCACCATGGAACTCGAGGATGGGAACGAGCGCTGGACGCCCATGAGGCTGAGCCCTTCGCCGCCGGCGGTGGCATAGGTGTACACGCCGGGGTTGGGGAGGTGGTTGCGCAGCGAGGTCAGCATCTTGGCGGTCTGCTCGCGTCGGTACATACGAATGGCCTCGGCCAAACCGACCGGGGACGACACCGTGCGGAAGACGAGCGCCCAGGCCGTCCCGCCCGCAGTGGCCACGATGAACAGGGCCAGGACGATGACCGAGAGGACTCGATGTTGCTGGACCCATTGCCAGACGAACACGCCGTCATCGTAACCGCCGGAGGGCCGCCCGTCCAAGCGTTCGTTCGTCAGACCAGGTCAGGCACCCAGTCGGGTCTGGTCCGAGGTAGAGAGGGCATGCGGGGACGTGGAATCGCTCCCGCCCGTACACGAGGGTGAACATCCACCCGTGCTCCTGGCCGCCGTCGCCGGAGCGAGGCACGAAGACCGCCTCACCCAGCGCGGCATCGGGGCCGAAGTCCACGCACGAGGGATGTGCCCGAGTTGAAGTCGTGACGCTTCAGCGCCGCCTCCGTGCCTGGATGGGGCTTCGAAGAACACCGCAGAGCCGTCGCCGTGGGGACGGCCGGCCCGGCGCTCTTCGACGCACGAGAACTCCTGCCCGCGCTCCTCGAGCCGCTCCTCTTTCGACGTCCCAACGTTCCCCGGGAGTGGGTCCCTCCACGCTACGGGCTGATCGTGGCCACATGGAGACTTCGTGAACACTTTGTGACTGGCTCGAGGAGGCGAAGCCCAAAACGCGCTTGCGCCGGAGGGCCGCGCTATGGTTTCTCCCGAGGGCACCACCACAACAGTTTGGAAATCCCTCTGGCTCGAAAGAGCCACCGGCCATGACCCCCGGAAGAGCACGGGGTCAAATCTGGCCAGGAGAGGAGTGGATTTTCAATGGCAACTGGTTCCGTGAAGTGGTTTAACGGTGAGAAGGGCTTCGGCTTCATCACTCAGGACGGTGGCGGCCCCGACGTTTTCGTGCACTTCAGCGCGATTAGTGGTACGGGCTACCGCAATCTCGAAGAAGGGCAAAAGGTCGAGTTCGAGACCAACCAAGGTCCGAAGGGCCTGCAGGCCGCCAATGTGCGCGCCATCTGATTCGACCTGCCGGCGCAGCTGACCGGCCAGGACGCAGTGGGCAGAACCCCGTCTCCTCGGAGGCGGGGTTCTGTCGTTCCCGGACCGGTGCGGAAGCGAGGCGCGACTCGCCGGGGCCGCGCCCCCGAGGGCCGCTTACCAGTAGGGGCGGCCCTGGGTTGTCGTGACGTCCAGGACGGCCTGCGCGTACTCCTTGCGGCACACGGTCAGATCGGGCAACCAGGCATCGGGCTCGCCGTAGCGCAGCGGCTGTCCGTCCAACCGGCTGGCGTGGAGCCCACTGGCCAAAGCGACCGCGGCCGGCGCGCACGAGTCCCACTCGTACTGGCCACCGGCATGGACGTACACGTCGGCGTCTCCGAGAATGACGGCGGCGATCTTGGCGCCGGCCGACCCCATGGGGATCATGACCCCGCCCAGGGCTTCGGTGACCTCATAGGCCACATCGGGTGGACGCGTGCGTGAGACCACCACCCGGGGCGGCTCGCCTTCGGGATGGGGCGGCAGCACCGGCGGCAGTCCGGTCGAGAGCACCATGTCGAGCGCGGGCAGGGCGACGGCGCCCACGACCGGCTCTCCTCCGACGGACAGCGCAACATGGACGGCCCAGTCGGATCGCCCGAGCTCGCGGAACTCCCGGGTGCCATCGAGCGGGTCCACGATCCACAGGCGGCCCTCGCTCGAGATGTGTTCGAGCCCCTCCTCCGAACGCACGGGGTCGTCGGGGTACATCTTGTTCAGCTCGGCCACGAGGAGCTGATGGGCGGTCCGGTCGCCGGCCGCCCCGAGATCACGTGACCCCGACGGGACGGTGCGCAGCTCGAGCAGCGCCTTCCCCGCCAGTTGGGCCAGGTACGCGGCGTCGCGATGCTCAGAGGCGAGGTCGTCAGGCATGGCCCCCAGTTCTAGACCAAGCGGCGGTCGGTGGCCCACCTGGTGAGTTCGTGGCGGGTCGAGAGCTGGAGCTTGCGCAGCACCGATGACACGTGGGACTCGACCGTCTTGGCCGAGATGGTCAGGTCGCGCCCGACCTCCTTGTAGGTGTACCCGCGGGCGATCAGCCGCAGCACTTCGCGCTCGCGGGGAGAGAGTTGGTCCAGCTCGGGGTCGAGCTCCGCCGCCGGGGCGGTGCCGCCCGGCAGGGCAAAGGCATCGAGCACGAAGCCGGCCAAACGCGGCGAGAAGACGGCGTCGCCCGCGGCCACTCGGTACACCGCCTGGAGCAGATCGGGCCCAGAGATCGTCTTGGTGACGTACCCCCGGGCGCCCGCCCGGATGACGTCGATGACGTCCTCGGGGGCGTCCGAGACCGAGAGGGCGAGGAACTGCACGCCCGGATGCTCGGGCAACACGCCCCCCAGGACGGCGTGTCCTCCCCCGCCTGGCAGGTGCACGTCGAGGAGGACGACGTCAGGCAGACGTTCACGGATCAGCTCGATGGCGGCGCCAGCCTCATCCGCTTCGCCCACCACCTCGACGGCGTCACCCAGCTCGGTCTTCACCCCGGCCCGGAACATGGCGTGATCCTCGACCAGGAAGACGCGCGGGCGACCCTCAGGGCTCACTTGACCCGTTCGCGCCGCGGCATCGACAGCTGGACCTCTGCTCCCTCGCCCGGGGCCGAGCGAATGACCGCCGAGCCGCCGAAACGGGCCATCCTTGCCCGGATTGACTGGGCGATGCCCTGACGCCCGTCAGGCAAGGACTCAGGGTCAAAACCCTGACCCCGGTCGCGCACGTAGACCATGACCCGATCCGCCTCGACCTCGGCGTAGAGCGACACCTGATCGGCGCCGGACCACTTGGCCGCGTTGACCGTGGCCTCCCTCGCCGCGTCGAGCAGGGCGCGCAGGGCCTCGTCGAGCTGGCATTCACCCACCAGGACTACTTGGACCGCGATCCCGTGGTCCGCCTCCACCTGGCGCTGTAAGAGCCCGACGCCCTCGCCCAGGTTCGAGGCCTCGTCGCCGATCGTCCCCGGGGCCCTGCCCTCGAAGAGCCAGGCCCGCAGCTCGCGCTCTTGGGCGCGGGCCAGGCGCACGACGTTCTGCGGGTCGTCGGCCGACCGCTGGATCAGGGCCAGGGTCTGGAGCACCGAATCGTGCACGTGGGCCGCCATCTGCGCCCGTTCTTCGGCCAGGGCACGAGCCTGGCGCTCGGCCATTAGGTCGCGCACCAGGCTGAGCCACCACGGGCCGAAGATGATCACCACCGCGGCCATCACGAGCAGAGCCCCGCCGACCGGTCGCAGAGTGGCGGCCGTGGTGTAGCGATGATCCATGACGAGCAGCGTCAGTCCGCCCAACCCGACGAGCACGCCCGCCACGACCCGGATCACGACGACGCGGCGGCCCCGCCCCTCGGTGTCCTGGGCGACCAGCGGGACGATGTCGTCATGGAGGAACGTGCGCTCGGACTCCCCTGCGTTGCGCCAGATCAGGACGCCGATGCCGACGGCCAGGATGCTTGGCCAGCCGATCAACCCCAGGAATCCGAGGTGCAACGAGCTCACGAGGATCTGGACCACGACGAGCACCGGGATGAGTGCGATGAGCAGGCGCACACCGACGCGGTCGTTCACGGCGCGGTGGAAGATGCTCGTGTCCTCCCCGCGCATTGGAATCAGCAGCCAGGCCATGGCGTAGGGCAGGACCGCCACCCCGGTGAAGATGGAGAGGACGACGACACCGATCCGCACCCAGGTGACGTCGACCCCGAACGACTCGGCCAGGGCGCCACAGACGCCGCCGAGCACCCGGTTGTCCGGATCGCGGCGCAGATGCTTCAACCGGCGACCCGGGTGGTGGCCACCGGTGTGGTGATGGCGGTGCCGGCGGCCGATCCACGGGTTGTCCGCGGACCAGTTGGACCGGCGGTACTCCCGCCAGCTGTGCGCGGGCGCGGCCGACCACGGTGGGGTCGGGCGGCCACCCTCCTCGAGCGGTCGCGTGCCGGGATCGGGAGCCTCAGCGATGCCTCCATGGTCCCACGGAGGCATCGTCCGGGCTATCAGGGTCATCCCTGAGGTCTTGGGCCCTGACTCAGGGCCGGACCAGGGACATGCCGGATTTCCCCAGCTCGGCCAGGAGTTCACGCTGGCGGCATGGACACGACTCCGAACGAAACCACTGGAGCCACCGACTCCGCCCAGATCCCCCCCAACGGGCAGGAACCCCGCCTGCACCGTGGCGTGCGCGGCCGCATGGTCGCCGGGGTGGCCTCCGGCCTGGCCGACTACTTCGACGTCGATCCGACGATCGTCCGTATCGGCTTCGTGGCGCTGGCCTTCCTCGGCGGCCTGGCCGTGCCGCTCTACGCGGCCGGCTGGCTCCTGATCCCCGACGAGGACACCGACCTCTCGGTCGCCGAGGAGCTGCTGGCCCGGGAGCGGGCCCGCGGGGCGTCTGAACCCCTCCTATCGCCCGACCACCAACCCCATGACGACCAAGGAGCTGTGATGCGCTACCGCTGGGATCCCGCCTACCCGATGGGACGACGGGACGTGCCCGACGCCTCGCTTCGGGCCTCGGATGACGAACGCAATGCCGTGGCCGACAAACTGTCCCGCCACTACGCCGAGGGCCGGCTCGACGAGACGGAGTTCAAGAACCGCCTCGACACCGCCATGTCGGCCACCACGCGAGGCGACCTCAACGGGTTGTTCGACGACCTCCCGCACCTGCCCAGCGATCCGCCACCACCGCCACCACGGCGCCGGCGCATTGTACCGGCGCTCTTCTTGCTGGCCTTCCTCGCCCTGGTCGCGGGCGCCACCGTGCCCTTCTATCCGCTGTACCACGTGCCGTGGTTCCTCTTCGCGATCATCGGGTTCTTCTTGTGGCGGAACTTCAACGGGCACCACCACCATCATCAGCGCCCGGCTGGCGGGCCCCCGCGCAGTTCGGTGATGGACCACTGACCATGGCCATGTGCATTCCCCCGCGCAGCGCGGACGAGGATCCGGTGCGCCGCCTGCGCGGCGTCGCCCTCTTCTCGGACCTGCCGGTCGACGAGCTCGACCAGATTGCGGCGTCCTGCGACGTGTGCACGGCGCACCCGGGACAGGTGATCCAGGCGCAGGGCGTGCCGGTGCGCCTCTGGCACCTCCTGGTCAGCGGCCACGTCATCGTCCAGCGCGACGGCACGCCCATCGGGCTCCTGGGCCAAGGCGAGTCGTGGTCCGAGCACTCGCTGCTCAACCGACAGCGCTCGCCCATCGCGGTCGTGGCGCTGTCGCCGGTGACGCTGCTCACCTTGCGTAAACGTGAATTCTTCGCGATCCCCGAGCAGCACCCGGTTCTGGCCGGCCGCCTGGTCGCCCGTTCGGCCACCTCGCCCGACCGCCTGGCCGTCCCGATCCTCGACGCGCTGGCCCACGTCAGCCGAGCGAGGTGATTCCAAAGCCTGCCCCTGGTGGCGGTAGGGTTATTCAATCCCGTGATGCCGATCCCCGGCGGCGTCCGACCCATTCCAGGAGATCTCTCTAATGCGCACCCTCGCTGGGTGGTGTGTCCGTCATCGCCGCCTCGTCGTCTTGCTGTGGATCGCCGTGCTCGTCGTGTCCATCTTCGCCGTGAAGTCGGTCGGTACGGCGTACTCGGACAACTTCAACTTCCCGCACACCCAGTCGTTCGACGCCATCAACCTGCTCAAGTCGGTCGCACCGGCACGCTCCGGTGACACCGAGCAGGTTGTCTTCGGAACCGCAGACGGGACCAAGCTCACCGACCCCGCGGTCGGCCAGCGCATCGACGCGATGGTGCAGAAGATCGACGCGCTCCCGGGCGCGACGGTGGCCAGGAACCCCTTCGACTCGTCCGGGAACCTCGTCGACAAGACCAACATCAACCACGACGAGACCGTCGGCTTCCTCGAGGTGGACTTCAACAAGACACCGAACAACATCTCGAACGCCGAGGCGAAACGCTTCGTCAACACCGTCACCAACACCTCGGGGGACGGGCTCACGGTGGCCGTGACCGGCGCCCTCGCAGAGAACGCGAACAACCCCTCGTTCAGCAGCACCGGGCTGGGCGTGCTCTTGGCCCTCGTCGTCCTCTTGCTGGTGTTCGGCTCGGCCTACGCGGCCATCCTGCCGATTCTCTCCGCCTTGCTCGCACTAGGCACCGCGGTCGGCGTCATCGGGTTGCTGAGCCATGCCCTCGGCATGCCGTCCATCTCGCCCGAAGTCATGCTGCTCATCGGCCTCGGCGTCGGCGTGGACTATGCGCTCTTCATCGTGACGAGACATCGCCAGGGGCTGGTGGCCGGGCGCGATATCGAGTCCTCCATCATCAATTCGGTCAACACCTCCGGCCGGGCCGTGCTGTTCGCCGGCATCATCGTCTGCATCGCCCTCCTGGGCATGTTCGCCATCGGCGTGAGCTTCCTCTACGGGCTGGCCCTGGCCGCCGCGGTGGGCGTCGCCCTCACCATGGTGGCGGCCCTCACGCTGCTACCGGCCATGCTCGGCTTCATCGGGCCGAAGGTGATGAGCCGCAAGCAGAAGAAGAACCTGGCCCTCAACGGCCCCCGGATCATCGGAGCGGACAGCAAGGGCTTCTGGCCGAATTGGGCCGACCGGGTCCAGCGCCGCCCCTGGGTGTCCGCGGCCGTGGCCCTGGCTGCCATCGTGGCCCTCGCGTTGCCCTTCTTCTCGCTCCAGCTCGGTTCGGCCGACCAGGGGACTGACCCGGCGGGCACGCCGACCCGGGTCGCTTTCGACATGCTTTCCAACGGGTTCGGACCGGGCTTCACCGGACCCCTCACGGTGGTGGGCGTGGTCAAGCCGGACCAGCAAGCCGTGGTCGACAGGGTGGCGGCTGACATCGCGAAGCAACCCGGCGTCGCCCAACCGCCAGTGCCCACCCTCATCAAGAGCAAAACGGGCGGGAATGACGTCCTGTTCATGAATGTCTACCCGACCACCGCACCCCAGGACGCGGCAACGACCGACCTGGTCAACCATTTGCGATCCGACACCATCCCCGCCGCGGTGGGTCACTCCGGGCTCAACCTGCTCGTCGGCGGGACGACCGCGATCTACATCGACTTCGCCAACGTGCTCAGCTCGAAGCTGCCGCTCTTCATCGGCTTGGTGGTGATCGTCTCGTTTCTCTTGCTGATGATGGTCTTCCGGTCGCTCCTCATCCCGCTCACCGCCGCCGTCATGAACCTGCTCTCCATCGGCGCGGCCTTCGGCATCCTGGTCGCCGTGTTCCAGTGGGGCGACGGCGGGTCGATCATCGGCCTCAGCGGCACCAGCCCGGTCGAGGCCTTCTTACCGGTCATGCTCTTCGCCATCCTCTTCGGCCTGTCGATGGACTACCAGGTGTTCCTCGTGTCGCGTATCCACGAGGAGTACATCAAGTCCGGCGGCGACAACAAGGTGGCGGTGCGCAACGGCCTCGCGGCCACCGGCAAGACGATCACGGCGGCTGCACTGATCATGATCCTCGTCTTCGCCTCCTTCATCCTCGGGGGTGAGCGGGTGATCAAGGAGTTCGGCATCGGGCTGGCTGGCGGCGTGTTGGTGGACGCCGTCCTCATCCGGATGGCCGTCGTGCCCTCGCTCATGATGATGTTCGGCAAGGCCAACTGGTGGCTGCCGGGCTGGCTCGATCGGGTCCTGCCGCACGTCTCGGTCGACGCGGATGATCTGCAGTCCAGCGAGCTCCCGGGCTCGGGGCCCGAGCCAGAACCAGAACTGGCCGGGTCGATCAGGCCCTGACCGCCTGCCGGGGCGACACGGCGACACATCAGATTCGGCCCACCGCCGCAGGGCCGACCTGCACTTTTCCGTACCCGACAGAGGGTCCTCGAAAAATAAGTTTCCTCTTTACCCCCTAGCTTGCGCGTTGCAATGGGCGTAGGGTCCTCGTCAAGACAAGGCGGGAGAGTTCCGTTCTGCTTTGTCCTGACTTGGCCAAAGAGCGGGATCGCGAGGTACTGGCGAATTGCCGGGGCAGGGGCAGTCTCGAAACAGAACCGTTTGGACCTTCGACCCCGGAAACAGAAAGGGAGCGACGATGGTGCATTCCAACAGGTTGAAGTGGACGGCGGCAGCTGCGGGCGCGACGGCTTGCCTCTTCGGACTCACGGGTGTCGGTGCAGGTCTGGCCGGCGCCGCACAGTCGGGTGGTGACCCACTCCAACATGCGACCGGTGCAGCGGGTGCTGCGAGCACCAGCTCCGCTCCGATCGTGAAGGGCACCTACGAGTGGTACGTCAATGGCTCCGACACGGGCACGATCACCCTTGCGAAAGGCCACACCTTCTCCGCCGCGATTGACACGGCGACACGGGCACCTGGGTCCAGGCCGGCAAAACCGTCGGCTTGACGATCAGCGGAGGCAGCGACGCGGCGGGAGGGTGTGTCTTCGTGGGCAAGCCCAACCTGACGGGCACGAGAATCTCGAGCGCGGCCAAGCCCGGCAGCTGGGCCTGCCCCGGTTTTGAGTCGAGCGGCACGTTCTATGTCGGGCCGGTTCCGCCCGGTGCGAGCGCGGCACCGGCAGCGGGCAGTGCGTTCGCACGCCCCGGCGCGGCGCCCGCGACAGCTGGACCTATCGTTCCCGGTAGCTACACCTGGACCGAGGACGGTTATTACAGCGGCTCGATCACCATCGCGTCGGGCAATACCTACACCAGCACGCTCACCGGCGATGACTCTGGCTCGTGGGCCCAAGCTGGGAACACCTTTGCCTTGAACATCACAGGTGGTCCCGACTCGGGGATCGGCTGCCTCGAGGTCGGCGCGGTCAACTCCACCGGTACGGCGGTGGGAACCACCGCCAAGCCCGGCAAGTGGGCCTGCCCAGGCACCGGGACGACCGGGTACTTCGTCATCAGCTGACCCCGTCAACGGCGCGATTCACCCACGCCCGAGCGGGAGCCCGCCGCTGCAGCAGTGCGAACACCTCGCTGCTTCGCGACGGCGATCATGCAAAGGCGGGGTGGGTAGCGCCCGGCGATAGTCCACCGCGCAGGTGTGGCCGGACGAGATCAGGCGACGAGGGCGCAGATCTGGGCCACGACCGACGAGTCCTCGGCGAGCGTTTCGGCGATGGCGCGACAGCAGGTGTCGAGAGTCAGGTGAAGGTTCGGGCCTAAGGTCGCCAATCTGCCGCTCCTGCGTCCGGGTTTGCCTTCCCGAACTGCCCATTCGAGAGCAGGGGCGTCGTGATCTACTGGTCCGGGCACCTGGGGAGGCCGTTTTCACGGCACAGCACGCCCCGGCAGCGGACGCCGACGGAGTGCTACCAGGCGTAGTCCTCGGGCGCCGTCTTGTGACCCGGGAAGAGCTCGTCGAGCCGGGTGAGCGCCTTCTCGTCGAGGGTGACGTCGACGGCGCGGATAGCCGACTCGAGGTGCTCGGGCGTGCGGGGTCCCACGATGGGCCCCGTGACGGCGGGCCGGGTCAGCAGCCAGGCCAGCCCGACGGTGCCCGGATCCTCGCCGATTTCGGCACACAGGTCCTCGTAGGCCTCGAGCTGGGGGCGCCTGCTCTCGATCGTCTCGGCGGCCCGGCCGGCGTAGCGGCGGCTGCCCTCGCGCTCTTTGCGCACGACCCCGCCGAGGAGCCCGCCCTGGAGCGGCGACCACGGGATCACCCCGAGCCCGTAGCTCTCGGCGGCCGGGAGCACCTCGGCCTCGATGTTGCGCACGATGAGGTTGTAGATCGACTGCTCGCTGACCAGGCCCATGAAGTTGCGCTTGGCCGCCGCCTCCTGCGCCTGGGCGATGTGCCAGCCGGCGAAGTTGGACGAGCCCGCGTAGAGGATCTTCCCCTGGTTGCGCAGTACCTCCATGGCCTCCCAGATCTCGTCCCATCCGCTGTGACGGTCGATGTGGTGCATCTGGTAGAGGTCGATGTAGTCGGTCTGGAGCCGCTTCAGGCTGGCGTCACAGGCCCGCCGGATGTTGAGAGCGGAGAGCCGACCCTCATTGGGCCACTCCCCCATGTCGCCGTAGAGCTTGGTGGCCATGACCACCTTCTCGCGCCGGCCGCCCCCCTGGGCGAACCAGCGCCCGACGATCTCCTCGGTGGCCCCGCGGCCGACCGAGCGCCCGTAGACGTTGGCCGAGTCGAAGAAGTTGATCCCGGCGTCGAGCGCCGAGTCCATGATGGCGAACGAGGTCGCCTCGTCGGTCTCGGGTCCGAAGTTCATCGTCCCGAGGCAGACACGGCTGACGCGGAGGCCGGTGCGGCCCAGGTGTGTGTAGCGCATGCACCCGAACCTATCGGGCCGAATCCCGGCTGCACCCGCACCCCGGATGGGCTCTGCACCGGCACGGCCACCCGGCCGGGCAGGCCCGACGGCCTGTTTTCCGAGGTCGCACCCCTAGTCTGGGTCCAGGTACCGATTGGCCCGCTGTCCGAGGGCGCCGATAGGTTGAGGACCCTCTTTCGACCCGAATTTGGGGGCAGATGGCGCAACAGATTCCACTGGTGGACTACCTGACGCTGGGTGAGAACCCGCACCTGGTGGCCAACGAATGCACGTCCTGTGGGGCGCGCTTCTTCGACCGTCGCAATGCGTGCGCGTCCTGCGAGGGCACCGAGTTCGCACAGGTCGACGTACCGACGACCGGCGAGGTGCGGACCTTCACCATCGTGAGCTTCGCCGCCCCGGGCGTCCCGGTCCCCTTCGTGGCCGCCGTGGTCGATTGTGAGGGCACGAGCGTCCGAGCCAACCTGATCAACGTCACGCCCGATCCCGAGCACGTGACGACCGGCATGAAAGTGCGACTGGCGACCGAAGTGATCGGCACCGACGACGAAGGAACCGAGGCCGTCGGCTTCGGTTTCGAACCACTGGGAGGTTAAGCACCATGGCATCGGCATCCGAGGAGTTGTGGGTCCTGGGCATCCACATGACGAAGTTCGGCAAGCACCCGGACAAGGACCTGGTCGACCTGGGGGCTGAGGCGGCCCGCGGGGCCCTGGCCGACGGCGGCGTGACCATGAAGGACATCGGCATCATCGGCGCCGGCAACCTCATGATGGCCATGGCCCCGACCGGGCAGATGATCCAGAAGCAGCTGGGCCAGACCGGCATCCCCGTGTACAACGTCTCGAACGCCTGCGCGACCGGCGCGACGGCGCTGCGGGTGGCCTGCATGGCGATCAAGGCGGGCGAGGTCGACATGGGCCTGGCCGTCGGCGTCGAGAAGCTGGCCGGTGCGGGGCTGCTGGCCGGCGGGAGCCGCGGCTCGGACTCGAAGACCTACACCCCGCACGGGCGCGTCGGTGCGGTCGCACCGACGGACGGACGGATCGGCACGGAGACGATGCCTGGCGTCTTCGCCCAGATCGGCCTCGAGTACGGGCACCGCTACGGCGGCACCAGCTTCGAGCTCTTCGCCAAGATCAGCGAGAAGAACCACGCCCACTCCACGCTCAATCCACTGGCGGCGTACACCAAGAAGATGACGCTGGACGAGATCATGAACGACGTGATGATCGCCTACCCGAACACGCGGCCGATGTGCTCGGCCAACTGCGACGGTGCGGCGGCGGCCGTCGTGGTGTCGGGCTCCAAGCTCAAGACGCTCTCGCTCGAGCAGCAGAGGCGTGCGGTGAAGATCTCGGCCTCCATCCTGACCACGGACCCGTGGGAAGAGGCGTGCCAGGTGCTGCCCAACGTGAACGACCTGACGCGCAACGCGGCGGCGCAGGCCTACGAGCAGGCGGGCGTGAGTCCCCAGGACCTGAACCTGGTCGAGCTGCACGATTGCTTCGCGACGGCCGAGCTGGTGCACTACGACAACCTCGGGCTGTGCGAGCGCGGCGGCGCGGCTGACTTCTTCATGTCGGGTGCCACGTGGCGCGACGGGGACACCCCGGTCAACGTGTCGGGCGGCCTGGAGTCCAAGGGCCACCCCATCGCGGCCACCGGCATCGCCAACGTGTGGGAAGTGGCGACGCACCTGCGCGGCGAGGCGGGCGACCGCCAGATCCCGGGGGCCAAGGTCGGCCTGACCCACGTCATCGGCCTCGGCTCGGCCTGCGGCATCCACATCCTGGAGAAGTCGGCCGCCTGAGCAGACGCGGATGACCACCTCGCCCGTCTACGACACCATCGGGCAGGGCTACGTGACCCACCGGCGCGCCGATCCGCGCTGGGAGGCGGTCATCTTCGAGCACATCGGCGCGGCGGATCTGATCGTCAACGTCGGCGCCGGCACAGGGTCCTACGAGCCGCCGGGCCGGTCGGTCCTGGCCGTGGACCCCTCCAGCGTCATGGTCAGCCAGCGGCCCGCCGGTGCCGCCCCCGCCGTGCGGGCGAGCGGGTCGGCGCTGCCCCTCCCCACGGGGTGCGCGGACCTCGCCATGGCCATCCTCACCTTGCACCACTGGGACGACTGGGCGACCGGGTTGGCCGAGATGTGCCGGGTGGCGCCCCGCCAGCTCGTCCTCAGCATCGACTTCGACCTGCACGCCTCGTTCTGGTTGCTCGACGAGTACCTGCCCGAGGTGAGCGAGGTCACCCGGGGCCTCGGACCCGGCGCGCAGGACGTCGCGTCGGCCATTGGCGCCACCTCGACGGTGCCACTGTTGGTTCCGATCGACATGGTCGACGGCGTGCTCGGGGCCTACTGGCGCCGGCCCGAGGCCTACCTCGACCCCGCCGTACGGGCCAACTGCTCGGGTCTGGCTCTGGCCGATCCGCAGGTGATCGCCCGCGGGGTGGCTGCGCTGGCGGCCGACCTCGAGGACGGGGCGTGGCAAGAACGCCATGGCGAACTGCTGTCCCGGGACTCGCTCGACCTGGGTTACCGCCTCGTCGTCGCGGGGTGATCCCCGGCCGCGGACGCCACGATCAGGTGGTCCGGCGGTCGCCGCTCAGTTCTGACGCCACTTCTCGCCGCTTCGGCGGACCAGGGCTGGGGAGGGATCGATCGGCCAATCCTCACCGAGCTTGAGCTTGGTGCGACCTCGGGCCCGGCCGAGCTGGTCGACCACCTCGGTCCGGGTCAACACGTCCCAGGGCGCCGCTCGCGGTTGGCGCAACAGGCCGTCGGGAGGCGATGCGCCCATGACGAAGACGAGGGCCAGGACGGTGCAGGCGAGGAGGGTGGGCAGGAGAAGCACGAGAATGCACAGTTCGCGGAGCACGGAGCGCCACAGGCCGATCGGCCGGCCGTCGGAGCGGCGCACGACCCGTAGTCCGGTACGCCGATAGCTCGGGGTGCTCCCGTGACGCCATTCCGCGACGCTCCAGACCAGCCAACCGATACCCAGCGTGGCCACGAGAAGAACGGGTGTGAGCAGCAGCGATCTGACCCGGGTGTCCAGCCCGGCCGCTTTGGCTGCCGACGCGTTGCCCGCCAGCCTCCCCTTGCCTGGTGGCGCTTGACTCCGCTGCAGGTGCTTGTGACTCACCATGCCCCCGGTCGTTCGTCGGTTCGGTCTCCGGGCCCCATTCTGGCGCTTGTTTCTGCGCTTGCCACCTGTCCGCCAGTGCAAGCCCGCGACCAGGGGCGGCGCGAGCGGCACCGGTCGACGTCGCACCGGGGTCGCACTCTGGGCTCTCGCACCACCGGAATTTGCTGCCTTACCCGCCGGCGGTGGAGAGGTTCATGAAGTGATGGTGCTCGTTGGCGGACGCCTGGCCGGCGAGGAGGATGAAACCCACGTTGATGATCACTCCGCTGTCGGAACCACGGTCGACGCTGACTTCGAGGACGGGCCACGCCCCGGGCGAGGCCGCCGCGGCCAGCACGGTGACCAGTCCCCCGCACACCACCGGCCTCGGTTGATGGAACCACCCGGCCTCCGTTGGATCCGCAGACCATGAGCCCCCACCCGCCGCTGCGCGTCGGCGACGCCAGGGCTATCGGGCGCCGACCAGCGGCACCGGACGAGCCAGGCTCCAGCTGAACGTGTCCTCGATGTCGGTGAGCGCGAGTGGCTCGGCCACCTCGGCGACCGTCGGCCCGACTCGGTCCGCCACCTCCTGGAGCATTTCGCCGTCGAAGCCCCAGAGGTCCACGGCATTGGTTCCGAGCATCTTGCGGACGTCGTCCTCGGGCATCCCTCCGAAGATGTAGCGCAGGACCTGGCGGTGCACCGGGGCGGCGCCCTCGAGGTGGGGGTAGTCGGCGCCCCACATGAGCTTCTCGATGCCGATCTCGTGGCGCATCTCTGCCTCGTAGCGCTTCATCAGCGAGCCGCCCAGCCAGACGTGCTTCTCGAAGTAGTCCGCGGGGCGCATCTTCAGGTAGTTGCGCACCGGGGCGCCCCCGTGCGTGTCGAAGAACGACTCCATGTCGCGAATCAGCGAGGGGAGCCACTGCACGCCGTTCTCGGTCACGACCACCTTGAGGTCCGGGTGGCGGTCGAAGACCCCGCCGAAGATCATGAACCACAGCGGTCGGCGGGTGAAGACGAACACCTCGTACAGGCCGAGCATGCCGCCATGCGCTTTGTCGTAGAGAAACTTGGCGTCGGTCGCCGAACCGGAGGCACCGGTGTGCAGGTTGACCACCATGGCGTGCTCCTCGCACGCACTCCAGAAGGGCTCGTAGTACTCGTCGGCGTAGCCGGGGAGCCTCGACGTCACCTGCATGGCGGGCAACATCACGCCGCCGAAGATGCCGTGCTCTCGGGCCCACGCCACTTCCTGCACCGCGCGGTCCATGTCGTGGAAGTCGATCGGCATGCACCCGGCCCGCCGGCCCGGCGCGGCCGCACAGAACTCGGCCAGCCAACGCACGTAGCCGTGCAAGGCCGGCCACACCACCTCGAGGCCTTTGTCGCTGTGACCGCCGAGGTACATGGCGGGCGAGAGCCCGCCGGCCAAAATGGGCCCGGGCAAGGTGACCTCGGCGTGGATGCCCTGCTCCTCGAGCACCTCGAGCCGGCGACCATCGCCGTCGCCCGGGACGACCCAATCCGTCCCGTAGTGGGCCAGCCACCCCTCGGCCGCGTCGGTGTCGACGCCCATGCCGGCCAATCGCCGGGCCGCGGTGGCCCGGACCGGATCGGACTCGTCCACCTCACCGGGATCGAACCCACCGAACATGGAGATCGCGAGGGAGGACATGTCGCCGAACGCGGCCACCGCCTCGCGCTGGGCAGGGTCCACATAGGAGAGGAAGTGCTCGAGGCTGTCGGGCGACGCATGGGTGTCGGCCGAGACGACGGCGTAGTTGCGACCTCGAAGGTTCCCTCCCTGTGTTGCCTCAGCCATTTCGGCCACCCTCCCTCGCAGAATCCCTGGTCACGCTGGCGAAGACTAGCCCTGCCCCGCCTGGCGGGCCCCATCGTGGATACCCGGTAATTTCTGGGCCCGATCACCATGCACACCTCGTCGACCATCGTCCTCGTCATCGCCGTCTTCGGGGCCAGCCTGGTCGAGATGGTCGAGGCGCTCACCATCGTGGTCGCGGCCGGGGTCAGCCGGGGCTGGCGCTCCGCGTTCCTGGGCGCGGGAGCCGCGGTCCTCGTCCTCGGGGTGCTCGTGCTCGTCGTCGGAGTGCCGCTCTTGCACTACGTCCCCATCGACACGCTCCGGGTCATCGTCGGTGCACTCCTCCTCGTGCTCGGGCTGGGGTGGCTGCGCAAGGCCATCCTGCGCGCCAGCGGGCACAAGGCCAAGCACGACGAAGACGAGATCTACGCCGAGACGGTGTCCGAGTTGGGCCAAGATCCGGCTGCGCCGCGTCGTGGCTACGACGGCATCGGCTTTGCCGTGTCCTTCAAGGGTGTCTTCCTCGAAGGGACCGAGGTCGTGCTGATCGTGATCAGCCTGGGCGCCGCCCAACACCGGCTCGGACTGGCCGCCCTGGCCGCGGCCGCGGCGCTCGTGCTCGTCGCCGCCGTCGGCTTCGTGGTGGCCCGCCAGCTGAGCGAGGTCCCCGAGAACACGATCAAGACCGTGGTCGGCGTCATGCTCTGTAGCTTCGGACTGTTCTGGACGGGTGAGGGAGCAGGCGTGGGCTGGCCGGGCGGCGACTTCTTCATCCCGGTCCTGGTGGTGTACTTCGCGGCGGTGTACTTCGCCTTGACGGAGTTCATGCG
This sequence comes from uncultured Acidimicrobiaceae bacterium, assembly GCA_963726855.1. Lineage (GTDB taxonomy): Bacteria > Actinomycetota > Acidimicrobiia > Acidimicrobiales > RAAP-2 > Bog-473. The sequence goes on from CAVSEB010000035.1 coordinate 329,704, forward strand.
CACGCGACTGCCCACACCGCGACCCGAGGAGGCCACGGCGTGACCACCGTCGTGCGCCTTGTGCGGGCGTTCGGCCTGTTCTGGTGGGACTTCCTCGTGGGCGACACCCCGGAACTCGCGGTGGCGACCGCAGCGCTGGTCGGGCTGGCCTTCCTGTTGGCTGGGAACCGCATCGTCGCGGCCATTCTGCTGCCGCTGGCGACGGCGGGCTTTCTCTTCGCCAGCGTCTACCGCGGTCGCAAGCGCGCGCCCAGACCCTGAGCGGCGACCAGACGGTCAGGCGGCTGCCCAGGCGATGGCCGCCTCGACGTCGGACGTCTCGAAGCACTCGACCTCGCCGGGCATCATGAAGCGGAACATGCTGATCGCATGGCGGAGCCACGACTCGTCGGTGACCACGGCGCAGCGCTTCCACTTGGACAGCTCGTGGTGGAACAGTTCGCTGACGTAGAGCTTGGCATCGGCAAGGTTGCCGCCGATGGTGAGACCCTCGTAGCGGTCACCGAAAACGAACACGATGCGAATCTCGCCGGCACCGTCGAGCTGTTGGCGAAGCGCCGGCAACAGCACCGTGTCGTAGTCGGCTTTTTCGAGCTTGCCTACCACTTCGAGAGCGCAGACATTGGCGGGACTGTCGAGCGTCTGAAGCATGACGTCTCCTCTCCGGGACGGCACTCGAGGCACCGGTCAAGGCCAGGGTAGGCGCTCGGAGCGGCTGCCGGTTGCGGCGGACGGAGCACTCGATAGCGTCAATGCAGTGCGGCCGTTCCGCTTCGGGTACCAGTCGACCACCAGTGATCCGGTCCGGGTGCTCGAGGAAGCGCGACGGGCGGAGGAAGCCGGCTTCGACGTGTTCCAGGTCGGTGATCATGTCGGTGTGGAGCCGTCACCCTTGGTCATGCTGACCGCAGTGGCCGGAGCGACAGAGCGGCTGCGACTGGGGACGCTGGTGCTGAACAACGACCTGCGACACCCGGTGACGTTGGCCCAGGAGTTGGCCACACTCGACCAGGTGAGCGGTGGTCGCCTGGAGGTGGGCATCGGTGCCGGGCATTCCTTCACCGAATATCGGGCGATGGGGCTCGACTTCGACGTACCGACCGCACGCAAGGAACGACTGGCCGAGGCAGTGGAGATCCTGCGCTCGCTGCTCGACGGCGCCACGGTGACGCGGCAGGGGCGGCACTACACGCTCGATGGTGCCACGAGCCTGCGAGCCCGTCAGGCCCACGTGCCGCTCCTCGTCGGGGTGAACGGGCCGACGGCGTTGGCCCACGCGGCGCGTGCACGCGGACATCGTCGCTCCGACAATGTTGGGCCGGACCCTGGCGGACGGCCAGCACCACGAGGTGCGGTGGGAGGCGGCGCGGCTCGACCGCACCATCGAATCGGTGCGGTCGTCAGCCGGTGATCGATGGCCCTCGTTGGAGATGCACGCCCTGGTGCAGCAGGTCGTCGTGACTCGCGATCGGCGCCAACGGGCGGCGGAAAGCGCGCGGCGTACGGCAATGACGGTCGAGGACATCCTCGCGACCCCGTACCTCTGCATCGGCACGCCCGATGAGATGGCCGAGCACCTGATCCGGTGCCGGCAACGTTGGGGCATCAGCTACTACAGCGTGCGCTCGGTCGAGGCGTTCGCCCCCGTGCTGACGCGTCTCCGCGCGCGGCGGGGTGACGCGGCGGTCGCCGGATCACGCTGCGAGCGCCGGCTCCGGCTCGGCCGCGGGGCTCTCCGTGGTCCGCTCGGGGAGCAGGAGGATGGCGCCGGCCAGGAAGCAGAGCGCACCGACGAACGTCCCCAGGTTGGTGAGCGCCAGGCTGACCAGCTGCCCGTTCGGCTGGACGTAGGAGGCGATGGCGGAGACGCCGAAGGCCACCGAGCCGACCAGGTTCAACAGCGTGATCCACCACGGGATGTGCGACGGGCGCCAGGCGAAGGAGCCGTGGCACTCCTCCGCCCAGGCCAGCCAGCTGGCCACGAGGAAACACACCGAGCCCAGTGCGTCGGGCCGCCAGATCTGGTGGTGTTGCCCCGACGCGCCGAGACCGACGACGAGGGCCGCGAAGGTGGTTCGGTTGAACCAGAGCGTCCCCGCCAACTGAATGAGGCTGGCCCACCAGTCGATGCGGCGGCGCTGCACCCCGAAGAGCGAGCGGAACCCGCGACGGGACGTGGCGTCCACCACCGACGACGTCGAGGCTGACTCGTAGTACTGGAGGAACGCGGCGGTCGTGAAGAAGATCGAGCCGATGAAGTAGGTGAGGTCGTCGGGGTTGGTCCCCACCCTCGTGGCGTAAGGCGGAAACGATCCGATGGCGAAGCAGACCGACCCGAGGGCGAAGAGGACACCGATCCACCACGCCACGGCACGTGGCGCCCACCAGGTCGAGCCGGACGGCGTGCCCCGCGGGTGCTTGCGGTGCCAACGGGACTCCCACGTGACCCGGGTGCCGTCGGGCCGGCCCAAGATCTCACGGGTGACGAAGGGCCCCAGGCCGCGCCCGCCCAGGCGGCGCCAGCCGTCGGGAACCTCCACGTACGCCTGCGCCATCCCGGTCACCCTAAACGTGGCCCGCGGGCGGGACGCGGACGCGACAGCCCCGTGGTTTCATGGCCGCATGACCACCGAAGCGATCGTTCCCATCCTGCGCGGGATCGTGGTCGACACCACGAACGCCCGCGCCGCCGCCGAGTTCTACCGCCAGCTGCTGGGCTTCACGTACCACGCCGGCTCCGAGCCGCCGGCCGGCGAGGACGACCCCGCCGGCCGGGACTGGCTCGTCCTCGACAACCCGGCGGGCGGTCCCCATCTCGCCTTCCAACAGGTCGAGTCCGTGCCTCCCTCGACCTGGCCCGGGACGCAACGGCCCCAACAGCTGCATCTCGACATCGTGCTGCCCGGTCCGGACGCCCTGGCCGAGCAGCACACGCGCGCGCTCGCCCTCGGGGCCCGGGTCTTGGCTGACCGCTTCGCCGACCCCGAAGAGCCGCTCTACGTCTACGCGGACCTCGACGGGCATCCCTTCTGCATGTTCAGCCCACCCGCCTGAGTCCGATCGGGCATCATGTGGGCTCGTCGACCAGGAGGAGTCTGCATGGGACAGGAAGTGCGCGGAGTGGTGGCCCAAGCCAAGGGCGCGCCGGTCAGCCTCGAGACGATCGTCGTCCCGGACCCCGGGCCTGGTGAGGCCGTCGTCGCCGTGCAGGCCTGCGGCGTCTGCCACACCGACCTGCACTACCGCGAGGGCGGCATCAACGACGACTTCCCCTTCCTTCTCGGCCACGAGGCGGCGGGCGTCGTCGAGTCGGTCGGACCCGATGCGGGCGCGCTCGCACCCGGCGACTTCGTGGTGCTCAATTGGCGCGCCGTGTGCGGCGAGTGCCGGGCCTGCCGGCGCGGGCGCCCCTGGTATTGCTTCTCGACCCACAACGCGACGCAGAAGATGACCCTGACGGACGGGACGCCCCTCTCCCCGCCCTCGGCATCGGCGCCTTCGCCGACAAGACGCTGGTCGCGGCCGGGCAGTGCACCAAGGTGAATCCCGCGGCCAAGCCCGAGGCGGCGGGGCTGCTCGGGTGCGGCGTGATGGCGGGTCTCGGCGCGGCGATGTTCACGGGAAACGTGGGACTGGGCGATTCGGTCGCCGTCTTCGGTTGCGGCGGCGTCGGGTGTGCCGCCATCGCCGGGTCGAAGCTGGCCGGGGCGGCCGTCATCATCGCCGTCGACCTCGACCCGAAGAAGCTCGAGCTGGCCCGGGGGTTCGGGGCCACGCAGACGGTCGACGCCAGCACGTCGGACCCCGTCGAGGCGGTGCGGTCGCTCACGGGCGGCAACGGCGCCGACGTGTGCATCGAGGCGGTGGGCCATCCGTCGGTGATGGAACAGGCCTTCTTCGCCCGCGACCTGGCCGGCACCCTGGTGCAGGTCGGCGTGCCGACGCCCGACATGAAGATCGACCTGCCGATGATCGAGTTCTTCGGGCGCGGCGGTCAGCTCAAGCCGAGCTGGTACGGCGACTGCCTCCCGTCACGGGACTTCCCGATGCTGGTCGACCTGTACCTCGACGGGCGACTCGACCTCGACCGGTTCGTGAGCGAGACGATCGGCATCGACGGCGTCGAGGGCGCCTTCAGCCGCATGGAGCGGGGCGAGGTCCTGCGCTCCGTGGTCGTCCTCTGAGATGAGCCTTCCTCTCGCTCCCTTCGCGGCACGCACCGGCGCGCGCGGCCTGGTGTCCGCCGCCGATCAACTCGCGGTCTCCGCCGGGATCACCGTCTTGGCCGAGGGCGGTTCGGGCGCCGACGCGGCCGTCGCCACCGGCGCCGCCATGGCCGTCGTGGGGCCGCACCTCTGCGGCCTGGGCGGGGACATGCTGGCCATGGTCTGCGCTCCCGGGGCGGCGCCCGAGGCGCTGCTCGGCGTGGGCCGGGCCGGCTCGGGGTCCGACCCGGCGCGGCTGCGGCGCCGAGGGCCTGGCGACGATGCCGCTGCGGGGCGACATCCGCAGCGTGGAGGTGCCCGGCGCGGTCGACGGCTGGCTGGCCCTGCACGAGCGCTACGGCCGGCTGCCCTGGGCCGACGTGCTGGCGCCGGCGATCGAGCTGGCGGAGGACGGCTTCCCGGCCTCGATCATGCTGGCCCTGGCCAGCAACCTCGTCCACGCCCTGCCGGGCGCGGGCAGAGCTCTGCCCCGACGGTCCGCTCGACATCGGCCAGCGGGTGCGCCTGCCGGGCATCGCCCGCACGCTGCGTGCCCTCGCGGCGGACGGGCGGTCCGGCTTCTACGGGGGCGAATTCGGACGGGGACTCTTGGACCTGGGCGCCGGGCACTTCGCGCCGGGCGACTTCGAGACGTCGGTGGCCGAATGGTGCGACCCGCTGCGCACCGGCGCCTGGGGCCATGAGCTGTGGACGGTGCCCCCGCCCTCGCAGGGCTACCTGACCCTGGCCGGCGCCGCCGTGGCCGAGGCGGCCGGGCTGGGCACCGAGCCCGACGACCCGGCCTGGGCGCACCTGATGGTCGAGTCCTGGCGCGCCGTCGGGCACGACCGTCCCGACGTGCTCTTCGACGGGGCCGACGGGACCGCCCTCCTCGACCCGGCCCGGCTCGAGGCCGCCGCGGCCCGCATCTCGGCGGACCGTGCCGCACCGCCCGACGTCACTCCCGGTGCGGGCTCGGTGGGACCTTCGATCGCCCGGGTCGGCGACGGCGACACCACGCACCTGTGCGCCATCGACGGCGACGGCCTCGGCGTGTCGCTGACCCAGTCGAACGCGCTGGACTTCGGCTCGCACCTCATCGAGCCGAGGACCGGCATCTTCCTCCACAACCGGGGTGTCGGCTTCTCGCTCGTCGAGGGCCACCCGGCCGAGGTCGGCCCGCACCGGCGGCCGCCGCACACCCTCTCCCCCATGCTGGTGACCTCGGCCGAGGGGTCGCTCAGCCACCTCGTCGGCGCCATGGGCGGCGACGCGCAGCCCCAGATCCTCGTCCAGCTGCTGGCCCGGATGTTGCGCTCCGGCCAGGACCCGGCCCGGGCGGTCTCCGCACCCCGCATGTCCCTCGACGCGCCGGCGGCCGGCCCGTTCCGCCTCTGGTGGGGCGACGACCTGACCGTGCTGGCCGAGGCGGACGCCCCGGCGGGCTGGGTGGAAGGCCTGCGCGAGCGCGGGCACCGGGTCCAGGCCATCCGGGCCTTCGACCCGACCGCCGTCGGCTGCGCGCAGATCATCGCGGTGACCTCGGTCGCCGGAACGTCACACTTCCTGGGCGCGTCCGACCCGCGCAGCCCCGAGGGCGCGGCCGTCGGTCGCTAGCCGCGAGGGCCGGGGGCGCTTCCCTCGCGAGTAGTTTGGTCTTATCAAACGTCTCGCCCCCTCGCCGCGGCATGTCCCGACACCGGTCGCCGCGGCCTACCCGGCCTCGGGGCCGGTGCGACGGTGATGGCCCAACCCGGCTGGTTGCGCCGACCCGACCCGACCGGACCGCTGCCCGACAACTACAAGTGGGTGGCCCTGTTCATCTCCACCCTGGGCATGCTCATGGCCACGATCGACGGGTCGATCGTCCTGATCTCCCTGCCCGACATCTTCCGGGGCATCGGCATCAACCCGCTGCTCCCGGGCCAGAGCTTCTACCTGCTCTGGATGATCCTGGGCTTCCTCGTCACCACCAGCGTGCTCGTGGTGACGCTGGGCCGGCTGGGCGACATGTACGGACGGGTCCGCATGTACAACCTGGGCTTCGCCGTCTTCACCTTCTTCTCGCTCGCCCTCAGCGTGTGCTGGCTGACCGGCGACGCCGCCGGGATGTACCTGATCATCATGCGCATCTTCCAGGGCGTGGGGGCGGCCATGCTCATGGCCAACTCGGCCGCCATCCTCACCGACGCCTTCCCCGAGAACCAGCGGGGCATGGCCCTGGGCGTCAACCAGGCGGCCGCCTTCAGCGGCTCGTTCCTCGGGCTGATCCTGGGCGGACATCCTGGCCCCGATCAACTGGCGCCTCATCTTCTTGGTCTCGGTGCCCATCGGGCTCTTCGCCACCATCTGGGGCTACCTGCAGCTCCGCGAGCTGGGCCAGCGCCGCTCGGCCCACATCGACTGGTGGGGCAACGCCACCTTCGCCCTCGGGCTCGTCAGCATCATGGTGGGCATCACCTACGGGATCGAGCCCTACGGCGGGCACGCCATGGGCTGGACCAGCCCGCGGGTCATCGTCTCCCTGACGCTGGGCGTCGTCCTCCTCGTCGTCTTCTGCATCATCGAGGTGCGGGTGCGCGAGCCGATGTTCACGCTCGGCCTGTTCAAGATCCGCGCCTTCACCGCCGGCATCTTCGCCAGCTTCCTGGCCGCCATCAGCCGCGGCGGCCTGATGTTCATGCTGATCATCTGGCTCCAGGGGATCTGGCTGCCGCTGCACGGATACTCGTTCTCCTCGACCCCGCTGTGGGCCGGCATCGCCCTGATCCCGCTCACCGTGGGCATGTTCATCGCCGGGCCGATCTCGGGTGTGCTCTCGGACCGCTACGGACCGCGGCCGTTCGCCACCGGCGGCATGATCGGCGCCGCCATCTGCTTCGCCCTGCTCGAGGCGCTCCCGATCAACTTCTCCTACCCGGTGCTTCGCCGTCATCCTCTTCTTCACCGGCTTCACCATGGCGTCGTTCGGTGCGCCCAACCGCACCGGGGTCATGAACTCGCTGCCGCCCGAGCACCGCGGCGCCGGGTCGGGCATGAACACCACGTTCCAGAACTCGGCCCAGGTGATCTCCATCGGCATCTTCTTCTCGCTGATGATCCTCGGCCTGGCCGACCGCGCTGCCCCACAACGTCTCCGCCGGGCCTGCTGGCCCACGGCGTGCCCGCGCCCGTGGCCGACCAGGCGTCGCACCTGCCGCCGATCTCGACGCTGTTCGCCGCCTTCCTGGGCTACAACCCGGTGCAGCACCTGGTCGGGGCGCAGACCATCGCGCACCTGAGCGCGACCCAGCAGGCGGCGCTGGCCCAGCGTGGCTTCTTCCCGGGCCTGATCGCCGAGTCCCTTCACCAAGGGTCTCCACGCCGCCTTCGACTTCGCCATCGTGATGAGCCTGGCCGCGGCCGCCGCCTCGTGGACCCGGGGCAAGCGCTACGTCCACACGCCGGCCGTCGACGAGCCCGCGGACGAGCGGGTGCTGACCCGGACCGGCGGCCCCGGGGCGTGAACGGGGCGGACCGGGCGGTCGGCGGCCCGCTGCGCGTCGCCTCCCTGGCCAAGCAGATCCCGCTGGCCGAGTCGATGCGCCTCGAGGACGGCCGCCTGGTGCGCGACGGTCTCGACCTCGAGATGAACGCCTACTGCCGCCGGGCCGTGGCCCACGGGGTCACCCTGGCCCGCGAGACGGGCGGCACCTGCACGGCGTTGACGCTCGGGCCGCCCAGCGCCGAGGACGTCCTGCGCGAGGCGGTGGCCTGGGGGGCCGACGGCGGGCTCCACGTCTGCGACGAGGCCTTCGCCGGCTCCGACACGCTGGCCACGGCCCGGGCCCTGGCCGCCGCGCTCGAAGGCAGCGGCCCCTACGACCTCGTGCTGGTGGGTCGCAACTCGCTCGACGGCGAGACCGGCCAGGTCGGACCCGAACTGGCCGAGCTCCTCGGCCTGCCCTTCGCCGGCGGGGTCAAGCGGCTCGAGGACCGCGGCGGGTGGCTCCGCCTCGAGCTCGAGCTGGACGACGGCACGTCGGAGGTCGAGGTGCAGCTGCCCGCCGTCCTCTCGGTGGCCGAGCGGCTGTGCGAGCCGTGCAAGGTGCACCCCGAGGGCCGGGCCGCGGTGCCCGCCGAGCGGATCACCCGTGTCGGTCCCGCTGAGCTGGGCGCCGGCCCCTGGGGCGAGCCCGGGAGCCCGACCGTGGTCGGCCCGACCCACCCGATGGAGCACAACCGCACGCGGCGGGTGCTCGACGGTCCGGTGGACGAGCAGGTCCAGACGGCCGTCCGCACCCTGGCCGAGCGCGGGGCGCTCACCGACTCCTCGGCCCCGCCCGACGCCCGCCGAGCGAGCCCGCCGCCGCGCGCCCCTCCGGCGATCGGGTGCTGGCCGTCCTGCTCGAGCCGGGCCGCCCCCAGGTGGGCGCCGAGCTCGTCGGGGCGGCGGTGCGGCTGGCCGCGCTCGTCGGCGGCACGGTCGAGGCGCTGGCGCCGGGCGCCGCCGCCGCTGAGGAGGACGGAGCGCAGCCGGGGCCGACGTCGCTCTGCACGCTGGTCGGCTCCGAGCTGCCGGGCGACGTGGCCCGGGCCGTGACCGACTACGTCCTCGAGCGCCGGCCCTGGGCCCTCCTCGCCCCGAGCACCGCGTTCGGCCGGGAGGTGGCGGCCCGGGCGGCGGCGGCCACCGGTTCGGGCCTGGTGGGCGACGCGGTGGCCCTGTCGAGCCGCGGCCGACGGCACGCTGGTGGCGGCCAAGCCGGCCTTCGCCGGCGCGCTCGTCGCCGACATCACCTGCCGCAGCGCGCACCTCCATGGTCACGGTCCGCCCGGGCGTCCTCCCGCTGCCGGCGCCCGCGGGCGGCGCGGCCGGCCACGACCACCACCCGCCCGGTGCCCGCCCTCGGTCAGGTCCGGCTGCTCGAGGAGCGCCGCAACGACGACGTCGAGACGCTGGCCCGGGCCGACGTGGTCATCGGCGTGGGCGCCGGCGTGGCCCCCGACGAGTACGAGCAGCTCGCACCCCTGGCCGCGGTGCTCGGCGCCGAGCTGGCCGCCACCCGCAAGGTGACCGACAAGGGCTGGGCGCCCCGGGCCCGCCAGGTCGGCATCACCGGGCGCTCCATTGCGCCGCGCCTCTACGTGGCCATCGGCCTGAGCGGGAAGTTCAACCACATGGTCGGCGTGCGCAGCGCGGGCACCATCCTCGCCGTGAACCACGACCGCAGCGCACCGGTCTTCGAGCACTGCGACATCGGCATCGTGGCCGACTGGCACGAGGTCGTGCCGCTGCTGCAGCAGGCGCTGCTCCAGGCGACCGCCGGCTAGTTCGGCGGAGGACGCGGCGGCGCGCACGGTCGCCACCACTTCCTCGTTCGAGGCGCCCGGCCCGAGCACCGCCGCCACCCCGTCGCGCGAGCAGGACCGCCACGTCGCCGGGCGGGACGATGCCGCCGACCACCACCGGCGTCTCGAGCCCGGCCTGGCGCAGGGCGCCGACGACCGCGGGCGCCAGCGTGAGGTGGGCCCCGTTGTGCATCGACACGCCCACCACGTCGACGTCCTCTTGCACCGTCATGGCCGCGATGCTCTCGGGTGACTGGCGCAGGCCGGCGTAGACCACCTCGCAGCCGGCGTCGCGCAGGATGCGGGCCACGACGCGCAGGCCACGGTCGTGGCCGTCCAGGCCCACCTTGGCCATGAGGACCCGCAGCGGACGGTCGCCGGCTGCCGCCTCGACGTCCGATCGGGTCGTTGCGCTGCCGTCGGTCATCGCGCCAAAGCGTACTGCGGGCGGTGTGGTGATCCGCCCCGGCCGCTTAGCCGGCGACGGCCTCCCCGCCCCGCACGACGCGCAGGTCGGGCGGGCTTGCGGTGGGGCTCGGGCCGGAGCTCGCGGTCAGCAGCCGCTCGAACGCAGCGGCCGACACCGGGCGGGCGAAGTAGAAGCCCTGGGCCACGTCGCAGCCCAGGCTGCGCAGCTCCTCGAGCTGGGCTGCCGTCTCGACCCCTTCGACCACCGTGGTCGAGTCGATGGCCTGGGACAGCGCCACCACGGCGGAGACGATGGCCGACTTGACCGGGTCCTTGTCGATGTCGCGCACGAAGCTCTGGTCGATCTTGACGACGTCGATCGGGAACCGGGCCAGGTAGCCGAGCGAGGAGTGCCCGGTCCCGAAGTCGTCGATGGCCAGGCGGACGCCGACGGTGTGCAGCCGGGTGAGGATGGTGGTCGTCAGATCGACGTCGTCCATGGCCAGGCTCTCGGTGATCTCGAGGCACAGCTGCGACGGCTCGATCCCGGTCGTCCGCAGCACCTCGGCGATGTCGTCGGCCAAGGCCACCTGCTGGAACTGGCGGGCGGAGAGATTGACCCCGATCTGCAATTGGGTCCCGAAGCGTTGCGACCAGTCCCTGATCTGCCGGCAGGCCTGCTCGAGGACGAGCTGGCCGATGGGCAGGATGGTGCCGTTGTCCTCGGCCAGCTGGATGAACTGGGCCGGCAGGAGCATCCCGTGGTCCGGGTGGTTCCAGCGCACCAGCGCCTCGGCCCCCAGGATGCGCCGGTCGCTGAGCGAGACCAGCGGCTGGTAGTGCACCTCGACCTCGCCCCGCTCGACCACGTGGTGCAGCGCGGTGTCCAGATCGAGGCGGCCGACCGAGCGCCCGCCCATGCGGTCGACGTCGAACATGGCGACCTGCCCGCCCCGGCCACGGTCCTTGGCTCGATACATGGCCACGTCCGCGTCGTGGAGCAGGTCGTCGCGCGACTTGCCGTACTCGCTCAGCGCGATCCCGATGCTCATCGTCGTCACGACCTCGTGGCCCGCACTGAGCACGATCGGGTCGTGCAGCGCGCCGAGCACCGAGTTGGCCACGTCGCTGGCGTCGTCGGGCGACATGATGCCCTCGAGCAGGATGACGAACTCGTCCCCGCCGAAGCGCGAGAGCGTGTCGCCGGGCCGCACGGCGCGGCGCAGGCGCTCGCCGATCACCCGCAGGAGCTCGTCGCCCACCTGGTGGCCCAGGTTGTCGTTGACCACCTTGAAGCGGTCGATGTCGCAGAACAGCACCCCCACCTGGCTGCCGTTGCGGTCCGCCTGCAAGAGCGCGTGGTCGAGGTGGTCGAGCAGGAGGCGCCGGTTGGCCAGGCCGGTCAGCGCGTCCTGGAAGGCGTGGCGGGCCAGCTGCTCCTCGAAGGCCTTGCGCTCGGACGTGTCGCGGAACACGATCACGGCTCCCGAGGGCGCCGAGCCGCCGACGACGGGCGAGGCCGTCATGGTCACGGGGAAGTGCGAGCCGTCGGGCCGGTCGAAGCGGGTGTCGTAGCTGGTGACGTTGCGCCGCAGTGCGATGGCCCGCATGGCCGGGTCGAGCAGGAAGCGCGGCGTCTCGTCGGCCGGCAAAATCGGGCCGTCGTCCTCGCCGGCGCCGACGGTGTACCAGCCAAGCATGCTGGCGCCGGCCGGGTTCAAGAAGCGTGATCTCCCCGGTCTCGCTGACGGCGCACACGCCCTCGCCCAGGCTGCTCGTGATGATCGAGAGCTTGTCCTTCTGCTGCTGCACCTCGGCGTAGAGGCTCGTGTTGGCCAGGGCGATGGAACCCACCGAGGCCAGCGCCTCGAGCAGGGTCTGGTCGGCGTCGTCGAAGGGCTCGGTCTGGCTGCGCCCGACCACGCGGAGCCACAGCGTCTCGTCCCGCACGGCCATCGGGGCGGCCAGCTCGTCGTCGTCGCCGCTGGGCTCGCTCAGGCCCAGCGAGGCGTCGGGTGAGCGGAGCAGGCTGGACGCGGCATTGAGCACGGCCGTCTTGGTCTCGTCGGTCCCCATGCTGCGGTTGACGTCGAGCGTGGCCTCGAAGAGCCCGAGCAGGCGGGCCCGGTCGTGCCGGGCGTAGAAGTGGCCCGCGCCCACGAAGCGCAGGATGACGGCGGGCAGCAGGGCGATGGGCAGATAGCGCGGGTGCTGCGCCAGCAGCAATCCGGCCGGGATGGCCAGACAGATGCCGCCGGCCGCGATGAGGAGCTTGCCCTCGATGCCGGCGAACACCACCTTGCGCCACGGCGTCCCCAGGGTGAGCATGATCGTGACCATGGACCCGGTGTTGACGACGAAGTAACAGAGCGCCGCCACAATGGCCGCCCCGACCTTGGCGTAGCCGACCGAGTCGGTTGATCCGTGGAGGAGCACGAAGGCCAGGGCACCCACGCCGGCCGACGTCACGACCTGGCCCACGTTGAAGATCGACTTGGCGAACGGCCGCCGCTTGATGGCCTGGGCCGCGATCGTCACCACCGCGAACACCAGCACGGACATGGAGGCGGGGATCAGGAGGAGGAACAGGACCAGGAACCCCTCGTCGAAGTCGATGGCGTCCGACTCGCCGCCGATGTAGAGGGTGATCGGCCAGATCCAGCTGACCGCCATGAGCACGGCGAAGACCGAGGCGAACCAGATCGCCGTCGCCCCGGGCCAACGGGGCGGCCAGGGTCCGCTCCAGCCCGATGTCAGCGCGACCAGCCCGGCCAGGGCCCAGGCCGCGATGACCAGCCGCGACGCCTTCGGAAGTGTCACGAGACTTCAGCCTCCATGGTGCCTGCCGTCTCCGTGGCCGTCATGCGAGTCCTGCCGGCGGGTGTCCTGCTCGAGCCTTGCTCGATCAGTTCCAGGCCGAGCCGTTCCAGGCCGACCCGTTCCAGGCCGACCCGTTCCAGGCCGAGCCGTTCCAGGCCGACCCGTTCCAGGCCGACCCGTTCCAGGCCGAGCCGTTCCAGGCCGACCCGTTCCAGGCCGAGCCGTTCCAGGCCGACCCGTTCCAGGCCGAACCGTTCCAGGCCGAGCCGTTCCAGGCCGAGCCGTTCCAGGCGGAACCGGTCCAGTTGGCCGGGTTCCACGACGAGCCCTCGCCGCTCACGCCGAGCGAGACGTTGCCGCCCATCGGCGGTGGCCTGTGTCGGCGGCGACTGGGACAGGGTCATGGGCCGGAGACGCCACCGCGTTGGCCACGTCGAGGTCGCCGTGCCCGTCCACGAAGGGGTTGCCCACCGGGCCCGGAGTGGTCGTGCCGAGCAGCGTGCCCTTCACGGTGTCGGGCGTGTACCCGGGGTCGGCCGAGAGCAGCAGGGCGGCGGCACCGGCCGTGATGGCCGAGCTGAACGAGGTGCCCGAGCCGACGAAGTTCGCGCTGCCGACGCGGGCGGACGGGTTCTGCACGTCGATGGTGGAACCCGGGTCGCGCAGGCTCACGACCGAGCGTCCCGACGTGACCAGGTCGGGCTTGAACCAGCCGTCGGGGTTGGTCGGGCCGGCGCTGCTGAAGGTCGTCATGGTGTCGTTGGCCGGGGTGACCTGTCCCCCGTCGTCGACGGCCCCCGCCGTGATGACCAAGGGGTCGTCACCCGGGGAGAGGATCGTCCCGTTGCCCGGGCCCGAGTTGCCGGCGGACACCACGACGGTGATGCCGGCCTCCCACGCCATCTCGACCGCCTGGTCGAGCGGGTCGAGCACGGTCGACGTGAGCGGGAGGTAGCCCAACGACATGTTGAGGACGCCGATGTTGTCCGTCGCCGCATGGGCGATGGTCCAGCCGACGCCCTCGATCACCGTGGCCAGGGTGGTGTTGCCGTTCGCCCCCGCCACTTTGACCGAGACGAGGCCGGCTCCGGGGGCTTCTCCCATGTACTGACCGTTCGAGGACGCGCCGTTACCGGCGATGAGCCCGGCCACGAACGTGCCGTGACCGTATTGATCGTTCCAGGGGTTGTGGCCGCCGCTCAGGTCGACGCCGTCGACCAGGCGCCCGGCGAAGTCCGGCAGCGGCGTAATGCCCGTGTCGAGCACGGCCACGTTCACGCCCTGGCCGGTGTCGCCCTGGGACCAGAGCTGTGACGCCCCGGTCTGCTCGGGGAAGACCGCGGCCGGCGGCCGTCCCGGGGGGCCGACGGTGTCCTGGACCTGTACCTGCACGTTCGGGGTGACGACGACGCCGGGCACGGCGGCGAGCGACGACGCTTGCGACGGGTCGAGTTGCGCCGTGGCTGCGTCAACGGGTGCGAGATCGGAGTTGACCGTCGGGCTGACACCCGCCACGGTGCTGGTCACCGTCGACAGTGCCCCCGAGGACAGCGTCCCCGACGGGGACGAGACGATGTACTTGGTGGTGTCGCCGGCCTGCCCTGCCCCAGCCTGGCCCGGACCTTGCAGGGCCAGCAGCGGAAAACCCAGCGCGACGGCACCGGCGAGGACGACGCCCCACCGAACTCCGCGCCCACGATGTGAAGATGGGGTTCTGCTCCGCCGCATGGCCATACCGCCCCTCCCCCCGGATCCTGCAAAGGAAGGTAACACCGGGGCAATTTTTGATCAATGTCCTTGGTCCCGCTTCAGGGCCGTTTGGCCCTTTCCCGGGACGAATTCCTACCTCGATCTCGCTCTGACCAGGTCTTTGCTGCGGCCTGTCGCATTCCGGTTGCGGGTGAGTTGGTTTGCCGCCCCGGGCCTCCGCCGGCCCTGATCCGGGGGTCTCCGGCCCTGCCTCGACCCCGGAGCCGCCGGGCACCCCCGGCCCCGGTGCCGGGCCCCAGGTGATCCCTCTGATCCCTCCTCAGGCGTCGGCGTCAGATGATGCCTGCTCGGCCCCCTGCTTGCGGTACTCCCGAAAGCGGTAGGCCAGGCCCACGATCACGGCGAGAACGAAGAGGATCCCGAACACGTACCCCGCGTTACTGAAGGCTTTGAGGACGTGCTCGTAGCTCGATCCGAGGCTGTAGCCCAAAAGAGCCTGGGCTGTGGCAAAGATGGCCGAACCGATGAAGGTGAAGAGCATGAACTTGCCGAACGCCATCTCGCCCAGGCCGCAGGCGAAGGACACGAAGCTGCGCAACAGGGGGATGAAGCGCCCGAAGAGCGCGAAGGGTTCACCCCGCCGGGCGAACCAGGCCTCGGCCCGGTCGAGGTCCTTGTGCGTGAGCAGGAGGAACTTGCCGAACCGATCGACCAGGGGTCTCCCGCCGAACTTGCCGATCGAGTAGCCGGCGACGTCGCCGAGCAACTCGCCGGCGAGGGCCACCACGATGACGGCGACAATGTTGAGTGGCTTCTCGCCCGGAATCTGGCCGCTGGCCAGCACACCGCCGTAGATCACCGCCACTTCGGCCCCGACCGGGAGTCCCATGGCGGAGATGAAGCTCAGGATGAAGATTCCGGCGTAGCCCCATTGCCCCAAGAAGTGCTCGAAGCTGGCGCCGAGAACCGTCGCATGGCCCAGGGGCCCGAGAATGTGCTCCACGTCCTACCTTGCTTCCGAATGGGGGCGGCTGGGAACTGCCGAACTTAGCCCGCGGGCCCACCGAGATACGGCCACTGGCGCCGCTCGACCGCCGATCCGCCCAGGCCCCACTCGGTTCTCGGCCCGGTCGGGGGCGGGCGGGCGCCACCGGGACGCCTTTGGATCTGTACTGCGCAACGGGCAACTCATGGAACTGCGCCTCATGGAACCGCGCCGAAGCGTACGGGGCGAACCTGAAGGCACGATGACGCCCTCTGGCCTGCCCTAATCTCCAGCTACTGGTGCGGGAGGTGGCGGCCGAATGCTGTTCATCGAATACGACGTCGACGCGGAAGGGCAGATCGAGCTGGTCGCCCTGATCAATGCGGTCGAGGATGAGCGCAAGGACGAGGACGGCAGCGCCTGGCTCGCCTGGCGCCGGTCCGAGTTCGACGACGGGGGCCTGGGCTGCGTCGGCGTGACGCCCGAGGAGCTCGACCTGATGGAGGCGACGGGCGACCCCGAGCAGCTTCGTACCGTGGTGGAGCGGATCATCCTGGCCGACCGGGCCCGCAAAGAGCAGATTCCGTCATGAGCACGACCCGTTCGCAGCTCTACCGCTTCGCCCGTGACCTCGGCAACGTCGAAGCCGTCGAGCACGGCTACCAGCGCGGCGGGCTGGGCGGCGCCGCCTCGGGCGCAGCGCAGCGCGAGGCACGGCGGGTGATCTACCGGGAAGGCAATCGCCAGATCAACCACTTCGTCCGGGCCATCGGGCTGGGGCGGACCCGACGCCGCTGACGTCTCGTCGGATTGTCCGAGGGCATAAGGGCGCAGCCTGAGCACGGGACGCATGCGACGCCGTGCGCACCGTCCCCGCCGCCCCTGACTCTGGCGACGTCGGAGTCGAGGACGTCGCAAGCGAGGAACCAGCGCATCGACTCCACGAGCCGAGGCAGCGGCCGCTTCCGACGAGCCCCGACCATCCCGCAAGCTGAACGAGGGCAGCCACGGTGGGCCTGGCCGTGTCGCAAGGCCGCCACTCCCCTCGCCGCGGCATCACACCGAGTCACCGTCTGCGACACCGGTTGCAGACTTGTCCGCCACCCGACTCGGACGCAGTTCACCTCCGTGTTCTCGGGCCATCGTGGTCGGCGGAAGTGGGGTGTCGCCGAATCACAAGTTTTCAACAACAATCGACACGCACCGTCGGGTGCCCTTTGGCCCGCGGGCCCGGGTGCCGATTCTCACACAGTGAACACGGCCCCCATGCCGGAGGGTTCCAGGCTGTCCGCTCGCGTTCGGGCGGAATGGGCGCTCCCCGTCACCCGCTTCGTCTTCGTCATCGTCGTGGCGACCGCCGTTGCCCTGTGGTGGCTGGAGCGCTTTCACGTCGTGGCGAAGGAACCCCTCTGGCTGCTCGTCGTCGTCGTCGGCGTGGGCTACTCCCTCTCGTGGACGGCCCATCTGATCTATGTCACCGCCCCCACACGGCGGCGGTGGCGACTGCGGATCGCCGTCCAGGTCGCGTTAGCCACCACCCTGATGTACCTGACGGGATGGGGACCCGCCCTGACCCTGGCCTTTGTCTTCGTCGCGCACGACAACCTCACCGTCGCCGACGGCAACCCGTGGCCCGAAATCGCGGCCTGGGTCGCGGCGGGCGTCGTCGCCGGTCAGTCCGCCGTCAGCCTTGGCCTTGCCCCAACCTTCATCCAACCGCCCGACGAATATGGGCTTGCGGCGCTGACTGCACTCGCCACCCTCTTCGTCATCGGCCTTCTGGGCGTGAGCGCCGGCCATCTCGCGGCAGCAGAGGATTCACTCCGCCGTTCCGAAGTGCGACTTCGCACCACGCTCGAGACTGCCAACGACGCCTACGTCGAGATCGACGAACTCGGCATCGTGACCGATTGGAACTCGCAGTCCGAGGTGCTCTTTGGTTGGAGCCGCGCTGAAGCAATCGGACGCCGGGGTGAGGATGTCATCCTCCCCGAAGCAGCGCCGCGACTTGACCCGGCATCGCAAGGGTCTGGCCGACCTCGCCGCCACCGGCGAGGAACCCTTGCTCGGTCAACGTCTCGAGCTCGCCGCGCAGCACCGCAACGGACGCGAGTTTCCCATCGAACTCGCCTTCTGGCGCACCCGGGATCCCGACGGGGTTCGGTTCCACGCGTTCGCCCATGACATCGCCGGTCGCAAAGATGCGGAAGCGGCGCTGCGAAAGTCCCAAGAGGACTTCCGCATGCTCTTCGAGCGCCATCCGCACCCTATGTGGGTCTACGACGTCCAGACCTTGCGCTTCGTCGAGGTCAACGAAGCTGCGCTGATTCATTACGGCTATTCACGTAGCGAATTCCTGTCCATGACGATCGCCCAGATCCGGCCCCCTGAGGACGTCCCGAAGCTGAACGAGCACATCTCGGATCCACGGAATGACCTCGAGGACTCGGGCTCGTGGCGGCACCTCACCAAGGACGGCCTCCTCATCGACGTCGATATTGCCTCCCACCGCTTGGTGTTCAACGGCCGCGGCTGCGTGCTCGTCATGGCGCAAGACGTGTCGGAACGCCGGCGCCTCGAGGATCAGCTGCGCCACCAGGCGCTGCACGATGCCCTCACCGGACTGCCCAATCGATCCCTGCTGCTCGAGCGCGCCGAGCAGTTGCTCGCCGAGGCTCGAGAAGCACAGGCGCCAATGGCCGTGCTCTTCGTGGATCTCGACAACTTCAAGGAAGTGAACGACTCCTTCGGGCACATCGTCGGTGATGAGCTCTTGCAGGCGGTCGCCACCCGGCTCGGCTCAGCGGTCCGCGACGTCGACACGTTGGGCCGCATCGGTGGTGACGAATTCGTCGTCCTCGTGGCCGGCTCGTCTCTGACTGACGGCCCCGAGATCGTCGCCCAACGCGTCCTCGATGTCATCCGGGCCACGCCGTTCCACCTCGACGGGCGCAATGTCACGGTCATGGCCTCCATCGGAATCGCCATGGGTGAGGAGTACGAGGCGGGAGAGCTGCTCCGCAACGCAGACGTGGCCCTCTACCAAGCAAAGGCCCGAGGGAAGAACTGTTCCGCCTTGTTCCTCCCCGAGATGCAGTCAGCTGTGCACGAGCGTCTCGAAATGGCGATCGACCTGCACGGAGCTCTCGGCAAGCAGCAGTTCGAGTTGTACTACCAGCCGGTGGTCGATCTCACCGACTTCCGGTTCACCGGCGTCGAGGCGCTGCTGCGCTGGCACCACCCGACGCTGGGCTGGGTCTCACCCGACCGCTTCATCCCCCTGGCTGAAGAGATTGGTGCCATCAACGAAATCGGTCGGTGGGTCCTGAACGAGGCGTGCCGTCAAGGTGCTCTATGGCGCTACTCCTTCCCGTGGATGACGGTGGCCGTCAACGTTTCGCCGGTGCAGCTGGCGACCGATCAATTCGTTGACGAGGTTCGCGATGCCCTTCGTTCGAGCGGTATCGATCCGGCCGCCCTTGTGCTCGAGATCACCGAATCGACCCTCATGGTCGACACCAATGCCACGGTGCACCGCCTGCGCCAGCTCAAGTCACTCGGCGTACGGCTGGCCATCGATGATTTCGGCACCGGGTTCTCTTCGCTCAGCTACCTGCGCCAGTTCCCCGTCGACATCTTGAAGATCGACCGTTCCTTCCTGACCACCGCGACGACCTCGGTCCAGAGTGCGGCGCTGGTCCGCACGTTGGTCCAACTGGGGGAAGCGCTCGGCCTCGACATCGTCGCCGAAGGCATCGAGCGGCCCGATCAGCTGCGCACCCTCCGAGAGGCCGGCTGCCCCAAGGCGCAGGGATTCCTCTTCGCTCAGCCGATGCCCAAGGAGAAGATCGACCGCCTCCTGCGCTCGGGTCGGCTCTTGCTGGTCGGTCCCGGAATGAGGCGGCGGAACGGCCCCCGTCAACGCCAGGGTCAGATCAGCTCGGACGTCACCGCACCTCTCTGAGCTCCATCGCCTCGCCGCGCTTCGGTTGATTCGGGTAGGCCTCGAGGGCCGGCCCGTTCCCGCGCTCGCTGTCCCCGACCCACGCACGGCTGGAGCTCAGGAGGCGGAAGCTCAGGAGTAGGCCACCGTTCCGCTGAAGGTCACGCCTTGGACGGTGAGGCCGTAGGCGTCACCACTGTTCGCAGTGCCGAACTCGTTGTAGCCCGAGCCGAATGTGTACACGATTTGCGAGTTGGTATAGGAGCTCACCACGAGGCCGATGCAGTCTCCCCCCGTGCCGGCGGTCCAGCCACCGGTGCTGTCGTTGAAGGTCAAGCTGTTCCCCGGGAAGTTCTGACCCGTGGTGCTGCAACCCGGCGGACCGCCGCTGGGCTCGGATCCGAGGTTGCTCCCGGAGATCGTCACCGTGGGATTTGCCGCCGATCCCGTGAAGGCCACCGAGCTGATGGTCGGTGCTGCAGTCACCGGGACTTGGAATGCGCCGAATCCGTCCGGCGTCCCCAGCCCGGTGGGACCGTCGTAGCCCGGGCCGGCCTGGCAGAAGTAGGTCGGCGTGCAGGTGCCCTCGCTGCCCTTGACGATGTCGAACAAGTCGGTCGACGGGGCTGCGTAAGCAGCCGAGGCCGCGACCGTGAAGGTCGGCTGGTTGTTGGCCAGGCCGTACATGCCGGCAATGATCGGCGACGACACGCTCGTGCCGAATCCGAAGTACCACCCGCGAGCAGTCGCGTACGACTGGTAGAAGATGACGTTGGCGGCGACGGCGCTCACGTCGGCGGTCATGCGGTTCGAGCATCCGGCGTCGGACTGCCATGTCGGCTTGGGTTCGAAGGAGGAGCAACCGCTTCCCGACCCCTGGGTCGGAGGGGTACTGCCCTTGGTCACCCAAGCAGTCTCTTTCCAGGCCCTGGCGTTCGTCGCTGGCTTCAGCTGCGTGCCACCCACCGAGGTGACGTAGGGCGATGCCGACGGGTATTGCACGCCTCCCTGGTAAGAGCCGTCCCCGGACGAGTAGGTGATGTCGACCCCGGGATGATCGAGGCTGGTGTCATAAGAGGTCTCGCCGTCGAACTCCCCGCTCCCCCAACTGTTGGAGATGACATGCGCGCCCAGGGTCGCGGCTTCGTCCTCCGCCGCCGTCAGGTCTCCGAAACCACTGGAATTCGCCTCGACCAACAAAATGTGGCAGAGCGGGCAGATGGCCGACACCATTTGGGTGTCCAGCGCAGTCTCGCCGGCCCACGACCCGCCGTTCGTGCTCGGGTAGTTGCTGGTCTGACCCGTCTGGTTCACCTTCTCGAAGCATCCGTTGGCCGTCGTGCAAGCGGGCAATTTCTCCTTCGATCGATACATCGCCAGGTCGGATTCTGCGTTGGGGTCGTCATACGCCTCGACGATGGCCACGACATTGCCGTTGCCATCGGTCTTGACTGCTTGCTTGACCCCATAGGCCGACTCGAGGTTGCACGCGGTCCAACCCGCGGATTTGTTGGCCTGACAAAGGGTTGCAGCAGTCGCCGACGGAGAGGCCGCCGGTAGTTGCGCAGCCTGCTCGACACTCAGATAACAACGAGCGACACGGGGACCTGCGGGCACATTGCAGGCGGCGGGCGTCGCACCCGCCCCTGCCTCGGCCGCATCCGTGCGCCCGAGTGGCGCTCCCCCACTCGCCGCCCCGGCAAAGGCCGGAATGGCGATAAGGCCTGTGATGCCCAACGCCAGAATTGCCAGAAACCGCCCTGATCGAATTCCCATCGCCCGCTCCTTCTCGATGTGCCTCCAACGGTAGTAGCAATGAGGGCCTTCTTACCAGTGCTTCTTGGACCGCGATGGTGTCTCCAGTTGAAACTCGCTGATCAGCCCCGATTTTTCCGGTCCCGATACGACTCGGCAGGGCGAGCGGGCGAAGTGAAGCGAGAGTCGTGTTGGACGCCGATCGCGCCCTCGACGTCAGGCATGCGATGGCGGGACAGGCCAAACCCCTACGGGCGCTCGCTGAAACCAAGGACGCCGACCGGTGCCGTCTCGGGTGGCGTGTCGGGTGGCGCCGCACCTAAGCCTTCCAGGGCACCGCGTCGCCGCCGAAGCAAGACGGCGGTGAGCACGATGAAGGTCAAGGTCGCCAGTACGTACGAGTTGGACAGGACAAATCGCAGTACTCCGTGGGCGTGGACTTGGGGAACGACCGCAAACACGAATGCTCCCGCGAGAGCCCACCAGATACCTCCGGCCGGTCTATCGAGTCCACAGACGAGCCATATCAAGACGGGCACGATCCAGACATAGTGATGAAGCCACGAAATAGGCGAGATCATCAGGCCGGTCGCCGCGCAGACGAGCATGCCGAGCATGGCCGACGATCGCCGATAGGCCCAGGCGGCGACAACGATGCCGCCGCAGAGCACCACGCCCAGGACACAGACGAGAACCGCTGAGTCCACTCCGACGTGCGACCGAAGGATCGCAGCATGCAGAGTCTGGTTGCCCGAGACCACGCTATTGCCGACTCGCTTGACGTCGTAGGCGTCCTTGGTGAAGTACTGCCAAGATGCTCTCGGAGCGACGACGAACATCGCCCCCGTAGCCAACGCAAAACACGCCGCCGCACGCCGCGCCTCTCGCCACTGGCCGGAAAGCGCCAAGTAAGGAATGAAGATCAGCGGCGTCAGCTTGACCGCCGCAGCGACTCCCACCAGCACCCCTCGGGGAAGGCGCCTGCCACGCCAGGAAGGACTCATCGTGAGATCGACCACAATCATGAGCACCAAGAGGATGTTGATCTGACCCAGAACCAAGTTGGAGCGGACTGGATACAAGAAGAAGCCGATAGGTCCCAAGAGGATCAACGCAACTCGCCAATCAGAGCCAACCACACTTCTCTCTCGGGCGGCCGCGATGCTGACCACGATGAGGACCGTCAGCAGAAGAAGGTCAACGGCGTCCCAGATCGTCTGACCGGCGTAGGTGGAGAAGTGAGAAATCGGCCAGAAGAGCAGTGCCGCGAAGGGTGGGTACGTGAAGAGCAGATGTCGGCCGAGAACTGTCAGCTCTGACGAATAGAGGCCAGCGCCGAAGACGTGTTGGGCTCCCATCCGGTACACACGGAAATCCATTTGTGGAAGGAATGCGAGGCACGCGAAATAGACGACCAGGCTCGTAGCCGAGAAGAGTCCGAGCATCCACAAGAGCCGTGGATGCCGGCGGCACAGTTCCGACAGGAACCGCCGCGCATTCTCGCTATGCGAGGCATCGAGCACCTCTTCCGTGCGCGCAGACACACAGCCCCCCTCAGAGCGGTTTGCAACCTCAGCGTACGGCTCGGTCATTGAGCGGTTCAAGGGTTCGAGGACCAATGCAACCAAGCTGCACCCTGTCGGCTGCCAGAACCCTCTTGAGCCAATGCCAACGGTCGAAAAATGCTCCGTATCACCGTCGAGGCAGTGGCACGGCTGAGATACTGGACCAGTCGTTGTCAACGGACCCACTTGAGGGAGAGGTGCAGATGGCTATCAAGCGGGTACCGGCCAAGAAGGCCGCCAAGAAGGTGCCGGCCAAGAAGGTGCCGGCGAAGAAGGCCGCCAAGCGGGTACCGGCCAAGAAGGTGCCGGCCAAAAAGGCCGCAAAGAAGGTGCCGGCCAAGAAGGCAATCGCCCGGACAAGTTCCGCCCAACAAGGCGGGAATGCCTCACAGCTCATTGATGCCAGGATCAAGGAGCTCGGAGACTGGCGAGGCGAGATGCTCTCTCGGATCCGCACACTGATGACCGACGTTGACCCCGAGGTGGTCGAGGAGTGGAAGTGGAGAGGGGTTCCCGTATGGTCACGGGACGGAATTATCTGTACGGGCGAGACCTACAAAAGCATCGTGAAACTCACGTTCATGAGGGGCGCTTCGCTGCCGGACCCAGCGCGGCTCTTCAACTCCAGCCTCGACGGCAACGTCCGACGGGCAATTGACTTCCACCAAGGCGAGCAGATCAACGAAAAGGCTCTCGGCGCCCTGATTCAAGCGGCAATCGCTCTCAACACTTCATTGCGTCGTCGATAGCGGACCGCGTCCAGCCCTGCTGGACCGTCGGCCTGGATCGCAGGAGTCGATGCCGCGACTTGTGCTCAATGGGGGTCGTGATCTCCTTCGACTGAATCATCCTGCCCCTGTCCCTTGATCGGCCATCTGCTCGCGCCCGAGCTGGGCCACGACCGGAAAGAGCTCAGGCTCGAAGACATCTCCGCCGCCGAAGAACGTGAAGTGGACTCCGTCATAGCGCACGTCCACCCCGTCGATCTGGCTCTGATAATGCCCGGCCGGACACGCAAGGGCCTCGAAATTGACCACCGTGGTTCCTGGTTCCGACGATCCCACCTGGCGAACGATCGAGTTGTACTTCGCAAGGCGCTGCGGGGAATCCTCGGGCCACGGCTGTCCATTTGGTTGCTCGCCAGTGTCATAGCAGGGCGCGGTCAAGAGCATGACCTTCGCACCGTTGGAACTGGCCACGTTGACCGCCAACTCGAGCTGATGACGAACGTACGCGGCATAACTGGGCTGGAGAATGTCGGTCCAATGACCTTGATAGGTCCTGTTCGTCACCTCCCAGCGGCCCGCCAAAATCATGACGACATTGGGCACGAAGGTCTTGATCTCCTTCTTCCAAATCTGCGGCCACTGCTCCTCGCCGGGAGCTCCACTACAGGCAGTTGCCATCGGAGCGACGACTCCCTTCAGCTCATACTCTGAGCCCTCCGTCACTCCGCAACCGAGAATGCCCGAGTTTTGCATTTCGATGTTGTAGTCGCGTTTGTAGACGCCCAGGCCGATGCCGAGCGTGAGCGCCGTCGAGTCCCCGAGAAGGAGAAGCTTGACTGGAGGACCTGTGTACAGAGGGCCTGTTTGTTTCGTGGGTGGTCGAAATGAACCCTGCGCTGCCGTGACTGTCAGCGGGGTCGCAGCGACGACGACCACCACCACGGCCAGGATCGAAGCCGGCGCAGCGGCGAACACGGTCCTCGACGAACGGAGGAAGCGTCGTTGGCGAATCGGCTGCTCCACGAAATAGAAGGACGCGCTCGCGACGACCAAGGTGCAGGCGAACCGCAGAACAAAGAGCGGAATCTCCTGCAGGCCTGTGTTGGCATGGGTGATCCACAGGAAGAGGGGGAAGTGCCACAGGTACATCCCGTACGAGATACGACCGAGGTAACGAAGGGGTCTGACTGTGAGCACGGCCGTCAGGACCGATCCAGGAGCGACGACCACGCTCGCCAGAACGCAAGCGGTCGAGATGGCCGCGAGCAGGAATCCCCCGCGGAACGCAAACGCGTCGTTCACGCTGACCAACGTCCAGAGCGCGGCAGAGACCCCGGCCCCAAGGAGGCCAACAGCAATAAAGACTCGCCGAGTGACGAGGGTTCTGGCGTTCCAGAGCGACGGCGTGCTCGTGAGCTCGCCCGAAGGGTTTCGCCGCTTGGCCAGGAGGGTGAGAGAGACCGAGAGTGCTGCGCCAACCAGGAGAGATTGCGCCCGGGTATCCGTGCCGTAGTACACGCGGTTCTGAGTGGCCGAAGAGTAGAGCACGGCCATGAGCGTCGCCGAGGCCAAGGCCCCGACGACACAGACCGCCAAGAGCAGTCGTAGGCCAAGTCGCGTTCGAAGAACCGCAATGACGACGAGAGGCCAGAACAGGTAGAACTGCTCTTCTACGGCCAGGGACCACGTGTGGAGGAGAGGTGATGTCGGCCCAGTCTGCGCGAAGTAATTGGAGCCGACGAGGATGAAGTGCCAGTTGGCGACGTAGAAGAGCGATGCAAACGCATCGAGCCGAAGCCCCGCGTATGTGCCTGGCGTCGAAAAGAGCGCGACATAGGTGACCACGGCCACAACGAGCAGAAACAGCGCCGGCAGCAGCCGCCGGGCACGACGGGCCCAGAACCGCACGAGGCGGATGTTTCCCGATTGCTGCCATTCGGCAACGAGCAGCGTCGTAATGAGGAATCCCGACAACGTAAAGAACGTGTCGAGTGAGTAGAAGCCCCCGTTGGCCAGAAACAGTCCACCGTGGTAGCCCATGATGACGATGACTGCCACCGCCCGCACGCCATCCAGGGAAGGCACATAGTTCAGCTCTGGACCTCTCACATCCAGAGTGCGCTGGGACGTCACGACGGCCAAGGCTGGCATTTATCCCGGTTGATCGCAATGATCGGCGAATGGTCCGACCGCACCGAGTTCAGTACGAATTCTTCACTGAGAATCGAAAGGGGCCTCGAATCAATGGAGTACGCCAAGGCCGAGGAATTGCTGCGCGCCGAGCATGCCCGTACAGAACAACTGTTGGCGGAGATTGACCAGGCCGGTACCGCCGACCGAGAAGCGGCAGATGAACCCGGCGACATGTTCGACAACGCCGAGCCCCTCACCACAGAGGGCACTGACGACTCCGTCAGGGTCGAGCTCGAAGATCGGTTGGCTGCAATCGCTCGAGCCGAAGAGCGGCTCAAGGCCGGCACCTATGGCTTCTCGATTCGCTCCGGGAAGGCCATTCCTGATGATCGCCTCGAGTCCGATCCAACGGCGGAACTCACAGTCGAAGAAGCGTCCGAACTCACCTGACGCCCGGCCACCGGACGCGCTCGCACGCCGACCGCGAGCGTTGACGGTTCTGTCGCCGGCTCTCGACGTTCGAGCAGGATCTTCATCCCACTCGCCGTCACGCGGTGCCATCGAATTCACGTCCGGGCACTCTGGTTGCAGCGGAACGAAGCGGGTATAAGGAATTGGTGAGTATCTCTCGGAGAGTCGCCCGACCTCTTTTGGCTTCAGCCTTCATCGCCGAAGGGTTGGGTGCGATTCGAAATCCGGAGGGAAACGGCGAAACCGTCGACACGCCTCCACCCGTCACCGAGGTCCGGGACAACGCCGTGACTCTGGTCAGAGTGAACGGAGCGATCCAAGTCGGCGGTGGAGTCCTCCTTGCCAGTGGGAGATTCCCACGTCTGGCCGCCCTCGTCCTGATCGGCACCATCGTGCCGACCACCTACGCCGGACATCGGTTCTGGGAAGAGCCAGATGCCGAAAAACGAGCCGAGCAGAGGATGCAACTGCTCAAGAATCTTGGGCTTCTCGGCGGGCTGATCTTTGCCGCCGTCGACACCGATGGCGCTCCCTCTGTTGCGTGGAGGACTCGGCGTCGAGTCCGTCAAGTGGCCACCTCGGTGTCGGAAGCGCATGCCCAGTCGGGCGCGCACGCACATCACGCCGGATCTCTGGTTGCTGATGCGAGTCGGAAGACCGGGCGCCGCGCCCGACAGGCGGCCAAGGTCGAGGCGCGGCGGGCCAATGCAGCAGCGGTCCACGCGGCTCGTGAGGCCAATGAGATGGCAACGAACGCCGCCAAGGCCGGCGTCGTGTTGGCGTCGCCTTACCTCCGTCACGCCAACGAGGGAGCGCTCGAGGCAGCTGAAGGGGCATTCGAGGCCGCCAGCCCGTATATCGCTGCCGGGTTGGAGCGGGCCGGAGAGTTGCTCGAAGAAGCCCTCGAGGCCGCCGGTCCCTATGTCTCGGCCGGATTGGATCGCGCCGGGGAATTGCTGGCGCGCGTGCCTGATCGTCCGTCCGCCGACTAACGCACGGCTCCGTGGGGATGGTCCCGCTGGCGGCAGCCGCTCTCTAGGCGGCGCAGCGAGTATTCGACACCGGGAGCACGCCTTGAATCAGGTAGTTGCTCACCACCTCTTGCATGCAGACGTTGGCTGACCCGTTGAGCAGCCAGCTGTGCCCGTACCCGACGTAGGTCACCAGCCGCCCCCCGACGGTAGGAGCCAACTTCTGTGCCACGGCGTAGGGCGTGTTGGGGTCGTACGTGTTGCCGATCACCAGTGGCGGGTGACTTCGGATGGAGACGAGGTGAGGAAGAGAGCCACCCGAGTCGCTCCATCCCGGACAGCCAATGAGGTTGTTGGCCACGGCCTCGGCGCCCCCGAGCGGAAAACGCTTGGCCAGCATGCGCGCCAAGGAGGCGGTGGAGGCGCCGTTCGGATGGGCGGCAGCGTCGTTGCAGGTGATGCTCCAGAGGGCACCGACCAGCGAGTTTCCGTTCAAGTCGGTCTCGAGGCCCCGCCCGACAGTACGCAGCGGGGCGCCGTTCCCCGCTGCCGCCGCAGCCAAGGCGGGAAAGTAGCCAGGCGTGAACGCAGGAGCGGAGAGATAGAGCAGGGTTGCGGTCATCAAGTCACCGACCGTGACCGGTGTGTTGTCTCCGCCACCCGGTGCCGGCAACGGGCTCCGCGTCAGCTGCGCCGCCAGTCGCTGATAGGAGCCGACGGGATCGGATCCGAGGGTGCACCCTGGCGTGGTCGGGCAACTGGAGAGCGCATGTTCGAGCGCCGTCTGGATCGCCGGCGCCTGCAGGGTTGCGGCCGTGGGAAGGCTCAGATTGGCGTCGACTGCACCATCGAGCACCATCGATCGGACGTGGCTCGGGAAGAGCTGGCGGTAGACGGACCCGAGGACCGTGCCGTAGGACACGCCGTAGTAGTTGATTCGGTCGACCCCGAGCGCCATGCGAAGGCTGTTCATGTCGCGAGCCGATGTGGTCGTGTTCACGGTCGGGAAGAGCGTGGGAGAGCGCGAACGGCATGAGCGGTCCAAGCCGGCGAACGTCTCGGTCGCAGCCGACGTTCCGGCCACGGCGCTGCCGGCAGCCGTGGGGGACGGCCCGCACAGGAGTGGCTCACTCGAACCGGTCCCGCGTTCGTCGAAGCTCACGAGCGTGAACTGGCTCACGACGGATTTCGGAACGAGCGAGGCCATGATGGGAAGGATGAGGACCCCGCTCTCTCCCGGGCCTCCGGGATTGAACACGATCACCCCCAAGCTGTCGGGGACCGGATGTTCGATGACCGCCAGAGACACCGTGCCATGCGCAGGGTTCCCGTAGTCGATCGGCACCCGCAGCGAACCGCAGAGGTAGCCCGTCACCTTGGGACAGGACGACCAGGCAAGAGCGGAAGGCTTGGACGACGCGGCGGCGATGCCGGCATTCGGCCCAACGGCAACCGTCAGCGCGGCGCAGACCACGAGTGCGGCGACCCCGAGCCAGCCGCGACCTTTGATCGACCCGCGAGACCACTGCGGCCCCGGACTCCCCCTCATGCGCGATGATGCTACTGAGAGCGACCGAACGGAGACGGCTGGGAACCGCGGGGCGCCGAACGGTCCTGGCTCATGCCTGGCGATGGCGCGTGGTTGCCATACGCAGCGGCCCGGCGCGACGTCGTTTCCCGCCGGAACGATTCGGGCCGTCCCGACGCGGTGAACACGACGTGGAAAAAGGCGCCGCTGCGAAACGGGTCGAACGGTGCGCGCGAGCTTCGCCCTGGCTTCATGGGGGTGCCTGCCGCTCCCCCGTCCGACGGATCGGGTCCCAGGGGTTCGGGTCGGTCCTCCGGTGTCGGTGCGAAACAGCCCCCCGATAGCGTGGCCCAATGGCAATGCCCGGGCCGCCGGAACTTGGCCGTGGCGTGGTCGTCTCGCCCGGAATGGACGCTCCCGAACCGTGGGCCCGGTGCCCCCGTCTCTCGATCGCCCCCGAGACGCTCGCCGACCCGAGTGCGGCCGTGACGAGGCTGCACCAAGCCTGGTTCGGACGCGAGCCGGTCGTGATCGAGTTGGGTGTCGACTCTGCGGAATTCCAGGATCGAGAAACCAGCACGGCGCCGGTGTACGAGCTCGACCCCCACTTCGAGTTCTCCCGCGAGCGCCTCCACTTCCTGGTCTGGGCGAACTCGCTACGACGCCCGGAGCGGAGATTCGATTTGGTGGCACGGCCGCAAGGCGGCCAGAAGGTTCGCCGGCCAGGGCGTGTCAGGAGACGGGTGCGGCCGACATCGAGCTGGCGGACGGGACGGCCCTCTACGTCGACGGAGGGCCCTTCGCCCCCGCCCACTCCGGCGACGGGATCGGAGTCGTGCATCGCTGGAACACCGAGGCGGGGTCGCTCACGACGGTGGGCCACCTCCCACCGGACGCCGATCTGGCCCCGGACCAGCTGGCCGCCGTGAGCCATGCGACGGGAGGCGCCCGGGTGATCGCCCCGGCCGGTTCGGGCAAGACCAGGGTCCTGACGGAGCGCCTCCGCCATCTGATCGCAGGGCGCGGGGCGGACCCCGCCACGGTGACGGCGCTGGCCTACAACCGGCGAGCGGCCGACGAGCTGATCGAGCGATCGGGCAGCCAGACGGGCCAACGGCATCCCCATATCCGGACACTCAACAGCCTGGGCCAGTGGATCTGCGACACCTACGGTGGCCAGGGGCGACTGCGTGTCCTCGAGGAGCCCTCGGTGCGTGACCTCGTCCAGCAGGTCTTCCCGGTCCGTCGCCAGGCCAACACCGACACCGTGCTCCCCTACATCGACGCACTGTCGGCCGTCCGTTTGGGCCTGACCTCACCGGGCAGGGTCGAAGAGCTCATCCCGGACGCGCCAGGGCTTGGCGGACGGATTCGAAACGTACCGGGCAGCGTTGGCCGAGGCAGGTGCCATCGACTTCGACGAGCAGATCTACCGGGCGATCGAGATCCTTCTCCGCGATCCCGACGCCCGCAGCGTCGCGCAGGGCCGCTGCCGGCACCTGCTGGTCGACGAGTTCCAGGATCTCAACGCCGCCCACATGCTGCTGATCCGCCTGCTGTGCGCCCCGGCCTACAGCTGCTTCGGCGTCGGCGACGACGACCAGGTCATCTACGGCTACACCGGAGCGACGCCCGAGTACCTGATCAACTTTGCGGACTACTTCCCCGGTGCGCACAACTACGCGCTCGAAGTCAACTACCGGTGTCCGCCGGCCGTCGTCGCGCGCCGCCACGTCCGTCCTGTCCTACAACGCGGACCGGATCGCCAAGACGATCCGCACACCGCCCGATCGCAGCGACGACCTCCCCGACTTCGACCCCCTGCTCCAAGGGCGTGGTCCGGTCGCCGTGGTGAAGGCACGCAGCGAGGAGCTGCCGAAGACTGCGCTCGACCGCGATCTCGGGCTGGCTCGCGAGGCGGGGTGCCGCTCGAGGAGATCGCGGTGCTGACCCGGGTCAACTCGACGTTGCTCCCGATCCAGGTCGCGCTGGCCGAGGCGGGCATCCCCTGCAACGCCCCGCTCGATCGGAAGGCGCTGGAGCGAACGGGTGTCCGGACCGCCCTCGCCTATCTCCGCATGGGCCTGAATCCGGGAGCCCTCGGGCGCGACGACGTCCAGCAGACGATCCGACGACCTTCCCGAGGGATCGCCCCCAACGTCGCGGCCATGGTCACCGAGCGCCGGACCACGTCGGTCACCGACATCAGGCGCCTGGCCGATCGCCTGTCCGGGCGAGACGTCCCCAAGCTGCTGGCCTACGCCGACGCGGTCGACGCCGTGGCCGGCGCCTGCTCGAGCTCGACCGCAGCCGTCGTGCGGGCCATCCGGGTGCAGGTCGGCCTGGGCGAGACGATGGACGTCTTGGACTCGTCGCGCCGGGAGGCCGATCGATCGACCCACACCGACGACCTGGTCGCCCTCGAGGCCGTGGCGGCCCTCCAC
The DNA here is from genome assembly GCA_963726855.1 of uncultured Acidimicrobiaceae bacterium. Taxonomy (GTDB): domain Bacteria; phylum Actinomycetota; class Acidimicrobiia; order Acidimicrobiales; family RAAP-2; genus Bog-473. The sequence continues at coordinate 360,701 of CAVSEB010000035.1, forward strand.
CCCGATGCCGCCACTTTCGAGGCGTGGCTGCGCGAGCTGTTGGCGCAGCCGCCGGCCAGCGGGCCCGGCGTGTCCTGCTCTCGACGATCCACAAGATCAAGGGCCGCGAGTGGGAGCACGTCATCGTCTACGGCGCCTCGCAGGGGCTGCTCCCCCACCGTCTGAGCGACGACGAAGAGGGGGAACGGCGTGTCTTCCACGTCGCGCTGACCCGAGCGATCCGCCAGGTGGTGGTGCTGGCCGACGCCGAGGCTCCCTCGCCCTTCGTGGCCGAGCTCGACGGCAGCCGGCCCCGCCAGCCGATCGCTGGTGTCGGCGGGGGTGGTCGCCGGCCCGAGCGCAAGCCGGCGAGCTCGAAGCCGCCGGCCCGGTCGATGCCGCAGGTGGCGGCCGAGGTCGGTCTGGCCCTCGACTTCGGAGGACATTCCGGAACGGTGGTCGATCTCTCCGAGTCGGCGGCCGTCCTCCGGGTGGGCGAGGCACGACTGACGATCGCCTTCGGCACCGAGGTGCGGGTGCAGGGCGCCACGATGGTGCTGACGGCGCCGGGCGATGCCGAGGCCGCGAGCTCCGCCGAGCCCTACGAGGGTGCGCTGCGTGAGTGGCGATCGGGCGTGGCCAAGCGCGAGTCGCTCCCGGCGTATGTCGTGCTGAACGACAGCGAACTGGTGGGCATTGCCGCCACCCGACCCGGGACGCTCGCCGAACTGGCCCGCTGCAAGGGCATCGGGCCCAGCCGCCTGGAGCGCTGGGGGGACGAGCTCCTCGCCGTCTTGGGCGGGGTCGACGGGGCGTAGATCGACGACCGACCGCTCTCGGAAGGTGTCCCCCGCGGACCACCTTCGTCGAGCGGCCGATCGTTCTCAGAAGATGTCCCGACGGGTCACCTTCGTCGATCCACTGCGTCTTGTGAATCTCCTAGGCGAGGAGCTTCGCCTTCTCGGCCTCGAACTCAGCTTCGGTGAGGGCCCCCGAATCCTTCAGGGCCGCCAGCTGGGTCAGCTGCGCGATGGGGTCGGGCGCGGCTTCTGCGGGTGCGGGGGCGGGGGCGGGCGCTCGGCCGGGGGGGCCTGGGCCGCCTGCGCCTGGGCCTGCTTGTTGGCCATGTGGCCGCCGACCACGGCGGCGGTACCGACCACGGCCGTCGTGCGCACGGCTGCTCTGGCAATGGGTCGTCGTCTCATCATCATGTGCGGACTCCTCTGTCTCTGGCTCAGACTGCCTGTGGCAGTGCGTCGAATGCGGGTGCGATCAGTTCGTGGGGAATGCGGGCACCTTCGAGGAGCACGCCACCTGAATTCCGCACCGCCTGGGCGAAGGGGGCGGCCCACACGTCTTCCCAGAGCAGCAGTGCGGCCAGAGTTCCCGGGCTCGAGCTTCGAGGCGACGAACTCGATGTCGTCCGGGCTGATCAGGCCTCCGAACTCCCCGGCCAGTTCGTCGAAGGCGTCGCTGCCCTCCAACTCGTCGATTTCGAAGGCGAGCACGCTTCCGTCGTCGTCCTTGCCGATGAAGATGAGGTCGAGGACCCGCACCGTCCCGGACTGGACGAGCGCGATGAGCTCGGGGGCGATCTCACCGGTGAATTTGTTCCCGGGGAACCCCACCACGATGTACTCGACTGGCCCAATGGTCATGTTCGTCTCCTCATTTCGATGGTCTGCGACACGGTCGCGTGTGCTGGTGTGATTGTTTCACTGTTCAGAGGAGAGCGGCGAGAGAGTGGCGGGCCACCGTCATCGTTCGAGCGGCAGGGCGTCGCCCTCGGCCGCTCCTCGCTCCTCCTTGTCCGGGAGGCCTCGCACGAGGCCGATGATCAGGACGGCGATCGAGGCTCCGACGACAGGTCCGATGACGTAGATCCACCACCCGGTGAAGTTGAAGCTGACGATGTCGGGGCCCAGCGTGCGGGCCGGGTTCATGGAGGCTCCGCTGATCGGGCTGGCGAAGAGGCCCAGGAGGGCCACGGTCGAACCCACGGCCAGGGCGGCGTTGTGGCCGATGCTGCGGTAGCCGGTGGCCGTGTTGAGAATGACCGACACCAAGATGGCGGTGAGGACGATCTCCATCACCAGCGAGCGCCAGTCGCCACCCGGTTTGGCGATCGGGTAGTTCCCTCCCGCGTCGACGTGGCTGTACATCCCCTGGAGGAAGAGGGCGGCGGCGATCGCACCGGCGAACTGGACGACCAGGTACGGGAGCACCCAGGCGATCTTGAAGACGCCACGGCCGGCGAAGGCCAGGGTGACGGCCGGATTGATGTGCAGCCCCGACAGCGGACCGAGGGCGTAGATCATGGCCATGACCACCGCACCGGGCGCGATCACGGCGGCCGTGCGGCTGATGGGACCGCCCCCCACGTACTGGTTGATCACCCCGGAGCCGGCGGCCACGGTGACCAGGATGAAGGTGCCCAGGAACTCGATGATCAGACGGATCCACAGGGGGCGGTGCCGAAGCGTGTCCTCCTGGAACTTGATCAGGTACCGGCTGCCGATCAGCTCCGCGCTCTGCTTGTCGAGGTCACCGCCGGACGACACGGCGACTGCGCTCGAGGCCGTCGTGGGCGTCGGATCGGTCACAGGCCGGACTCGACCTTGATTCGTCCCTGCGCGGCGGCCTGCTTGAGCGCGTCGTAGTCACGCTCGTTCTGATCCGCATAGATCTCCGCAAAGGCGGCGATGGCCTTGTCGAACACGTTGCTCGAACCCAGATAGGCGGCGATGGCCATCCGGTCGCCGGAGCGGGCGTGGGCCCGAGCCAGGGTCCACCCGCAGATCCGGCCGTAGATGGCCATGGACTGCGGGACCATGACGTCGGTGTCGACCGAGCCCTTCCAGTCGCGGAGCTGGCGGATGTAGAAGTCACGCGGGACGCCGTCGACACCTGTCACGTGTTCCCAGCCCAAGAAGATGTCGCTGGAGGCCTGCATCAGACGCTGACCGGCCACGACCCGCTCGCCCTGGTTGGAATACTCGCTCCCGCCGACGAAGCGGGCCAGCACCGATTCTTGAGCCTCCTTGGCCTGGAGCAGCAGCGGATCCTCCCCGTCGCTCCCGGCCATCAGCACGACCCAGGCGCGAGTCCCGACGCTCCCCACCCCCACCACCTTGCGGGCGATGGTCACAAAGCGGAACTGGCTCAAGAGGTGGCGCCGGTCGCTCTGGAGCGAGCGGCCATAGGTGCGGATGAGGTCGTGCATGCGGTCGGTGAGCAGGGCCCCCTCGGTCCCGGGCAGCAGCTCGCCGACGGGCACGATCAGCGGGGGGTCGCTGATGAAACGAACCTCGCCGTCGACCACTTCGGTGAGCTTGCCCAGCGCCTGCATGCTGTCGCGGGTTCGGGCCTTGGCCAGCTGCTTGTCGGCCGAGGCTTTGACCTTCGACATGGTCTTGTCTGGGCTCTTGTCGCGTTGAGCCCGAGTTCGCCGCCCAGGTCGTTCAAGACCTGGGCGATGTCCATGTGGGCGTACCAGACGTCGAGATCCCGCTTGGCGGCCAGCGTCGCCATCTCGTTGCGATAGCCCGAGACCGCCTCGAGCACGATGGTGGCCCGTTCCTTGTCGGTGAAGCCGCGGTCGCGTCCGGCGATGGTGAGGCTGGCGGCCAGCCGCTTGACGTCCCACTCCCAGGGCCCGGGCAGGGTCTCGTCGAAGTCGTTGAGGTCGAAGACGAGGTTCCGTTCCGCCGAGGCGAAGACCCCGAAGTTGCTCAGGTGGGCGTCCCCGCAGGCCTGGACGTTCAGGCCCGAGCGCGGCGTGCTCGACAGGTCCGACGCCATGATCGAGCGCGGCGCCCCGGTAGAAGGTGAAGGGCGAGACCAGCATCCGGCCGTAGCGGATGGGCACGAGCTCCTGCACCCGCGAGGCGGCCTGACTCTCCAGGAGGGCCACCGGATCGGGGCGGGAGACCGGTGCCTCCCACTCGGCATGGGTGGTGCGGGGAGCAGCCGTGCGGGCGGCCTTGCCTCGATCACTCCGCTCAGTTCTCGTGAGATGGCGGACGATCTCCTTGGTTCCGGTCGACGGCTCTGCGGGTGGCGCCACTCAGCCACCTTGACAGTCGCCGGATCCGAGTCCATCACCCTGTTCGGGCGATATCACCCTCGTTGGCTCAGCCTGGCGGCGGTCATGCGGCGGGTCCCTCCTTCAGGTGTCGCGACGGGATTGACCCAGGTCAGGACTCGGATTCAGCGAAATCAGCTCGATGTTGAGATCCCGGAAGACCTCGAGCGTGCTGTAGAGCCGGGCCTGATCAGTGACCCACCCGACCAGGGTTGTCGTGCCGTCCTCGACACAGCTCACTTCGAATCCTTCGATCGCCGCGACCAGGGTCGGGCTCAGCGTTCCTTTGACCTCGATGCGGATCGATCGCGGACTCAATTTCGACTCATTCCGGTCGCACGACGAATCCGTGCTCCATAGTCATGTGGGATATCACCCCACCAAGGCGGACGTAGATCGATGCGAGACGATCAGGCAAGCACTGCCCTCATCATGAGCGTGACCAGGCGTCGGCTGCGTCATCCGAAAGGGGTGATCGGGGCCACGACTCCCGGCGGGGATCGGAGCGCCACACAGGAGTGAACCTGTGGTCGTGGCGCGTCACCAGTGCCACACTTGAGCCGGGGGCGGAGGGTGGTGACGAGAAGATGAACACGCCGGCCCATGTGGTCGACCGCCCGGCCCTGAGGCGGAAGCTGGACGCGGTCGTGCACCACAGCCTTGCTCTGGTCGTCGCCCCGGCGGGAGCAGGGAAATCGGTTCTGGTGGCCCAATGGGCTGAGACCCACCCCGAGCTGGAGTTCGCCTGGCTCGAGATCGTGCCCGGTGACGACGACGCGGTGCGCTTCTGCCGACGTTTTTTGCGTGCGCTGGCTCAGATAGACCCGGCCTTCGGCGACCTGAATCCGCTGACCTCGATCCGCGGGGAGGGTCTGGGCGAGGCACTGCTGGTCGACCTCGCCACCCAGATGACCGACCTCCCTGAGGTGATCGTCGTCCTGGAGGACCTGCACCACCTCTCGAACTCTGCGCTCATCGCCGACCTGGGCCGGTTGGTCGAACTGCTCCCCGCCAACGTGCACCTGGTGCTGTCCTCACGGGCGGACCTGCCGATTGCCTGGAGCCGGCATCGCATGCGACGCGGGATCACGGAGATCCGCCAGGCCGACCTCGCCTTCGACGAAACCGACTCGGCCGAGCTGCTCGAGCGCATCACCGGGTGCGCCTTCAGCGCCGACAGTGTGCGCGCCCTCGTCGACCGGACTGAGGGCTGGGCGGCCGGTCTGCAGTTGGCCGGTATGACACTGCGGATCCACGACGATCCGGACGACTTCGTGACCCAATTCCACGGTACCGATCGGCTCGTTGCCGACTACCTGAGCGAAGAGGTGCTCCACGCGCAGTCCGCCGACCGGCGCCACCTGTTGCTCCAGATGTCCGTCCCCGACGAGGTGAGCGCGGACCTGATCAGCTTTCTCACCGGGACGTCCCACGCGCAGAACATTCTCGAAGAGTTCGAGCGGGACTCGATGTTCCTCGTTCCCCTCGACTCGACTCGGGAGTGGTACCGGTTCCATCATCTCTTCCGCGACCTGCTCCGCTTTCGGCTGCGCGCCGAAGATCCCGAGCTGGAGTCTCTCCTGCTCCACCGGGCGGCGGACTGGTACCTGGACCATGGCCGGGCCGACTCGGCCGTCGAAAGCTTCATGTCGGCGCGGGACTGGGACGCGGCACTCGAGCTGATCCTGGCCCGCGGCTCGGAGGTCTTCGAACGGGGCGAGATGGCAACCGTGATCCGCTGGCTCGGGAACATCCCCGAGTTCGTACGAGCCGACCGACATCCGGTGAACCTGCTCTTCGCATTGTTGAAGGGCATGGAGGGCCAGGCCGCCTCGGCCGAGGACATGTTGCGCCGGGTCCGCAGCCACCCCACGGCCTCGCGCGGCGAAGCCGCCTGCGCCCAGGCCTTCCTGGCGTCCCTCGTCCAATGGCGGGCGAATCACGCCATGACGATCGAGATGGCCGAGGAAGCGCTCACCATGCTCGACGACCTGACCGACGAGCCGATGCCGCTCGTGATGAATCTGGGCGACGCGCAGTCGCTCAAGACGATGACGCTTGTCTCGGGGGGCCGCGTGCACTTTCTGGCCGGCCACTTGGACGAGGCCCGAGCGTGGCTCGATCTCGGATTGGCCAGCACCGGGGCGGCCTACTCGGTCTGGCGGGTGAGCGGCCTCGGGTCTCTGGCCCTGCTCGAGGCGTGGTGCGGCAACACCGCGCGCGCCGAGACCTTGGCCGACGAGGCACTCGCAGTGGCCCAATCGGTCGGGGTGCTCACCCACCCCTCGACGGGCGACGCCTTTCTCGCCATCACGCTGGCCGCCCTGGAGAAGGGGGAGCCGCGCCGCGCCGCCATCTCGCTGCACGAAGGCTGGCAGCGCGCCGAGGCCAATCACCGCACACAGCTGTCCTGGATCGCCTCTCTCGAACTGGCCCTGCTCCGCGCGGCCGAGAGTCAGATCGATCTCAGCCGGGCCGTCCTCACCAGTCACGATCGCCCCGGGGGTCCCCCGCCGCCCATCGTCGACGAGCGCCTCCGGGCCCTCGAAATTCGCCTCCTGCGGCTCCAGGGCGCCTTCGACGAGGCCTCACGATTGTCTGTCCGGGCGTATCGGGACTCGGAGATCGTCAAGTTCGAACAGATCGCCGTCGCTCTGTGCACCGGTCACACGGATCACGCTCGCAAGCTCATGGATGCGACTCCCTCGCGCGCGGAAACGGACAACCCGGCGGCCGAGTTGCGAGCCGAGCTCGAAGTGGCCTGGACGTCAAGTGCGGAAGGGGCGACGGAAGAGGCCCGGACGCACCTCTGGCGGGCCCTGGAGCTCGGCGATCGCCATGCACTGGTCGAGATCTTCGTCCAGGCCGGTCCGGCCGTCGTGGAGCTGGTACGAGCACTTCCCGATGCGCCGAGCGCCTTCCGGGAGACCCTCCTGCGGCGCTCTCGCGAGGCGAGCTCCTCTTCGCCAGGCAGAGAACTGGTCGACCCGCTGACGGACCGCGAGCGCGAGATCCTGTCGTACTTGCCGAGTCGCTTCACCAATTCGGAGATGGCGCAACGATGCTACGTCTCGGTGAACACCATCAAGACCCACATGACACACATCTACCGCAAGCTCGATGTGGTGAACCGGAGCGGTGCGATACGTCGGGCAGAGGAGATCGGGCTGCTCTGAGCGGCCGACTGCAGCAGCAAGTCACCCCGAGTGGGTGATGCCCACCGAGAGGCCGATGTGGTTCGATCACGGGTCAGCACGCGCCACGTGCCACGGTGCCCACGTTCGGACCTGTTCCGAGGAATCGCGCCGTGGCACGTCCGGAGCGATGAATCGCCACTGGAGGCCTACCCGATGCTCGCCTTCACCTATCCCCTCGCCGACCTCTTCGGCACGATGCTGGGCTTCTTCGTCCTGGTCATCTGGTTCTGGTTGCTCATCGTCATCTTCTCGGACATCTTCCGGAGCCAGGACCTGGGAGGGGGGCCAAGATGCTCTGGGTGCTCTTCGTGATCCTCCTGCCCTTCCTCGGGATCTTCGTCTACCTGATTGCTCGGGGCGGCAAGATGCACGAGCGGGCCGCGGCGCAGGCGGCCAAGCAGCAGGAGTCTTTCGACGCGGCGGTCAAGCAGGCGGCAGGCAGCACGTCGTCGGCCGACGATCTGGCGAAGCTGGCCGACCTGAAGACCCAGGGCGTGCTGACCGAGGCCGAATTCGAGGCCCAGAAGGCCAAGATTCTCGCCTAGTCGGGATTCGTCGTCGACGTGTGTCGCCGTCCATGGAGAGAGTTCACGCGCGATGACGCGACGGCCAGAATGGAGCCCCGTGATGACCCCCCAATCGACGCATCCGCCCGCGCCGCCTCCCCGTCTCGTTCCACACATCGATCGGGCTCAGATGAGAGACTGCCGGCGCTCATGATCATCGACCTGGTCATCATCGGACTGGCGATCACGCTCGAGCCCATTCCGCTCACCGCGTTCATCCTCATCCTGATGGCCAAGGGCGGGACCCGGAAGGGCGCCGCCTTCATCTTCGGGTGGCTCCTTTCGCTGGCCATCGTGGTCGCGATCACTGTCCTGATCACCGGGCAACAAACCGCCACAACCGAGCACGGCGCCCTCGCTGGCTGCATTGGCTGTCAAGATCGCCATCGGAGTCGTGCTGATTCTGATTGCGCTGCGGCAACGCCGTCGAATGGGCAAACCCAAGCCGCCCAAGAAACAACCGAAATGGCAAACGGGTCTGGACAACATGTCGCCCTGGTACGCCATCGGCCTGGCTCCGCTCACCCAGCCCTGGGGTCTGGTGGCCGCAGGCGTCGCCACGATCGTCGAGGCAAAGCTCTCGTCTTGGGAGAGCTACATCGCTCTCTTCCTGTTCTGCGTGGTGGCCACCGCGCTCTATATCGCCTTGGAGCTCTTTGCCGGATTCCGGCCCGAGCGCGCCCAGGTATTCCTCGGCAACATCCGGACGTGGATCGACACCCATACCGATCAGGTGATCATCGTGGTCTCATTGGTGCTCGGGCTCTGGCTGGTCGGCAAGAGCATCTTTCTCATCGTCACCTGACGTCAGCCTGGGCACCCACGATCGGCGCTCGCACCCAGGCTCCCGACGGTGCCGGGGTCGCCAGGACGGAGCCCGGCCGTCAACCCCCGACTCACCGCTCGTGCACGTCCGCCCGGTCGAGCCCGGCCGGCCCGCAGAGTTCACGGGGCCGTGCTCTACGGTGAGCCTGTGAACGGTGAACGGGTCGCCCCCGAAGGGGAGAAGCGTTGGCCCATGGCGGTCACCTTGGTCATTGCCATGGTGCTGCCGTTCCTGCTCCCCGGCTCGTTCAGCCTGGCCCCGCAATGGGTCATCCCGGTCGTCGAGGCACTGCTCCTGATCGCTCTGATCGTCGCCGATCCGGGGCTCATCGACAGACGGTCCGCCGTCGTGCGCGGACTCTCGCTCGGTCTCGTGGGCATCCTGGTTCTCGGGGCGGCGGCAGTGACGGCGCGACTGATCGTCGATCTCATTCGGGGCGGACCGGAGACGAACTCACCGGGGCAATTGATCCGGATCGGTGCGGTGGTGTTGGTCTACAACATCATCACCTTCGCGTTCCTCTACTGGGAACTCGATGGCGGAGGTCCCGAATCCCGGGCCCGTGCCACCCCCGAGTTCCCGGACTTCGCCTTTCCAGAGCACCTCAACCCCCAGGTGGCCAGGCCGGGGTGGCGACCCGCATTCTTCGACTACCTCTACCTGGCCTTCACCAACGCGCTCGCCTTCAGCCCTACCGACGTCATGCCGCTGGCACGGTGGGCCAAGCTGGCCATGGCGGTGCAGGCAACCGCTTGCCTGGCCGTCCTGGGTCTCGTCATCGCGCGAGCCGTGAACATCTTGAAGTAGCGCACCGACCAGTGGTGCCCAGATGCGGCCACGAGGAGTAGGCGCCCTTCCGCTTCCCAACAGCGGATCCGAGTCGTCGGCGTGCTGTCGCGCACCGTCGGTGTGCGAATGGCCAGCGGCAACGTCCGAGGTGGGCTCGACATCGTCCACGACAACATCAGCAGATCGCCATCGGTGTTCCCCGGGCCAGGAATTGGGCCTTGTCCGACAGAAGGGCAGCGTGGAGGCCTGACGGCTCCCGCCAGAGAAATGTTCCACCATGCCCCGGCCTCATCGGGGACATACTGGTGGAACCGTTGCGCACGTCCCGAGGTATGATGAGAGCCTCATCCCTTGGGAGAGTCGCTTTGCTTGGGCAGGACGGCCGATCGGCCCACCTCGCCTCGAACAGGTTCGACGCCTCGACCGAGCCTCTCTGAGGAGCTCTTGTGCGCGTCACGTCTGTGCCCATCGAAAGCCCCGAGCGACGCGCTCGCTCTTTCGGAATCCTCAGCTCCTACCCCCCAACGCCATGTGGTCTCGCAACGTTCAGCGCCGCGCTGGCCTCCGGACTGTCGAATCATGAGAGCCGCGTTGGAGTGGTGCAGGTTCTCGATACGGGAGCGCAGAAGTCGGACCACGATCCCGTCGTCGGACATCTGACCAACGGCTCACGTCGTTCTGCGCTCGCGAGCTCAGAGGCATTGAACCAACACGACGTTGCCCTGATCCAACACGAATACGGGCTCTACGGAGGAGCCGACGGGGACGAGGTGCTGGAGATCCTGGCTGGTCTCCGCATACCGTCCATCGTTATCGCCCACACGATCCTGGCCAACCCGACTCCGCATCAGCGGTCTGTCCTCAACGATGTCGTGGCTCTGGCTGACCAGGTCGTGGTGATGACGAAGGCGGCCCAGACCCGGTTGTGTGAGGGCTTCGACGTCGACGCATCCAAGGTGGCGACCATCGCACACGGCGCCGCGCTGCCCCGGGCTCGCGTCGTACCCGATTCGAAAGCCCGACCGGTCATATTGACGTGGGGGCTGATCGGGCCGGGGAAGGGGATCGAGCGCGTCATCGACGCCTTGCACACGCTGCGCGATCTCCCGAGGCAGCCACGGTACCTCGTGGCCGGCCAGACTCACCCCAAGGTCCTTGCCGCCCACGGGGAGTCGTACCGCCAGGAACGCAGAGAGCAAGCAGAGCGTCACGGACTCTCGCCGTCCGTCATCTTCGACGCGAACTACCGCGATGTGGCGTCTCTGACCGCGTTGATCCAAGCGAGCACAGTCGTTGCCCTCCCGTATGACTCGAGGGACCAGGTGACGTCCGGTGTCCTCGTCGACGCCATCGCGGCCGGACGACCCGTGGTGGCCACAGCATTTCCTCACGCTGTCGAGTTGCTCTCGAGCGGCGCCGGAATCGTCGTGGACCACGATGATCCCGATGCAATGGCCTGTGCGTTGCGGAGAGTTCTGACCACACCTGAGCTCGCGGCCAGCATGGCAGCGGAGGCCGCCCGCTTGGCGCCGAGCCTCGGATGGTCGGTGGTGGCAGGCGAGTACGTCCAGTTGGCCGATCTCCTCCTTTCGGAACGACTGTCACTCGTGTGACTTCGCCGCTGGAGGCTCCGGACTCGGACTTCGCACACCTCGCTGCCATGGCTGACGCGCACGGTGTGTTCGAACATGCTCTCTTCAGCACCCCCAGACCCGAGCACGGCTACTGCACCGATGACATGGCCCGCGTGCTTGTCGTGGCGTCTCGCGAACAGGGCGATCCCGAGGCGCTGCGCCTGGCCACCCTGAGTGTGGAGTTCCTTCTTGGCGCGCTCGATTCGATCGGGCAATGCCGAAATCGGATGAACCGGAGTGGAGCGTGGGAAGACGGCCCCACGCTCGATGACTGCTGGGGAAGGTGCATCTGGGGGCTCGGCACCGCAGCGTCCCGCAGCGACGACCGCCGGATACGTGATGCGTCACTGCACGGGATCGAACGAGCCATGCGCCAGCGCTCACCCTGGCCGAGGGCCATGGCCTTTGCCGCCCTCGGCGCAGCCGATCTCCTCACGTCCGACCCCGAGCACGTGTCCGCCCGCGGGCTGTTGTCCGACGCTGCTGATTCCATGACCAGGCCCAAGCCTCACGAAGGGTGGCCCTGGCCCGAACCGCGCCTCACCTACGCGAACGCCACCCTCCCCGAGGCCATGATGGCCGCTGGAGCGGCACTCGATCGTCCAGCGCTCGTGCAGCGCGGGCTTGGATCTCTTGGAGTGGCTTCTCGTTCGTGAGACCCAACGTGGACACCTCTCCGTCACCCCCGTGGGAGGCATGGGTCCTCGGGACAAGGGTCCGGGATTCGACCAACAGCCGATTGAGGTTGCCGCACTCGCCGATGCGTGTGCCCGCGCCCACGATCTCGACGCCGACCAGCAGTGGATCGACGGCATCACGGCGGCCACAGACTGGTTCCTCGGTGACAATGACGGCGCCGTCCTCATGTGGGACCCAGAGACCGGCGGAGGCTTCGACGGCCTGCACAGATCCGGCCCGAATCTCAACCAGGGTACCGAGTCGACCCTTGCATTCCTCTCGACCATGCAGCACGCCCGCCGTCTCGCCGGTGTCCTCCGATGACCCTGCTCGGATTGAGCCTTCTCCGTCGCCACCCCGTCCGTATTGCGGCCGATACGTCGCGGGTGGTCACCCGACTCTTCGTCCCGGGTCACGAAGGGTTCGACCAACAGGAATCCCGGTCGAATCCGGTCCTCCAACGCCTCCTGGAGCTGTCGGACGAAGAAGTCCAACAGAGTCTCGACGATGTCCTGGACCGCTTCAGCTCGCGCCATCATGAATTGACCGCCACGTTCTTGCAGCATGCCGACGAGCTCTCGGACCGTCTCAGTCCAGATCGCCAACTGTCTCCGACCCGCCGACTCCTTCTCGGCGCCACCTTCACGAGCGAGTACGCCATCGAGGGTGCTGCCCTCTGCAATCCCAGCATGGTCGTGCATCCCGACCAGGTCGGGGTCAAGGCCGGCGCTCTCCGCTTCGTCATGAGCGTCCGCGCGGTGGGCGAGGGTCATACCTCCTCACTCGGCTTTCGGACGGGCACGATCAGCGCCTCCGCCGATGTCGACTTCGACGCAGCACCAACCTTCGCCAGCACGGGACGGCACGAAGAGGCGATGCTCGAGGCAGCGGTCTTCAGAGGAGAGCTGCGCCGACTCCGTGCGAGCGTGGATGACGCCGACTACGTACTCGGTCACCTCGGAGCCGCAGTTCACCGTGGCCGGGTTGGAGGTGCAGTTACGCCTTCTCGAGAAGCAGGTGGCCACTCGACAGCAGGCGAAGCGCACCATCGGCCAGATTCGGCGAATCGCCGAGAGGAGTTACGGCGTCACCTTCGAGGCCGACACGCCGCTCAGCGAACGAGTACTGCTGCCGGCCATGAGTGCCGAAGCCAAAGGCGTTGAAGACGCCCGCTTCGTCCGATTTTGCGACGAGGATGGCAGCCTCACCTACTACGCCTCCTACACCGCCTTCAACGGCACCGACATCGGCCAACAACTGCTCGAAACTCGGGACTTCTTGCACTTCACTTCGGGGCCGATGGCCGGCGCGGCCGCGGCCAACAAGGGTCTGGCTCTCTTCCCGCGGCGGCTCAACGGCAGGTTCGCCGCACTTTCCCGGTCTGATCGGGAATCGAACACGATCGCCTATTCAGGGAACCCCCGTCTCTGGGAGCAGGGTTTGGCGTGCCAGACACCGTTGCATTCCTGGGAGGTCGTGCAGCTCGGCAATTGTGGGTCGCCGATCGAAACGGCGGCGGGCTGGCTGGTGCTCACCCACGGCGTCGGTCCGATGCGCACCTACAGCATCGGCGCCATCCTCCTCGACCTCGAGGACCCCACCCAGATCGTCGGCCGGCTCCGGGAGCCACTGCTCAGCCCTGCTCGCGACGAGCAGAACGGGTACGTGCCCAATGTCGTCTACTCGTGCGGCGCTCTCGTCCACGCGGACACGCTGATTCTTCCCTACGGGATCGGCGACTCGGCCATCGGGGTGGCCAGCGTGCCGCTGGACGAGCTCCTGGGAGCCCTGCAGGCGCAGAGATCGATTGACCGACAGACCACCAACGATTGGAGAACGCGATGCCCGACAGATCACCCCAGAAACCATCGGGAAAGAAACCTGGAAAGTCCCTCAAGGAGAAACGAGGGGCGAAGAAGGAGAAGCGAGAAGAGCGAGACAAGAAGGCTGATCGCTTGGGACTGGGGCGCTGAGAGCATCGTGCGCATCGCGGTCCTCGCACCCATTTCGTGGCGTGTACCGCCGATCCACTACGGACCATGGGAGCTCTTCGCCTCGCTCCTGACCGAAGGGCTGGTATCCCGAGGCCATGATGTGACGCTCTTCGCCACCGGGTGATTCGCGGACCACGGCTCGTCTCCACAGCGTGGTGGGCCGGGGATGGTCCGAGGACCCGAGCCTCGACCCGAAGGTCGCCGAGTGCCTCCACATCTCGGAGGTGTTCGAGCGGGCGTCGGAGTTCGACGTGATCCACAACAGCTTCGATTTCCTGCCCCTCACCTACTCCAGGTTGGTCTCGACGCCGGTGGTCACCACGATCCATGGATTCTCGTCGCCCGACATCGTGCCCGGTGTACGCCAAGTACAACTCCTGGAACCTTCTACGTCGCCATCAGCGATGCCGACAGGCATCCCGCCCTCGACTATGTGCGCACGATCCACCACGGGATCGACATCGGTGCATTTCGTTTCAACCCGGCGCCGCATTCGTACGTGGCCTTCTTCGGACGCATTCACCCGGACAAGGGAGTCGTGGCGGCAATCGAGGCCGCCAAGAGGGCAGGAGTCCCACTTCGGATCGCCGGAATCATTCAGGACGAGGAGTACTTCGAGAAGGAGGTCGTGCCGCTTCTGGACGGAAACCGGGTGCAATTCGTCGGACCCGTTCGTGCCGAGGATCGCTCATCGTTCCTCGGCGGTGCACAGGCGCTTCTTCACCTCGTGAACTTTGACGAGCCGTTCGGTCTCTCGGTCGTCGAGGCAATGGCCTGTGGTACGCCGGTGATCGCCTTCGATCGCGGATCCATGAGGGAAATTCATCGTCTAGGGAACGACAGGACTCTCGTTGCCGACGTTGCCTCGGCGGCCGAGGCGATCAAGACCATCAGCCGGTTCGACCGGGCAACCGTCGCGCGCTCACGCGGTCGAGCGATTCAGCCGCGATCGAATGGTCGACCAATACGTCGCGGCCTACCACCAGGCAATCGCCGAGGCGGCCGACGGCCCTCGTGTCGCACAGCCAACGGTGGTGCTCACCTGGTGGGCCCCGATGTCGATGGTGCTGAGTGACGAGTCGCGACCGACCGGCACGCCAGCAGCCGAGCGACGATCGTCAGCGCGGGACCAGCACTCGACCCGAGAAGCCGATCTGCCGTGCAGGCCAGTCCTCAGGACTGGATGAAGGCCAGAAGGTCGGGGTTGATCGTCTCGGCTTGCGTGGTCGGCATGCCGTGCGGGAATCCGGGGTAGGTCTTCAGCGTCCCGTTCTGGACGAGTTTCGCCGAAAGCGGGCCGGAGTCGGCGTAGGGGACGATCTGGTCGTCATCTCCGTGCATCACCAAGACCGGCACCGATATCTTCTTGAGGTCTTCGGTAAAGTCGGTCTGGGAGAACGCCACGATGCCGTCGTAGTGTGGTTTCGCTCCACCCATCATCCCTTGACGCCACCAGTTCTCGATGATCGCCTCGGATGGTTCGACGCCGGGCCGGTTGAAGCCGTAGAAGGGTCCCGAGGGTAAGGCCCTGTAGAAGTCGGACCGGTTCGCAGCCAGCTGGGCCTGGAGGTCGTCAAAGACGCTCTTGGGGAGGCCTCCGGGATTGGCGTCGGTCTTGACCATGAGCGGTGGCACGGAACTGATCAGCACCGCCTTGGCGACCCGGCTTTCGCCGTGTCGGGCAATGTAGCGGTCGACCTCGCCGCCTCCGGTCGAGTGACCGACGTGGACGGCATCGTGAAGATCGAGATGTGCGGTCAGCGCGGCCAGATCATCGGCGTAGTGGTCCATGTCGTGACCGTCGCTCGTCTGTGAAGAGCGGCCATGCCCCCGCCGGTCATGGGCGATCACGCGGTAGCCCATCTTCAGGAAGAAGAGCAGCTGCGTGTCCCAGTCATCCGCCGAGAGGGGCCAGCCATGGCTGAAGACGATCGGTTGGCCCGATCCCCAGTCCTTGTAAAAGATCTCCGTGCCGTCGCTGGTGGTAATGGTGCTCACTCTCGGTTCCTCCTCCTCGTACTCAGGGTGTGTTCAGCTTTCGTTGACTCGATTCGCTCCAATTCTCAGCCTGCAGTTGCGCTGCTGTAGATGGTGTCACAACAGAGCGAGGCTTCCAAGAGCCGCTCTGACCGGGGCGGCACCCTCAACCCCACGCACAACGATCAAGGGGGTGACTCCCGGCCCCGCACCTCGCCGTGCCGCCGCCTTGAAGCCATACGGGGCGAACCGCTCGATCTCGGCAACACCGGGCAGGGTCGTCGCCGCCCGAGGGCCCTGACGGGTGGAACCCTTGAAGGCCCTGACATCTCCGGAGGGGTTGGCAGCCGGGCCAGTACTGACAGGCAGACCGTGCTGGCGGACGGGACCGCTCCGGCCGATCTTCGTGAGACGCGTGA
>CAVSEB010000036.1:0-541618 GCA_963726855.1 uncultured Acidimicrobiaceae bacterium
GCCAGATGGCGCGAATGTTAAGTCCTTTGCCCATGCCACTCGGAAGAGGCACGGATAGCTGTCTGCATCGACGAGTTCTCTGAGGAGGCCCTCAAAAGTCCATGGTGCGGCTGTGCCATCGCCGACATCGGCCTGAGCTCGGGCTGCAGCGGCGGGGGCATCGTTGGCCATGCGAGCTTCGCTGAGGGTGTAGGAGCTGATGAGGCCGATGACACCGAGCTTGTCGACATCTTCGATTCCGAGTCATCGAGAGCTTCCATGCCGCGTTCGACGAAGGTAAGCGAGTTCGCCGCGACCGGCGGTGCAGCCATAGGCATCTGGGTAATCCAAGGGTGTCGTCGAGCATGTCCCGCTGCACCAGCGCCCATTCCCTCAATCGTTCCCGCCAGGTGGATCCCCGAGCACTAGGTCTTCAGCGCCTTGCACGCTCGCGTCCACACGAGCTGGAGAACCTCGTCTTTGGTGGTGACGTAGCGGTACAGCGACATGGTGGTGAAGCCCAGCTCCTTGGCCACTCGGGCCATCGAGACCGCCTCCAGGCCTTCGGCGTCAGCGAGACGGACAGCGGCGGCCACGATCGCGTCGATGGAGAGAAAGGGCTTGGGGCCTCGGCGTCCAGACTCCCGGAGTCCCCACAACAGGTCGAGTCCCGGAGGGAGCGTCGACGGTTGACGGCTGGCCGGATCATTGGCAGGGCTTCGGGTCCATGCCCTTGACTATAACTGCGTGGTTCATATACAGTTTCGTGTATGAAATACACAGTTAATGCTTCTCGAATCACGAAGTCCTATGGCAGCCACCTCGTTCTTGACCAGGTCGATCTCTTGGTCCCGGCGGGGTCCGTGTTTGCCCTGCTTGGGCCCAACGGGGCAGGTAAGACGACGATGGTGCGGATACTGGCCACCTTGGAGCGGCCAAGACCAAGGGGCAGCGACGGTTGCCGGCCATGACCTGATCGCTGCTCCCATGGGTGTGAAGAGGTCGATCAGCCTGACAGGTCAATTCGCCGCGATTGATGACCTCCTGACGGGTAAGGAGAACCTCGAAACCATGGGCCGCCTACGTCGTCTTCGAGGTAAGGCGGTGCGCGAGAGCGTCGGAGTTGTTGGCCATGTTCGATCTCACCGAGGCCGGGAATCAGCGGGCCAGTTCGTATTCGGGGGTATGAAACGCCGATTGGATCTGGCGATCAGCATGATCGAGCGACCTGATCTCCTTTTCCTGGACGAGCCCAGCACAGGACTCGACCGCGTAGCCGAGAGGAACTGTGGGCCGCCGTTCGGCGACTCGTGGACGACGGGGTGACCACGCTGTTGACGACGCAGTACCTCGAGGAAGCAGATCAGCTGGCCGACGTGATCGCCCTGCTCGATCGGGGCCGCATCGTCACGCAAGGTAGCGCCGATGAGCTGAAGCGAGGTCTCGGCGCGGAGGCTCTCCGACTCGAGTTCGCGGACATGGTCACCTGCGATCGCGCCCGAGAAAAGCTAGGTGCTGAACGTGTTGTGCTCTCCGGCCCCAATGCGCTGGAGGTCGCGACGGACGGGACGGCCAAGGACCTGCACGCGACCCTTGATCTGCTCGTTACCGGCGCGATTCCTGTCCAGAGAGCTTTGACTCACCGTCCCAGCCTTGACGACGCTTCTTTGCTCTCACCAGCCCCAACCATCCCCGAAATTGAATAGAAAGAGGTTGCCTGATGTCTGTTGCTTACGCCGTTTCTGACTCTCGAGTCATGATGGCTCGCTGTATTCGACGATCGCTTCGGAGTCCCGAAGCATTCTTCACCGCCCTCTTGTTGCCGATCGTGTTGATGCTGCTGTTTGTGTACGTGTTTGGCGGAGACCTCAATACTGGCGGCAAGTACGTGGACTATGTAGTCCCCGGCCTGATCGTCCTGTGCGCCGGCTTCGGCGCCGGCACCACTGCGGTAGCGGTCGCGACCGACATGACCAACGGAATCGTGGACAGAATCCGCTCGATGCCGGTATTCGGTTCGTCACTTCTGGTGGGCCATGTTGTCGCGAGCCTTGCTCGAAATCTGATCGCCACCTCTCTGGTAGTCGGTGTTGCTCTGGGCATCGGCTGGCGGCCGACGGCCTCACCGCTCCATTGGGTGGCGGCGGCGAGTCTGGTCGTGCTGTTCATCTTGGCGTTATCTTGGCTAGCAGCGGGCCTGGGAATACTGGCCAGAAGCGCCGAGGCGGCGACGTCCTTCAGCATGGTGTTGATGTTCATCCCCTACGTCTCCACAGCGTTCGTTCCGGCTCATACGATGCCAGCCCCTCTCGCAGACTTCGCCCGGTACCAGCCATTCACACCAATCATCGAGACGATGCGTGGCCTCTGGATGGGCCACACCTCCACGGGTGTCGCCGTGAGTCACGAGGCAAGCAATCGCGATTATCTACTGTGCCGCAATCTTCGCCATCTCGACCATCGGGGCGTCGTGGCTCTTTCGCCATCGCAATGCGATCTGATTGCTCCGTCCCGGTACTTCGTGACGGAACTCGTCACTTGGCCAAGAGACAGAGACAGTGGGTGGCCAGCTCAGAAAAGTCCAGCTTTGCCGGGAACTCACAGCGGCGACGTAGGTCAACACAAGGGATGCCGAACGCGTCCCCGTACTGGCGGTTGAGCACAAACTCGACCACCTTCTACAGTCGATGTAATGGTGACCTTAACTGAGCAGCCGTCAGTGCTTTCGCTAATCCAATGAAGAGTGGAGAAAGTGTCCTCACGGCAGTCGTTACCGGAGCGGCAAGCGGGATCGGACGAGCCCTGGCTGAGGCACTCCACACCCAGGGCGCCGATCTGGTCTTGGCCGATGTCGACGCTGCAGCCCTCGATATAGCTGCGGTGGAGCTCGAGGCGACCCCGGTCACGGTTGATGTCGCTGACCCGATTGCGATGAACGCTCTCGCCGCACAAGTTCCCCAGGCGCGCCTGATCTGCCTCAATGCTGGAGTTGTGGGGCAGTGCCTGGGCGCGCCCTGGGAGGTGTCATCTAGCGAGTGGGATCATGTCTTCGACGTCAACGTCGGAGGAGTCGTAAACGGGCTAAGGGCCTTTGTACCGGGATTACTCGCCAGCGGAGAACGAGCTCACGTACTTATCACGGCATCCCTCGCCGGCCTCGCCGTATTTCCTGGGGGAGGCGCGTATGGTCCATCGAAGCATGCCGTCACTGCCGTCGCTCAGCACGCTGCCATGGCGTTGGTCGACACCGCGGTAGGGGTCACCATGATTTGCCCGGCGCTCGTCTCCACCGGGATGTCCTCTGAAGGAGTCGAACCCTCAGAAGTCGCGGAACATGCGCTGCAGGCCGTCGACGAGGGAATGTTTGCCCTCGTCCCTTCCGAATGGCAGGCAGCCGTCGTCGAGCAGCGTGCTTTGATCGTCAATGGACACCAGCCGTCGCCCCCTGCCCCGTCGTTGCTTTGACCAGACACACACATTGACGCGAGCAAATGGTGATTACGGCGTTCAAGGAGTCTGAGAGTTATTTACAACTAGTGACATTCTGGCGCGAAGCGTGGCCGACTACGTCACTGAAGGCGAGCTGCCCGCAACGATCTTGATGCATTCGCGGCCTGCACTGGGACTAGGAGGCGGCGGTCATCCCGGCAGCGCGGTCATCAATTCGAAGAAATGTCCGTCGGGGTCGTCGAAATAGACACCGCGGCCGCCGAAGCGGCGGTTGATCTCACCGGGTTGGTTCCGCATCGGGTCGGCGAAGATGGCGGTGCCCAGCTCCTGTAGACGCGTATAGCCGGCGTCGAAGGTCGCCTCGTCGACCAAAAACGCGATGCGGATCGACTGCACGTCGTCCGAATCGGCGAAATCGAGCGTGACGCCGCCAACCTGCAGCGGCTCGAAGTGCGGGAGACTGCGGGGCCGGGCTCGACACCGAGAATCTCGCCCAAGAACCGCGCCGAAGCCTTCCTGTCTTTGGCCGGAACGATCAGGTGGTTGATCTCGATTCCCATGATCCCTCCTTTTTCGGCTACCACGCTATCTGAACACCATTAGATATCAACCTATTGAATCGATGCCGATTCCGTATCCAGCTGAGCATGCGATCGGCGTGGCCTCCTCGGTCCCCACTTGGCTCGCACCGCGGGTGCCATCAGTCGGGCCTTCTAACAGGCCGGACCAACGGCGGTTGATTGGTCCCTCTGTGGCAGGTGCTCGTCGGCCTTCACAGGCCAAGGCGCGCACGTCACAGCGCCAAATCGCTGAAGCGATGAGAGTGCCGAGGCCACGCCCACTCACCACCTCAACTCGATGGACCCGGCCGACTGATCACAGGCGGCCGCGCGATCCGACAACGCCAACTCAATCTGTCACGGGCGATTCGGGGGTGGCGAGGGCCTCAGAAAAAAATTTATTGGTAAGTGTCGGACACGCCACCTTGGCTCCTCGAATCCCGTTCGGCGGCTTGCATCTGGATACGGCAGACGTGGCGGATCACCCGCTTAAGGCTTTGTCACTTGCGCAACCGCAGCTTGAACGCACACTTGCCGAACTTGCCGAAGCGAGCGGCGCAGACCTCCGTCGAGGACACAACGTTGTCAGTGTGCACCAGAACGACGTCGAGGTGGTATCCGACGTGGTCGGTCCGCTTGGGCGTTACTCGCTCACAGCTCGCTACCTCGTTGGATGCGATGGCTCACGCAGCCAGATCCGCCTGTGGGCCGCTATCCTTTTCCCGGGAGTCACCTATCCAGAAGTCAACCGGCTGGGTCAGGTAGTTCGCGTCACGATGCGACTCCGGGCGTTCGTCTACAAAGAGCAGGCGGATGCCCTCGCGGCTGCGTTACGCAGATCGCCCTGCCACCGGCTTCTCCACGGTCTAGGTCCCGACGTCTACGTTTTGGCGATATCACCTCCACCGGTCCGAAATCCCTGGTCAGGGGTGGTTTTCCAACGAGGAGCGCTACGATGGATTTGTAAAGGTCGTGGCTGAGGCCTTGATTTCACAAACTGACACGAAGGGGCGTTCCACCTTGCGGTAGCGCCCGTAGATGCTCTGCGCCCCTCTACTTCGGATTCATGACGACGGTTCGAACGGCGCCGACCGACCACGCACGGCCGTGCGGGTGAGGATTGCGTTCCCGATCGGCGGCGGACGGGCACGGGAACCCTGTCGTGTTGGGCACCTGTTAACGAGTGAACGTCACACCGTCCGCGGGTCCTCACCTTCCAACGCTGGTCGGCTCGGTGGTGGCGCCTCGGTGGCGTGGCGGTGTCACGAACTACCGATGGTGGCGGCAGCGTTCTGGACGGCTTCGTGCGCTGTGGTTGCCGGCCGGCCGATGAGCTTCACCAGGTCCTCGCTTGCGGTAAACAACTCTCCGCGAGCCAGGCCGGCATCGGCGTCGGCGACGGCGGCGGCCATCTCTGGGGGCAGCCCCGCAGCGGTCAGGGCGCTGGTGTAGTCAGCGACCGACATGTCCTGGTAGGCGATGTGGGTGCCGAGGACGTCGCTGATCGTGGCGGCGAGTTCGGTCAGGGTGAACGGCGTTCCGCCGAGCTCGTAGGTCGCTCCGAGGTGCTCGTCGTGCGTCAGCACCGCGGCGGCGGCGGCCGCAAAGTCGCGTCGGCTGGCCGCGCTGACGAGACCGTCGTGCGCGCTGCCCAACAATGCGTGGTATTGGGTGATCATCGGGAGCTGGTCGGTGTAGTTTTCCAAGTACCATCCGTTGCGCAGGATGACGAACGCCGATCCGCTGTCACGCAGGTAGTTCTCGGTGCGGCGATGTTCGCGAGCGAGCGTCATTTGTGCGGTCGAGGCGTTGACGATACTGGTGTATACGATCTGGGGCACACCCGCTCTGGCCGCCGCGTCGATGGCCTTGCGGGCGTTGTCGAATCGATCCCCGACTGTCGTCGTCGAGACCAGCAGCATCACGTCGGCGCCCGCGAAGGCGTCCTCGAGCGTGCTCGGGTCGGCGAAGTCCGCGCGCCGCACCGTGACCCCGTCCTGTGCGAGGTCGGTGAGTTTGTCAATGTCTCGGCCGGTGGCCACGATCTGCGCCGGCGGCGTTCCGGTAGCGAGGAGTTGGTCGACGACGAGCCCGCCAAGGTGACCTGAAGCGCCGGTGATGACAGTGGACATGGGGTTTCCTTTCGATAGGGCAATGCGGTGTGAGTGAAGGTTGTCGGTGATCCGCGGCGGGTACGCCGTGGGATCGCTCAGCGTGCGGGTCCGCCGCGGCGAGAGTGGCTGTGGCGTTGGTAGCCCGCTCGGAGGATGAGGCGCGGTGCGTCAGCCGACGGCAGCCGCAGGAATGGGGTCGCCGCCGACGGCAGCGGCAGGAGTGGGGTCGCCGCTGCGAGCGGCCAACGAGTGCCCGCGGCTGTCCCGTGAGGAGATCAGCACGAAGGCCAGGATCGCACCGGCGACGGCGAAGCCGGCGCCCACCAAGAACGCCTGGTCGAACCCCTTGGTCAGGGCAACGGAGGCGTTGTGGACTCCAGAGTGGAAGAGGCTCTGGGTGCGGCTGTTGGCGATCGACGCGAGGATCGCCAGTCCGAGCGCGCCGCCGATTTGCTGCGCGGTGTTGATCAGACCCGATGCCAGCCCCGCCTCATGCGGCCTGGTCCCCGTGACCGCGGCGATCGTCACGGAAACGAAGGCGAACCCGAACCCCGCGGCCGCCAGCAGCGACGGGCCGAGGACGTCAGCGACGTATGAGCCTCCCGGTGCGGGCACTCGCGAGAACCAGACCAGGCCGCCGGCGACGAGCAGCAGCCCGGCGATCAGCGTCGGCCTGAACCCGATCCGCGTGACCACCTGGGACGCGAGCCCGGCCGAGATGATGATTCCGACCGCAAGCGGCAGGTACGCGATTCCTGTCTTGATCGGCGAGTAGTGCAGGACTTCCTGGAGGTACAGGGAGATGAAGAAGAACATCGAGAACAGCGACATGCCGAGCAGCAGGCCGACGATGTCCGCGCCCCGTAGGGTCCGCAGGCGGAAGATCGAGAACGGCATGAGCGGCTGGCGCTGGCGGGACTCGATCAGCAGGAAGGCGATCAGCAGGACGATCGCACTGGCGATCAGCAGCAGCGTCTCCGACGATCTCCACCCCACGTTAACGGCGTTGACGATCGCGTAGACGAGGAGCGATAGGCCCGCGGTGACGGTGACCGCACCCGGTATGTCGAAGGTGTTGGTGCCATCGTCGGCGCGGCTCTCGACCAGCGTCCGGGGCGCGAGCGCTGCCGCTGCGAGGCCGATCGGGACGTTGACGAACAGGACCCATCGCCAGCTCAGTCCGCTGGTGAGGATGCCGCCGAGCAGGACCCCGGCTGCGCCTCCAGCGCCGGCGACGGCACCCCAGATGCCGAGCGCGCGGTTGCGCTCGGCACCCTCGGAGAAAGTGGTCGTGATGATCGACAGCGCGGCGGGCGAGACGATCGCGGCTCCGAGGCCCTGCGCGGCGCGGGCGGCGATGAGCCATGCCTCCGATTGCGCCAGTCCGCCGGCCAGCGAGGCGAGCGTGAACAGCACGAGCCCGACCATGAACATGCGCCGGCGCCCGAGCAGGTCGGCCATCCGGCCGCCCAGAAGTAGGAAGCCGCCGAAGGTCAGAGCGTAGGCGTTCACGACCCACGAGAGGTCCGTGCGCGAGACGTTCAGCGCTCGTCCGATTGACGGCAGCGCGACGTTCACAATCGAGGCGTCGATCACGATCACGAACTGCGTCATCGCGAGCAGGAGCAGGGCGAGGTTCTTCGCGTGGGGGTGTAGAGGGGGGACGTCTGGGCGGCCCCGCCGATTGGGGTGACGGCGAGGTTGGGGAACGTCTCGCCCGGATGCGACAATGTCATCTGAATCTCCTTGTCGGTTGGCACGTTGAGGGTGCGTAGGCGGTTGCGGGGGCCCTGATGCACCGGCAGCGTTGAAGGTGATCGACACCACAGTCCGAGCGAACGCTCGGGCTGTGGTGTCGAGTCGCGAGATGGGTCAGCCGCGGATAGCGGTGGTCTCGTGGGTGAACTGGCGGCGGCCGATCAGCTTGTAGGCCAGACGAACCGGGGCCGGCAGGACCTGCATGAACTTCTGCCGCTCCGCGTCATCGGTTTCCTCGGTGATGTATCCGAGGGTCACCAGGCGCCGCGTGACCGGTATCGCGCTGATGCCATGCTTGCCGAGAGCGTCCCATTCACTCTGAGAGAGTGTGACCGAGACGACCGGGAGCAGTTTCTGCTCCTCCTCATCGCAGTGACCGATCAGCGACGGCATCATCGTGTCGATGCAGGCCGCCATCCGCTCGCCCGCGGCGGCGTCCGCGCTCGTCGTCCACGTCGGCAGCTCCGCGTTGATGGCCACGACGGCGTCGTTGACCTGAGCGTGTTGGGCATCCATTCGGTCCATCAGCTCCGGGTCGAGCGCACGTCGCTCGCGGAGCAGGGGAAAGAGCAGCAAGTCCTCGCCGGTGTGGTGCGTGTGCAGGAAGTCCAACATCTCTCGTGCGTGCGCGCCGATGATCTTGGATCGCGCCGGGTCATTGGCCGCGGAGCGGAACAGTCGGGATAACTGACCGACCTCGCGCCGGAGGACGCGGTGCATCAGAACCATCTCGTGGGTATCGACTCCAGATCCGGCGGTGCTCACCGGGGTTGCTCGATGATCGCGGCGCCCAGGGGGGATGTTGCCACGTTCACGGCTGCGTAGGGATCTGTTAGCGGTGGTCTCGGGTGTGGTCACCTCGGTGTCCTTTCCGTTGGGTACAGGGATTGGTGTCAAGATTGCTCTTCGTCCTAGGCATTCGCACCGGTGATTTCGCCGGTTTGGACTCTCGGCAACGGCGGGTACAATCGCAAGGGGATGCTCTACGGCAGGGACCCCGAGCGCGCTCGGCTCGGCGCGCTCCTCGAGGACGCTCGCGAGTCGCGAAGCGGGGTGCTCGTCATCCGCGGCGAGGCGGGTATCGGCAAGTCCGCCCTCCTCGAGGATGCACGAGAGCGAGCGTCTGACATGCAGGTCCTGAGCGGCAGCGGGATCGAATCGGAGGCGCACGTCCCCTTCGCCGCGTTGCACCAGATCGTCCGTCCTATCTTGGGGCACCTGGAGGGCCTCCCCGAACCCCAGGGGGCGCGCTGCGGGGAGCGCTCGGGCTCGGGGTGCCAGAAGGCCACGACCGCTTCTTGATCTCGCTCGCCGTGTTGAGCCTGCTGGCCGAGGCGGCCGAGGACCGGCCGCTTCTCTGTCTCATCGATGACGCCCACTGGCTCGACCCTGCTTCGTCCGACGCCCTCGTGTTCGTCGGCCGTCGGCTTGAGGCCGAGGGAATCGCCATGCTGTTCGCCGTCCGTGAGCGCGAGGGTTACGGCTTCGAGGCACGCGGGCTGCCAGAACTCGCGCTCGGCGGGCTCGACCCGCAGGCGGCGGCGGCGCTGATCGGCCGTCGGGCGAATGTCGCATTGTCGCCTGAGGCACGTCAGCGTCTCGTCGCGGCAACCGGCGGCAATCCCCTTGCCTTGCTCGAGCTCCCCGAGGTGTTGAGCGAAGCCGAACTCGCAGGCGCCGAGCCGATGCCGGCGCCGCTACCGGTCGGCGAACGCATCGAGCGTGCCTTCTTGGCGCGTGTGCATCAGCTGCCCGAGGACACCCAGACGCTGCTGCTTGTTGCCGCTGCCGAAGACAGTGGCGAGGTCGCTACCGTCCTCAACGCGGCAGCGCAACTGGGAGCAGCCCCCGAAGCGCTCGATGCCGCCGAGCAGGAGAGGCTCGTCCGGGTACGGGGGGACCAGCTCGAGTTCCATCACCCGCTGGTGCGCTCAGCCATTTACCACAGCGTTCCGCTCTCGCGGCGCCACATCGTCCACCGGGCGCTGGCGAGCGTGCTCAACGGCGAGTCGGAAGCCGATCGCCGGGCGTGGCACCACGCCGCCGCAACCTTCGGACCCGACCCCGTCGTCGCGAAGGAACTTGACCGGGCTGCACAGCGGGCGCGGAAGCGGAGTGGCTTCGCAGCCGCCTCATTGGCCTTCGAGCGAGCTGCCGCGCTGACGCCGAACGAGAGCCAGCGGGTGCATCGAGTGATCGCGGCGGCGGAGAACGCGTGGTTAGGCGGCCGAGTCGAACGAGCGGCGATGTTGCTCACGCAAGCCCAGCCGCTCGCTTCGGAGCCAATCCAACGCGCCGACATCGACCGCTATCTCGGTTTGATCGAGATGATGGACGGCATCCCCGCCGACGCCTGTCAGCTTCTCCTTCGTGCCGCGTCTGCGGTCGCGCCGCTGGATGGCCAGCGTGCGCTGCAGCTGCTCAATCTTGCGAGCGTCGCCGCGACCTGGGCAGATGACGGTGAGGCGGCAGTTGCGATCGCCCAGCTGGCTCAAGGCCTGGCCGTGGATACCCCGATCGACCACATGCTTGTTGCCCTTCTGACCGGGATCGGCGCCCACTTCGAGGGTGACTTCGCCGCTGCCGCGCCGCCACTGCGCCTGGCCGTGAACTCCGCGGAGCGACTTGATGACGACTACACGACCGAGGAGCCCGTGGCGCTCCTGTTCGCCGGGCGGGCCGCGTTCTACCTTGGCGACGATCGGGACGTTTACCGCATCCACCACGAGGCGGCGGGTCGGGCGCGCACTGCCGGCCTGCTCGTGATCCTGACGCAGATCCTTCCCCAGGTGGGCATCGCCGAGCTGTGGGAAGGCCGCTGGGCCTCGGCGTCGGCGAACCTGAGCGAAGGGCTCCGGCTCGCGCAGAGATCGGCCAGCACGACCTCGTCGCTTACCATCTCGTCCTGCTCGCTCTGATTGCGGCCCACCGCGGGGACGAGGACGCGTGCCGGTCCCTGGCGGGGGAGAGTCTCGAGCTTTCCTCCGCGCGGCGTTTCGTCTTCGCCACCGAGTCAGCGCACTGGGCGCTGACGGTGCTCGAGCTAGGACTCGGCCGACCCGAAGAGGCGCTCCGGCACGCCCGAGCTGCCTCCAATAGCGGCGTCAGGTTGTGGGCCATGCTCGATCGGATCGAAGCGGCGGTCCACGCCGGCGAGCGGGAGGCAGCCCGAGACTGGCTTGCCTATTTTGAACAATGGGCGGAAAACGGCGGGGCTGCCTGGGCGCGCGCGAGTGCTCTTGCACTGCAAAGGGTTGCTCTCCAACGACGGACGCGAATGCGAACGCCTCTTGCGTGCCTCACTGGACGCGCACACCAAGGCCACCCGTCCGTTCGAGCGTTCCCGCACTGAACTCGCTCTCGGTGAGCTGCTCCGGCGCGCCCGCCGTCGAGTTGAGGCGCGTGAGTACCTGCGCGCGGCTCTTGACGGCTTCGAGGAACTGGGAGCGAGGCTGTGGGCGGAGCGCGCACGGATCGAGCTCCGCGCAAGCGGGCAAGTGGCTCGGCGACGTGACCCAAGCACCAGGGACGAACTCACCGCACAAGAGCTCCAGATCGTGCATCTCGTGGCCCAGGGCCTCAGCAACCGAGAGGTGGCAGCCCAGTTGTTCCTCAGCTCGCGGACGATCGACTTCCACCTGCGCAACGTGTTCAGGAAGCTTAATATCAGCTCCCGCACCCAGCTCGCCCGTCTCGATCTCGACGGTCCGGGCGAGCAGACGATGCCGGCCGGGAAACCGGCGATTCCGTCGGTGCGAGCCTAGACATCCCTCCTACGGTCGCTGCCGTCGCCGGTGGGTGCCACCAACACGCGCAGTATCAGAGTGTGGTGTCAAGCGGTCTGGACACCTACGCCCGAGTGCGCCACCGTCGCGTCGTCGTTACGGTGCCCCAATCGGGCTATTACACGGGCCCTTCCCCGGCAGGGCACAGTTGCAAGCAACAAGAGCGGTCCAGCGCTCCCCGGGCGGATTGAAACATCGGCGTTCCGTCGTCTGGCCCGGCATCAAGCACCCCACTGCAGGGGCCGGTGATGTCGGCTCGCTGGCCGAGGAACGTGATCGCCGTCAACAGGGGAACAGGCGCCATTCGCTCGCGTGTTGCGAGAGCCTGCCGATCGGACATGAGTACCGGTCCGTGGCCACCTCCCGACTCCGTCCGGCGTGTCTTTACGTGTCTTTACCGAGAGGGAAGGAGAGGGATCGTGAGGGAACCTGAGGGGATCGAAACGCCGCTACCAGGAAAGTCCTCGGAAAGGGCCTGGTCAAAACACTGAGAACCAGTACTTTCGCAATGTAGAGGCCGAGGGTTCGAATCCCATCACCTCCACCAAAAAGCCCAGGTCAGAGGGTCAAGGTGGAATCCCCAAGGTGACGTCCTCCGAAACGTGACCTTACGTGACCGTATCGGCGAGGAAAGCGCCGGTTCATTGGACAGGATTGCATTAGAACTTCGCTGTGAGGCACGCGGCCAGCCCTGGCGCAAACGGCTGGTTTAGATCACGAGGAATGTTGCCGCTATCAAAGGTTTTCGCGCTCATGGCGCGCGAGAACGGCCGGACCGATGGGCTCGGCAGAGACCTGTCGTGGCTGAGTGGGAGTCGTCTCGGCGGTGAACAGCCTGGTGCCGCGGTCGACGAGATCGGGGACAGCAGGATACGGTACTCGTCGACCAGGTCCCGTTCGGCGAGTGTGTGCACGACGCTGGCGCTGCCGACGACGTCGTCGCGCTCTTTCTTCTGTTCGGCGACAGCCTCGAGGAGGTCACGGGAGAGCAACGTTGAGTTCTCCCAAGCGCTCAGGTCAGTCAGACTACGCGAGACCACCAGTTTGGGGATGCAGTTCATGGCGGCCGCGAAGTCGCCGGTCCGGCCGGGCGAGATGCGAGAGAACTGCTGCCAAGTCTTGCGGCCCATCAAGAGCACGCCGCCTATCGGGTTCTCCACAACACACCCCTCGTGACGCCTGCGCGCAGGCGCGCGGTGTGGTCCGGCCGGATCGGATCTGAGCGAACGTGACGGTAGGGCCTGCCGTTGCGGTCTTCGTCGTCGGGGCAGGTATCAGCCTCGGCACGAGTTGGGTGCTGGTCACCCGGCTTGAGCGCGTCGGAGATCGCCTCGGGTTCTCCGAAGCCAGCCTCGGCATGGTGGCCGCCTTGGCGGCGGACACGCCTGAGATCACGGCTTCGATTACCGCGATCGCCCACCATCAGCAGACAGTTGGCGCCGGGATTGTCTTGGGCTCGAACGTCTTCAATCTCGCAGCACTCCTCGGCCTGGGCGCCGTTGTGGCGGGTCGAATCAGTCTGCACCGAAAAGTTGTCGTCCTAGGCGGCACCGTTGCGATGATCGTCGGAGCGGCGTGCCTACTGTCTGTCAATGGTCAGGTCTCCGCCGGCGCGGGTTTGGGTGTCGTCCTCGCCGTCTTGTTCGCGTACATCACGCTGCTGGCCGCGGACCGGAGCATCTTGGGGCGATTGCACTTGCCCGATGAATGGTCGACGTGGCTCACAGCGGCCATCGTCGAGGAGGAAAACGAGCTCGAAGAGGCGATCCGTCCGCAGCGAGGGACCTCACGAGACACGCTGGTCGCGATCGGCGCCCTGGTGGTCGTGGTGCTGGCCAGCGTGGCAATGGAGCAAGGAGCTTCGTCGCTCGGCACGCATTTCGGGGTCCCTGAGATCGTGGTGGGTGGTCTCGTCCTCGCCGCCGTCACCAGCCTGCCCAATGCGGTCTCCGCCGTGTACCTGGCTCGGCGGGGCCGGGGCGCGGCCGCCTTCAGTACCGGGCTCAACTCGAACTCGCTCAACGTCGCCGCTGGCCTCTTGATCCCCGCCGTGGTCATCGGACTGGCCAAGCCGTCGCCGTCGGGAGTTTTGGTGGCCAGCTGGTACGTCGGACTTACCGCGCTGACCCTTTTGCTCGCCTACGTGGGCCGCGGGCTCGGACGCGTGTCGGGCAGTGCGATCATCGCGGCCTACGTCGCCTTCGTGGTGGTGCTCCTCGCCACGACGTGAGTCATCCGGTGCGCCGGGACCGGTCAGGAACGGCCCGATCCATCTGGTCACCGATCGATGCTGGCGGCGGCCGCGGTCAGCTGGCGCCGGGCGAGGTGAGCCCGAGGCCTAGAGCTGCGCCGGCGACGAGAGCTGTTGTGGCGCCCAGAGGCACGAGCTTGCGCCGAAAACCCATAGCCTGCACAATAGATGCCATATGCAACAAAGTGCCATCGCCCCTCCCGCGCAAGATCACCTGGTCGATGCCGTCCTCAGCGCCAGCCGGGTGCTCGTGGCCATCGCGGCCCGCTCGCTCGCTGACGTGGGAGAACAGGTGACCTTGACCCAGTACCGCTCGCTGGTGGTCCTGGCGTCGAGGGGGCCTCAGGGTGTAGCGGCGCTGGCCGAGGCGGTCTCGGTCACGCCTCCGACCGCGTCGAGGATGTGCGACCGACTGGTCAGGAAGGGCCTGGTGACGCGCCGGACCGACCGGCGCGACCGCCGTCAGGTTCGCGTCGCGTTATCTCCCGATGGCCGGCGCCTGGTCGACATGGTGACGGCTCGGCGCCGCCAAGAGATCGAGCAGCTCGTCGCCACCATTCCCGTGGAGTCCCGGGGCGGGGTCGTCGATGCGCTGCGGCATTTGAGTGAGACCGCGGGTGAAGTGCCCGAGCAGGACTGGAGCACGGGCTGGGACCTGTGAGCTCGCTCGGTGGCGAGGACCCGCTGGTCGATGCTCCGCATCCGAGCCGCTCTGTGCGCGCCCGAGGGAGTGCTGCCGCGGTTGGTCGATGGATCCGTGCGGCGTCTTACCTGCAGCGTTGGATCGTGCTCGGCGTCACGATCGGGGCCATCGCAGGGCTCGGGGCGGTCGTCTTCTACGAAGCGCTACGCCTGTGCACTCACTTCTTCTTGGAGGTCCTCGCCGGCTACACGGTGCCGACGCCGGCGGCGGAGGGCCATGTCGCAGGCTCCGCCCATGCCGCTCGACCGTGGGCTCTGCCCTTGGTCGCGGGCACCGGGGCGCTTCTCGGCGCGGTGTTGGTGTACCGCTTCGCCCCCGAAGCCGAAGGCCACGGCACCGATGCCGCAATCTCGGCGGTGCACCACAATCCCAAGGGCGTGCGCTTCCGCGCTGTCATCGTCAAGATCGTCGCTTCTGCGTTGACGATCGGATCGGGTGGTTCGGGCGGACGCGAAGGCCCGACGGGCCAGATCAGCGCGGGGTTCGGGTCGTTGCTCACGCGGGTGTTCGAACTCGATCCAGCCGACGGGCGGATCGCAGTGGCGACGGGGATAGGGTCGGGCATCGGTGCGATCTTCGGTGCGCCGCTCGGTGGTGCCGTGCTCGCGGCCGAGATCCTCTACCGCGACGACTTCGACCCTGCGGCCTTGTTGCCGTGTTTCATCGCGTCGTCGGTCAGCTACGCCATCTTCGGATCGTTCGAGGGCTTCGGTCCCCTCTTCGGCTACGTGGGCTCATACCGCTTCGGTGATCCTGCGCAGCTCGGTTGGTTCGCCTTGATCGGGGTTCTCGGCGGTTTGATCGGCCTCCTCTACGCCAAGGGTTTCTACGGGATCGCGCGGATCTCGGCCGCCGTGCCCCGCCTCCCCAAATGGGTGAAGCCGGCCATCGGCGGGTTGATGGTGGGTGCGATCGGGATCGTCATCCCAGAGGTGCTCGGCACCGGGTACGGCTGGATCCAGAAGTCCCTCGGCCCCGAGCTCTTGGGGATTCCCCTGTGGATTGTGCTGATCGTGCCGTTCGCCCGGATCTTGGCCACCGGACTCTCCATCGGGTCTGGGGGCTCTGGAGGGATCTTCGGACCGGGCATGGTGATCGGTGCGTTCATGGGCGCCGCGGTGTGGCGCCTCTTCGAGCCCATCGCGCCATCGATGGGTCACGACCCTTCGCCGTATGTGATCGTCGGGATGATGTGCTGCTTCGGGAGCATCTCACGAGCGCCACTGGCGGTGATGTTGATGGTGGCCGAGATGACCGGGAGTCTCTCCATCCTCACGCCCGCGCTGGTCGGGGTCGGTCTCGCCTGGCTGATCGTGCACCACTTCGACGACACCATCTACCGGAGCCAGATCCGCAGCCGCTCGGATACCGAAGCACGGCGCCTCACCGCTGGGCTGCCTCTCTTGGCCGCCATCCCCACCACCCATGCCATGGCCGAGGTGCGCCTTGTGCTTCCGAGCTCGAAGACCGTCGCGGAAGCCGTACATCTCATGGAGGCGGCCGGTGTCAGTGGCGCCCCGGTGGTCGATGCGGCGGGGAGGTTCGAAGGCACGGTCGCGTTGGCCGAACTGGCAGAGGACACAGACCTTGGGAGCCGTGTCGGCGACCTGGCTGACGCCGGGGCACCGGCGATCGCGCTGCGGAGCCGCCTCGATAGCGCGTTGGAATCGATCTCCTCGGCGCATATGTCATGGGTCTCGGTGCTCGACGACGACCGGCGGGTGGTCGGCATCTTGGCGATCTCGGACCTGGTCGCGACCTATCGCCGCGAGCTCTTGGCCTCGGCGCAGCGCGTCAGCGCTCTTGGTGCGGCCAGCGGAGCGTTCGAGCTCTGCGTCGGAGAGGGCTCGGGTCTCGCGGGTCGCACATTGCGAGCGGCCCGGCTCCCTGAAGGGTCACTGGTCACTTCTATCGCGCGCAAAGGGGAGGTACTGACCCCGAGCGGCGACGTGGTGCTCAAGGTCGGCGACCGACTCTCGCTCTTGGGATAGCACTCACGGCGCCAGGGGATTCGGCAGAAATCGCAATCGCTAACCTTCCTCCCACCGCCGATGATTACAACCGAGGTGAGACGGGCATCGCGCCGGTGCTGATGTGCCTGGTGGTGTGCGTGGCGGACCGTCCATCGGTTCTGAGGGGTGGTCGCTCGGCGGGGTGAGCGCGATGACGATGTCCGCACAGAAGATGGGACCCCAGCTACGCAGCTTCGGCGTGAAGCCGGTCAGGTCGGGCTCCAAGAGGACTGGCACGGCGGCAGCCGACGGACGAGGAAATAGACCCACCGGCCACCCCGCCAGAGGTGGACGCATGGCTGAAGCGTCCGACGCGGCCCGCCCAAGTGCGAACAGCCATAGTTTGTGCTTACCTCGAGGCCACGCCCTGGCTGGCCACACCCCTACGAAAACAGAGAGGAGACAGATGAGCGTTCACGAAGTCGACTGCCTTCTCGAAAGCATGAACTCGGTCCTAGAATTGTTGGACGAACTCGACGACCCCGACTGGCAGCTGCAATCCCTCTGTCCCGCTTGGGAAGTCCGCCAGGTCGTCGCGCACCTCGACGGAATCGAAGAAGCGCTCAGCGGATGGCGACCCGCCGGTGACGCTCCGGCCCCGTTCGAGATCGTCGGCAAGATCTTCGACGAAGTCGACGACTGGTCACCGCTCCAGCTCCGTGGCCGCCTCCGCGCCGTGCTTGCGAACCGCCGGAACGAGTTGCTCGCGGCGGACACGAGCCTATTCGACGAGGTGTCGTGGACTCCCGTCGGAGTCCAGACTTACGGCCGGTTCATGGCCATCCGCAACTTCGACTTCTGGGTCCATGAACAAGACATCCGGGTCCCGCTCGGACGCCCTGGCCACGCCAGCGGACCGGCCGCCGAACTCGCCCTCGACGAGGTGCGCCGCAGCTTCGGGTACATCGTTGGCAAACGCGCCGCCATTCCTGATGGTTCCAGCGTGCTCGTCGAACTCCACGGACCGATCGAGGGGCGGTTCGGAGCTGTTGTCGATGGGCGAGCCCGCCTCATGAACGATCTCGACCATGCTGACGCCACCGTCCGGACCGACTCGCTCACCTTCATGCTCCTAGCCTGCGGAAGGATCGACCCCGAAACCCACCTGGCCAATGGCGACGTCGAGCTCCGAGGCAACAAAGAACTCGCCGGCCAGCTCGCCCGCAACCTCCGCTTCACCATTTGAACGTAAGGGAGCACCTCGACAGGCGTCGAATGTCCGATGACGGGAAGAGGTTGACTTCACATGCGAGACGTCGGAACCCGGCCCGACGGCGCTCACCTCGGCATTACATAACGATGTCTCGCCCTTCGAGTTCCGAACCCGAAGGTGTAGAGGACGACTGCCCACGAGAGGATCAGGAGACCGGCCCGATGGGTGACGTTGCGGGCGTGACCCGACATGTCATCGACTCGCTGATGGCGTTCCGTCGTCTGTTCGGCAACAGGCACCCTCGGTTCACGGGCGGTGATGTCTGCTCGCTCGCCGAGGAACGTAATTATCGCAGAAGGAACGAGCGCCGTTCGCTGCGCATCCCGAGAGTCCTGCCGACCGCCACGAGACCGACGCTTTGGGCGGTCTCTTCAGTCCTGATGCGTTGTTCCAAGTCAGTGAAATCTGCAAGGTCTCGTGATCCAGTCGTTCGAGGCGGCGCTATCCGGGCAACTCGCACGGCGGATCGGCCGGCCTTGCCGCTCGCTCGCGCGGGAAGGCCGGCCGGGTACCGCCGGATAATGAACCAGTCAGGTCGCTCAGCCGACGGGCTTCAAAATGCCCAACAGACCCTTGCCGTAGCTCTTGGGTCCGGAGCTGAAGACGAGTGCTTTGCTACCCCCGAAGGCGGCGTTGCCCACCTGGAGGCCCCAGAGGCCGTGGATCACGATCGGGTAGCCGCCGGTGCCATCCAATGGGCCGAGAAGGGCGCCTGTGGTGGGATTGAACGCGTTGATCCAGCCGTTGCCGAGGTTACCCACCAGCAGGTCGCCGGCAAACGGGCCGAACTTGTTCGGTGCGATGGCCAGTCCCCACGGCTCGTTCAGCGGACTGCCGGAGCCGCCGCTGATGAGGTGCTTCAGGAGGACACCGTTCGCGCTGTAGACGTCGACGTAACCGAATCCTGCGCCGGGAACGACATCGGTCTTCGACGTGTTCTGCTTACCGTAGCTGACATAGATGTCACTGCCCAGGGCCTGCACGTTGAATGGCGCATAACCGGACGGAATTGCCGGGTCGACGAACTCGGTCGGCGTGGAGATGAGTCCAAAGTCCTTGTTGAACACGTCCACCTTGGCGTTGGCCACATCCACCGCGAAGAGCTCTGGACCGGCCGTTGGTGCGCCCGAGATGGCCAATCCCTTGAACACCGCACCAGTAGGCGTCGTGCCACCGGGTCCACCGGTCGGGCTGTCCTCGACGACGAAGGACGATCCACCGTCCCAGGCGGCGATCTCGCCGGGAGACTGGGTAGTTCCGATGGAGTCGCTATCGACGATGAAGATCGACGATCCGCCGCTCGTTCCGCCCACCGGGAAGGCTCCCGTCCCGTTGTAGACCTGGCCTGTCGGGTTGCCGCCCGGGACGGGGACGGTCAGAGCGAGCGAGACAGCGCCGCCGTTGACTCCGCCGCTGTAGACGGAGGCGTTCCCCGAGTTGTTGTCGGAAACCCAGATGGGTCCACCCGGCGCCGCTGCCAGTCCCCAGGCGTTGGTGAGATTGTGGTCGACGAGCTTCGCACCGAATGATGCTTTGCTGGCGACCAGGTTTGTCTGAGCGAACGAGTTCGCTGTGCTCGCCGTCGCCGGTACCGATGGGAAGAAACCAGCTGTCAACGCCGCTACAGCAATCCCACCAGCACTCGCGAACAGGGCGCGGGTGACCGGACCACCTGCGCGACCTCTCGGTAGGACCACACCGCTGAGTGAGAACTTTCTCGCAACCATTGCTCCCCTTTCCCTATGCATCATCGGATTGTCTGGCTGGACGGGCAGAGCTTGGCTCGCCCGCTAGCCACATGTGTTACGGCATTCGGGAGCCGGGAGATTGGATTGGCGTCGATCGCGTGACCATTGGGTGACATCTGCTGAGGGGATCTCGAGCCGGACTTGAACTTGCGCCACTGGCTCAGGGGTCTATTCGGTAGTCCAGAGTGTCCAGCGGGTAAGACCGAGTGCTTCCGAACTGGACCAGTCGTCCAGCCAGTTTGTTGCCGTCTTCCTCTTCTAAATCATTCGGTTATGGAGTACGGATCCGCAAGGGTCTTGGAAAATGTACATACCACTGCGCCACGTCTGGTCGCGATGGCCATAGTGGAAGAGCAAAGGCATCTGAAGTTTGCTGCTCTCATTTCAGGTGCGAGACCGCTTCCGTCGATCGCCACGCTGTGACGAAGAGACGCGCCACGACAGCGTGACCTTGGGTGGAGAGGTCGAAGTCGTCGGGGTTGAAAGGCGAGGTGGCCTCTGTTTCGGCATGAGCCAAAGCACCATTGACGTTCACGAGCACCGCGCCGTCGCTGTGTGCGACGTCAGCCACCCGTGCGTCATAGTCGGCGAGGATCGCATTGGTGACATTCGCTGGAGGCAGCCTTCCGGCGGCGAATCGGTCATCGACGAAACACCGCTGATTCGACTCCGGCGAGGGATGCAACGTGCCAGCACAGGCATCGTACGTTGGTGCATCTGTGATGGGTTCGACGTTGGCGAGGAGCACCTGTGTATGGTGGGCTCGGAGCGGCGCCACGATTTCTTGGAGTTCAGATCCGAACTCAGTCGGGCTTACGTCTTCTTCCAGATCACCGATGCCAACCCATACGGTGACCAAATTCGGGCGGAGCGCGACGGCAGCCGCCTCCTGATGAGCCAAGACGTCCCCGGCGCTGGCGTCAGGCACAGCGAGATCGTAGAACGCGGTCTGGTGGGGGAGCTTCTGATCGAGCAGGACAGGAAAGGCCTGGCGAACCGGATCATTGGCGTCGTAACCAACCGACTCGCTCCCGCCGATCGCAACGTAGGTATAGGGGTGCATGTGCGCTTCGGCCGGTGGTGTCACCGAGGTCGCACTCCCGGTGCAGCTCGACGCCACGATTCCCGCCACGGCCAACATGAGCGCAGAGCGGAGGTGACGCCATCCGATGGGCCGTCCGCTGGGCCCGGTCACGCTTCCATCGCCTCGCGCGAGGCAGGCGGGCGGCTCGGCGGGCCGGAAAGACTCCAGCCGCGATCGCCACGACCGTCGCTCCGAGTACTGCCCCTAACGGCAGCAGAGGGGGAATGTCGAGTCTGACCCCGGCGAGGCCCTGTGACTCGAGGTACTGGTTGGCCAG
This sequence comes from uncultured Acidimicrobiaceae bacterium, assembly GCA_963726855.1. GTDB lineage: Bacteria > Actinomycetota > Acidimicrobiia > Acidimicrobiales > RAAP-2 > Bog-473. The sequence continues at coordinate 20,935 of CAVSEB010000036.1, forward strand.
GCCTCCGATCACCACCGCAATGACGCCACCGAGGGCAGTGCCCAAGATGCCACCCACAAAGCCGAGCGTGCCCGCTTCGACCAGGAAGGTCCGCATGACGTCGCGGTCACGCGCACCGATCGCCTTGAGTACGCCAATCTCCCGTCGGCGCTCCCGCACCGCCGCCATCAGAGCGTTGGCGATGCCGAGTGCGGCGATGGCCAGGGCCACCACTCCGATGCCCGAAAGCACGATCTCGACGACATGAAGATAGTGACCGACGGCCGTAATGATGCTTTCTTGTGCGCTGCTGGTGTACCCGACCTTGGCGATGCCCGCACGAACCGACTCGACGTTCGCCAGTTGATCCGCAACGACCAGCGCCTGCACGTACGGAGACGTCGGGGCATCGTTGTCTCCAAGCGCTCGGCCCGATTCGACCCAGGCGAAATCCGCTTGAACCAGTGAGGGCCACGCCAACACGTCGCCTGTTGCTGCTTCCTGCTGGACCACGCCCACTACGGTCGCCTTCGTCCAACGAAGTGCCAGCACGGCGACCTTGCGCCCCGACTCACCCTCGGACTCCGTCCCGCCAAATCGGGTGGAGGCGATCATGATCTCGGTGCCGACGACCTCCCCCGCCTTGGTCTTAGGGAGACCCAAGTGGCTCAGATAGTCCTGGGTGACATCGACCTGATCGGTGGCATTGACCGCGGGAAAGCGTCCGGACAATAGGGAGACAGGGAGACTTCCGAGTTGGCGGAGGTTCACGCCTACTAAGGCTGTCGACAATGGTCGGACCGGTCGATCGGGCTCGCCGCCATTGCCGGGGTCGCGAATGCAGGCCCTCGGTTCCCTGCACTCTGTGGACCCCTTGGGAGGAAGGGCCGGTGGTACGAGATACACGTTGGTGGCAGTGACCGCCACGACGGATCGCACATGGGGGAGGGCTCGCATTCGCGCCAGGGCTTGCACGGTCAAGTCGCGCGGTGGTCCTGACCGTGGGTTGTCGAGACCAGCCTGTGTGGGGTCGGGGGCTGCCGGCGACACCGAGATGCTGGCCAGAGGGCCCCCGTCGGCGATCTGCGAGAGCACTCGAGTCTGCGCCGTGCCCGCAACGGCCAAGAGGGCAGACAGGAGCGCGGTGGCCAATGTCACGGCCATCAAGGTAAGTGCAGCCCGGCCCGGGCGTCGTCGCAATTCGCGCCCGGCCAGGCTGACCGCGTCGCGCCAAGTCATAAGCCAGCCCAATCGTCGACGTCCGCCTGGCTGGCAGTGCCCTCCGCCTCGTTCGCAGGCGGAACGTCCGTGTCAATCGTGACATCTCCGGAGACGAGAGCGAGACGAAGTCCGGCGCGCGCCGCCAGCGGCCGGTTGTGGGTGACCACGATGAGGGTGCATCCGTGCTCGGAAGGGAGCGACTCCAGCAGTCCAATCACCGACGTCGCCGTATCGTCGTCGAGGTTGCCCGTTGGCTCGTCCGCCAGGATCAGTTGCGGGCGGTTCGACAGCGCGCGAGCAATGGCAACGCGCTGTCGCTCGCCTCCGGAAAGCTCAAAGGGTCGATGGGTCATCCGGTCGGCCAATCCAACCTGTTCTAGGAGTTCTTTCGCGCGCCGGCGCCGTTCGGGCCGCGGAACGCCCGAGAAGGTGAGCGTGAGCTCAAGGTTTTCGAGCGCGGTCAGCGCCTCGAGGAGGCCGAAGTGCTGGAATACGAAGCCGACAGTTGACCGACGGAACTCCGCCAGGCGGTCGCCGGCCAGTGAAGATAGGTCATGCCCCGCGACCGTCACCCGACCACGCTGAGGGTGCTCCAAACCCCCGATGAGCGAAAGAAGTGTCGTCTTCCCAGAGCCCGAGGGTCCCATCAAGGAGGCGTACCCACCTTGCTCCACCTCGAATGTGACACCGCGCAGGACTTCCACCTCGCCTCCGCGACGAGCGTACGTGTGGCGCAAAGATTCGACTTCTACGACTGCGGGCAAAGGACTCCTCCGCCTCACGCGGGTCGGGTCTCGCCGACGGTAGACCATGTGCGACGAGTTGTGGCATCGCATCTCGGGATCACCGCGGTGGCTGATCTGAAGTCCATCCCATTGCTCGTTCTGCAAGTGAAAAGTAAGAGAATCGTGAGATTTGTCGCGCTCATGGTCGATTTTCAGAAATCGAGTGTGTAACGAATTACGGTGGGTGGCGCGAGAGGCCGATAACGTCGAGTGGGTGGAGGTACCAGCGAAGGTCCTCACCGTTTCCGACTCGGTCGCTTCCGGATCGCGAGTCGACCTTTCCGGAGACGCGATAGAGGTCATGCTGCAACTGAATTCCTTCGTTGTCGTGGAGCGCCGCGTCGTATCGGATGGGGTAGCGCCGGTCTCCGAGGCCTTGGTTGCGCTCTCGTCGTCGTTCGCCGGGCTCCTCGTAACGACTGGTGGCACCGGCTTCTCCCCGACTGACCTCACGCCTGAGGGCACCAGGAAGGTGATTGACCGGGAGGCACCTGGGATGACCGAAGCCATGCGCGCCGCCAGCGCATTAGGACCGCTTTCGCGAGGCGTCGCCGGGACGCTTGGTTCGTGCTTGATTCTCAACCTCCCCGGGTCAGTCAAGGGGTCAACCGAGTCGCTGGCGGCGCTGATGGGCGTGCTGCATCACGCACTCGACCTCCTTGCCGGTGGCGAGCCCCATTGACAAATGGCTGGAACTGGTTTCCGTGAGATGACCTTCGAGAGGGAAACGACGCAGCCCGAGCGCGCTGAGATGAACCTGATGAACCGTAGGGGCAAGCACTCTGCCGCCTGGTCAGATCCTCGACGCCAACGGCCACTCCCTACTCGCGCTGGTCCGGCGTGAGGGATGGGAGGGCATCGATCTCGGGATCGCCCGCGACGACGCCAAGGCATTGACAGAGGCCCTGAACGGAGAGACCGGCTGTGACGCCGTGATCACGACGGACGGCGTGAACGTTGGCGATTCGGATCTGGTTCAGCTCGTGCTTGGGCGAGTCAGTGGCGACACGATGCGGTGGATGCAGGTCGCCATCCGCCCCGCTAAGGCCCTCGTCTTTGGTCGATTGGCGGCGTTCGGCACTCCTGTCTTCGGTTTACCGGGGAACCCGGTGTAATCGATGGTGAGCTTCGGACACTGTTCGCCCATTCGCTGCGCACCCGGAGAACTCCGACCCGTCCGGTAACAAGATCCCCCTCTCGTCCGTCACCCAATTGCGTAGAGGGTTCCTGCCTCGTCACCGATAATGAGGTCACCGTTCGCCGTCAGAGCTGGATAACTGTCGATTGGACCGGATGCGGCGATGTCGAAGAGCTTGGTGCCGTGGGGCCCGAATCCGTAGATCTGTTTGCCTTGGGTCCCGAAGTACACGTCGCCCTTGGCGTCGACGGCCTGGGCGGCCCAAATGCCCTTGGTGCCTTTGTCGGTGACGACCGGTGTGCCGCTCTTCTCGCGAACCACATGGAGAGTGCCCGAGTTGTCTCCGTAATACGCCAGTGATCCGGAGATCGAGGATGACGAATACGACTCGCTCCCTCGCTCCGATTTCCACTTGAGAGCACCGTCGGATTCCAGCGCGTACACATCGCGGTCGTTCGTGCTCACGACGACCGTCCCGTCGGCACCCACGGACGCCGAAACCTCAATGGGGGCTGCCGTGGTGTAGCGCCACAGGACCCTCGCCTTCGGCCCGGCGTCGGTCACGTCGATCACCTGGTGGCCAGCCGTGGTGATGATGGTGCCGTTGGGCGCGACCACCGGACTCCCGTACGAGGGGGTGCCGACCGACAGTGACCAGACGAGCTGCGGCGTCGCCGGTGTGATGTCGAAGGCGGACAGAGTTCCGCCCATCTGCTCGACATACGCCCGGGTGCCCGACAGGGTGGGAGAGAGCGGCTGCGTGGAGAATCGGTGGGACCAGAGCAAGGCGCCAGTCGGTGATACCTCAAAGAGCGTATTGCGAGAACCGGGCCAGAGTATGTCCCCCGACGGGAGCACGAGCGGAGTCGTCGAGAGATCGGTCTCGCCGCCGAGGGCAGTGCCGCCGTTGAACGTCCACTCATTCGCGCCGGTGGTCGGATCGAGCGCATAGAGAACGCCACTATTGGTAGCAACGTAGATCGATCCCCCCGGGCCTACGGCCGGTCCTGGGGTGATGTTCCCCTCCAGGTCGCGGGTCCAAAGGACGTGCCCGCTGGTCGGCCCATCCGCGGCCGAGGTGCCGCTGTGTCGGTTGTCGTGGAGCGCCATGGGCCATGGCGCTTGAGCCGCGTAGGCCTCTGCGCCAGAAAGCCCCAAGCCAACGAGGAGGGTGAGAACTGAGACTGCCGCCGCGTGTCCAGCAGAAATCCGCCTCACGACCGGGCTGGAGACAGGTCCTGCGCCAGTTCGCTGAGGCCTTCGCTGAACGGGACTGCTGCGCGGAAGTCGAGCTGCTCAGCCGCTCGGGCGGGCGAGGCGACGACGTGACGTACATCGCCCAGACGCCACGCGCCCGTGACGACCGGCGGTGGTCCGCCTGTTGCCACGACCTTCCAGAGCTCCCACGCCAGATCGGCGATGGTGCGCGGCACACCACTGGCCACGTTGAACGCTCCAGTGACGTCAGCCCTCGCACCGAGCGCGGCCACGTTGGCCCGTGCCACGTCGGTCACATGAACGAAGTCTCGAGTCTGTCCGCCGTCCTCGAAAACGCGGGGCGCCTCACCTCTGTGCAAGGCACCGAGGAACAGGCTGGCCACCCCGGCATAAGGCGTGTTGATCGGGGCTCGGGGTCCGTAGACGTTGTGGTAGCGAAGAGCGATCACTGGGGTTCCGGTCTCGCGCCCGAACGTCGAGCAAAGATGCTCTTGGTGCACCTTGGTGGCGGCGTAGATGTTGCGCGGGTCGAATGGAGCGTCCTCGTCGACCGTGGACCACGCCAAGTCCGCGCCGCATGACCCGCAGAGCGGCTCGAACGCGCCGGCCTCGAGTCGCGTCTCGGACCGCGGTCCGGCCCGGACCGGGCCGCACGACGGGCAGCGGTGGGAGCCTTCGCCGTAGACGACCATGCTGCTGGCCAGGACCAGGCGACCGGTGAAGTTGGCTCGGGCCAGTACCCGGAGCAATTCCGCAGTCGCCAGGTCGTTGTCCCGGGCGTAGTCCGCGACCTCGTCGAACCGCAGACCGAGGCCGACCTTGGCGGCCTGATGGCTGACAGCATCGACACCACGGAGCATGTGCGCCCAGGCACCGGCATCGACCAAATCGGCCTGCACGAATGCCGCCGCAGGGTTTGGATGGCTTGGCTCCACACGGTCCACCACGACGACCTGATGCCCCTGGTCGACGAGAAGGTCGACCACATGCGACCCGATGAAGCCCGAGCCACCCGTCACGAGTACCTTCATGTCGGCACCGTGCTATCGGCGCGGTCGGTGAGGAGATCCTGAGCATTCATTGACTTCGACGGTATAGGCCGGTGCGTCGCCGAGCCGGCGATTCAACACGAAGTTAGCGATTCGTAAGAGCATTTCGAGGCACAAGCGTCACCGTCGTCACTACGGTGCCCGAGATGCCCGACGTCGTACTCCCTGTTTTGAACGAGGCCGTCGCCTTGCCATGGGTTCTGGGCCGGATGCCGGCGTCCTACCGGCCCTTCGTGGTCGACAACGGCTCCGACGACGGGTCGGCAGAGATAGCCGCCGACCTAGGTGCCAGGGTGATTCACGAGGAGCGGCGCGGTTTTGGATCGGCCTGCGCCGCCGGTCTCGAGGCGTCAGAAGACGAAGTGGTGTGTTTCATGGACGCCGATGGCTCGCTCGACCCGGTCGAATTGCCGCTCGTCGCTGGCCCGGTGCTGCGAGGTGAGTCCGATCTCACCTTGGGTGCGAGGATGGCCCAGCGGGGTGCCTGGCCGCTCCATGCCCGACTGGCTAATCGTGTGCTCATGGCCGAGGTCAGACGTCGAACCTCTCTGACGCTGCGCGATCTCGGTCCGATGCGCCGCGGCCCGGCGGCCAGGGTTGGTCGCGCTCGGAATCGAGGATCGACGATCGGGGTGGCCGCTGGAAATGGTGCTCCGTGCGCACCGATCGGGTTGGACCGTTTCGGAGGTCGGGGTCCTCTACCGGGCTCGCTCCGGTCGTTCGAAGGTGACGGGCACTGCCCGGGGAACGGTACAGGCCATCGCGGACATGGGGACTCTCCTGCGATGATGTTGCTTCATCAGAGCTCTCTCGCCCAGGGCAGTGCGGCCCTGGGCGAGGTGCAGGTCGTGGTCGTTGCCAAGGAGCCGTTGGCGGGGACGGTCAAGACAAGGCTGTGCCCCCCGTTGACTTCATCGGAGGCGGCACACGTGGCCGCGGCGGCATTGGCGGACACGCTCGAAGTTGTCGGCAGGAGTAAATGCCGAGCCAGGGTGGTCGCCTTCGAGGGTGAGTCCGACGGCTGGGTCCCAGGCGGGTTCGCCGTCGTGCCTCAACGTCGGGGTCGGTTCGGCGAGCGCCTGGCCGGAGCAATCGATGATGCGTGGGAACGCACCGGATGCCCGGTACTGCTCATTGGCATGGACACGCCTCAAGTGACGGTGTCGGATCTCGAGCTTGCGGCGGCGGCTCTCCTGTCGCCTGGCTTCGACGCTGTCCTTGGTCCGGCCGACGATGGTGGGTACTGGCTCATCGGTGTCCGCCGGCCGCAGCCCGGCATGTTCGCAGGCGTTCCGATGAGTACAGACCACACCGCGTCGGACCAGCTCAGGCGGCTCGAAGCACTGGGCCTAGCCTGCCGGGTCATCCACGGGCTCCGGGACGTGGACACGATTTTCGATGCTCGCGCGGTCGCTGAATTGGTTCCAAACTCTTCATTCGCCGCGACGTTGCGCGCGTGCGCCCACAACTCAGTGGAGCCGAACCCTGCCTGAGACCCTTGTCAAGTCATCGGTCCTGCGCACCATTGATGGGCGCACCTTCGAGTGGGATGTCTGTCGGTGGATGGCGCCGGCCGATCATGTGGACGAATCACTGTTGGACCGGGCCATCGGTCCCGTTCTCGACGTGGGTTGCGGACCGGGACGCCACGTCTCGTCGTTGCTCAGCCGCGGGGTCGAAGCTCTGGGTATCGACACCTCCCCGACGGCGGTCCGGCTCGCTCGACGTCGTGGTGCCCCGGTGGCGCACCAATCGATCTTCGATGCAGTTCCCGACAGCGGTCGGTGGCGTTGCGGGCTCCTGCTCGACGGCAGCATCGGCATCGGAGGCAACCCCAGGAGTCTCTTGCGACGCGTGAGCGGGGTCCTTTCCAAGCGGGGTCGTCTATTGGTAGAGACCGTGGACCCACAACAGGCGTCCGAAGATCTCCATGTACGTGTCGAAACCGCAGTGACGAGCGGTCCCTGGTTTCGCTGGTCGGTAGTGTCACATCTCGACGTGGCGACGCTGGCTGACACGAGCGGCTTCCGTGTGAACGACACCTGGGAAGACGAGGGCCGTTACTTCGCCCAGCTCGAGCGCATCTCCGATCCCTGAACCCGGCCGAGGAACCTCACCGGCGGTCGTAACGCAGATAGGGCCGCCGTGGGACGTCGGTCACCGGGAAGAAGCACCGCGTGCAGGTGAACACCGGTGGGCCGAGTTGGAAGTAGCGCTCGAAACCGGGACCGATGGTGTCGCCCGGGTCGTCGGCGAACACCGTGGTGACGGACGGCGAGGCCAGGGTCGCTTCGATGCTGGCCTCGAGGTCATGTCGGGCCGCGGCAGAGCCGGATCGCAAGACGTCGTGCACGGCTTCGGACTGGGCCCACGACGACTTCCCTGCCATGGTGTCGTACCAGGGATGGTCGGCCACGATTACCTGCCCCGGGAGCGACGACACCAGTCCGATGAAGCGGTGCCCGGCCTTGGTGCTCGCGACGGACGGGATCTCGTGGAGGCTGCCGCGGTCGAGTTGGACCACCTGAACGGCGATCACGGCGGCGAGGATGGTTCCGAGGAGTGCCCTGTATCGGGGTTCGCTTTGCGTGAGCTCGTGATAACCGAGGCCGGCGAAGATGGCGACGGCCGCGTAGGCGGGCATCAGCACGTCGCTCGACCCACCGGCGTGGACCAGAGAGAGCCACGACGCCCCCGTCAGGCCGGCGCCGACCGCGATCCAGAAGGGCCAGCTGGGTGAGGTGTCCTCGTTCAGGGCCACACGGCCGCCCCACCGGGCGAACAGCCCGACTGCGAGTCCCACCAGCCCCAACGCGACAGCCCAGCCCGTGGGGCGAAGCAGGCTCTTCGGTATGAAGGACTCGATGGCGTGGGCGTTGATCCCCTGACTCGGGAGCTCCTCGAAGACGTAGTAGTCGTACCAGCCGTGAGACGCCTGGTCGAGCGCCACGGTAGAGACCACGAGGAGGACCCCCAGGGTCAGGCACGCCGACATGCCCACCCGGCGCCGGAAAACGACCAGGTACACCAAGAGAGGCAGCGCCGCAATAAGCGCCGTCTGTTTCGAGAAGAACGAGAGGAACACCAGGAGACCGATCAGACCGCCCGCCCGCCAGGTCTGTCCTCGACGGGCCAGGGCAACCGCCGCGAGCAACAGCACCAAGAAGAGCGAGTCCACTCGGGCAAGGTCGAAATACGCACCGCTGGCCTGGTACGTGGCGGCAAAGAGTCCGGCTGCAACCAGACCGGACACCCCGTCCCCCGTCTCGCGTCGGACGAGTTGCCAGAGGAGCGCCAACACGCCCAGCGAAGCCAGAAAGGAGACCAAACGGGGAGCCAGGAAGCCGACGCCGAACACCTTGGCGAAGGCTGCGGAAACCCAGATGAAGAAGGGCGGGTAGGGATACGGCACATAGTGGAGTGAGGGGGCGACGTAGATCGCCTGACCGTGGACCACCCGGTTGACGATCTCGACCTCTCCTCCCTCGAGCCACTCCAGCTCAAAGGGGTAGCCCAGCCGTCGCACGGCAACGTAGACATAGATGGCGATGGGCGCCAGCGCTGCCACGACGACGACCATCCGACCCACGCGCCAGAGCGGGAACGGCCGGCGGGCATCCTGGTCGCTCTTGGACATCACGCCGTGAGGGGCGGTGCTCAGGAGCTTGCGGGACGATGTCGCCATTGCCGTGCTGCGAGGGCGCCGAGCGCACAGACCAGCCAAATTGTGCCCAGGACCACGGCGAGGCTGTCGGCGTAATCGTGGGGCAGGCGGGACGGTCCGGCCCGGGCCGTGTGCCCCCATCCCCCCAAGAGCGGGTACGCATAGAGAGCGACCACTGCAGAAGCGAACAACCCGATCTGGACAGGGACGAGAGCCCATCGGGGCAATACCCGCCGTACCAGCAGCGAGATGACCAAGACGATCGGGATCACGATCGCATCGTTGACCACATTGAGACCGATGAGAAGACGAAAGAGGTGCGGGGGATTCGCCGCCCGCTCCGAGATCATGCCATGCAGCGCGAAGACAATCACGGCCCACCCGACAACCAGGCAGGCCACCTGCGCCGGATGCGCACGATGGTGCGCCTTATGAGGTGGTTCCGCCAGCGCCGCCTCCGACTCCACTTGATCCTCGGTCACAGGACCACCACGTTCGAGACCCACTTGGTCTGAAGCACACCCGGACGGTCGGGAGCGATCAGCCGGATCGGATAACCGTGATCGAGATCGAGCTCCTCGCCGTTCAGCTCGAGGGCCAGCAAGGTATCGGGGTCATCCGCATGCTCGCCGTCCACGACGGAGGAGGAATAGAGGCGGTGATGGTCTTCCAGCGATTCGACACGTACCGACGCGCCAACCGGCGCCTGGGCCAGTGCGAGCAGCGACTTGAGCTGAACGCCGCGCCACACCGCGTCCGCGCTCCAGCCCTCGACGCACGTGATCGGGAGTGCGGAAATCCGTTGTGGGAGAGCCTGCAGTTCGGCGACGGACAGGCTCAGGGGCCGGCGGCAGCGACCTGTAACGGTAAGTCGGTAATTCGCGGCGGCGGCCGTTTCGACGACCCCGGCCTGGAGGGCGGTCTGGTTGACCGGAACGCTTTGCGGACCGACCGTAGGATTGCGCGGGGCCAACACCGCTAGCCGGCGCAAAGGGACGATTGTCTCGCCGACGGCGACCGCAACCAGGAGACCCGCCGTGCCGAGAACCGTCGCCAGGAATCCGCGTCGGCCCAGCCCACCGTGGCTCGGGTCGCGTGGGCTGTCCCCTGGGAGCACCGCAGCGCGCACCCTGGCCGCTTCCTCGGCCTCCTGGTCAGGGGGCGGTGCGGCACTCAGTTCCGATCGCACCGTCGCCGCCTTGGCTCCGATGTGAATCACCAGCGCGCCGACAACGATCCAGGCCGTCCAGAAGTGCGCCGTAGTGAAGGTGAAGGCCATCGGGCTGTACCAGTAGTCGATGTTGACTACCCCGGTGAAAAGGAGGAACAGCGAGCCGCCAACTAATGGGATGAGGCTCAGCCGCTCTAGGGCATGGAGCGCGGTGTCGATCGGCGGCCACTCCAACAGTTCTGGCCACACCACCCAGAGTTTGGCGAGCAGGAGCGGGATAGTGGCAATGCCGGTGAAAACGTGCAGCCCTTCGTTGATGCGGTACAGATCGGCCGGGTGAGCGGGGAGGTGAAACCACCCCGTGGGGTGTTGCGACAGGTAGTCGACCAGTCCGGTGAGGAAGCACACCGAAAAGCTCACACCGAGAAGAACCCCGAGGACCGAAGCGAGCCAGGTGCTGTGCAGCGGGCTGGTCACACGCGCAGCGAGTGCCTCGGAACCGGCTTCCGCCTTGGCCCGCGCCGTCTCGACCTTGGTCCGCACTACCTCTGGGCGCAGCTTTGGGATGCCGGCCACGTCCGGTCAACCTACCGCTCACCTGGTGGTCAGGGCATCGATTCTCCTTACAAAATGCCAACTTCGAGTGCCCAGAGGCACCCTTCAGGCTGTGTAAGCCTTTTGTAATCAGGCCCGCCAGGTCATCTGGCCTCAAAGTCGCTACGGTCTTGAGGATGGCGCTGGTCGAGGCCCCCGAGTCCACCGGCTCATCTCAGTCCACAGGGAAACCCCCAAGGGTGTTAGTGGTCGATGACGAGAGCGTGGTGCGCGACGTCATCGTGCGCTACCTCCACCATGAAGGATTCGAGACCCTCGAGGCTGCCGACGGAGCCACGGCCCGGCGGCTGATCGAGACCCAACGCCCGGATCTGGTCGTGCTTGACGTCATGATCCCCGAGCCGAACGGTCTGGAGCTGTGCCGCTTGATCCGATCGAACGGGGATCTCCCGGTGGTCCTCCTCACGGCCCGTGGCGAGGAGTCCGACCGCATCACGGGACTCGAGCTGGGAGCAGACGATTATGTGGTGAAGCCCTTCTCGCCTCGAGAGCTCGTGATCCGGGTCAAGTCGATCCTCCGGCGCTCGTCTCGGGCTGTCGTACCAGCGGTCCGACATATCGAAGCCGGTGGGCTATCTATGGACTCCGAACGACGTGAAGTTCTCTGTGAGGGCAGAGACGCCGGACTTACGCCGACCGAATTCGATCTGTTGTGGTGCATGGCCAGTCACCCCAACGTTGTCTTCTCTCGCGAGCAGCTATTGGCGCAGGTCTGGGGCTACGAAGCCGCGCTCGACGCGGGCACGGCGACCGTAACAGTGCACGTCCGGCGCCTGCGGGAGAAGATCGAGGCAGACCCCTCTTCGCCGCAGCGTGTGACAACTGTGTGGGGTCTGGGCTACCGGTTTACGCCGTGATTGCCCTCGCCCTCATCGTCGGGGGCGCCACGCTGACGGTTGGCGTGGCGCTGGCCGTCTTGCTGCGCAAGCTACCTTCCGTCCGACTGCAGCTGACTGGCCTGGCGATGTTGGCCGTTGTATTGCCGCTCGCATCAGTGACGCTCTCGGGGCTCGAAGTGTTCGGAATGGGCGCGCGGACCGGTGTGCTGCTCGTTTCAGCCGCCGCTGCGGCCACCAGCATCGTCGGCGCCATTCTCCTTGCTCGTAACATTGTGTCTCACCTTGAGAGCGTCCGCGATGCGTCGCACGAGCTCGCGTCGGGTGACCTTGGTGCCCGTGCGCCCGAAGGTGGTCCTGCGGAGGTCGCCGAGTTAGCAAAATCGTTCAATGCCATGGCTGGACATCTCGAGGAGGTGTTCGAGGCCCGCCGTGAATTGGTCGCGTGGGCGAGCCACGACCTGCGTGCCCCTATCACCTCGCTTCAAGCCATGCTCGAGGCGATGGAGGACGGCGTCGTTGAGCCGCAGCACTATCTCGAGACGCTGCACGGGCAGGTCCGCCTCCTTGGCTCACTTGTCGACGACCTTTTTGAGATGGCCTGCATCGATTCCGGTGCGATCACGCTCGCCGTTGAACCTGTCGACATTGGGACCCTTGTCAAGACGTTCCTGCAGCACTACGAGCTTGAGGCGGAAGCCCGCGGTATCCGGGTTGGGACGATTGTGCGAGATGTGCAGACCAAAGCCATGTGCGCACCCGAAAAGCTTGAGCGGGTGCTCACGAACATCGTGACCAACGCGCTGCGTCATACGCCAGTGGGTGGTGTGGTGACCGCGTCCGTCGCCAGCGGTGCCGGTGCCGTCTTCGTATCCATTGAGGATTCCGGTGCGGGTGTTCCCGAAGAAGAACGCGAGCGCATCTTCGAGCCGTTCTGGACAGGCGACACGGCGCGTGCACCATCCGTCGGGGGAGCTGGGCTGGGCTTGGCCATCGCCCGAGGGTTGATCGACGCTCAGAGCGGTCGCATTTGGGCAGAGACGCCAACACGAGGTGGGACGCGGATCTGCTTTGCGCTCCCAGCGGCACAGCCGGACGCACAAGCACCCGACGACGCACGCGCTGAGCATGCGAAGACCACTCATTTTCCGCATTCGACGAAACAGAGGCTGCCGTGACGGTTCGATTCGGACCGCTCGCACTATTGAGGCGCAACCCGGCAAGGGGCGAGACCTTGTGTGCATTCCTCGAGGAGGGTCGCGCCATTGCGGCTTCCGAGAGCGGCACTGTGACCTGGTGCGCGTTCAAGATCCGCGACACGAGCTTCGGCGTCGTCGACACCTTCGAGAGCGAGGACGCGAGACAGTCTCACCTAGACGGTGAGAACCCGAAGGCCTGGGTCGCGTGGCGTGGCTTCGGATCTGCTCGCCGCCGCTCCCGACATCCGAACGGTGGAGGTCATCGCACTGACCTCTTCTTATCTCCTCAGTTATCAGCCGCAGCGGCCATTCGCTGCCCATCTGACGCTGCCAACTATCAGTAGAAACTTTTCTCGACACTCCGATTCATTGCCTGTGGCGCCAATACCGCAGAGCCGCAACACACTCTCGCCGTCCGTGACCTGTGCCTTGGATACCTAGAGCGTTGGGAGGGCGACCTGTCCACCGGCCATGTGGCGGAGAGAAAGATGCATGCAGCGGTCCAGGATGACGGAGGGGTGCCATCGAACTCGCCGGACCTTCGCCCTTGTGTGATGAACCGTTCGAGAATCAGACCCACGGCTGCGGAAGTGTCCTGACAGTCCGTCCGAAACTACTTTTCCCGCGGTTCTCGAAACCATTCCGGCGCGTGGCACGTACTGGTTATGAATGTGTTCACATCTTTCAAAGGAGATTTCCTTGCGGACTACCACTCGTCTTGTACGCCGCAGCGCTTGCGCTGCCGCGCTCGCCCTCCTGGCCATCTGGGTCGCGAGCGCCCCCGCGCTGGCCGCCGGCGCCAGCCCTACGACCCTGGCTCCTAACGACGGCGCCGCAGGCGACCTTTTCGGCGAGTCCGCCGCGACCTCGAGCAACGGCGCAGTCACCGCCGTGGGCGCGCCCGAACACAACAGCGCGGGCGCCGTGTATGTCTTCAACAGGACCAGGAATGGATCTTCGTCCGGCTCGCCGAATACGACCGCCACAACGTTCTCCCAGACCGCGGAGCTGACCCCAAAGCACACGCAGGCGGATGAGCAGTTCGGCCTGTCGGTGGCGATTTCCGGTGACGGCCTGACCGTTGTAGCGTCGGCCCCCGGCGCCGCGGGCGCCGGCGTCAGCGACCAGGGCGCCGCGTACGTCTTCACTGACCAAGCCGGCACTTGGACCCAGATCGCCAAGCTCAAGGTGAGCGGAACGACCGAACTCGGCTCGTCGGTAGCGATCTCCTCCGACGCCTCGACCATCGTGGTGGGTTCTGCGCTGAGCAACAACGATAACGGGGAAGCGTTCGTGTACACCAAGTCCGGCAGCACCTACGTCCGAACCCAAACGCTCACCGCGTCCGCGTCGACCGCCGCACCCACGCCGCCACCCCCCGCCTTTTTCGGGGACAACACCGCGATTTCCTCTAACGGCTCCACGATCGCGTTCAGCGAACCCAACGTCGGCGTGACGGATGTGTTCACCAAGACCGGCGGCGCCAGCGCCTGGACGCAGACAGCGCAACTTTCGGGCGGCAGCGACTCAGTCGCGGTCTCTAGCAAAGGAAACATCGTGGCCGCCGGCCAGCCTGGTATCAACAACCTTAATGGCGCCGTGTTTGTGTTCACGAAGTCCGGCGGCACCTTCACCGAGGCCAGCGAAGTGCTTCCGCCCCCGAACAAGAAGCTTGCGGCTTTGGATGCCGGTGCAAGCATCGGCATGTCCGCCGACGGCTCCATCATCGCGTTCGGCGCCCCCACCGCAAACGCTGGCTCGGTCAATGAGGCGGGCGCTGTCTTCGTCGCAACGGAGACCAACGGCTCATGGGCGCTGACCGGTAAAGACACCGAAACGCACCCGGCCTCTGGAGATGACCTGGGCGGCGGCGACGGATCAGTCGCCGTCACGGGCAGCGGCTCGGCGGTCGTGGCTGGTGCCCGCGTAGCCAACAGCACCATCGGCCAGGCGGACGTATTCCGGGTGAGCTGACCCGGTCAGCATTCTGCGGGGACAGTGGGCGGGGCCGCCATTCGTGGCGGTCCCGCCCCAGCCAACGCAGCAGGTCCATCAGCTCCACCGGCTCGCTCGGGCCGGGGGCCGTTCGACGACCAGCCAGTGACGCTGTCTTTTGATGAAGGCCTGCATGGCCCGGCCGTGGTCAGACGGCAGTCCGTCCCAGATGAAGCATGAGGTGCTGATCGTCCAAACTCTGGATTTCCCCTGACAGTTGGGTTCCTCCACTAGGTTGACAAAACCTGTTTGTCGAGCACTCGGCGGCCGCAGCTCGAGACACTTGGTCAAGCAGCTTCAACTCCGTCGGCCTGGCACAAACAAGTCTGTGCGACTGCTCTCGATCAGATCTTCGACGCCTTGGACCGGCCCTGGGCTACTCCAAGCGTCGGTTCCAATACCGCCGCGACATGATCGGCTAGTAATTCAAGCGGCTCCACCCGATCCCCCGTCAACCGGAGTGGTCGGGAGTAGGCCAAGACGACCGTACCGAACCGCTCCCTGTGTGCCCAAAGAGGCAGAACGACAACCGCTCGTGCACCTGCTGACCGCAGGGATTCCGTGCCCACGAATCCCGGGCTGGTGATCTCCCGCCGAATAGCACGATCGTGCAGCGATGGTGCTGGCGGTGCTGGCGTAGAACACTCCCTGGACAGGGTCGGCCCCACGATACCGTCGACGAGTCGTTTGGCACCCGCTGTCCCTGGCCGTGCAAACCGATCAACCTGAGATCAGTCTTTGACACGTCTCTATCGGGCATGGTCCAACCGTGTGCCCGCTGCACTTGCTCCGCGCGAGCAAGTCGAGGCTGGGGTAAGACTCCTCGGCATCCCGTCGCTAACAGGCTGTGATTGTTTCGCTTGTGGGCAGGACTGCCACGGTGACGGGAGCCGGACGGGGCATCGGTCAGGCGGCCGCGGTTGAGCTGGCGGCATGTCGTTGACGTCTGCTGTGGTCACCGCCGAGTCCGGACGCGGGGACTCCAATACCGCCGGGAAGCACCTTGGGCTGGCCTTGGCCGTGATCTCGGCGGCTCAGTTGATGATCGTGCTCGACGCCACGATTGTCAACGTGGCCCTACCGACCATCCAGAAGAGCCTGCATTTCTCGACTGCCAACCTGGAGTGGCTCATCACCGCCTACGCCGTGACCTTTGGCGGTCTGTTGCTGTTCGGTGGCCGGACTGGAGACCTCTACGGCAAACGGCGGATGTTCATGATCGGTGTCGCCATCTTCGCCACCGCGTCGCTGCTGGGTGGGTTGGCCACCGGCGAGGCGTGGCTCATCGTGACCCGCGGCCTCCAGGGCATGGGGGCGGCCATCGCGGCGCCAACTGCGCTGTCGCTGATCGCCACCAACTTCCCGGAGGGCCAAGCCCGCAACCGGGCCCTCGGGGTGTACGCAGCCATGTCCGGGGCCGGCGGGGCGATCGGGTTGCTGCTTGGTGGGGTCCTGACGGAGTGGGTGTCTTGGCGCTGGATCTTCTTTGTGAACGTGCCGATCGCGCTGGCTGTGCTGTTTTTGGCTCCCCGGGCCCTCAACGAATCATCGACCACCGCAGGGCACCTCGACGTGCCCGGGGCGGCGACCGTCACCGCCGGAATGGTGTCGTTGGTTTACGGCCTGTCCAACGCGGCGGTCCACGGATGGACCAGTCCGCTCACCCTAGGACCGATCGCGCTCGCTTCGATCCTCTTGGCGGCATTCGGGTTGATCGAGGCTCGGACGGCCAAGCCCTTGCTGCCGCTTCGGATCTTCGCCAACCGGAACCGCTCGGGTTCCTACCTCATGATGGTGTTTGCGGCCACCTCGGCGTTTTCCATGCTGTTCTTCCTCACCCAGTTCATGCAGAACGTGCTCGGGTGGAGCCCGGTCAGAGCCGGCATCGCGTTTGTGCCGTTCACGGCCGGGGTGGTCACGGCCGCCGCGGTCACCTCCCGGGTGCTCGGGCGGATCACCGTCCGCATCCCCCTGCTGGTCGGCCCGAGTGCCGTGTTCGTAGGCCTTGCCTGGATGTCCCGGCTCACCGTGACCAGCGGCTACCTCGACATCCTTGGGCCGCTGGTGGTCATGTCGTTGGGAATGGGGACGCAGTTCGTGTCCCTTACCCTCACCGCTGTGCGCGGCGTGGCGCCGAGCGAGACCGGTTTGGCCTCGGCGCTGCTCAACACCGGCCAACAACTCGGGGGCGCCTTGGGCCTGTCGGTGCTGGCCACCGTCGCCATTGACGCCACTACGACCAAAGCCCGCTCTCTAACCGCCGCCGCCCACGGACATGCCACCGGGTTGAGCCACCTCATCGCAATCGGCCACGGCTACACGACCGCGTTCGAGGTCGCCGCCGGCATCGCGTTGGTGGGCCTGGCGATCTCGGTCACCGTGATCCGCGTCCCCCGGCCACCCGTTTCCTCCGAGCCGGCGCTGGCCGGCGTCGCCGTCGCGGCTTAGCCGTGCAGCCCATCGTGCCCACGACGGGCTGCCCACCGACGCTGAGGAGACCGAATTGGCGCTGCGGTCCCGGAGTTCGGCCCGAACCTGGCCGGCCGCTGACGGCCGCCAAGCCCGCATTGGCCCGATGAGCTTGCAATACGCCGCTGATTTGGGCCGGATCGCGCAGGGCCTGGCCGTCGTGTCTACCTTGCGGGCCGACCACACCATTCAGTCAACCCTGGTCAACGTCGGTGTCGTCGACCATCCTCACACCGGTCAGCTGGCGGCCGCTTTCGTCACTGCCGCGTCGGTTAAACGGACTCATCTCCGGGCCCGACCCCAGATCACCGTGACGTTCCGGATTGGCGGGCAATGGGCGAGCATCGAAGGGCACGCCGTCCTGGCAGGTCTCGACGATCCTCAGCCGTGGCTCAATCCCGCCGACCTGCCGTCCTTGCTGCGGGCCATCTTTGTCGCCGCCGGTGGTCAGCACGATGACTGGGACGAGTTCGATGCCGTCATGGCCCGAGAGCGCCGACTCGCCGTGCTCGTCGACCCGATACGGGTCTATAGCAATCCCGCAACCCCGAGGGAATGGGCCGACCTCGAGCCTCCTGCCCCAGCGGCGCCGACCGCCAACGAAAGAGGATCCCTATGAACTCGCGTCCAGGAACGACTGTGCTCATCACTGGCGCCAACGCCGGCATCGGCAAGGACGTGGCCCGCCAGTTGGCGATACGCCCCGATGTGGCCAGGATCTACCTGGCCTGTCGGAATCCCGACCGTGCGACCGCGGCAAAAGCCAAGCTCGAAGCCGTGACCGGCCGGGCCATCTTCGACGTCGTTGTCATGGACGTCTCCGATTTGGTCTCGGTTCGCGCCGCCGTCGAAGCCATCGACGGCTCCATCGACGCGGTGGTCATGAACGCCGGAGGAACCGGTGGCAAGACCCCCATGGCCTTAACCACAGACGGGGTCACTAACGTCTTCGCCTCGAACGTCCTCGGCCACGTGGTCTTCCTCGAGGCGCTGCTCGCCGAGGACCGCCTCGGCGAGGTGGCCGTGTTCGTCGGGAGCGAAGCCGCCCGGGGCATTCCGAAGCTGCGAATGGAACGGCCCGCCTTTAACTCAACCTCGGCCGACGAGTTAGCCACCGTCATCGACGGCACCTACTTCGCTGGCCGAAAAACAGACACCGCTTTGGCCTACGGGCAGGCCAAATACATCGGGGCACTGTGGATGGCCTACCTGGCCCGCCAGCACCCCGACCGCCGGTTCGTCTCCATCAGCCCGGGCAACACGACCGGCACCGAAGCCCCCAACGACCTTGCCCTCCCGTTGCGCCTAGCCGCCAAATACGTGATGCCCGCCCTCGGCATCGCCCACAAACTCGACGTGGGCGCCAAACGACTCGTCGACGGCGTTACCGACTCGAGCCTGTCCAGCGGAGTGTTCTACGCCAGCGCCGCCAACACCATCACCGGTCCCGTCGTCGACCAAGCCGACATCTTCCCCGACCTGGCCAACCCGGCATACCAGTACAACGCCAACGAGGCTATCCACCGCTTCATTACCTAGTCGCCGTGGTCCCGCCCGGCCCCGAGACCCAATTACGCCCCACCGGCAGAGCCGCCAGGCCTAACTTCTCGCTCGGTACAGCACGCCCCGAACACCCGGCTTGCGGGCATCTTCGCATGGGGTGGGCTTGATCTGGTTCGACGGACAGGTTCGTTGTGATGATTGTGCCGTCTGACGGTCGGCGTTGTGGTGGACAGCTTCGTATTGAGCGGGGCTGAGGTAGCCAACGTCGAGTGCAGCCGGCGTCGCTTCGTGCGGCGATCATGCTTCTCGCCAGCGACGATGCTGCACTCACCCATGGCGTGACTCATCCAGTTGATGGCGGCCGAGTAGCGACGTGACGGTAGCCGAGCACGCCGCAGTCATTCTCACCTAACGCTCGGACTCCTCCGGTCAACGCCGGAAACGGACTTTCGGCCGTTCGCTTTACCTCGGCTCCGCCCGACGATCTCTGCGAGATCGTCACCCGAGATCGTCTCTTTCTCGAGGAGGGCGGCGGCGACCGCGTCGAGCGCGTCCCGATTGTCACTGAGCAGTGCACGAGCCCTGCCCTCAGCTTCGCTGAGCAGGCGGCTCACTTCTTGGTCGATGACCTGCTGGGTGCCCTCGGCATAGGGTCGCTCCTGGCCGAAGACCGGACCGGCCTGCGGGGAGGACTCGCCCGATCCGTAGCCAATCGGTCCGAGCCGGGGAGACAGGCCCCACTCCGTCACCATCTTCATCGCGAGCTGGGTGGCACCCGCAAGATCGCTGGCCGCTCCCGTGGAGCCTTCACCAATGACCAGATTCTCGGAGGCTCGACCACCCAGACGGACGGCCAGGGAGTCGAGCAGGTAGCTCTCGGAATAGAGGTGGCGCTCATCGACGGGGAGTTGCTCGGTGACTCCGAGGGCGCGCCCGGCCGGCAGGATCGTGATCTTGGCGACGGGGTCGGCATGCTCTGAGAGGAAGGCAACGAGCGCGTGCCCGGCTTCGTGAATCGCCACGGACCGTTTCTCTTCGGGCAGCAGAGCATTCGATCCGTCGCGCCGGCCGAGCAGGACACGATCCCGGGCCTCGTCGATGTCTCGGGCGAAGATGACGTCGCGGTCGTCGCGAATGGCGACGATGGCGGCCTCGTTGATCAGGTTGGCCAGATCTGCGCCCGAGAACCCGGGGGTGGCCCTGGCCACGGCGTCGAAATCGACGTCGGGGGCGAGGTGCTTCCCCTGGACGTGCACGGCCAGGATGGCGGCCCGTTCGGCCTGATTGGGCAGGGGGATCTCCACCTCACGATCGAAGCGACCGGGACGGAGCAGGGCGGGATCGAGGACCTCGGGGCGGTTGGTGGCGGCCATGACCACCACCCCGGTGGTGGGGTCGAAACCATCCATCTCGGCCAGGAGCTGGTTGAGGGTCTGCTCGCGCTCGTCGTTGGACCCGAAGGCCGAGCCACCCCGGCGCTGGCCGATGGCGTCGATCTCGTCGATGAAGATGATGGAGGGGGCCCGCTTGCGGGCGTCGGCGAAGAGGTCCCTGACCCGAGATGCCCCCACGCCGACGAACAACTCGACGAAGCTCGACCCGGTGAGGGCGAGGAACGGCACGCCCGCCTCGCCGGCCACGGCGCGGGCCATGAGGGTCTTGCCGGTTCCCGGTGGGCCCACCATGAGCACACCGCGGGGGCCGACGGCGCCGGCGCGGGCGTAGCGCTCGGGATGGCTCAAGAAGTCGACGACTTCGGCCACCTCCCTCTTGGAGCCCTCGTAGCCCGCGATGTCCGCGAATCGGGTTGTCGGCTTCTCTTCGTCATAGACCTTGGCCTTCGAACCCCCGAACCCCATGATCCCGCCGGCCAGCTGTTTGGCGTTGCGCCGCCCGATCCAGATGAAGAAGGCGATGAAGAGCAGCAAGGGGAGGAAGGACAGCAGGTCCGTGAGCAGGGCTGAACCCTGCCCGACTCCGGTGACGTCGACGTTGTGGGCCTTCAAGGTCGGGGCCAACTGCTGGTCGTCGATGGCCGTCGGGATCTGGCTGGTGTAGTCGTCTCCCCCCTTGAGCGAGCCGGAGAGGGCACCGCCCGGGTTCACCGTCGCGGTACGGACGTCGCCCGCGGTGACCTCGGACAAGAACTTCGAGTAGGTGAAGTTCTTCGTGGTCGTGCTGGACATGTGCGGAATGGTGAAGAGGAGCAGCGTGATGAGGATTCCTGCCGGCAGCAGCCACATGCGCCACCGTGGTGGGGGCGGGCCGGCCGGGGCCGCTGGTCGATCGTTGGGCGGGCCCGGCTTGGCCGCTCCCGTCAGGTGTCGGATCGCGTGCGCCATGGAGACTCCCTTTGGGGTTCGCTCTTGGAGTTACCGAGCAAGATTGCCCGCATCTGCATAAAGGGAACTCGGCCTCTTCGTGCACGGTGGCCCGAAGGAAGGCACGTCGGCGGCTGCAGCGAGGTCTGTCGCGTAGTCGTTCACCAGCGGCGCGAGTCGGCCGGAGCTGCCCTTGCTGGTGCGGTCAAACAGTGCAAGGCCACAGGTCGGTTACCCGCCTTGGCTTTAAGGAAGGCGAGCACCCCCAGTCCTAGTGCCATTTCCAACCCCTTTTGCTCAAGTCGGTGCTCAGATGCCTGCGACATCGAGAGCGGCAAGGATCTCGGCCGGTTCGGAACGGGTGGAGTAGTCGGGGTGGATGTCGATCCAGCGGATTACATGGTCGGCGTCGACGATGACGGTGGTGGGCATCGGCAGCGCAGCGGTGCCGTCCGCGTTGACGACGGTGAGGTCGAGGCCGAGCTGGAGCTGTGCGGCCCGGGCCTCAGCCGAGGGCGCGCTGAGCACCCCGAGGTAATGGGCCAAGGTGTTGCCCGGGTCGGAGAGGACCGGAAAAGCCAGATCGTGCTTCTGCTGCATGCTCAACGATTCGTCAGGTACCTGCGGGCTGACCGCGATGAGCGTCACGGCTCGTTCGTTCAGGGCCGCCAGCAGCTGGGCCTGGTAGGTGCTGAGGGTCAGGTTGCAGTACGGGCACCAGGCGCCCCGATAGAACACGATCACCGCTGGCTGGCTGTCGATAGCCGCGTAGAGGGTGGTGGGGGTGCCGTGGGCGTCAAGTAGATCGGCGTCGGGCAGGTTAGCGCCAGCAGCGGCGACGCCGTTGGGAACTCCTTTGACGGCCAGGTCCGCCTGCTCGCGGGTGAAGGCCCCCATGATCTCGTTGGCGGGTTGCGCGGCGACGCCGGCGTGCATGGCGCTGACCTGCTCGGCGATGGTGTCGGTAGTCATGTTTAGGCTCCTTCGGCGTGACTCGTCGGACACTGCCCTCACGTATTGGTGTCATCGGACGGCCTGGTATTACCTCAGAAGCGACCTCGGTCGAGACCGACGCTTTCGCTGCCTGCCCGTGAGGTCATTTGAAGAAGTGGGTGCGCGGTCGAGAAAGCGGCTCCCCGTCGAGAGTGATGTCGACTTTCTCGTTGTAGAAGGCGAGCAGGCCGGCGATGGGGAGGAGCTGTCGGGTGGGAAAGTCGTAGGCCCAGGCCAGGTCCGGGTAGCGGGCGTCGCCGACCGAGACGTTCCAGTAGCCGGTCGTCTGTCCTTTATAGGGACATGAGGTGACCGTGTCGGAGGGTTCGAGATGCTCGAAGTTCACCTCGGTGCGGTTGAAGTAGTAGCGGGTCGGCAGGCCGGTCTCAAAAACCATGACCGGTGACGCCGACTTGGCCAGCACGGCACCGTCGAGTTCGATTCGGACGGGCCGGGTCGAGCGTAGGGCGTCCACGCGAACGTAGGGATTGCGGGGGTGGACGAACACCTGCTCGTCCTCCTCGAACCAGGCGTCGAGGACGTCCCACTCGAAGCGGACCATCCCGGCCAGGCCGTCAATGGCGTCGTCCCCGTAGAGCCGGGCTGCGCTTGGCCGGAAGATCTCGCCGATCCGAAGTCCGTGGAGGTGGGCGGTTCCGCGACGGAGGCGTTGGGGGTGCTGCTCATCGACGAGCAGCACGGAGTTCACATCGGCGATAGGGATGTAGTACTGCGGGTAATAGGGCCATTCCCACACGTAGACGGCCTGGGTGGTGTCGAGCACAGTGTGACCGGCCAGCATCGCACGGATGCGGCGGGGCACCGGCTCGACGTGATCGACCGGCGCAATCATCTCAGGGTAGTCACCCATCACGTGTCACCTGTTCCTTCGTTGATGCGGTACAACAGGCCGGCAGTCAGGAGTCCGAGCCGACCACCGCGGCGAGGATGCCCCGGCGAAGTCTTCCCGACACTGGCCGCGGGCCTAGGTGGGGCGGCGACGCTTGGTAACGCTTGGCCGCGGCGATGTCGCGGGCCACCTGGTCAAGGTAGACGTGTGGTAGCTCCATCGCTTCCTCACATCCCACATCGCCGGGGTCCGTGAACAGAAAGCGACCAAGTGCTATCGGGTTCTTCATTCGCTCGCCGATCTTTCGACATCCACGACTCTCTTAGCGACAAGTGCTGTCCGTAACTTACGTGCAGCGTCGAATAACATCTTGCATAAGGCGTTGCGGTTGGAACAGAACTCGGCAACCAACGCATCACACGACGCATCATTCAAAACGATGGCGACGAGGACTTCCCGCTGCCGTTCGGTCAGAACTTCGTCCAGTGGCAGGTGCAAGGCCCCGACAAGGTCTCGCCTTTCCGACGCCCGAGCGGACTCGAGTTGGAATTGGCGCCGGCAAGCCGCCGCGTAGGGGCGCGCGAGGACGGCGGTGAGGGGACGCGTCCTAGGAAGCTGAGGTGCGCGAGCCACTCATTGCTGCGCTGAGGGCGGTCGGGCGCTTGAGGGAAGGCCCGCCTACGATCCGAGCGTATGGCAGCGCAGATGGCAGTCGGGTCCTTTGACTGGGCTGACTACCCCAGTTGTGGCGGGGCCTTTGGTAAGAGCGAGCAGACCACTGTTACTAACAGTCCATGGTCGCTTCGCTTGTCGGAAGGACGGTTCTTGTAACGGGCGCAGGCTGGGTGATCGGCGAGGCCGTCGTCCGCTATACGGGTCAGGACCCGCTGCAGGTCAGCGCCGGACTGTATGAGCGGTTCGCTCGTCTCCAACGCCGAAGGGCATACATCACCCCCGAGTAATCAGCCCAGTCTCTGGTCCCAAGCTTGGTCAGCAACGCCACCGGCCAAGCCTGGGATGCGTCCACCGAGTAGCCAGCTTCAAGCACTTACCCAACAAAGGAGATTCAAATGACTGTGTTGCATCCGGGAGACCAGTTCCCCGACATCGCCATCACGCCAACCGACGGGCCTTCGTTTTCAGTGCCCGCCGCCCTGGCCGGCCACTTCGGGGTAGTCCTGTTCTACCGAGGCTCGTGGTGTCCGTACTGCAACGCACAACTCCGGGCCTTCCAGCGCGCGGCGGAGGCCCTCGCCGGGGTCGACGCCCTCGTCGTCGCCTTGTCGGTCGATGACGAGGCCACCACGGCGGAGCTAGTGGCCAAGCACGGCTTGGCCTTCCCAGTAGGCCACAGCGCCGATGCCAAAGCCATCAGCGAAGTCACTGGGGCCTTCGTCAACAACAACCCGATGTTCTTGCAGTCCACTGGCTTCGTGCTCGACCCGACGGGGAAGGTGGTGGTTAGCGTGTACTCAAGCGGAGCCATCGGCCGCCTCGTCCCAGAGGACGTGATCGGCATGATCCGCTATATCCGTGAAAACGCCTCGGCGACCTCCACATGACAGTGACCACCAACGCGGTGTACTCCGCGGATTTCAACTTCTATGTGACCGGTAGGCCCGTTCGCCTGGATGACCATCAAATGGCTACGCATGGTCACCGCGCGGCGGAACTACACGGTGGACTGGAAGTTCATCTCCTTGCGGCTGATCAATGCCGAGGTGACAGCCGTTTTCCAGCTCACTACGAGGACGGGGCACACTGCAGGGCTGCGCTTGCAGCGCGTCGATGCTGGCGGCTCAGGCAACAAATGCTCCCGGCGGATAGATCGGGTCGGCGGGAAAGCCGATAACTGCCTGATCGGTGCTTATGCAAGATCGAATCGGAGTGATCGGCTACGCCATAACCGATGTAATCCGAATCATTGGAAACCTTGTCAACTTGAGCCGCTGCGCCACTGGCTATAGAGCGCTACGAGCTCTGTCTTCACCTCGGAGGGCAACTCCTCTGGAATGAGCCGTCCTGTGAGCTCAATCGTGGACCGCATCTGAGCGAGGTAGGCAGTGCAGTGTGGACACGAGGAGAGGTGAGCTTCGAATCGGCGACGGTCAGCACGCGACATGGAGCTCTCGATGTAGTCCGTGACCAGCTCTACGGCTTGTTGACAGACGAGTTCCTTTCGACGTCGAAACATCATTGGACCCTTCCGGACTTGGTTTCAAGATCCTGACGGAGTCGGCTTCGACCCCGATGTAAGAGAACCCTCTGGTTGACTTCGGAGATCTCCGACAATTGACACACTTCCTTGCTATCGAGTCCCTCAACATCTCGTAGCGTTACGACTTGGCGCTGCCCCTCGGGGAGGTCGTTCAACGACAAGCGGATTCTCTCGGACAGCAAGCCCGCAATCACCCGATCCTCAGTATCTTCAATAAAGTACTCCGGTGGGGTGATCCAATGACCGGTTTTGTCGAATCGGTCTGGGTCGACGGCGGCCTCGGAACTGCTTAGCGGAGCCGTGCGGCTTTCCCGGGTACCAGTTGAGCGCGCACGATTGATTGCAATCCTGATGAGCCACGTCTTGATCGAGGATCGACCTTCAAAGTTGTTCAAGCCTCGTACGACCGCCATCCAAGTGTCCTGGACCACCTCCTCAGCAACAGCGTCAGACGGCACGAACGAGCGAGCGGCGTAAAGGAGAGCACGGTTGTGACGCCGAACAAGGGTGACGAAAGCGTCCTCGTCGCCTCCTCTCAGTCGTTCCAGAAGCCCATGGTCATCGCTAGGCGCTCGCCGACTGCCCATTAGCCTTGCGAAACTCGTAAGTGGGCCGCCGTGGCACATGACCAAAATGCCAGGCGGTGATCCGAAAGGGCACCCTCACCTGGTCCCGACACCAGTCCAGCCAACGGCCCAACGCTGGAGCGAAGACAAATCACCATGCGTTGTTAGTGGCGATGCTGGACCGGCTCTTACCCCGCGCCACTCCTCTGGTTTGTCGCGGTAAGGACAGCGGGGTACTGATTGTCCGCGGTGGCAAGCCGCGACTTTGCTCTTGCAGACGAAGCAAACCTTGGCCCTGCGTATCGAAGGACGATCTCGGGTCCAGGCTCTCGAGCGTGAATCGTCGAGCATGCTGCTCTCGAGCGCGAGGATTGCAACGACGCGACGGAGGTGACCGCCGCCCCTCAAGTCGTTCACTTAACTCTTTGTTTCGGCCGAAGGATTTTGGACGTCGAGCAGATCGTGTGAGCTAACAACTCGTTCACGGTCGGTCCATAACGGCTAGGCGGACCAGAGCATCTTCCGAGGGTTGTAACGCTGACCCCCCCGCCCGGACAGTAATTGTGTGGGGTACTTCGATCCCGCGATCAATGGAGGTAAGGATCAAATGCGAAAGCAACTACAGAAAAGCCGCGCGCCTGGCGCTTGGCGCTGCCACACTCGGCGGCATCGGTCTTCTCGGCGCCTTTGGCGCCGGTGCAGCTGGTGCAGCCGGTCCGCCAGGGTTCGGGAACGGCACCTCCCCGGTCATCGGCCACGTCTACCTCGATGACAATACGGCCGGTACGAACACGATCAGCGGTTTCGACCGCCACGTGGACGGATCCCTCACACCGCTTGCGGGGTCTCCCTTCGTGGCTGGCGGCGCAGGCACAGGTGCTGGGCTCGCATCGCAGGGCGCGGTCGCGGTGACCAACGATGGCCAATTTCTGATTGCTGTGGATGCGGGCAGCAACCAGCTGTCGGTTCTACGCATCCACCAAGATGGCGATCTGCAACTGGTGCCCAATGGGGTGGTCTCTTCGGATGGTCCGACACCGGTTAGCGTCGCGGTGCATGACGGTCTCGTCTACGTGGCTAATGCCGCTGCCGTAGGACCGAACTACACCGGGTTCACTCTGTCTCCCTCCGGGCGGCTCCAGCCCCTGGCCAACTCGACCGTCTCGCTTCCGAATGGCTCGCAGCCTGGCGATATCCTCTTCAACTCGATCGGTACCAACCTGGTCGGGACCCGGGTGGGAACCTCGGAGATCGACAGTTTTGCTGTTGGGAGAAACGGGCTTCTGACCGAGGCTGCTGGCGCGCCCTTCACCGCTCAGGGGCTTGGGCCTTTCGGCAGTGAGTTTCGGCCGACCAATCCCCAGCAGCTGTTCGTCTCCAACGCCCATAACGGGACTGGTCTTGGGACGGTGTCCGCTTACAGCGTCGCCTTCAACGGGTCACTGACCTCTATTGGAGCCAGTCCGGTCGCAGATGACCAGACCGCGCCTTGCTGGGTCGCCATCACCCCCGACGGCAGGTACCTGTTCGCGGTGAACACCGGATCGGGTGAGATCTCTAGCTACCAGATCGCATCCAACGGGTCCTTGACACTCATCGGCAGCACGGTTGTCAGCAACACCGCCGGGGTCGGCGCGACTGACCCCAGCGTGAGCCCTGACGGACGCACGTTGTACGTAAACGAGAGTCGAGTCGACACGGTGGGCGCCTTCGCCATCAACAATGACGGGACTCTCACCGAGCTCCCCAGCTCGCCCGTGTCACTTCCCGCTGGCGCTACGCCCGCTGGCATTGTGACCACCGGCTTCGGCTTCGGCGGCGGCTTCTAGTCCGTCCGAAGCATTTCCTACAGCGAGGGCCGGGAGCACATATTGCTCCCGGCCCTCGCACGCGTTGGGGGTACAACGAGTGAGGCGGCATCCTCGATGAGCTTGGGAGCCTGCCGACGGGTTCCACAAGGAACCGGGGTTCATAATATAGCGAAGCGGCAGTTCCACAAGGTGCCGAGTCGAGGCCACTCTGCGCGGAAGGCATCCCGCTAGACTCCTAAAGCGGGAGAGGACCGAGGGATCGGCTTTTTGGGCATGCCTTGGGCATGCCAGGTCGGTTGTCTGACGATCGCTGAAGTAAGACCGCACGACCCCGCGCCACAAACTCTGCATGGGTCATTCGATCGAGGGTAAGACAGCCCTGGTGACCGGAGCTGGACGGGGTATCGGCCGTGCTGTGGCGGTGCAGTTGGCCGAAAGAGGAATGCGGGTTGTGCTAGTCGCTCGTTCGATCGAGCAACTGAACGAGACAGCCACCGAGATCACGAATGTAGGTGGTCATGCCCTTATCGTGCCTACGGACCTCGGCGATATGGCGCAGATTGCCCAGACCGTTCACCACACCAAAGAGATGTGTGAAGGGATCGACATCCTCATTAACAATGCCGCAGTGGTGGCACCTCTCGGTCCCAGCCAGAACATCGATCCCAGCGAGTGGGCCAATGCGCTTACGGTCAATGTGGTCGCCGCCGCGGCGCTGTCCTTCGCGTTTCTCCCGAAAATGCTCGAGCGAACTTGGGGTCGTATTGTCAACGTGTCCAGCGCGATCGCTGCGCAACCTGATGCCATGATCGGCATGAACGCCTACGCTGCGAGCAAGGCGGCGCTAGAGGCCCACACGCTCAACTTGGCCGCTGAGATGACCGGAAGCGGGGTCACGGTGAACGCGTTCAGGCCCGGTTCAGTCGACACGGCTATGCAGGCGTGGATCCGTGGCCAAGATCCCATGCAGATCGGTCCCGATCTGCATGGCTGGTTCTCGGCCTCATTTGCTTCGGGCAAGCTCATAACCGCGGAGGAATCTGCTGGGTCTCTCCTCCCCCGTATCTTCAGCGAAGACAATGGGCGCGTCTGGGATGTGTCCGACCGCGCCTGATCACTGACTGTCCATCAGAAGCAAAGGGTCATAACTGAGTGCCGCATGGAGAGTGTCCCATGACCGTGTTAAGTGCGTGAGGCGGTGGACGAGATGCAAGAACAGAGCCGATGAAGTTAGATCCCACAGGGGAGCTGGCCCGTCTGATGGATCGCCCCGGCATAGTCCGTGCTCGGTATGTATCAGCCAACTACACGACCCGTATGGACCCCGACGACGTACAGGCGGCGCTCGCCACTCTCGACTAACCCGAGGGCCGATGCGAGAGACCCGCCATCTACCGAAGAAGGAGGCTGTCATGGACGCTGTGAGATTCCACTTCGACCCCATCTGCCCTTGGTGCTACCAGACGTCGCGGTGGGCCAAACGCGTCGAACAGCTCGGCGAGATCGAGCTCGACTGGGGGCTGTTCTCCCTCGAGGTCGTGAACCTGAAAGACGGGGCCAATCCCCGTGAGCTGCAGCCTCGCTCGGGTCCCGCACTGCGGACAGCGATCCTCATCCGACAGCGCCAGGGCGGTGGCGCGATCGGACCGTTTTACACCGCGCTCGGCATGAGGATATGGGAGCAGTCACCGCCCGAGCAGGACATGGCAACAGCGGTGCGCAGTGCTCTCGAAGAGGTCGGTCTCGATGTCGAGTGGTGCGATGAAGCACTGTCGGATCCGCGGACTTGGGAAGCCGTCCTCGACGAGCACCACGGACTGATCGAGAGGACGCGCAGCTTCGGAGTGCCGACGATCGTCCTCGACGGGGGAGCCGGGCCGGCCATCTTCGGGCCCGTGATCAGCGAGCTGCCCTCTGATGAGGATGCGGTCGACCTGTGGCGACACGTTTCGTGGCTGGCCCGCTACGGCAACTTCGCCGAGCTAAAGCGCGACCGCAACAAGTCCCCTGATCTGCCGGCCATGACCTGGTATCGAGCTCAGCAAGAGGCCAATCGAACGACGTGAGTTTGCTGGGGAGCCGCCTGCGTCGCCCGGCGCCACCGGAGAGGAGAGGCGCCGTTCTCCGCCGCCTGCAACCGGACTGGCCAGAACAAGCAACCGAAAGGAGGGTCCCGCTGTGACCGATGAGCTCGATAGTCCGAGGAGCGCGCCCGAGCCGATCGTCGCGATGCTCGTGGAGGAGTGGGCGGCGATAGCGGAACTTCTCGACGGATACCCAGGAGGAGTACATGGACGTCATGGCGATGAAACGCCAGGGCATGAGCATCAAAGAGATCGCCGAGGAGACCGGCTATCACCCCGAGCACCATCAGCGGCTGGCTGGCGCAACGGCGGTCCGCCCGAGAAGCGGCCGAGCAGCCGGAGCCGGCCGTGATCGACGAGCACTGGGCGGGCGGGATCGCCGAGCTGTTGCGCGTCCCCCCGTCTGCTTGGCCACCAGCGTCTTCGAGCTGATCAAGGCCGAGGGCTACGACGGGCTCCTATGCCGAGCGTGGCCCGGCACCTGCAACTCGGTCCGGGGTCCGAGGTTCACCGCGGCTCCGGCGGCGTCGACGCGGATCGTGACCGCACCGGGCGAGGAGTGCCCAGTTCGACTGGTCCGACATCTCGCCCTGGAGGAGGGAATGGGGACTGGGCGAGGTGCAGTGCTTCTCGGCCATCTTGTGCTGGTCGCGGGTGCGGATCTGGTGGTTCGCCCACTCGATCGACCGCGAGCACACCTTCGAGGGCCTGGTCCGCTTCTTCGAGTTCGTCGGCGGGGTGCCCAAGGTGGCTCCGCACCGACCGCATGGGGGCGCTCGGGACCTCCCAGGGACGGCGCTTCTCCCTCCATCCGCCGCCGCTCGCCTTCGCCCAGTTCCACGGCGTCAGAGATCAAGGCCTGCCAGGCCCGCGACGCCAAGCGCAAGGGCAAGGTCGAGCGACCCTTCCGTGACGTGAAGGAGCGCTTCTTAGAGGAGTGCAACGCGACCGGGGCCACCAGCGAGCATCGCCGAGCTCAACGAGCCGGGCCGCGCCGCTGGCTCGCAAGAGCGGATCCACTCCCGGCTGCACCGCGGCATCGGAGCGAGTTCCCGCCGAGCGTTTCGTCGTCGAGGCCCCGCTGCTCGGGGCCTTGCCGCGCCGGCGC
Organism: uncultured Acidimicrobiaceae bacterium; assembly: GCA_963726855.1. Taxonomy (GTDB): domain Bacteria; phylum Actinomycetota; class Acidimicrobiia; order Acidimicrobiales; family RAAP-2; genus Bog-473. The sequence goes on from CAVSEB010000036.1 coordinate 51,728, forward strand.
TTCGACACGGCCTATGTCGAGGCCCGCCGGGTGCACGTGGCCATCCCGCAGATCGAATGGCGCGGCGTGCGCTACTCGGTCCCGCCGCGCTGTCTGGGCCAACGGGTCGAGGTGCGCCAGGAGGTCGGAGGGTCGAGCATCGAGATCCGCTGGGCCGGCCGAGCTCGTGGCCACCCATCGCCGTCTCCGACGTCGAGGGCATAGAGGTGTGGGACGCCGTCCACTTCGCCGACACCCAGGCCGCTGCGCTCTCGCGCACTCGGGGCCGCCACCTGGCCGTGGTGCTGCCCGACGATGCTCCCGCCGTGATCGCCGCTCCGTCTGCGAGCATCGAAGGTGACGTCGAGGTGGAGGTTCCCGACCTGGCCCGCTATGAGACCGGGAGCGGCCAGTCATGACCGACTCGCTCTATGAGCAGCTCAAAGACGATCTCGGCTATCTCGGACTTGGCCCGGTCCGCCGAGTGCTTCGCCCTCCTGGCCGAAGAGGCCAAGGCCGAGAGAATGGAGCCACGTCGAGTACCTGGCCCGGGTCATCGGCGAGCAGGCCAACGTCGACGCTCAACCGCAAGCTGGCCGCCCGGCTGCGCTTCGCCCGCTTCCCGTTCCGGCGCAACCTTGGCCGACTTCGACTTCGAGTTCCAGCCGAGCGTCGACCGCAAGCTGATCGACGGACCTGGCCACGCTTGCGCTTCATCGAAGAGAACCGCCCGGTCCTCTTTCTTGGGCCAGCCCGGCTGTGGCAAGACCCACCTGGCCGTCGCTTTGGCCACCACCGCGGTCGAGGCCGGCTACCGGGGCTACTTCACCACGGCCGACGACATGGTCAACACCTTGGTGCAGGCCCGACGCGAAGGCACCTTCGGCTCCAAGCTGCGAGACCCTCACCGCCCCGAGCGTGCTCGTCATCGACGACGTCGGGCTGCTGCCGATCGAACGCGGCGGAGCCGGGGCCTTCTTCCACGTGGTCAACACCCGCTATGAGCGGGGCCACCCGACCATTGATCACCACCAACCGGGGTCTGCCCGAATGGGGCGAGATCTTCGGCGACCCCGTCGTCGCCGCCGCCATCTTGGACCGCCTCATGCACAACGCCGTGGTCTTCAACTGGACGCCTCGGAATGGCTGACGTCGACAGCCCTCCCTGGATGGAGTGTCCACGCCGTCGTTGCTCACGTGATTGGCACCGAATCTCGCCTCTCCGGCGGCGTGCAGCCTCCCTCGCTTATCGACGTGACAACTCTCGCTCACGTTCGAAACGCCATCGGCGGGGCCAACGAGCATTGGGTCCGAGCACTGCGCTCTGAGCCACCTGAGCAGATGCATCGTCGCTTCCGAGACGTCTCCCGCCGACGAGCTGACATGCTCATCGCCATGAGTAGTGAGGACTTCGACGCGCCGACGCAAACTCCTGTCGGGCAAGCCCGGTATCGCAGACTCATGGAAATCCGGGTCTTCGACTGCTGGATGCACGAGCAGGACATCCGCCAGGCGATCACACGGCCGGGCCACGAGGACGGTCCGTGCGTCGAGGTCTCCATCGATAAGATAGTGCGGGCCCTGGGCTTCGTCGTAGGAAAACAGGCGTCTGTCCCCGACGGCTCGACCGTCACGGTCGATCTGGTCGGCGCCCGCAATGTTTGCTGCAGCCGAGTAAATGAGGATATGGGACCGTCTGAACCCGGCGGCAACGCGGCGGCCACACTCTGCATCCGTGATCTCGACGGGCCGATCGCAGCGACAAGTCGGGCTCAATCGGCGAGCTTCGCGAACGCAGAATCGACAGCTCAGTAAAGGTCCCGATCGGCGCTTTGTCGGCTGGACCGACCGCAGCGGCGGTCGTCGGGTCGCTGCCTCTGGCGTCGGGCGGACGTAGATCATCGTCTGCACGCGGAGGTCCCTGCCAGCCGCATCGGCTAACTCCCTCGAAGAGTGACGATTGCGCACGCTTGCCCTCAGCTCAGGAGGAAATTCCTCCTGAGAGGTGGCGGTACATCGGAATCGAAAGCGTGGGAAGTGGCTTTTTCGAGAAGCCGCGTTGTTCTGGTCAACGGGTTCTGTAGGTAGCCCGATTTCGGGCAGCCCGGTTGCACGTGTCCATCGCCTTGACGACATCTCGGCATCCTCAAGCTGCCAGTTCGGTAAGGGCGGCCTCGACCGCCCGATGGAAGGTCGGGTACGCGTACATCATGGATCGAAGCTTCGCAGTTGACGCCTGAGCGTGGATGGCAAGCGTTAACAAACCCAGAACTTCGCCGCCGGCGGGCCCCATGGACAAGGCTCCCACCAGGATGCCTCGTTTAGCGTCCTCGACGAGTTTAATGAGCCCCGCGTTACCCGCCTTGTGAATCCAACCCCGTGCCGAGCTCGGGGTCTCCGTACTACCGACGCGGATGGAGATCCCGAGCGATCGGGCTTCCGCCTCGGTCATTCCGACCGATCCGATCTCCGGATCGGTGAAGGTGACCCGAGGAAGGGCCCGGTAGTCGGCCGCTGGGCCGACCTGCCCCAAAATATCGGCTATCGCAATAGCCGCCTGGTACATGGCGACATGGGTAAAGGCCCCGGCACCGGTCACGTCGCCCACTGCCCAGATTCTCGGAGCAACGCGCATATGCCCATCGGCGGCGAGAAATCGAGCAGAGGGATCCAGACCGACCGTGTCCAGCCCGAGCGACGAGAGGTCGGGACGCCGGCCCGCGGCCACCAGAAGGCGCTCAGAGCGCAGCGATCCCCGAGGGCCAAGGTCAAGCTCGAAGGAATCCCCTCCATAAGAGACGCTTCTTACCTCGGCATCGGTTACGACGGTGATGCCCTCACCTTGGAAGACATCTTCTAGCAGAGCACCGGCCTCGGGCTCTTCGAGGGGCAACAGCCGGGGCGCCGATTCAACGATGGTTACCTTGACCCCGAAGCGAGCAAAGGCTTGGCCCAACTCGACAGCGATCGCGCCGCCGCCGATGATGACGAGGGTGTCCGGCAGTTCTTTCACTTCGATCGCTTCCCGGTTCGTCCAGAAAGGAACGTCGGAAAGGCCGGGAATCGGGGGCGTCCAGCTTCGTGATCCGGTCGCCAGGACGATGGCACGCCCGGCCTTGAAGCAACGGTCGCCGACAGCGACCTCGCCGAGCCCCTCGAGACGACCGTGACCACGCACAAAGTGGCCGCCCTTCGCCTCGAAGCGATCGATCGCGACCTGATCGTTCCAATTGTCGGTGGCTTCCTCACGGATCCGTCGAGCGACGATCCGCCAGTCTGGAGTAACGGTGCTCGATCCCGCTAAGTCAGGGATCCGGCGCGCCTCGGCCAGTAGATTCGACGCCCTGATCATCATCTTCGAAGGCACGCAACCCCAATAGGGACATTCACCACCCACGAGAGTGGACTCGACCCCTACGACCTTCAATCCGCGTTCGGCCAGACGCCCGGCGACCTCTTCGCCCGCCGGGCCCATTCCCACCACAACGACGTCAACTGAATCGGCCACAGCGGGCCCTCCTTCTATGTGCATTGAAAACCAACAGCGGATAGACGCCCCGATGGGTTCACGCCATGCGCCTTATTGTCATCCCCGAGGCATCCCGTCGCTTCAGCACCAGTCACTGCTGCTGGCCTCAGGCTCGGCGTTAGATTCGATACCTGATTGTGTGCCAACCTGGCCGGTCGTTCCTTTTCGGACTCGATTGACTTCGTTCGCAGAGCTCCACTCGCTCCAATTCCTCCCCCTGTAATTCAGTCCTGGGACTGCGCCCATCGTTACAACCGGAACGAGGCAAACATGGCGGCTCCACGCAAAAGGCCACACACGACGCCGCACAATCTGGACAGTCCCGACGGCCGCCGCGGGCGCCCAGCTCCAGTTGGGGATGGGGCATGACAACCGAGACAACCCAGACGTTTGTGTCGGCGCACAAGCGAGTCTTACCGAGCAATCCGAGATCGATCGCCGGCGATCCGGTGAGTCGCTCGTCAAGCGGGTCCAGCACGAGATCTTGATCGCTTAGCCCTTGATCAGGTGAGCCTGGCTGGGCATGGCCGCGCCTCTGGATCGATGCCGCAAGGTCACCGATGGCAACCACACAGGGTGGGGACTGGGACAGCGCACTCGAGCCGACGTGAAGGCCTAGCGGTTGGCACTCCGGTCGCGAGGGCGGTTCTCGGCTTCCACTTCGACTAGACCGAAACCTTGATAGCCACCCAAATCGTGAATGCCGTCCATCGTCGCTCATCTCGGCGCAACTGGCGCCCGACGTGCTATCGCAGTGGGACCAGGATTCCTGAAAGGCGCAGTCAGAGGTCTTTTTGACGGCCTGCCAAGCGGTACCAAGTCGGATGTTTTGCACTTTCAGATTCAGGCCATGTTCCTCGGCAACACCGGGCGGACCGACACCGACAACGGGGCTGAGAGGCTTGGAGGTGCTGGCCCATAGTGAGGAGTGACGGCTGCGTCCGGCATTCCTGAGCCCGAGCGCAGCTTGGGCGGACGATCCCCGCTCTCACGCCTCCTTCGTCAGGGAGGATTATGTCGAGGCGGCACTATTCGCCGGCACTCCGAGCGTGCCCAGCATGAGACCTACCGACGCTAGCTAGGATACCGATCATGGTTGCTGCGGAAAAGCATGGAGACGGCACAGCCACCCGCACGGCGACACTTGACCCCGAATCGGCCGAGTGGTTACGCGCTCTAGAAGGCAGCGAAGCGGAGAGAGAAGCGGCCCGCCTTCGCTTGCACGCGATGGTGCTCCGAATCGCACGTCACGAGGTGCGACGACGCAGCGGCCATCTGCAGATCGCCGGACCAGAGCTCGACGACGTGGCACACCAGGCAGCAGCCGATGCCATGGTGGCCATCCTGGCTAAGGTGCGCGAGTTCCGTGGGGAGAGCCGCTTCACCACCTGGGCGTACAAGTTCGTGATCTTCGAAGTGTCCACGAAGATCGGTCGCCATTTCTGGCGCAATCCGACGGTGGCGATGGGCGACGAAGACTGGAGCCGCCTGCCTGACCGGTTCGGTTTGGATCCGGCCCATGAAAACGAGTGGCGGGACCTGGTAGCTGCGCTCCATCAGGCGGTGGACAACGATTTGACCGACAGGCAGAGACAGATCTTTGTTGCCATCGTCCTCAACGGTGTCTCGCTCGATGCATTGGTTGCGGAGTTGGGTTCCAACCGCAATGCCATCTATAAGATGTTGTTCGACGCTAGACGTAAGTTGCGGGCTACTCTTGTGGCTAAGGGAGTTATGGATACCGAAAGCTCGACGTACGCATGAAGCGCAAAAGCGCACTCGACCGCTTCCTCCTCACCGACCCCCGGGACGTGGGATGCGAGGAGGCTATGGAGCTTCTGCATATTTATGTTGAGTTGGTGGCTGCCAATGCTGCGGCGGAGCAGCGCTACCCGGGTATTGCCGCCCACCTCGAAGCCTGTGGCCCCTGCTCTGAGGACTTCACTGGGCTGTTGGCCGCGATCACCGGCCCAGCACTTTGATACCCATTGGGCTAAAGGAAACAACCTGGTGAGGTAAGACGGAGCCGTCGTTTGATGCTCACTCAGGTGTGACCGACGTCTCGGTCCCACTGACAAAGGAGTAGAAAATGACCGTACGGCTGGGAGTGCTCGCCCTCTTGGAGGCCAGGGAAGGCAAGGGCAGTGAACTCGGTGCCTTTCTTGAGAGCGGCCGTGCCCTCGCTGCCGCGGAAACGGGAACCGTCACCTGGTACGCCTTCAAGACCAGCGACACCAGCTACGGCATCTTCGACACCTTCGAGACTGAGGACGCCCGCCAGGCGCATCTGCATGGCGAAATCCCGCGTGCACTTGCGGCAGTCGCGCAGGATTTGCTGGCCTCGGACCCTGACATCCGAATGGTCGACGTCATAGCGGTGAAGTAGCCAGTGCGCCGCCGGAGGGGGCTGCTCCTCACGCTCGCGGACGGATAGTCTCCGTGCACAAAATTGTGATTATTGGGGCCGGTTTTGGGGGACTCGCGGCCGCGAGGGCGCTGGGCGGTCAAGAGGTGGAAGTCACGCTCGTGGACCGGCGGAACTTTCACACCTTTCTTCCACTTCTTTACGAAGTAGCGACCGCCGGTCTCGATCCGGCTGATGTGGCCTACCCGGTTCGCGCGGTAATAGGGCGGACACCCAATATCCACTTCCGCCTCGGAACAGTCACAGGGATCGTGTGGCAGGAACGAATGGTCTGCTTCAACGACAGCAAGAGGGGGCATGATCGCTCGGCCGCGGGTTGCGAAGACGATGTGCTCTACGACTCGTTGATCCTGGCCAGCGGGGCGATTGCCAACTTCTTCGGCATCCCTGGCGCTGCCGAGTACACGCTTCCCCTCTACACGTTGGAGGACGCCCGGCACCTCCGGGACCACCTTCTGCTGCGTTTGGAGGAGGCGGATAGCGAGTTGGCGCATGCCTCGGATGGGACCCTGAACTTCGTTGTGGTGGGCGGCGGACCGACTGGCGTCGAGGTCTCTGGCGCCATTGCCGAGCTGCTCGACATGTCAATGGAGCGCGACGGTTTCCGCTTCGATCGCTCAATGGCTCGAGTCGTGCTTATAGACGGTCTCGACAACCTGCTCGGGCCATTCAAGCCGTCGGCCCAGAGATATGCACACGAGACGCTCAGCGCTCGGTCGGTGGAGTTGGCGCTGGGCAAGAAGGTTTCGAGAATCACGCCGACTGAAGTTGAGCTGGGCGACGGCACGGTCATTGCCAGCCGAACAGTGATCTGGGCTGGGGGAGTGACGGTCAACGGCACGCCAGCGAGTGTTCTCGGCGCTCCGACGACGCACAATGGCCGGCTGGTCGTGGATTCCACTCTGTCGGTACCCGGGCGCCCTGGCGTCTTTGCGATAGGGGACTGCGCAGCCATTCCGGTTTCGCCCGGCTCCGAGCTCACATGCCCGCAGCTGGCCCAAGTCGCTATCCAATCAGGCCGACATGCGGCGACGCAGATCATGGCCGGACTCACAAGCAGGCCACTCGCTTCGTTTTCCTACCGTAACAAGGGCATCATGGCCACCATCGGCCGCAGAGCTGCCATCGCCCAACTCCGAAATGGGCTGGTCTTGCGCGGGACGCTGGGATGGATTGCCTGGTTCGGTCTCCATCTCGTCTACCTCGTCGGGTTCAGGAACAAGATGACCGTTTTCGTCAATTGGTGGTGGCGCTACTTGAACTGGACGTCAGGCCCGCGGGTCATATTCAGTCCGGAGCCAGGCATCGAAGTGCACTCGGATGCCGCAACGCCCGAGTGATCCGACAGGGTCGCTTTCGGGACGGTGAACTTCGCGAGGTAAGACCGGGCTGAAGCCGGACACTGACTTCCTGAGGAAGAGAGGCGACATGCAACTGACAGAATCCGCATCGAGCGTCGATCTACGTCTCACGCTCACGGATCGATTCCTCGCCGTACGCTCGTTGACTGAGTCACTGGCTTCCTGCTTGTCCGCCGAGGATCAGACGGTCCAATCAATGCCCGATGTGAGCCCGACCAAGTGGCACCGAGCTCACACCACCTGGTTCTTCGAGTCATTCCTCCTCGTCCCGAGTCTGCCCGATTACCAAGTCTTCCATCCCGACAACGCCTTCCTGTTCAATTCCTACTATGAGGGCATGGGTGCTCGACACCCTCGTGCTGATCGTGGGTGCATTTCCCGACCGGGCGTAGAGGAAGTGGCCGAGTACCGCTGTCATGTGGACCGAGCGATGGCAGGGCTGTTCGACCACTTACCCAGCAATCCCGTGCTGGAGCTGGTCGAACTTGGAATACAACACGAGCAGCAGCACCAAGAGCTCCTGTTGATGGATATCAAACACGTCTTGTCCCGCAATCCGATGCAGCCCGCCTTCGATGCCATCCGCGCTCCTGAACCAGGTGTGTCCGCTGAGCCCACATGGACAGCGTATGGGGGCGGAAACTTCGACATCGGCTACGGCGGGGAGCGCTTCTGCTTCGACAATGAGCTTCCTCGTCACCGCGTGTATCTGGCTCCGTTCGCTCTGGCGGACCAATTGGTGACGTGCGGCCAATGGCTGGATTTTATGGACGACGGCGGTTATCAGCGTCCGGAGCTGTGGCTGTCTGATGGTTGGGCAACCGTGCAGTCCGAGGCATGGCGGGCCCCGCTCTATTGGGCAGAGTCCGAGAGTGGCTGGCGAGAGTTCACTCTTGGTGGTCCGATACCGCTCAACCCTGCGCAGCCCGTATGCCACCTCAGTTATTACGAGGCTGACGCCTTCGCTCGCTGGGCTGGACTCCGTCTGCCGACCGAGGCCGAGTGGGAGGTCGCCGCCGCCGGTGTTGCGCTGGATGGACGCTTCTTGGATCAGACCAGGCTCCATCCCTCGCCGGTTACGGATGTGTCAGTCGATGGCAGCCCCTTCGGGAATCTTTGGCAGTGGACATCGTCGGCTTACAGCCCGTACCCCGGCTTCGGGCCCGCCAAGGGGGCGGTCGGTGAGTACAACGGGAAATTCATGGTCAACCAGTACGTGCTGCGTGGCGGCTCGTGCGTGACCCCCGCCGGCCACGTGCGCTCGAGCTATCGGAACTTTTTTCCGGCCTCTGCCCGTTGGGCATTTTCCGGGCTCCGCTTGGCACGCGGAGTCTGATCGCTGACCGCGGCTCGGCGGACCTCGGCGTCTGGTCCCATAGGTGGGAACCCGAGCGGCATTTGATGCCCATCTCGATGAGGAGGCAACCGTCCATCGGCACCGCAACAAGGGGTGAGACGCGCAATGACCACTCTCGCGGTGTCCGCAGCTCCAAGAGCCGTTGACCCGTTGGCGAGCGGTCCCATTGTGCCCGCTCACGTGGCGGCGCTCTCCCGCGGAAGCCCCAGATGAACACAAAGATAATCGGATCGGACCAACACGGCCCGCCCCGCTTCGCCAAACAGTCCGATACCACCGGCAACTGGCACCCGCCTCCGCGCTGGCGCCTGTGGCTGCTCCCCATCGGCATCGTGATCTCCTTGCACCTGCTGTTCCATTCGTCCTTGAAGTCGACGTCAAGCTGAAGCGAGTGCCGGGGACCGCTGGAACATTTTCAGATGTCCTCCCAAGGCGGCTTCGACTGCCTTCCGGAGTCGGCTTCGCGCCCTATACAGAAGAATCCGCTGATTACCCTCGGAGATCCCTAGAAGTTCGCACACCCTGTTGCTATCGAGTCCCTTTACGTCTCGGAGCGTTACGACTTGGTGCTGGCTTGCGGGAAGTGTGTCGAGCGACGATCGAATCGTCTGCAATAGTTCCTCTGCGCTCAGCCGGTCCTCGACGTCCTGAGTGAAGTGTTGGGTCGGGGAGACCCAGCAATCCCCCTCATCGAATCGGCTGTCGGCTTCAGACGCCTGGTCGCTTTCAACAGGCATACTCCGATGCTCTTGGGCACCCGTCGACCGTGCTCTGTTTACCAATATGCCAATCATCCAAGACCTGAGTGAAGAACGGCCTTCGAACTTGCCAATCCCGTGCACGACCGCCATCCAAGTGTCTTGAACTACCTCCTCCGCAACTGCGTAATTGGGCACAAACGAGTGGGCGATCCTGAGCATGGAGGAGTTGTGGCGCCGGACGAGAGTGACGAACGCCTCCTCCTCGCCCGCACGCAAGCCTTTTAAGAGGTCAAAATCGTCGTTTAACGACCATGACGCATTCATCGGCTGGCGGCCTGCTTGTGTAGGTGTCGGATGAGACAGACGAACTCCACGAGTTCGGGCCCTCCGGTGGCGCCTTTCGAGTGCGCGCTTACGACCACCTGATCGGCCCAGTCGCAACCGAAGTCGGATTCGGTGTTGGGCGGGTCGCCCAGTCGGTCGGTCACTTCCTGCCGGGAAGTGACCATGTCCAGATTGCTTGGTCGGCAAAAACCGTGATCGCTCCTCCACAGAGCTCTCTTATTCGAGTGGCGGCTTCGTCGAGTTAGCAGCGAGGTCCTACGAGGGCAGCCGACCTTTCCAGTTCGTCGAGCTGGAAAGCAGCTGGCTGCCTTGTGCAACGCGCCTGCTGACGGCGGCGCCGTCCTAGCGTCAAGACGAGCCGGTCTTGCGTCAATCGACACAGTTGATTAGTGGCGAGCTCCCTGCCGAGTCTTACCTGGCGTTTAAAAGTCAATTGGTGGCTGGGATCTCGGGGAGGGGTCAGCCGGATCAATCGCAGGACAGTGAAGTGTCAACTGATCCGGCGACCATCGACACCCACTACGCGCGGCGAGGCGACGGGAAGGCAGATGAGCCACCCGTCGCCTCGCTCGCAGCGCGTCTTTCTCAACTCAAATCGCTGGTCCGGAAGGCCATTCGCCAACCGAACCGTTTCCGCTACCTAGGCGGGAACTGTCCGTTGGGTACGGGAGGTTGCAGTGCCGCTGTCGGGGCCTTGAGCCGTGAAACCGAGCACCGCGCAGTTGATGTCGACCCCTACCGATCCATATGGCTCCGGGCGCACCGGTGGCCGGATTGACACCGGTCAGCAGGTCGGGCCGGGTGGCGGCAAGATTCAACACTGTGTTCTCGTCGGTCTGGCGCGTGTTGAGGCCCTTAGTGACGGCCTTCGGAGTCCAGAGGCCGAGCTGGGCGTCCCAGAGCGGGCTGTAGGCATCGGCGTGGCGAGGATCAGTCAACGTGGGGAAGTCTCCGAAGACGTTGAGAAGATCTCCTCCGTTGCGCAAAGCGTTGATCATCGGGAGATTGGCGGCCGAGGCGTCCTGGCTGGCGAAACCGTCGTCCACCAGGTGCTGGAATCCCTGCGCGTTGGGATTGTCCGCCCCGGTCTCTCCATTGATGAACCCGAAGAGGCGTTCACGGGCGGACCCGAGGAAGTCGTCGCCACCGTTGAACGAGACGTTGTTGAGGGCCGGGACGTAGGTGGAGCGCTCGAGGACCGCAGTGAGGGGCTGCCCGGCATCAGTGCTCAGGTAGACGATGGGCTGACCGGCGTCGAATCCCTTGACGAACAGCATGTCTGCCCATGAATCGAAGAACTGACCCTGAGGCGCCCCACCTGGAGTTCCAGGAGGCGGGGCGATGTGGATACCAAGGACCCGGTCTGCGGTGTTGGTATGAGTGACCACGTCGAACGGCCCGTTCCCAGTCGCAATGATCGGCGCGTTGTACACGACCGGCGAGCCGGCAATCTGGATGAACGGGCTGTACCCGGGGCCGGCCACTGCGCCCGGCGAGAAGCTGGCGAGCGGGAACCCGGTCGGTCCAGGCACCGCGGTGCGGGTCGGACTGAAGTCGGGAGCTCCCTGGAAGTTGATGATTGCCGTCCCGAACGGGTTCTGGAGAGGCGTCGGGTTGTCCTCGGTCACGGTCTGCACGCAGGCGGCGCAACCGATGCCGATGTTGGCGAGCTTCGGAGCGAAGTTCACGCCGAGGTCGGCGGCCAGTCCGGAGTCAGAGGCGTCCTCGAGGATGTACCACACGGTTTCCTGTTGGGGAGTCCCCGCGTAGGCGACCCCCTGGTAGATGGGAAGACGTGCCGTCTCGTTGCTGAGGTTGATATCGATGGCGCTCCCCAGGGTGAAGTTGGTGCTGGGTAGGAAACCGCTCAGCTGACCGAGGCCTGTACCAGAACCTTGGCCAACGACTTGGGGATTAGCTTGGCTATCGGCCCTGGCAGGGGTTGCTGACCCAAAAGCGAATTGGCTCACAAGGGTCACAAGGACCAGGACTGCGGCAGCTGCGGCTACCACTCCGGCCAGAAGCCGACGCGAACGGAACAGGGTTTGTCTCATGGCTCTCTCTTTTCTGCGGAATGGCAGGTTTCGGCCTTCTGAGGTGCAGAACACATCGGTCCCGTCGAAAAAAAGGCGGACTTCGAAAGCTGCGGATTCAGGGCCTCGATAAGTACGTCCTTCACTTGTGTGCCGTGTTACACAATTTCTTAACTTTGGATGCGAGCGGCGAACTGCGACCTCGATCTGGGCAATAACAGGTCGGGAAGAATCGACCGCAAATGCAAGAGCAGTGAACCACCCCTGGTTGTGGCACTTTATTTGGGGAGGAGTCGCGTACCCTCAGAACTCTCAGAGAGCCTCCCCGGCGAGGTGGTTGCGCTCGGATCGCATAGTGCGGGCGATGGCGCAGAACGTATCGACCAACACGTGCGGGCAGCGACTAACTCGTATGAGGGAGTGCCCGGGGGTGCGTTATGGAGAACAAGGTCGGAGCCCTGCGGAAACCTCGTCGCCGTGGCCGTCTCCGTGCAGTTCTTCTCCTCCCCAGTGCCGCCAGCCGGACGATTGCACCGTCAAACCGCACATCGTCGTCGACGGTTGAGGGCAACTCAGCTTCGTGGCTCCATCCGAGGTGCCAGCTACAGGACCTATTCGACGCCAAAAGTAAGTTTCGAGCCGAACTCGTCGCTAACTGGTATGTGGGCGATTGACGCACCCACCTACCAGTGTGATGGGACGAAGCGTACTTGACCGTCTTCCGCAGATCGATTACCAGGACGTGGCACCCGAGGAAAAGGGACGTGCCGCATTTGAAGGTGCGCGGATTGGTGATGGCATGTTTTGCATTTGCGCCACTGACGATCGGGCGTGCGGGACCACTGGTGCGATCCATTCGTCTTCGAGCGCCTCCACAAGGCGCGTTGTTCACGTTGGAGCCACACTGACGTTCTCCCGTCAAGGGTGACAACGCTGCCGTAACTCTGATTCAAGTAATCGATCCGGCAACCGGGACTGATGGTGCGTCCACCGTCGACCAGGGCAAGCCGAACGGAGATACCTATCTTGCCGCATTGCTGACCATAAGGAACGTTGGCACACGACCTATTTCTGGTGACGCCAACGACGACTCCCTCTTGGTCGGATCAGACGGCCGGGACTCCACTGCTGGCACTCAAGACGTTAAGGAATGCATCAATTTTAATGACATCGTCAGCGACAACCAGCTTCAAGCCGGTGAAAGTGTCACCGGATGCGTCGTGTTTTTGCTGCCCCCACATGTCACTGCCGTCAAGTTTCAGTATTTTCTGAACGACGTATTCTCCATCAGCAACGATGGAGAGATGGTTGATACCGCAAGCCTGAACACGCACGCAGCGGACAGACTCGAAGGTATCAACGTCCACCAAGCCCAAACCTCGCTGCCCAAAAATGAACTTTGAAATGGTCGGCACGACGAGCTCGACTCCATAGGCGGCAAGCGGGGACCCGGCGGGTTCGGTTCAAACGACGAACGCGAGCAAACGTTCAACCAGCTGCTCTGCGATACGGATGGCTTCGAACCCAGAGTGACCGTAATGGTGATGGCCGCGACCAAACTGCTTCTCCTGTGTTCACGTGGCCCGCCTATCGTCCAGACCCTCTTGGGGGCGACTCAACAGCGTTGACACAGGAGAAGGTGAAACGACTCAGGCGGCGCAATCGCCGCGATCAGCCTGATGGTTTGCTGATGTCGGCTCGTGCCCTGCTTGTGTCCCCGCTCTTTCCGTATCTCGATGTACAAAGATGGCGCAAATGATGAAGCCGTGCTGAGATAGAGAGCATGGACGGAATCCACGATCTCGGCGGCTTCCAGGGTTTCGGTTCGGTCGACGTGGAGGTCGATGAGCCCCTCTTCCATTCCGAGCAGGAGCGGCGGATCTTTCGGTTGGCCATGGGCGCAATGTTGTCCGGCCATTTAGAGGGAAAGCTGCGACACGCCGTCGAGCGAATTGACCCTGAGGCGTACCTGGCGTGCTCATATTACGAGCGATGGTTAACGGGAGTAGCAACCGTGCTCGTGGAAGCCGGAGTCCTCGACCGCAGTGAGCTTGATGGCCGTTTGGGGCGGCCCTTTGCGCTTGCCCGGCCCACGCGTGGTCCCTTGCTGCACAGCCCGGCCAGTCATCCGAACAACCGCAGTATGTCGCTGGCGATTGCGTCGTGGTCCGTCAGTGGCATCCGCTCGGCCACACACGGGCCCCTCGTTACGTCCGGGGAAAACGAGGCACAATTGTCCGAATCGACGGTGCCTTCTCTCTTCCAGATGTAGAGGTGCATTGTGTTGAACGACGCATAGAGCCGACCTACTCGGTACGTTTCGAGGGTTTCGAACTTTGGGGCGAAGCCGGTGACCCGGTCCACGCGGACCTATGGGAGAGCTATTTGGAGCCCTTCGATGGCTAAAGACCACCACCATCCACGCGAGATCTCTCCACTTGAGGAGCGTCTCAATGTCCTCGAATCCATGTTGATCGAAAAGGGCATTTTGGATACCAAGGCGATAGACGGCATCATCGAGTTCTTCGAGCATCAGGTCGGTCCGCTCAACGGTGCCAAGGTTGTTGCACGCGCTTGGATTGATCCGGCGTACCAGGCTCGACTCCTGGCCGATGCAAATAGCGCTATCGCTGAGCTCGGTTTCGGGTACGAGGGCGAAAGACTCGTGGTGGTCGAGAACACGCCCGAAATCCACAATGTCATCGTCTGCACGTTGTGTTCGTGCTATCCGTGGTCGGTGTTGGGCCTTCCCCCGAGCTGGTACAAGAGCGCACCATATCGCTCCCGCATGGTGCGTGAACCACGACAAGTACTCAAGGAGATGGGATGTGACTTGCCGAATGACATCGAAATCCGAGTCTGGGACTCCTCCGCAGAGATCCGCTACCTGGTTCTACCCCGCCCGCCCGACGGGCTCGTCGAACTGACCGAGGAGGAGCTGGTGGGGCTCGTCAGCCGGGATGCCATGATCGGGGTTGCGCAACTATGACCGAAACTGACCTGCTTGAAGAGAGTTTCGCTGAGCCCTCGCTTCCACGATCGAATGGAGAGCCAGATTTCGATGAGCCTTGGCAAGCACGTGCTTTAGCTCTCGCAGTCCTTTTCGTCGATCGCACTGGATACCAGTGGTCTGATTTTCGGCAGAGGTTGATCGACGCAATTGCTTCAGATCCGAACGGCCCATACTGGGGGAGCTGGCTGACGGCTCTCGAAAAGTTTGTTCATGGTACGGAGTTCGACTCAAGAGTTGAGCAAAACGGAGAGTAAGCGCAGATCTCAGGGCAGTTGCAGCAGTCATGAAGACGATCGTGGAGACCACGCATTCTGCCACCTAACGGCCGGCGAAAACCGGGTGGTCCCTTGGCGTCTACACCTGTTCGCGGATTCGATTGCCATCAAAACGGATTGCCAAAAGTTCGTCCGGAGGTGCCGGCCAGCGCGACCGCGACTCGCGGCGAACCGTGTAAACACGCCCGGTGCGTCGAGTTCTCTGAAATCTGTGAGCTCGGACAGATAGCCCTTCAGGTTGACTGGGTCGATCCCTTTCGGTGATGTCGGGCGGCCCAGGCAAAACACGCCAAGCCCACTAGGACGGCTACTGCCCCCACGACCGCCCAATTACCTTGGCCGCTCATTCCCGATCCCTTGAATGACTTTGGTTCCTTGGAGTATGAAGACCGTGCCAACCGCGCAGAGCACGATCCCGATGCCCACTCGTATCCACATCGTTGGCTCCATTCTCCGGACACAAGGACCGCGATGCACGCGGTCGCCTTCGCCAGCCGATGGTAGGTCTCCGAGCAGCTCAGCCATCGCTTCGAAATACGGTTGACCCACCGAAAGGGATTGCCGAATTGTCTGCTTCACCGAGACGTCAGCGCCCCGACATAACATCCGAAAGGGGGCGATGCCGCCGCATGTCCCTGCGCCCATAGGCGTGGCGTTGGTGTCTGACGAGCCCACCGAAACGAGTCGCCAAGGGCCGGCCCAGCAGCGGGTCGCTGTAGGACGCCGGGTCTTTCTCGGTCTCGTGGGACTGGGTGCTGCCGGCATCGTGTTCGGCGCCAAGGTGCAGAACGTCCTCAGCAACGTGGTCGGTTCGGGATTGGGTGGTGTGCTGCCACTTGGCGACCACTTCCGCATTTACTCGATCTCCGGGTCACGTTCCCGGTCATCCCTCGTTCCGAGTATCGACTCGAGGTCAGCGGACTCGTCGACTCGCCCCGGACATACACGATCGACGATCTTGAGTCGATGCCTCGCACCGCGTTCGTGAAGGATTTCCACTGTGTCACCGGCTGGTCTGTTCCCACGGTTCATTGGGAAGGCGTGCGGCTCTCGGAGATCCTCGATGACGTAGGCGTGCAGAAACGGAGCGGTCGCGCTGAGTTTCGAGTCCTACGATGGCGCCGACACCGAGAGCCTGACGCTCGATCAAGCCCGTCTGCCCGACGTCATTGTGGCGTACCGCATGCTCGGCGCCCCCGTCACCACTGAACACGGCGGGCCCGGTGCGGCTCTACGTCGCTCCCATGTTCGGCTACAAGTCGCTCAAGTGGCTGTCGGCCATCAGGGTCGTGGATCAAGTGATTCCCGGGTTCTGGGAGCAGAACGGCTATCCCCGTCAACGGATGGATCGACGGATCGACCGGTGCGACCGATCCGTCTCTGACCGGAGGGGCGGCGTGACGACACGCCGTCGCAGCTCGTCCACGAGCCACTGAACGGATCGTGCGATTCGACGCGGTGCAACGTGCCGCGCATTGGGCCAACGCCTTGCTGTTCGGCATCCTCATGGCGACGGCGCTGCCCGCTCTACTTCGGATCGATTGCCGCTGTGGTCGGGCGCCGTGCCCTGGTGGAGGAGATCCACCTGTGGGCGGGTATCGCGCTGCCGGTGCCGCTCCTCCTCTCCCTCCTGGGCCCCTGGGGAGCCCAGTTCCGTCGTGACCTCCGCCGGATCAATGTCTGGACGAAGGACGAGGTGACCTGGCTGAAGGCCCTGGGGCGGAGGGCCCCCCAGGTCGTCGACAAGTTCAATCCCGGCCAGAAGCTCAACGCCATCTTCATTGGCGCTGCCATCGTGGTGATGCTGGCCACCGGCGCCATGCTCAAGTGGTTCCGGTTCTTCCCGGTCGACTGGCGGACCGGTGCCACGTTCGTCCATGACGTGTTCGCCTTCGCGATCTTCTTCGTGGTCGCCGGCCACGTGCTCTTCGCCCTCGCCCACCCCGAATCGCTGCGCTCCATGATCAAGGGCTGGGTCACCAAGGCATGGGCCGCCCGCCACGCGCCGGGCTGGTTGGCCGAGGAGGAATCGAAGGTGGAGCCCGACAAGGTGCCGTGACGCGGAATGACGCGACGTTCTGTGACGGCTTCCGCGTCCGGCAGGTCGCTCTTGCTACCTTGTGGCGTGCCCCAATACCGGATCGGCCAAGCGGCGGAGTTGCTGGGGGTGAGCACCGACACCGTGCGGCGCTGGGCCGACGGGGGACGGGTGAAGGCGACGCAGGCGTCAGGGGGGCAGGCGCTTCGTGGACGGAGCGGACCTTGCTCGGTTGGCCGTCGAACTCGCCGGTGAACAGGGCCGCGACAGGCCCCGCGGCCAGTCGGCCCGCAATCGCTTTCCGAGGGATCGTGACTCGGGTGACCAAGGACGGCGTGGCGGCCCAAGTGGAGGTGCAGTCGGGCCCCCACCGCTTTGTGGCGTTGATCACCCGAGAGGCGGCTGACGAGCTGGAGCTGGAGCCAGGAATGATCGCCGACGCCGTGGTCAAGGCAACGAACGTGGGGATCGAGATAGCCGCGGAATCCTGATCGAGCCCGGTTCAGCGTGCGGTCGACCAAACCGGACTGTGATGCTCGTATGGCCAGACGCTGATCGCCTCGCTCGGCAGCTCGAGCCGACACGGGCCGCCGATCTCGAAAGCGCCACGTTCCGTCGTGCGAGCGTGGATCTCGAGTCCCGGGGCGATCGAAATGAACAGGTCGACCGCGGTGCCGACGTCGGCAACATCAGTGAAGGATCCCGAAAGTCCCTCCGAGTCGAGGAAGGTGACGCGCTCGGGCCTGATGCTCCACAGCACGGGTGTGGCCGGTGCCAGCTCTCCCGTCGACGCGGCGATCCTGACCCCTTCAGCGTCGATCCACCCGTCGGACTCGACTACCGCCCGGTGCAGGTTGGCGACGCCGAGCAGCCGTGCCACCTCCGGCGACGAGGGATGGGTGAAGAGATCCCTCGTCGATCCTGACTGCAAGCGCCCGGCCGTCCGAGATCACGATGACCTCGTCAGCCAGGAACGCCGCCTCCTCGGGGTCATGGGTGACCAACACGGTGGCCAGACCGGTCTCGCGCTGCAGTCGGCGGAGCTCGCGTCGCAGCTCCAGTCGAACGGGTGCGTCGAGCGCCGAGAACGGCTCGTCGAGGAGGAGGAGCTCTGGCGACCGGCACAGGGCCTGTGCCAGTGCGACCCGCTGGCGCTGGCCGCCGGAGATCTGGTCCGGGTAGCGGTCCTGCAGCCCGTCGAGGTGAAGGTGGTCGAGCCAGTACGCAGGCCCTGCCTGGCGTGGCGCCCTCGGCAAAGAGGAGGTGTTGCCACACGGTGAGATGCGGGTAGAGGGAGAACCCCTGGGCGACGTAGCCCACACGACGGGACTCGACGGCGATGCGCTCCACCGATCGCCCGCCGTACCAGACCGGACCGGGGGCCGGGCCGTTGAGTCCAGCCAGACTCCGCAGGAGAGCTGGACTTGCCCGACCCCGAGGGACCGAGGATCGCCAGGCTGCTTCCGCCGGACCGGTGCGACACGGCAAGGTGGAACGTCCCGACGCGGTAGTCGATGTCGAAGGTGACCGGTGCTGGCGTGCGCGGCGGCGGGAGGGTCGGGTGCGGGCACGAGCGCGGGGCGAGCCGTGTGGCGCCGTGGCGTGATGCGGCCGAGCGATGACCACCACGGCTGCGACGGCGAGAGCCAAGGCCGTCGGAGCCAGGGTGGTGGGCAGGCCGATCCCGCTGAACTGGTTGTAGGTGTACACCGGCAGAGAGAACGGGTGGTAGGCGAGGATGATGACCGCCCCGTACTCACCGAAGGCGCGCAGCCACGCCAGGACCATGCCGGCACGGATTCCGGGTGCGGCCAGCGGGAGTGCCACGTGACGGAACCGGGAGAGCTCGGAGTGACCGAGCGTGGCGGCCATGTCGAGCGTGGCCGGGTCGACGCGCCGCGAACGCCGACCTGGCCGCCACGATGAGGAAGGGGGCGGCGCAGAACGTCTGCGCGAGGACGATGCCGGTCAGCGAATTGGTCAGACGCCCGCCGAACAGCTGGCCGAGGAACGTGTAGGGCCCCACCAGGTAGATCAGCAGGATCCCGCTCATCAAGGGCGGCAGGGCCAGGGGTAGGAGCACGACGAGCCCGATCACTGAGGTCAGCCGGCCGGGAGAACGGGCCAGGACATAGGCCAGCGGGACGCCGAAGCAGCGTGATCAGTGCCAGCGAAATCGTGGCGCTCTCGAGCGAGACGAAGAGGGACGGGAACAGCCCCGGCACGTGGAAGCCGCGGTCGCGGAGAACTGACGAAAGCGGAACGCAAAGGCGACGAGCGGGACGGCCAGATAGACGACGATCAGGCCGCCCAACCACGGGAGGGGGCTCCGCAGTGCCCCCCTGGTCATCGGGAGAGCAGGTCCTTCAGGTCCTTCGGCACGGCCGATCCTCCGCTGACTTTGGGTGGGGTCGATCGGCACGATGCCGTTCTTCTTGAGGATCTTCTGCCCGTCCTTGCCCAAACAGGAAGGCCACGAAGGCGCGGGCGGCGGCCTCGTGCGGCGCACGGTTGAGAACCGTCAAGGTGTAGAGCGCCGGCGAGGTTCGTTCCGGAGAGCGGAACCGTCTTGATGTGTGCCGCGGCCGCCTCGACGCCGTAGAAGAACCCGGCATCGAGCTGCCCGGCCTGGAGCTGCCCGACGAGCGACGTCTCGGGGAAGACGTTCGACGTCGACGACGCGATGGTCTTCACGGCGGGGATGTCGTGCGCCTTGGCCGCCTGGTCGAGAGCCGTCACGGCCAGGACACCCTTCGGGTCCGTCGCAGGGTCGGTTCGACCGATCAGAAAGCCGGGTTGGTCGATGACGTCGTACCACGGCTTGGTCCTGAGGTCGCCGGCGAACTTGCTCGAGGGGTTGTAACCCAGAACCAGGGGCGACGAACCGAACGACGCGTACCACGAGACCCAGTTCCCGTCGGCCGATCCCTCGAGGGTCTTGTTGACCGCCGGCGAGGCGCTGATGAACACGTCACCTTGGAGCGTGCCTCCCTTGATGCCGCTGGCGATTGCATCGGACCCCATGGAGGTGTCGTTGAGCGTGTACCCCGTGGCCTCGCTGGAAGGCGGGTCCGACCTGCTCTTGCAGCAGGTCCTGCAACGAGCCGGCGGACAGCACGTCGACCGGGCCCGAGGGCATGGCGGGGGCGGCAGCGGAGGCAGGGCCCAGTGTGGTGACCGCGGACAGGGCGAGCGACGCCGTCGACCGCGGCGGCGATCCGTCGCAGCGGAAGGACCCGGGCTTCTGCGCAGGGAGCACCGGGTCGACATGCCGACACGGTAACAAAGCCTCCGGGCAGTTTGCGCCTCGTCAGGGATATTTCTGCCGCACCTGCGGTCAATTACGAGCATTTGTCCTGGCTGGGAGGGATCATCACTCTGCGGCGCTGGCAGGCGTCGGCGAGGCCGACTTCTGGTCCGGCAGGCCGTCCACATCGCCGCTTGCCAGTCTCCGGACCTGCCGCCCGATTTGTGCCAGAGGGTGAGCTCCTCCATGGACACCTCCGGGTCGAGCTCGAGCAACGAAGACACCAGCGTGAGGCCCGCAACGGCACAGGCGGTGAGGGCCTCCATCTCCACCCCGGTCCGTTCGACGATCTCGGTGACCGCAGTGATCTCGATCCGGTGCGGAGACACCTCTACGTCTACCGACACACGGTCGATCCGGATGGGGTGGCAGAGCGGGATGAGCGAGGACGTCTGCTTGGCACCCTGGATGCCGGCGACGCGTGCTGCCTCCACCGGGTCCACCCCGTTCCCGGCGTCGCCGAGTGCCGCGACGGCGTCGACCGTGGTGACGACGGCGCAGCGCGCCACGGCCAGTCTGCGTGTCAGCGGTTTGGCGGTGACATCGACCATGCGGGCGCGGCCCTGCTCGTCGAGATGGGTCAGGGCCCCTGCGGCCCGGGTCCCGCCGTCCGGCTGGGAGCTCACGCGCAGCCCCCCGACACCGGCGGTATCACTGCGACCTCGTCGTCGTCGCCGACAGCGGTGTCGGGGTCCGCCTCCTCGCCGTTGACCCAAAGGCGGGACCCGTCGAGAACGGTGGAGAACGGCTCCCCGAACCGCGCCCTCGCGCCGGCCACGACGGCGGCGACGTTGTCCCCGGCTACGAAGAGCATCGGACGTTCCCGCCGCCTCTCGCGCCGGCCCGAACAACCGGAGGCGAGCCATCGCTACCCGCCGATCATCGACATCGATCGCGACGGGCTGAGGAACTCCGGCTCGTTGATCCCATGGCCGGGATGTTTGGCCCAGACGGCTGCCCTCAGCAGGAGGGAGAGCTCGGCATCGGTGCCGTCGTTGCGCAGGATGTCCCGCACGGTCTCTTCGTCGTTGGTGAAGAGGCAGTTCCGCACAGCGCCGTCCGCCGTGAGCCGGAGGCGGTTGCACGTGCCACAGAAGGGCTCCGTGACGCTCGAGATGAGGCCGATCTCGCCGACCCCGTCGGTGAAGCGGAACCGCTCGGCGGGAGCGCCTGTGGCGTCTGGCAACGGTTCCAACGGCCAACGTGCGGAGATGCGATCGAAGACCTCGCGGCCCGGTACGAGCCGTGCGCGCGATCCCAGTCTCCCTGGGCATCGAGTGGCATGAACTCGATGAACCGCACGATGCGTCCGGTCGCGCGTGCGAAGGAGGCGAAGTCAAGGATCTCGTCGTCGTTGCGGCCTCGCAACAGCACCACGTTCACCTTCAACGGGGTCAGCCCGGCCGCCTCGGCGGCATCCATGGCGCGCAGGACGTCGCTGAGGACGCCCCGCCGGCGGATCGCCGCAAAGCGCTCCGGTCGCAGGGAGTCACAGCTCACGTTCACTCGTCGCAGACCGGCCGAGGCCAGCTTCTCGGCCATGCCGGCCAACTCCGTCCCATTGGTGGTCACCGCCAGGTCCTCGAACCCGAGCGCGGCCAACCGGGCGATGAGGACCGGGAGTCCCTTGCGCACGAGCGGCTCCCCGCCGGTGATCCGTAGCGCCGTCACACCGAGGCTCCGGGCCACGCGAGCCACCCGCGTGATCTCGTCGAACGTGAGGAGCTGGTCCATGCGGAGGAACGAGAGCCCCTCCTCGGGCATGCAGTAGACGCAGCGCAAGTTGCAGCGATCGGTGACCGAGATGCGAAGGTCGTCGTGCACGCGCCCGTAGCGGTCGACAAGGGGGCCCTCCAGCGGCATGGCGGAGCGCCGCATCCTCTCGGTTCCGGTGGGGCCGTACCGAGACGGCGACGCGGACGGGAGCTGTCATGCGGCCACCCTCACTGCACGGACGCCTGGTCGCGGCCGGCAGCGTCGAGCTCGTCGGAGCAGAGGGTCCAGTCCGTGCCACCGCTCCATGTCTCGCGCTTCCAGATGGGGACGGTGTGCTTGAGGGTGTCGATGCAGAATTGTGCCGCCGCGAACGCCTCGGCGCGGTGCGGCGTGGACGCCACGACGACCACTGACACCTCTCCCACCTCGAGCCTCCCGACTCGGTGGAGCAGCACCAGGCGGCCGATCTCGCCCCAGCGCTCCCGGGCGGCCAGCGGCCACCCGTGTCAGTCGCGGGGCGACCTGCTCGACGTACGCCTCGTATTCCAGCCACGTCACGCCGGGACGGCCCTCGGAGTGGTCACGCACCGTGCCGCAGAAGGTCACGATCCCGCCGCACCCGGGGAGGATCGCCCACCGCCACGCCGCCTCGACCGGCAGAGGCCCTGTGCCGACGCCGACCCAGTCACCGCTCTTCGGTGGAGTCAGCTCGGTCAGGGTCGCTGGGCCGTTCTCGATGTTCTCCTGAGCGTCCGTCACTGCCACCCCTTTCCCGGGCGCCTCACGGGAGAGAGCCGCTCACCAGATTAATCAGGGCACCGCGCGGGTCGCTCCTCGCCCGTCGCTGCCGTTCCTGCGCCGCCTCCCGGTGTCCTGAGTCGCCGGATCAATGAGGTCGGCCCCCTGCCAGCAACTCGAGCGCGTGGCCGAGGACATCTGCCACCGCCTCGAAGGATTCCACGGCACCCCTCGGGGATCCCGGGACGTTGAGGATGAGGCAGCTGCCGACGGATCCCGCCACACCGCGGGAGAGACGTCCGAGCGGGCTCACGGAGCGCATGGCCTCGGCCAGGCCGGGGGCCTCGCGCTCGACGACGGCGCGCGTCGCCTCCGGCGTGACGTCGGTCGGCGAGAACCCCGTGCCCCCCGTGGTCACGACGAGTCCGGCGAACCCGGTCGACAGCTCGACGAGAGCGGTCGAGACCGGGGCCATCCCGTCGGGCACGACGCGCCGATCGACGATGCGAAACCCGTGCTCGACGAGGACGCGCGTCAGCTCGTCACCGGATCGGTCCTCGCGGGTGCCCGCGCTGGCCGATTCTGAGACGGTGAGGATCTTCGCATCGAGAGTCCATGACCGGCACGACGCTACCGGCGAGGAAACCGTCGCATCGCAAGGAGGGGTGCACAGCGGCGGCGAAATGCGATAATGCATCCGTGGCGAAGACCTACGACGGGATCGACCAGACGCTGTCCGATTGGATGTCGGACCAGCCGGTCTTCTTCGTGTCGACGGCCCCGCTCGATCCGCAAGGCTCAGTGAACTGCTCGCCCAAGGGCAACCGCGACGAGTTCGCCGTTCTCGATGAGCGCACGGTGGCCTTCCTCGACCAGACAGGGAGCGGTGTCGAGACGATCGCACACCTCCGGGAGAACGGCCGGATCGTCATCATGTTCTGTGCCTTCGCGGGCCCGCCGCGGATCGTGCGCCT
Source organism: uncultured Acidimicrobiaceae bacterium (assembly GCA_963726855.1). Lineage (GTDB taxonomy): Bacteria > Actinomycetota > Acidimicrobiia > Acidimicrobiales > RAAP-2 > Bog-473. The sequence goes on from CAVSEB010000036.1 coordinate 75,519, forward strand.
GCACGGGACGGGCCGGGTCGTGCTGGCCGACGACCCGGAGTTCGAAGCACTCGCCGGCCGTTTCCCCGGCGGCGCGGGCGTAGGGGTCCGCTCGGTCATCGTCGTGGCCGTGCGGCGGGTGTCGGATTCGTGCGGCTACGGCGTGCCCCTGATGACCTTGGAGGGTCATCGACCGACCATGGACCAGTGGTCAACCCGCAAGGGGAGGGACGGCATCCGCCAGTACTGGGCCGAGAAGAACGTCGCCAGCATCGACGGCATCAGTGGGATCGATGCTCCGCCACACGCAATAAGCACGTGTCACTCGTTGAGTCCCGCCTCGACGGCCATCGTTCACCACGGCTCTCGTCTGTGAGGCCGGCACCCCGTCGGCATCGAGGAGGAGGATCTCCACGGGCTCTCCGGCGCGCACGCCCTCACCGTCCGGCAACAGCGCGAGAGCGTTGGACTGCGCCATGACGCGCAGCATGTGTGAGTCCTGGCCGCCCGCCAATCGCACCCCCAGCACCCCGTCGATTCCGGTGCGGGCCGTGACCCTCACCAAGTGCAACTTGCCATCTCGAGGGCGGGGGAGGTCCACGTCGGCGACCGCGGCAAGGCGCGGTCGATCGAGCACGGCGCAGCCCGCCATCGAGCGAAGCGCGGGCCGGACGAACAGCTCGTAGGACACGAGAGCCGAGACCGGGTTCCCGGCAAGGCCGAAGACCGGTGTCCCGGTTTCCCTGAGCACCCCGAAGGCGAAGGGTTTGGCCGGTTTGATGGCGACCTGCATCGAGCGCATGGTGGGCCCGCTCAGATCCTTGAGCACGGCCTTCATCACGTCGCGGTCGCCGACGCTCACTCCTCCACTCGAAACGATGGCGTCGCACCGGGATCCTGCCTCTTCGAGCAGAGCGGTGAGGCGCCGCCTCGTCGTCCCCGGCCACGCCGAGGTCGACGGTGCCGAAGCCGTCTGCTTGGAGCTGGGCGAGCAGCGCCGGACGGTTGGCGTCGCGGATCTTCCCTGGCGCCAAGGCGCCAGCGGACGTGATCAGCTCGTCGCCGGTGGAGAGAACGCCCACGGTGGGGCAGGGGTGGACGAGAAGCTGCTCGACCCCGATGCTCGACAGCACGCCCACGTGGGCGGCGCCGAGGTACGTCCCGGGAGAGAAGACCTCGTCGCCCGCCCGAATATCGCTCCCAGCTTTTCGTATGAAGGTGCCGGGCTGCACGGATTCCTCGACGACGACGATCGACCCGCCCGATTCGACGCGGGTGCGCTCGACCATGCACACGGCGTCAGCACCGGGCGGCAACGGTGCTCCTGTCATGATGCGAACCGACTCACCTGTCGATACGAATGTCTTCGAGTTGTCCCCTGCCATCACGGTGCCGACCACACGAAGGCGCGCCGGTGGACGCGCTGTATCGGCGGCTCGGACCGCGTACCCGTCCATGGACGAATTCGCAAAGGGCGGCACAGCCTCGGCGGCTCGGATGGCTTCGGCCAGCACATGACCCGAGGCGTCGCTCACCGCCACTCGCTCGGGGGTCAGGACTCCGCAGGCGGAGAGGACGAACTGGCGAGCTTCTGAGACGGGGATCATCGGGGAGGGTGGCGGAGTCGGTGGCACACGAGAAATATCACCAGATGATGGTACCGAGGGCCGGGTAGGTCATGAGGAGTCGCCCGCTCGTGCCGCGACCCAGGCATCTGCGCGGCGACGCGGCAGTAGTCTGCGACGGCGAGACGGACCTGTGTCTCGAGATACCGAAGGTCATACTTTCTCAACAGGGGAGTTGACATGGCAAAGCCGACAAGAGGATTCCTTGGTCGTGGGAAAGCCGCCCGCGATCCCCGTCTCCCTCCGGGTCAATATGACGCCGGGGACCAGTGGCCCGTGCTGAATGCGGAGGTCACTCCGCAGCCGGACCTGCCGTCGTGGTCGTTCTCGGTCGAGGGCCTCGTCGTCCATCCGACCACCTGGACCTGGGACGAGATCCACGCGCTGCCGGGGTCCGCATTTTCCGGTGACATCCACTGCGTGACCACCTGGTCCAAGCTCGGAGTCGCAATTCAGCGGTGTCTCGGTCGACACGCTTCTCGGCATCGCAGGATTGGAACCGACGGCCACGCCATGTGATGGCCTTCTCGCACACCGGGTACACGACCAATCTGCCGCTTGCCGATGTCACCGGTGGTCAAGCTTGGGTGGTCTGGGACTACGAGGGCGCCCCACTGCCCATCGAACACGGCGGACCGGCGCGCCTGCTGGTCCCGCATCTCTATTTTTGGAAGAGTGCGAAATGGGTGGCCGGGTTGCGGGTGCTCGACCACGACGAACCGGGATTCTGGGAGCGAAACGGGTACCACGATCGAGGAGATCCGTGGCTCGAGCAGCGATACCAGGGCGATTAAGAAGTGACCACCGATGCGAGAGCTGGCGATCCTTGGCAGATGGCCATGGTCACCGAGATCCGGCCGGAGACTCGAACGCGCCAAGACGTTTCGCTTGACCCTCACGACGCCCGCCGTTCGGCTTGCAGGTCAGTACTACGTGGTGCGGCTCACCGCACCCGACGGGTACACGGCATCGCGGTCGTATTCGGTGGCGTCGGCCCCGAGCGATTCTGGCGAGATCGAGCTCACCGTGGAGAGACTCGAAGGCGGCGAGGTCTCGGAGTTCCTCCATGACGAGGTCATGGTCGGTGACGAACTCGAGGTCCGGGGACCAATCGGTCTTTGGTTCGTCTGGGAAGCCGAGACTCCGGCCATCCTCGTGGGTGGTGGATCTGGCGTCGTGCCGCTGATGGCCATGCTGCGACTGGCCCGGCAGTCTGGACGCTCCGATCTGCTTCGAATGGCAGTCTCAGTTCGAACGCCTGATGACCTCTACTACGCCCATGAACTTCCTGGACCCGAGACGACGGTTGCCTACACTCGCGTGGTTCCGCCTTCCTCCACACGGCCCCCCGGCCGGCTTTCCGAGCATGGATCTTGCTCCTCTGTTGCTTCCTGGAGCGACCGCCTTCGTATGCGGCTCGCCAGGCTTCGCCGACTTCGCGAGTGGGCTGCTCCTTGGTCTCGGTCAACCCGTGGACAGGATCCGGGTTGAACGGTTTGGCCCCACCAGCTTAATTCCGTGATCACGGGGCCGTGTTGGCGTGGGACACGCCGCATGGGAATCTGACCAGCCCAAGGTACGATCTTCAAGCCGCTGCTTGGTCGAACGCGAACTGGCACGCGGAGGTATGGCCGAGGTCGACCTGGACCAGGGTGTGGTGCATCGGGCGGTGGCGCTCAAAGGCTGGTTCGCGATTTGTCCCGAGACGAAGGATTCGAGGAGCGGTTCCGCCGGGAGGCTCGGCCGCCGGCCGGACTGAACCACCCGAACATTGTCGCTGTGTACGACCGGGGCGAGGCGAACGGCTCATATTTCATTGTCATGGAGTACGTGGCCCGCCAGACCCTGGCCCAACTCCTGTGGACAGAGGGGTCGCTGCCGGCCGAGCAGACGGCGGCGATCGGCATCGAGATCGCGGTTAGTCACGCGGCGGCGCATGCCCAAGGTTTGGTGCACTGCGACGGGAAGCCAGGCAACATCCTCCTCGACCCGTCCGGGCGGTGAAAGTCACCGACTTCGGCATCGCCACAACCCAGGCTCGGCACCGACACCCCGCCCAGCAAGACAAACACGGTGCTCCCTACCCCGCGGCTTACTTGTCTCCCGAGCAGGCCCAAGGCCGGACGGCCGCCGCGAGAAGCGACGCGTATGGCTTCGGGGTGTCATCTACGAGATGGCGACGGTCCGGCCAGCGTTTCGGCGTGACGTGCCAGTATCGGTCGCCTACCAGCACGCCGGTCCCAGCCCGATGACAAAAGAAGAAGGCACGGGAGCGTCCGGCGGGCTCGATCGTGCCGCAGCCCGTGGTCAGTGGCGATTCTTGGTCTACTTCGACAACCCTCGCTCTGGGACGCGGAGTGGAAGTTTCCACATGGTGTCAGCCGGCGGCCGGCGAGCAGATTCATTCCAGCGCCTCTTGCGGCACATTGAAGTAGTCCTCGTATCGCTGGGTTCGCCGCCGCACCTCGCCCACTCCTAAGCCAGTGGCCGAGAAGGTGTAGCGGTGGACGCCATATTTGTCCGCGGGGTTGTCGCCGTAGAACATGCGCATGGCATCCTTCGCCTCAGAGTCGAGAGTCATTCCCATCTGCTCGTACATGCCGGCGATCGAACCCCACGGGTCGCGCATGAGCGCGCTGAAGTGCAGGTCGATCGCACGCCCCGCTGGGACCGTGCCGATCTCACGGGCGGTTACCGATCGATCATTGCCCTCCACCAGGTAGTCGACCCATTCCGTCGCCAGGTCAGGGATGGAAGTGTGTTCGCGGGCCATGCGCTGTAAATGCGCCGTCAGGGAGGCAGTCGAGGCAAGCACCTTGAGGGGATCGCGATGAGTCTGAACGATCGTGGCATTGGGATATTCGGTGAAGAGTGCACCAAGACACCACTGATGGGCCGGGGACTTGAGGAGCCACCGTTCGCTCGCGTGTCGCCATTGAAGAAGTTGCAAAAACTTGCGATGGTATCGGTAGGCGGAGGACATGTCGGCCTCCCATACCAACCAACGGCTGTAGCTCGGCACATGGAAGGCAGTCGAAAACAACAAACTTCGGAAGTCCCCGGCCGTGATGGCCACACACTCCTGGCCCCGAAGTGGTCCAGACGGGTGGATGGATTGAAAGCCAGGATTCAAGGTTTCGGACATGGCTTGTGCGATGACGGCGTCCCCGATACGAGGATCGGTGTGGAACGTGGCGGTCTCCGGAGGTGGATGCGGCTGCGCCACTTCCCATGTGAGTGGTACGCGGAACCTCGGGTCTTGAGCCAACAGATCGAAGAGTATCGTCGTGCCGGTTCGCGGCTGGCCGATGACCAACACCGGATCAGAGACCATCGTTGTGCCGATCTCCGGGTGGCGGTGGTGCCAATCGATGACCCAAAGCCGGCTCTTCAGAAAGTCGGCGATCATGGCCGCAGCTACCCCCTCGCCTATTTCGCTCAGATCACCTTCGGCGTGAAGTGAGTCGAGAAGGCGATCCAATCCTTCCTCCCAGGAGTCCTCGCCAAAGTCCGATAATCCCGTCTCATCCGCCGCACGAACAAGCAGCGAAGCCTTGCTTAGCTGAGAATCGGCCTTCATTACGCTTACCCCCTAATAAAGTATTCTCACCTCGGAGCACCGCATTCTTGTTGATGCAGACCCAACTTGGCACGAGCGACGGACCGACTGTGAAATGAACCTGGCTCCGAAGACCACAGCGGCATTCGATGAGCTGATCGCCGCCCTCCAGCTCATTCGGGATGGCTACGTTCTCAGCAACGAGCGATTCACTGAGTCACTAGACGTCGTTGAGGGCTACAGGTATGTCGGACAGCTGCTCTCGGCGGCGTCCGAGCTCTTCTTTGAGGCCGACCCCGAACACCCCAGGTTGGCGTCGATCGTTTCACCCGCTCGCAAACTCCAGGGTGATAATCCCGACGCCATCTACCATTACGCCCGAATCTCGGGTTCGCGCTCATATCGGATCTTCGGGCGCGTCGACACTGAGTGCTACACGTCCTTCACCATCCACGGGAGAGCCCCGGACGGGGCGTTGGCTGGGCCACTTCTCGGTGACGTCAATGATCGACAGTTTCAGATCGACGAGGATGGTTCGTACTCGTTGACGCTCAGCGCTACCGAACAGCCGGGTAATTGGTTACGCCTTGACCCTGATACCCACTGCGTCGTCGTACGCAGCTACTTCCAGTTGGGCACGTCTGCTCAGAACGATATGAACGTATCAGTGCGCATCGAAATCGAGACGATTGAAGACCTGGATCCGCCAGCGCCGCTGAACGACGAGGTGTTCTCGGAACGAATGCGGGAGGGGATTGCCTTTCTCCGGCAAACAACGCTCGGACAGCCGTTGCCCAATACCCCGTCACCGGCACCCTTCGTCTCCCCGGAGCCGAACGTGCTCCCCGTGCCGTTCAGCTTTCGAGATTCCGGTCTGCCGGTCCCGGGTGCCGCTGACATCTTCTACGCCATGGGTCGATGGCGGCTCAACACCGACGAGGCACTCGTGATGACCGGAACACTCCCGTTATGCCCCTTCGCCAATGTCATGCTGTGGAATCGGCACATGCAGACGCTTGAATATCGCTCTCGGCGTTCGTCCCTCAATCAGTCCCAGATTCAGCTGGAACCCGATGGAAGCTATCGGATCGTGATCGCTCACAAGGATCCCGGAGTACCGAATTGGCTGGATTGTGAAGGTCACCACTCGGGAACTATTTTTTGGCGATTCCTGTTGCCTGAGAGCGACCCGACGCGCACGGAGTGCGAGGTGCTGCCAGTCGGAGAAGTGGCCCGATAACTGATTCCTCGCCACAATCCGACAGCCTGAGTTCGAACAGAGTTCCCGCTACGGATTGAACATTGACGTTCCGTCGTCTGGCCTGCTCACAAGCACCGCGGCTTCTGGGTTGGAGATGGCGGCTTTCTGGCCGAGGAATGTGATCGTCGCCAAAGGGGACCCGAGCCATTCGCTCCGCGTTGCGAGAGCCTTCCGAGTGGACGTGAGTACCCATCCGTTAATAGGCCCCACGGGCTCTGTTTCGAGCGTGTCTTTACGGGTTCAGCCAAGATGCCGCAGGGCGTCTGCGGCTGCCGGTAGGAATATATTCCGCGGAGGCATATCGTTTGGAGGTCAGGATGCGTGCATTCGCTGTCCGCAGTTTCGGTGAGCCGGCGTCGGTGCACGATCTGCCCGTTCCGACCGCCGATGCCGAGGTCCTCATTCGCGTGCAGTTCGCGGGAGTCAACCCGTTGGACAACAATCTTTTGGGACGGCTGACCGCGGCCTCGTCGTATCCTTTCGTTGTAGGTATTGACTTCGCGGGCGTTGTCGAACGCGTCCCGGTCGGGGCACGTGGCCTGCAGGCCGGTGATCGTGTCTTCGGCATGGCGCGGTTGCACGGTTCCTATGCGGAGTACACCGCGGTCGCCCCAACGGCCGCGATGGAGCCCTTGGCGCGTATCCCGGATGGTGTGGCCGACGACCAGGCTGCTGCGCTGCCCATCCCGGCGGTCACGGCGCTGCGAACTGTTGAGTTGCTCGAGGTCAGCGAAGGCCAGCACGTCGTGGTCATGGGCGCGACCGGCGGGGTCGGCGGCTACGCGGTGCAGATGGCCCGCTCCCTCGGCGCACATGTCATGGCGACCGTCCGCGGCGACACCGACGAGGCGCGTCGTCTCGGGGCCGAGGCGGTGTACGACAGCAAGGCCGTCGACGTGATCGATGCGCTGCGTGCCGATCATCCTGACGGCGTCGATGCCGTCCTTGACCTGGTCAACGGCTCGGACGCTATCCGCCGCGACGCCGAGGTCATCCGGCCCGGAGGGCGCCTGGTATCGACGATCTTCGCTGCGGACGAAGGCTGGTTTGCCGAGCACCAGATCACCGCCCACAACCATTCGTCCAATAAGAATCCTCTAATATCACCTCAAGGGCTGGCCACGGTCGCACACATGCTCGCGGACGGCACGATCACCGCACGTATCGGTTCCACCGTCGAGCTAGCCGCCGCCGCGCAGGTACTGGACGACCTTCGCCGTGGCGGTCTGCGCGGTAAGGCCATCATCCGCCTCTGAATCGGATCTCCGCGCCCCCCGGGGGGACCATGCAGCGGACCGCAATCGGGATGGATTGGGTGACCACCCTGCGGCGCACCGGGATGGTCGGGTGCAGGCTAAACCAACAGGTCCTGCAGTCCACCACCTCCGAGTGCACCCAGTTGCTCCAGCCGAGGCCGCCAAGCGTGAAAGGACTAGCCGAAGCCGATTGGGCGTTCGGGCGAGACGAAGGCGCGGGGCCCCGACCCGCGGACGGCTTTGCGACCACTGAACCGGCTCTGGGTCAAACCGTGCCAGACGGCGACGGACCAGGCGAGCAAGGCGATCGCCCCGACAGACTCCAAGATGATCGTCTCGATCACGAACGAAGCCGCAGAGGACTCCCGAAAGCCGAACAGGCCGAAATTGAGGCTGATAATGAGTCCTCCGAGGGTCGAGATCATGAATCCCGTCCCCAGGAGCCCGGCGAGCGGCCGCGGCCACACCAGCAACACCGCCGCGAGGACGAAGCCAGCTACGGCGTCGGCCAAGAAGAGAAGGCCGACGGTCGGGATGTCGCGGTAGCCCTCTGACCACAGGTGAACATGGATGACGGCCACCCAGATGAGCAGCCCGGCGCACACCAGACGGAGCATGAGGGCCGCGAGGAACGCGGGACCGTCGTGGGCCTGCGTTTCGTGGCGTTGGAGCGACTCCATCTGATCAGAGGTTGCCGTCGCCATCGCTCGGCCCTCCGTTGTTGTCGGCGTCATGGTCGCCGCCGTTGTTCTGGGCGATACCGTTGACGACGGCCGGCGGTGTGGCAACTGGAGGGGCCGTTGTCGGCGGCGGTGGGAGTGGCACCGTCGTCGGCGCGGTAGTTACCGGCGGGGCCGTTGTCGGCGGAGGGGGTGGCACCGTGGTCGGGGGGGTCGTCGTCGGCGGGGCCGTCGACGGCGTTGGCATGATGGTGGTGTGGGCCGCAGGCATGGGTCTGGTGGCGGTGGCATGGGAGTTCGACATGAGGCCGAGTCCGAGAGCCAGACCTCCCGCCACGAGAGCCGCAATCAGCGCAGTGAGGATTCCTCGTCGTTTGGTCACTTGATGTCCTTTGAACTTGTGGGGCGGATGCCGTCTGATCTCTCGTGCGATCTCGGGCTTCAAACGTCAATACGGTGGAAGTGGCAAGAGAGATCACTCGGAGTCATAAGAAGTTGACCAATGACGATGGCGCAAACTTTTCAACTCGCCGCGACGTATGTTGATATGTGACTCGCCTGACTCGCCTGACTCGCCTGACTCGCCTGACTCGCCTGACTCGCCTGACTCGCCTGGCTCGATCCACGGATAAGCAGGCCGCCCAGCAGCGGCAAATACGGCATCCAATCATCCGGTTCTCCCCGCGCCTCATAGCCGGGATCGTCTCGGCCCTGGTGTTGATCGCAGTGGAAGGCAGCATCGCCTCCGCCGTGTCGCCGGCATCGAAGGCCCAAGCGGTGGGCGCAACCAAGGCGAGCACTGCTCGTTCCGAGTCTGTGAGCTCGGCGACGCTTGGGTCGTTTGGTTGGCTCGCGTCAACCGCTCCGCCGGCGACTTGGGCCCGGCTCACCGTTCCTTCCGGACTCGGAACCCTGTCCTCGCCTCCTGGGTTCCATACGGTCGAGGGCGATCCCGGAACGCTGTCGGTGGCCCTTCGCAACTCGGCCGGGACCTACCTGGGCTATCTCAACGTCACTCCCCATCAGGGTCACGAGACCCTTCAGGACTGGGCCGGATTCCGTCTCTCCCATCTACTCGACGACGACGCCGTCTCCGTCCACAAGGACGCCACGGTGCAATCGGTCAAGACGGCAGCGGCGGTGCGATCGTGCGTCACCGATGACTACCTGACGACCATCGGTCACCACCACTTCCATGAGGTGGCCTGCTACGTGACGAGCGGATCCGTCAGCAGCGTCGTGGTTGCCGCCACACCTTCGGGTGATCCGGCCCACGTCTGGACCGAACTGGAGCGCGCCGTCGCCGCCTATCCGTTTCAATAGCGCAACTCTCGCATCGTGGCCCCAAAGAAAAGGCGATCGCCGGGCGCCCCATTGACAATGAAGCGCTCGCCGAGCTCTACCGCCTCCGTGACCGCACGACAGATGAAGGGATTCCCCGGCCGAGTAGCCGATCTTGGCTGCGCTTGAGCGCGGGTGACAGTTTCTGTCGCTGTCGGGCGGGCCGGCACCGCGGCACGAGATGTCCAATTCCAAGCCAGTGCCTTGACCGACCGGTTTAGCCGTAAAGAACGGCTCGATTCGCGCTTCGATATCTGGCGCGATGCCCGGGCCAGAGTCACCCACGATCGCGACGGCCATGCTTCCATCTGTCAAAGCCCGAATGGTGAGCGTGCCCGCACCATCCATGGCGCTCAGCGCGTTGTCATTCAGATTGTCCAGACCCGATTGAATCCGCCATCTCTTGGCGCGAGAAGCCACGCAGTCGTCGTTGACACCCCGTACTCATCGTTCTGGAATTCGACGTGCCCGTCGTGGGAAGGAGGGTCAGGGAAGAGGGATGATCAGCCGCCGCACGCCCCGGACGTAACCGTGACGTTCACGGTGGAGGCCGACGGCTCGTTGGTTACCACCAGCCGCGTGGCCCCTGCCGCCGACGTCGTCCTTCCGCCGGTCACCTTGGTGCAGTAGCCGTCCGGGTAGTGCCTCGACACAGGGACGAATATCACGGTCGGCACCGTCACGGCGCGATCGACGCGATAGCTGAGATGGAAGGCCGCCGTCGACGGGTCAAAAGTCATGGAGGTAGGCGTGCCGGCGATCGCCTGCGCGTACGTCTCCGAGAGGGCGTCGAGTTGGGCCGAGGTGGCAGGCCCCGCCGGCCAGAGACCCGAGTCGTGCGAGCCGGTGGGGTCCTCGTAGTAGAGCCACTGCCAGTACATCCAGCCCACGAGGTCGGCGTCTGCGTCGGCCACCATCCGACCAAGGTCGGCGGCGTCGGTCGTGGCCCCGAACTCGGTCAGGAACCAGCCAGGGCCATCTGGCTGCTCCGATGACGCATCGTTCGCGCGGTCCCGAGCACTGTCGGCGAACACCTGCTCCTCCGGCGCCGGGCAGACCTGCGAGTAGTCGGGCGCCTCCACCCCGTTCGGTACGTGCAGGGGACAGTAGTCGTGGAAGTTGTAGACGAGGCGGGGGAAATCCATCGGCCCGATGCGGTTCGGGACCGGGCCGCTGGTGGTGGTGTCAGGCTCGTAGAAGACGGCGTGGCGGTGATCGACGTGCTCGATGGCCGGAATCACACCGTTCTCGGGGTCGTTCGGCGGGCAGTCGGTGATCCGCTGGCCCGACTGAGTCTTGCCGGGATCGGCCCTGCCGGCGTAGAAGCACTGCACCTGAGCGTCGAACGCCGCGTTCTGGCCGGAGTGCAAGAGGATGCTGGGCGAGAACGGCTCATTGAACGGGTCGTAGCCGATTATCCAAGGGTTCCCGGCGAGCCGGGATGCGACCTTCGCCCAGATCTGATCGTAGGCGCCCTGCAGGTTGCCCACGACGTCGTTAGCCCAGAAATGCCCCTGAGCCTGGGCCATACCGGCGTCGATCTGGTTCACGCCCCACGCGGGCACGTTGCGGTAGGCCACCGGAGTGATCCCGTCGGTACAGACGGCCCAGTTCAGGGAACCCCTCCCCGGCGAACACCTCGTTCATGGAGTCCTGGTGCATGTCGATGAGGGAGTAGATGCCGTGTCGGGCCAGGAGCGAGATCGTCTGCTCCAGCTTGGTCATGTAGGCGTTGAAGATCTTCATGTCGAACTGACCGGGGCCTGCCACCTTCGGCTTGCCCGGTGTGCAGATGGCTGGATCGTTCATGGGCGCGGTACCGGGCTCGAGCCCCTTCCAGAGGATGCCGAGACGCACCACGTCGAACCCGTCGGAGGCAATGGAGGCCGCCTCTGCGTTCGTGAGCAAGTTGACGCCCGTGCCGCTGGTGACAATCTCGTAGGGCGGGAGCTTGTACACGAGGTCAACCCCGTGCATGAGGACCACGCGGCCATGGGCGTCGCGGAGAAAGGATCCGCCCGGGGCGCTGACGGGTGCGACAGGGCCGGCGGTCGCTGGCGAGCCCGTCGCCGCGCCGGCTGAGCCTGACCCAGGTCCACGCGAGCACGGCCACCAGCGCCATCGACGCACCGGCTGCCAGTGCCAGACGGGGCATCGATGCTCCACCCCCAAGGCGCATCACGGCGGCTGAAGTTAGCACCTTCCAGCCGAATCGAGTCGCTACGTCGCCCCGCCAGTCGCTGTAGAGGTCGACGATGGGAGCCGGCCGCACTCACCAAGAACAAGGTCACAAGCCGACAGCCGGATCTCCGTACGGACGGAGATGCCACTGGGAGCCGCGTGTCTTTACGTGGCTTTATCGAGAGAGTCTGGTCTACCGAGAGCCGATGAAAACTGGATGAGTCGAGCTCGCATTCAATTACTGAAGGCGGCCAGTGGAGAGTTGTTCGACCGAAATCCGTTGCGCGTCGCCGCAATGGTCGGAAGGTAGAAACATTCGAAATGGTCCGACTGTGGCCGTCGACCAGTTCAACGAAGCATCGATCGCCGTCTGATTCCCGACGAACTGGGTGTTCATGATCGTGTCGACGTGGCCATGGCAATTACGGCTCGATGCAGCGGCAACGGATCCGCTCCTGCCACTATGTGATCGGGACCGCCCGAGCGGATGTCCGCTCTGACCGCACATAAGAGAGGGCGGCGACACCGCCCAGATCGTGGCCGCCCGATTGGGGACCTTTCAGCGGCCCGAGTGACGACCCGCTCGACGGGCACCACGCATTGGACGGTACTCCTGCACACGGGTTTGGCATGGTGGGCAGCCCACTGGGGAGTGGCGCCAGGCGCACCCCGGTCTGCGGTGGGTACTTCGAGCCGGGTGGGCACGGGAGGAGCCGGGTATCGCACTCGACCTGACCGAGCAAGGTGGAGTCGCCGTTCGTCGTGGTGGTCGTCACGCCGCAGACGGGTTGAAGCTGCTCCAGATTGGCCGGTGCGCTCCCGCCCGGCGCCGTGTTGTCTGTGAAGCAATTCGACGGCAGGCCCGTGTGCAGCACAATCTGCCCGAAGTCCGAGTTGGACGGATTGGCATAGTAGCCGTCGTTGACGAAGGTATTGCCCTTCAGTGCGTCTCCCTCGGGCTCGAAGATGCAGCCGAGCCCGGGCGTCTGGAACCCTCCGAAGTTGGCGCACTTCTGGTGAAGCGAGGGTGTGCCGCTGTCGGGGTAAGGGACGAACAGGACGCCCCAAGCGCCGTTGTTCGAGAACGTGTTGTCCATCACGGTGTCGTTGCGGCCACCCGAGAGGGTCATGCCGGTGCCGATGGGGCCGGCGGCCGCGTCACCGGCCTCGGGTACGTTGCCGTTGTTGTTGTCGTGGACGTTGTTGTGTATGAACACCCAGCACGAGTGGGTCTTGGTGATGGAGCTCGTGCCGCCGTTGGGGCAATCACCGTTCTGCGGCGGTGGCGGGTCGCCGGCGATCTGCGTGTTCGTGTCCAACCCGTCCTCGTTGTTGTCGAACTGAGAGTTCTCGATCACCACGGCACCGCCGGAGTTGGTGCCCGAATAGCCGAGCGCGTTGTTCTCCATCCAGGCGTGGTCGATGGTGACGTCGCACACCTGGTGGCAGGCACCGACGTACATGCCCGAGTCGTTCATGTTGGAGCCGTAGATCTGGTTCCAGCTGCCAGGCCCCTGCGCGTTGGACGAAAAGATCCCGTACTCGGCTGCGGAGGTTTCGTCGCTGTAGAAGGAGCTGGTCCCAGTGAGGTAGCTGCCGGTGTAGCCGGTGAGTCCGATCTTGCCGGAGCCGTCGCCTCCGTTCCACCAGACCTCGTTCCCCGAATCACCCGCTCCGCCGAGGAAGTTGCAGGCCGTGAGGTTCTCGATGCGGACGTTGTCCGCCTTCCACACCACGATCCCGTTCCGTCCCTGCGCCTTGCCGCCGATGATCGGGCCGAAGTTCTGATATTGCGGATCCGGGCTGCACGGTCTCGGTGCGCCCTGCTTGGTCCCGTCCACGATGACAGTGTCGCGGTTCATCCCCCGGATGGTCAGGTCCGATGTGTGCACCACCACACCGCCGTGATCCCCCGTGCTCAGCAGACTGGCTTGGTTCACGTGGGCGTCGTCGTCCTCGTGGTAGTCGCCCGGGGCCACCAGGATGTAGGAGCCGGGCTGGGCTGCGTTCACCGCGGACTGGATAGTGGTGTACTGCCCCGCTTTGCCGTGGTAGGTACCTACGAGCAGGACGGCGGGCGAGCTGCCCCCCGACGAGCAGGACGCCAGGGCCGCTCCTGTCAGAAGCAACGCCCCGAGTGCGGTCAGACCTCGAACCGTGCCGTTCCTCCTCATCTGGATCCCCTGATCGTTCGATGTCGTCGGATGGTGGGCGTTGCCGGCAAACCCACGCATGGAAACTACTCGGGAAACAGCAAAATGCGGCTGAACGCCCGCCCGGATGGCCGGAGCTGCCGCGGACAAGTGACCTTGCGCGAGGTGTGGAACGGCTCGGAGTGGCAGATCAAGACAGAGCCCCAACCCGGCGGCCCCAATGCGTCTTCACCTCAGTTTTCGTGCACCTTGCCAACCGCGTGTGCCGCCGGAGGATTCGCACATGTGGGGGCAGTCTTGGAACTCAGAGCGTGGGCGTTCGCGGGCAGCCTCTCTTGCCCGTGTGCCGCTGGATGCTGAGTTTGCGCCCCAAGGAGTTGGCGGGTCCGACCGGCGCTGCCCGTAAGTCCTAGGGTGCGAGTCCATGGCACTGCCCTGGGAAGCAGAGCTCGCTGGCCGGCTCATTCGGCACACGATTCATTCCGTGGCGCTCGAGGGGAACAATCTCGGCGATCCTGCCGACCGTCCGTTGTGGGTGTACGTCCCGCCGGGCTACGACGACGATCCCGGGGTGCGCTACCCGACGGTTTACGAACTCCAGGGTTTCACCGGATCCCTCACCATGTGGGCCAACCGCACCGCGTATCGCCAGACGTTTCCCGAGATGGCCGACGAGCTCTTCGCCAGCCGGCAGGCCCCACCCTGCATCGTTGTGTACGTGGACGCCTGGACGGCGTACGGAGGTTCGCAGTTCGTGGACTCGCCCGGGACCGGGCGCTACCACACCTACCTGTGCGAGGACGTGGTGGGGTGGGTGGACTCGAACTACCGGACACTGGCCGGACCGGAGCACCGTGGCATCCACGGGAAGTCGAGCGGTGGCTTTGGCGCCATGATCACTCCCATGCTGCGTCCCGACCTGTTCGGCGGTTTCGCCACCCACGCCGGCGACTCGCTCTACGAGTACTGCTACATCCCCGACTTCGGCAAGGCGGTCCGCCACCTCCGGGACTACGACGGGTCGATTCGACCGGTGGTGGTCGGATTTCCGCAGCCGGGTCGCCTTCACCAAATCCGCCGACGAGAACCTTCTGATGATTCTGGCTATCTCCGCCTGCTTCTCGGCCGATGCAGACGGCACCCCGCGCTTGCCGTTCGACCCCGACAACGGGGTACTGGACCAAGATGTCTGGGGACGGTGGCTCGACTGGGACCCGGTGCGGATGGTGCCCCGCTACGCGGATGCCCTGCGGAGCCAGCGAGCGATCTGGATCGACGGCGGCACCAATGACGAGTGGTTTCTCGAGATCGGGGGCCAGGCATTCAGGGACGCCTTGGGAGCCATCGGCATCACCGACGTGCACTTCGAGTTGTTCGAAGGGGCCCACGGTCGCATCGAGTACCGCTACCCGATGGCCCTCGCCTATCTGGCCGAACGGCTTTCTGCGCCAAGCCCGGGATCGCATTAGGAGACTTGCTGCCTTCGATCGATTGAACCCAGTCAATATCCATCCATTCGTTGCAGCCGAGGTCTCGAAGAGGCGATCGCCGTCAGCACGGTTGGATCCAGGGGTGACTGCGACGACAATGTTTTGGCCGATACCATCAAAAGAGCCCTACAAGTCAGAACTCGTCTACAACTCACCCGAAGGACCCTGGAAGACAGTCGAAACGTCGAATTGGCACATGATGGGCTAGGCGCATTCGTGGAACCACGAGCGCCTGCTCGAGTGATCGGCTCTCTGCCGCCGGGCCGAATACGAGGCCACCTGGCGAGCAACGATCGGCAACGGACCCTCCTCGAGAGCTCCGGACTCGATACGGGGGACCCGCATCACCGGGCACTGAGACGTCCGACCAGTGCACGCTCGCCAACGCCAGTTCATAATGGTGAAGCCGCTATGAAATCCGGGGCGATTCAAGATCCCGTTCTGGGCCGAGAGAAGGTTCCTGTGTCAGTCGTCAATGTGGAGCCGCCCACTCGCTTTGTCCACGCGCCAAGAAATCTGCGGAAGGTCGTTACTTCTCTCGCTGTGCTCTCGGCATCTATTTCGATCGGATCTTTGATCGTGGGCACGACGAGCGGGTCTGCGGCTGCTTCGGTGCCAGTTCACGTCCCAGAATCAGCTCAGGGCGCCGCGTCTGTCAACGAGCAGGAGGCTGTGGCCAGTTATCAAGCTCTCCAGAAGAATCTCTATGAGTCGTCAGTGAAGCTCTATCAAGGGTTGCCTTCGAATAGCTGTGATCCCTACTCGTGTCTGTGGCCGTTCACCAACGCCATGGCGGGCACCGAGTTCCTCTACGGGAGCCCGACCGGATCGAGCTACGCCGCCGCGGTCCGTGGTCGGCTTCAGGGACTGCTTGCTTACGCCGATCTGAATGAGATCAGTCCCAGCGGAGCAAGCCAACCTCGGGCTTTCGAATCGGCGGTGGCACCGCCGGAGGGCCCCGGCGGGAACACCTACTACGACGACAACGCCTGGTCCGCGCTGGACCTCCTTGACGGCTACCAGCTCACCGGGAATCCGACCGATCTCACGTTGGCTCAGGACACCTTCAACTTCATCGTGTCCGGCTGGGACACGAGCAACACCGACGGCTGTCCGGGCGGGGTCTTCTGGGAAGATGTCGCCGGAAGCCAGCGCAATGTTGCGGCCAATGCCGGTGGTGCCGAGGCCGGCTTGGAGCTCTACCAGCTCACCAAGGACGCATCGGACCTGTCCTGGGCGACCCAGATGTACCAATGGGTGAACACCTGTCTCGCAGCATCGGGCGGCCTCTACTACGACCACGTCAATCCTGGTGGGAGCTTGAACACCACGATTTGGAGCTACAACCAGGGCACGATGATCGGCGCAGGCGTGCTCCTCTATGAAATCACGGGCACCGCGAGCTACTTGACCGCGGCCGAAACGACCGCCGGGGACGCCGTCACGTACTTCGGGACTGGGACGACGTTGCAAAGCCAGGGTCCTGCGTTCAATGCCATCTACTTTCGTGACCTTTTCGTGCTCAGCCAGGTACAACCCAACAAGGACTACAGAAGCGAAGCGAAGACCTACGCCAAATTCATGTGGACCCAGCGCGCACCGAGTGGACTGTTCCTCCAAAACGGGCAGACCAACGGCGTCAATGGAACCGCCCCGATGGTCGAGCTCTACTCCCTGCTTGCCGGCAGCACTGCCCGGCCGTAGGCGGTGTGGAGGCCACCGTCGCTGGATCGACCGTCTTGGTCGTCTTGGGACGAGCGCTCCCTCCCCAGGACGTCCGAACCGGCCGACGGTGGGGATCGCTCCCAGCCGCAAACATCCCTCTCATCGTGGGGCCTGCGGATAGAGAGGTCGCTGCTCGGCTCAAATGCCGAGAGCGCCAGAAGGGTCGCGCCGCCGGGTTTCGCAGCCTGTAGCAAGACAGATGTGCCCTTGCCGAAACCGCAATCCTGGTGTAAGAGTGGAGAGACCCCTTGGCGCTGGATCTGAAAAAGGTGGGGAAACAATGATCTCGACGGGATACCGGATCAGGCGGCTTTTGTTGTCCGGAGTTGCCGCAGCTGCGTTTGGTGGGGCCGGGCTGGCCGAGGCTTCTGCTGCATCGGCCGCCGTGCTCCCCACGTTGTACGCGTCGCCGAACGCCACGCCGAGCGGCGCCGGCACCTCGTGTGCGACGGCGAATTTCTCTACGATCAGCGACGCGGTGGCAAGTGCGGCCAGTGGTGACACGGTTGTGGCATGTCCTGGCACTTATGCCGAAGACGTCGTCATTACCATCCCACTTACCCTCGTTGGCCAGTCCGCCACCATCAATGCCACCGGCCTCCCGGGAGCCCCGACCGGCGCCATCCTCGGGCAAGCTCCCTACAACGGGATCACCATCGAATCCTCCAACGTGACCGTCCAGGGGTTCAAGGTTTTGGGCGCAGAGGGCGAGGGGATTCTGGCGGTCAATCCGAACCCGTCGCGGGTCCAGTGATAGGGGGAAAGCAGCTCTACACGGGAACTCCGTTAAGCGGCATCGTGATCGAGAACAATGTGGTCAAGGACAATGACCGGGGCTTCAACAAGGCGAAGTCCCCGTATTTCCCCTGCACACCGAACGGTGGATCGGACTGCGGCGAAGGCATCCACCTCCTGAGCGTCGAAGACTCGCTGGTCCGTGGCAACAGGTCTGTGGGAAACGCCGGTGGGATTCTTCTGACGGACGAGTACGGCCCGAACCACGGCAACCAAGTGCGCCGCAACTACGTCGTTCGGGAACACCAAAGACTGCGGCATAACTCTGCCGGGACACAATCTGGCGCTCAATCCTGAGACCGGTCAGCTGGATCCGAGCTTCGGGGGCGTGTACGACAACCTTGTCATCCACAACGTGGTCATAGGCAACGGAGTTGAGGGCTATGGCGCTGGCGTCGGGATCTTCGCCCCGGAGAGCTATACCGGCTCTTACGACAATACGGTCACGGGGAATCTGATCGAAGGCAACGGCCTCGCCGGAATATCGGTGCACAGCCACCAAGCGAACGCCTACGTCAACGACAACGTGTTCACCGACAACACGATCGGCCAGAACAACGTCGATCTAGCCGACGGAGCGGACCCGCCGGGCCCGGCGGACAACGAGACGACCGGCATCCTGGTGTGGTCGGATGCCACCGTGTACAACGTGACCATCACGGGCAACACCATCTTTGATGACACCTACGGCGTTTGGTACACGCCGAATACCGTGAGCATCAAGGCCAGTTCCAACTCGTTCTCGGTGACCAAGAAGTTCTTCGCCGCCTGACCGCACCCCGGGGCGATCGATCGACGCCGACGATCAGGCAGGCGTCGCGAGCGATAGCCCGGAGGTGGCTCGCCGCTGAGATCGAGAGTCTGCCACTGGAGAACTATCACGCCTTCCATGCCCGCCCACGGTATCGGCGGTAGTGGCACGTTCACCATGACGTACGTGGGGCCCTAATTTCTGCAGTTCGCTCCGGGTCTCGGAACCGCGACTTCCGCGCACTGGCGCGTGACCTCGCTAGCGCGCGAAGAGGTGATATCCCGCGAAGGTCCAGGCCGCGATCAGGAGGATCCTTGCCAGGAGAGTCTTCGAAGTGAAGCGCACCAGGTCCCCCGCGGTGGCGAACCTTCCCTGGGTTCGCCTGGCTGCTTGGTCGATCACGACTCCGGCTAGGCAGGCGGCACCCCAGAACAACAGGCCGACCGGCCTGCTGGAAGGCAGGAGCAGAGCGGGCATTTCAGGATGTCCCCTCGAGGGAGCCACGGAGACGGCAAGAACGGGCGGCCCGGCGGGCCTGGTCGACGGGGCGGTCCGTGGCGCCCGCGCCCGAGCCAAGCCATAACCGATACCAACCAGCATCCAGACCAATAGCAACGTCAGCGTTGACCGGTCGGAAAGCCTGCGCCAGAGCACTGATCGTGAGGTGGGCCTGATGCGCTCCCGTGTCGATGCCCAGGACATCCCATGCTGCCGCCACCGCGACCAGGAGCAGCCAGGGCGACAGGCCGTGGACCGCCGGTCCGGTTCCGCCGCTGTCCCGGTCGTGGCCATGGCTCAGCCGGCGAGAGCCACGATTCTCCGGTGTCCTCCCTTCGTCCTCTTGACCACAGCATCACATCGACGCCAATGACGAAGCCGGCCGAGACACACCAGGTGGCAACGGCGGCTGCGGTGTCCGTGTGGAATCCGCTGACCCAAGCCGCACCACACGCAAAGGGCCAAGCTTCCGACGACGACGGCAATGCGAAGGCCCGGCACGACACCGGTATAGCGCCGGCGAACAACGACCACCTGGGACAGTAGGGTCCGCAGCGATGGTCAAGGGGAAGTTGCGCGGGCACCGAGACTTTCGGTTGCTGTGGGCGGGAGAGACTGTCAGCGAGGTCGGGTCGCAAGTGAGCCTGTTGGCCATTCCGCTGCTCGCCGTGCGCACGCTCCATGCCACCACCTTCCAGGTGGGGCTGCTCACTGCGGCCTCGACGGCCGCGTTCCTCATCGTCGGATTACCGGCGGGCGTATGGGTCGATCGGATCCGCCGACATTGGGTCATGATCGCGGCCGATCTCGGCCGGGTTCTCGCTCTCGGCTCCATCCCGGTCGCGTACGCGCTGGACGCTCTGACCATGGCTCAACTCATCGTCGTCACGCTCGTTACCGGGATTCTGACCGTCTTCTTCGATGTCGCCTACCAGTCGTACCTTCCCTCGCTGGTCGGGCGTGAGCATCTGGTGGAAGGAAACGCGAAGTTGACCGGCAGCGAGCAGGTGGCCGCCGTCGCAGGACCCAGCATCGCCGGTGGACTGGTCCAGGCCATCGGGAGCTCGTACGCGGTGGCGGTCGACTCGGTCAGCTTCTTGGTTTCGGCCTTGGCGGTCATCGGCATTCGAACGCCCGAA
The DNA here is from genome assembly GCA_963726855.1 of uncultured Acidimicrobiaceae bacterium. Lineage (GTDB taxonomy): Bacteria > Actinomycetota > Acidimicrobiia > Acidimicrobiales > RAAP-2 > Bog-473. Next base: position 95,952 of record CAVSEB010000036.1, read on the forward strand.
CCGGCGCCGGAGATTCCCGAGGGTGGACATCCAAGTCTCCGCCACGGCATGGCCGAGGGACTGCGCTTCGTGTTTCACAATCCGCTCCTCCGTGCCATCGCGTGCACTACCGCGAGCTGCCAACCTGGCCAGCGGGGTCGCGGCTGCGGTCGAGGTGGTCTTCCTGGTTCGTACGGTGCACGCGTCCCCGGCGGTGATCGGGCTCCTCTTCACGCTGGGCGGACTCGGGCGGGCTGCTCGGGGCCATCGTGGCCGGACCATTGGCCCGACGGATCGGAGGCGCCCGGGCCACGATCGTGGGAATCCTCACGAACGTCGGCGCGTTGCTGATCCCTCTGACCCAGCCCAAGGCCGGGTTGCTGTTTTTCGGGATCGGAATGCTCTTCGTCTCGTTCGGAGCAACGGTCTACAACATCAACCAGGTGAGTTTTCGACAGAGGCTCTGCCCGGATCGCCTGCTGGGCCGGATGAACGCCACCATGCGGTTCATTGTCTGGGGGGTCCTGCCGATCGGCGCGCTGATCGGCGGCGTGCTCGGCACCGCAATCGGGCTGCGTCCGACGCTGTGGATCGGTGCCATCGGAGAGGCGTTGGCCGGCGTGTGGTTGCTGGCCTCGCCCATGCGCTCGATGCGTGACTTTCCCGAGGTGGAGCACTCGGCGTCGTGAGCGTCAGGGCGTAGTCTCGTTTCGTCATGCGGGCGGTCGGGATCATGGAGTTCGGTGGGCCCGAGGTTCTTCGCCTCGTGGAGCTGCCCGACCCCGAAGCGGGTCCGGGCGAGATTCGGGTGCGCGTGCACGCGGCCACGGTCAATCCGACGGATACCGTCCTTCGAAGCGGAGGTCGGGCTGATCGACTGAAGGACATCCGGCCGCCTCACGTTCCGGGAATGGACGCAGCTGGTCGTGGTCGAGCAGATCGGCGAGGGCGTCGACACGGATCTCCGGGTCGGGGAGCGGGTCATGGCGATCGTGGTTCCTCTCGGTCAGCACGGGGCCTACGCGGAACGAGTGGTCGTGCCCGCCGCCTCGGTCGTGCGGAGCCCGTCCATGGCGAATGATGCCGAGGCCGCGACCATTCCCATGAACGGCTTGACCGTCCGCCAGGCACTGGACGCGCTGGCGCTCGAGCCTGGACAGACCCTGGCCGTGACGGGCGCCGCCGGGGCGGTCGGTGGCTACGCCGTGCAGATGGGAAAAGCCGCGGGACTCGGGTCATTGCGGATGCCGCGCCCAGCGACGAAGAACTTGTCCGCAGCCTGGGTGCGGACGTCATCGTGGCTCGGGGCGACGAGTTTGCGGGCCGCGTGCGTCGGATCGCCGTCGACGGGGTCGACGGGCTCATCGATGCCGCGGTGATGAACGCAGTCGTCGTGCCCGCGGTGCGCGACGGGGGGCGGGTGGCCACGCTGCGGGGGTACGACGGCGGAGACGTGGAGCGCCGAGGCATCACCTTCTGCCCTGTCTTCGTGCGGAACTATGTCCGTGAGCACGACAAGCTCGAGAACCTCCGGGATCTCGCCGAGCGGGCGAGCTGACACTCCGGGTCGCCCGGTCCCTTCCGGCCGAGGAGGCACCCGAAGCCCATCGACTGCTCGAGGCCGGGGGAGTACGGGGCCGACTCGTCCTGGAGTTCTGACCTACCAGCCGCGGAGGTCGATCTCCCACTGATCGAGCACCTCTTCGCCGTCGAGGACGAAGAGGCGTTGGTGGTACGCGACGGTCGGATCGACGTGGGCCGGGAGGACCCGGATCCGGTCCCCGACCCGCAGCGGTTGCTCGGGCGCAAAGGTGAGGTGCTCATCCGAACAGAACCACACCTCGGCACCTTCGCACGGACGGGTTGCCGTGGTCCATGGCCAGGGCCTTGAGGCCGCAGTCGGCCACCACCCAGCTCTCGGAGACCGAGATGACGGTCGAGAGCACGCTCAACGCCTGGAGAAAGGGGAGCCCGAGTTTGGCGTAGGCGGTATCCATGAGGGCGTACGAGCCGGCCTGGATTTCGGTGGCCCAGGTATTGATGTCATAGGTGCCCGTTCCCCCAGCCGAGATGATCTCCCCGCCGACCTGCGTGTGGGCGTCGACGAGCATGGCCATGGATTCCTCGAGCATCGACTGGCGCCTGGTCCGGTCCTCGAGCCCGACGATGTGGCCCTCGTAGCCCATCACCCCGCGCACCACCAGACCCGACCCCCGGGCGACATCAGCCAGCCCGGCGGCACCCGCTGGTGAACAACCGCAACGGGGCAAGCCCACGTTCACGTCGATGAGCACCTCGGGCACACCGGCCCGCACCGCTGCCGCGATGGTCTCCTCCGAGTCCACGGCCAGCGTGACCCGGGCACCCGATCGGGCCAGCCGGCCGAGTCGGGTGCCATCGACCACCTCGTTGGCCAGCAGGAGGTCGTGACCCAGTCCGGCCCGGGCCATGCCCTCCATCTCGGTGATGGTGGCGCAGGTGAACCCCGGATGCCCCTGGGCGGCCTGGCGGCGGGCCAGCGCGGTGCACTTGTGCGCCTTCACATGGGGCCGTAGTCGTGACCCGGGCAATGCCTGGCTCATGACCCGCAGATTGGCGTCGAGGCCGGGGCCGTCGACGACCAGGGCCGGGGTTGTCAGGTCGGCCGTCTTCATCGCGGGCAGGCTATCGGCGCGATGGCCAGCCAAGTTGTACTGTCCGCGGCGATGAGTCTGCCTTGGTTGGGAGATGCCTGCGGCCTGGTCGATGCGTTCCGGTCCAAGGAGCTCTCTCCGCTCGACGCACTCGAAGCATGTATCGACGCCATAGAGGCCTCGCCCCTCAACGCCTTCGGCCACACGGACTTCGACCGGGCACGCGAGGCCGCCCTCTTGGCCGACGTGACCTTGCCGTTCGGAGGCGTCCCCTTCGGGGTGAAGGAGCTCGAACGGGTGGAGGGTTGGCCTTATACGGAAGCCTCGGTCATCTTCGAGAGACCGCGTGGCGGACGAGGACGACACCTCCGTGTGCCGGTTGCGTACCTCGGGAGCGGTGTTGACCGCGCAGACGACGGCGCCCGAGTTCGGTGGCATCAATTGCACGTCGACGGAACTGCATGGGACGACGCGTAACCCCTGGAATCAGGCGCGCACACCGGGCGGGTCGTCGGGTGGCACCGCGGCTGCCGTTGCGGGCGGGCTGCTTCCTATTGCCACAGGAAGCGATGGTGGGGGCTCCATCCGAGGACCAGCTGGATTCAGTGGGCTGTTCGGGCTGAAGGCCACCTACGGCCGGATTCCGAAGGGGCCGAAGGCGAGCATCGAGCCAATGACGACCGTCCTCGGCTGTCTGACGCCGCTCAGTGCGCGACACCGCCCGGTACTTCGATGCGTGCAACGGCTTCGACCGTCGTGACCCTCTGAGCTTGCCGGTGGTCGGGGGCTGGGAGGCGGGGTTGGGCGAGTACGACCTGACCGGCATGACGGCCGCGATCGTGATCGATCTCGGGATTGCCCAGGTCCGAGCCGAAGTGGCCGAGCTGGTCGAGGATGCCGCGCTGAGGCTGGCGGAGGCCGCGGGCCTACGTGTGGTGGTGGTGGAGCCGGCGCTGCCGCCCCTGCGTGGTGCCTGGGCCATGGCCAACCAGCCATCGATGGTGGTCGACCTGGGAGATCGCTATCCCGACAGCATCCCTGAGCTGTCCAGCGAGATCGCCGCGGGTTTGCAGAGCGCCCGCGAGCGCTACGACTTGGAACGTGCGGCATCTGTCGAGCGGTATCGCCGTCAGCTGAACGGGGCCATGGCGGATCTCTTCGACCAGGCCGACTTCGTGTTCTGTTCCACCCACCCTGACGTGGCCTTTGCCGCCGAGGGGCCGCCGCCGTCGACGATTCCCGGCCGCGACCTCATCCACGAAGTCGGTTTTACGCGCGCCATCATGAACAACGCAGCGCTGACGGCACCCTCGAACCTCAACGGCAGCCCGGCCATGAGTCTTCCCGTCGGTCTGCTGGACGGCCTCCCGGTCGGCCTGCAGGTCCTGGCCGGACACCACCGTGAGGAGCTGCTCCTCGATTTGGCCCTGGCGGCGGAGCAGCAGATGCCCTGGCCGCTCGTTGCGCCCGGTTCACCGCACCGCGGCTGACCTCGCCAATCAGCAGAATGCCTGGCGCCATGGCGCCATGTCGAGCCCGGGGTAGCGGCGCTGCATTCCTTCGAGGGTTGCTGGGTTCCAGTAGGGATGCCCTGGTCCGGGCACGCCCATGAGCTCGAGCTGGCGGGGTGTGGCCTGCTGGACGTACTTGCTCACCTCGGGTGAGAAGCCTCGGGCGGGCCAGGCCTGGTTCCCGCCCCATTGGGCGTCGCGTTGGCGGAACGACACGTGCAACATCACCCGGTATCTGCCGGGATCGGTGTGGTCGACCGATCGGTGATACACGTCGGGCCGGTAGGCGACGACGGAGCCGGCCGGTGCCGCCGCCATGGATGGATCCTCGTAGAGCTCTGCATAGTCCACGTAGTTCAGCGTGTGCCGCTCCACGGGAATGTCCTTTGTCCGCTGCCAGGAGACGAAGCGGGTGGCGCCGTCGTCCTCTGTCACGTGCGTCAGGTAGATGAAGAACTCGAGCTGTTGATAGCCGACCTCGTGCCTGGGCACGACGAGCATGTGATTCGGGTAGTCAGCATGGAGCAATTGGTTGTAGTCGGACGGCTGATTGGCGTACTTCGCCGTCACCAGGCCCATGTACAGGGTGAGATCGGCTGTTCCGAGCAGTGCTTCCGCCAGGTCCACCACGCGTTGATGAAGGACAAGAGTGTTGAGCCTCGTGCTGTGAAAAGGAAACTGGGGCCACGCCGCATCCCAGGTGTGCCACTTCCCAGTCTTGGTGCCCCCGGATTCCAGCATCTCTGCTGGGGTCGGGAAGTAGCGGTGGACCGCATCCTGCGCTGCCGCCAGCTGATCGGGCGGGATCACTTCGGGCACGATGCACCAGCCGTCTTCGTTCCAGCGCTCCTTGAGTTCGGACGTCAGGAGGGCGGGTGCCATGGCCGTGACGCTAATCGTGCTGACGTCTGTCGGTCAGCGTTGGCTAGCTCCAGGTCATCAGGACCAGGGCAGCGCCAAGCCCCAGAAAGAGGCCGAAGGGAACTGCAGATTTCCGCTCGGCCCGATGAAACAGGATGAGTCCGATACCGACAACGGCGGCGAGCAGGTTGGCCACAGCGAAGACCTCGAGAAGGGCGACCGGGCTCACCCAGGCGAGCGCGAAGCCGACCACGAAGGACAGCCGGACGTCGCCAAAGGCCATCCACCGCGGGTTCATCAGGTTGATGGCGAGGAACACAGCGAAGAAGACCAAACCGCCGATCGCGGCAATCTTCAGACGATCCCACTCGTGGACGTCGGCGGCCACTGAGATGCCGCTGGCGACGACGATGACGGTCAACCCGTAGACCAGGGTCTTGGGCAACAGGCGACGCGTGACGTCGCAATAGGACAGCTGAATGAGCCCCACCACAAGGAGCAGCGGTGGGAGCGCATTCAGGGACAACCCCACCCGGTGGAGCACGTAGGCCGGTAAAAGGCCCGAGAGCAAGGCAAGACCCGCCCACTGCCACCGAGTGAGCTGTGGAAACGACTGCCCGCTCGAGGGGAGTACCTCGGGTGGGGTCGCATTCGATCGTGTGATGGCGGCGGCCAGCTCCCTCCGGGTGACAGGGACCAGCAGGGAACCAGCCACCACGCCGATGAGGGCGCCCACCACGATCGGGAAAGAGGCGCTCATGGCGCAATCCCGATGGCGTCGCAGTCGGTACCCAGATCTGCCACGTCCGCACCGCCGACGCTGACTCCGGCGGCTTGAAGGACCGATCCGAGCACGTTGTCGACCGCACCCGTCAGCAAGCCGCTCACGAGGGCCCAGTTGCCCGTCTGGCCCGAGAATGTGAGCTGCGGGCTGATCAGCGGGTTAGACGTACCACCGAGGTGGATCGGATTCGTTGCAACAAGAGGAGGAGTCGGGTCGGCTGTCGAGGCGGTGGGAGGGACGACGCTGGGAGTCGTAGGACTCGCCGGTCGGGCCTGCTCCGCTCACAATGAGCGAAGCAATTGTCTGGGCTGTCTGGCCGAGGCCGGCAAGCTGCAGGGTGACCGTTGCCGTCGCCGTCTGGGTCATCGAGGTGATCTTCGTATTCGTCATGGCGTTGTTGACGCAAGTAATCGAGGTAAGTGTCGATATCCCATAGGCCGCCGAAAGCGGAATGTTTACGACGCCGATCCCCAACACGGTGAGCTGCACATCCGCCTGTACTTGCGCAGTCGACGCGCACGTGCTCGTTCCAGAGGCGACCGGGCAGTAGGGCGGCGACGTTGGCGGCGTGGTGATTGAGCCCACCGGGCCTGTTGCCACCTGTGGGGGCTGCAGGACGCTCAGCGAGAGCTGGGCTGACGAAATACCGGTGATGCCGAGTGCGCTGGTGATATCGATGTTGCTTGCAGAGTTGGCCAGCTCAGCCTCGGTCGTCAGTTCTTGGAGGACGTTCAGGCTCGCTGACATTTGCTCGTACGACAGCGCCGCATTGGCAGGAGCACAGGTCGAGCCATCGACCGAGACGAGCTGGCAGAGCATCACGGTCTGGGAATTGCCCCATGTGATTTGGTTTCCGTTGAGTACCCCATAGGCGACGCACTGCGCGGGCGTGGGTGTGCTCCCGCAACTGAGCGAAGCCTCTTGTGTCCCGACAGCTTGCGTCCAGATGGCCACCCATTGGGACGGAGAAAGAGGCGTCGTCATAACGTCGGTCGGTGTCAGCTGTCCATTTGAGGCTGCGATGAGTTGCCCTATGGTGACGTTGGTTGTGGCCAGTCCTTGGTAGTTGGACTGCGGTGATGTTGTACGTAGTCCCGAGCGTATTCAAGATGTCCGAGAGAATCGTCGCGTCCTGCCCGGCTTGCGTGCTGTTGAGGTTGACAAGGTACGAACCAATGGAGAACGTCGACTGCGGGAGCCAGGCGTAGCAGGCAGTCGTGGGACAACTGGTACAGCCCCCTTGCGGGCAGCTGAAGCATGGCTGCCCTTTGCATCCCGTTCCGCAGCCTCCCGTTGTCTGTCCGGCGTTGCCGCAACCACTGCCCACGGGGAGCCCGCTCCCGCTGTTCCCGACAAGGGTGTTGAACCCTCCCCAGAAGGGCTGTGGAACGGTTTGCTTGGCGGAGACTGCGACGGCATTGCACGGTACGAACCCTTGCGGTAGCGGGTTCGGAGGCCGGCAGCCCAGGGACGGGAACCGTGTAGTCCCCGTTGGTGTAGAGCATCGCGGTGACCGTCAGCTGGGCGTCGGAGTTGTTGTCCGCAAGCACGTAGGCCAAGGCGTTGTTCAGGGCGGTTTGAAAGGTGGAGTCGTTGTGCGGTCTGGAAGCCCCGTTGATGTACTGAATGACGTCGGCGGCTGCGGTGTCGGCCATGGCCTGGGCCTGCCTGCTGCCGTCGACGGTGAACCCAAGGTCGACCCCGAGTGCTCCAGCCCCGAGGATGGCGAACATGGAGATGGCGGTCAGGACGAGGACGGCGCCGCGCTCCTCTTCGCGGTGCACTCGAAACCAGTGCCAGGCGCGTCGGATCACGAAACCGTGCCCAGCTGCACGACGTTGGTGGAGGAGATCGTGGAGGGAGTCACCAATCCCAGGCCGGGTAGCTCTGGAAAGAGGGGGCTCTCGTTGTAGTGATAGGTCACGGTCACCGAGAGGCACTGCGTGGGGTTGTGCGCCGGTGACGCAGTGTTCGATGGGCAGGGCTCCTGGGTGGCCACGCACGTGATTGTCGTGCCGGTTGTCCCACACGTGCCCTTTTCCATCCAGCCGACGTCATGGCCAGCCTCGCCCTCGAGCGGTCGTCACTGCCGCTGAGGAGTCGACCAGCCCCGCCCTCGCCGCATCGGCAGCGGCCTGGGTGACCGTGGCCTGTGCAGCAAGGATCAACCCGAACGTGACGATCCCGTAGAGGATCGTGATGAGCAACACCACCACGATGGCGAACTCCACCAATGCGGCGCCTTGTTCGTCTCGCGTCTGGGTATTGGCCCGTTTCGCGGAACTCGATGCGCATGGTCCCAATGTGGAACCCCCTCTTCTGTATCTCATGGCGCCCACGACAAAATTGCGAATTGCAGCCGCAGTGGATACATCCGAGCTGATTCTGGGCCGCAGGGTTTTGGCGGTACATAGGTCATATGGACCATTTGGGCACACGACCAGGGAAGCTAAAACGGAGAATGATCCGAAGGGCCTATGTACGTTGCTCGCGTCGCCGTCGTACCGTTCAACCGAACCAACGGAGATCGACGCACGACGAGCTCTGCCTGTTGTTCACCAGTTGCGAGAGGGGGAACGAGCCGTGAAGAAACAGACACTCATACTCGTCCTGATCGGTGCGATTCTCTTTGTGGCCGGCTCGGTCATTGCATACGCCAGTGTGCGCGGTGCATCGAAGACTGCCAACAACGGTGCGAACACGGTCGCCTCGACCACGACCTCCGCCGTTGTCGCCAAGAAGGACATCCCGGCCGGAACGACAGGGCAGGCCATGGTCTCGAACGGCTTAGTCGCTCTCAAGCTGGTGCCGACCAAGTCATTTCTCGCCACAGACCTGACTTCGTTGCAGTCGCTCAACGATGAGGTGCTCACGACCGCTGTGAAAGAGGGTCAGGCTGTCACCTCGACCGAGCTGAACGCCAGCACCTCAGCCATATCCGTACCCGTCGGTCTTGATGCAATGACGGTTACCCTGCCGGGAACTTCCGCTCTCGCTGGCTATCTGCAGCCAGGAGCTCGGGTGGACATCTACGCGAACATCACGAAGGTATCGAACAACAGTGCCGCCTCCGCGACGCTCCCCGTCCCATGTACGGAACTGTCGATGGCCGACATTCAGGTGATCGACGTTTCGAGCACCAGCCCATCCCTGTCGGGCACGAAAGGGACCACAGGAAGGACTCTTCCGGGTTCCGAGACCGTTCTTGTTGCAGTGACTTCGGCGCAGGCTCGAACCCTTGCGTTCCTCTCGCAGAACGAGACGGTGTCGTTTGTCCAGACCCAAACCGACACCAATCCGCCGCCGGTGAACCAGTGCATCGGCACCGACCAGACGACGGGCGCTGGATGATCTCTCGCCGCATCCTCGTCATCAGTCGCTCGCCGGCCCTGAGCCGGGCCATCCAGGCCTCGTTGGGACCCGGCTACGACGTGGCCACCAGCAGCAATGTCATCGACGTCGTCGAGGAGGTCAATGAGCAGGGTCCGTTCGACGTGCTCGTCGCCGGGCCCGTGTTCGACAGCCACGCCGGCATGGCCCGGCTGGCCGCTCTGCGGTCGACCTCGCCCGTCCCAGCCGTCGTGTTGGCGCTGGGACCCAAGCCCAAAGCCAACCTGAGCGACATCGTCCGGACGGGTGCGGTCGAATTGGTCGAGTATCCGACCAGCAAGAGGCAGTTGGCAGCTGCGCTCCAGCGTGCGTTCGACATTGCCGATATCTCGAGCTCTCTCGGTACGGCGACGTTGCCTGTCGTGTCAGAGGGCATCGTTGTCGAGCGTCCTCATTTCGCCGAAGTGTTCACCGTGGCCTCGTCCAGCGGCGGCTGCGGCAAGACGTTTTACGCCACCAACCTGGCCTGTTACCTGGCCGCCCAGACCGGCCAGCGCGTCTGCCTCGTCGACCTCGACCTCCAGTTCGGCGAGGTGTCCACGGCGCTGCACTTACGTCCCCGCTTCACGATCTCCGATTTGCTGTCTCGCGAGCCGGTGGACGAGGAAAACCTTGACGAGCACGTGGAGGAGTACCTCGAGCACCATGAGCTGGGGTTTTCCGTGCTCGCCGCGCCGTTCAGCCCGGCCGACGCGGACATGATCGCTCCAAAAGACGTCTACAAGGTCATGGCTGCGCTCCGGCGCCACTTCGACTACATCGTCGTCGACACCCCGGCCCAACTCTCCGAGATCGTCCTGGCGGCATTCGACCATTCGACCAGGGTTCTCTGCATGGTCACGCTGGACCTGCCCAGCATTCGCAACATGCGGGTCTTCCTGACCACGCTCGAGAAACTGCGCATCAGCAGCGAGAGCATCGGTGTCGTCCTGAACAAGGTCGAGGACGACATCGGCATTGACATCGGCGACGTGCAGGAGGTGCTCGACAACAAAATCATCTCGACGCTCCCCTACTCGCGTGAGGTGATGAGGTCGATCAACAAGGGAAGGCCGGCGCTGGTATCGGCCGCCAGTTCCGACATCGGCAAGAAGCTCGCCGGCAGCATGCAGCAATTCGTCTCGGGTGAAGTGCGGCCAGTTCTGGGCAACGGTTCGAACACAGCCGAACTGGGAGACGGGCGCGGCAGCTTCTGGAAGTTCCGTAGGAAGAGTCGCGTACAAAAGGTTCCTGAACTCGAGAGAGCCTGATCGTCATGAGTCTTTCTGATCGCCTGAACTCACCTGAAGGTGCGCCGTCAGCAGGCCCGGAGATAGATGCTCCCACCCCGAGGCCGGCCGCCACCGTGGCGAACGGCACTGGCAAGGAGACTCCTCCGACCCCGCGCCGACGGTCGACCGATCGGACCACATCCAACGAACTGTGGCTGCAATCCAAGGCCAAGGTGCAGGCCAAAGTGCTGGCCGAGATCGCGCCGCGGGCCGCCAATCTGTCCCCTGACGAGTTGCGCACTCAGGTCCGCAATACCGTGAACGAGATCCTCGAGCGAGAGGACATCGGGATTTCCCCTATCGAGCGACAGCGCTTCGTCGAGGAAATGCTCGAGGACTCTCTCGGCTACGGCCCCCTGGAGGCGCTTCTGGCCGACGGGGGCATCAGCGAGATCATGTGCAACGCGTTCGACGAGGTCTGGATCGAGCGCAAGGGCCGGATCGAGCGGTCCGAGGTCGTCTTCAACTCGAATCACCAGTATCGGCGGATCATCGACCGGATGGTCGCTGCGGTCGGCCGCCGGATCGACGAGTCGTCTCCGATGGTGGACGCGCGCCTCGCCGACGGCTCCCGCATCAACGCGATCGTGCCGCCGCTGGCCCTGCGCGGACCCGTACTCACTATCCGGAAATTCCCTGAACGCGCACTGGTCATGCAGGACCTCATCTCTCTCGGCTCGATGTCCATGGACTCCGCCGTGTTCCTCGAGGCATGCGTGCGGGGCAAGATCAGCATGATCGTGGTCGGGGGGACTGGCACCGGCAAGACGACGATGCTCAACGTCCTTTCGAACTTCATCCCCGACGGAGAGCGCCTCATTACGATCGAAGAGTCGGCTGAGCTCCAGATTCAGGGCGCGCACGTTGTGACCCTCGAGACCAGGCCGTCCAACGCGGAAGGCTCGGGAGAGATCCGGATTCGCGATCTCGTCCGCAACTCCCTGCGTATGCGGCCCGACCGGATCATCGTCGGAGAATGCCGTGGTTCGGAGTCGCTCGACATGCTCCAGGCCATGAACACCGGCCACGCCGGATCGATGACCACGGTCCACGCCAACACCCCACGCGAGCTCCTAAGTCGTCTGGAGACCATGGTGATGATGGGCGGGGTTGAGCTGCCCCAGCGGGCTATTCGCGAGCAGATCGTGCTGGCCGTCGGACTGTTGGTGCAGCTTCAACGGCTCCCGGGCGGCGGTCGGGTCGTGACCTCGATCACCGAGCTCCAGGGCATGGAAGGCGACACGGTGCTCCTCCAGGACATCTTCCACCGGGTGGACATTTCCGAGAATGGGGGGCGGCTGGTGTCGACCGGTCTGCGGCCGAAGATCCTCGACGAGCTGCTCCTCAACGGCATCGACGTACCGACGCAGGTGTTTCGGAACGACGTGGACTCCTCGTCACTCGGTCAAGCCCGTCAGCAGGGACGGCATCACCGCCCTGCACGACCGGGGCGAGTCGAGCCGCCCTCTGACGAGGTCTACGAGCTGCTGGCCCGTCGCCGAGACGGGAGGTGAGGATGATGGTCCTCGCAGCATCGCAGGCGAATTCTCAGATGGAGGCCGTTCTCGCCGCCGTGTTCGTGGGCGGAGGCCTGGCACTTGTCGTCGTCGCCGCCATCATGCGGGTGCGAACGAAGCAGCGGACCATTGCTCAGATCCTCGACGACACCATGGGGACGGCCACGGTGCCGGTGGAAGCGGTCAGCGAGACTCCGGATCGGGGCGAGCTGTCGGCCCTGACCGTCCGGCTCGCCGGGATCTTCGGGCGAGTCGACACCCATGGTGCGCTCGAGCAACGACTGGAGCGGGCGGCCATCCCCCTGCGGGCGGGCGAATACCTGGTGATCAGCTCGGCCATCGCCCTGATGCTCGCCGTGGTCGGTTGGCCTCGTCACGCAGTCGCCCATCGGTTCGGTCGATCGCGATCCTCGTCGTCGCGGGCCTTGCCTGGATGATCCCCGGCAAGCGGGCAGCCAAACGCATCACGAGGCTGCAGGACCAATTGCCCGACGCGCTGAGCCTCATGGCGGCGTCAGTGGAGGGTGGTCAGACCTTCCAGCGGGCCATCGATATGTACAGGCGGGATGCCCGGCCACCGCTGTCCGTCGAGCTGGATCGGGTCATGGCTGAGGTGGCCGTGGGGAGTGACCTCGTGGTGGCGCTCGAGAACATGGCCGAGCGCTCTGGGGTGGAGGATTTCAAATGGGCCGTCGAGGCGGTGCGCATCCAGCAATCCACCGGTGGCCGCTTGGCCGTGATCCTGCACACGCTGGCCGATTTCATGCGCACTCGCCAGGAGGTTCGCCGCGAAGTGCAGACCCTCTCGGCGGAAGGGCGCATGTCCGGCTATGTGCTCTTTGCAATCCCGCTGTTCCTGGCCGGGATTCTTGAACTCCGTGACCCCGGCTATCTGGAGCCGATGTACCACGGAGCGGGCCTCATCGTCCTCATCATCACGTGCCTCCTCATGGCGGTCGGATGGATCGCCATCCGCAAGATGGTCAACATCAAGGTCTGAGGTGCAAGGGAGAGTGGTATGAACGTCGCCTACATCGTCCCGCTGATTGGTGTCCTCCTCATGGCGGCCGGTGTCGTCGGGGTCGGTCTCGCCGCCTGGCGCTCGCACCGGCAGTCGATCCGGCTCGACTTCATCCGGTCCCTCGGAAAGGACGCCGAGGTCTATGCCGAGTCGGTGCAGATGCCCGACCGGGTCCAGACACCTCTGCTGAGCCGGATCTTCGGGCCGGTGAGCGGCGGCCTGCGCGGATCGATATCAAAGTTGTATCCCTCGAGCGAGATCGACAACGTGCACGCCGACCTCCTCAAGGCGGGTCTCACCGGCTCCATCAGGGCCGAGGAGTTCGTCGCCGTGCAAGTCGGTGCCGTCCTTCTTGGTTTTGCGGCCGGTCTCGTCATGCTCATCAGCGGCACGGTCGGGCTGAAGATCGGCATTGTCATGGTCTTCGTGTTTTCGATCATCGGCGGCCTCGCCCCGAGCTATTGGCTCCGCCATCGCATCAAGGTGCGACGTGCACAGGTCACCAACGACCTGCCCGACCTGCTCGACCTGATGACGATTTCAGTCGCGGCCGGCCTGGGCTTGGAGCAGGCCATGCAGGTCTCTTGCGCCCGCTTTGAGTCACCCGTGAGCGACGAGCTCCGTCTTACGCTGCGAGAGATGGAGCTGGGTTTGTCACGACACGACGCACTCGAGAACATGAAGCTGCGAACGGACATCGACGACCTGGTGACCTTTACCGTGGTGCTGTCGCAGGCGGACGCGCTCGGCCTGCCCATCGGCCGTGTGCTCGAGGCACAGGCCAACGAAATGCGGGACAAGCGTCGCCAGCGGGCTCGGGAGAAGGCCGCCAAGGTGCCGATCAAGATCCTGTTCCCGCTCGCCTTCTGCTTCTTGCCGGCGATCCTGGTCATTGTTCTGGGGCCGATCGTCGGGCCTATCAAACACGCATTTGGTCCTCACTGAGGAATGTCTTCCTGGTTGAGGGCCCGTTGACAATGGGCAATTTGGCCCATTGCACCCTCGCCGCAATCTGGCTGCCACTGTCGTTTTACCCTGAGTCCGTACAATGACCAGGGGATTCACGCCGTCGAGGTGGCGGAAAAAACTTTGAAGGGGCGGGATGCCCCAGTGGAACGAGGGGGGAGAAATGGCCAACACGGTCTCGACGGTTCTGTGGCCAAGTGGGCCTGCCGAGCCGGCCAGCCGGGTGGGCGAGGTGGAGGCGTGGACCTTCTACTCGCAGGTCTCGGTATCGGGGCCCACGGTGAGCACGACGGTGCATCGGGGGGAGAGCATCCGGGGTTCCCGAGCCTCGCTGACCAACTACGAGCCACGGGGCCAGCTGAGTCCGGAGGACGACTACAGGGATCCCGACGTGGCGACGGGCCGGCGCAACGACGACGACCGGCAATGGGGCCCTTGGAGCTTGACCCAGCGGGAGCTCGAAGTGCTCCAGCTCCTCGCCGAAGGGTCGACGAACGGAGAGATCTCGCAGCGGCTCTACATCAGCCCGAAGACCACCAAGAATCACTTGGCTGCCATCTTTCAGAAGCTCGACGTCACCAACCGGACGCATGCCTTGGTGCGCGCTGTCGTCATGGGACTCGTCACCATCGAGTAGCGGGCAAACCCCACTCTCACGTGGGCCATTTGGTCCTTTCAGCCTATGGTACTCAGGCGTTGTAAACCTGAAAATGCTGTGGGGGCCCTACGGAGTTCAGGCAACGGTCTGGGCATATGGGCCACGAGAAGGGACATCAAAGACCGAGCTATTTCTGAACATGTTCTTTGCGGAGCACGTCTTGCTGATCGGTCCGATGGCCACAGTGAGCGTGGTCGCCGTCGGAGCGCCGAGCGGTGGTGTCAAGAGCCGGTTCGGTAGCGCCAGCAGCAGTCTCGGCGAACTCAACGGCGGCGCAACGATGAACTGCTGACAGCGGCGACTTCTCGCTGCGCTGGTTGAGCAGAGCATTCCCTAAGGGAAAATTCCCCCTTCCCGAAATGGGATGACGGTTGGGCTGGGTCGGCTGCGGTCGGCCCAGCCCACCGTCGCGTATACGGCCCGATTTGTTCAAAAAGCCAACGTGGATTTTCTGCATATGAGACACCCGTTGCCAATGGTCACAATGGCCTATGGAAAAGGCATGAACATTCATCAAAGCTAAAGGTGAAAGAGGGGGAGAGGTCCAACAAGTCCTTAGGGACAGAGGAGGGGAAGAGAAAGATGATCGAGCTTTTCGTCAACGCATTTGTGACGGTCCGCGGACTGCATGGTTCGTTGCTGGAGAGGGCCAAGGTCGAGCGTGGTGCTTCCATGGTGGAGTACGCCTTGCTCGTCGGCCTGATTGCCATCGTGGCCGTCGTCGCTGTGATTGCGCTCGGCAACGGCATCTCGGGGCTGTTCGGCAGCGCCAACACCTGCGTGGGTGGCCTCAACAGCGCGAGCTGCTAGCAACTGCGATCGAGCCGCCTCTGCGGAGGCGGACAAGTTGCCGGGGGGCAACGGGGAGGGCTGGAGCCTTGGCTCCAGCCCTCCGTCGCGCCAGGGGTCAGGTCACCCGTTGGAGCGCCCGTGGCACGAACTGGGGATCGATCTTGTAGCGCTCGCTGGGGTCGGGAGGGTCGGGCGGCCGGCGGAGGAACCGGAATGCCCACCAGTTGCGACGAGGCTCGCCGCTGTTGCCCATCAGCGCCTTGACGGTGGATCGGAGCCGGAAGGCCCGACAAAAGTACCGGCTGGTCGTCAGAATCGACGGAGGAGTCCACGAGGAACAGCCTGGCCGTCCCGCCGGTGTCCTCGGCCTGGGTGGTGGCGCCGCGGGCGAGCCGGCGCAGGGCATGGTCGAAGGGGAACCTCTCGTTGCGGGAATCTCCGCCATACCGTCGGTACATACTCACGGTAGGTAGTATCCTGACGGTTTCTCACTATGTCAACCCACGAAGCCGTCGACCCATCACTCGGTACGATGCGCGCCATGGAGACGGTACGGACCCGGCGGGAGGAGTACGCCGAGTCCACCTACGAAGCCCTCCTCGACAGCGCCGCCGTCTGCTTCTTGGAGAACGGCTACATCGCCACGTCACTCGATGCCGTGGCCAGGCGGGCCCGGCTGACCAAGGGTGCGATCTACCACCATTTCGCCTCCAAGCGGGACTTGTTCATGGCCGTCCTGGAGCGCCAGGAGAAGCGCAGCGCGCAGACCGTGACCCAGGCGGGTGCGGCGGCACCGGACGCCTGGAGCGGCATCGTCGCCGCCTTCGACACCTTTCTCGACACGATCTCGGACCCGATCTACCAGCGCCTTTGTTGGGTGGAGGGTCCGGCGGCCCTGGGGTTCGAGGACTGGTGGGCTTGCGGCGAGCGCTACGAGATCGGGGTCATCCGGGCCCAGCTCGACCGAGCTGCGGCCGCCGGCGTCCTGGTCGTCCAGGATCTGGACATGATGGCCCACGTCCTCTTCGGTGCCGTGACCGCCGGGGTCTTGGCCATGGCCCGCTCCGAGGAGCCAGCCCGCGAGCGGGAGCGTTTCCGGGCCACCATGCTCGACGTCATCAAGGGCATGGTGAACATGGATGTGGCCGCTCAGTAGGAGTTCATCGTAGGTTCACACAACCGATACGACCGCGAAATAGGGTCCAACGAGACTGCTTCGGTCCGAGGGCCGTCCCCCGGCCGGGCGGAGCGATCGCCAGCAAAGAAGGGGAGCACAGGAGAGTCCATGAGCTATCAGGCCGAATACATCTGGATCGACGGCACCGAACCGTCACCGCTGCTGCGCAGCAAGACCAAGATCGTGGAGGACGGCAAGGAGCCGCCCATCTGGGGCTTCGACGGCTCGAGCACGAACCAGGCCACGGGGAGCGACTCGGACTGCGTTCTTCAGCCCGTCTTCGTCTGTTCCGATCCGCTCCGCGGAGAGAACGACAAGCTCGTCATGTGCGAGGTGCTGCTCACCGACATGACGCCGCACCCGTCCAACACCCGCCGGGCCTGTCTCGAGGTCTCGGAGAAGTACAAGGCGTTCGAGCCGTGGTTCGGGATTGAGCAGGAGTACACCTTCTTCCAGTACGGCCGGCCCATGGGGTGGCCCGAGGCCGGCTTCCCGGCACCGCAAGGTCCGTACTACTGCGGCGTCGGCGGCGACAAAATGCCGGGCCGCGAAATCGTCGAGCGACACACGGCCGCCTGCATGAAGGCCGGCCTGGGCATCGAGGGCACGAATGCCGAGGTGATGATGGGGCAGTGGGAGTTCCAGATCGGCGTCCTCCCGCCTCCGACCATCGGCGACCAGCTGTGGGTCGCCCGCTGGCTGCTGTTCCGCATCGCCGAAGAGTTCGACGTCTACGCCACCCTCGAGCCCAAGCCCGTCATGGGTGACTGGAACGGTGCCGGGCGCCCACACCAACTTCTCGACCAAGGCCATGCGCGAGGACGGCGGGTGGGACGCCATCATCGCTGGCTGCGAGGCACTGGGGAAGCGGGTGGATGAGCACGTCGCCAACTACGGCATCGGCATCGAGAGCCGGCTGACCGGCGCCCACGAGACGGCGCACTACACCAAGTTCACGTACGGCACCTCCGACCGCGGTGCGTCGATCCGCATCCCGTGGCAGACGGCGAAGAACAAGAAGGGTTGGATCGAGGACCGGCGTCCGAACGCCAACATGGACCCCTACGTGGTCAGCCGTCTCATCGTCGAGACGGTGTGCGGAGCCGCCGCCGGCGACTGAGCCGCCCACAGGAGATTCGGGGACGCCGCTGGTTCCGGGCCGCACCACCCGGGGCTGGCGGCGTTTCTCGGTTCTAGGCCGTTCAGTCGGGCGGGACCGGCTGGTCGGACGGTGCGTGCGAGGCCAGCGCCGGCTCGCCCGGGCGGGCGAGCGGCCCGAATTGCAAGGCCGCCGTGTCGCCTTCGATGAACCGGCTCGTGTCCTGCCCCGAGTCGGCCATTTCGTCCATGCCGATGGGACCTTTGGGCCGACCGGCGAGGAACTGTCGAATGATCGGGTTGTCCGACGACAACATCTCGGGCTTGCTGGCGAACTTCACCAAGTTCGACCGGAAGAGGACACCCATGTACTCGGCCGTGCGCATGACCGACGCGATGTTGTGGGTGATGATGAAAAACGTGGCTCCCGTTTCCTTCTGTACCGTGACGACCAGCTCGTCCAGATAGGCCACCCGGACCGGATCGAGGCCCGAGTCAGGCTCGTCGAAAAGGACGATTTCGGGCTCGGTCACCATGGCCCGGGCTAGCCCGGCTCGCTTCTTCATGCCGCCCGAAACCTCGCCGGGCAGCTTCTTCAGGTGGTCCATCAGGCCCGACGAGCTCGGCGTTCCGGTGGACGAGCTCCCGGATCTGCGCCTCGCTCTTGCGCGTGTGCTCGCGCAACGGAAAGGCGATGTTGTCGTAGAGGTTCATGGAGCCGAAGAGCGCGCCGTCCTGGAACAGGACTCCGAACTTCCTGCGCACCTCGTAGAGCCGCTTCTCTCGCAGACCGACGATCTGGTCGCCGTCGACCCAGATCTCACCGCGCTCGGGCCGAAGCAGGCCAAGGATGTTCTTGAGCAACACCGACTTTCCGGTGCCCGAGGGACCGAGGATGGCCGTGATCCGGCCCTTGGGCACATCGAAGGTGATGTCATCGAGGACGGTGTGAGAACCGAAGGACTTGGTCACTCCCCGCAGGGAGATGATCGGTTCGCCCGGAGCAACCCAGGGTTGCGCGCCGTGCTGCTCGCGTGTCCATGTCTTGAGAACCGACGGGCGGCCCCGGCCTTGCGCAGCGGCCTCACCGCCGTTTCGCTCAGCCGCCGAGCAGGCCACCCAGCGTGTCGCCGACATCCTTGAGCACGTTCGGCAGCGTCGTGGTGGTCGTGGTGGTCGACTTGTCCGACCCCCCTGACCCAGAGTTTCCGGAGCCTGACCCGCCGCCGAGGAGACCCGACAGGCCCTGGCTGGCACCGCTCAGCGTGTTGTTGACCGCACCGGTGGCGCCGCTGACGCGCCGTGACCCGCCGTCGCCGTCACTGCCCCGGTCGCGCCCTTGACCGCGCCGCCGACCCCGCTCGTCAGCCCGTCCACGGTCGTACCGACATTGTTCACCGCGCCGCCCAGCCCGCCGGTGGCTTGGCCGAGGCTCTTGCTGACCGTGCCTCCGAGCGTGCCGGCGCCGCTGCCCCCGCTCTGGCCGCCGCCGAGCGCTCCGCTCAGCGTTCCGCCGAGACCGCCGCCGGCACCGGCCAGCGTGCCTGCGCCGCCGGACGCTGCCGAGCCCGCGTCTGCGGGCGGGAGCGATCCGTCGGAGCCGCCGGCTCCTGTCGGCGATCCTTGCCAAGCGCCGGTCGCAGATCCCCTCGAACCCGGTCCCGACCCCGGCGCGAGGGCCAGGGGTGGTGCGGCCAGCGCACTGGCCTCCGGTGCGGCCGCCCCGGTGTTGTCGTTGGATTTCAGCGCGTGCGGCGCGATGAATGCGGCCGCGACCGCGGCACCGGCCACGGCTGCACCAGCCAGCGCGTTGCGTATGCCCATTCCGCCCGAGGCGCCGCCTGCTTGTTGCTGCATGCTGGCCCCGCGGTGGGCGACCCGGAAGAGTGCTCGGCGGAACAGGGAACCCGTTGCCACCAGGAAACCGGCCAGCGCGCCCTTCGACTCGGAGACGGCGGCGAACTCGCGCTTGAGTGCTTGCCGGGCTCGCCACAGCAGCGTCTCGATGGTGCCGATCTCGACGCCCTCGTGGTCGGCGATCTGTTGGTACGTCCAGCCCGATCCTTCGCGCATCGCCAGCACGTGGCGGTGGCGCACCGAGAGGCGGTCGAGCGCCCGGTTGACGAGCTCGCCGTCGACGGCGGCCAGGACCAGATCCTCGGAGGTGTCGTCGACCATCGCGCCCAGGGGCTGCTGCGCGGTCAGCTCCATGTCGTCGGTGGGCGTGCTGCGCGAGCGCCGGCGCAGCATGTCGGTGCAGATGTTCCCGGCGATCACGGTGAGCCAGGGATAGAAGCGCTTGTCACCGGCGAAGCGCGGTAACGCCTTCCAGGCCCGGGCGAAGGCCTCCTGCGCCGCGTCCTCCGCCTCATGGCGGTCGCTGAGGCGGCGCATACAGAAGCGGAGCAACCGGTCGTAGTAGCGGGCGTAGAGATTTCCGAAGGCGGCAGAGTCGCCCGCCTGGCAACGCTCGACGAGCGCTCGGTCGCGCTCGAGGTCGACGTCGTCGCAAAGACCCGTCAGCTCATCTTGGCGGAGCGCCACGTTCCCGTCCCTTCCCCCTCCGAGTACTCCTCCCAGGAAGTCTCGCCATTATGCCTGTACCCAGATTCTTTTCGGAAGGCTCGACACACAATTCGCGGACCATTGGCGCGATTCGAGAGCAAACAGGGGTTGACGTTTCGAGAGCAAACGGGAGTTGGGTTCCATCCGTTGCGCAAGTCGGGCGAATGACGCACACGACGTGCCCAGAGCTCGAATATGCCCGCGACCAGGCACGGTTACCGCAAGGTCATCGAAGCCTCCTCGTTTTCGCAACGAACGGTGACGGGGGGAAGGGCAGAGATGCCCGGCCGCGGCAAGGAGGCCTCGGAAGGGGGGAACCAGATTGGCTGAACCGGGCGAGGGCATCGGCATCCCTCCGATGCCGACCGGAGCCGACGAGCCGCTGACCCGGGCCGAGATGGCCCGTCTTCTCGGAACCCCGAGCGGCCGGCCTGATCCTGCGGTTGGCGTCCTGCCTCGGGCGAAACGGCCTCCGGCAGGCGACGGCAAGGTCATGTCGACCGTCCGTGAGACCGGGAACATGTTCGCCACCGCCTTCGAGGCGCTGCGCCAGGCTCCGCTCAAGGGAATCCCGGTGACCGAGTTCTTCGACCAGTGCTGGTTCCTGGCCCGGGTCACCACGCTGCCGCTGATCCTGCTGTCCATCCCGTTCGGCATGGTCATCGCCCTCGAGGTGGGTTCGCTGCTCCAGCAGATCGGCGCCCAATCACAGCTCGGCGCAGCCATGGTGCTCGCCGTGGTGCGGGAGCAGGCCCCGGTGGCCACCGCGCTCCTCATTGCCGGGGCCGGCGGCTCGGCCATGTGCGCCGATTTGGGCTCGCGCCGCATCCGAGACGAAATCAGCGCCATGGAGGTGATGGGGGTCAACCCGCTCCACCGCCTCGTCCTGCCCCGCCTCTTGGCCGCCACCGTCGTGGCCGTGTTGCTCGATGCCGTGGTCAGCGTGGCGGGTATCGCCGGTGGCCTGTGGTTCGGCACCCACGCCATCCACATCACGGCGAGCAGCTTCTTCGCCACCTTCAGCGAGCTCAGCCAGCTGGCCGATCTCGCCATCGCGCTCGTGAAGGCAGCGCTCTTCGGTTTCATCGCCGCCATGGTCGCCTGTTACAAGGGCCTCTACTGCAAGAGCGGGCCCAAGGGCGTCGGCGATGCGGTCAACCAGGCCGTCGTCATCACCTTCATCCTGTCGTTCTTCGTGAACTTCCTCCTGACGGTCTTCTACTTCAACTTCATCCCGCAGAAGGGCATCTGATGGCGATCGACGCGCCGCCGCGGGTTCCCGAGACCACCAAGGTGGCCGCCGCCGGCAGGGCCGTGGTGGGCCGGGCCGCCGGGACGGGCGACGCCGTCCTCGGCGTCTTCGACACCTTCTACGACCAGCTGAAGTTCTACGGGCGCATCCTGCGGGCCCTGCCCCGCGCGCTGCGCTACCCCAAGGAGATCGCCGTCCTCATGTCGGACATCACCCTGGGCTCGGGCGCGCTCGTCGTCGGAGGGGGCATGTTCTTCGTCGTCACCTCGATTGCCTTCTTCACCGGCACCGAGGTCGGCCTCGAGGGTTTCAACGGCCTCCAGCAGATCGGGGCAGACGCCTTCACCGGGGTCATCACGGCGCTCGCCAACACCCGCGAGATCACGCCACTGGTGGCCGGTGTCGCCCTGGCGGCCCAGGTGGGCGCCGGCTTCACCGCGCAGATCGGCGCCATGCGCATCTCCGACGAGATCGACGCCCTCGAGGTCATGGGCGTCAACAGCGTGGTCTACCTGGTGGCCACGCGGGTCTGGGCTGCGTTGATCACCATGATCCCGCTCTATCTGGCGGCCCTCTTCGCCAGCTACCTGGCCTCCGAGCTCGTGGTGACGAAGTTCTTCGGCCTCTCCACCGGGACCTACACCCACTACTTCCGCCTCTACCTGCCGCCGCTCGACATCTTCTACTCGTTCCTCAAGGCGATGGTGTTCGCCGTCCTGGTCACGTTCGTGCACTGCTACTACGGCTACAACGCGACGGGCGGGCCCGCCGGCGTGGGCGTGGCCGCCGGGCGCGCCATCCGCCTGTCCATCATCCTCGTCGTCGTCGTCAACCTCTTCATGTCCCTCATCCTCTTCGGCGGGGTCAACGCCA
The DNA here is from genome assembly GCA_963726855.1 of uncultured Acidimicrobiaceae bacterium. GTDB lineage: Bacteria > Actinomycetota > Acidimicrobiia > Acidimicrobiales > RAAP-2 > Bog-473. Next base: position 118,300 of record CAVSEB010000036.1, read on the forward strand.
CGGCCCGGTTGGTCGGATGAGACGGCTGCTGCGTCTCGTCGTCAGCCTCGTGGTGCTGTGCGGGCTCGTCTTCGGCACCATCACGCTGGTTCGCCTGGCCAACGGCGACTTCGCCGGCGACTACCAGCTCCAGGGCACCTTCCCGAAGGCCGGCGAGGGTCTGTACCCGGGCTCCGCCGTCGTCTTCCGCGGCGTGCAGGTCGGCCGCGTCTCCACCATCTCGCTCTCGGGGAACGAGGCGCAGGTGGGCGTCCTCATCGAGCCCTCCTTCAAGGTGCCCACCACGGCCACGGCGACCATCGAGCCGGTGAACCTCTTCGGGGCCGAGCAGGTCGCCCTGTCCACGCCGCACGGCAACGCCGACGACGGTCCATATCTGGCCCCGGGCGGATCATTCGCCCGGGCCGACAGCAGTGACGAGCTCGGCGACCTCTTTGCCGCGGCCACGCCACTGCTCGACGCGGTCGACGACAACAACCTGGCCACCGTTCTGGGCGAGCTCTCCCAGGCCTCGCAGGGGGAGGGGCCCAAGATCGCCGCCTCTATCGGGGCGGGGACGCAGTTGGCCGGTTTGCTCGACCGGACGCTGAATGCCCAGATCCTGGCCCTCGATTCGTTCGCCAAGTTCGCCCAGGCCACCGCTCCGGCGGCCGCCGACTTCAACAACCTCAACGACGAGATCAACGCCGGGTTGCCCGCGTTCAACGCGGAAGAGGCCGAGTACGAGAACCTCCTCAACACGCTGATCCCGTTCTCCAACCGGCTGGCCTCGCTGCTGGCCACGTACCACCCAGACATCGCCACGATCCTCGCCTCGGGTGACAACGTCTCACGGGTCCTGCTGGCCCAGCAGGGCGAGATCGGCCAGGTCGTCAACGGCGCCTACCACTACTTCCAGAAGATCGCCGAGGGGGCCTCGGGCCAGAACCATCTACCCGACGGCAGCACCTACGCCTACTTCAACACCTTCATCCTCTTCAGCGACGTCAACAGCCTGGTCTGCAACCTCATCGCGCCGCCCACCGGCGGGCTGTCCTTCCTCCAGCCCATCCAGCAGGCGCTGGCCGGCGCCGGCTCGGCCTTCAACTGCTCCTCGCAGCTGGCCACCTTCAACGCCCTCCAGGCGTCGTCGCCCCAGAGCACAGCTGCGGTCGCCGCCACGCCCAGCTCGAGCGCGTCGTCACCCACGGCCGCGGCCAACGCGGCCGGCAGCGCGGCGGCCACTCAGGCCTTCGGCGCCATCGGTCAGCCCGACACCTCACGGCCGTCCAGCCTCGGCGGCATCCTCAACCAACTCCTCGGGGGGGTCTGAGGCCGTGCGGATGCCCACCCTGCCGACGTCGGCTTTCAAGTTCGCCGTGTTCGCGCTGGTTTGTCTCGTCCTCCTGGTCGGGCTGGCCATCCGGATCGGCAACGTCTCGCTCTTCAGCAGCCGCCACACCCTCGACGCGCAGCTGACCGACGTCACCGGTCTGGCCACGGGTGACTCGGTCAACGTCGCCGGCGTCCCCGTCGGCCAGGTCACGGGCATCGCCGAGCAACACGGCCACGCGGTCATCGCCATGAGCGTCGACAACACGGTGGCCCTGCGCCGGTCCACCGACGTCGGCATGCGCTGGCACAACGTCATCGGGCAGAAGGAGATCGAACTGTTCCCCGGTCCCTCCGGATCGCTGCTGGCGGCGGGATCCACCATCCCGCTCGATCACGACGTGACCGATGCCAGCATCGACACCTTCTTGAACTCGCTCGGCCCGGTGCTCAACGCCATCAACCCGACCCAGGCCAACGAGTTCGTCGAGAACGTCTCGGGTGCCCTCGAAGGCGACACGGCCCAGATCGACCAACTGATCAACAGCGGAGCCACAGTCTCCACCACGGTCAAGGCGCTCGACGGCCAGGTGGGCAACATCATCGGCAACCTCGACCAGGTGCTGACCGCGTTGACGTCGCGCACCGGTGACATCGACACCCTGGTCTCCAACCTGCAGTCGGTCTCCTCTGCGCTTGCGTCGAAGAACACGCTGCTCGACCAGGTCGTCGGCAACCTGTCGCAGGTGGCCACCGATCTGGCCGGGCTCATCGGCAACAACCACTCCACCATCACGAGCACGATCGACAACCTGCAGTCGGTCGCGGCCGACGTGCAGACCAACCAGCAGAACCTGGCCTCGAGCCTCTCCACCTTGGGCGCCGGCCTGGCGCCCTACATCCAGATCTCGCAGTGGGGCCAGTGGTTCGCCGTCCAGACCGTCTACACCTGCCTGGCCAACCAGACCGTGTGCGCCTACTACGAGCCGAACAACCCACCGGCCGGTTCGGGCCCGCTGGGCAGCCCGCCCTTCAGCAACCCGCTGTCCTCGTCCTCCGCTCCCGCCGCCGCCGCCGGCCGCCGCCGGCGCGCTGGTCGCGCCGCGTCGACGCTGGGCCAGGACCTCCAGGCGGTCAGCGGCGCTGCCAGCGCAGCGGGAGGAGCCTCGCAATGAAGGCGGTGACCGAGCGCAACCCGAAGGTCGTAGGGCTGATCGCCATCGTCGTGATGGGCGCCTTCGTCCTGGGCATCCTCTTGTTGAACCGGAGCATCTTCAGTTCCGGCTACACCGTGTCGGCCCGCTTCCCCAACGCGGCCGGCATCGCCAAGGGGACCTCCGTGATGGTGGCGGGGGTCGACGTCGGGTCGGTCAGCTCGGTCCAGGTCCAGGGCAACGCGGTCGACGCCCAGCTGTCCATCAACCGGTCGGTGCAGCTACCTCACGTGACGACGGCCGCCGTCGAGGTCGAGACATTGCTCGGCGTGGTCGACGTCACCCTGACTCCGGTGAGCGGATGGGACGACCCCCTCGAGCCCGGGGCGCGGATCACCAACACGTCGGTGCCGACCGAGTTCTACCAACTCCAGAACAGCGCGCACGCGTTGCTCTCGAAGACGAACGCGCGGGCGCTCGACAACCTGGTGACGTCGCTCGACTCCATCACCAAGGACAAGCAGACCCAGGTGGCCCAGATCATCTCGGGTCTCGGCGCGCTGACCTCGACGGTGGACCAGCGCAGCGGCCAGGTCTCCCAACTCATCGACTCGGCCAACACGCTGTCGACCACCCTGGCCGGCCGGGACCAGGAGCTGCTCTCGGTCATCAACAACCTCGAACACGGTGTCGACCGGCCTGGCCGCGCACAACCAGGACCTGGCCAACCTGATCACCAACGTCGACTCCATGGCCGGCCAGACCAACAGCTTGGTCAGCCAGGACTCGCCCCACCTCAACTCGCTGCTCCAGAGCCTGCACGCCGATCTCACCGTCCTCGGCCAGCACCAGGACGACCTGGCCGAGGGGGTCAGCTACCTGGGCGGCGCCCTCAAGGGCTTCCAGTCCATCGCCTACAGCGGGAGCACCCCGGTCCCGTGGGGGAACATCTTCGTCAACCCGGCGTCGCTCTCCAACACCTTCAGCGTCATCGGACCGTGTGGCGTGCTCGATGACGTCCTCGACGAGTCGCTCGGACCCGACCCGCTGCCCTGCGATCAACAAACCGGGCCGTTGCCCGGCGAGGGATCCAACGCGGTGGCCGGCGGGACCTCGTCGACCCCCAACGCCGTCGCGGGCTCCGCGACCACCTCGACCTCCGCCCCGGCGTCGGCCGGCGCATCGCCGTCGACGGAGCCGGCCGGGCCCAACTCGGGCCTCGGCGGATTGTCCCAGCTCCTCGAACCATTGCTCGGCGGGCTCGGCTGATGGACACACTGCGCGCACTCCTCACGGTCAAGGCCCCTCGCGTCGTCGCACTGTGCGTCGTCCTGGTGGCCGGCGTCCTCGCCGCGGTCGAGCTGCTGGGGACCACGCCCACCTATCCGATCAACGTCAGTTATTCGAGCGCACCCGGCCTCTTCACCGGGGCCGCCGTCGACGTGCTCGGCGTCAAGGTCGGCACGGTGACCCAGGTGCAGAACGTGGGCGACAAGGTGCACGTCGTCCTGTCCGTGGACCAGGGCACCAAAATCCCCGCCTCGGCCTACGCGTCGCTCGTGGCACCCCAGCTGCTGGGTTCGCCCGACGTCGACCTGAACCCCGGCTACACCGGCGGTCCCGTCCTGGCTGCGGGGGCCTCCATCCCCGAGGACCACACCGCGGTGCCGGTCTCGACCGATGAGGTCCTCAAGGAGCTGCAGAAGACGCTCGACGCCCTCAACCCCCACGCCGTGGGCGACCTGGTCACCAACTTGGCCACGGACCTCGACGGCCAGGGAGCCAACCTCAACAAGCTGATCGCCTCGGCCGCCGGCACGGTGCAGCTGCTGGCCGAGAAGGGCAACGACCTCGGACAGCTCAACGGGACCCTGGCCCAGCTGACGGGCACCCTCGACAGTGACACGGCCAACATCGAGTCGCTGGTCCAGCAGTACGACACCGTGTCGACCACGGTGGCTCGGCACTCGGGCCAGCTCAACGACGCCATCACGCAGCTGGCGGGCGCCAGCACCGGGCTGGTCAACCTGCTGGTGCCCAACCTCCAACCGCTCGAGGCCGACGTGGGCACGGTCACGACCGCGGGACGCACGCTCGACCGCAACCTGTCGAGCGTCGACGAAGTCCTGGCCGACGGCAACTCGCTCTTCCAGGGCGCCCAGCGGGCCTACGACCCGACCTACAACTGGCTCGACTTGAACCTCCAGACCAGCCCGGGGTGAGCAGCGCCTACCTCGCCGGGCTCATCCGCGACCGGCTGGCCGGCGTCTGCCGGCGCATCACGGCCAACCACTCCTCAGGCTTGTCCTCGACGGTGGTGTCCTCGTTGGCCCAGTGCGGCGACCCGTCGTCGAGCTTCTTCGACCCGCTCATCAACGCCATCCCTTCCATCCTCGATTCACTCACCGGTCAGAGCGGCGGCACCACCGAGCAGTCGCTCATGAACCAGGGCCTCCAACAGATCGCCGGCGCGCTCAGCGGCGGCGGCACCAGCGCCGGCCCGTCGGCACCGGCTGCGTCCGCGCCCTCGAACAAGGGCACGACCAGCACGCCGTCCGCCCCGACCACCACCACCACCACGACCACGCAACCGCCGAGCACGACGACCACCACGAATCCCTGCGGCCTGCTCAACGTGATCCTCGGCTGCACCAGCCCGTCGGGCGGGAGCTCCACCGGGTCGTCGGGCGGACTGCTGTCCAACGAGGTCAGCCGGGCCGCCATCGGCCAAGAGCCCACTGCCACCTGGCCACCGCCAAGCCCGGCGCGACCACCGCCACCGCCACCTCCACCGCTGCCACCGACGACGCCGCCCCAACGTTGACCGCCCCGTCCGCCTCCCTCCTCGGCCCGCTCCCGCAGAGCCGGACGCACCACCGCGCCGCGCACCGCGGCCTGGTCGACCAGTGGTGGCACGACGTGCAGGGATGGTTCTGATGGCGAGCACTCGCACCCTGCGCCTCCTGGCCGTCCCCGCCGCCGCCCTGGTCGGCGCTCTGGGCCTGGCCGGCTGCTCGAGCGGACCGTCGCAACGCACCGCCACCGCCGTCTTCAGCGACGTCGGCGACCTGGCCAACGGCGCCCAGGTGCAGCTGGCCGACGTCCCCGTCGGCTCGGTCACCTCCATCGCGCTCGAGCGGGAACAAGGCCAAGGTCACGCTTGCCTTCGACAACGGCGTACGCGTCCCGGCCAACGTGCGCGCCGCCATCGCCCGCACGACCATCCTCGGCGACCAGTTCGTCGAGCTCGATGTGCCCAAGTCCGACACCGGCCCGGCCGCCGTGACCGTGCCCCAGCTGGCCGACGGCGCCACCATCGACCACACCACCACGGTTCCCGACGTCGAGCAGTTCGTCGCCGCGGGATCGCAGGTCTTCGGCGCCATCTCGAGCGGTGAGCTGGCCCAGATCATCGAGGCCGGGGGAGAGGGCTTCACCGGCCAGGCCGCCACGCTCAAAGCCTTCCTCGAATGATCTCAGCAGGGTGACCAACGGCTACGCCCAGCACACGGCCGACATCACCCAGGCCGTCGACGGGCTCAACAGCCTCACGTCGCAGCTGGCGCCCAACGACGGCGCCACCGAGACCGCGCTCGACAACCTGGCCCAGACAGTGACCATCCTGGCCAAGAACTCCGGGCAGTTCGAGACCCTGCTGCAGTCGCTCGACGATCTCTCGAGCCAGGGACGCAGCCTCCTCGAGACGTACTACCCGCAGATCGTCACCCAGCTACAGACACTGCAGGCGGTGAGTGGCCAGCTGGCCCAGCATCAGACCGATCTGGCCAGCCTCCTCTCCGAGATCCCCCTCGCCGACAACGCGCTGCCCCAAGCCGTGCGCAGTGGGTACGTGCAGCTCTACGAGAACATCATCGTGTGCGGCCTGCCCGGCGGGGGCGAGGACGACAGCCAGCCGGCGTTCTCCTGCGCCAAGGCCGGATCGTCGTGATCACCCGCCGCCTCGTGGTCAACCTCGTCGTGTTCTTCGCCGTCAGCTTCGGGCTCGTCGCCTACGGCATCGTGAGTCTGTTGGGGAACCCACTCGAGAGCTCGACGACGCTCACCACGCACTTCGCCAACGCGTCCGGGCTGTACCCGGGCTTCGAGGTGGAGCTCAACGGCGTCCCCGTGGGCACGGTGTCGTCGACCGCGCTGACCAAGACGGGAACCAAGGTCACCCTGTCGATCGACCCGGGGACCACGGTGCCGAGCGACGTGCAGTCGTCGGTGCAGATCGCCAACGACCTGGGCGAGCAGGTCGTGAACCTGGTGCCCACCCGCGACGGGCCGGCACCCGCGCTGGCCAGCGGGGCCAACGTGCCGGCGGCCCGCAACGAGGTGCCGGCCGACGTGGGCCAGGTGGTGGCCACGGCCACCCGGCTGCTCCGGGCCATCCCGGCGGGCAACCTCAACAAGCTCATCGGCGAGCTGGCCACCGCACTCCAGGGCAACGCCGGCAACCTGCGCACGCTGGTCGACGCCGGCACGACCTTCTCCAAGGAGTTCGTGGCCTACCAGCAGCAGTTCACCGAGTTGCTGGCCAACGCACCGCCCGCGCTCGACACCGTCACCGCGGTCGCGCCCGAGCTGCGTCAGGACCTGGCCAACACCGCCGCCCTCGTGCAGGTGCTGGCGCAGAACAAGAGCGGGCTGCACAACCTCCTCACTTCGGGCTCGTCGGCCTTCGGGGCGGTGGACCAGCTGGTCACGAACGAGTCAGCCAATCTCGGCTGCCTCCTGCACGATTCGGCCGGCATCCTCTCCAACCTCGCCCAGCCCACCAACCTGACCAACCTCTCCCAAGGCCTGTCGTTCAACCAGTACTTCTTCGGCGCCGTCGACCACATCGCGGTGGGCGGGCTGGCCAAGGCCACCACGAACAGCAGCGGGCAGGACCCGAACCAGATCTTCCTGCGCACCCGCCTCACCATCCCGCCGATCCTGACCGAGCCCGGCTCGTCGTACGCCTCGGCGCAGACGATCCCCAACGTGTACCCCGGCGCTGGATGCGTGACCGTCTTCGGCTTCGGTGTCGGCCCGGCCACCCAGCCTGGCTTCGTCCCGGCGGCGGGCGGCCAGGTGGTGGCGCCCAGCGCCGAGGAGTCCGACGTCGAGCTGCCGACCACCGCGACCGCGCCCTCGACGAGCACCGCCTACGACGTCCCCGGCCGGAGCATCGGCCTGCTGCTCACCCTCGGCGTGATCGTGGTGCCGGCCCTCTTCCTGGCCTGGGGCGCCCGCCCCTCCCGCCGCCGCACCCGCCGCCGAGCCTGACCCCCCACTCAACCGCCACTAGCACCCGGCCCACCCAACCGCCACCAGCACCCGCCCACCCAACCGCCATTTCGCCCACAACTTCGCCAAAAACCACCGCCAAGAACGTTCGCCAGGACAGTTCTCAGTAGTGAGGAACGGAGACCAACGATGACCACCATCCACGACACCGGGCGAAACGACCAGCTCGATGACAGCGGCGTCCGCGTCGTCGGCGCCACCGCAGACGACGACAGCCGCCGACCGCCACCGCAGACGACACCGCCACCGCCGCACCGAGCCGCACCGACGATGCCGGCAGCGATGACTCCGCTGACGCGCCACCGCGACGTCCTGCCTCCCGTCGTCCCGGCGGTCTCCTCCGGTCCGAGCCGCCAGAGCTTCCGGCTCGTCGCACTCATCGCCACCCTCGGCGTGCTGGGCACGCTCGTCTTCGGCGTCCTCTTCGCCACCCAGGGCAGCAGCTCGTCGAGCCAGAACCCGGCGGTGAACCAGGCGGCCCAGGCGTTCCTGACCGACTTCTTCAACTTCAATGCCAAGACGGTCGACGCGGACTTCAGCGCCGTCACCAACATGGCCACGGGTCAGTTCGCCACCCAGGCCAAGCAGTTCTTCAACACCTCGATCCGCCAAGCGCTCGAGAAGGCGCTGGCCGAGTCGCGGGGTCAGACCCGCGCCCTCTACGTCCAGAGCGAGAGCGCCAACGCGGCCACGCTCTACGCCGTGGTCGACCAGACCTACGTGAACAACAAGATCAGCACACCTCAGGCCGACGTGGTCCGCCTCGTCATCAGCCTGCAGAACCTGGGCGGCACCTGGAAGATCTCCGAACGTCACCGTGCTCGAGGGCGCCACGCCGGGCAGCGCCGGCTCCCCCTCGGGATCGGCCGGCTCCAGCGTCCCCGGTCAGTAGCCACCCGGGCCCCTCCTCGCGTGGTGCCGCCAGGATCGGCGTTGGGCTCGTCACGCGGGCTCGCCAACCGGACTCACCGGCTGTCCGGTGGGCGGCGGTCCGGCTCCCGGAACCCGGTCCGGTGGGCAGACGGGGCGGCCTCACCTACCATTGGGGAGGGCTGCGTGCGGGTCTGTGGTTGAAAGTCGATGCCAGTCGCAGGCAAAACGACCCACGTAAGGCGACTTGTGGTCGCTGAGCATGGTGCGGCTTAGAAGTAAGCCCTGCCCGTCGAGTCCCCGGCTGTCGGGGGCGGACGGAGACGAGGCGATGCGCGCCAACACGGCGCCGTTGGGCACGGTGGCTTTGCCGCCGGGCCGCCGGTGCCGGTGCGTCACCCTCGCGGCAGGCGAGTGTGGGGTCAAAGACCAGGTCAGCCGCACGCAGCCCTCCTCGCCTCCCGGCGCGCCCGTAGGCTCGGGCGGGTCCGGGACCGGTAGGATCCGTTACCCATGAGTGTGTTCACCAAGGTTCTGCGCGCCGGCGAGGGGAAGAAGGTCAGGCGCCTGGCCGAGTTGGTGGCGCCAATTAACAGCCTCGAGCCCGAGATGCAGGCGCTCAGCGACGACGAGCTGCCGCCACATGACGGTCGAGTTCCGCGAGCGTCTCGACCAGGGCGAGACGCTCGACGACCTGGCCATCGAGGCCTTCGCCGTCGTGCGCGAGGCGGCCTGGCGGGTGCTCGGGCAGCGCCACTTCGACGTCCAGTTGATGGGCGGCATGGCGCTGCACTTCGGCTGGATCGCCGAGATGAAGACCGGTGAGGGCAAGACGCTGGTCTCGACCCTGCCCAGCTACCTCAACGCCCTCGACGGGCGGGGCGTGCACTTGGTGACGGTGAACGAGTATCTGGCCACCCGTGACGCCGAGTGGATGGGTCGGGTCCACCGCTGGCTGGGGCTCACCGTGGGCCGTATCGGCGCCGACATCGACGACGACTTCGTCAAGCGGGCGGCCTACGCGGCGGACATCACCTACGGCACGAACAACGAGTTCGGTTTCGACTACCTGCGCGACAACATGAAGAACTCACGTGAGGTCATGGCCCAGCGCGGGCACGTGTTCGCCATCGTGGACGAGGTCGACTCCATCCTGATCGACGAGGCACGGACGCCGTTGATCATTTCGGGCCCGGCCGACGAAGCGGCCCAGCTGTACTACCAGTTCGCCTCCATCGCCCGCACCCTGGCGCGTGACGTCGACTACGAGGTCGACGAGGAGAAGAAGACGGTCATCCCGCTCGAGTCGGGGATCGAGAAGGTGGAGAAGGCCGTCGGGGTGGAGAACATCTACGACGCCGTCTCCGTCAACTACGTGCACCAGCTGACCAAGGCGCTCACGGCCAAGGACCTCTACCACCGGGACAAGGACTATCTGGTGGCCCAGGGCGAGGTGAAGATCATCGACGAGTTCACCGGCCGGACGCTGGAGGGGCGGCGCTGGTCCGACGGCCTGCACCAGGCGGTCGAGGCCAAGGAGCGGGTCTCCATCAAGGAGGAGAACCACACCTGGGCCACGGTGACGCTGCAGAACTACTTCCGCATGTACGAGAAGTTGGGCGGCATGACCGGGACGGCCGAGACCGAGGCGGGCGAGTTCGCCGGCACCTACGGGCTGCCCGTCGTGCCCATCCCGACCAACCAGGAGATGATCCGGATGGACAATCCGGACCTCGTCTTCAAGACCGAAGAGGCCAAGTTCAACGCGGTCGTCGACGACGTGGCCGAGCGCTTCGAGACGGGCCAGCCCATGCTCATCGGCACGGCGTCGGTGGCCAAGTCCGAGCTCCTGTCCCGGTTGCTCGAGAAGCGGGGCATCGCGCACAACGTGCTGAACGCCAAGCAGCACTTCCGTGAGGCCGAGGTCGTGGCGCAGGCGGGACGGCGCGGCGGCGTCACCGTGGCGACGAACATGGCCGGTCGAGGCGTCGACATCATCTTGGGCGGGAATGCCGAGCTGTTGGCTCAGCACGAGCTCGCGGCCGAGGGCATCGACGTCGACCACCGAGGAGGGGGCGCTCGAGCTGACACGGCGCCAGGCCTCGTTGGAGGCGCGCTGTCGGGCCGAGGGCGAGGAGGTGCGCAAGCTGGGCGGGCTCTACGTGCTCGGGTCCGAGCGCCACGAGAGCCGTCGCATCGACAACCAGCTGCGTGGCCGTTCGGGCCGCCAGGGTGACAAGGGGGAGAGCCGCTTCTACCTGAGCCTCGAGGACGAGTTGCTGCGGCTGTTCGCCACGGGGGCCATGTCCTGGGTGATGGGGCGGACCCTGCCCGACGACGTGCCGATCGAGTCCAAGACGGTGGCCAAGGCCATTGAGCGGGCGCAGAACACGGTCGAGGCCCGCAACGCGGAGCAGCGCAAGGACGCCCTCAAGTACGACGAGGTGATGAACCAGCAGCGCAAGGTGATCTACGAGCGGCGCCTGCAGATCATCGACGGCGACGACCTCGAGTCCCACACCGAGGACCTGCTGGCCGGCGCGGCCGAGAAGGTGGTGGCCGAGCACTGCCCGACCGAGTTCGAGGAGGACTGGGACCTCAAGGGCCTGGTCGACGGCATCGGGGTGTACTACCCGACGAAGTTCACGCCGGAGGACTTGGCGCAGGCGGGGACGACCGATCAGCTGGTCGAGTCCATCGTCGAGGAGGCGCTGGACTACTACGAGGCCCACGGCCAGGCGATGCCGGGCGGGGCGGAGACGATGCGCCAGATCGAGCGGGACGTCTACCTGCAGCTGATGGACGCCCGCTGGCGGGACCACCTGACCGAGATGGACAACCTGAAGGACGGCATCCACCTGCGCTGGACCGTCCAGGCCGACCCGCTCAACGCGTGGCAGCAGGAGGGCTACTCCATGTTCGGCCAACTGCTCGAGGTCATCGACAACGACTACCTGCGCTACATCCTCCACGTGGAAGCGGTGCAGCAGGCGGCGCCCGAGCCCGACCTGGAGCGGGCGGTGTACGCGGCGGCCGACGACCCCGTGGCCGAGACCGGCTCGATGGCCGCACTGCTGGCGGCCGAGGCCGGGGTGGCGGTGCCGGGGCAGACGCCGATCCTGCCGACGCCCGGCAGCGGGGACGGTGGCGCTGCGGGTGGGAACGGGAATGGCAACGGCAGCGGTCGGAGCCGTGGGCGGGGGACCCAGGTGAAGCAGCCGGCGACGCCCGATCCCGACGCACTGGTGCCGATCGTCAAGGCGGAACACGAGAAGATCGGACGCAACGAGCCGTGCTGGTGCGGGAGCGGCAAGAAGTACAAGTTCTGTCATGGCGCCGCCTGACGGCCCCGCCGCCTCGCACGCGTCAGAACCCCGCGACTTCCATTCCGAGCTCGAGGCGCTGGCGGAGCGGCTGGGCGAGGCCGAGCGCTACCTGGGACTGGACAAGCTCGAGGTCCGGCGGGCTGAGCTCGAGACCGATGCGGCGCGGCCTGACCTGTGGGACGACGCGGACAACGCACGGGTGGTGACCAAGGAGCTGGGGCGGGTCTCGGCCGACCTCGACCAGCTGGTCGGGCTGCGGGGCGCCCTCGACGACGCCCGGGCGCTGCTCGAGCTGACCGAGGAATCGGCGGCGGCGGGGTCGCGGGACGCGTCGCTCGAGACGGAGCTCGTCGAGACGGTCGACGGGTTGGGCGTCCGGCTGGGCGCGCTGGAGCTGCAGTCTCTGTTCTCGGGTGAGTACGACGAACTCGACGCCGTGTGCGAGGTGCACGCCGGGGCGGGCGGGACCGACGCCCAGGACTGGACCGAGATGATGCTGCGGATGTACCAGCGCTGGGCTGAGCGGCGAGGGTTTTCTGTTGAGGTGGACGAGGCCACGGAGGGGCAGGAGGCCGGGCTGCTATCGGTGACCTTCATTGTGCACGGGCGCTTCGCCTACGGGCTGCTGGCCACCGAGCGGGGTGTGCACCGGCTGGTGCGCATGTCGCCCTTCGACTCGCAGCACCGGCGCCAGACCAGCTTCGCTTCGGTGGACGTGACGCCGTTCTTGGAGGATGTGTCGGCCGAAGTGGACATTGACGAGAAGGACTTGCGCATCGACACGTATCGGTCGTCGGGCGCCGGCGGCCAGCACGTGAACAAGACGGACTCGGCCGTGCGGCTGACCCACCTGCCGACGGGGCTGGTGGTGTCGTGCCAGAACGAGCGTTCGCAGCACCAGAACAAGGCCAAGGCCATGCAGATCCTCGGCGCCAAGTTGGCCGAGCGCGCCCGTCTCGAGCGGCGGGCCGAGCTCGACGCGCTGAGCGGCGAGCGGGTGGACAACGCCTGGGGCAACCAGATCCGTTCCTATGTGATGGCGCCGTACCAGTTGGTCAAGGACCTGCGGACGAACTACGAGACGGGGAACGTCGAGGCGGTGCTCGACGGTGACCTCGACGGGTTCATGGAGGCTGAGCTGCGGCGGCAGCGTGAGGTGGGGGCGGCCTAACCACCCCGCTGGGTGGCCCTTGTCGTCATGGGTGGACGTATTCCCTGGTCACGTGGCGTTTCTGCTTATGGCCGACCGACTGGCCCTGGGGCCCGGCAGGCTGCTCTGTAGTGAGCGGGAAGGGCGGGCGGTGACGAGATGCCCGGGCCGGATCTGTCGGGCGCTATCTGTGTCGGGTCGTGGGGCGTCATGAAGTCGGGCAACGCCGTCGTGCGATGAGGCCCGCGCCACGCCCACTGCGCGCCGAGACGAACTGTCGCGAGAAGGCGATATTCGGTCCATCGTTTGTGCGCTGGGACGCGACGCGTCTTGTGGCAGTCGAGTCGCGTGACTCGTGTGAGGCGGGCGGGCGCTGTTGCCCGCCATCGTGTTCATTGCCTTCGGCTCGGTCGGAGGGACGCCGCAAAGGTCGGTATTCGACCGACGCTGCGCTGCTGCGTGCTGGAAGTTGCCTCGGTGGGTAGGCGCGTCCGGCGCATTGCTGCAATGACCTCCTTGCGTCGCGTCGATGAGAACACTCGCAGGGAGGTGTGACAACGAGCACTTGCGTCGCTTCGGATCACTCTGGCCTACGGTGCGCGTGGAGCGGGCGCATCCGATTCCTTGTCGGATGATCCAAGACTCGCTTCGCGGGAGTTGACGCTCGGACGCTGACTCAGGCGAAAGGTGACTGCCCGTCGTCTCACGGTACGAAGTGACTGCGCTTGGGCCATGTCGGTGCGGCTACAACGGTCGGTGCTTGACGCCGGCACACAAGGCGGCGGTCTGAGCTCCGAGTACGTGACGCCACGCCGGTTTCTTCAGCTGCGATTCGGACGCGGTGCAAGTGGAGGTGGAGGGGTCATCGCGGACCGTACGCCATGCGGTGAGTGGCGGTTGGTCAGAACCCCACGGTTGAGCGGTATGGCGCATCGTCTCCTCAGCACATCATCGTGGCACCGCGGCGGTCACGAGCAGCCTCGACCTTCTTCGTCGACGAGAGCGTCCGACGCGAGGTCGTCCCGCCCTTCGCTGCCGCCGGCCTGATCCGTCCGACTGGGGTCTTGCCCGACGACGGGCGCCCGACCGGGTGGGCGAGGACTCTGGTCTTCGGAGAGAGCGGAGGCCGTGTCCGCCTCGGGCTTTGGTCGCATCCCCCCGCCGTGACCTGCACCGGAGGCCATGACCCGAATCCCTCATCGGCAGTTAGTAGCATCTGCGAGATGCCTCGCCGTTGCGGCAAGGGCGACGTCTCTTCCAACTAATGATTCGATTCGAGAACGTAACCAAGACTTACAAGGGCTCGACCGTCGCGCTGCGTGACATCTCTGTCGAGATCGACAAGGGCGAGTTCGTCTTTATCGTCGGCGCGTCCGGCTCGGGCAAGACGACGTTCATCCGCCTTCTGCTTCGAGAGGAACTGCCTGACAGTGGTCAGATCCTCGAGGCGGGTCGCAACATCGTCGAATTGCCCAAGTGGCGGGTCCCCTATCTGCGTCGCAATATTGGCTGCGTCTTCCAGGACTTTCGTCTCCTGCCGAACAAGAGTGTGTTCGAGAACGTGGCCTTTGCGCTCGAAGTGATCGGGCGCCCTCGCCACGTGGTGGCCAACCAGGTTCCCCAGGTGCTGGACCTGGTTGGGCTGGCTTCCAAGCGGGACAACCTGCCCGGTGAGCTCTCCGGCGGTGAGCAGCAGCGTGTCGCCGTGGCTCGAGCATTCGTGAACCGGCCGCTCATTTTGCTGGCAGACGAGCCCACCGGAAACCTCGACCCCCAGACCAGCCAAGGCATCATGCAACTCCTCGACCGCATCAACCGGACCGGGACGACGGTCGTCGTCGCGACACACGATGAGGTGCTGGTGGACAAGATGCGACGGCGCGTCCTCGAGCTCAGCAACGGCGTCATGGTGCGCGACCAGGCCAGGGGCGTGTACGGCTTCGACGGGTCTGCGCAGCCATCCGACGTGGCGGCGGCGGGCTGAACTGATGGCAGTATCCGTCGACTACGTCGTCCGTGAGACGGCATCGAACCTTTGGCGCAACCGGTTGATGACTGTTGCCGCCATCCTGACAGTGGCAGTTTCGCTGTCGTTGGTGGGAGCTGCGCTGCTGCTGCGCCAAGGATCGGCCAACGCCACGGGAACTCTCGAGCGGGGCACCAAGGTCACGGTCTGGATGGAGCCGGCGGCGAGCAAGGACGAGATCGCCGCGGTAAAGACCGAGCTGTCCCAACTCAACTACGTGGTCCAGCCGTGCCAGTACTGGGACAAGCAGCGGAACTTCGCCGAAGCCCGGCAGCTCCTCCCGTCGGATGTCTTCCAGGCCACGACCCAGAGCGAGATGCCCACGTCCTTCTGGTGCGCCCCCGTCGTCCTCGCCGATGCCGCCCAGGTGGTGCGGACATTCGGCGGTACAGCTGGGGTTGCACAGGTGACGGAGCCTCAGCAGACCATTCGCAACGAAGAGACGGTGATCAATGTCTCGAAGTGGGTCTGCCTGACCATCGCCATCGTGCTGATCGTGTCGGCGGCAGTGCTGATCCTGAACACCATTCGTATGGCCATCTTTGCTCGGCGAAGAGAGGTCTCGGTGATGAAGCTCGTCGGAGCGACCAACTGGTTCATACGAATACCCTTCATGTCCGAAGGGTTGTTGCAGGGATTTATCGGATCCTTGGTGGCGGCAGGCGTGGTCTACGTGATGTACCTCTTTATTGACCATGCCGGGGGCGGGAAGACCAGCAACATCTTCACCACCATGCAGATGACCGGGACCGAGGTCCTACTGACAAACGTCGTCATCGTGCTGGTCGGGATGGCCATCGGCTCCATCGGCTCGGCCATCGCCATCCGTCGTTTCCTCGACGTCTAAGTAGCCATCGGCTGACTCAGGGTCGAACGTCGGCCGGAAGGCAGACATAGTGCCGGAACGTTGCCCCGTTTTCGTGGACGCGGCTGCCACCGTGACAGTGCGCGCTGACCCAACGCATCGCCGGATTACGAGTGCGTGGCGCCGTCGAGACCGTGACGTCTTCGACCCGACCGGCGCGCACGTCAGCCTCGAGCTGGCGCAGGGAGGTCGCTGGCACCTGACCGGTGAAGCCTCCGACCGGTAGGTATTCGCGCCCGGTGGCCACGACTCCCTCGCTGACCTGTGCCGAGGTCTCGGCCGTCTCGACGCTGCGGCCGAGTGGGATGGAGGCCGCCTGGGCGGCCAACGCGGGCCAGGCGGCGACTGCCGCGTTCGACCCAGCGTGCTCGGCGGCTGTCTGCGCAGCGGGCTGGTATGGCGAGTCGAACGGCCCGAGCTCAGACATCACCGCGGTGGCCGAGGCCCAGGCCGCACCGAGGAGGAGTGCGGCGACCGACAGGGCGTAACCCCAGCGGCGTTCCCGTTCCCACTGATGTTCCCGCCGCTGGTCCCGTTCAGTGTCGCGGTTCGGGTCGAAGCGGCCGACTCCTACGAAGGAGCGGGCAAGTGTCAGTACCGCGGCGAGGGCCAGCACGATGCCGCTGGCCAGGATGACCGCATGGAGGCCGACCTCGGTCGGGAGGAGGTAGGTGGCATAGGCCACGCCGGCCACCACCGTGACGATCATCATGAGCCTGGCGCTGCGGGTCGCACGGTGTCGCCAGGCCAGGGCGACACCGAGGCCGCAGAGCGCGCCGAGGGGTGGCGCCAGGGCGGCCAGGTAGTAGGCGTTCAAGAAATGGGAGGACGCGAAGAAGGCCCATGTGAAGACCATCCAGACACCCCAGAGCAAGGCGGCGGCCCGCCAGGGATCCGTCTCGGGCTTCTTGCGCCGTGCGACCAGGATCGCCGACCAACGCGATCAGGGCGGGCGGAAAGAACCAGGCGGCGTCGCGCCCGAGCGTGCCGTTGAGGAAGCGCCCCGGTCCCGTTCCGAGGGCCGCCGTCGTCGCGCCGCCGGTCGTCGTCTGGGCGGTGCTGACCGAGACGGGGGGAGCGGAGCAGCCGGGTTGATCGAGGGCTTGGCCCGAGAGACGGTCGGCTCCGTTGTAGAGGAAGACCTGACTGAAGACCGAGTTGTTGCAGCTGCCGTCGACGTACGGCCGGTCGTGTGCCGGGACGAGCGAGACGATGCACATCCAGCTGAGCGAGACGGCCACGACGACGAGACCCGCCAGGACGACGTGGCCGACGCGTCGGGCAATGCCGGTGATCGGCGCCGCGACCACGTAGGCCAGGAAGAGCGCCGGAATGACGATCCAGGCCTGGAGCATCTTGGTCTGGAAGGCCAGGCCCACCCAGAGTCCGGAGAGCAACAGCGAGCTCAGGCGCCCGGTGAGGAATGCGCTCGTGGCGCAGTCTGCGGCCAGGACGAGAAGGAGGATCAGCAACGAGTCGGAGATGTTGCCGTGGGCCAGCAGGATCGTGACCGGAGTGGCGGCGAAGACGAGTGCCGCCACCAGACCGGCCAACGCGCCCCCGACCCTTCGAACGGCCCGGTAGAGGACGAGCACCGTGAGTACACCCTCGGCCGCCTGGGGGAGTGCGACAGACCAGATGTGGAAGCCGAAGAGCCGGACCGACAGGGCCTGGACCCAGAAGGCGCCGGGCAGCTTGTCGACCGAGACGGTCCCCCACGGGTCGAAGGCGCCGAAGAAGAAGTCGTGCCAGCTCTGCGACATGCTGCGCACGGCCCCGCCGTAAAAGGTCTCGAGCCCGTCACTTCCGATGCCCCAGACGTACGACAGAGCGGCCAACGCCGCCACGACCAGCAGGGCGGGCCTGGCCCAGGCGGGCTGGTCGTCGGGCGAGCGCCAGAACTGCCACCGGCGACGTGCTGTGCCGCCGCAGCGGCGCTGCGCGACGTCGTCGGAGCGGTCCGGCACCGCCCCCGTCGGCGATGCGGTGCCGCTCCCGGTTCCCGTTGAAGGCGCGCCGTGCGGTGGCGCGGGCGCGTCGATCGTGAGCCCCCCGGCCCGATCCCCCATAGCGGGCACGGTACGCCCCCAAGGGTGCTCGTCAGGGTGCAGAAACGTTGCGGAGCTGGGGATTCGCGCCCTCGGGACCCGACGGGCACCCGTACGAACCCGACTCGTGCTGTGAATCAAGCCACCGAAACAGTTGAAATACGCTGCACGTCAATGCCTCGTCTTCTCGCCCCCGTGGTCGCCTGTCCGACTCACGACCTGTTCGACGGTGCGCACCTCGGGCCCGCTCTCGATGAGATTCTGCCCGCCGGCCCCCGTGTGAACGGCCTGTCCCAGGCGGTTGGGCCGAGCCGGGAGCCAGGCACACGATGACCTTGGACGACGGGAACGGCGGGCGCACCACACCCGACCGCTCGCAGTCCCGCTTCATGTGCAACGGCGCTCGGAAGGCCTCGTTGGCGTGCTTCGTGATTGCCTTCGCCGCCCTGGTGATCGGGGGCGGTTTTGCCGAGATCAGCTCGAACGGGTCGCCCACGTCGCTCGAGATTGCGGTGGTGCGCTGGATCATTCTGGCTGCGCTCGTCGTGGGCTTCGTGGCCTATTACATCGGCGGACGCATCAGGGCCGGACAGGCCTGAGCCGGCGGCGGCGATCGGCCATCTGAGCCAGACTGTCGCCGTGGGAAGCGAAGGCAGCAAACCGAGGAAGCCCAAGCGGCGGCTGGCGAAGGTGCCCAAGTACGAGGAACCCAACACGTTCCCGGCAGCCGGGCTGACCGGCAGCAGCAACGATGGGTTCGGGTCTCGCTACGGACACTCTGCCGAGCACCACACGAACCAGAAGCCAGGGCGCCTCGGTTCGTGGTTCCTGCGCACGTTGGGGCTGAAACAGAAGTCCTGACGAATTTCTTTTGAAAACTTCGTCGCTCAGCAAGGGTTTGAGCAAGGTTTCCGGCAAGTGCGTCCCTGCACACTGCGCCGTGCCCTCCATGGAGGAGCACGACGAAAGCGAGGAACCACATGGCCAACACGACGACGATCACGGGCAACCTGACCCGTGAGCCGGAGATCCGCTACACCCGGGAGGGGCAGGCGACAGCCCAGCTCGGGGTGGCGGTCAACCGGCGCTGGCAGGACCGCACGACCCAGGAGTGGCAGGAGTCGACGTCGTTCTTCGATGTGATCTGCTGGCGTGACCTGGCCGAGAACGTCGCCCTGTCCCTGAGCAAGGGGATGCGGGTCGTCGTGACCGGCCGCCTCGAGCAGCGAACGTGGGAG
Source organism: uncultured Acidimicrobiaceae bacterium (assembly GCA_963726855.1). Lineage (GTDB taxonomy): Bacteria > Actinomycetota > Acidimicrobiia > Acidimicrobiales > RAAP-2 > Bog-473. Next base: position 137,583 of record CAVSEB010000036.1, read on the forward strand.
ACCGAGGAAGGGGAGCACCGCTCCAAGGTCGAGATCACCGCGGACGAGGTCGGTCCGAGCCTGCGCTTCGCGACCGCGGACGTGCAGCGGGTGGAGCGACGGGGTGCGTCCGTCGGTGACGGACGGCGACGCCGGACGTCGGCCGAACCTGTCGCGGTCGAGGCCTGAGTGACGCCTTGGCTCGTGGTGCGGTCGGGCTGGTCCGGGACGCTGCTGCGGGTGTCGACGGAGATCGCACTGCGGCTCCGCACGGTGCCCATGACGGTGGCCTGGGCCGGCCTCTGCACGCTGGCCGTCGGGGGCGGGGCGCTGTGGCGCCTTCAGACCACCCGACGACGAACGATGTCCGCCCCTCCTGATTGATCGGATTCGGGCGTGACGAAGTCGCCGACATCTTGCGGGGCGCTTGCGCTCGGTGCCTCGCTGTTGCGGCGCTTGGGCCTCGGGGCGGAGTCGACCCGCCTCGAGGCCCTCTTCGACGTGTGGAAACCCGGTGACGGACGACGGGGCGAGCTGTCGGGGGACGGTACCCCTGGCTCTGGACTACTCGGAGTCCGAGGAGGCGGCGGCCTTGCCCGCGCCGCCTTCCTGCTCGTAGGTGAGGGACAGGGAGTTCACGCAGTAGCGCCTCCCCGTCTCGGTCGGGCCGTCGGGGAACACGTGCCCGAGGTGGCCGCCACACGTGGCGCAGACGATCTCCGTCCGGACCATCCAGTGGCTGCGGTCGGACCGCTCGATGATGGTCCCGTCCGCCTTCGCCCGGTCGAAACTGGGCCATCCCGACCCCGACTCGAACTTGGACATCGGTGTCGAACAGCTCGGCGCCGCAACCGGCGCAATGGAAGACCCCATCGCCGTCCACGTGCAGCAGGTCGCCCGACCAGGCGGGCTCGGTGCCGGCCCGGCGCAGCACGGCGTAACGCTCAGGGGACAGCTGGTCCTTCCACTCTTCCTCGGTCTTGGTGACCTCGTAGACGCTGTCCTGTGACTCGGTCTCATGGTGGCGGGTGAACAATCCCATTGGTGCGTGTACCTCTTTTCTCTTGACCCTGGTACAACCGCCGCAGCGTCAGAAGTATTTCGGCTCCGCCCCGATGGCCTGGTAGATCGACGAGACGATGCCGTGGGGTCGTGGGTCGAGGAGCTCGGCCGACATCTTGTTCATGACGTAGCCCACGGCGAGCTTGCGTTCCGGGTCGGCAAAGCCGTACGAGCCGCCGGCCCCTGAGTGCCCGAACGCCCCCTCGCCTCCGTAGAGGGCCTCGGGGCTGGCCACCCAGTACCCGAGACCGATCTTCTGGCTCATCGGCATGCCGACCGACGCGAAGACCTTGTCTTCGCCGAAGGTCAGGACGGTGCGGGCCTTCTCGATCTCCTCGTCGGTCAAGAGGGGCTCGGAGGGGCCTCCCTCGACCGTCCCGGTCAGGCCGGCGTACATGCGGGAGAGCGAGACAGCGTTGGTGATCCCGTTGGCGGCGGGCATCTCGGCGGCATGCCATTGCGGGAGGTTCATCCAGTCGAGGTCCCGGATGGCGCCGGCCAGGTTGAGGGCTCGTGCCAGCAGGGTCTTCGAGTAGTCGAAACCGCCGCCGCCGCCGCCGCCACCGCCGCCGCCGCCACCGCCGCCGGCCACTGCGCTGAAGATCGCCCCGGCGACGATGGGGGAGACCCGAGGCTCGAGCTCACCCGGGAGGCCGATGTAGAACTCGAGGCCCAAGGGCCGTGCAATCTCGTCGGCGAAGAAGGTCCCGAGAGACCGGCCGCTGATCCGCCGCACCACCTCCCCGACGAGATACCCGTACGACACCGCGTGGTAGCCGTGCGCCGTCCCCGGCTCCCAGAAGGGAGCTTGTTCGGCCAGGGCGGCCACGATCGGATCCCACGACAGGAACTCCTCGGTCGTCAGAGTCCGGTCGACCGCCGGGCAGCCCGGCCTGGTGGGACAGCAGGTAGCGGACGGGCATGGAGCCCTTCCCGGCCTGGGCGAACTCCGGCCAGTAGGTGGCGACGGGCTCGTCGAAGTCGAGCAACCCACGCTGGGCCAGGAGGTGGGCGCACGCCGCCGTCGCCCCCTTCGTCGACGAGAAGACGAACTGAAGCGCGTCCGGCCCATAGGGCACGGTCCCCGCCTCGTCGAACGTGCCGCCGTGTAGGTCGACCACCTTGTGTCCGTCGACGTGGACGCAGAGGCCGGCACCGACCTCGAGACCACGCTCGAAGTTCGCCGCGAAGGCGTCCCGCACCCCTTCGAAGCCGGGCTCGACGCTGCCTGTCACCTCGGTCATCGGTGTCGTGCTCACTCCATCAACCTCCCCATGCGCCCCTCGGGCACTCTCTCATTCGGGCACCGTCTCATTTCGGGCAACCCAGGCCCGACCTCTTACCCGCTGCCCGTCTCTTAAAGACTGCCCGCCGCCGACCCGACCGTGAGCGTGCCGACCGCCCGTCCGTCCGTCACGCCGCCAGAGCGTCCGCCGCCCGCCCCATCAAGAACAGGAAGTTGTCCGTATAGAACGCCCGCCGCACGTCCTCGCCCACGTCGCCCAAGGAAGCCTCGAAACGCTCCAAAGGCCTTCGGCCGCCCTCGACGTGGGGATAGTCAGACGAGAACATCACGAGGTCCGGACCACCCTCCCGCACGATCCACCCCACGTCCTCCGTCGGATACGGCGTGAACCGCACCTGCCGGTGCACGTACTCCGACGGCCGCAGCGACAACGACTGCAACCGTTCCTCGTGCCGGCCGAACGCCTCGAAGGCCGACTCCATCTGGCGCAGCCACGACGGCACCCAGATCGCCCCCTGCTCAATGACCCCGATCCGCAGCTCCGGAAACGCCTCCAACACCCCGTCGAAGATCATCGTCGCCAGCGTCTGCGCCGGCGGCCCCGGGATCCCCATGTAGTCGACCGAGCGGAAGTTCTCCTCGCCCCCGTGGAAGTCCGGCGGGATCGGCCGACCGTTGACGAAGTAGTTGTGGTCGATCAGGTCGCCCGTCCCGCCCACGTGGAAGACGACCGGCACACCCGCCTCCTCCGCCTGGGCCCACACGCCGTACAAGGACGTATGGCTCGGCGAGTACCGGGGCGGGCACCCCGAGGCCACGAGCAGCGCCCCCGCCCCGGCCGCCAGGGCGTCCGCCGCCGCCGCCACCGCCCGCTCGGCATCGCACAAAGGCACGTACAGCGAAGGCAACAGCCGAGGATCGACCGAGCAGAACTCCAACATCCCCCGGTTGTGCGCCCGGGCCGCCGCATACGCCAACTCCACGTCGGAGCCGTGCTCGAAGTCGTGCAGCCGTGAGTTGTGGAAGGTGTTGAACACCAGCTGACTCGAGAAGCCCAACAGGTCCAGCGCCCGGGGCCGGTCCGCCGCGATGAACGACCCCGTGGCAGCGAAGTTCTTCCGCGCCATGATCTCCGCGGCCTCGTCCGCTCGATACTCCGCCGACGCATGTTTCGCCGCCAGCCGGTCGAACGGCCGCCACGATGTCGGCCTGCTGCTCGGCCGGGTCGCCCGTCTGCCGCAGCTCGTTGCCGCTCGTGTACGCCAACACGGGCAGGCGGTCCCGGAACGCCGCCTCGGCATGGTCCCGCAACCACGTCGGCGTCTCCATGATGTGGGCGTCCGCATCATGGACGACCCGGCCCTGCGAGTAGGGCATGGTGCCTCCCTTCGCCACATCCGACGACCACCCCCGGAGCACCCGAGTATTCCAGCCCCGCCCAGCCGCCACCATCGCGCCGCCAGGGCCACCCGATCCCCACCCGATCCCCATCTGATCCCCACCCAAACCCCAATCTGACGCCCCGTCAGATGACGCCCACGGGCTTCGCTACGCTCCCCCAACGATGGATCTGCGAGACCGCCCCGAGGACGTCCGGTTTCGCGACGAGATCCGGCGCTTCCTCGAGGAGAACCTCGTCGGCGAGTTCGCCGAGCTGGGCGGCCGTGGCGGCTCGGGCGACGAGACGTACGGCTTCGACGTCCGCCTGCGCTGGGAGAAGGTCCTGGCCGAAGCCGGGTGGACCTGCCTCGGCTGGCCCGTCGAGTACGGGGGCCGGGGCGCCTCCATCACCGAGCAGGTCATCTTCAACGAGGAGTACGCCCGGGCCGCCGCCCCGGGCCGGGTCTCGATCCTCGGCGAAGGTCTCCTCGGCCCGACCCTCATCCACTACGGCACGCCCGAGCAAAAGCAACGGTTCCTCCCGCCCATCCGTCAGGGCACCGAGCTCTGGTGCCAGGGCTATTCGGAGCCCGACGCCGGCAGCGACCTGGCCAACGTCAAGACCAAGGCAGTCCGCGACGGCGACGAGTGGGTCGTCACCGGCCAGAAGGTGTGGACGTCCCTCGCCCACCAGGCCGACTGGTGCTTCGTCGTCTGCCGCACCGACCCCGACACCACCCGCCACAAGGGCCTGTCCTACCTGCTCGTCCCGATGGACCAGCCCGGCATCGAGGTCCGCCCCATCACGCAGCTCACCCGCACCAGCGAGTTCAACGAGGTCTTCTTCGACGGCGCCCGCACCGCGGTCGACAACGTCGTCGGCGAGGTCGGCGACGGCTGGCGCGTCGCCCTGGCCACGCTGGCCTTCGAACGCGGCGTCGCCCTCCTCGGCCACCAGCTCTCGTTCCGCCGCGAGCTCGACCGCCTCGTCGCCACGGCCCGCCACAACGGGCGCACCACCGACCCCGTCCTGCGCCAGCGCCTGGCCCAGGCCCACATCGAGCTGACCATCATGCGCTACAACACGCTGCGCAGCCTCTCGGGCGTCGACGGCCCGGTCGCCCCACCCGAGGCGTCGATCGCCAAGCTCTACTGGGGCAGCTGGCACCAGGGCCTGGGCGAGCTCGCCATGAGCATCCTCGGCCCCGCCGCCACCGTCCTCGACGGCGAAGCGCTGCCGGAGAACCACGGCTACGGGCTCAACGAGGTCCAGCGCTCCTTCCTCTTCGCCCGCTCCGAGACCATCTACGGCGGGTCGAACGAGATCCAGCGCAACATCATCGGGGAACGTGTCCTGGGCCTTCCCGCGGAACCGAAAGGGGCAGCGTGAGCACGGGCCTCGATACACCTTTCGACCCACCCCCACCACCACCGCCCCCCACGGGTCACGGTCTCCTCGACGACAAAGTGGTCATCGTCACTGCCGCAGCAGGGACAGGGATTGGCTCCGCCACCGCCCGTCGCTGCCTCGAGGAGGGCGCGGCGGTCATCGTCTCCGACGCCCACGAACGGCGCCTGGCCGAGACGGCCGAGCAGTTGGTGGGCGAGGCCGGCGCTTCCGGCGCCGAGCGCGTCCACGCCATCGCTTGCAACGTCACCGACGAGGCGCAGGTCGGAGCGCTCTACGACGGCGCCATCGCCCGCTTCGGCCGCATCGACGTGGCCGTGCACAACGCCGGGCTCGGTGGCACCGTGCCCCTGGTCGACATGACGGACGAGCAATGGTCCACCGTGCTCGACATCACGCTGACCGGCACGTTCCGCTGCACCCGGGCCGCCCTGACCCGCTTCCAGCCCCAGCGCAGCGGGGTCATCGTCAACAACGCCTCGGTGCTCGGGTGGCGGGCCCAGCCGGGCCAGGCCCACTACGCCGCGGCCAAGGCCGGCGTCATGGCCCTCACCCGCTGCGCCGCCGCCGAGGCGGCGCCCTTCGGCGTCCGCGTCAACGCGGTGTCACCCAGCCTGGCCGAGCACCCGTTCCTCAACCGGGCCATCCCCGACGAGGACCTGGCCGTGCTGCGCCGGCGCGAGCTGTTCGGCCGGGGCGCCGAGACGTGGGAGGTCGCCAACGTCATCGTCTTCCTGGCCAGCGACTACTCGTCCTACATGAGCGGCGAGATCATCTCGGTCAGCAGCCAGCACCCATGAGCCCGCACCGCATGAGCCCGCCCACCAGTGGCATCGAAAGTGCTCCCATCGAGCGGCATCGGCGGCGCGCCGGCCGACCAGGAGGACCCGAGGGCGGACTTGATCTGGGGAACGGTGCCGCGCCTCGTCGAGGACGCCGCCGTCCGCCACGCCTCCCTCGAAGCGCTCGTCGAGGGTGACGTCCGGCTGACCTTCGCCGAACTGGCCCCGGAGGTCGACCGCTACGCCCGAGCGTTCGTCGCCGCCGGGGTCGAGGCCGGCGACCGGGTCGCCATGTGGGCGCCGAACTGTGCCGAATGGATGCTGGCTGCGACTCGGCGCGCTCCGCGCCGGAGCCGTGCTGGTGCCGCTCAACACGCGCTTCAAGGGCGCCGAGGCCGCGTACATCCTGCGCTCGTCCGGGGCGACCCTGCTCGTGACCGTGCGGGGCTTCCTGGGCGTCGACTACCCGGCGCTGCTCGTCGGAGAGGACATCGGCGACCTCGAGCGGATCGTCCTCCTCCGCGACACCCACGACGCAACCCCCAACTCCGCCTCCAACTCCACCACCCCCACCACCCCCAACTCCGCCACCTCCGCCACCTCCGCCACCTCCGCCGCCTCTGCCACTTCCGCCCCAGACGGATCCCCTGCCGACGTGACGCTGTTCGGCCTGTCGGACTTTCTGGCCGCTGGTGCCCGCGTCGACCCCTCCGAAACGGCGCGCCGGGCCGACGCCGTCGGACCCGACGACACCTCCGACCTGATCTTCACGTCCGGCACGACGGGCTACCCCAAGGGCGCCGCCACCACGCACGCCCAGTCGCTGCGCACGTTCGGCACCTGGTCGTCGGTGGTCGGCCTCGGAGCGGGCGACCGCTACCTGATCGTCAACCCGTTCTTTCACACGTTCGGGTACAAGGCCGGCATCCTGGCCTGCCTCATGGCGGGCGCCACCGTCGTGCCCGAGGCGGTCTTCGATGCAGGCGCGGTGATGGAGCGCATCGCCGCCGAGCGGATCAGCGTGCTGCCCGGGCCTCCGACGCTGTACCAAACGTTGCTGAACGATCCTCGCCGGTCGGAGTACGACCTGTCGTCGTTGCGTCTCGGCGTCACGGGCGCGGCCGTCGTGCCCGTCGAGCTGGTCAAGGCGATGGGAGACGAGCTGGGATTCACCACCGTCCTGACCGCGTACGGGCTCACCGAGTCGTGCGGCACCGTCACGATGTGCCGCCGGACCGACCCGCCCGAGATCGTCGCCAACACCTCGGGGCGGGCCATCCCGGGCCTCGAGGTGCGGACCGTCGTCGACGGCCGCCCGGTCCGAACCGGCGAACCCGGCGAGATCGTCGTCCGGGGTTACACCGTGATGTCCGGTTACTGGGGCAACGAGGAGGCGACGGCGGAGGCCATCGACGACGAAGGCTGGCTCCACACCGGTGACATCGCGGTCATGGACGAAGCGGGCAACGTCACCATCACCGACCGGCTCAAGGACATGTACGTCGTGGGCGGTTTCAACGCCTATCCCGCCGAGATCGAGGCCCTCCTGCGCAACCACGAGGGTGTGGCGGCGGTCGCCGTCGTCGGCGTCCCCGACGAACGCATGGGCGAGGTCGGATGTGCCTACGTGGTGCCGGCGCAACCGGGGTCCGACCCCGACGAGCTGGGACGATCCATTCTCAGCTGGTCCCGGGGCACGATGGCCAACTACAAAGTCCCCCGCGGCATCGTCCTGGTCGATGCCCTTCCCGTCAATGCGAGTGGGAAGGTGCTCAAGCGGGAGCTCCGTGATCGTCATGCGGCCGGTCTCGACCGTGTGGTGACCGCGGCAAACGAGTCGTAGAACAACCGAGAGGAGCAACGAGATGCGAGGCATCGTCTACACCGGCGAAGGGGTCGAAGTCACTGACGAGCTCGAGGTGCGAGCGCCTGGCCCCAACGAGGTCCAGATCCGCATGCAAGCGGCCGGGGTCTGCCACTCCGACCTCTCGGTGATCAACGGCACCATCCCGTTCCCTGCGCCGGCGGTGCTCGGCCACGAAGGGGCAGGGATCGTCGAGGCCGTGGGTGACGCCGTGCGCTCCGTGAAGCCCGGGGACCATGTGGTGATCGCCACGCTGGCCAGCTGCGGCGCCTGTCGGGCCTGCAGCACCGGACACCCCACCTGGTGCAAGAGCTCGCTCGGGAACATCTCGACGCCGTTCACCTTCAAGGGGGAACCGGCTTCGAACTTTGCCGCCGCCTCGGTCTTCTCCGAGGTCACCATCGTCAACGAGGTGCAGGCGGTGCGCATCCCCAAGGACGTCCCACTGTCGTCCGCCTGTCTGATCGGCTGTGGGGTGCTCACGGGCGTCGGTGCCGTGCTCAACCGGGCCAAGGCCCGTCCGGGCGACACCGCAGCGGTCTTCGGCGTTGGCGGCGTGGGCCTCAACGTCATCCAGGGCCTGCGCATCGCCGGGGCCACGCGCATCGTGGCCGTCGACACCATCGCCGCCAAGGAGGACCTCGCCCGCCAGTTCGGTGCCACCCACTTCGTGGACGCCACCCAGGGGGACGCGGCCGCGGCCGTTCGGGAACTCGTGCCCGCCGACAAGGAGTCGGCGGCCGGCGCGCTCTTCCCTCTCGGTGGCGTCACCTGGGCCTTCGACTGCGTGGGGCACCCAGCCGTGCTGCGGAGCGCGCTGGACTGTCTCGATTGGGCCGGGAACGCCGTGGCCATCGGGATCCCGCCCCGGGGCACCGAGGTGGCGGTGGACGTGAACGCTCTCGCCTACGTGGACCGGGGTCTGCTGGGCTGCCGGTACGGCTCCGCCCGGCCGCACCACGACATCCCGCTCATGGTGGACCTCTACAAGTCCGGTCGCCTCATGTTGGACGAGCTGGTCTCGCTCACCCGCCCGCTCGACCGCTTCAGCGACGTGGTCGACGAAATGCACGCCGGCCGCGTGGCGCGCGGCGTCTTGACTTTCGACTAGACACGCGGCGTCGACTGCGGAAAGGAGGACTGGCCGTGAAGGGTGTCATTCTGGCGGGTGGGACGGGCTCACGCCTCTACCCGCTGACGCGAATCACCAACAAGCACCTCCTGCCGATCTTCGATCGCCCCATGATCGAGTGGTCCATCGAGGCGGTCGTGTCGAGTGGGATCGACGAGATCATGCTGGTCACCGGTGGAACGCACGCCGGCGAGTTCCTGCGGTTGCTCGGGAACGGCCGCGAGTACGGCATTCACCAGCTGTCCTACGCCTACCAGGAGAAGGCCGGCGGCATCGCCGAGGCCCTCGGGCTCGCCGAGCACTTCGCCGGTGGCGATCCGGTGCTCGTCATGCTGGCGGACAACGTCCTCGAGCGATCCATCAAGCCCATGGTCGACGCGTTCTGTGCCGATCCGACAGGAGCGCGCATCTTGCTGTCACGGGTTCCCGAGCCCGAGCATCTCCGTCATCTCGGCGTTCCCGTATTCGGCGATGACGGCCGGGTCGCCCACATCGAGGAGAAGCCCGAAAACCCGAAGTCCGAATATTGCGTGACGGGCATCTACTGCTACGAGGCAGGGGTGTTCGACATCATCGGCGATCTCGTTCCTTCGGGGCGTGGCGAACTCGAGATCACCGACGTCAACAACCACTACGTCTCCAAGGGCGTGATGGCGCACGACGTGCAGGAAGGCTTCTGGGGGGACGCCGGCGAGTCGATCGAGGCGTACTACGCCGTCAACGACTTCGTGCGGCAAAACGGCGCAAACCAGTCCGTCTGAACCACCCCCAGGTCATCACCCGGCGAAGGGGAGGGAGGCGGAGGGGTCAGCGGTCGAGCGGAACCCTCAGCCGGGCCCGCCGCACGCTTTCGGCGACGCCGGCCCCGTCGAGGCCGAGGCTGGCCAGGATGTCGTCGGGCCGGCCCTGGGCGATGTACTGGCGGGGGATACCCAGTCGGCGCGTCGCTGGAGCGAGCAGCCCGGCCGATTCGGCCTGGGCGTCCATGGCGTCGAGGAGGAACGCTCCGGCGCCCCCGTGCCGCACGCCGTCTTCGGCCGTGACCACCGAGCGCGTGCCGGGCGGCATCGGCCACCATCGCCGGGTCGGGCGGCGACACGACCCGGGTGTCCCAGACCGTCACCTCGATTCCCTCGGCAGACAGCTCGGCCGCCGCGTCGAGGCACGCACCGACGAGCTTGCCCACGCCAAGAAGGCAGACCGAGCCGTCGCCTTCACGCAGGCGCTTCGCCTCGAGCCCGTGCCCGGCGTCAGCCGGGTCGATGTGGCGGGCGACACCCTTGGGGTAGCGAATCGACGAAGGGCCGGGCAGTGCGAGCGCGGCCCGCAACATCGGCTCGATCTCTTCCGCCGCCGACGGTGCGAACACCGTCATGCCTGGAATCGACAGCGCCAGTGCGATGTCGAGCACACCATGGTGGCTCGGCCCGTCGTCGCCCGTGATGCCGGCCCGGTCGAGCATGTAGACGACGGGGCACCCGTGCAGACCAACATCCAGGTTGGCCTGGTCGAACGCCCGGCAGAAGAACGTGGAGTACACGGCCACCACCGGCCGCAATCCGGCCATTGCCATGCCGGCCGCAGACGTCACCTCGTGCTGCTCGGCGATGCCCACGTCGAAGAAGCGCTCGGGGAAGCGAGCCTGGAAGGAGAGCAGCCCGGTCGGTCCGGGCATGGCCGCCGTGAGTGCGACGATCCGAGAATCCTCCTCCGCCACGGCCAGCAAGGCGCGCGAGAAGGCGTCGCCGAACGTCGCCGAGCGCTGCGGTCCTCGCTCGCCGCCCGCTCGGGCATCGAGCCCGGCGAGGCCACGCCACCGCCGTCCGAACTGGCCGAGCTCCCGACGGCCATCCCGGCCGAACTCCCGACGGCGTTCTCAATGACCACAGGGTTCGCCTTGACGTCGTGCAGGCGCTGGACCTCGTCTGCTTCGGCCGGCCCGTAACCCCGCCCCTTCTGAGTGAGGACGTGGACCACGATCGGGACCGTCCCACTCGGCGGCATTGGATGAACGCCTGCTCCATGTGCTCGATGTCGTGCCCGTCGATCGGGCCGGCATAGCGCACGCCGAGAGCCTCGAAGAAGGTGTGCGGAGTCACCATCTCGCGCAGCGCGCTCGTCACCGAGTGCACGCCCGAGTAGGCCAACCCACCGAGAGCCGGCAGCTCACGCAGGCGCAGACGCAGCCGCTCGCGGGCCGCGGTGTAGGTCGGATTCAACCGGAGCGCCGTCAAGCTCTGCGACAGCTGCGACACCGTCGGCGCGTAGGAGCGGCCGTTGTCGTTGAGCACGATCACGACCCGCCGACCCGAGTGACCAAGGTTGTTGAGCGCCTCGTAGGCCATGCCGCCGGTGAGCGCGCCGTCGCCGACGACCGCCACCACCCGACGCTCTTCGTCGATGCCCCGCAGGTTGAACGCGTTGGCGATCCCGTGTGCATACGACAGCGCGGTCGATGCGTGACTGTTCTCGATCCAGTCGTGCTCGGACTCCGAGCGATTGGGATAGCCCGACATCCCGCCGGCTTGCTTCAAGGTCTTGAAGCCGAAACGCCGACCCGTCAGCAGTTTGTGCACGTAGGCCTGGTGGCCGGTGTCCCACAGGATGACATCGCGAGGCGAGTCGAACACCCGGTGCACGGCCAGCGTCAGCTCCACCGCTCCCAGATTCGAGCCCAGGTGCCCACCGGTGGTGGTCACGGCGTCGACGATGAACGTCCTGATCTCCTCGCACAATTGGACGAGTTCCTCGGTGCTGAGACCCTTGATATCGGCGGGCGTCTCGATGCTGGGAAGGATCATGGCGGCCCGGCCAGGCTACCCGTTGGTCCCTGTCGCGGCATTTCGCGAGGGCGTGAACAGGGTGCAGATGGCCACCCCGAATGAGGCGACGGCCAGGACCTGCAAACCGTGCGCAGGACCCAGAGTCTGCGAGACCCAGCCCACGATCGGGGCACCCGCCACCCAACCGATGTAGCCAGCGGCGGTAAACGTCCCCACTGCGCTGACGACCTGGGTGGCCCGCCGGCTGACCGTGCTCATGACGAGTGGCCAGAACAGCGACGCGCCGCCCGCACCCAGCGCCAGACCCACGCGCGGCCATCCACGACAACGAGGTCAACGACTCCAAGAGAATCCCCGCTCCGGCCACACACCCACCCACGATCAGTGCGTGTCGGGACGAGAGGCGGCCGAGCAGCGGACCCCCTGCACCCCGGGTTGTCACGGCCATGAGCTGACCCACCACGTAGGCGCCCGCCCCGAGCAGCACACCCGTCGCCAGGTGGTTGCGCAGATAGAGGACGCCCCAGGTGTCGACTCCGCCCTCCGTCACCTCGGCCAGAGCGAAGACGGCCAAGAGGATCAACAGACCGTCCTGCCGCAGCCGGCGTACCGGATGCGAAGACCTCTCGACTCCCGTCCCATCGCCGGCCCCAGCCTCAGCACCCGCACCCCAGCCCCAGCCGCCATCGCCGTCCCCGGATCCGTCATCAGCGCCCACACGCCGACCGCCGCGCCGATGACGGCGATCCCGGGCCACACCCATCGCCACGAAATGCCGGCGTGGATCAACAACGCAGCCACCGCCGCCCCGCACAACGCGCCCGTGTTGAACAACGCGTGCAGTCGCACCAACGAAGAGGGGTGGTCCACCAGCCGATGCGAGGCCTCGGCGTTCATCGCCGTGTCGATGCTGCCGCCAGCGACCATCATCGGGACGAGCACCAGCGAGAAGGTCCACCGCGAATCGGTCAAGGGCAGGATGCACAACAGCCCGGACCAGGCGAAGAGGGCCACCCACAACAGCCGGCGGGCGCCGACCCGATCAGCCAGATGCGCCGTGAACGCACTCGACCCACCCGCCACCGCCACGGCGACCGACAGCAACACCCCCAACTGGGCGTCGTTCAGCGAGTAGGTCCGCTGAATGTAGAAGAGCATCACGGCCCAGCTGCCCCAGAAGAGTCCGAAGGTCAAGAAGGAGGCCACCACCGGCCCCGCCCCGGCCAGGAGCCGGGTCCGCACCTCCTCACCGCCCGAGCCAAAGTCCGAGCCGCAGTCCGAGCCGGAACCGGTGTCGGAGCCGCCGCCCTCGCCACCCGTCCGCGACGGGCGGCGGCGACCGTCCCGAGTCCGGGGTCGCGCTCAGGACTTGCCGGCTGCGCTCGCCTTGGCCAGGAACGCCGCCCGGTCGAGGACGACCCGGGTGACCCGGCCCGCCCCGACGAGCCCGCCCCCGTCACCCTCGAGGCGGGCGGCCGAGACGGTGAAGGTCAGTCGGCGGCCCTCCACCTTGACCAGGGTCGCCTCGGCCAGCACCACCGAGCCGATGGCCACGGCCGCCAGGTGGTCGAACTGCACCCTGGTCGCCACGCTCGACTGGGACGCCGTCAGGTGGCCGTCCGTCGCCCGGCACGTCGCCTCCTCGCACAGGGCGATGAGCCGGGGCGTCGCCAGCACCGGCACGTCGCCCGACCGGAAATGCGGGGCGGTGTCGGATTCCGACACCGTCAGCTCCAGTTGGGCACTCAGGCCGGCGTGCGGACCGTGTCCGGCGGCCGTCTCGGTCTCGGAAGGGCTCGCCGGCACGACGATTACGATACCGCCGTGACTGACACCGCCCTCATCGAACCCGACGTGCTCGAACGCGTCCTCTCCGCCGCCCTCACCAGTGGCGGCGACATGGCGGAGGTCTTCGCCGAAGACGCCGTCACCTCGAGCGCCACCCTCGACGACCGCCGCATCGAGGAACTGTCCTCGGGTCGGAACCGGGGCGCCGGCATCCGGGTCGTCGACGGCGAGACCACGGGCTTCGCCCACACGGCCGACCTCTCCGAACCCGGCCTGGTCGCCGCCGCCAGGGCCGCCGCCGCCGTCGCCCGCCAAGGCGGGGGAGGGGCCCGCACCGTCGCCCTCGACCCGCCGGCTCCTGCACGGCCACGGCACCAAGACCCTCCCCGAGTCCGTCGACAAGGCCCGCAAGATCGAGCTCCTCACCAGGGCCGACGAGGCCGCACGAGCCAAGCGGCGACGCCATCTCCCAGGTCCAGGTCGCCTGCGGTGACGGCCGGCGCCGGGTGCTCATCGCCAACTCCGAGGGCCTCGTGGCCCAGGACGACCAGATCAGGACCCGCTTCTCCGTCGTCTGTGTCGCCAACGGCGACACCGGCATGCAGACTGGATACGAATCCTTCGCCCGCACCGAGGGCTACGAGATCTTCGAGCGCCATGCCGTCGAGGACGTCGCCCGCACGGCGGCCACCCGCGCCCTGACCAAGCTCTACGCACGACCCGCCCCCTCGGGCGAGGTCCCCATCGTCCTGGCCGGCGGCAGCGGCGGCATCCTGTTCCACGAGGCCTGCGGGCACGGCCTCGAAGCCGACCACATCCTCAAGGACGCCTCCGTCTACACCGGCAAGGTCGGCCAGCTCGTCGCCAGCCCGCTCGTCACCCTGGTCGACGACGGCACCGTCCTCGGCGAGTGGGGCAACTTCGCCGTCGACGACGAGGGCAACCTGCCCGCCCGCAACGTCCTCATCGAGAACGGCGTCCTCACCGACTACATGTGGGACTGGCTCCGGGCCCGCAAGGAGGGCCGCAAATCGTCGGGCAACGGAAGACGCCAGAGCTACCAGCACCTCCCGATGGTCCGGATGACCAATACGTACCTTCTCGCCGGCTCCGAGGACCCCGACGAGATCGTCGCCCAGACTCCCCACGGCGTCTACGTCAAGAAGCTGGGCGGCGGCCAGGTCAACACCGCCACCGGCGACTTCGTCTTCGGCACCACCGAGGCCTATCTCATCGAGAACGGGCGCATCACCGAGCCCCTCCGTGACGCCAACCTCATCGGCAACGGCCCCGAGGTCCTGCGCCGCATCGACGCCGTGGCCACCGACTTCGACATGACGCCGGGCACGTGCGGCAAGGACGGCCAGAGCGTGCCCGTCGGCTGCGGCCAGGCCACCCTGCGCATCACCGGCGTCACCCTCGGCGGCACGGCATGACCCCGCCCACGACGCCCCGACGCCACGTCCGAACTCCTCGACCTGGCCACCGACGTCGTCGGTCGGGCCGGCCGCGGCGAGGGCCTCGAGGTCTACGTCGCCCGGGGCACCGACACCGAGGTCCGCGCCTACGAGGGCGAGGTCGAGTCCCTCACCTCCGCCGACTCGTCCGGCGTGGGCATCCGGGTCCTCGTCGACGATCCCGCCGGCACCCGGGTCGGTTTCGCCTGGGCCGGCAGCCTCGACCCCGACGTCATCGGGGCCACGCTGGCCGACGCCCGCGACAACGCCCGCTTCGCCACCCCCGACCCCGACATCGTGCTGGCCGCGCCCGACGGCGTCGTCGCCCGGGAGATCGACCTCTGGGATCCCGCCGTCGCGACCACCCCGATGGAGGAGAAGGTGGCGCTGGCCATCGACCTCGAGCGCGCCACCCGGGCCGCCGACCCCCGGGTCCGCCAGGTGTCTTCGGCCGATTACTCCGACAGTCGTGCCGAAGTCGCGCTCGCCTCGACGACCGGCATCTCTTCGTACCGGAGGCGCACGACCGCCTTCCTCGCGGTGGACGCCATCGCGGGGGAAGCCGAGGAGACCCAGACCGGCGCCGGCTTCACCGTCGGTCGCGGTCCGGGCGATCTCGTCCCCAAAGAGGCCATGGACGACGCGGTGCTCCGCGCCGTCCGCATGCTCGGCGCTCAGAAGACGCGCTCGACGCACTGCACCGTCGTGTTCGACCCCCGTGTCGTGTCGACGCTGCTCGGGGTGATCTCCTCTGCCCTCTCGGGCGAGGCCGTCGTCAAGGGTCGCTCGTTCTTCGCCGGCCGCATCGGCGAGACGGTCGCCGCGCCGTTCGTGACGCTGGTCGACGACCCCACCAACCCCTTGGCCTACGGCGCCGCGTCCCACGACGGCGAGGGTCTGGCCTGCCGGCGTAACGTCCTCATCTCCGAGGGCGTCCTCCGCATGTTCGTCTACGACACCGTCTCGGCCAAGCGGGCGGGCACGTCCTCGACCGGCTCGGCCACCCGGGGCGGCTTCGCCGGAACCCCGTCCGCCGGCTGCCGCGCCCTCGTGCTCACGCCGGGGTCGAAGGGAGCCGACGAGATCCTGGCCTCGGTCGGCGAAGGGCTCTACGTGCAGTCGGTGACGGGCATCCACTCCGGCGTGAATCCGGTCAGTGGCGACTTCTCGGTCGGCGCCGAGGGCTTGCTGATCCGTGACGGCTCGCTGGCCGAGCCCGTCCGCGAGATCACCGTTGCCTCGACTCTGCAGCGGATGCTCCAGTCGGTCGTCGAGATCGGCGAGCGATCTGCGCTGGCTGCCCGGCAGCGCCGCCGGTCAGACGCTGGCCATCGCCGACATGTCACTGAGCGGCGAGTAGCCGCCTCCGCACACCGCCGACCAACCCAGCCCGGCGACGCTGCACCACCCGCAGCGGGCGGTCGGATCAGCTCGATGTCGCGGCTGCGGTCGACTTCGAGTCCTTCTTGCCGTTCCCGCCCGAGTCGCTCGAACTGCCGAGCCTCGGCCACCGAGCCTTCGACGCCGGAGCCGCCCGAGCCGCCCGAATCTTTCTTCGGCGACGGATCCTTCTTGGACGACGAGTCACCCGAGGACCCGGAGTCTGAGCCCGAGGACCCGGAGTCGGACTTGGGCGACGAGTCAGTCTTGGTCGTGGTGTCGCTGCCGGACGAGTCGCTCGAAGCGCTCTTTCCGTTTCCGTTGCGGGAATCGGTCTTGTAGAAGCCGCTGCCCTTGAAAACGATGCCGACGTTGCCGTAGACCTTGCGCAACGAGCCCCCGCACTCGTCGCATGAGGTCAGGGGGTCGTCGGAGAAACTCTGGACGGCCTCGAGCTTGTGCCCGCACGCAGTGCAGGCGTATTCGTAGGTCGGCAATGGAATCCTCCGTCGCTGGGCTCTCTTGGCACTCGCTTCCTGAGACTGCCAAGTCTACCCGCCCGGGCTGCGATCCCACGTCGGGCAGTCGTCCAGCCAGGTCGTAGACTCCTTCCTCGTGTCCGACCGCATGCTGGCCAATCTCGACCCGCTGGGCGGAGCCCGCATGGTCGATGTCACGCCTCGGGAACCAACGCATCGCCGGGCTCTGGCCCGCTGCCGGGTCTCGATGTTGCCCGAAACGACCACAAAGGTGGCCAATAACGCCATCACCAAGGGTGATGTGCTGGCGGCTGCCCGGATCGCCGGAATTCAGGCCGCCAAGCGGACGGCCGAGCTGATCCCCATGTGCCATCCCGTCCTGGTCGGCTCCATCGGGGTCAATTTCTCCATCGGGGACGACTACGTCGAGGTCGAAGCCCAGGTCGAGACCGTGGACCGGACCGGCGTCGAAATGGAGGCCATGACCGCCTGCGCCGTGGCCGCCCTCACCGTCTACGACATGTGCAAGTCGTCCGACCGCACGATGACGGTCGAGCACCTGGCCCTGTGGGAGAAGTCCGGCGGACGGTCCGGACCCTGGCGCCGCCCGGATTCGAACTCCAACCACGCCTGAGCGACCACCGCTGGGCCCGCCAGCCGCCCAGGCGCGCGTCAGCACCAGAGCACGTCGCCCGTCGTTTCCGGCGTCAAGGCTGAGCCGGCCCTCACCCGGGCCACCGCCCCTAGCCGCCTCGGTCCCCGCCTCCACCATCTGAGCCCGCACCGTCGCCGCCCCGCTGGCCGTTCTCGCCCCGCTGGCCGTTCTCGCCCCGGTCCCCGCCCCGCCCTCCGTCCCCCGCCCGCCTGCGCCCGCCGTTCGGCGAGCACGGTGGGGTCGCTGACCTGGGCCCAGAGCCGCGAGGGCCTCGTCGTCATCACCTGGCCCGTCGGTCCGACGAAGCGCAGCTCGACGTTGGCGTCGCCCGAGAGCGACCAGACCTTGTGGTGGATCAGGTCGTGGTGGTGCTTGCAGAGCAGGACCAGGTTGTCCAGGTCGGTCAGCGCCGCCCGAGTTCCATTCGTCGATGTGGTGGCAGTTGGTGAACAGGACGTTGGCGCAGCCCGGAAAGGCGCAGTGGCGATCACGGCGCAACACCTCACGGCGCTGGGTCGGCGGTCGGGAAGCGCTGGGCCCGGCCCTCGTACATGGTGTGGCCCAACTCGTCGTCGAGGGCGACGATCACGCTGGCGTCACAGACCAGGCGCCGGGCCACCTCGGCGCTGATCAGCCCGCCGCGCTCGAGTTCGCCGGGGAGCTCGACTCGGGATCGCTCAGCACCTCGAAGGGCACGTGGGCCACCACCAGCGGGACGCGCGAGGACCCCGCCCCGCCATCGGTCAGCGCCGAGACCAAGGCGTCGGCCAGGCGCTGGTCAAGGGCGTCTCGCCGTCTGAGCCCATCTTCTTGACCCGGGCCTCGAGCACGGAGCGCACCGCCGCATAGGAGACCGGCGGCAACTGGGCCACGATGGTGCGCAGAGTGTCGTTGAAGCGCAGCGAGCGCTTCTCCTCGTCGGCCCGGTCCGACGCCGCGGGTCGGCAGCTCCTTCGAACGCACCAGCGCCCCGAGGTCCTTGCAGGAGAGCTCACCGGCCGCCTCGGCCCACCGCGCCTCGGTCTCGGGCGTGGCCACGCCACGCACCGCGCGCACCTTGTCGAGGGTGAGGCGCACCCTCGGAGAGTCCGGCCGCCAGATGCGGAAGGTCGCTCACGTGCTCGGCCACCTGGGCATAGGCCCGCGCCGTGGCGTCAGAGACCCCGAGATGCTGGACCAGCCACGAACCGAGCGACGTCGCCCCGGTCGCCCGCCAGTCCTCGCGGCGATCCAGCTCGGCACAGACCGTGGCCAGCACCGCGTCTTGGGAGCAGCGCACCCGAAAGGCCCGGGCCGCCACCTCCATGAGCTCCTCGGTCCCGAGCCGGGCCACCTCGGAGGTGGTCAGGGGGGCGACCGGCTCGAGACCGGACCCCGGTCTGCCCCTTTTCCACGCGGCGGCGTCATCGTCAGGAGAATGGTCGCCCACGTCCGTCCCAGAACCGCCGTCGTCTACATTCGACCGACAGTGACCACCACAGCCCACGCACGGCGGAAGGCGGCGGAGGCAAAGGCACAGACGACGCGGCGTCGGCGGCAGCAGCAGCCGCAGCAGCAGCGGACGTCGGCAAGGGCATCGTCGGCGCCGTCACCTCAATGGTCGGGCGCATCAACAACAGGGACGTCGTCATCGCCCGCGCCCTCGGCTCGATGCGTCGAGGCGCCATCACCCACGCCGACGGCATCCGACTGGCCGAGGCCGCCGACCAGGCCCGCAACCTCGGCATCCCCTTCGTCTTCTACGTCGCCTCGAGCGGCTCGGACATCAACGACGGCGTCGCCGCCCTCCACGGGTGGGGCAAGGCCGCCGCCGCCCTCACCAGGTGCAGCGGCCAGGTCCCGACCATCGCCGCCGTCACCGGACCGGTCGTCTCGGGACCCGCGCTCATGCTCGGTCTGTGCGACCTGGTCGTCATGACGTCCGAGGCCGTCGCCTTCGTCTCGGGACCCCAGATGGTCGAGGAGTTCACCGGCATCCGGGTCGGCCTCTCCGAGCTGGGCGGCACGGCCGCCCACGCCACATCCAGCGGCCTGTGCGCCGTCGAGTCCGACGACGTCGATGGAGCGGTGGCCGAGCTGCTCGAGTACCTGCCGTCGAACACCGACGAAGTCCCCCCGCTGGCCGCCGTCGGCGACCCCCCGCTGCGCGCACACCCGAGCTCCGAGACGTCATCCCCGAACGCAAGGCGGCGTCCTACGACGTGCGCGACGTCATCAAGGCCGTCAGCGACGACGGCGACATCCGAGAGCTCCATCCCCGCTGGGCCGGCCAGCTCGTCACCGCCTTCGCCTTGCTCGACGGCCGACCCGTCGGCTTCGTCGCCAACCAGCCCCGCATCCTGGCCGGCACGCTCGACATCGCCGCCTCGCAAAAGGCCGCCCGCTTCGTCCGCCTGTGCGACGCCTTCAACCTGCCCATCGTCAGCCTGGTCGACACGCCGGGCTTCCTCCCCGGCAAGGACCTCGAGTGGCGGGGGATGATCCGCCACGGGGCCGAGCTCGCCTTCGCCTACGCCGAGGCCACCGTCCCGCGCATCTGCCTCATCCTGCGCAAGGCCTTCGGCGGCGCCTACATCGTCATGGACTCGAGGGGAGTCGGCAACGACCTGTGCCTGGCCTGGCCCGGCGCCGAGGTGGCCGTCATGGGTGCGTCGGGCGCCGTCCAGATCCTCAACCGCCGCCTCGAGGACCCCGCCGAACGCCTCGAAAAGGAGCAGGCCTACGAGGAGGCCTACCTGACCCCGTGGCCGGCCTCGGAGCGGGGGCTGGTCGACGAGGTCATCGACCCCGCAGACACCCGGATTGCCCTCACCACGGCCCTGCGCCAACTGGCCACGAAACGGGAGTTGGTGATCGGCCGCAAGCACGATGCGGGCCCGCAGTAGCCCGCAATAGCGGTGTCAACAGCAAAATGCAGATTGTCACTATTTCGTAACGAAGATGAGCCGGATTCGATGCACGCACCATCGGCCTCCGGCTGGCATGATCGTTTCGTGGTCCCCCCCACAGAAGACTCTCTGTACATCCTCGAGTCCTGCCACAGCACGTGGATCTTCGACACCGAGAAGCTCCGCTTCCGCCGTGTGCTGAAAGGGCCTGGCGCTCGATGCGCATAACGCCACCACCGCATGGCGCCCCTATTACGGGCTCGAGATCGACCCCATCTCGGAGTCGTTCGTCGTCCTGCTCAACCCCGAGGGCACCCGCCTGCTGCGCTCGTGGCGCCACGTCGAGCACTGCCCCCAGTGCGGCGGGAACCAGACCGCCGAGCTCTCGTTGGACGAGTTGCGGAGCGCGTCGCTGGCCTGACGGCCGGCGGCCTCGACGGCCCGCCGGAATCGGATCAGAGGTGCACCACGTGCGCCGCCGACAGGAGCAGCACCGTCATGACCGCGGCGAACGCCACGAGGATCGCTGCCGTCAGCAGTCGTGACACGGCGCGCCCGGGCCGCTGCGTCAGCCAGGCCGTGGGCCCGGGCCAGATCCCGGATGAACAGTTCCGTGGTGTCGGGGTCGCCCGTGCCCAGCACGAAGCGATGCCGCCGTTGCTGCTCTCGTTCGACGATGGTGACGACGACGCCGTCACCCCCGCCCGGCAAGACCGAGCGCTCGGTGGGCGACAGCTCCTCGAGCTGCGGTCCAATCCCGGCTCCAGACCTCTTCGCCGTCGGCCTTGTCGACCTCGATGCCGTCGGCGAAGAAGCGCAAGGTCAGCGCCGGCACGGCCACGGTCCCGTCGGGACCCTGGGTCAACAGGTAGACCTCGGGCACCGTCCAGGTCTCGTCCGCCCCCCGCTCCATCGCTGGACGCAGACGCTACCGCCACTCCCGTCGCACGAACTCGGCGAAGCCCGCCGGCCATGCGCTCGGGCAGGATCGCCGGGGTGCGCCGGGCCACCCGCAGCACGGCGGCGTCGACCGCAGGGACCGGGCGGAAGGACCCGGCCGGGATGCGCCGCACCACCTCGAAGGTCCACCACGGCGCCCACGTCGTCGACAGCAAGGTGGTGGGCGGTGCGGCGGCCCGCTTGCGGGCCACTTCCCACTGGACGACGAGGTCCGCCCGCCACGGCGCGCGGCCCGGGTCCGGGTCGTCGAAGAGGTGGCGCAGGAGCGCGGTGGTCACGCCGAAGGGCAGCGACCCCAGGACGCGGTAGGGCCGGCCACCGGCCAGGAGATCCAGGCGCTGCGTGAGCGCGTCAGCCTCCACCACCCGCACGTTGGGCCGCCGACGCATCTCGCGCCGCAGCACCGCCGCCCAGCGCGGATCCCGCTCGATGGCCACCACGTCGACGCCGCGCCCGGCCAGCGCGTCCGTACAGGCGCCCCGGCCGGCACCAATCTCGACGACCAGGTCGCCCGGCGCGAACGATCCCAGCGCGACGAAGGACTCGGCGACGTCAGGAAGGAGGAAATTCTGGCCGAGACGGCGACGTCGCTCGTCCCGGGCCGTCCGTCGGCGAGCGTCGGCCGCGGACACGGACCATCACCATGTTGCCCATCAGCACCAGTGTGCCACGCCATCCCGACGGCGGCGCTCCGTCGCCGTCACCAGCCCGCCGGCGGTCGCCACGACGAGCGCTTCCGTTCCTTGCGGTCGGCTCGCTCCAGCTCCCGCTCGACGTCGGACCACAACAGGGGCTCGTCGTCCTCGCCCTTGCGCTCGCGCCCCCTCGGCCCGGGTCATGATCACGAAGGCCACCGTCCAGAGCACGGCGATGGTGGAGAGCTTGGCCAGGAACCCGGCCAGCTGCTGGTCGAGCAGCGGCGTCATCCCGAGGACCTTTCCTTCGTGTGAGACCCAGTGCTCAGCGGTGAGGAATGTGCGAAGGGCGGGTAGAGCGAGTGGCGGGCGAAGATCCAGACGATCGACAAGAAGCTCGGCACGATCGACTGCACAATGAGGTACCCGCCCCGCCCCAGCGCCGAGAGGTGCGGCGCCCCCGGCAGTTCGCTCAGCACCGGCGCCCACAGCACGAACCCCGAGCCGAGCACCAGCAGCTCCACCACCACCCGGAACACGTCGGAGCGGGCCGCCAGGTCCACCGCGCCGGTGGTGAGCGTCCCCACGGCCACCACGGTGACGATCCCGATGGCCGGCAGCGGCCGCACCGCCACCCGGAGCACGGCGTCCACCACGGCCGGCCGGGTCAGCCGGGCGATCAAGGCCCGCGGCGTCCCCAGCACCAGCAGCGGCGGCACGGCCAGCGTCAACAGCAGACGCTGGAGCACCAGCGCCAGCAGGAGCCAGTGCGCGGCCAGATCACCCAGCGGCCACGTCACGGCGGCCACCAGCAGCACGGCGCCGCAACACGAAGAGCACTTGCTGGCGCCCGGTCGCCGCCCACTCGGGCCGCCGCCGCACCGCCCACAGGTACCCGCCGACCAGAACGGGCAGGATCAGCAGCCAGGCTACGTGCAGGTGCCAGTCGAAGGCGTGCCCGGCGGCGATCAGCACGCCGTCACCGCCGTAGGCTCTGCCCGATGGAGGCCCCCCCGAAGCTCGATCGGCTCGAGCGCGTCACGGACCTCGTCCTGGTGCTGCTCGAGACCCAACAGCCCCTCACCCTCGACGCCATCGCGCACCAGGTCCCGGGCTACCCGGTGGAGCACTCGGCCCGCCGCCAGGCCTTCGAGCGCGACAAGCGGCTCCTGCGCGACGAGGGCATCCCGGTGCGCACCGAACGGCTGCCCGGCAACGAGCAGTACGGGTACCTGATCGACCGCGATTCCTTCTATCTGCCCGACCTCGATCTCGAAGCGGACGAGCAGGTCGCGCTCCACCTTGCCGTCGCCGGCGTCCACCTGGGCGACCCTAGCGGTCGCGATGCGCTCTTGAAGTTGGGAGCGGCTGGATTGGGTGACGTCCGCCCGATCGCCGCCATGATCCCCCCGGCGGCCCTCATCGAACTGTTCGAGGCCGTCCGCATCCGTGCCGCGGCGTCCTTCTCGTACCGGGGCGAGCCCCGCCAGGTCGTGCCGGTCGGCCTGTGGTTCCGCTTCGGGCACTGGTACCTGGTGGCCTACGACCTGGACCGTGAGGCCCAGCGCACGTTCCGGGTGGACCGCATCGACGGCGAGGTGACGCGCAGCGAGTCGACCTCGTCGTCGGCGCTGCCCGATCACGTCCAGATCGACGTCGAGGCCGCCCTGCCCGACGAGCCCTGGGACACCGATGACGACGACCGCGTCGACGTGCGCATCCGGGTGGACGCCGTGGTGGCCCGCCGGGTGGCCGACGAGGTGGGGGAGGACAAGGTGGTGGCCCGCCACGACGACGGCTCCATCGACGTCGTGCTCGGCGTGTCGTCCTTTCCCTCCATCCGCTCCTGGCTGCTCGGCCTGCTCGACCACGCGGTCGTGATGGAGCCCGCTGGCTTCCGCGACGAGATGGTGGCCTGGCTCGAGGCCCTGGTCTCCGCCGCCCCCGCCTCGGCCCCGTCGACCCCAGCCGACACCGCCGCGCCGCCGCCGCGACCACGACCACGCGCCACGAAGACCGCCACCACGACCGCCAGAGCGACCGCGTCGCCCGCCACCACGCCCGAGCCCGCCGCTCCGGCGCGCTCGGCTCCGGGGGCGGAGACGAGCCGTCGTCTGCGCCGGCTGCTCGCCGTCGTGGGCTGGCTGGCCCAGGTGGGCGAGGCGCCGGTGGCCGACATCGCACAGCGCTTCGGCATGAGCGAGAAGGAATTGGTGGCCGAGCTCGAGCTGGCGGCCTGCTGCGGCACGCCGCCCTATACGCCCGACACGCTGATGGAGATCGAGGTGTCCGAGCACTCGGTGCGCGCCTTCCTGCCCCCCGAATACGCCCGGCCCCGCCGCTTGACCCCGGCCGAGGGCTTTGCCGTGGCCGCCTCGGCCCGGCTGCTGCTCGCCGTACCCGGATCCGACGACGACGCCCTGCGCCGGGCCCTGGCCAAACTCGAAGGCGCCCTCGGCGCGCGCGAGGCGGTCGGGCTCGATGTCGACGCCGCCGGCCGACTTGCCGCTGATCCGCGCCGCCACCGAGGCGGGCCAGAGCCTCGAGCTCGAGTACCTCTCGGCCTCGCGCGACGAGCTCACGACGCGCACGGTGGAGCCGATGCAGGTGATCACCGTGGACGGGCATTGGTATCTCGACGCCTACTGCCACCGGGCGGGCGACATGCGGCGCTTCCGGGTCGACCGCATCGTGCAGGCCCGTCAGCTCGACCAGCCCGTCTCCGACGAGGTGCGCCGTCCCCGCCCGGCCGAGGACATGTTCGTTCCCGGCCCCGGCGCCTTCGAGGTCCACCTCGAGCTCGGTCCGGACGCCGGGTGGGTGGCCGAGTCGATCCCGGTGCGCCAGGTGAACCGTGACGGCGACGGCACGGTGACCGACCTCATCGTGGACGTGGCCGGGCTGGCCTGGTTCGAGCGGCTGCTGCTGCAGCTCGGTCCGGCGGCGCGTGTGGTGAGCCCGCCCGAGCTCACCGGCTTGGTCGGCGAGGCGGCCCGGCGCGTGCTCGAGCGCTACGACGCCCGCTAATTTGCCTGGCATGGCCGAAATGAACGATTTCAACGCGGGGATCATCGAGGAGTTCCGCGCCAACCACGGAAAAGTGGGCGGGGGGTTCGAGGGGGCGCCCGTGGTCCTCTTGACGACGACGGGCGCGAAGTCCGGGAAGAAGCGCGTCAACCCGCTCGTCTCGCCGCCCGACGGCGACGTGATCTACGTCTTCGCCTCGAAGGGGGGGGCACCCACCAATCCCGACTGGTACTACAACCTGCTGGCCCACCCCGAGGTCCAGGTCGAGTTCGGCGACGACACGTTCGACGCCGTGGCGACCCAGATCGTGGGTCCCGAGCGTGACCGCATCTACGCCGCGCACGCCGAGAACTTCCCCGGTTTCGCGGAGTATCAAGCGGGACCGACCGGGTGATCCCGGTCGTGGAGCTGCGCCGCACCGCCTGACCACCTCCTGACCACCTCCTGACCACCGAGCGACCAGCTCGGGAACGCCGGCCTCCGGGCCGACCGTTCTCTTGTGTTGGGTCGTCGGGAGGTCGAATTGGATGCTCGGGATCCGCCGGGTCGGGCGGGACGGTGCGGACTACTACCTGGCCGACGTGGCCCGGGAGCTGCCGGTGGCGCAGCCCGGCCACTGGGCCGGCGGTGCCGCCGCCGGGTTGGGTGTCGGTGCGGGCGGGTCCCGGTGGAGCCCGGGCAGTTGCGCGCCCTCCTCGAGGGCCGCCACCCCGTCACCGGCCTCCCCCTCGGCTCGGGCCGGACCACGGTGGCCGCGTTCGATCTGACCTTCAGCGCGCCCAAGTCGGCCAGCGTGCTCTTTGCCTTGGGCGGCGACGATGTGGCCCGCCGGATCGTCGGGGTGCACACCGAGGCGGTGGCCGGTGCCGTGGCCTACATGGAACGGCACGGCGTGAGCGCGGTGCGGCGCTCGGGACCCGAGCAGGCGGTGATCGCCACCTCGGGCGTGGCGGCCGCCGTGTTCACCCACGGGGTCAACCGCAACCTCGACCCGCACCTGCACAGCCACGTCGTGATGGCGAACCTCGTGCACGGGGCGGACGGACGCTGGGGTGCGTGCGATCACCGGGGTCTGTGGGCGCATCGTGCTGCGGGCGGGGCCGTCTACGAGGCGCATCTGCGGGCGGGGCTGGCCGCCGAGTTGGGCGTGCGCTGGTCCGACGCCGGCGGGCGGGCCGAGATCGAGGGGATGGCGCCGCAGGTGCTCGGCGAGTTCTCGTCGCGCTCGGCCGACATCCGCCGGCACGCGTTCGAGCACGGGGCGCGCTCGGCGCTCGGGCGCCACGTGGCCTGGGCGGCCACCCGGCCCGACAAGGTGGAGGGGACGCCGTTCCGTGCGCTGGCGCCGGAATGGGGGCGGCGGGCCGAGGCGGCCGGTGCGACAGTGGACGTGGCGGCGCTGACGAGGCCTGGTCGGGTGTGGGGTGGGTCCGCCCGGGGCGGGTTCGTGCGGGGCGGGGTGGTCGACGAGCACCGCTACGCCGGGGTCATCGCGCTGACGCCCCACGGTGGCGCCCACCGGCGTGACGTGGTGAGCGCCTTCGGGGCCGGCGCCGGCCAGGGGGCGGAGGCGTCGTCCCTGGAGCGCCTGGCCGACGAGTGGGCGCCCGAACCGGGGGTGGGCGTGGCCGAGCGGCTGCACACGAGGGCGGCGGTGGTGCCGGGCAACCATCTGCAGCGCACGCTCGGTCCCCGGCCCGTCGAGCCGGCGGCACACGGGGTGTGGATGGATGCGGCGAAGGCGATCGACGGGTATCGAGCGCGCTGGGGCGTCGACCGGTCGTCGGAGGAGCCGCTGGGTGCGAGTCCCATGGCCGCGCTGCCGGCCGACCGCCTGGCCGACCATCTGCGGACGACCCGTCGGATCGACGAGGCGCGGTTGCGTCTGGGCTGGCGCGAGCCTCGGCAGGCCGAGCTCGGTCTGGACCTCGGCCGCTGAGAGAACTTGGCCCGGAGGGCGGTCGGCGACCGGCGACCGGCGACCGGCGACCGTCAGCGGCCGATGGCTCGGCCCTCGTTGTGCTCGCGGGCCCGGACCGTCTCCACCCGGGTGCGGACGCTCTGTTGGACGGGCGTGAGCATCTCGAGCCAAGGGGAGCATTCGTGGGCCGGCGTGAGGCGCACCTCGGTGACGTCGTTGCGTGGACCCAGGACGAGGGCGCGGTCCGACGCGCCGCGGGCCACGGCGTCGACGGGCAGGCGTGGCGCCCGCGTGGTCCCCACCGAGGCCGACGCCCGCGTCATGCCCCAGCGCTCGGCCGTGCGGGTGGTCGACGTCGACGCCACCTCGTGCTCGCCGGCCAGCGCGCTGACGTCGCGCAGCGTCCTCGTGTCGGCGATGCCGGGCAGGACCACCGTGGTGCCGAAGAGCGAGAGGAAGCCGTCCGCCGCCGTGCCCCAGCGGCTGCGGGCCTGGGAGAGGTCCTGCAGGCACGCCAGCACCAGCAAACCCTGCCCGCCGCCCTCGCTGACCATGGCCGGCAAATCAGGCACGGGGGCGATGTTGGCCACCTCGTCGAGGGCGAGCAGCGTGGGCGCCGCCTGCCGGCCCTCCTGCGAGCGCGTATAGACGGCATCGCGCACCTCGCCGAGCGTGGCCACGACGAGCGGGGCGAACTGCCGCTGTCGGCGTCCCGAGGAACAGATGTAGAGGGTGTTCGTGCCTGCGCAGAACGAATCGAGGTCGAGCTGCGGTGCGCGGGTCGACTCCATGGCACCGTCGGTGCGGTAGGCAGCGAGCACGCCTGACGCCGTCGACCAGATTCCTGATTGTTCCCGGCTGTCGGTGGCCACGATGCCGGTGAGCAGATCGGTCGCTGTGGACCCTTCGAGGTGCCCTGTGGACAAAATTTCGAGCGCAGGGGCGCCATCGTGGCGATCGATCCACCGCAGCACGTCCCGCATCGGAGTGATCCGCAACGGCCGCAGCATGGAGCAGCGTCGAGAGGAGCGCACCGGCGCGTTCGTTCCAGTGGCTCTCACCCACGTGTGCGCCACCCATGCGGCTTGCACGGACCATCGCGTCCGCCGTGACGACTGCGGCGTCCCATTTCGACGCCGACGTCAAAGGTGACCACCCGACGCGTTCGACGCCGCGCGGGCATTCGATCTCTCCGCTCGGGTCGTAGAGGAACGTCCAGCCGTCGCGGCCACGCGCGTGCGCCGTCGCTTCCATCACATCCGGCTTGGTCGAGGTCGAAACGACGGCCCCGGGAGCCAGCAAAATATTGGGTATGACCAGGGAAGATGTCTTCCCGGCACGGGGCGGACCCAGCACCAGCGTGGAGCGTTGCGCGCCCGACCACACCCAGCCTCCGCGACCGACACCAACGTAGATCGCATCACGCGCATTCTGGTGGATAGCGCGCACTGCGTCGCTCGAAATCGGACGCGTGTTCGCCGTCCTCGTCATGCCCATCAGCACCGCGTTCCATGCGTGCTGATGTTTGCGTTGGGGAACGGACAATTCCAGAGCACATTTCATTGAAAGCGGCGACCGGATCGAGTGTGCATGCTCATCGCGCGCCAGCAAGCGCCGCAATTGCACGCTGCGAATACGACGCGAATCGAAGTGCATGCGCGACGCCAAAACAGGTGCGCGAACAAAGAATGCTTGACCTGAGCATGTTCACCACTGAGAATGTGTGTACCCAAAGCACGAGGGAGGGTTGAAATGTGCTGCGACACAACGATGTGGAGCGCGCAAAGCGAAGCGATGATTTCGCTCTTGCCGCGTCCCGCGTCACGTCGTGGCACCGTCAGCACGACATCGTGCAGAGGGCGAAACCGACGGCATGACGTCTCGAGGGGATGCGTCCCCGAGGTGCGCCGGTCGTCGGATGAGGCAGTAAATCCGGTGCGGTGGTGCGCACGGCGTCGACTTGTCGGCATCGCCGTGGCGTGGGCTGCACCTCTATTCAGTGACGATGCTCCTAGGGAGGTGCACCTGTGGCAGTAGCCGCAAAGAGAAGGGCTCCGGCCAGAAAGGCCGCTAAAAAGCGGGCCCCAGCAAAGAAGGCAGTCAAGCGCAGCCCCGGCCAAGAAGGCCGCCAAGCGGACAACCGCGAGGAAGGCCGTCAAGCGGGCTCCGGCACGCAAGGCGACCAAGAAGCGGGCTCCAGCGAGGAAGGCAGCCAAGCGGTCGAACAAAGAAGGCCGTCGAAGCGGGCTCCGGCACGCAAGGCGACCAAGAAGCGGACAGCGGCTAAGAAGGCCGTCAAGCGGGCTCCGGCTCGCAAGGCGACCAAGAAGCGCGCTCCTGCCAAGAAGGCCGCCAAGCGGGCTCCGGCTCGCAAGGCTGCCAAGAAGCGCGCCCCCGCCAAGAAGGCGGCGCGTCGGGCTCCGGCCCGCAAGGCGGCGAAGCGTCGCTAGACGCCTCGTTCCGAACGGAACAAGCGCGAGACGGGGGCCTTCGGGCCCCCGTCTCTGCGTGTCAGGGGGCCGGGTCTGCCGGTGGCGCCGTCGTCCTCATGAGCTCGTCCACGTCGGCCGGCCAGTCGACGTCGTAGGCGAGGTCCGGGTTGCGCACCACCCGCACGGCCAACCCGGTGCGCACGGCCTCGGCCCGGTGCGCCCGGAACGACCCCGGCCCGTAGGCAAAGCGGAAATCGGTGGCCCGGGCGGGCAGCCGCAGCACGTTGGTGCCGTCGTCGCGCCGGTCGGGCACGAGGGTGATGCCGTCGAACGTGGCGAGCGCCCCCAACCCGTGGGCACGGGGCAGGTCGCCGTGCGCCACCGTGACCCATTCGGTGCCGGCCTCGACGAGGCGCCGGACACCCGCCCGCACCGCGCCGTTGAGCCCTTGACCGGGCTCCCACATGACCGCCGCGCCGAGGTCCGACGCCCAGCGGGCCACCTCTTCGTCGTCACAGACCACGGCAACGGGCAGCGGTGCACAGGCGTTGAGCACGTGGGTGGCCATGGAGCGGACCAGCTGCACCCGGTCCTGCTCGGGCAGGGCGGTCCCGAGCCGCCGCTTCGCCTGATGGAAGGCCTTGACGGGGATCAGGACGACCGATGGCCCCAGCGCCGCCGTGGGCAGAGCCCATTCGCGACGCCGGCGCGGTCGTCCTTGACACCGCGTCAGTGTACGGGCCGTCGGCCGGGTGGAGCCGCCGTAGTCTTTCGGCATGCACGACCGGGTGGCGGTGATCGGAGCCGGATCGTGGGGTACGGCGGTGGCGTCCATCGTGGGGGCGAGCCCACCCGACGTCCCTCTGGGTGCGCTCGCCCGACCTGGCCGCCACCATGGCGTCGACCCGCCGAGAACGAGACCTATCTCCCCGACATCGCGCTGCCCGACGCGCTGGCGGTGACCGCATCGCTCGAGGAGGCGCTCGACGGCGTCTCGGTCGTCTTCATGGCCGTGCCCTCGCACGGGTTCCGTGTCGTGTCTGACCGACATGGCGCCGCTGGCCGCAGGGGTGGAGGCGGTGGTGAGCCTGGCCAAGGGCATCGAGATGGGGACGAACCTGCGCATGTCCCAAGTGGTCAACGAGGTCCTGCCCGGCGTGCCGGCCGGCGTGTTGACCGGACCCAACCTCGCCCGCGAGGTGGCCCAGGGACATCCGGCCGCCTGTGTGGTGGCGCTGCCCGACGGGGCGCTGGCCGCCCGGGTGCAGGAGCTGGTGCACACCCGCACCTTCCGCACCTACACGGGGACCGACGTGATCGGCTGCGAAGTGGCCGGGCGCCACCAAGAACGTCATGGCCATCGCGGCGGGCATCTGCGACGGCCTCGGCTTCGGCGACAACACGAGGGCGGTGCTCATCACCCGGGGACTGGCCGAGCTGGGTCGCCTCGGGTTCACCCTGGGCGGCAAGGTGCTCACCTTCGGCGGGTTGGCCGGCGTGGGCGACCTCGTGGCCACCTGCGCCAGCCCCAAGAGCCGCAACCGCACGGTGGGCTTTGCGCTGGGCGAGGGGAGGTCGCTCGACGACATCGTCAACGGCATGCACATGGTGGCCGAAGGGGTGAAGAGCGCCGGCCCGCTCGTCGCCCTGGCCCGGGCCCACGGCGTCGAGATGCCCATCGCCGAGCAGGTCGAGTCCATCGTGCGTCGGCACCTGCTCGCCCAAGGAAGCGCTCATGAACCTGATGAACCGACCGTCGCGGCCCGAGTGGGACGAGACCCTGCTGCGCGGGCTGCCGACATGACCGACGCCGAGCCTGGCGGGTACCTGACGCCGACGCTGACGCGACGCCGACGCCGACGCGGCGAGATGCGCGCCGGGAGGCGGCCCTGGCCCGTATCCGCGAGACCCTCCTCATGCGCGGCGCCACCGACGAGGAGATCGACCAGGCCGTCGACGACGGGGTGATCGATCTCTTCGTGGCCGAGCGGATGCTCTTCCCCTCGCGTCGCCGCTACACCCGTGTCGAGGTGTCCGAGCTCACCGGGGTCGAGCTGCCCAAGCTCGAGCACTTCTGGCGGGCGCTCGGCTTCGCCGGCGTGGACGACGACGACCGCACGTTCACCGACCTCGACCTCGAGGCCGTCCGCCTCTATCAGGGCCTGCAGTCGCTCGGGGCGGCGGACACCGACACCGCCCTGCAGATGGCCCGGGTCATGGGCTCGTCGCTGTCTCGCATCGCCGACGCCCAGCTGGCGCCGGGCTACATCATCAGCAGCCGAAATGGAGGCCGACCCCGTCATGTCGGCCGACGCCTTCGCCGGCGTGGCCGACGTCATCATCCCGGCCATGGCCAGGATCCTCGAGTTCGTGTGGCGGCGCCAGGTGGCGGCCGGGATCCAGCGCTCCATGGTGGCCCGCAGCCACGGGCTCACCTCGGGGCAGAGCCCCGTCCTCGCCGTCGGGTTCGCCGACATGGTCGGCTTCACCTTGCTCAGCCAGCACCTGAGCAACGAGGAGCTGGCGGCGGTGGTCCGGCGCTTCGAGGAGATCTCCCACGACATCGTCACCTCGGCCCGGGGCCGGGTGGTCAAGATGATCGGCGACGAGGTCATGTTCGTGACCGACTCCGTGGCCGCCGCCGCCCGCATCGGGCTCGACCTGGCCGACGCCTACGCCGACGACGACCTTCTCTCCGACGTGCGGGTGGGGATGGCCAGCGGGCCGGTCCTGGCCCGCGACGGCGACTACTTCGGGCCCACCGTGAACCTGGCCCACCGCATCGTGAACATCGGCAACCCGGGCACCGTGCTCATGTCCGACGAGTTCCACCGCGCCCTCGAGGCCGAGGCGCCCGGCGAGTTCACGGCGCAGGCGCTGCGGCCCCGCATGCTCAAGGACCTGGGACGGGTCCAGCTCTGGTGGTGCGGGCGAGCGGGTCAGGAGGCGGACGGCGCCGGGGCCGCGGCCGACCGCCGGCGCAACGTCCGCTGGGAGCGCCTGTCCGAGGTCCTGCGCGACCTCGAGGAGCTGCGCGGGCGTGGGGGAGCGGCTGCTCAGCGCGAGCCGGCCCGGGCCGGCCGGGCTCAGTCGTGGAGGCGAACCGTGGCGATGGCGAACGGGCCTAGCTCGATCGTCGCCTCGAACGGCTGCTGCGGGTAACCCCGCAGGTCGACCAGCCAGCCCGAGCGCCCGGCGAAGGAGACCACGGTCGCCTCGGCCGTCGGGTTGAAGACCCGCACCTCGAGCACGCCGGCCACCCGGTGGAGCGCGCTCACCTGGGCCCCGTGCACGGCCAGCTCGTGGCCCGACGGCCGGACGGGTCCCGCCCCCGAGGCTCGAGACCGTCTCGAGCGGCAGCAGGACGTCGTCGGCCAGCGCGTAGGGGTCGTCGCAATCGACGGCCAGCGCGTAGCGGAAGGTGATGGTCTTGCCCCGCATCTGGAGGCCCTCGACCGGCGTCATCGGTCCGGCCGGGAACGGCCGGTAGGCCATGCCCAGGCGCGACAGCATGCCGGTCGAGCGCAGGACGGTGAGGGCGAGTGTGTGGGCGGCGCCGTCGGCCACGTCGATCAATTCGTACTCGGTCACCCCCTCGTGGGCCACGCTCAGGCGGCCGGCCGAGACGAAGCGGTGGGCCGGCGCCGTGGGCAGCCCGAACTCGTCGGCGCGGCCCTCTGCCGTCAGGCCGCGGGTGACCACGGTGTAGGCGCTCTCGGCCTCGGAGTGGTCGGTCGCCTCGGGCAGCGGCAGCAGCACGCGCAGACGGTGGTCCCCGCTCGGGTTCACGAAGGAGGTCGTGACCCGCACCACGCTCTCGTCGGCCCGCACCTCGACGTCGGTGGTCACCGACACCGTGTGCTCGCCCACCCGGGCCTGCGAGCCGCCGTCGACGTGGTCGGGCCAGACGTAGTCGGCCGTGATGCGGGCCCGGGCCCGCACCGGCCCCTGCTCGTCCAGGCGCACCGTGACCGACGACGGCGTGTCCACCACCGAGTCCTGTCGGGGCGGCGAGTAGTTGTACGAGTCGCCCAGGTCACCCTCGTCCACCAGGCGCCCGTAGCCGGGCACACCGTTGAGGGAGAAGGTGCCCGTGCCCCCGTCGATCTCGACGGAGACGAGCCCGTTCGACAGCGAGACCGCCCCGTCGACCGGTCGCCGTCGCCGTCACCGGATGGCCCAGGCCGCCGCCGAGAAGGCCGCCCACCCGTACCCGGCCACCTCGCCCGTCCGGGCCACGATGCGTCGGGTCGAGGGCTGGTCCATGGCCACCCGCACCACGGCGTCGGGCCGGGCCCCCAGCCGGGTGTACACGTCCTGCTTGGCCTCGGCGATGGGCACGTCGGCCTTCTCCTCGGTCCCGACGGCGATCGTGATGTCCATGCCCTCGTCGGTGTCCTCGATCTTGACGTCCTGGATCCAGGCGTCGTCGCTGATCTTGGGTCCCTGGAGCATCCCCAACACGGTCCGCACGGTGTCGGCGTCGAGCACCATGGAACCCGGCAAGCCCGTCCGTTCCGACAGGACCTGCACGTCGTCGGACGCCGGACCGTCCGCCGGCACCACCAGCTCGACCACACCCGAGCGGGTCCGGGCCGACGGGTTGAGCACCGTCACCCCGGGCACCGACAGCGAGCGGGCGAAGGACTTGAGCGCCCGCTCGGCCAGCCCCGACCCGATGTCGCGCGCCTCGGCGTAGCGGTGCAGCACGGCGTCGACCACGTCGTCCACCGAGCAGGCGCAGATGGAGTCGTGGGCCGAGTTGCGCACCATCTCGCGCCAGGCCAGCCCGAGCAAGGCCGTCGGGTACGACTACGCCGGCAGATACAGCGCGGAGTAGGGCTCGGCCCGCCGCTCCAGCTCGCGCTCGGCCGCCGCCCCGACCCGCTTGACGTCCACCCGGTTCGAGGTGACGCCCATCAGCATGTTGGACCGGTAACCCGACCGCAGCTCGCCCCGCACCCGGGTCAGCCCCTCGGTCGAGCCCCGCGACAGATACGAGGGCAGCGACGTCACCTCGAAGACGAACTCGTCCTGAGATGTCGTTGGCCTCGGCCACGACCCGGCCCAAGAAGGGCTGGGGCATCAGGTGGTCCGAGCCGTTCATGCAGAGCAGGTCGTCGATGAGGAAGGACTCGATCTCGGCCACGTTGTCCCGGGTCCGCCGCACCAGGGCCTTGGCGTCGTCGGGCAGCGCGGCGCCGTTGCCGTAGCCCACGGGCAGATACTCGGCCCGCACCGACGAGCCGTCGGGCGCCTCCCACACGAAGGCGTTCTTGGTCACCGACGAGGGCACGCCGCGCCACACCACGGTGTCGCGGAAGCCGCCGGCCGCCAGGATCTGGGGCATCTGCGCGATGTGGCCGAACATGTCGGGCAGGTACCCGACGTCCATCACGCCACCGAAGGCCGCCCCCCGCTCGATCCCCATCTGCAGGTTCCGCCAGATCGTCTCGCCCGAGGCGAGGAACTCGTCCATCAGGATGTACCAGGGGCCGACGCTGACCCGGCCCGCCGCGGCCAGGGCACGCAGCCGCCCCTCCATCTCGGGCCGCACCTCGAGGTAGTCGTCGATCGCCGCCATCTGCCCGTCGAGCATGAAGTGCGGATAGCTGGCGTCGGACTCGAGCAGCGGGATGAGGGTGTCGACCAGTTCGACCAGGGACAGGCGGAAGTCCTGGTACGACTTGTACCATTCCCGGTCCCAATGGGTGTGCGGCACGATGGCGATGCGACGGGCGGTCATGACCGTCAGACTATGACCCCGCCAGGCATTTGGTGAGGGCCCCCGTTCCGCCGGGCCGCTGGCCGGCCGGTCCCGCCGTTCCACCGGGCCGCACCCTGCCCGAGGTGTGGTCGGCCCGCTGGACCGCTCGTCCCGACGCACCCGTGCTGGTCGACGGCCGGGACCGCGCCCGGGTTGTCGACGGTGCCGCGCTGGCCGAGGGCACGGCCCGGGTAGCCGCGGCCCTGGCCGCGGCCGGCGTGGCTCCGGGCGACCGCGTCCTGTGGTGTGCCCGGGCCACCCTCGAATCGGTCCAGGTCTTGCTCGGTGTCCTGCGCGCCGGCGCCGTGCTGGTGACGGTCAACCCCTCGGCCTCCGGCCCCGAGGTCGACCACTTCGTGGCGGACTGCACGCCCACGGTGGCGATCACCGACGACGTGGCGCGCCACGTCTATCCGTCGATCCTCCCCGTGTTCTCCGTCGACGAGCTGCTCGCCCGAGCGACGCGCCTGACCCCGCCGCTCGACCTGCCCAGCCTCGGTCCGGAGGCCGACGCGCTCATCGTCTACACCTCGGGCACCACCGGCCGGCCCAAGGGCGCGGTGCACACCCATGCCTCGCTGCTGGCCGGGGCCGCCGCCCTGGTGCAGGCGTGGGGATGGCGGCCCGACGACCGCCTCCTGCTGGCCCTGCCCCTCTTTCACGTCCACGGGCTCGGCGCCGGCCTCTTCGGCACGCTGGCTGCCGGGGCCTCCGCCGTGGTGTTCGAGCGCTTCGACGAGGAGGCGATCGTGTCCGCCCCCGACGCCACCATGTTCTTCGGCGTGCCCACCATGTACCACCGGTTGGCCGCCTCGGGCCGCGCTGGACGGATGGCCGGGCTCCGTCTGTGCGTGTGCGGCTCGGCCCCCTTGGCCGCCGACCTCTGGCGCGAGCTGCGCGGCCAGGGCGTCGAGGTGTTGGAGCGCTACGGCATGACCGAGACGCTCCTCACCTTGTCGAACCCGCTCCAGGGCGAGCGCCGTCCCGGTGCGGTGGGCCTTCCGCTGCCCGGGGTCGAGGCGGCGCTCGATGAGGTCGACGAGGACGGGGTGGGGGAGTTGCTCGTCCGTGGCGGCTCGCTGTGCCGCGGCTACTGGGGCCGCGCCGACGCCTTCGTCGACGCCGACGGGTGGTTCGCCACGGGCGACCTGGCTTCGGTGGCCGACGACGGCTACGTCGCCATCCGGGGCCGGCGGACCGAGCTGATCATCACGGGCGGCCACAACGTCTATCCGGCCGAAGTCGAGGCCGTGTTGGCCCGTCATCCCGGCGTCGAGGAGGTGGCCGTGGTGGGTCTGCCCTCGGCCGAGTGGGGCGAGACCGTGGTGGCCTTCGTCGTCGGTACGCCCGATCTCGCCGAGCTCCGTGACCTGGCCGAGGCCGAGCTCGCCCCGTTCAAATGTCCCCGTGAGCTGCGCCTGGTCGACGCGCTGCCCCGCAACGCCCTGGGCAAGGTGGTCCGCAAGGAGCTCCGCTGAGGGACCCGGGGGTGGCTGCGGGGCTGCGGTAGCGTGAGCCCATGCCAGCCTTCCTCATGCTGTCGACGGTGGGGCCAGACGGTGCGACGACCCTGACCGAGAATCCCGAACGCCTCAAGGCAGTGAACGCCGAGGTGGAGGCGATGGGGGTGAAAGTGGTGGCGCAATGGGCGCTCCTCGGGCAGTTCGACTTCGCCACCATGCTCGAGGCGCCCGACGAAATGACCATGGCCCGGGTGTCCCTGGTCCTCGGTTCCCGGGGCACGCTCAAGACCCTGACCATGGCGGCCATCCCGATCGACGACTACGTCGATGGCGTGTTGCGTGCCCGCAAGGGCTAACGCGGCCGCCTCAGTGCCACCAGAAGCCCTGCCGTTTGCGTTCGCGTCGCACGTCGTCACGCACGAAGAGCTCGCCCAGCGTGCTGCCGTCGGACAGGCGGCGGATGCGATAGCCGTCCTCGGTCACCTCGGCCACCTCGAACCCGCGGACCCAGGTGCCCTGATATCGGTTCCGCACGTCGACTTTGGTCCCCGCGCTGAGCGGGGTCCGCTGGTTGACGTCGGTGGATTCCCCCCCGCCTTCGGTCACGACGCCCATCGTATTGAGTGCCGCGTGCCGTGACGGTCTCGAACCCCGACTTAAAGGAAGAGCGGCGCCTGCGTCGCGAGGGGCACGAGTGGGTGGCCGGGCTGGACGAAGTCGGTCGCGGCGCCTGGGCCGGACCGCTCACCGTGGGGGTGGCCGTCCTGCGCCCGCGGGTGACCACACGCTCGATGCCGGCCTGGTTGCGCGACTCGAAGATGCTGAGTGAGGCCAAGCGCGAGCAGATCTTCGAAAAGGTGGGCGCCTGGTGCGAGGCCTGGGCGGTCGGGCACAGCACACCCGCCGAGTGCGACGACTGGGGCATGACCGAGGCGCTGCGTGTCGCCGCCCGTCGGGCCCTGTCCGGCCTGGGTCAGGCGCCCGAAGCACTGATCATCGACGGTCCGCGCGACCTGTTGCGCCACCCCGAGGACCCCTATACCGGCGTTGTCCGACCCATCGTGGACGGCGACGCCAAGTGCGCCTCGGTGGCCGCCGCCTCGGTGCTGGCCAAGGTGGTGCGCGACCGCATCATGCGGGAGGAGGCGGACAGCTTTCCGTGCTACGCCTTCGAGCGGAACAAGGGCTACCCCTCGCTCGTCCACCAGACGGCACTGCGGGGGTACGGGCCTTCGTCCATTCATCGCTGCAGTTGGGTCTTCGTGCGGGACCTGCCCTGGCCGGGCCGGGCCCGCTGGTCAGACGACCGCGGCGACCTCGGCGAAGTGGCAGGCGACGGGGTGGCCTTGGCCCCGGTCGATCAGGGCCGGCTCTTCGGTGGCGCAGATCTCCTGGGCCTTCCAGCAACGGGTGCGGAAGCGGCATCCTGACGGAGGATTTTGGGGGCTCGGCACGTCCCCTTCGAGCACGATGTGCTTGCGTGAGCGCTCCGCCCTTGGGTCCGGGATGGGAACGGCGGACAGGAGGGCCTGGGTGTAGGGGTGCGCCGGGCGATCGTAGACGTCGACCCTGTCGCCGATCTCGACGATCTTGCCCAGGTACATGACGGCGACCCGATCCGAGATGTGGCGCACGACGGACAGGTCGTGCGCAATGAAGAGGTAGGCCACCCCGAGCTCTTGTTGGAGGTTGTCGAGGAGGTTGACCACCCCGGCCTGGATCGAGACGTCGAGGGCGGAGACGGGCTCGTCGAGGACCAGCAGCTTGGGCTGGAGCACCAGGGCGCGGGCGATGCCCACCCGCTGGCGTTGGCCACCCGAGAACTCGTTGGGATAGCGGTTGGCGTGGTAAGGCTCGAGCCCCACCAGCTTGAGCACCTCGGCCACCTTGGCGTTCACCGTCGCCCTGTTCCCCTCGCTGTGGATGGCCAGCGGCTCGGCGATGGCCTCGCCCACGGGCATGCGAGGGTCGAGCGAGGCGAACGGGTCCTGGAAGACCACCTGGATGTTGCGCCGCATGCGCCGCATCTCACTCTTGCTGAGCGCAGTGAGCTCCACGCCCTCGAACTTGACCGAACCCGAGGTGGGGGCGATCAGCTGCAAAATGGCGCGCCCCGTGGTCGATTTCCCGCATCCGGACTCGCCGACCAGACCCAGTGTCTCGCCCTCCGAGATGTTGAATGAGACGCCGGATACTGCGTGGATCTCACCCACGGTGTGACGCAGGAAGGTCCCGCCGCGCAGCGGGAAGTGCTTGACCAGGTCTTTGACCTGGAGGAGCACCGTTCCGTCGGCCGCCGTCGAGCCCGACCCATTGCTCGTCTGGGCGTCGGAGACCGTCATGGCACCGTACTGTCGACGATGCCATCGGAGAACACCAGCCCGTGGTCCCCACGCTCGACCGCCTCGGCATAGTGGCAGGCCGCCATGTGCTCGCCCGGGGCCGAGGTCACGGACGGCACCACCGTCAGATCCGGCTCTACGGACTCGCACAGCTCGGTGGAGAGCGGGCAGCGAGGTGCGAAGGGGCAGCCGATGCGATCGCCCAGCATCGAAGGCGGCGCGCCCGGGATCTGGCGCAGCCGTTCGGTCCCGTCGCTGTCGAGGCGGGGGAGCGAGCCGAGGAGGCCGAGGGTGTAGGGCATGGAGGGCTTGTAGAAGACGTCTTCCGCCGTGCCGATCTCCACCGGGCGCCCCGCGTACATGACCAGGACCCGGTCGGCCAGGCCGGCGATCACCCCGAGGTCGTGGGTGATCAGCAAGAGGGCGGCGTTCGTCTGGTCCAGCGCTGTCTTCAGGGAGGCGAGCACCTGCGCCTGCACCGTCACGTCGAGCGCGGTCGTGGGCTCGTCGGCCAGGATCACCTCGGGGTCGTTGGCCATGGCGATGGCGATCACCGCACGCTGGCGCATGCCGCCCGAGAACTCGTGCGGGTAGTTGTTGATGCGCTCGGCGGGATTGGGGATGCCCACCGTCTTGAGGAGCTCGATGGCCCGCGCCTCGGCCTGCTCCTTGTTGAGGTTCTGGTGGGCCCGGATCGCCTCGACGATCTGCCAGCCGATCGTGTACACCGGGTTCAGCGAGGTCATGGGGTCCTGGAAGATCATGGCGATGCCGGTGCCCCGCACGCCCGTCA
Source organism: uncultured Acidimicrobiaceae bacterium (assembly GCA_963726855.1). Lineage (GTDB taxonomy): Bacteria > Actinomycetota > Acidimicrobiia > Acidimicrobiales > RAAP-2 > Bog-473. The sequence goes on from CAVSEB010000036.1 coordinate 177,206, forward strand.
GCTGCTTCTCCTTGAGGCCGAGCACCTCGCGGCCCTGGAACTTGATGGAACCCCGGATCTGCGCGCTCTTCGGCAGGAGTCCCATCGCGGCCAGGGCGGTGACGGACTTTCCCGAACCGGATTCGCCGACGATGCCGAGCACCTCACCGGGGGCCAGCGAGAAGCTGATGCCGCGGACGGCGTGAACGACGCCGTCCTTCGTCGGGAAGTCGACCTCGAGCTGGTCGACCTGCAGTGCCGGCTCGGTCACCTAGGCCCTGACCTGGCTCTTCTTCGGGTCGAACGCCTCGCGCAGGCCGTCGCCGATCAGGAAGATCGACAGGATCAGGATGATCAGGAACACCACCGGGAAAGACGAAGAGCCACCATTCGGTGGTCGCCGAGTCCTGGCCCTGATCGACCAGGAGTCCGAGCGACACGGCAGGCGGCTGCACGCCGAGTCCGAGGAAGGACAGGGTGGACTCGAAGATGATGCTCAGGGCTACCGTCAGCGTCGCGTTCACGATGATCGGCCCGACTGCGTTCGGCAGCATGTGCTTGACGATGATGCGGCGGTTGGTGGCTCCGAGCGCCCGCGAGGCTTCGACGAACTCACGTTCGCGCAGCGACAGGAAGTCCGCCCGCACCAGGCGGGCCACGTACGTCCATGACAAGAGCCCGATGATGAGGGCCAGGCCGAGCCAGTTGTTGGATTCCTTCGAAAGCTTGTTGGACAGGACGATCAAGACCGCGAGCACCGGCAGCACCAGCACCAGGTCGACGAAGCGCATGAGGAGCGAGTCGACCCAGCCCCGGTAGAAGCCGGCGATGGCGCCGATGGTCACGCCGATGATCGTCGCCATGGCGGCCACCGTGAGGGCGATCTGAATGTCCTTCTCCACGCCGGCCATGACTTGGGCGAACATGTCGTTGCCGATGGAGTTGGTCCCGAAGGGGTTCGTCCACGACGGCGGGTCGTTGAGGTTGTTGGTGATCTCGGTGTAGCTGAACTGCCAGAAGTGGCCGACCAAGATGGAGCCGATGCCGAGCGCGGCGAAGATGCAGAGCCCGAGAATGGCGAGTCGCTGGTGCAGGAATCGGCTGAGGACGATGCGGGACTGGCTCTTGGCCTCTCCGCCGGCCAGGCCGTACGCGTCCTGGGACAACTCCAGGCCGGCACCGACACTGGCCAGGGTGTGCGAGCCAGCCTCCGTGGTCGCCACCTGCTGGGGCGTCTGGATGACGAAGTTCTCCCGTTGGACCGGGTCAGCCATAACGAATCCTCGGGTCGAGGACGCCGTAGAGGATGTCCGCCAGCAGGTTGAAGAGGATGACGAAGGTGGCGGTGATCAACAGGTAGGCGAGCATCACATTGGTGTCGAGCGTGGTCACGCCGTTGAGGTACCACTGCCCAAGACCCTGCCACCCGAACACGACTTCGGTCAGGATGGCCCCGCCGAGAACGGCCGCGAAGTCCAAGGCGATCACGGTGGTCACCGGGATGAGCGCGTTGCGCAGCACGTGGCGAATGAGCACGCGCCGCGAGCTCAGACCCTTGGCCCGCGCCAGGCGCACGTGGTCGGCATCGAGCGTCTCGATCATGGACGAGCGCTGGTAGATGGCCCACGAGGAGTAGGAGACGAGGACGAGGGTGATGACAGGCAGAGCCGTGTGCGCCGCGTAGTCCGGCAACCGGCTGATGAACGAGCCGCTCAAGGTCGGGCTCTGCTCGCCGTTCGTGTAGAAGACGGTCGTGTTCAGGTGCTGGTTGATCGGGATGGCCACGAACTCTTTGAGGGCGAGGCCGAGAACGAACACCGGCGTGGCAAGCAAGACGAAGTTGGTCACCGTGATCGCCTTGTCGGTGAGCTTGTTCTGGCGGACCGCCGCCAGGACACCCAAGAAGATGGCGACGAAGATGGCGATGAACGTGGCGATGACCACCATCCGGAGCGTCACCACCAGGTGCGAGATCGCCTGGGACGCCACGTCCTGGCCACTAATGGTCGTTCCCAGGTCCCCGTGCAGCGCCCCCGTCAGCCAGATCCAGTAGCGCTGCCACAACGGATCGTTGAGGTGGAGGAGCTGCTCGCGGTGCACGATCGTCTCGTGGGAGATGTGGGGATTGGCCAGAAGGAGGGCCAGAGGGTTGCCGGAACTGGCGACGAGGACGAAGACCAGAATCGTCGCGAAGAAAAGGACGACGACGCTGATGAGCAGGCGCCTAATGACGTAGGCGAACATGGAGGGATTCTAGGGAGGAAAAAGAGCTGGTACCAGGGGCAGAAAGAAGTTGAGGGAGGGACCGACCTCTCGTAGGCACAGTCCCTCCCTCGCGTTCAGACGAGCCGGTGGACTAGCTCATGCTCCAGTCTTCGGCGTTCCAGGTGATGCCGACGCTCGACGTGTTGGGAACGACACCCTTGAGGGTGTTCGACCAGGCGAAGAACTGTGGCTTCTGGTACAGCGGCAGGGTCACCATCTGCTGCCACAGCGCCGCATCGGCCTTGTTGAAGTCCGCGGCCTCCTGAGAGGTGCTCGGCGCAGAGGCACCGGTCTTCATCAGGCTGTCCACGTTCTCCTCGGAGGAGTGGGTCCAGTTCTGCCCGCAGTTGGTCGCGTCGGTGTACGAGCAGTAGATCGACTGGTTGCTCGACACGAACGGGGTTGCGACCCAGGCGAACTCACCGATCTGGTAAGTGCCATTCGGCAGGTTGGTTCCGAAGAACGTGTTGGCGTCGTAGTTCTGAATGTTGATCTTGACGCCGATCGTCTTCATCTGGGCCTGGAAGAGCTCCTCCGTCTGGGCCCGGATGGTGTTCCCGGACGTGGACTGGATGGTGAAGGTCAGGTCCTTACCCTGCTGTGGGCCGTAGTTTGGCTGCCAGTAGCCGTCCGAAGCCTTCTTGAAGCCGAGCTCCTTGAAGAGGTTGTTCGAAGTCGACGTGCTGAAGGCGTACTTGGTGCCCTTGTAGGCCGACTGCGTCGGCATGTACATGCGACTGCCCAGCGGCGTGATGCCCTTGGAGATCTCACCGACGGTGCGCTGGATCAGTTCCTGGCGGTTCACGCCGTGCGCGATGGCCTCGCGTACCTGCTGCTTGGCCAGGTAGGGATCGGCCTGGTTGAAGTCGAAGTGCTCGAATTCGAGTCCCGGCAGGGTGGCCTTGGTCGCCCCGGGCACTTGGTTGGCGTTTTGCACGATCGACAAGTTCACCGTCGACGGGTTGATGACGTTGACTTCCTTGTTCTGCAGGGCCGGTACGAGCTGGCTGTCCTCTGAGAAGAAGGAGAAGACGATCTTGTCCAGCTTGCCGGGCGTGGCCCAGTAGGTCGGGTTGCGGACCAGCACGACGGACTGGTTCGAGTTGTAGCTCTGGATCTTGTACCAGCTGCCCGAGATGGTCTGCGCCGGCCCGGAAAACCCGGTGTTCCAGCCGACGGTCCGTGCAATGTGGGCCGGGACGATGTTGGTGTAGATGGCGCGCCAGTCGGTGAAGCTCGGCTTGAAGGTCACGGTGACCGTCCTGCCGTTGGGGCACAGGCCGACGTTGCGGTCCGCTGTGCTCCCAGGATCGCACGCCGCACCGCCGGACGGGTTCGAACCCACGACGGACTGGATCTGGTTGTAGCCGGCGCTCGATGCGGTGTCGTACGGCTTGTTGCCGACGTCGGTGTACGCGGGATTGCCGCTCTGCGCCTGCCAGTTGTAGATGAAGTCGTCAGCCGTGATGGCTGTGCCATCTGACCACACAGCCTTGGGGTTCAGGGTGTAGACGACGGTCTGTGGGCTGGTGCTCGTTTGCACCGCGCTCGTCAGCAGCTGGTTGTTCAGGACCGGTTGCAGTTTGGCGTTGACGATGAACGCCTGCGGCCAGACCATGTTCATGATCTCTTGGAGGACGAACTCCGAAGCGGCCGATGTGTTGATGTTGAAGCCGACGAGGTTCTCGTCCAGCGCCATCGTCGCCGTCCCGCCTGAACTGGATGATGCCTTCGTCGACGCACCGCTCGTCACGGGTGTGACCGCAACAAGTGACATCGTCACTGCACCCGCTGCGAGAGCGGCGAACGCAGACCGCCTCAGTAGCCCCTTCAGTCCCATTTACACTCCCCTTGCTCGCCGGTCGCCCCGGTGACGGCCGCTTCGCACCCCTCCCGACCGAGTCGACAGAAGCTTGCACTTCACTCAACATCGGTCGGCAGAAGATTGGCTAAACGTAACCTAAATGCCACATTCTGTGTAGGGCAGACCATCTGAATTTCTGCGGGAACGCACGTCTTCGAGATCCGATCCGGCTTGGCAGAGCCCAGGGCACAGAATTCCTGCGTCTCTGGCGGGATACAGAGAAATAGCATGTGCCTGTGTGCCAGCTGTGAGCCGACTGATTGCTGTGTGACGGTCGCCCGTTAACATCTGAGTTGAGGCGATGGTCTATGTCCTTGCTGTAGCGGCAGCTTTGTCCAACGCGCTGACCAGCGTGTTCCAGCGCATGGGCGTCGAAGATGCCCCCGAAGAGACGACGATGCGGTTGAGCCTGATGGCCCATGCCATCAAGCGCGGCGTCTGGCTCCTCGGATTCGCCTTCATGATCTGTTCCTTCCTGTTTCAATCGTTTGCCCTTCACCTCGGCCGTCTCTCGGTGGTGCAGCCGATCCTCACCATGGAGCTTCTCTTCCTGGTGGCCATCCTCGGCACGTACTTTCGCTTCCAGATCACGTATCGGGAATGGATCGGCGCGGGCGCCATCGCCTTCGGGCTGGCCGGTTTCCTCTACTTCGCGGCACCCGGCGGCGGCCAGGAGGTGCCGACCAACCTCGGTTGGATCGTGGTCGGCAGCACCACCTGCGGCCTCATCGTCCTCACTGTGGTGGCGACCCGCTGGGGTCCCCGCTGGTGGAAGGCGGCCATGTTCGGCAGTGCGGCCGCCATCACGTACGCGTTCACGGCGGCCCTTATCAAGACGGTGAGCGACTACGCCGCCAACGACTGGGTCACGCTCTTCTATCACTGGCAGACCTACGGGGTCGTTGTCTTCGGCCTGCTCGGCCTCTTCCTCACGCAGAACGCATTCCACGCTGGCCCGCTCGCCGCATCCCAGTCCACGCTGGTTCTGGTCGACCCTCTGGTCAGCATCTGCCTCGGCATCGCTCTCTACGGCGACAGCCTCCGCACCTCGGGGCCGTACGGGCCGCTCGAAGCAGTGTCCCTGCTGCTGATGTTCGTCGGGGCGGTCTTCTTGTCACACTCTCCGCTCATCACGGGCATCAAGAGCGAAGGCGAAGGCGAAGAGTACGAAGAGATGTTGTCGCGTCAGCTGAAGCACCCCCACCCCCGACTCCTCCACGAGCCCGAGCCCGAGCCCGAGCCCGAGCCCCAGCCCCAGCCCCAGCCGACGCATGACGCCTACCAGGAGGGCTTGCCGCCGTTCTCGTCGGTGTAGCTGACTCCGCCTGCTTTCTCGACGACGAGCCGCGTCATGGCGGCGAAATGGTCTGGATGCGACAGGTGTGCGCCGTGGTGTGCTCCCTCAATGCGGAACACCGACGCCCCCGGCACGTTCTCACCCAACCATTCGACGCTGCGCCGGTGGTGCGGGGCCGAACCGTCGCCGCCCCGACCGAACACGGCCGGCACGGCCAGCGCGGTCACGTCGAAGACCGGCTCAATGGAGCGAAAACTGCGCAGATCGCCCATCAGGGCGGGCCCGTCGGCCACCCGGTCGGCCCGACCCTCGTCGGTCAGGCGGGCCCAGGCCTCCGGGCTGACCATGCGGGAGAAGAAGTACTCGACCTCGACGGCCGGGTCCTCGGACATCGGCGGCCAGCCCTGGGCCTGACTCCCGTTGGCCTGCTGGCGTCGAAAGCCCAGCCAGGGCATCGGGGGTTCGAAGGCTCCGATGGCGTCGAAGACCCGGGGCGAGGCCAGAGCGGCGCCGACCACGACGTCGCCCCCGAAACTGTGGCCGACGGCAACCAGGGGTCCGGCGCCGCCATCGGGAACGGAGGCCCGCAGCTCCTCGCCGATGGCCAGCAGGTCTTCGATGTGCCCACCGAGATCGGTGACTCCGGCGCCGCGGGATCCTTGGTAGCCCCGGCGGTCGTAGGCCAACGTCGTGAGCTCGGGCAGGCGGCGCATGACGCGCCGGAAGCTCTCGCCTCGGTCGAGCGATCCGTGGACGAAAACGACCGTGGCGGCGCCTGGCGTCGGGGCAGGCCGCGACGAGACCTGGAGTGCGGCCGGATAGGGCATGGGCAGGGCAGACGCTACCCGGAGCTGCCCACCAACCCCGACCTCCACCGGTAGGGTTGGCTCATGACCCAGTTCGGCGGCGCAGGAGGCTCATTTGGGCCCAATGCCTGGCTCGTCGACGACATGTACGACCGCTTCCTGGCCGATCCTGACTCGGTCAGCGAGAGCTGGCGGGAGTTCTTCGCTGACTACCGCCCGGCGCCCGTTCCGGTGCCCCAGAGCCAGGCCGCCTCGACCGACAGTGCTGCTCTCGGAGCCACGGTGGCCAGCACCCGTCGCACCCGTCGCACCAGTCGCACCGGCGGCGACAGCGGCGACGGCTCCGGAGGCGCCGACGCACGCCGGCTCCGCTTGCCCTCGGGCAATCGGGGCCCGAAGAGGCCGTCGTGCTGCGCGGCGCGGCTTCCCGCATCGTCACGAACATGGAGGCCAGCCTCGGTGTGCCGACGGCGACCAGCGTGCGCTCGGTGCCCGCACGCTTGCTCGAGGTCAACCGGCTCATCCTGAACAACCAGTTGGCCCGGACGACCGGCGCCAAGGTCAGCTTCACCCACATCATCGGCTACGCGGTCGTCCGCGCCCTGCACGACGTGCCCGCGCTCAACGCCACCTTCGTGGCCGATGCCGACGGGTCGGGCAAGCCTGGCGTCATCCATCACAAGCATGTCGGCCTTGGCCTCGCGGTCGACCAGGAGAAGAGCGACGGGACGCGCACCCTGCTCGTGCCTTGCATCAAGGAGGCGGACACCCTCGACTTCCGTGGATTCGTCCTCGCCTACGAGGACCTCATCCGCAAAATCCACACGGGGAAGATCGCGCCGGACGATTTCGCCGGGACGACGGTGTCGCTGACCAACCCAGGCACGCTTGGCACCATCCAGTCGGTGCCTCGACTCATGCCGGGCCAGGGCGCCATCGTCGGCGTGGGCGCGCTGGGCTACCCGTCCGGCTTCGAGGCTGCCGATCCCCGTGTACTGGCCGAGCTCGGACTGGGCAAGGTCGTCACGCTCACCTCGACCTACGACCACCGCATCATTCAGGGTGCGGAGTCCGGTCTCTTCCTCGGCCGGGTCGCCGCGCTGCTGACGGGGGTCGACGGCTTCTACGACGATCTCTTCGAGTCGATGGGCGTGCCCTACGAACCGGTGCGCTGGCAGGTGGACTCGAATGCCGGCGAAGCGTCCGAGGAGGGTGAGCACCAGCGCCTGATCAAACAGGTCCACGTGCAGACGCTCATCAACATGTACCGGGTTCGTGGGCACCTCATCGCCCACCTGGACCCGCTCGACGCCGAGCCCCCGCACATCCATCCCGAACTCGACCCGCTCACCTACGGGCTCACCATCTGGGATCTGCCCCGCCAGTTCGTGGCGGACGGCCTGGCCGGGCGCGACGTGGCCACCCTCGACGAGATCCTCCACGTCCTGCGCGACGCCTACTGCAGGACGCTGGGCATCGAGTACATGCACATCCAGGACCCCGAGCAGAAGCGGTGGATCCAACAGCATGTCGAGGGTCAGCCGACCACGCTCAACATCGAGGAGCAGCGTCACATTCTCGACCGGCTCAACGCGGCCGAGGTCTTCGAGCGCTTTCTCCACACTCGCTACGTCGGGCAGAAGCGCTTCGGTCTGGAAGGTGCCGAATCGACCATCGTGTTGTTGGATGCACTGCTCGACTCGGCGGCCGGCTCCGGGGTGGCCGAGGTCGTGATGGGGATGGCCCATCGGGGTCGGCTGAACGTGCTGGCCAACATCGTGGGCAAGTCGTACCGCGAGATCTTCGAGGAGTTCGAGGGGAATCTCGACCCCGAGTCGGTCCAGGGCTCAGGAGACGTGAAGTACCACAAGGGCGCCCGAGGCGTGTACATGGCCAGCGCCGGTGAAGAGCTGCCGATCACCTTGGCTTCGAATCCCTCGCACCTCGAGGCGGTCGACCCCGTGGTGGAGGGCATGACACGGGCCAAGCAGGATCGGCTCTCCCCGCCGACCGACGGCACGCCGGCTGCCGCCACGGAGGGTGTGGACGGATTCCCGTGCATGTCGGTGCTCATCCACGGCGACGCTGCATTCGCCGGCCAGGGTGTCGTCGCCGAGACGCTCAATCTCTCGGGCCTTTCGGGCTACCGAACCGGCGGCACCGTGCATCTGGTCATCAACAATCAGCTCGGCTTCACCACGGCGCCGGCGTCGGCTCGCACCTCGGTGTACCCGACCGACGTGGCCAAGATGGTCCAGGCGCCTATCTTCCACGTGAACGGGGATGACCCCGAAGCCTGCGTGCGGGCCGCTCGCCTCGCCTTCTCGTTCCGCCAGACGTTCCACAAGGACGTCGTGATCGATCTGGTCTGCTACCGCAAGCACGGGCACAACGAGGGTGACGACCCGAGCTATACCCAGCCGCTGATGTACCAGCGCATCGACGCCAAGCGCTCGGTGCGCAAACTCTACACAGAGACGCTGGTCCGTCGGGGTGACATCACCCTCGACGAAGCCGAGCACGCCCTCGACGACTTCAACGCCAAGCTACAGACCGTCCTCGACGAGGTGCGCCAGGAACCTTCGCTGGCCCCGACCGAGTTGCTTCCCGCCGAGCCGGCGCCGAAGGTGGGCGACCCACCCGAGACCGGCATCGCTCCCGACGTCCTCCATGCTCTCTCCGCCGTCGTGCGCACGGTGCCAGACGGCTTCACCATTCACCCAAAGCTCGAGCGTCAGTTCGCCCAGCGCGACGAGCTCGTCGCGAGTGGCTCGGTGGATTGGGCCTTGGCCGAAGCCCTGGCATTCGGCTCGTTGATGTACGAAGGCGTGAACGTGCGCCTGACCGGTCAGGACACCCGCCGGGGCACGTTCAGCCACAGACATGCCGTCTTGGTCGACTATTCGAATGCCGACGAGTACGTCCCGTTGGCCCATATCCGGGATGGTCTGGCTCGCGTGGGAGCCGCCCAGCTCATCCCGCCGGGCGCGATGGGGAATTTCACCATCCGGGACTCGTTGCTGTCCGAGTACGCCGCCGTCGGGTTCGAGTACGGCTATTCGGTGGAGGCGCCCGAAGCTCTCGTGGCCTGGGAGGCGCAGTTCGGCGACTTCGCCAACGGTGCCCAGATCATCATCGACAACTTCCTCGCCGCAGCCGAGATCAAGTGGGGCCAGTACTCCGGCCTGGTAATGCTCTTGCCGCACGGGTACGAGGGACAGGGTCCGGAGCACTCCTCCTCGCGTTTCGAGCGCTTCCTGTCACTCAGTGCCCGGGGCAACATGCGGGTGACCATCCCCTCGACATCGGCTCAGTACTTTCACCTGCTGCGCTCACAGGCTCGGCTGAACCCCAAGCGTCCGCTCATCGTCGTGACCCCCAAGTCATTGTTGCGGGCGCATGCCTCCCGTTCGACGTTGGGCGATCTCGAGACGGGATCCTTCCGTCTGCTCATTGACGATGCCGCCATCGAGGACCCCAGCGCGGTGCGTCGCGTCGTCCTGTGCAGCGGGAAGATCGCCCACGAGGCCCTGGCCCATCGGAGCCAGTTGGACGAGACCGCGGCGGCTCAGGTAGCGATTGTCCGTGTGGAGCAGCTCTACCCCTGGCCCGTCCAGCAGATCGTCGCCACCTTGGAGCGCTACTCCGAGGCCACCGAAGTGGTCTGGCTCCAGGAGGAGCCCGAGAACATGGGTGGCTGGTCCTTCGTCCACGCGCGATTGCACGCATGTCTGCCCGACCGACTCAAGCTGCGCCACGTCAGCCGCACCGAGTCGTCCAGCCCGGCCATCGGCAGTGCCGCCCTGCACACTCTCGAGCAGGCTGATCTTTTGCGGCGGTCCGTTGGCTGAACCGCACCATGTCGTGGTGGACGGGTCCAACCTGGCCACCGAGGGACGAACCTCACCAAGCTTGAAGCAGCTCGATGAGGCGGTACGCGCCTACGCGGCCGAGGATCCCGATGCCAGCATCATCGTGGTCGTCGACGCCACATTCGAGCACCGCGTCTCGGACGAAGAGCGTGACGAGGTACGCGCCGCCATGCTCAATGGTGAGGTGATCTCGCCGCCGGCGGGCGCCATCGGCCGGGGCGACGCCTTCGTGCTGCGCATCGCCGAGCGCACCGGTGCCATCGTCCTCTCGAACGACTCGTTTCAGGAGTTTCACGGCGAGCATCCCTGGCTCTTCGACGAGGGCCGGCTGATCGGCGGCAAGCCGGTACCCGGTGTGGGTTGGATCTTCACGCCCCGCATCCCCATCCGGGGACCCAAGAGCCGGGCGGCGACGGCCGAGGCCAAGTCCAAGAAGAAGGACCCCGATTCCGCACCCGCCAAGGCGGCCGAGCTGGCCCGGGCGGCCAAGAAAGCAGCCAAGAGGGGACCCAAGGCGAAGAAGGCGACCAAGAAGGCCGTCTCGACCGTCGACTCGTCGTGGCCCATCACCCCGACCGTCCCACCACCGGGCCGGGTCAAGGTCGACCCGGTGCTCTCGAACGCGATCGAGGAAGCGGTCGAGGAGGCACTCCACCCGGCCAAGCCTTCCAAGTCGAAGGGGTCGACCAAGAAGGCGGCTCCGCCCAAGAGCGCCAAGGCCAAAAAGGCGGCGACGACGACGACGCCGGCCGTGGCCAGCGCGGCGAGCCGGATCGAAAAGAAGCGGACGACCCCACCACCGGCCGTCAACGAGCCGCTGGCGTTCATCAACTTCGTCGCCAGCTTCGCCGTCGGGACCACGGTGGAGGGCGAAGTGGTGTCTTTCACCTCGCACGGGGCCATGGTCGACGTGGCCATGCCCGAAGGGGGAGTGCTGCACTGCTACATCCCCTTGACTGCCATGGGTACGCCGCCGCCGACGAAGGCGCGCCAGGTGCTGAAGAAGGGCGAAGTGCGCCCATTCATCCTGGCCGGCTTGGACCCCCCGCGCCGGGTGGCCGAGCTCGCACTCCCAGTTTCTTCCGAGGCAGCGTCGAGCCATGCCGCGAAGCGGGCGCCGCGGGTCGAAGCGCAGGCATCGACATCTGCGGCAATCAATGGCGCCAGGAGCGAGGCTTCGGGGGACGGAAAGCGGCCCAAGACGGCGGCGGCCAGCAAGCGCCCGGGAAAGAAGACGGCCAAGAAGTCTGCGCCCGAGAAGGCCGCAACGAAGAAGGCGGCTGCGGCCAAGAAGGCGGCCGCCGCCACGGCAAAGTCTGCGGCACCGCTGAAGAAGGCCCCGGCCAAGAAGGCGGGGACCAAGAAGGCGGCAGCGAAGAAAGTGACGACCAAGAAGGCTGCAGCCAAGAAGGCGGCCAAGGCGAAGAAAGCCCCAGCCAAGAAGGCTGCCAAGGCGGCCCGCGCCTAGGTCTGGGTAACGTCCCGCAGATGGAGCTTCCTGACCCCGCCGACGTCCTGCCCCATCGACCGCCGTTCCTGTTCGTGAGCGAGCTCACGGCGGTCGAGCCGGGTGTCTCGGCCCGGGGACATTGGCGCCTCACCGGGGACGAACCGTTCTTCGCGGGGCATTTTCCCGGACGTCCCACCCTGCCGGGGGTGTTGATGGTCGAGTCCCTTGCTCAGCTCGGCGGCATCGCCGTCCTGCTCGACCCGCGCTACGCGGGCAAGCTGCCGCTCTTCGGCGGGATCGAGAAGGCGCGATTCCGCCGCCAGGTCGTCCCGGGCGAGACGCTCGAGCTCGACGTCTTCATGGATCGCCTCTCCGCTCGGGCCGGCAAGGGTCACGGGGTGGCCTCGGTCGACGGGAAGACTGCCTGCGAGACCGATCTTCTCTTCGTCATCGTGGATGGAGCTGCCTGATGCGCCTCGCTACGTGGAACGTGAACTCACTCACCGCTCGCCTGCCCCGGGTGACCGAATGGCTCGAGCAACAGCAGCCCGATGTGCTCTGCATGCAGGAGACCAAGCAGGCGGACGACAAGTTCCCCGAGGATGCGTTCGCCGAGCTCGGCTACGAGTCGGCCCACTACGGGGACGGTCGCTGGAACGGCGTTGCCATCATCAGCAAGGTCGGCCTCGAGGATGTGATCCGCGGTTTCGGTACTCCCGACGACGACAACGGACGCCGGGTCATCAGTGCCCGTTGTGCCGGGACGACCGTCTTCGCCGTTTACGTGCCCAACGGGCGGTCCTTGGACAACGAGATGTACCCGATCAAGTTGGCCTGGCTCGCGCAGTTGCGCAAGACACTGGACGAGCGCTGCCCGCCGGGCTCGTCGGTCGCCGTCTGCGGCGACTTCAACGTCGCCCCTGATGACGGTGACGTCTGGGATCCGGCTGCCTTCGTCGGGGCGACGCACGTGAGCGAGCCCGAGCGCCGCGCTCTGGCCCGGGTGGAGGAGTGGGGACTCGACGACATCTTCCGGCGGTTCAACGAGCCAGGCACGTTCACCTGGTGGGACTACCGAGCCGGCGACTTTCACGAGGGACGCGGACTGCGCATCGACCTGGTACTCGTCAGCGACGACCTGGTGGAGCGGGCTACCGGGGCGTTTCGCGACCGCGATGCCCGCAAGGGGAAGAAGCCGTCCGATCATGCGCCCGTGGTCGTCGACTTCGCGTAGAGCTGCCGGGGGAGCAGCGGGGCTCAGCGGCGGGGGCGTGGGGAGTGGAGGGTGGATCAGCCTTCGTCGAGGAGGAGGTCGCGCAGCGAGACGCCATCGCAGATGTTCACGATCTCTTCGAAGTCCCTCTGCGTGAGTGAGCTCTGGACTTCGGGCCAGCTTTTGGCGCCACCGCGCATGTAGTTCATGAAAATCTGCCAGATGGCGAGCCGCTTCTTCATCCGCTCGAGCTCGAACTCCAATGCCGCGTAGTTGACGATCTCCGAAGAGTCTTCCCGGCACGCGTAGGGTTCGGCGGTGACGCGCAAATCGCGGCGCAGGCGCTTGAGGCCCTCGTCGATGTTCCGAGTCCCTGAGGCGGGGCCGTTCATCTGCATCGTGTCGCTCTCCAGTGGACTATCGCGGCGTCGGAGTGGTCCGGCACCGTCTCGATAGGCGCATGGTGACAGCACGGTTGCAAGGTCATTAGAGCCGTTCGGCTCTATTGGACGGTAAGGCCCGGAGTGTTGTCGGTGCATTGCCGCGCCGCACAACGTTTGCTCTACAGGGGCACCTCGATGAGGCTGGGTCCGGGCTCGCGAAAGCCGTTTTGAAGCGCGCTGACCAGGTCTTCCGCATTCTCGACGCGGCGGGCCGGCACGCCCATGCCGCGCGCCAGGTCGCAGAAGTCGAGTTCGGGATCGGTGAGGTCGAGCAGGCGTCGGGCCTGCGGTCCGCCGGCGTCCGCACCAACGCGGTGCAGTTCCATGTTGAGGATGGCATAGCTACGGTTGGACAGGATCACCGTTGTCACGTTCAACCCTTCGCGGGCGTGCGTCCACAGCGCCTGCAGTGTGTACATGGCGCTCCCGTCCGCCTGCAGGCAGAGCACGGGGCGATCAGGGGCCGCCACGGCGGCGCCTGTGGCCATGGGCAACCCGATGCCGATGGCGCCACCGGTCAGCGTCAGCCAATCGTGACGTGGCGCCCCCGCTGTCGCGCCGGCGACGAAGAGTCCCGACGTGTTGCCTTCGTCGACCACCACCGTGCCCTCGGGCAGCGTCGCCCCCACCGCGGCCGCCAGCGTCTCGGTGCTGAGCCCGCCGGACGGCGTGTCCGGACGCGTGGCCGGAGCGGGGGCACCGGCATCGCCCGGCGCACCGACGGCCTCGGCCAGTGCATCGAGCGCCTCTCGCCGCATCCTCGCCCGGTCGGACCAGCGTGTGCACGGTGCAGCCGGCGGGGACGAGGTCGCTGGCCTTGCCCGGATAGGCGAAGAAGGACACGGGCGACTTGGCGTCGACCAGGACGAGATGGCGCACCCCGTCGAGCTGGGCCTGCGCCATCTCGGCCAGATAGGCCAAGCGGTCCACCGCTGGGATGCCGGCGCCGCGTTCGAGGTTGGCCGGGAACGTCTCGCCCAACGAGTGCGGCACCGGTGGTCCCGGCGACCCGGCTGGCCGCGTGGAGGCCGTCGGCCCGCAGGGCCCGCCCACCCAGCAGGAGCGCGGTCCGCTCGCCCGACCGCAAGGCCTTGGCCACCTCGTCGACGGTGTCGGCGGGGACGACGGTGCGCCGCGCCAGGGGCCGGGGTGCGTGGGGTCCGGTGGACGACTCGGACCACGAGGCGTCGGCCGGCAGCACCAGCGTGGCCACGCACCCGGGTGGCCCGTAGGCCGCGGCCACGGCGTCGACCGCGTCGCCCGCCACGTCGTCGGCCCGCGCGGTCGAGCGGTACCAGCCCGAGACCGCCCCGGCGATGGACGCGATGTCGGACTCGAGCGGGGCGTCGTAGCGAGTGTGGTAGGTGGCGTGGTCGCCCACGATGTTGACGATCGGGGTGCGGGCGCGCCGGGCGTTGTGCAGGTTGGCCAGGCCGTTGCCGAGCCCCGGCCCGAGGTGGAGCAGGGTGGCGGCCGGCTCGCCCCGCCACCCTGCCGTAGCCGTCGGCGGCGCCGGTGACCACTCCCTCGAAGAGGCAGAGGACGCCCCGCATGGCGGGTACGTCGTCGAGCGCGGCCACGAAGTGCATCTCGGAGGTCCCGGGATTGGCGAAGCACACGTCGACGCCGGCGTCGACGAGCGTCGAGAGGAGGGCTCGGGCACCGTTCATCTGGTTGCTCCTGGCTTGGTGGCCGCGTCGGCCTGGGTGGATGGTGCAGGACTCGCCGAGCAGTCGGCCGGGACCGAGGATGCCCTTCGGGTCGAACACGCCCTTGATGGCTCGCATGAGTTCGAGCGCAGAGGGATCCTCGAGCTCCAGGAAGAACGGCAGCTTGGCCGTGCCGATTCCGTGTTCGCCCGATACGGCGCCGCCGGCGTCGATCGCCGTCCGCAGGATCTCGCGTTCGAGTGCGTGCCGCTTCTCCGGGTCGGGCTGGAACACGCCGAGGTGCACGTTGCCGTCGCCGACGTGGCCGCAGCCCGTGACGAAGGTGCCGTGCTCGCCCGCCAGCTCGGCCACCCGTGCCAGGTAGTCGGGGATGGCGGCACGGGGGATGACGGCATCGATGATGTCGTCGGCCCCCGCGGCCTTCGTCACGAAGAACAGCCGCTCCCGGGCCACGATGAGGTCAGAGCCGGCGTGCGGCGGCAGGACGTAGACGTCGATGGCATCGAGGGATTCGAGCAGTGTCCCCAGCTGCTCGACGTCTTCCTCGAGCCGGATCGGCCGACGTCTGTTCGAGCACGACGATGAGATAGGCCTGCGCCGCTTCCTGGATGGCGTCGGGAATGCCGAGGTCGAGTCCGGCCGCTTTGGTGATGCTGCTCAGGACGAGCGCATCGGCGTATTCGAGGATGGTCGGGTTGATGCCCGAGGCCACGATCCGGGGCACGGCGTGCGTCACGTCGGCCAGGGTTCCGAAAGGGACGAGGACGGTGGCGGAGTCCGTCGGCCGTGGCTGCACCTTCACCGTCACCTCGGTGGTCACGGCCAAGGTGCCCTCGGAGCCGATGAGCAGCTGCGTCAGGTCGTAGCCGGAGGAGCTCTTGACGAACTTGCCCCCGGTGCGCAGCACGGTCCCGTCGGCCAGCACCGCCTCGAGGCCCAGCACGTGGTGCCGGGTCACGCCGTAGCGGACGGCGCGCATGCCACCGGCATTGGTCCCGACGTTCCCACCCAGCGACGCCGTCTGCTCGCCCGGCGACACCGGGTAGATGAGGCCGAGGGGCGCCAGCTCCTGATTCAGCTGCTCGAGCGTGACTCCGGGCTCGACCACGGCGACCTGGTTCTCGGTGTCGATCTCTCGAATGTGGTTCATCCGGTCGAAGGCCATCAGGATGCCGTCGCCCACCGGGATGGCGGCGCCGGACAGACCGGTCCCGCTGCCCCGGGCGATCACGGGCACGCCCTGCTCATTGGCCCAGCGCAGGACCTCGACGACCTCCCCGGTCGATCCGGGCAGCACAAGGGCCAGCGGCGATTGGGGCGTGGCGCTAAGGGTCTCGTCGTGCGTGTAGTCGTCGTGGACGGCGTCGCCGGCCACGACGTTGCTGCTCGCCGACCGCCTTGCGCAGCTGCTCGAGGAGATCCGACATGAAGGGCACTCCCACCTCTCGACGTCCGGGCTTCGATGACCTTATCGGCCCCTCCGCACCCGGCCGCAGTGCTCGGTCGGGGCCGGGAGCCGCGCCGGCATGGTGGGCCGGCCGACCAGTACGGTCAGTCGGTCAGGCAGGGTGGTGAGCCCGACTCCTCGTCCTCGGAGGGCAGGTCCGTCGTGCCCTCGACCCCTTCGGCCAGCCGGCGGCGCAGCTCCGCTACCCGGGATGACACCTCGGAGGCCGCGACCGGCGCTGCCTCCTTGTCGAGCTCTTCGATCGCCCGCTCGATCGGGGCCAGCCACGGGCTCGGCCCTCGCTCGACCTCGCCACGCTCGCTGCTGGAGCGCTCGAACCAGCTGCACCAGAGCTCGTCCTCGGAGCGGGTCAGGGCGACATAGAGCAAGCGGCGTTCCTCCTCGACCGCAGCCGGCGTCTGGGCCGAGGCCAGCGGCATCAGCCCGCCGCTCAACCCGAGCACGAGCACGGTCTGCCACTGCAGGCCCTTGGCCCGGTGGAACGTGGAGAGCACCACGTGGTCGCGGGGTACCGGTTCCGCCACCTCGTCGTCGTCCAGGTCGACGCCACGGCCGCCACCCGAGGCCGCACCTGGCGCAGCGCGTGGCGCAACCCTGGCGACGCCGGCCCTGGCACCGCGGTGGGAGCCCTCGCCTCGGAGGTCGCTGGCCGGCCCGAGGTCCGCGCCCGCCACGGCGGCGGGCACGCCGGCCGCCTCCATGGCGGCGAGCACCTTGGTCAGCTGCGCGTTGGTGCGGGTCAGCACCGCGATGGACGACCAGGGCCGTCCGGGCGCCCGCGACAACTTGACCTGGCGGGCCGCCCAGGTTGCTTCGTCTTCATCGGTGGCGTGGGACACCACCCGGGGCACCGGCCCGTCGACCCGGGACGAGCGTGGCGGCACCACCTCGCTGGCCGCGGCGCCGCCGGCGTCGCGCAGCACCTCGGTCGCGACCGCCACGACCTGGGGTGTGCAGCGATGGTTCTCGTCGAGCCGGATGACCTTGGTCCCGCGCAGAATCTCGGGCAGACGGTCGAGCAGGGTGGGATCCGCGCCATTGAAGCCGTAGACCGACTGGTTGGGGTCGCCCACCACGAAGAGGTCGGGATCGTCGGAGAGCAACGCGCTCGAGCAGGCGGAACTGGGCCGGGTTGACGTCCTGCATCTCGTCGACGAAGAGGTGACGGCTGCGCCAGCGGATGGAGTCGGCGAATTCGCTGTCGCCGGCCAGGGCGTCGGCGCAGGCCACGATCAGGTCGTCGAAGTCGAGCAGGCGCCGCCGTGCTGCGCTCCTCCTCGTAACGGGCATAGATCTCCGCCACCTGGTCGTGGTTGACGCCGCTGCGCCGGCGGTGCCGACGTGCCTCGCCCTCGTATTGGTCCGGCGGAACCAGGCGGGCCTTCGCCCAACCGATCTCACCGTCGAGGGCTCGGGTGCGCCGCGGGTCGCCGGTCGTGATGTCGGCCAGCAGCCGGCGGCGGTCGGGCATGAGCTGGGGCGCCGGACGGCCGCGCAGCTCTCGGTGCTCGCGCAGGAGGCCGAGCGCGGTGCGGTGGAAGGTTCCGGCCCGCACGCCGGAGACGCCGAGGGACCAGAGGCGGGTGCGCAGCTCGTCGGCCGCCTTGCGGCTGAACGTGGTGACCAGCGTGCGGTCGGCGTCGATGGAGCCATCGCGGACGCGTCGGGCCACCCGCAGGGTGAGGACGCGGGTCTTGCCGGCTCCGGCGCCGGCCACGACGCAGAGCAACGGCTGGTCGGACTCGATCGCCTCCCGCTGGGCCAGGGTCAGCCGGCTGGCCCCGGGCAGGGCCTCCCACGAGTCGGCGGTGTCGCTCTTGGTCGTCGCTGTCTGTTCTTCCATGCCCTCGAAGGTCATGACCACCTCAGCAGGGTACCGAGGGGGTGCGCGCAGAAGCACCCGCCGGGCCTGCGCCTATGGTGGCCCATCGGCGGTCCGAACAGAAGGCCGGGGCGGGAGGTGGGGCAGGAGGTGGGGCAGGAGGCCCGACGGACGGCGGCGATTCGGCCGTCAGACGAGGCGGTGGGTGCGCAGCCCAGCCCGGCGGTCGTGGCGGGCCCGGGCCAGGCCGACCAGGTCCTCGATGACGTCGCCGAAGGAGCGGCCCTCGGCTTCCCAGAGCATGGGGAACATGGAGATCGGCGTGAACCCCGGCATGGTGTTGACCTCGTTCACGACGATCTCGTCGTCCTCGAGCAGGAACACGTCGACCCGGGCCAGACCCTCGACCCGCAGGGCGCGGTAGGCGGCCTCGGCCAGCCGGCGGGCGTGGGCCAGCTGGCTCGGGGACAGGTCGGTCGGCGCGATGGTCTCGGCCTTCCCCAGCAGGTACTTGTCCTCGAAGTCGTAGAACTCGCGGCTGGCGATGATCTCGCCCGCTTGGGAGACCGACACCTCTTCGTTGCCCATGACGGCGAGCTCCAGCTCCCGCCCGCGTACGAACTCCTCGAGGATGACGTGGTCGTCGAACTCGAAGGCGGAGGACACCGAGTCACCGACCGCAGCCGCCTCGGTCGCCTTGGCCACGCCGATGGACGAGCCCAGATTGGCCGGCTTGACGAAGAGGGGCAGGCCGAGGGCCCCGATGGCCTCCTCCATGACCTCGGGCGACCAGGTGGACCGGTGCACCAGGCGCCAGGCGGCCACCGGGATGCCGTTGTCGTGCAGCACCGACTTGGCGATGCCCTTGTCCATGCAGACGGCCGACGACAGCACGCCGGCGCCGACGTAGGGCAGGCCCAGCGCCTCGAGGTGGCCCTGGATCACGCCGTCCTCGCCGAAGGGCCCGTGCAGGACGGGGAAGACGACTGCGTCGGGCGGCATGTCGTCGCCGAGGTGCGACAGCTCGGAGTCGGGCTGCTTGGCCAGGAGCTCGTCGGGCGACTCGAGCGCCTCGCCCATGTCGATGTCGACCAACTCCGACTGCGCGTCGACCCACTGCTTGGCGTGGGTGAGACCGATGAGCCGCACCGGCCAGGCGCGATCGAGCGCCGTCTGTGCGATGCGGCGCGCCGAGATGCACGAGATCTCGTGCTCGGCCGAAGGGCCTCCGTAGATGACCGCCAACGTCCAGGGTTCTGGCATCGACCGAGGCTATACAATCACCCTCGAGGCCGATGCGTGCGATTCTCCACAGCTGAACTGGCAACGCACGTCGGGGGAGCGCTGGTCGGACCCGAGGTGACGGTCGACGGTGCAGGCATCGACTCCCGCACCATTGCGCCGGGCCAGCT
Source organism: uncultured Acidimicrobiaceae bacterium (assembly GCA_963726855.1). Lineage (GTDB taxonomy): Bacteria > Actinomycetota > Acidimicrobiia > Acidimicrobiales > RAAP-2 > Bog-473. Next base: position 196,767 of record CAVSEB010000036.1, read on the forward strand.
CTTCGTCCCCGTCGTGGCCGAACGCGACGGTCATGCCTTCATCGGCGCCGCGCTGGCCGCGGGAGCCGCGGCCTACCTCACCCAGGAGGGGCCCGATGGGGGGAGCGCCATCGTGGTGGAGGACACCGCCACTGCGCTCATGAACCTGGGCGTGCTCGCCCGGAGCCGTGTCGCCGGCGGCGTGGTGGGCATCACCGGCTCGGTGGGCAAGACGACCACCAAGGATCTGCTGCGGCACTGCCTGGCGTCGACCTTTCGTACTGCGGCCAGTGAACGGTCCTTCAACAACGAGCTGGGCCTTCCGCTCACGCTCCTCAATGCGCCGGACGACGCGCAGTGGGTCGATCCTCGAGATGGGGGCGCGGGGCGTGGGCCACATCGCGCGGCTGGCCCAGGTGGGTCGGCCTGACGTGGGCATCGTGACCAGCGTGGCCATGGCCCACGTCGAGTTCTTCGGAGGACTGGACGGTGTGGCCCGGGCCAAGGGCGAATTGGTGCGGGCGCTGCCCGAGAGCGGCGTGGCCGTCCTGAACTTCGACGACGGCCGGGTGGCTGCCATGGCGTCGGACAGCCCGTGTCCGGTGCTGGGCTACGCGGTCGAGGCCAACGCCGAGGTGCGGGCCGAGGCGGTCGCACTCGACGACCAATTGCGGGCGAACTTCACCCTCGTCACGCCGTGGGGTAGGGGCGAGGTCCGGCTCCGCCTGCACGGTCTGCAGCAGGTGCCCAACGCGCTCGCCGCGGCGGCTGCTGCGCTGTGGTGCGGGGTGCCCTTCGAGGCGGTGCTGACCGCGCTGGCCGAGGCCACGGGTTCGCCGTTCCGCATGGAGGTCCATCGTGCGCCCGGTGGGCCAGTGTTGGTGGCCGACTGCTACAACGCCAACCCGGCCTCGACCGAGGCGGCGCTGCGCACACTGGCGGAGGTCCCCTCGGAACGGAAGCTGGCCTTGCTCGGGCTGATGGCCGAGCTCGGCGCGGAGACCGGCGCCGAGCACCAGCGCATGGCGGGGCTGGCCGAGGGATTGGGGATCGAGGTCGTGGGCTACCAGACCGATCTCTACGGCGAGGCGCACGTCGATGACGTGGAATCCGCCGTGGCGCTGCTCAAGACCCTCGGCCCCGCCGATGCCGCACTGGTGAAGGGGAGCAGGGTGGCCCGCCTCGAGGACGTCGTGGAGCGCTTCGAGTCAGGGCTGGGCCGGCCCTAACCGTCAGGGTCTCTGCCACCTTCACGCCGTCGCGGTGCGGACCTCCACGTCGGCGTCGGACATCATCGGCTGCTTGAACCAACGGTCCGGCGTGTCCTCGATGAACGCCATCATGTTCGCCATCCCCATGAACGGCGTTTCGATGCGCGAGGCGATGACCTCGACACCGGATTGTGTGCGCACCGTGTCGCCCACTTTGACGTCGAGGGCTTTGACTGTCTTCCAGGTATCAGACATCGGGAAGGTCCTTCCTAGCTCGGCAGGACGGCTTCGAGCGCGCTGACGAGCTCTTCCGCGTCGGGCGCAACCGTCGGACGAAAGCGGCCGACGACCTCACCGGTGGGGGACACGAGGAACTTTTCAAAGTTCCACTGGATGTCGCCGGCCTCGCCGTTGGCGTCGGCCTTCGCCTCCAGCTCGGCGAAGAGGGGGTGCTTGCGCTGGCCGTTGACATCGACCTTCTCCGTGATCGGGAACGTCACGCCGTAGGTCGAGGAGCAGAACGTGGAGATCTCGTCCGCCGTGCCGGGCTCCTGCCCGCCAAACTGGTTGCACGGGACACCCAGGACGGTGAAGCCCCGGTCGGCGTACGTGTGCTGCAACTCCTCCAGCCCGGTGTACTGCGGGGTGAGACCGCACTTGGACGCCACGTTGACGACGAGAACGGCCTTTCCTTGCAGACTCTTCAGGTCCAGCGGCTGCCCACCGAGTGTTGCCATTGATTGTGTGTATATCGACATGAAGCGGACTCTAGTGGTCGAGGGTCTCGGCCGGATCTTGCGGCAGGCCGGCGCCCGTCAGGCTAGACGGAGGGCACGGCGCGTGAGGGGCGGAGGTGCCTCTGGGTCTGGAGCCGACCTAGCTAGGCGGTTCCTTCCATCCACGCGGCGAACTGCTCCCAGGTTGCCGTACGCGGATGAGACTTGAACGGTGTCCAATCGATACCGCCTTTGCTGATTTGGACCTTTCCTTGCAGTGCACCGTCAGAGCGGACTTCGAATTCCACGTCCACATTCCTTACGGTGATGGGGTGCGACAGGTTCATCGTCACGTCATGAGTTGGCATGGCAACAGAGCCTAAGAGGTACACGTCAGGTCGACTCAGTGGCGACGAAGAGGGATCGGTACATCTCACTCATCTCTGGAAGCTGGTAGTGGGCCTGAAGGCCGCTCGGGTTGGGGAGGAGCCAAAGCAGGGCACCGCCGAGGAGTTCGGGCTGGCGACCGATCACGGCTCCTGGTCTCAGAAAGGCCGTCCGGTACGCCTGGAGCCCCAGCACCGCGACGCTCCGGGGCTGCAGCTTCACCACCTTGGCCTCGAGCTGCGTTGCGCCTTCGCGCAACTCGGCGACCCCGAGTTCGCTGGCGGCGGCTGTCACCCGCCCCACCAGGTTCGTGATGCCAATGCCGAGCCCGGGCAGGATGTGCTGCTCGGCGGGGAGGAGAACGGACTCGGTGAACCCACCGGCATGGAGCAACTTCCAGAACCGGTTCCCCCGACGAGCGAAATGCAGGCCGAGCTCACCTGAGAGCGTCCCGGGATTGATCCCACAGAAGAGGACGCGCAGATCCGGACCGACCAGATCGGCGAGAGCCTGCTCCATGGGGCGAGAACCTACGCCCCATGGAGCAGGCTCTCATGGGTGGAGGCCAGGTGGGAATCGGCGACTAGGCAGTCTGCGATGGACGGCGCGGAAGCTTCCAGCCGGGACGTACGAAGTGACAACTCTCGCCATGGGGATGTTTCTGCAGGTAGTCCTGGTCCTCCTCCTCGGCCTCCCAGAACCGGCCGGCCGGAACAACCTCCGTCACAACCTTTCCCGGCCATAGGCCAGAGGCATCGACGTCGGCAATGGTGTCGAGAGCAGTACGTCTCTGTTCTTCGTTGGTATAGAAGATGGCCGAACGGACGTACCGCCCGACTTCGTCGCCCTGTTGGTTCAACGTCGTCGGATCGTGGATCTGGAAGAAGAACTCGAGTAGATCCCGGTACGAAACGAGATCGATGTCATAAGTGATTTCGACGGCCTCGGCGTGATCGCCGTGGTCGTCGTCAGTTGGATCTGGGGTTTCTCCGCCAGACCATCCGACTCGGGTCGAGACAACTCCGGATTGAAGACGGATCAACTCCTGCGCGCCCCAATAACAGCCACCCGCAAGGATCGCCGTTTCTTCTCTCATCAGCGCCTCCTGTAGCTGCACGGAGCAAACCTGATGCCACACTCATGCTAGTGAGCCCGAGAAGCTCGGTACATGTGTGACCCGAATGTGCCGATCGATCTCAGGTGGTCCTCAGCGTTTGCAGCGGCTGAAATACCCATGCGCAAAGGACACGTCTCAGACGGTCTGTCGGCGACAACCGTGCCCTGGCGGTCGATGGGGTCATTGGTTCACGATTGGATCATGGCCACCGAACCTGAGATCGACATCGAATGGGTAGACGTCGCGATCAAGCTTGCTCCAGCACGGAACTACTGGCTCGGCACGACAACGTCCGTGGGAGCTCCCCATGCCGCTCCCGTCTGGGGTGTCGTCGTGGACGACCAATTCTACGTGTACAGCGAGCGAAGGACGGCGAAGGCAAGAAACCTGGCACTCGATCCGAGGACTGTCGTCCACCTCGAGAGCGGAGAGCACGTCGTGATTGTCCATGGCCGCATGATCGACGCTGGCCGACCAATGCGTATGCCTTATGTAGTCGATGCATTTCGCGTCAAATACAACGATCCCGGTGACGACCAGTACTTACCTTCGAGTGATGAAGCCTTTGATGTCCTCTATCTATTTCAACCAGAGCGCGCATTGGTCTGGGAGCTGTCAGACTTCGATGGGAGCCAGCGGAGATGGTCATCATCGCCCTAAGCGGCTCCGACGGTCGCGTCCAACCGGCTGAAACGCTCGCCCTTCCCCGCAGTTGACGTGAGCCCGATTGCCGGGATCAGGCGGGGTCAGTGCCGCGCAGCTCCCAGCGGTTGCCGGCGGGATCCTGACAGAACACAACGTGAAGGTCACCGCTGTCGAACGCTGAGTGTTCGAGTCCCGCCTGGTCGAGCCTCGCCACCAATATCGGAAGGTCGGATTCGACTTCGACCGCAACATGCGCCCGAGCCGCCGGCCGATGGTCCGGATCCTCGCTCAGGTGGATTTGCTTCCCGTCCTCGCTCTCGAACCACCGGGCCTGGCGGGCGAACGTATTGGTTAGCTCTGGGGGCGTAGGCACCCGCCGGTAGCCGAGGATTTCCAAGAGGAACATCTCCTCGGCCTCGACGCCGCCAAGAGGCACCCCGAGGTTGACATGATGCAGGCGAAGCACGTCGAGAGCCTACAAGCGGCCGCTGGGAAGGATGGAAGAATTGAGCGGTCGCGCCCTTCTGCGGTGTGCGTGTCCAAAAAGAGGACCTCGCTTCGGAGAGCGAGTGCAACCCTCGGCGGGCCTATCGGACCAGATCCTGGACTGAGGTGGAGAGGAGGCAGAACTCGTTGCCTTCCGGGTCAGCCAGTACCACCCAGGTCGCCTCAGGAGACTGCCCGACGTCGACGGTCGACGCGCCCAGCCTCAAAAGACGATCGAGTTCCTCACTCGTGGCGCTGCCGTCCGCCCGAAGATCCAGATGCAGCCGATTCTTGCGGACCTTCGGATCGGGAACCGGGAAAATGTCGATGAATGGCCACGCCCCGTCAGCTGAGGCGATGCTCACTCCCTCGTCGGATTCTTCAACGATTCCCCAGCCCAACACCGCGCACCAGAAGTGAGCGAGTGACAGAGGGTCGGCAGCGTCAACGCAGATGTTTGTCAGTCGACTCGTCATGGCCCGAAGTTATCCAACTCGACCCTATGCCGCCTCGGGAGTGACGCGAACTCCGCAGGTGGGTTCGGGTTCAGACGGTCGGTGTCCCCAACGGCTTGCGGGCGAGGACGACGATCCTCGCATTCATCCGGAATTCATCGTGGGCAGGTTCGGAGGCAAGTGCAGTGATGTCGTGGTCGAACTCAGCTTCGGTCATTTCCGGAGAACTGATCATTCGATCGCGGGCGGCGCGGAGCTGCGCCAGAACGAGGGCGCGCTCGGTGTCATCTGCGTCCACGACCCGGTGTTGAGCCTCCGGGAGCACCACGATCGAATCGATGAGGAAGCCGGCCTCGCTCAAGTAGGTCGAAAGTTTGCGGCCGGCCTGGCGGTCGCCACCGCGCTGGCGATGCAAGGCCGTGAACGCTCCGACTAGTCGCTCTTGAGCCGGGTTCGGAGGCGGCCACGTGATGTAGAGCTGGTCGTCGGTGTCGCTCACACACGCGAACTGTCCGGGGCGAACCACCCGGAAGAGCTCGCGGACGGCTGCCAGCGGATCCGGAAGAAACTGGAGGAGTTCGCGCACGAAGAGGAGGTCGATACTGTCGTCGGGCACCTCTAAGGCACGGATGTCGCCTTCTGAGAACTGGACGAGCGCACCTTCGGTGAAATACCCACGGTCACTGAGCCGCCGGCACAGCTCGTCCGCGTGCGCGACGAAGCGGGTCTCGATATCGATCCCTTTGACGGTGACCGGGAGGTTGGCGGCGAGTTCGAAAGAAAGGATCCCCAGCCCACATCCCACATCGAGGACAGACCAGTTTGGGTCCACTGGGAGCATCCGCACGACGTTGCGCCAGGGACCGTGAAGCCTGTGCGTGTAGGCGAGAGTGACCGCGGCCGTCTCCTCGGCTGGGTCTTGGCGGATTTCTTCGGCATAGGCCTTCAGCTCCTCGTCAAGCAATGCTTGCTTGCCCTGATCCAGCTCCACGTGTGATCTCGCTTTCCATTTCCCGGCGTTGCCAAACTATGAACTCGCCCGGTCATTACGGCCAATGCGATTCGGATCCCGCCGTCCGAGGAATGACGTGCGCGAACGGGTTCCACTTTCCCGTGAACCAAGACGCCTCGCGGGACTCAGCCGAGCTCAACCAATGGCATGCCCAACGTCAACCTCACCTCGTCACGTCGAAGCTGGCGTACGCCGTGGACATGTTTCCATGGCGCACCACGCGGGTGATGGTGCCGGTTACATCATCGCTCCCAATAGTCCCGCTGAAAGAGACCGTGGTGGACGTCCTGCGCCCCGTCAGAACCGCCGTGATTGGCTCACCTCGAAATGAACCGGTCACCATGCCAAACGTCACTGGCTTGTTCGAGGTCAGTTCCAGTCCCGCCAGTTTGAGCGAGACATCGAGGGAGAACGATGTCCCGCTGATGGTTCCCCTGATATCGGCGAGCGGCAGAGTTGAGGGAAGGGAGAGGGAGGTCGAACCCGAGGATGCGTTGCCGAGGTGCGGTGGCTTGGGAATCGTGCCAGTAGCAACGATCACCAACCCCCGTGCCGAGCCGCGAATCGAGCCGATGGTCGGAGTAATGCCACTCTTGCCGGTCCACGAAAGGGTGGCCGAACCTCGTCCGAGAGGAATGGATCTCAGGGCTGCTATCTCAGCCATCACCGGCACCGACACCAACACGACCCCAGCGATCGCGATCGCCCCAACGGCAGCCGTTCGGATCCTGGGGTGGTGCATCACCTCAATTCTCGGCAGACCGATCTTGAGAGTTGAGAGCGTATGAGGTACCCAAAGGTCAAATGGGCCGATCTCTTCGATGACAGGGATCGCTCTGAATGCCGGCGCCGACTCCTCAACGTCCAGATGTCTCTCCCGGTGGTCCAGGGCGGGAGGCCGACGTAACGGGTCAGCGTGCAGAGAGGACGGCCGTCGTGAGCGTGACAACGAGCGGCCTCGTGACGAGGCCACCGAAATCGTCTCGGATGAAGGCCTCCATGTCGTCAAGCAAACGCACTCGGTCGGACTCGTCCATCATCTGGGTTCCGGAGTACGACAGCATCAGATCTCGGTAGTCCGAGGCGCTGTACGTCTGATCCCAGTCGTACCGGCGGACGGCGACGGAGTCGAAACGATGATCTGCGCCCAACGCCGCACGAATTGGCGGGTCGACGGTTGCGCGGGCGGGCGCCGGCGGTCCGGTGTGGCCTTGTCCATATCGTTCGTAAATGGGCTGGGCCATGGCGAAGAAGTCGGCATCATCGGGCGACGCGACTTGTATCAGGTCGACGATCGCCAAGAGGCCGCCCGGGCGCAGGATCTCGGCGGGTCGATCAGTCTGCGACTCTCGAGAGATCCAGTGGTAGGCAGTGGCCGAGAACACGGCGTCGGCCACACCGCCCACAATTTCGACAAGCTCAAAGTCGCCGACGCCGACGCGAAGCCGTTCCGAGGGCAGGTTGGAGCGCAACTTGGCGGCCATTGCCGGCCCGATCTCGATGGCCAGCACCGACGCTCCTCGTGCGAGGAGGTCCACTGTGGCCTGGCCAGTTCCTGGACCGACCTCGACGATTTCGGGTTGGGAAGGCAGCATCTGAAACAGCGCCTCGAACAGGTCGACTGGATAGGAGGGACGCACTCTGTCATAGACATCTGCGGCTTCGTTGAACGACAGTCTGATGTCATCTGGACGCCCCACTTGCCCATCCTGCCCCAGGTTCCGGACCGCCCTCCGTGTCACGCCGGGTGTGAACGCCAGTGGGTCTCCGGGGCGGCTTCGGGACTATGGTCCGCGCATGCGAGTCGGGGCCGTGACCATCGAGGGGGTCTCAGACGGAAGCCTTTCTGTGCCGCCGAGTTTTCTGTTCAACAAGAGCGACCAAGATTGGCTCCAGCATTCCCAGTTCTTGGACAACGACGGAATGCTGCCGATCGAGTTCGGCGGTTTCCTCGTACGCAGTGGCGAACGTCTTGTCCTCATTGATACTGGGTTAGGCCCGGGATCAACCTCCGAACGGACCGGGATGTTCATGAGGAACTTGTCGGCACTTGGAGTCCAGCCAGAGGAGGTCACTGACGTCGTATTGACTCATCTTCATTTTGATCACCTTGGATGGGCCACCGACGGAGAGCGCCGTCTCTTCGAGAGAGCAACCTACCGATGCCACGAGGCGGACTGGGAATTCTTCATGGGGGCCAACCCGTTCGACGACAGTCTGGCCGTCTCGTCGATGGGTGGCCGTGGCTCTTCCGAGTTGCTCCCCCCGATTTTGGATCGACTGGAGACCTGGAGTGATGACGGACCGATTCTGCCCAGCATCGACGTCCGCAGCGCGCCCGGCCATACGCCTGGCAGCACGGTCGTCGTCATTTCGTCGGGGACCGAGCGAGCCATGCTTCTCGGTGACGTCGTGCACTGTCCGGCTGAGCTCTTGAGTGACGACTGGGAGATGATTGGTGATGTCGACAGACAGCTCGCGCAGAGGACGCGCGAGGCTCTCGCAAAAGAGCTCGAAGGTTCGGACATCCCGGCTGCTGCATCGCACTTTCCGGGCTTGAAGTTTGGCCGACTCCTCACGGCGCACGGCCGTCGACAGTGGAACTTTGGCTGAGCCGCAGACTCGAGCCGGCAGTACACGGAGCGTCTCTTTGCTGTCCCGGCGTCCCCGGCGCAGGGTGATTGCCCTAAGCAGGATTCAGTAACGCTGATGGGACCAGAGCCGATGGAGCGCGGTCTGCGAGGCATGTTTCGTCGAATGCTTGGCGCGTCCCCGACGCCGCATCCCCCGGAGTCGAGACGGAGTCGGGAACTGGACCGAGAGATCCGCCTGCCAGTGGCGGGCATCTACGTCCGCTGGGACCTCGCGGCCCCCGTGGCCACCCTGGAATGGGACTTGGAGGTTCTCGTCGACCCGTCAAGTTCTGTCGGGATTTACCTTGCCCTGGGCCAGGGCCGCATCGACGGATCGACGTTCTACCTCGGCCTGCAGACAGACATCCAGGACCCAGAGCGCGTTCGAGATGCCGGCAAGGGCCTTATTTTCTCCACGTGGTGGACTTTCGATGTCGGCGCCACGCGGCTGGCCCCAGGAGGCTTCCGGGAACTCGGTACCCACGAGGGTCGCTTCGTCGGGGTGCGTCAGACGTATCCCTGGGTCGTCGGGGGCTACCGCATCACGCTTGTCCGTTCCGAGCCTGCGGTCCAACTGACTGTTCCGGCCGACTGGTTCGACCTCTACATCCAGTCGACGACGACTTGGGGCATCGGCTCGGGCCGCCCCGAACTGGTGGGCAGTCGGACGTGGATCGGCGGCCTGGCATTCGCCCGGCGACATGGCTCCGTGCCAGCAACGATCGAAGAAACCTCCACGGCCTTCATGGAGGTCTATGGCCGCGCCCGACGCTGGGCCGACGTACCTCCATGGGACGTCGATCTCATGGCCTACGGCGACGGGCAGCCGTGCCCTCGCGGTGCGACCGAGTACCCCGCCTTCCCGTTCGGGAACAACCGCCCGATGCCCAACGCCAACGCGCGCTACAACCCGGCAAGCGGCCTGATCGAGCTGCGCTATGGCGGCTCGACGAATCGACTCGACCCACCAGGGCGCTGGCCGTAGATGGAGTTGCCCATCTTGTGGGGTACAGCGGAACCGACTGGTGGCATTATCCACGGGTGCCAGTGATCCGTGCCGCACTTCTCGATGACGGCCGACCCATTGGAGAAGCGCACGCCGAGGCTTGGCGAGTCGGCTATGCCGAGCTTTTCCCAGCGGAGCTGCTTGATGCCGCCGTGGACCGCCGCCGTCGCATGTGGGACGGGCTCATCGGTGATCCGCGTCTTCAAGGAACCGTGCTCGTCTGTGAGCAAGCAGGAGAGGTCGTCGGTTTCATCCACTTCGGGCTCGCCGAGGCGAATGGCCAAGTAGGTGAGATATACGGCTTTTATGTCCATCCGACGTTCTGGGGAGGCGGCGGCGCGCAGGCGCTGATGGATGGAGCCATTGCGTCAATGTCTCAGTCATTTCCCTCAGCCATACTCTGGACGCACGCCGGGGCCGCACGCGCCAGGGGCTTTTACACGAAGTCCGGTTGGTCCGAGACGGGTAGGCAACGCCAGGAAACTCTGTGGGATGGTCCGGTCTTTCCTGCTGTGGAGTACGAGACGCTTTTTGTGCCCGACTGACGTTCGTCACGTCGGATGAATACATGACCTGGATCTCGCCGACGAGAACCCGAGAAGAGGCACCGCGGGCTTGCCGAATCGAACGCCAGCCGTCGCCGTATTGTTATCGTCGGCCGGCCGAGTGGTATTCCGACCTGGAGGCACGCGATGGGATGCAAGGCAAGAGTAGAACTCGTTCTCGACTGTGCAGAGCCCAAAAGGCTCGCTCCGTTCTGGCGCGAAGCGCTCGACTATCGCGACTACTACTCCGATGCGAACTTGGCTGTACTCGTTCCCACGGAAGGGATCGGTTCACCGCTTCTTCTTCAGTGCGTACCTGAACCCAAAGCCGGGAAGAACCGCATGCACCTCGACATTGTGGTTGACGACATCGAAGCCGAGGTCGACCGACTGCACGAACTCGGTGCTCAGCGCATCGACGAAGACGTGCAGAGCTTCGGGGGCACCCGGTGGGTCAGAATGTCGGACCCCGAGCAGAACGAGTTCTGCGTCTCTACCGGCATCGAGTGGTAGAGCCGCCACGAACCCCTGTCCCGCCGCCTTCGGTGAGGTATCGATAATTCCTTGTGCCAGCGGCCCAATAGGGGTATAGAAACAATGTCGAGACGAGCACGCAGTCACCGACCTGCGGCGGGCGCCGCAGGTCTGGTTGCTTGCTGCGGGGGCTTGGTTTCGCGGAAAATTTGCGGCCATTCATAGGAGAAAGCGATGAGATCCGACCTCATTCCCCGGACGCGCCCTTTGCGCCCGTCGCAACCTGTGCGAGAACCTGCCAAGGCTCCGGAGCCCGGTTCGCGAGGTGGGGCAGCAACAGCGATTGAGCCGGTGCTGTCCTACTTCTTCGGAGGGCCGCCCCCAGTGCGCGTGCAGTTCTGGGACGGGACCTCACTCGGTCCCGCCGAAGGGGACACACTGCAGATCCGATCACGCGACGCCGTACGTCGTCTCCTGTGGTCGCCCAATGAACTCGGCCTCGCTCGGGCGTTTGTGGCGGGCGACCTCGACTTCGAGGGTGACATTTACCGCATGCTGTCGGCGCTGCACACGGCATCCCCATCTCGATTCCGCTCCGGTTGGCAGCTGCCGCAGCAAGCCCTCAGGGCTGCGTACCGGCTCGGGGCCTTAGGCCGACCGATCCCTCCTCCACCGGAAGAAGCGATACCGCGGGGACGACTGCATTCGCCTAGCCGCGATGCACAGGCAGTGAGACACCACTACGACGTGAGCAACGAGTTTTACGCCATGGTCCTCGGCTCCTCGATGACGTACTCCTGCGCGCGCTTCGCATCGGACGCCGACACCTTGGAAGCGGCACAGGAGTCAAAGCATGATCTCATCTGCCGGAAGCTGGGCCTGCCCGATCGGGCTGGACAGCGGATCCTCGATGTCGGTTGCGGATGGGGCAGTTTTGCCATCCACGCAGCGCGGAGGTACGGCGCACACGTAGTTGGAGTAACTCTGAGCCAAGAGCAGGCACGATCGGCTGGCGAGCGGGTACAGGCAGCGGGGTTGGAGAAACAGGTCGAGATCCGCCTGCAGGACTACCGAGACGTGAGCGACGGGCCCTTCGATGGCATTGCGTCGGTGGGCATGTTCGAGCATGTCGGATCCTCCAAGAGCGCCGGAGTACTTCGGTGCCATGCGGAGGCTGATCAAACCCGAGGGAAGGCTGCTCAACCATGCCATCTCGAGTGTTGGTGGATCGAAGATCGGCTCGAGGTCCTTCATCGGTCGGTACGTTTTCCCCGATGGCGAGATCGTCGACCTGGGCAAGGTCGTCCTGGCGATGGAACAAGCTGGTTTCGAGGTCCGCGACGTCGAGTCCCTCCGTGAGCACTACACGAAAACGCTCCGGGCCTGGGTTGCCAATCTCCAACGCCATTGGCAGGCTGCAGTCGCAGACGTCGGGGTGCGGCGTGCCCGAGTGTGGCAGCTCTATATGGCGGCGTCGGCGAACGGCTTCGAGGACGGTGGGATCTCAGTTCACCAGGTGCTCGGAGTCGTCCCGGCACCAAGCGGTCGCAGCGGAATGCCGGCCACGCGAAACGCTTGGGTCTGACGTCGCTCCCGGCGAGGTCGCACGGGCCGGCAGTTCGGCGCCCACCCGGCGTACGTGGGGGTTGAGGTGGTTCGCCCGTTCGAGTTGGCAACGCCTTGGCATGCGAGGTAACTGGATTGCGCGGCAATCTCGAGTCCACGACGCGGCACGTGGCTGGAAATGCGAATCAGCGCTTCGCGTAGCCAGTAAATCTTTGCCAATCAGTAACGACGGAAGACACGTCACCAACGATCCAGCCATCGTGTCCGGCTGCATGACGGCGCAATAGCTGGGTCCATGTTCCCCTGCTCGCCATCGTCCGCTCGGGACTTTCACAAGGCCCGTGATGAAGTGACCCGCGTGCTGCCGGGCAGCTGTCGGTCTTGGCGACTGGCCTTCACATGCTCCGACTACTTTCAACCATGAAGAAGGTGCCGAGACCCACGACAACCACATTCAATATTGATCACATCCAGCGAGCCAGTTGCACCATCGAGGTGCAGGACCAAATCGGGCTCATCGAAACTCTCGCGAGCCAGCTTCGGTATGACGTCTCTGGTGTCGTTTGATTATGCGGGGATCTCGTCTTTGAGGTTTTGACGCAGCCAGGCTCGAACCTCGTCGGTGTCTTCGTGTCCATGCACGGATACCGCGTGCTGCGTAGCCGCGAGGACGACTTCGTCCTCCTCACCGGAAATGGCTAGGGTGCATCCGTTTTCGCTGGGAAAGTCGCGGCAGTCAGCAACTTTTCTCGCCATATTTCTCTCCTTCGTGAGTCTCGTGTGCCGTCACAATTCCTCGACGCTCCGCACGTCGAGATTTCGGAAGAGCAGTGGTCCGTCGCAGAGCTTGCGCAACTTCTCGGCAAACGAAGCCGTCTCCGGAAGCTCAGAGTTGGCCATTGCGTCTTCGTACGAAGGGAACTCCACGATCTGCACGTACCTGTCAGGGCGATCTCTGTCCTTGGTGAAGGTCCCCCGCTGCGCCTTCCGCGTCCCCGTGGTCTTCGCTCGCCATTCGCGGACAAGTGCCTCGACCTCATCAGGTCTGGCGGTCTCGATCTCGATGATCTGAACGAACGGCATAGTCGCTCCTTGGACGGGAGTCCTCGATCGCAAGCTAACGCTGCGAGGGGTGATTTACAACGGGCGATGCCATTTTTGGACGGCAATCCTCGCCCTCGTGAGGGCTCCCTTCAGGTCCGTCAATGCTTTGTCACACAGGAATATCAAAGAGCGAAATGGACGCGGTTGCAAGCAGCGTCGAGCCGGCCTCAGGTATGACCGTTGGGGCACGCCGACCCGGCCTGCGGGTGTCCTCGAGCGGCCAGATGCTGGCTCAAATGCGGTTCGGCCTGCGCCGCAGTGGGTGACACCACTTGGCCGCCTACCGGGCGGACGGGACATCGGGGTGGCACGGCTCGGCCAAGGAGTGTCGCCGGATTTACAGTCCGTCTGTCGCCTGGCCGACAGACGGACGCTTGTCGTTGGGGCACAGTTGTTTTGCAACACTCCCGCACACCAGAAAGGACCGGATATGCGTAGCGACTTCTTCTCCCTGAGCAAGCTGCAGATCTCTTTCGAGCGGCAGTCGAGCGCCATGCGGTCCGAGCAGCGCCCATACCTGGTCGATGAGTCCAGGGAACCCCCCGTAGGCGTCCTGCTGACGGTGTTGTAATCGCTCTTCCGGCGGGAACTGCGGAGGGCGGGTTCTGTCCCGCCCTCAGGTGTCCCGATGTGCCCGGCCAACTTGGCGAGCTGGGCGTCGGGACACCGTTCTCCAATCCGCCTCGACCGGCCGACCCCTAGGATCGGCGGGTCGGGGTGGTTTGGGTTGCTGACCCTGGCGTCGGTCGGTGGTCAGGTCCATTGCTTTGCGGCTCCCTGGCCACCACGGTCCAGGGAGGAGCGAACATGGAGTGGAGCCTGCTAGACCCGATGTCCAAACCCGACCGGCAGGCGCTCCTGGCTCGCTGCACCCGCCAACGGTTCTCGCGGGGCGGGTTCATCTTCCACGAAGGTGAGGCCGGAGACTGTGTCTACCTCGTCGAACTGGGCACGGTGGCGGTCCGAGTCTCAACCCCGGCGGGTGACGTCTGCACCCTTAACGTCCTCGGCCCCGGTGACGCCTTTGGAGAGCAGGCGCTGATTGGTGAGAGCTCTCTTCGGTCGGCGACCGTGGTGGCTCTCGAGCGAACCGAGACGAGACGATTCACCCGTGCCGAATTCGAGACCCTCGTGGCCGACCACCCCTCGGCGGCGAGGGTCGTGGCCCAAATGCTGGATGCTCGCCTCCGTGCCACCTCCCAGGCGCTTCTCGAGGCCCTCTATCTTCCCGCCGAGACGAGGGTGCTGCGAAGGCTGTCCCACTTGGCGGCGCTCTACGCTTCATCGTCGATCCCCTTTACCCAGGACGACCTCGCATCCCTCGCCGGGACCACCCGACAGACGGTCAACCGGGTTCTCGGCCAGGCCCAAGAGGACGGACTCGTCCGGCTGTCACGAGGTCGGATCACCGTGACGGATGAGTCGGAGCTGTCTCGCCGTTCGCGCTGAAGTCGGAAGCCCCGACTTCTCTTTCCACTAGACGCAAAGCGAGATGACGATGAGCTTGCCGACGCCACCTGTTCGACAGGCCGGGGATCTCGCGGCTGAACTGGAACAGGGGACCTTTTGCCTGGCCTTCAATGCGAGGCGTCGATTCCCAGTCGCGAAAGTTCCCGACGAACATCCGTGATCGAGTTGACCAAAACACCCTGCATTCCAGCGAGTCGGGCTCCCACGACGTTCTCGGAAGAGTCATCGAAGAACAAGACCTCCGCGGGCTGGACGCCCATACGCTTGGCAACGAGCCGGAAAGCTTCAGGATCAGGTTTTCGGAGACCAAGATCGGAAGATACGAAGATCGTGTGAAAGGGTTTCAATTCGTTGGCATACCGCACCTCCCACACATCCTTGTGTGTGGGATTCGAGTTCGTAAACGCATAGAGCGGAAAGTGTTGTTGTGCGACGGATAACACCTCGCCGATGCCACAGACGGGACCGAGAAATACGTCATTCCACCCGGCGATGAAATCAGTATCTGAGATGTCGATGCCCAGGGACTGCCGTAGTGTGGCGAAGTAGCTGGCCGCAACGATCTCACCTCGTTCGTGCTGCTCGTAGGCATCGTCCAGCGTGAACTGGTCTTCGATCACCCTCGAATCGCAACCCGCCCGGGAAGCCCAGAGCCGGAAAGCTCTCGCGAAGTCGAACTCGAGTACTACGCCTCCGAGATCGAACAGCAGAGCACGAAAGGGCTGGCGGTTCTGCATCCGACAAGACTTGCACACCAGCCCCCATCCCTATTGTGCGAACCGACCCATCGTCGCGGCATTTCAGGGCACCGGGGGAGACTCTCGCTGGGTCTTAGGATTCCTCTTGTGGCCCCACAAGAGTACGAATGGCTTGCGTCTCCGAACCCGGGTCCCGTTGCCCTCGTGGTGCGAAAAATGTGTCGATCTGGTATTTCGCCGTTCGTCATTCTTCTGGGATCCCATTAGGGCCCACAGAGACGACTGAGTGAGGTATTCACAATGCACTACATGCTGTTGATCATCGGCAATCAGGACGCCGAACCGATTCCCGAGGGCGAGCAGGGCCTGATGGAGCAGTTCATGGCGTACCACCAGACCGTGCTCGACGCCGGCATCATGGTCGGGAGCAACGTCCTGGACTCCTTCGAGACTGCCACCACAATTCAAGTGACGCGGGCTGGCGACCGTGTCGTGACGGACGGACCATTCGCCGAGACGCGGGAATACCTCGGCGGCTATTACATCCTTGATCTCCCCGACCTCGATGCTGCGATCGATTGGGCGGCTCGGTGCCCTGGATCTCGGGCAGGACGAATCGAGATCCGACCGATTGCACCAATCCCCAGTCTGTGATGGGCGATCAGGCCGCTCACTCTGTCGAAGCGGTATTCCGCGAAGAGAAGGGACGTCTCCTGGCGGTGCTGGTGCGCCAGTTCGGCGACCTCGACCTGGCGGAGGACGTGGCGTCTGACGCCATGGAGTCGGCCCTCAGACACTGGCCCATCGATGGTGTCCCAACGTCACCGCTCGCCTGGCTCATCACCACCGCACGTCGCAAAGCGGTGGATCGGCTACGACGAAACGACGCCTTTGCAACGCGACTGGCAATCCTGCACGTTGAGGCAGAGCAGCTCGTGCCTGCTCCAAACGATCCGGAGACGAACGACGTCCCCGATGAGCGATTGCGGATGTTCTTCGCCTGTTGTCACCCAGCGTTGTCACTCGAGTCGCAGATTGCCTTGACTCTGCGTTATCTGGGGGGTCTTTCCACGCAAGAGGTCGCGCGGGCGTTTCTGGTGAGCGAAGCCACCATGCAGCAACGTGTCGTTCGGGCCAAGCGGAAGATACGCAACGCTCGAATCCCATTTCGAGTGCCCGAAGGAGAGGCGCTGGACGAACGCCTTCCCGCTGTATTGCATGTCGTCTACCTGATCTTCACCGAGGGCTACGCAGCCAGTGCAGGCGAGGAGCTTGTCCGGGTCGATCTCAGCGACGAAGCGATCAGACTTGCTCATATCTTGCATCGGCTCCTTCCTCGAGAAGCTGAGGTCGCGGGGTTGCTCGCGTTGCTCTTGCTGGTGGATGCCCGCCGCCGAGCGCGGGTTGATGCCTCGGGGGACCTGGTGTCTCTCGAGGACCAAGACCGGGCGCAGTGGGATAGCGGTCGTATCGCCGAGGGTCGTGATCTGGTCGTCAGTGCGCTTCAAACGGGTCCGCCTGGCCCTTACGCCCTTCAGGCAGCGATTGCTGCGGTGCACGATGAAGCACAACACGTGAACGCGACCGATTGGGGACAGATCGTGGCCCTCTATGACGTCCTCACCACCGTGGCTCCCTCGCCAGTCGTCCAGCTCAACAGAGCGGTTGCGGTGGCAATGCGCGATGGTCCGGAGGCTGGGTTTTCAGCTCTTGAATCCGTGGAGACGAGCGCACTGCGCGAATACCACCTTTTGCCCGCAGTGCGTGCGGATCTCCTGTACAAAATGGGGCGTGTGACGGAAGCGGAGTCGGCTTACCGAGCTGCACTCGATTTGGTCAAAAACGATCGCGAGCGGAGCTACCTGCTTCGGAAGCTCGGACAGGTACAGCGCTCGGGTCCGACAAGGTCGGATTGACGGATTCATCCCACGAATGGAGGCCTGGGCCTACTGCCTGTTGGGCTCGAACCAGTCAAGTACCTCCGACCGGGTACGTAGATGTCAATAGGATCCTCTCCTTGTGGAACTGAGTCCGGTTGAAGCACGGGTCATCGGCAGCTTGGCCGAGAAGCAGTTAACAACGCCCCAGCAGTATCCCCTGACGATGAGTGCCCTCGTCTCGGCGTGCAACCAGACTTCGAACCGCGACCCGGTAGTGGCCTACGACGACGGAACCGTAGAGCCGGCCCTGTCGTCGCTGAGGGAGGCCGGCCTGCTTCGTCTTGTTCACCCGTCACACGGTCGCTCGGCCACCCGGTACCGCCAAGTGCTCGATGAACGTTTCGGCCTCGACGCTCGGAGTCTCTCTATCCTCACGGTCCTCCTATTGAGGGGGCCTCAGACGATTGGAGAGCTGCGAGCACGCACGGAGCGGATGGCTGACTTTGGCAGCCTCGAGGACGTCGAGAGGGAGCTGGACCGGCTGGCCGCGGGCGACGACCCGTTGGTGAGCCGACTGCCCCGACGCCCTGGCCAGAAAGAAGAGCGCTGGGCAGAGACCCTCAGCCCGGCGATTTCGGAGCCGAGCATCACCACCGAGATCACGAGTGGGCCAGATCGGGTTCATCAGCGGCCTCTGAGCGACGAGGTCGCAGCGCTGCGCGCCGACGTTGAAACACTTCAACAGGAGGTCAGCAGAATCGCTGCTGCCGTAGCGGAACTCCATACAGCCCTTGGCCTTTAGTTCCACAGGTACGGCTTCGATCGATCCATTCGGGCCGTTCTCGTCCCTTTTGCTGTCGCCTACTTTCTCATGACTCTTCCTCCCGCCGGCTGGTTCGGCGAGGTCGCAAGCGCCGGACTCTCCCACCCTCCCTGCGATCGGGGACACCTCTCAGTGACTCTGGCGGTAGCGCCATACTCGGCAGGATGAGTAGAGATATCAGCGAGCTTCCACGAATAGTCGATGCGCCAGATGGGAAGCCCGTTCGACCCGAGGCACCCGACAATCAACGGTTGATGGCAGAGGTCCTCAACGACCCCTCATCGTGGACCCCAGAAATCGCCAGGTTTACGACCGAGGTGTTCGACGCCATGGCCGATACGTGGGTAGATGAACGAGGGGGCTATCGAGCGGCTCCGCTTCTCGATGCGCTCGATCGTGGAAGCTTTCCAAGATCTGGACGGTGTCTCGAGATCGGTAGTGGCACCGGAGTTCTGACGGCCTACCTTCAAGAGGTCTGGGACGACGTCGTCTGCGTTGACCTCTCGATGAAGATGATGCTGCGCCAACGTACGAGCGGTCAGGTCCAAGCCGACGCAAGCGCACTTCCGTTTCACAAGAGCAGCTTCACTGCGGTGGTCATTGGCGACGCGCCGCTTTTTGCTGACGAAGTGGTGAGGCTCCTGGCCTCAGATGGCGCGGTGATTTGGTCGAACGCACTCGGCCGAGGTGCTCCCTATTACGTGCCCACCGTGGACCTTTGGGATGCCTTGATCGATGCTGCTCCTGACTCACGATGGTCTGCAGTGGAAAGTCAGGCTCTGTGGGGAAGCTGGGTGGTGTTCCGTCGATCTGAGGTTGCCGGGCGATAGGCCTTCGAGCCGCGACCCCGATGCAGCTGCAGGGTTGACGCTTGCGCTCTCCCCGGCGTTCTGGGCTCGTTGCTACCAAATCCTTCCGACCGTGTTGGAAAGATCAGCTCCCACTCTCCAGGGTGGCGATTGCCTCAATCGAAATCAGAAGACCGCGGGGCAAGGCAACATTGGCGGGGGCTGACCGAGCTGGCGGAGGATCGGGCATGTGACGCGGATAAACCTCGTTGATCTCGGCGAAATCCTCGACGTTCGCGTAGAAGATCGTCGTCTTGACGAGTTGATCAATCGATGAGCCTGCCGTCTCCAGAATTGCTGCCAAGTTCAACAAGGCCTGTTCTGTCTGTTCTGCCACTCCTTCGTGGAGCAACCCCGTGTCGGGATCGATACCGACTGTGCCAGAGCAGAAGACGAAGCCGTTGGCGGAAATCGCCTGGCTATAGGGACCAAGCGCTTCCGGCGCCCTCTCTGTGGATATGCGGCGCCTTTCCATTCGACCTTCGTCCTCCCGTAGCGATAGTTCATTGAGACGGTAGCCCGATCATCTGGTGGTCTCCCGATGCATGAATGGTGGCCGAGCCAGTGCCCGCGATCTGCGCAAGCGTCTCACGTCGCGGCGAACGGGCCTCGGGTTCGAGAGGCGCTCTGGTGGAGGCACGGAGCAAGCACGTGAGGCTCACGTGGGTGCTCGTCCTGATCCCGCCCGGACCATATGGAATCGTCCCCGACGGGAAGGTCCTCACTGGGGGATGCGGTAGTGAAGGTGGGCGACTCCGCTGCGAGTTCGCCGTTCATTGAGCAGTTGAAGGTCGAGACGCGAGTGCCTGGGGAGGGCGTGTGTGCCTCCACCGAGCACGACCGGCCAGAAGAACAAGTGGCACTCGTCCACCAAACCCGCGCCAAACGCTTGCGCAGCGAGATCAGCTCCGCCCACCGTGAGATCCTGGGTTCCCTTCGCCTTCATCCGCCGAATCGCCTCGACGTTGAACTCCCGCTCGAGGGTTGTCCTACTGCTTGAGACCGATGTCAGGGTCTTCGAGAAAACGACCTTGTCGGCTGCTCGCCAGATGGTGGTGAAGTCCACGACCCAGGGGGGCTGGTCAGCGATGGGGGCGGTCTCCCAATAGACCATCGCCTCGTACATGCGGCGCCCGTAGAGAGAGGTCCCGACCGAGCGCTCGAGGTCATTGATGAAACTGAAGTACTCCTCATCTGGGGTACCCCAATCGATGCCGCCGTCCTGATCCTCGGAGTAACCGTCGAGCGACAGGTTCGTCACGTAGATGAGCTTGGCCACGGCGGCACCTCCGATCGGGATCTCGACCGAAGATAGTTCGCGCTGGTCGCTCAGGATTGCCGACAACCACGACCCTTGGAGGGCGAACAGGCCCGGGCGTCGCGTTTCAGGGCCTGCGTGGTGGCTTCGCCACGCGACGGACGTCCGTCGCCGGGCCCGTCGGACCTTGACATACACCCTGTAGCTTCGTATGAGATACAACCTGTAGGTGTGGTGACGACACGGGAGGAAGTGCCATGGCGAGGGCAGGTGATGTGGTCAAAGAGTTGTGCGCGGCGATCGACCGAAAGGATCTCGCCGCAGTTGAATCCCTCTTGGACGACAAGGTCGTGTACCACAACATCGGTTCGGAACCGGCGGTGGGTCGTGACGCTGCGCTCGCGGCAGTGAAGTTCCAGTTCGAGATGTTCGACCCGATCTCGTTCCGTATCAGGAACCTTGCCGAAGACGGGGATACGGTCCTCACAGAACGGGTGGACGAGATCACGGCCAACGGCGTGATGGCTCCTGTGCCCGTGATGGGTGCGTTCGAGGTGGCCGACGGTCGAGTGGTGCAGTGGCGTGACTACTTCGACATGGGGCTCGTCGGCAAGCTCATGAGCGGTGAAGGGGTCGGCTCGCTGCTGCCAAGCTGAATCGAGTCAGGCTCCGGGGTATCTCCAAGGCTGGTGCGGCGGAGGCACTCCAACAGCTCTCCGGGCCTAAGCCGGATCAGCCCGAGCCCACCGGCTGGTGCACCGGCCGGCGCGGGCCGGAAAGGACCCGGCGGCTCAACTCTCCGAAGAGTTCTTCGGTGCGTGGAGACGGTGAGCTTCCCGGATCGAGTGCGTCGACGCGGCGCTGGCACTCGCGCCACTCGAGGCGGAGCCTGTCCGCGTCACCTTCGGCCGCCGCCACCTCCATCGCGGTCCGCGAGAGCGCTTCGCTGTAGGGCTCGACCAGCCGGGCTCGTCCCAGTCCCCACTGGGCGAGTTCGAACAGGCCGGCTTCGGTCGCCAGCGTGGCCATGGAGCAGGCGGCGGTGACGAGCACGGCGGCGATGCGGCCGCCGTGTCCCTCCGTCTCCCACCAGGCGTAGCCCGAGAGCGCGTTGGCCAGCGGTTCACCCTCGACCAGCTCGAGCGCGGCGCGATAGTGCGCAATGGCCACGTCTCGGTCGTCGTGGGCCCTGGCCGCGGCGACGAAGGCGATCGCCCGCTGCACGTCGACGGTCACGTCGGCTGACAGCTGGTAGATCCCGGCCCGCGTCCCGGCGGGGAAGAACGGATTCCCCTCCGCGTCGGTGCCGAGCGCCTTGCGGGCCGCATGGGCGACGTTGAACAGCGTCTTGGAGGCGGCGTCGGCGTCGGTCGAGCCGAGTACCCGGGTGCGCAGCCGATCGCTCGTGACCACGTCGGGCGAGTGCAGCGCGAGGTACGCCACGAGCTCGACGGCGCGGCGTACCCGGTTCGGAGGGAGCGGCTCTCTCAGCCCGTCGAGTCGTGGCGTCAGGGTGAGCAGGCGCACGTCGACCGGTCCGGGCACTAGGACGACCTCGTCGGGTGTCACGGACGGGAGCCCGTGATCGGACTCACCGAGGTGCGGGGATTCGTTGGTGATCGGAGCGCAGAGCTCCGCCACGTCTTCCTCGGTCGCCGCCGAGAGGAGGTGCGGGCGGACCACCCGGCCGAGGGGGTGGAGCGAGGCGCCGTGGCGGTCCACCAGGACGGTGAGGTCACTGGCCACCGCGTTCTCGGTCGTCAGGACGGCTACCGCCGCGGTCAGTCCTTCTGGGAGCTGGTCGGGTCGCCCCAGGAAGAGCCGATACGCCGCAGCAGGATCGACGAGGCGGGGGTCGTCAGGGTCGTCGGTCACCACGACCTGGTCCGACCAGTCCCAGGACTCGACCGCGGCCCGAGCTGCCCGCCGCAGGTCTGGTGCCGCCTCGCCCAACAGCGGGAGCACATCGCCAAGGCCCGGTGCGACCAGCCAGGTCCCCTCGTCGTCGTCGCCCACGGGAAAGGCGAGCGGCACGTAGGGATCGCAGAGGTCGACATCATGCTCGAGGGTGTCGTGGTCCACGTGCCAGGCGCCGCCGTCTTCGACCGGGCGCATCGGCTCGGGCGCCCGCAATTCGGGCGAGGCGAGGTGGAACGTCACGCCGGTCGGCCCCACCTGGACCAGACGCACCTTCGGTCCCGACCGGCCGCTTTCCAGCACGGCCAGTCCGAGCAACCGGTTGGCCGATTCGAAGGCCTTCAGTGCCGGCGCGCCGTCGAAGCGCTGCAGCAGGGTGGCGGTGTCGATCGCCCGCTCGGACCGCCGGAGCGAGACATCGAGCGGATCGACGAACAGTGGTGTCCGCACGCGACGCCGTGAGCGGCGGGCCAAGGCGGCGCAGGCCAGCGAACCGATACCGAGGACGAGGAGCTCGGGCAGATGATCAGGACGGCTGGCCGGCCGTGGCTTTGGTGTGTGCCGCACGGCCTGCGGGCGCGGGTGCTCGGCGTCGTCGGGCATCGCGATCACCCAGCCTTCGCGCAGATGATCGGGATCGACCAGACGCTCCGACGGCGAGACGGCGCGTCCGCGATTGAGCGCAGCGATGCTCGTCCACTGCGCGCCGTCGCCGAAATGGTCTTGGGCGACGCTCCAGAGGCTGTCGCCTCGCCGCACCGCGTGCACGGCGCTCACCAACGGGTGCGAGGCCTCTCGTCTCTCGATCGCTCCGTACGTCAGCACCGGTGCGGTGGCGTGCAGCTGCGGGGCAACCGCCCCCGCCGCTGACGACAGCGCGATCGGCGCACCCACTGAAGTCACGGCGAGCACGCCCAGGGCGATGCGTCTGGCCAGCCAGTCTGCCAACGAACCCGATCGCAGCCCGACCTCGTCATGACGAACCCGGGCGTACACCGATCGGAGCAACTGGACGCAGCAGGCGGCCCAGGCGATCCACGCCGCCAGCGTCAACACACACAACGCCTCACGAGCCAACGGCGACCAGGTGTGTCCGACACCTCCCGCCACCGGGTTGCCGACGACGAAGACGAGCACGGCGGGCACGGCCGTAAAGGCCAGCAGGGCGGCGACCAGCGCGCCGGCGACGTCGGTGGCCCGGGTGGCCCAGGAGACCGGCGCGTGCTCAGCCACCGGCCGGCCCGAACGTGATGGTGTAGGTCAGCGAGGTCGACTCAGAGGCCGGTTCACTCACCGTGGCTTCGCAACCGGGACCGGCGTCGGGTATCGATGTCTCCATGGCCGTCGTACCGCCAACGGTCTGGCTGCCGCTGGGGCAGGTCACGGTCATGGTGAGGTAGACCGGGGTCGACCACACGACCGAGATCTCGGTGGGGCCGGACCCGATGACGGCGAACCCGCCCGAGTCCTCCTGGGGCGGATCCATGTAGCCCTCGGTCTGGGTGTGATCGGCCGACAGCGCGACCGGCGGCGCGGAGGTGGTCGTGGTGGTTGGGGGAGGACTGGTCGTGGTGCTGGTCGTCGAGGCCGGGGGGACAACGTTGGTCCCGGAGGTGTGCACGTCGACGGTCGGGGTGTGCAGGTCGGCGTGAGCAGTGGCAGCCGACGCGGTCGTCGATGTCGAGGTGGTCGAGGACGTCGACGCCGCGTGGGATCGCGGCGGTCGTGTTGCCTCGCGGGGGACAGAACCAGACGCGCTCGAAATCGACTGCATGGGGAGCGGACGATCGGTGGTCCCGCGCCCCGACGTTTCCACCAGAAGTGCAATCAGCGCCAGCGAGACAGCGAGGATCACCCACCAGTTGGGTCGCCATCGCGCTGGCTGGGCCTCCAACGCGTCCGTCGGTTCGGGTCCCGCACTCGCCACCGACACACCATACGCACGCGTCATTCGGCGCGCGTCAGCCGGCGGAGGCGCAGAGCCGTCGCTGGCCGCGGTCGCGTCGCGTGTAGAGCGCGCGTCGCTCTCGCCCGGTGGTGCTCGCGAGTTCGGCGATGGTGTAACCCAGCACGTGTTGCGCGTAGAGGAGCTGCACCTCCTCGCGGTCCATTCCCTCGGAGTGCAAGTTGATGAGGATGCGAGCCAGCTCCTCGAGGTCGGTCTCGGCCCGCGCCTCGCGGTCGTAGCCGGCGGAGACGAGTGGCGTGAGGCGGGTACCCATCTCCTTGCTCCGGAGGAGCTGACGGCGTAAGCGGCAGCGGATGGCGGAGAGCAGGTCGAGGACGGCATAGGCGCGATCCTGCCCCGACCACTCCTGCACCACGAGCCACGTCGTCGTGATCAGTTCGGCAAAGAATTCGTCGCCGTCGCTCCATTCACCGCCAACGCCCCACTGCAGCATGGAGGCCACCGAGATCAACCCGGGGATGAGCGCCTGCACCAGAAGGCGGCCGATGAAGGGGTCGGACCCCGCTTCGCGCAGCAACACCCGGATGAGCCGGGCCGCGTCCTCGCGCTGGCGCCGGCCGGAGGCCCGGCGTAAGTGCTCGACCAGATCGATCGGGGTCGGGCAGGAGGCAGGGTGTCGCGCCGTGCCGAGGACGAGCTGGGCCATGCCGGGATCGCGCCTGGCCACCCTGGCCAGCGCCCGGATGGCACCGGGGGAGCGGCCGATGGACTGCCACTCGGCAGTCATGTGTTCGATGAGTGCAGTGCGGTGAGTCGGAGCGCGTGTGGGCATGGCCTCACGGTCGCGACGTGTGCTCCCCCGATGGCTCCCCCAGGGCGGACGAGCGCGGCAGCACTCGCGATATCCCAGCTCGGCGATAGTGTCCCCGCGATGGACATCGACGAGTTCTACGAAGCCGACCCCCGTCGCCGAGCCTCGGCGGAGCTCGAGCTGGGCACCGAGTGGCTCGATGCCGACGGGATCCGACACGAGCTGAACTACGTGGAGGACACCGGCGAGCTCTACGTGTTGCGCGAGCCGGCGCCCCACGTGACCGAGGACCCGTTCGGCGGGCTCTTCGTGAAGGCCCCACCGGGGTACGAACACAAAATGACGGTGCACATCATCGCCAGCATCCCCACCAAGGACGAACTCCACACGATCCTCGCCGGGTGGCAGGACCACATGTCCACCAAGGACGGCCCGCAGTGGCTGGGCGACCGGCTACGCGAGGCCGGGGTGGCGGTCGGCCCGCCGGGGGACATCATCGTGGACGACGGGCCCGATCCGCGGGCCTGATCCGCCAGACCGCAGACTCGGTTCGGAGGCCGGTGGTCGAAGCCGGCCCGTGAGCCCGGTGGCCAGCCCGGTGGTCAGGCCGGCGGCTCCAGGTCGAGCATGGTGGCCAGGAGCTGGGTGGCGATGTTGTTCGACCGCATGTCGTCCTCGGCCGGGAGGATCTTGCTCTCGAGCAAGAGGTCCGACAGCCGCAACATGACGACGGCGAAGCGGAAGCCCGAGAAGATCTCGTAGAAGAAGAGATCTCGCATCGGCCGGCCCATGTACGCCGAGTAGCGCTCGATCGTCTCCTCGTGGGTCGGGAAGCCGGCCGGACGGGGCACGCCGAGGGGATCGGTGAACTGGCGGTCGAAGTAGAGGAACCACCCGAGGTCCATCTCGGGCTGGCCCAGCGAGGCCATCTCCCAGTCCAGGACGGCGGCGGCTTGGAAGTCGTCCCAGATGATGTTGCCGATGCGGCTGTCGCCCCAGCTGAGCACGACCTCGTCCTGCTCGTCGGGCTGGTTGGCCACCATCCATTCCCACGTCGATTCGAGCGTGGGCACGCTCAGGCCCTTGGCCGACCAGTCCAGGTAGTCGCGGTAGTAGGACATCTGCTGCACGATCCCCGGCTTGCCCCGGGTTGGCATGCCGAGCCAGTCGAGGCCGGCGGCGCGCCAGTCGGTCCGGTGCACCTCGGCCAGGGCATCGATGCCGCTCCACCACAGGCGCTCCTGCTGCTCGGGCGTGGCCTCGATGACCCAACCCTCCATGGTGTAGGGGATGTTGTCGGGCGGGACGAGGCCCTCGACGTGCTCCATGGTGAAGAAGGGCACGCCCAGGTACTGCGGGTCGGTCTCGTACTGACCCAACGGGGGCAAGGGCACGGGCGACCCGGCGTCGGCCAGGGCCTTCATGACCCGGTATTGGGTGGAGAACTCGGCGTCCATGAAGAGCAGGTGCTTGGTGGGGGCGACCCGCACCACCAGCCGGCGCTCCTCGCCGTCGGCGGCACGGGTGCGGCACAGGATGGTCTCGTTGGAGAAGCCGTTGGAGGCCGGCGCCTGGACGTCGAAGACCTCGGCTTCCATGCCGTCGGCCGCCCTGGTCGAGAGCCACTTGGTCAGGATGGCGGCAACTTCGTCGGGATCTCTGTGATCGATGTCGGGCACGGAGCGGCACTTTACCGAGAGCGCAGGCCACCGGGGTGGTCGTGACGACCGGGAGATAGCGTCCGGGATCGTGCTGATCGTCATCGACCTCTCCGATTCGCGGGTCCACCTGCGCCATCCCGACGATTTCAGCCGCTTCTCCGTCGCCGTCGAAGGGGCCGGTGACCAGGGCGACCTGGCCCGGGTGGTGGAGGGGTCGGGACTGGGGCGGCTCAAGGAGGACGGCCAGCACGTGGTGGTCGACGCTGTCGCCCTGCGGGCCTTGGCCGGCGCCGCGGCCACCGACGAATGGGACGAGGCCTTCGCCGGGATGCAGGCGTATGCCGCCGGGAAGGGCTGGGTGGAGGACGACGGCGTCGTCGCCCACATCGAGCCACTCGACGAAGAAGGCTGAAGCGTTCCTGAGCGCCGGGCACTGCGGCGCCGGCTCGGTGATGCCGCCGGGCTGGGTGCAATCGGACAGGGTGTCCGACGCGGCGCTAGCCTGATGGTGCCGTCCGAAAGCAGGCGGTGGGGGCGGCGGGCCCTCCGAGTTCCTGGGAGGGACGCATGGCGATTCGGGACTACGACCGCTTGTACATCGGCGGCGACTGGGTGGCCCCGGAGGGCACCAACACCATTTCGGTGATCTCGCCGTCGACCGAGGAGGTCGTGGGCCGGGTGCCCGACGGCACCGAAGCCGACATCGACAAGGCGGTGGCGGCGGCCCGCACTGCGTTCGACCGTGGGCCGTGGCCGCGCATGACCCCATCGGAGCGGGGCGAGATCCTGCGCAAGGTGGCGACGCAGATCGCGGCGGAGATGGACGACCTGGCCGGCATCATCACCGGCGAGATGGGCTCGCCCATCTCGTTCTCGGGCATGGGCCAGGTGCTCGCCCCGATGATGATCTTCAACTACTACGCGGACCTGGCCGACACCTTCGCCTTCGACGAGGTGCGCACCGGCCTGCTCAACCCCCAGGTGCTGGTGACCAAGGAGCCGGTCGGCGTCGTCGGTGCCATCGCACCGTGGAACGTGCCGCTCTTCATCGCCGCGGCGAAGCTCGCGCCCTCACTGGTGGCCGGCTGCACGGTGGTCTACAAGCCCGCGCCCGAGACGCCCTTCGACGCCTTCCGGCTGGCCGAGATCTTCGAGGAGAACGGGCTGCCCAAGGGCGTGCTCTCCGTGATCCCCGCCGGCCGCGAGGTGTCCGAGCACCTGGTGAAGCACCCGGGCGTGGACAAGATCTCCTTCACCGGGTCCGGTGTCGGGGGCAAGCGCATCGGCGGGCTGTGCGGTGAGCGTCTCAAGCGCTGCACGCTCGAGCTCGGCGGCAAGTCGGCCGCCATCATCCTCGACGACGCCGACCTGGCCACCACCATCCCGACCCTGCTGCCGAACTCCATCATGAACAACGGGCAGGCCTGCATCGCCCAGACGCGGATCTTGGCGCCCCGGGCCCGCTACGCCGAGGTGGTCGACGCCGTCGTGTCCGGCGTCTCCGCCATGAAGGTGGGCGACCCGATGGACCCGGCGACCGAGGTCGGCCCGGTCGTGGCCGAGCGGCAGCGGACGCGGATCCTGGGGTATCTCGACAGCGGGCGTGAGGAGGGC
The DNA here is from genome assembly GCA_963726855.1 of uncultured Acidimicrobiaceae bacterium. Taxonomy (GTDB): domain Bacteria; phylum Actinomycetota; class Acidimicrobiia; order Acidimicrobiales; family RAAP-2; genus Bog-473. The sequence goes on from CAVSEB010000036.1 coordinate 224,992, forward strand.
GCGACGGTGGCGCTGGGCGGCGGGCGCCCATCGGGGGACGCCTTCGCCAAGGGCTGGTACGTGGAGCCGACCGTGTTCTCCGACGTCGACAACAAAATGAAGATCGCCCAGGAGGAGATCTTCGGCCCCGTCCTCGTCGTCATCCCCTACGACGGCGACGAGAATGCCGTCGACATTGCCAACGACTCGAGCTACGGCTTGTGCGGCTCCGTGTGGACGGCCGACAACGACCGCGGCCTCGGCGTGGCCCGCCAGGTGCGCACCGGCACCTACATGCTCAACGCTCCCGTGCCGATCGACTTCTCGACGCCCTTCGGCGGGTACAAGGAGTCGGGCGTCGGCCGCGAGTTCGGGCCCGAAGGCCTCGACACCTTCCTGGAGAAGAAGTCCATCGCACTGCCGGCGGGGTACACGCCGGGAGCCGGGGCATGAACGCCTGACGGCGGGCTCCCGACGCGGGGCGAAAGGCACACGGTGAAAGCGGCGGAGCTTTCATGAGCACGGCAGAAGCGCGGCCGACGCCGGCGCGCCCCGGGGGCGCGGGCCCGACGGGGGAGGGGGCCACGCCCACGCCCACGTCCGCGTCGACGTCCGCATCCACATCCACCTCTGCGTCGAGTCCCCGGCGCATGCTCGTCACGAACTGGCCGATGTGGGTCGTCGGGTTCACCCTGTTCATCGACGGGATGGACCAGTACATCGTCCGGGGCAGCAGCGACCAGATCAAGACAGCCTTCGGGGTGGGCGACACCGCCATCGGCGTGCTCTTCTCCGCCTTCATCCTCGTCAACGGCATCATCACCCTGCCCGCCGGCTATCTGGCCGACCGCTGGAACCGCACCCGGGCCATGGCCGTCACCATCGTGGCCTGGTCGATCATCAGCGCCCTGGGCGGGCTGGTCCCGACCGCGGCCTTCGGCGTGCTCGTGGTGATCCGGGCCTCGCTCGGCTTCGGCCAGGCGGTGACCGACCCCTCGGGGAGCAGCGTCATCGCGGACTACTACGGGACCGAGCGCCGGGGGCGGGCCTTCTCCATCCAGCAGTGCCTCAGCTACGTCGGCCTCGGTATGGGCCTGGCCATCGGCGGCGCCATCGGGCCGCTCTTCGGCGGCCACGGGTGGCGCGTCGCCTTCTTCGTCTCGCTCTTCCCCGGCCTCCTGGTGGCCTACTTCTGCTGGCGCCTGCCCGAGCCGAGCCGGGGCACGGCCGATCGGGCCCACGTCACCCACAGCGAGGAGATGGAGCTGGCCGTCGACAAAGGCCCGCCGCTCTTCCCCCACGGCTTGAGGCGCTTCGTCGGTGACATGGCCCGCGGCCTGCGCCAGGACTGCGGCACCATTCTGCGCATCCCCACCATGCGCTACGCGCTGGTGGGCGTGTCCACGGTGGGCTTCGTCGTCACCGCGGTGGCCACCTGGATGCCGAACTTCTACCAGAACCAACTCCACCTCTCCCAGCAGGCGGCCAACGGCACCTTCGGCGCGCTGGCCATCCTCGGCGGCATCCCCGGGACCCTCATCGGCGGGCGCATCGCCGACACCTGGGTCAACCGATTCCTGGGCGCCCGGGTGGTGATCCCCGCCGTGTGCATCATGGTGAGCGCCGCGCTCTTCATGGTCTCGTTCATTCCGCTGCCGTTCGCGGCGGTGTTCGTGATTCAGCTGCTCGGGTTCCTCGCCGCCACCGCCTGCGTGCCGGCGCTGCGGGCCGGGCTCTCCGACGCCGCCCCGGCCAATGTGCGCGGCGCCGGCTTCGGCGCCTTCAACCTGGCCTCGGTGGTGTTCGGGTCGGCCGCGGCGCCGATCGTCACCTCGGCCATCGCCACCCAGTTCGGGAACAACTACCGCACGGCCTTCCTGCTCATCCTGCCCATCGCCTTCCTGGGTGCCGCTTGCCTCATGTTGGCCCGGCGCCACATCGAGGTCGACGCGGCCAAGGTGTTCGAGGCGGTCGTGGTGGCCATGGCGGCCCAGCAGGCCGAGGACCTGGCCCGGGCTCAGGAGGAGGCGGTGCCCGACGGCGACGGCGGGGACAACGGCGACACGTAGCCCGAGAGCGGTGCGCCCTTGCCCTTGACGTCGGCGATAGGCCTGGTTGTCGCCCACCTCGACCACGCTGAAGCCGGTGCGGTCCCCGTCGCCGTTGATGACGTCGGGCGCGGCGTCGTTCCCGGTCGCCGCGACGACGACGGCGACGTGCACCGCGGTCACCGCCGAGGTGTCGAGTCCGTAGACGGCGACGTCGCCGGGCTGGGGCGTGTAGCCCGAGCCGACCGGGTGCCAGGTGCCATGGTCGGTGCCCCAGACGTAGAAGCTGGCCGAGTTGCCGTTGAGGTAGCCGGGGGCGAGCTGGTAGGCCACGACCGCGCCGGCCTGCTTCCAGGCCCAGGCCGCGAAGTCGGCGCACCACTCCTCGTCGAGGTTGCCGTTGCCGCCGCAGTCGTGCACACCGGCGTTCCAGTAGGCGCTGAACTTGTTGCAATAGGTGTCCGACGGGTCGGTGCTGTAGCCCACCTGGCCTTGGGCCAGGGCCACGATGCGGGCCCGCAGCGGGCTCACCGCGGGGCCCCGCGTCAGGGCGTAGGCGGCGACCCCGGCGGCCACCAGCACCAGGACCAGCACGAACGCGGCCAGGCGGCGCCGGCGCGGCCGATGGACCCGGGGTGGACGCCGGGGCAACGGGGTGGCCAGGGGGCGGGTGGTGGTGCGGCCCGCGGAACTGGCCACCAGGCGGCTCGGGGGGCGGGTCGTGCTCAGGAAAGTCCAGGGTAGTGAGCGCCGCCCGCCCCGGGGCGGCACCCCGGCATCTGCGAGAATGTCTCCTCGCCGCGCCCGCCTCGAGCGTGGCCGGCTCCCGAACCCGAACGCCGGAGGATTGCGCGCGATGCAGGACGACGAGAGCGAAATCTCTCACACTCGTCTGGCGTACCTCCCGGCACTCGACGGCGTGCGGGCCGCGGCGGTGGTCGCCGTCATGATGTTCCACGGCGGCATCTCGTTCATGAACGGCGGGTTCATGGGCGTCGATGCGTTCTTCGTCCTGTCCGGGTTCCTGATCACCTCGCTGCTGGTGGGCGAGTGGCGCCAGTCCCTGACCATCAAGCTGGCCTCGTTCTGGGCGCGCCGGGCCCGCCGTCTGCTGCCAGCGCTGCTGTTGATGCTGCTCTTCGTGGCCTTCTTCGCCTCGGTGATCGTGCCCGAGGGGACGTACGGCGCGTTGCGTCTCGACGCGCTCTCCACCCTGCTCTACGTGAGCAATTGGCACTTCATTCTGGTCGGGTCGAACTACTTCAACGAGACGGCGTCGGCCTCGCCGCTGATCCACACGTGGTCGCTGGCGGTGGAGGAGCAGTTCTATCTGATCTGGCCGCTCGTGGTGCTCGGCGTGCTGCGCTTCACCAAGAGCCTCAGGGTGTTGCTCGGCGTCTGCGTCGTGGCGGCCGTCGCCTCGGCGATCGAGATGCGCCTGCTCTACGACCCGAGCAACGTCAACCGGGTCTACCTCGGCACCGACACCCGCGCCCAGTGCCTCTTCATCGGCTGCGCCCTGGCGGTGGCGCTGGTGATCATCACCCAGCGCCACCACGAGGAGGGCCGGCTGGCCGCCGGGCAGCTGTGGCGGCCGGCGTCGCAACAAGGACGCACCCTCTGCGGTGTCGCCGGCATCGTCGGCGCGGTGGGGGCCATCCTCATCTGGGTCCTGTTCGACGAGACCTCGTCCTTTCCCTATTCGGGCGGCTTCTTCCTCATCGGCCTGTGCACCGCCTCGGTCATCCTGTCTGCGGTCGGGGCGCCGCGCAGCGTGGTGCCGCGTGTCCTCTCGCTCACCCCGGTGCGCTACATCGGCCGGATCTCCTACGGCATCTACATCTGGCACTGGCCGCTCTTCCTCTGGGTCAACCACGAGCGCACCGGGCTCGACGGCTACCCGCTCTTCGTCGTGCGCGTGCTGGTCACGCTCGCCGTCTCCGCGCTCTCCTTCCACCTCGTCGAGCGGCCGATCCGGATGGGCACCTTCCTGCGCCAGTGGCGGGCCTGGGTGGCCGTGCCCATCGCCGTCGTCGTGGTGGTGGCCGCCCTGATCGCGGCGACGGTCGACACCTCGGCGGTGGCCAGCACGACATATCCCGGCTCCATCAGCATGGCGAGCGTGCGGGCGGCCGGCCAGGGCTCGACGCCGACGACGGTGGCCAACGCCGCGGCCGGACCGCCCGTGCGCGTCCTGCTCTTCGGCGACTCGGTGGCCCTCACCCTCGGGGTGGGCCTCGGGTCGGCGCCCCCGCAGGACAAGTACGGCTACCAGCTCTCCGACGAGGGGATCCTGGGCTGTGGCGTGGTCGACGGGCCCGCGGTCGAGCTGCTCGGTGCGGACGACCTGAAACCGCCGGCGCCTGCAACGGCTCGACCCCTCACCGCGGGCGAGGCGCCCACTCGCAGCCCTGGCCGGACCAGTGGCTGAGTGCCATGGCCACGGTCAAGCCCAACGTGGTCGTCGTGCTGGCCGGGCGCTGGGAGGTGGTGGACCGCGAGTACAAGGGCAACTGGACGAACATTTTGCACCCCGCCTACGCCGCCTACGTGAAGAGCCAGCTCGAGATGGCCTCCACGCTGGTCACCACGACCGGCGCCAACCTCGTCTTCCTCACCGCGCCCTGCACGGACGAAGGGGAGCAGCCCGACGGGCAGCCCTGGCCCGAGGACAACCCGGCCCGCCTCGCCGAGTACAACAAGCTGGTGCGCCAGGTGGCGGCGCGGCACCCGAAGACGGACTCGGTGGTCGATCTCGACGCCGCGGTCTGCCCGGGCGGCAAGTTCACCAGCTCCCTCGACGGCGTCGCGGTGCGGCGCAGCGACGGGATCCACTTCACCGACCAGGGCGGTGCGGTCCTGGCCAAGGACCTCATGCCGGCCGTCGTGGCGGCCGGTCGGGCCCAGATGGCGGTGAGCGCCACCACCACGACGACGGCGCCTGCGCCGCGTCTCCTCAGCCGGCGGGTGAGGGCGGTTTCGGGTTCACGTTCTGCGGGTTCGGGTTGACGTTCACGTTGGTGTTCGCCACCACGCACTGCGCCTTGAGCGAGGGGAGCAGGTGGCCCTCGTCGACGTCGGCGCCCTCCGAAATGGTGGTCATGAGCGAGTTCCACGAGCCGTCGTCCGAGTTGGCCTGGGCGGCCAGCGGCAGGGCGTCGCGCAGCTGCTGGGTCGCCTCCTTCTGGAGCTCGGCCACGGTGGCCGCCGCCGTTCCGGCCACCACGGAGCGCTCGTAGTCGAGCCACCGAGCGGTGCACGTGGAGGCAGGCCTGCTGGGCCAGGCTCTGCCCATTGCCCCCGCTGCCGCAGGCGGCGAGGACGACCCCGCCGGCGACGATCAGGACCGCGAGGACCCGGCCTCCGCGGAGGCCGCCGGCCCGGCGCACGTCAGGAAAGCCAGCCTTCGGCGGACTCGAGCAGGAAGCGGCTGACGGCGAGGGCCCGGTCGAAGACGTCGCAGAGGAGCTCCTCGCCGCTGAGCACCCGGGCCAGCGAGACGGGATGGCGGGCCACGATGCTGAGGCGGCGCTCCGATCCGTCGGTGGCGTTGGCGAAGGAGTCGATGGCGGAGACCTCCAGCGGCAGCTCGATGCCTCCGACGCCGGCCAGGTCGATGGCCAGGCGCAGCAGGTCAGGCCCGCTGGGCAGCGGGGGCAGGGCCCAGGTGAAGGTCAGCGGGAAGTGGAACTCGTCGGGCGGCTCCTCCTCCTCGGAGAGCAGCACCACGGCGTCCTCGAAGGAGAGGAGGACCCGGGGATCGACGTCGAGGGCGAGATGGAGGTCGAGCGGGCCGCCGCAGCCCTCCTCGGGGTGCAGGTCGACCTCCCAGACCTGGCGCAACGAGTACGTCTCGACGAAGTGACGCTCGTCGTGGACGTGAAATCCGTGGTCGACCGAATGATCCTTCAGGTCGGCGACGTAACCGGCGACATCGATGGCTGCCACAACTCCGGGAGCCTACCGGGCGTGCGCCGCCGCGACCCGGCCAGTAGGGTGCGGTCCTCGTGGACGAGGTTCGGTTGCTCGAGGTGCTCGACGAGGCCGTGGCCGCCGTGCGTCACGCGCTGGACGACCTGGAGGACTGGGGTCCGGCGGGCACCCGCCCGGGTCAGTACCGGCTCGACCTGGCCGCCGACGGCGCCGCGCTTCCGCGTGCTGCACGGCGCCGGGCTCGCCGTGCTCTCGGAGGAATCGGGCACGACAGGCACCAACGGCGATGGTCTCCTGGCGGTCATCGACCCCGTCGATGGCTCGACCAATGCACACCGGGGTGTCCCCTTCTTCTCCACCAGTATCTGCGTCCTCGACGCCGAAGGGCCTCTGGTCGGCCTCGTCGTGAACCAGGCCAGTGGGGTGCGCTACGCCGCCGTGCGCGGCCAGGGGGCCGAGCGCGACGGGGCGCCCTGCGTGCGTCGGGGTGCGAGGAGCTGGGCTCGGCCATCGTCGGCATCTCGGGCTTCCCCGGCCGCTCCCCGGGCTGGGGCCAGTTCCGTGCCCTGGGTGCGGCCTCGCTCGAGTGCTGCGCCGTGGCCGAGGGAGTGCTCGACGCCTACCTGGTGGTCGGTGGGAGCACGCTCTACGTCTGGGACTACGCTGGCCGGGCTGCTGATCTGCCGGGAGGCGGGTGCGGCGGAGGGCGAGCGCGACGGGAAGGAACTGGTCCGTACGCGACGCCACGCCACGCCGCCCTGTGGTGGCGGCAACGGCTGCGCTGGTCGAGCGCCTGGAGGAGGAGAAGACATTGTGAGCGACGATCCGGCCGCCGCGTTGGTGGCCCGCAAGACCTGGCGCACCCTGGAGCCGCTGCACGGGGCCATCTACTTCGTGCCCGAAGCGGCGGAGGCGTACGCACGACTCGGCATCACCGGTCCCGCCGGCTACTTCGCCTCGCGAGCGGCGCCCATGGGCGCGGTGCCTGCGGACGTGGTCGTGTCGACGTTCTTCAACTTCAACCCCGATCTCGTCCAGTCGGCCATCCCCGAGTCATGGGACTTGGCGGCGCCGGTGGACCTGGTGGCGGCCCGCTTCGAGGCGGTCGACGCCTCGTGGCGTCGCGCCCTGGGCGAGCCGGTGCTGCGCTCGGCCGAGATGGCCCGAGCGGCCGAGCTGGCCCGGACGGCGGCCGAGCAGGTGGGGCAACGGCTCGAAGGCCGGCCGCTGGCGGCGGCGCCACTGCGACGTGACGTGGCCCGAGGCGCCGCACCTCGTCCTGTGGCACGCGCAGTCGATCCTGCGCGAGTACCGGGGCGACGGGCACATTGCCCAGCTGGTCGTGCACGGACTCTCGGGCACCGAGTCATTGGTCACCCACGCGGCGGCGGGCGACGTGCCGGCGCGCCTGCTGAAGGCGACGCGGGGCTGGTCCGACGAGGCCTGGGACGCCGCGGTGGACGCGCTCGGGGGACGGGGCTGGCTCGAGCCGGGGGAGGAGCTGCGCTTCTCCGCGGCGGGCGCTCGTCAACGCCAGGAGATCGAGGACGGGACCGACCTGCTCGCCGCCGCGCCCTACGTCGCCCTGGGCGAAGAGGCGTGCGCCGAGCTCCGCACCCTGGCCCGGCCCTGGAGCAAGGTGATGGCCGAACTGCTGCGCTGACGTGTCCTTCGGTCCGCTGCGGTCGGCGTGGAAGGGACGTTCCAGAGCGCGGCTGGGTTGCGGTCATGATTGCCGACCGGGCCTGCGAGCCCTTGGGGCGCTTCGCTCAGTTGGTTCGAGCCGCTGGCCCACAACCAAAGCAGGCTGAACGCCGCGCCTGACCAGGGATTTCCTGGTTGTGGGGAAGCGTCGGCGACGAGACTCTCTGCTCTGAAATTTTGTCTCGGATGCCGCCCAGATTGTGGTTGGAGCCCTGGGGCCGGGTTCGCTGACTCGGGCGGGGTTCAGGTTCCGAGACGCGAGGGCTGATTGACGCAAGGATCGCGCTCATTTGGCTGGCAGTCTTCGCCTGCAAGTGTCTCGGAGGACCACATGAATCGCGACGTATCAAGAGGGAACGACCACATCTCCTCAATTCGAATGGAAGTAGCGAGGATCGGATAGGTGTTTGCCGGTGACCGCCGACCTCGATACGTCGCCGCGCCGAGCAAGTCTCCTTCCTCTTTGGCGTCCTCGGCGTCCTTGGGTACCTCCCGATCAGCGCTCCCGCACCGAGCGGTTCGAGTCGTTGGCGACTCATTCGGCACGATCGCTCTCGGTCCGTCGACTCCTCTCGGTGCCTTTGTGCGCCGCCCCGCCCTCGCCGCCCTCAGCGGACCGCACCAATCGAGACCGCTAGGAAGCACGACCCGATCCGATGACAACGCATACTTCGAGGCTGCATGCGACTCAGCCGCTCTTCTTACGAGCCTTCATCCTCGGAGCTCTCATAGCCTCACTCCTCGTACTGGCGACGCCGCAGAGAGCATTCGCTGCCACCGTCTCGGACAACTTCAACCGGGCGAATGGAAGCCTCGGGCCAGGTTGGACCGATATGACCGACGGCGGAGAACAGGGACTGGCGATCTCCAATGACGCCGTGATCGGCACCCAGGCCAGCGGAACCTCCGGTGACATCCGCACCGGAGAGGCCTATGGCGGCGATCAGTTCTCCCAGATCGAGGTCACCCCCATTCAATTCAGTGGTGGACAGTGGATCGGTCCTGCGGTGAGAGCCCAGAACGGTGGTCAGGATCTGTATCTGGGCATCTATTGGTGGAACTACGGCTACCCGGAGCTGGGGCTGTACGTGGAGAACGATGGCCAGTTCACGCAGCTCGGCTCTCTCTACGCATCCGGTCCCTTGGCAGCCGGCACAGATTTGACCCTGAGCGCAGTTGGTTCGGCACTCTCGTTCTCAGTGAACGGTGTCGTGGAGATAACGGCCACTGACTCCAGCTTGACCGGAGGTGCCCCCGCCATCGTGGCCGACGGCGCTGCGAACGCTGACAACTGGCTTGGCGGAGACGCGACCGTCGGCGGCGCCTATTCGATCGGGGGCACCGTCTCGGGGCTTGCGGGGACGGTCGTGCTCGAGAACAGCGGCGGGAATGATCTGAGCATCAGTGCCAACGGCACGTTCACCTTCAGTGCCCCCGTAGCCCAGGGCGCCCCCTACGCCGTCACCGTGGCGACCGATCCTTCCGGGCAGACCTGCACTGTCGCCAACGGATCCGGCGTCGTGGGTTCGGCCGGAGTCACCAATGTCGCCGTCACCTGTGGCAGCAGTGCATTCTCGGTTCAATACGTAAGCACCGACGCCAACAACGTGCAGACCTATTCGGTGACCTCCGCAGCCAACGGACCCGGTGCACAGACCCTTCGCGTCTTACAGCCCACTCACCCCGCGGCTGGGGTGGCGCACAACTTCGTCTACGCGCTCCCGGTCGAGGCCGGGCTGGGCACCACCTTCGGCGACGGGCTCAATACGTTGCAGGGTCTCGATGCCGAGGACCAGTACAACCTGACCATCATTGAGCCCACCTTCGCCATCGACCCTTGGTACGCGGACAATCCGACCAACGCCAGCGAGCAGTACGAGACCTTCATGACGGAGTTGCAGCCCTGGGTGAACGCGAACTTCAGCACCTCCGGCACGGAGCAGAGTTGGTTGATCGGGTTTTCCAAATCGGGCATCGGGGCCGAGGATCTCATCCTGAAGCATCCCGACCTGTTCACCCTGGCCGCCGCCTGGGACTTCCCCGCAGACATGCCGTCCTACGACTATTACGGACCGAGCTCCACCGCCAACTACGGGACCGACGCCAACTTCCAGGCCAACTACCGCCTGACCCAGGCGTTCGTCGACGCTCACAAGGCGCCGTTCCAGACCAACAACAGGCTCTGGCTCGGCGGGTACAACATGTTCCAGACCGACATCTCGGATTATGACGCCCTCCTCACGTCGGAGGGGATCCTCCACACCACTGGCCCGTCAGAGCTGATGGACCACAACTGGGACGGCGGGTGGGTGCCCGAGGCGCTGGCAGCCCTCTACCAGGACAGCACCCAGATCGCGGGTGGCGGTACCACGGACACGATCAGCTTCAACTCAGAGGGCGGCAGCGCGGTCAGCTCGGTCTCGGGCCTCGACGGCACCACGATTACTTTGCCGAGCGCCCCGAGCTACCCCGGCCACACCTTCACCGGCTGGAACACGCAGGCCGATGGGAGCGGCACCAACTACAGCGTCGGGGGCACCTACACGCTCAGCGGCTCGGTCACCCTCTACGCTCAGTGGAGCGCCAGCTACAGCTGTGCAATCAACGGGAGCAGCACACCGGTTTCAGTACAGGTTTCGGGATCTGCCATGATCGCCAAGGGGAAGATAAAGCTGGCGAATGTGGTGTTCTCAATCACGAACTGGTTTGGAACGACGGCAACGTTCAAGAACATCGAGGTCCACGTTCCCGACCCGAACAATACGAGTGCACCCTACAAGGCCAACTCTGCGACGATCGCTACGACACCCAATGGGTGGAGTGTCGGCCATGGAACGAGTTTGTACGCTCTACACGCAGGGAAGGTGACGGTTGCGAGCGGATCGATCCTCACGACCGCTGCGTTTGGAGCGAAATATTCGGACCGAGGATCGGTGAGCACGGTCATTTCGTTTCAACCGGGGATGTTGACATTTACTCTCAAGTCACCGATCGTGGCGACGGCGTCGTGCACGCCGGCTGCACCGGTCCAAACCTTCGCTCAGGTCACGGAGTAGCGGGCAGGATCTGAAGTTCGCCGGGATGACGAGCTGATCGGGGACCTGCGGACAAGTCCAGCTGGGCGGCGCCGTGGGCCAGGCAGGGAGCGACTTGTCCAGGACGTCGCCGCCCTACACCGGATGCTCCAGAGCCGGCCTACTGCAAATGCGGTGCAAATCATCAGCGAGGGTGCTGTTGTCGTCCCGTTCCTGCATCTCCGACGCTCATCTCTTTTCCCACGGTGCCGACCGGGTCCGGCCGACCAGGTGTCGCGGCCCGGCATCCTGAAACCGAAGGCAAACATCTGCTCTGGCTGCGTCATGCCGAGCCGATGGCGGAAGGAGTATGACAAAAAGAGCAGGTAGAGTTGCCTTTCTCGGGCGCTTAGCTCAGTTGGTTAGAGCAGCTGGCTTACAACCAGCAGGTCGGGGGTTCGAGTCCCTCAGCGCCCACCGATGCGTTTGACCCCGTTCGGCGGACCGCGTGGGCTTGACCCCATGCAGTGAACCGCGCTTATGACAATGCGGCCTGGTGGGTGGTGGTTGAGTGTGAGCATTCGAACTCGTTCGGGGTGAGATAGCGGAGCGAGCTGTCACGCCGGTCGCAGTTGAAGAAGTGCTCGAAGTACTCGGCCATGGCGATGGCTAGTTCTAGATTGGTCCGCCACGTCTGGCGATTCAGCAATTCGATCTGCATCGAACCCCAGAACGACTCCATGGGGGCGTTGTCGTAGCAGTCGCCGACCCGTTTCCATCGAGGAGAGGAGCGCGATCCGTCGCACGATCTTGGTGAAGGCCCACGAGGTGAACTGTCCGGACTGCCGTGGTCGAAATGGATCACCGTCGAGGGTGAGATCGTCTTCGATCCGTCCGCCTTTATTGATGTCGTCGAGGGGCTGCCTCGCAACGCCGATCGATGGCCCACCCGACTGCTTTACGTGAGAAGTGGTCGAGGATGATGCAGCTGTAGAGCTTGCCCTCGCTCTGGGTGCGGCGATGTCTGTCAACCACAGCTTGTTAGGGCCCAGGCCGTGAACTCGCGCTGGACCAGATCCTCACAGGTCCGTGCGTTCTTCAGGTTCTTCAGGCCCAGCAGGCCCTTGAGGCCTAGCTCACGCATGATCCGCTTGGACCAGCTTGGTGTTGACGATCAGCCCTTCTTCGATCTCGAGGGCAGCTTTGACCCGCAAGATCCTATGGGTGCCCCGCGAGCCCGGCGTGAATGTCGGCGAGGAAGAGCAGCCGACGGATCTCGATGTCGTGGTAGGTGGAGGCGATCGGGGCCGACGATCTGACACGTGTAGCGCTCTGAGTGGGCCAGGTCAACCCTCTGACAACCCGGAACTTCCTTTTCGAGGCTTCGGGCGTCGAACTCGGGCGACATCACGTCCTCATGTGGCTGCCTTCTAATACTCAAGCACCACACCCTGAGAGCTGCTCTCTCCTCCGTCCGTAACCCAGGTGGCAGTGAGGGGAGATGATGACGGAGCCACCTGCCAGGCCGCCGAGGTCCCGTTGGGGAACGACCAATATCCCGAGTTGTCGAACGTCCAGGGTGCCCCAGGCCCGGTCTCGTAGGCATCGAGGGTGTCGACTCCTATAACAGCGACATTTCCAGCCGCTCCGGGTGAGACCGTCCAACTCTGATCACCGAGGTAGGGCAGATCATCAACGACCTGACCACCAGCGTCTACGTAGCCGGTGGCGGGAGCGTTGAATTCCACAGCAAAGGCGTTCCAAGCATTGGTTGGCGTGGTAACGGTGACCGTGTCGGCTGCGCCGGTCGTGTCCGTACAGACCCATATCTCGAAGTCGGCGAGATCGTTGTACGAGTTGACGAAGTGGAAGGTGCCCATCCTCGAGGAGACACCGGTGACCGTATCCGTCTCTGTGCCGGGGTCGGTCAGGGTCTGGATCATGAGAACGACAGTGTGGCCGATCCCGGTGTCGTGAGCGAGAACTCGGTTGGGATGGCCACTACCGATACTGGTGGTGTTCCCGTTAATGGTGCCTGTGTCGTCGGCCTGAACGAAGGTAACTGACGGCGTTGGGCTCGTTCCAGCGACCGAAATCGTCGTTCTTGTCTTCACCTTGACGCCGTTTATTCCTTTGACCTTGAGGGTAAACGTGTAGATCTCAGCTGCGGTCGTTGGATTGGCGGGAAGGATCACCCTTTCTTTGACCGTGCCGTTCGAACAGGCCAGCGAAGCGGGCATCCCGGCGATCGTCGGGGTCGAAATGAAGGAACACAGCTGGGCGTACGTGACCATGGCGGTCAGTTTCACCATTCCACCAGTCGACGCCAATGACGACGAGGTGGCTTGGAATGATGAGACCGTCGGGTCCGGCGTCGAGACCGATTGCGTCGAAGCACCAGCGATCAACGCGGGGGTGGCGAGGATCACGCCGCTAGCCAAGAAAAAAAGGCTGGCAACGAATCGAGCCGGGGCGGACCTGGAAAAGACCTTCAAACTCATGAACTCCCTGCCTCGTGGTGCTCAATCCAATCAACGTGGGTCTGTTCTGGTTTCTACCATGCCGCCGGGAACGCCGGTCGACGAGCATACGCTCCTGTCAAACCGGGAAACCCACCCGTTGAATCGCGGTTGAAAGTATCGGAACTTTCCGCTTGCAACAGGACGGCGCCGTGCTCGGCGGAGTCGCGACCGAGGACCTTCCAGCCTTTCAAGCTGAGGCGCAGGCAGAGCGCGAAATTCTAAGCGAGTCGGATCGAGAGACGTATCTGACGATTCGCAACGCGCCCTTTGACACGGGCTTGCGGTGGCGCCTCTGGGACGGTCAAGGACACGGAATCGACTTTCGCGTTCCCTCATATCCTGAAACATGTGTCAGCGCATCACGACGACGAGTATGCCCGTCGGGCAGCGGCAGCTCCCAAAATGGCTGATTCTGCAGCCGCCGAACAAGTGGTCCTGGCTCAAGGCGGTGATCTTCATGCCCGCGCACAGCTGATGGTCTCTCATCTTCGGATCGTGGCCAAGCTGTCCAACCGATACGCGGGAAGTGGCCTTTCCCCCGACGAGCGGATTCGGCTGGGAGAGCAGGGCCTCGGAATCGCCATCGAGAAGTTCAATCCTGTAAAGGGGTTCTCGTTCTCCACCTATGCAACGTGGTGGATTCGACAAGCCATGACGATGGGCCTTGGTGGTGATGGAGGTGGAGCCGCAGTGACTGAACCGAGAACGCCCAAGCCCTCTCCGGGTTCAGCATCAGCCGCCCTCTAGACGCGCAGTACGCCGAACGCGATCGCCACTATCCCGAGGACGATCGAAATCAAACCGAAGATCGTGAAGGCTAAGCCCAATCCAAGCAGGATCAGAATCGCCCCCACGACCAGCAACACAGCCCGCACGAGACCATCGTATGGCGAAAGGCTGTGTGCGACCCCATCTCGTTCGGGGGCAGCCCCGTCCTATCTCAAGCCCATCCGCCTTCATCTCGGGCAGGCGGCTTGAGTTGTGAGTCTGGCCAACACGGTAAAGGTCGCGGTACGCGCGGTTCACGCAGCCCGCCGAGATGTGTGTTCTTGGGAGAGTCCCGGCCACCTGTCTGCCCGCGACCGGCTCCGCGAGACACTCCCAAGAGATGATGTAGTCGAGTCACCTACGCACGGCCCGCTCGGCATGACGCTGTACGTGTGGTCGCTGCTGAAGCGACGCTCGAGACATCTGGTCAGGTGCTATCTGGATATTCCATCGGTCCGAGTGACTGGTGAAGGACGCCTGCCTCTCTCCGCTCCCGACGGAGGGCGTCTTGAAGAAGGGCGGATGTTCCGGCCTTCAAAAGGCGTTTGGCGGTGGCAAGGGCCTCGTCAGGCAACGCCGTGAGCGCCCGAGCGGTCGCGAGTGCCTCAGCGCGCAGCGATTCTTCCGGGCAGCACCGAGCGGCCAGACCCATCTGTGCCGCTTCACTCCCCGTTATCCATCGCGAAGTGAGGATGAGGTCGGCGGCGCGTTGAGACCCGATGAGCTGTGGCAAGAGGACGCTGCTCCCCGCTTCAGGGGTCGTACCGAGCGCCGTAAAAGGCAGCCGAAGCAGCGCCGTCTCGGCCACCAGGGTCACATCGCAATGGAGCAGGATGGTCGCTCCGAACCCAACTGCGACGCCGTGGACCGACGCCAGCAGCGGTTTAGAGAAGCGGATCAGCGACGTAATCAGGCGATCGAAGTTCTCACCCAGGGTCTCGTCTCGGGAGCTGACCGCTGCGAGGTCGACGCCGCTTGAAAATCCACGACCCGCTCCCTCCATCAACACCACCGATACGTGCGTGGCGGCGTCGGAGTCGTCTAAAACGTTTGCCAGTATGCGATAGGAGTCTGCCGTGAAGGCGTTGACCCTTTTCGGACGGTTCAACGTCACGATCCGCACCCGTTGCTCGTCGCGTACGAGGATCTCGGGCTCCGCCGGTTCTGGGTCTTGGCCTTCTGATTTCCGCACGCCAGCAACGCTACGCTTCCGGTCCCACTTGGATCCCCCGTCTTCGGACAGGCCCAGCGCCTGATCGAAGAGGGCTGCCCCACGCCTGACTCAGGGCTGGAGGGTCACCTGAATCGCAACGAATCTGGCGAGCGGGGCACCCCGGTGCGATTCCTGGCAACATCGTTTTCCGTGCAGCGCCCAAGTCACGATTTTGATGCCATCTATGCGTCTGAGACCCCGCCTGCATGGGACATCGGACGACCGCAGCCAGCCTTCGACCGCCTGGCCAAGGCTGGAAGCCTCGTCGGAAGTGTGCTCGATGTGGGATGCGGCACCGGCGAGCACGCCCTTCTGGCGGCTTCACTCGGCCACGAATCGCTGGGACTCGACCTCTCGGTGAAGGCCATCGAGTTAGCCAAGACGAAGGCGACCGAGCGTGGCATCGGGGCGCGATTCTTGGTGGCCGATGCCTTTCGCCTTGTCGATCTGGACGAGCAGTTCGACACGGTGCTCGACTGCGGGCTCTTCCACGTTTTCGATGACGACGAGCGCGAGCGTTTCGTCCACAGCCTGGCAGCAGCGGTTCCTCCGGGTGGCCGCTATCACATGCTCTGTTTCAGCGACCGCCAGCCAGGTGACTGGGGACCACGCCGGGTGAGTCAGGACGAGATTCGGGCTGCCTTTTCGGAGGGATGGGACCTCGGGCCTATCGAACCCACTGTCATCGATCTCACCTGGGATCCTGCCGGAGCGCTTGCCTGGCAGGTGACGGCCACCTGCGCACGAAAAGGCTGAGGCGACTCCTCCAGGCGGACTTGCTGCGCAACTCTCAGCTTGGTCGGACAGGCGGCAGAGTTGACGAGCCCCCCGGGGTCTGGTCGCCACCGCGCCTGAGGCAGCGGGCCGGCCCACCGCTCAGCCAGGCAGTTGTCAGCCTCCAAGCACTGGAAGACCGAGGCCGCAGTCGACCGAGAACGACGGGTCGTCGTCAAGCGCCTGCACCACGTCCTGCAAAGCGGCACTGTCGTAGGGCATGGCGAGGTGGTCGGCGTGATCGTTGGGGCACTGGTCCTGCAGCGTCAGGTTGCTCACCGCGGGTCCGCTCAGGAAGGCCGACGTGTAGGGCGTCACCACCTCGTCGTCCTCGGTCTCGATCACGGTGTAGCGGACCCCGGTCGTCGTGTCCCGCCCGGCGTTCAGCTCCTGCAGGAACTGCGATCCCGCCAGCTGTTGGGTGCATGCCGGGCACTGGGCCAGCGTGAGAGGGGCGGGCAACCCGAGGGCGGTGACGGCGTCGAAGAGGGCACTCATGCCGCCGACAGTGGTCCCGTGGTTGGAGGGGGCGAGTCCCACCAGGTCGTGGACGTAGGCGGCCCCACCGTCGAAGCGCATATACCAGCGCGGCATCATGCCCCCCTGCGACCAGCCGACGAGGTCGACCTTTTTTGCTCCTGTCGCGGGCAGCACCTGCCCCACGAAGGTGGCCAGCTGCCCGGCGGAGGTGGGGATGTCGCCCAATGACCACATCCGGTCCCCGCTCAGCGGGGTGGCGGCCGTCGCTCCGTAATTCAGCCCGTAGACGCACCAGCCGTCGTCGGCCAAGATCGGGCCTAGGGCCTGCCAGGTGTCGGCCATGTCGTACAGCGTGCCGGGCAGCAGGATCACGGGGTACTGCTTGGGTCCCGACGTGGCCCGGTGACAGTTCGCGACGTTGACACCTGGCGGCGAACCGGTGGGATCGGTGAGCTCCGCCAGGTAGCCGGTGGCAGCGTCGCCTACCGGGTACTTCCCACCGGTGGTGTTGACGCTGGCAGCGCCGGTCTCGGCGGCCACGGGGGTGGCGGCACCAGCCGGCGCTGCGACGACGATGATTGCGAGGACGAGCGCGCCGCCGGCCAGGGCGGCAAGGTGGGCCCGCCACCGAGTGGGCCGGGGGCCGCTCGTGACGGACGCGGGAGCAATGCGCACAGAGTCTTCTTTCCCTTGAAACGGACGATCCAACCAACATCCGTGTCAGAGCTGACCTCAAGCCGTTTCAGTACTTCATCCCCGTCCGAATACGAGCGACGACGCCCCCACCTCAGGGCCAACTGACCTCAGCGCCCTCTGCCGGAGACTTTCGGATCGACGTTTGCATACCGTTTCCAAGCCAGGATTCGGAGACCCAAAGAACGATCCTTTGGGTCGCGAGCAAAACTGGAAAGGTTGCCTGGAAGGGCCGGCAACACGCGAAGGTCGGGAATTGTTCGAGGTACAGATCGGTCGACGCTTCCAGATCGCTGGTTGGAGATTGCTGTCACCATTCCATGTGGCGTCGCCTTCCGAGAGACGCCTCAGTGATGTGGCACTCACGGTTCAATTAGGAGAGCCAGAATATCCGACTGGTCAAACTACGGCTTTAGTGTCGCAAGGCAAATCACTCACCGGGATCTCGCCGTGGCCGCATCGTAAGAAAGCGGACCAACACCTGTTGCGCTGAGAGAGCTGCATCAATAGTGTCTTCGGTGATACCGGCGGTCGACGGTGGTATCGACGGGATGGCTTGGTTTGGCGACCTCTACGAGCATCCGGAAAGAAGGCGGTCATGAAACTGTGGCGCAAGATTTGCACGCTCGCATCGATCGTGATCGCACTGACGATCGTCGGTAACGGTGCAGCCTTTGCTGGCGAAGCAAGTCCTGCCGCCCAAGCTCAGTGGCAGGGCGAAATTGCGAATCTTCCTACACCTGGGCACGGTTGCTATCACGCCTCGTATCCGGCGCTGCAATGGCAGGCCACCGCCTGCCTGGTCGCGCCGAACCTCCCCTTTGCCCCACACCTGCCAACCGAGAGCGTCCCTGCGGTCGTCGGCAATGGCCACGACGACGCGGCGCAGGTAACCGGGACGCTCTCCAAGGCAACGGGCACGTTCACCCACGTGACGACGGGGATCACCGAAAAGGGCAAAGTAGGTAATGTGGGAAACAATCTCGCGAACGCCTTCTCCCTCCAGCTCAACAGCGAGTTTTTCTCTGACCCTCCGGCTTGCTCGGGGGCCGCTGTCCCATCAAAGTGCTTGGGCTGGCAACAGTTCGTCTATGCATTCCACTACTCGGGCAATACGAACGTTGTGTTCATGCAATATTGGCTGCTGTACTACGACACCACATGCCCGGCCGGCTGGAACACGGACGTGTTGAGCGGTTATACGTTCTGCTACGTGAACAGCCCGGCAACCTCGTACGGTTCTTTGCCGGCCAGCGCTCTCGGCCAGACGACTCTCGTGGGACAAGCAGCAACTGGCGGCAACGACACTGTGACCCTGTCGAGCCCATCGGGCGCATCGAGCATCTCCAACAGTGACAGCGTGCTCGACCTCTCGGCGTTCTGGAACGCGACCGAGTGGGGCGTCTTCGGCGACGCTGGCGGAGCCGAAGCGAAGTTCGGTACGGATTCGAAACTTGAGCCGGTCACAACATTGCAAGGCACCAGCTCGTCCGCCCCGACATGCGTTGCGGAGGGGTTCACAGGTGAGACCAACAACCTCAGCCTCACTAAGACGAAGGCACTCGGACCTGAGTCTTCGCCCACCATGGCCGCGACTGAAACTGACGGGATAGTCAAGACACCCAGTTGTCAAGTTGCCGGCTGACCAATCGGATCACCGACGAGCGAGAGCGCTGAGACGGGCTGTCGGCGCAGTGACCCTCGATTCCATTTTCGGCCTGCCTCGACACCGACGCTCCGAGCTGCGTCCCACGCCCCAGAACGTTGGGACTGGCCGTCGTGAGCCGCGGCTATACGACAGCGCCGATAGTGGGCATCTTGCCGATCTGCTCCGTGAGCTTGATGTAGTCGAGGTAAGTGTCCTTACGAGCGACGAGCCCATCGGCAATGGCGATCACGTCCACGCCATCACAAATGAACGCCGATCCATCGAATGTCCCTGACATGTCGTACTCGAACACGATGTGATCGGCTCCGGAGTAGATCCTCTTCGGCTCGAACTTGAGGTCGGGGACAAGCTTGAGGAGCGCAACAATCAGCTCTCTCACAGCATCCTTGCCGGCCGTCGCTCCGGCGGCTCCGTGCATGTGAAACACAGAATCGGCTGAATGAAGAGCGACGATTGCGTCTGGGTCGAGCTCCATCCATGCTCCGTGATACGCCGCGGCCAGTTCTTCGACAGTAAGACTCATTGAGTCTCCCCTCGTTGTCCTCTAGGGACCGTAACACCCGTGCCGCACAGCAGGCCTCGAGAGATTTACGTGTTTCGGCGGTCCAATCGAAAGCTTTATCGGTCTGACCAAAGTCAACCAATCGCTCCACTGAGCGTTCGAGGCCGACACCTGTTACGTTTCAACCGAGGGGATTCACACATTCCTCTGGTCTTCAGGTCGGAGACGTCGAAGAACTCCTGACCGTTTTGGTCGCTGTCCTCCTCTCAAAGTCAGCTCGACAGAGCGTTGCGAAGGCCCTGTTGCCTGGCTGACATGTGTGCGTTCTCCCGCATGACGCCGACAAAAGCGTGACCATCAACGAGAACAAGGAGATCCACGGTGATCGCTGTCTATGTGAAGCCTGAGAAATTGACCGTTGAGCAGTACAACAAGGCCCGCAAAGGTCTCGACGCTTCGGGAGCGAACATGGAAGGACGCAAGCACCACTCCTGCTTCGGGGAGGATGGGCAGCTCATGGTCTTTGAGATCTGGGACTCCCAGGCAAGCTACGACGCCTTTGGAAAGCATCTGGGGCCCGTTCTTCAAGATGTTGGGATCGTGCCTTCGACGCTCGACATCATGCAGGTGACGAACCTCGAGCAATAGCACCGGTCTACTCCGATCTGTGCCCCCGACTCCCGGGCGGGTGGGTCAGACTCGACTGCGTGGGCATCGGCACTCCGAAGACGGCCGGTTCCTGTCTGTGACACTTTTGCTGGGTGCGGGGATCCGGACCCAGCAAAAGAATGTCCCGTCATATCTTTCGCTTTACGTGTGTCAAGCGGTGGTGGAAACACCGGTCGGGAGCGCCTTTGTGAACGGCGCCTCCGATAGACCTCTGATGGAAGTCGTTTTTGAGCTGCCCAGCCTCGATGCGATGAACAGTCACCCGCCTGGTCGGTCTGTGAGGTAGATGAAGCTCGGCCCTCGATCGCTTGGATCGGACGACGCAAGCTGGCCTGCCCAGGCGCGTCGAAAACCGCACTCCTCGAGGGCCTTCCACGAGGCAATGTTCTCCTGCTGTAGCGCGACCACCACTCGGTCCTCGGAGTGGTAGCGCCTCCAGGACTGATCGATGAATTCGGAGATCATCTGGCGTCCAAGACCCTTGCCGACAAGGCCCCGCTCGCCGATGAGATAGTCGATCCCGATGCCGTCGTCCTCTCCTATGGCCGACCTCACTGTCTCACGCCAATCGGGATCGTCAACGATCAGATATCTCTGGACGAAGCCGACCTGCCGATCGCTGTGATGAACGATGAAACCCTCGGTGGGATCAGTCCCATCGAGCATCGGTCGATAGCTCTCGTCGACCGATGCGAGGTCGGACGGCTCTCGCCACCACCGTGCTACATGCGGACGCGACAGCCACGTTGCCAAGAGCTGCAGGTCTGTTGATTGGAGCGCTGTGAAGGTGAACTCCACCTTCCCAGCTTGCATCAGGCGGGAGCACTCATCGTCCCAATGTTCGGGGTCATCGGGCAGGAGGGAGACCGGAAGGGCTTCGAGCTCCGCGTGGCGCGAGACGCGGGCCGAGAGAACGATCTCTGGACGGCTGCGGCGATGGCGTCCGGCGTGCCCTGGAGCGGTCGGACCAGCCGCTACGGTCAATTTGCGACGCAGTTCGAGGAGTCATAGCTCGACCGTCGCAGAAAGGAGTACCGAGAAATGACCGTGACACTCATCACCGGAGCAAACAAGGGACTCGGGTACGAGACAGCCCGACAGTTAGTCGAGCGAGGCCATACCGTCTACGTCGGAGCGCGGAACGTGGAGCGCGGAGAGGCGGCGGCATTCCAACTTGGTGGCCAGTTCGTGCAGCTCGACGTGACCAATGACGAGTCCGTCGAGAAAGCCCTCGGTGTCATCAGTGAGCGCGAAGGCCATCTGGACGTCCTGGTCAACAACGCCGGCATCAGTACGACGGCGGACGTCACCGGCCCGGTTGCACTGAAGGTCTTCGATACCAACGCAGTCGGTCTCATTCGTGTCACCGAGGCTGCACTTCCGTTGCTCGAGCTGTCCGAGAACCCCGTGGTAGTCAATGTCTCCAGCGCGCTCGGCTCGTTTTGGGCCGTGACGAATCCAGAACGGCGCCAATTTCACTTCCCGAGCATCGTGTATGGCTCGAGCAAGGCCGCCGTCTCGATGCTGACGGTTCAATACGCAAAGACGTTTCCGGGAATCAAATTCAATGCCGTCGAACCCGGATTCACGGCGACGGAGCTCACTCCCTTCAGCGGAGCCGGGCAGCCGGTGGAGAAGGGGGCAGAAGTCATTGTGCGCATGGCCACCCTCGGCAAGGACGGTCCTACCGGCACCTTCATGGAGGGCGAAGGCGAACTCGCCTGGTGACGCGGAATGCGGTCGGGACGACCTCCTCGCCCCCACCGTCCCAGCCAACGTGCGCACCCATCGTGGAACTCCCGCCCCGAGATGGCTCCTGCTCGGTGTAGACCGTTGTCGTGAAGCTCAAACTGGATCTCCATGAGATCTACAACCGAGGTGACGATATCGATCGTGCCCTTCGAGGAATCATCGATGAAGCGGTCGAGAAGAGAGCACGGCTCGTGGAGATCATCCCCGGCAAGGGAAGCGGTCAGCTCAAGAAGCGGGTGCTGCGTTTCCTCGACCAGAAGGAGATTCGAGCGCTCTATGACCGGGTCGAGAAGGACTCTCACAATTTCGGACGGGTATTCGTTCACTTCCGTCCGAAGTAGGCAGTCACCGGATTGGCCCACAGCCAGCTCCAGTGGGCGCCCTTCGCGAGATCGTCGAAGACCTCGAATCCGTGAGGACCTTCTGGCGCGCACCGATCCAGCACGTCGTCAGCGTTGTTCAGCGCCAGCCAAGCTCCGGCGCGATGTCGCTCAGGACCGAATCGAGGACGTGGGCGCAGTAGTCGACACCGAGCTGATTGGGGATCGTCAGCAGCAGGGTGTCGGCGGCGGCGATCGCCTCATCCTGGGCCAGCTGCTCGATGAGCGTCTCGGGTTCCCCGGCGTAGGTCTTGCCGAAGCGCGCCTTGCCGCCGTCGATGAACCCGACCTGGTCCTGTGAGTTGCCTTCGCGGCCGAAATACGTGCGGTCGAGGTCGTTGACGATCGGGAAAATGCTGCGGCTGACCGAGACACGAGGCTCACGGGCGTGGCCAGCCTCGGCCCAGGCCTTGCGGAATCGCTCGATCTGCTCGGCCTGCAGCTGATGGAACGGCACACCGGTGTCCTCGCTGAGAAGCGTCGAGCTCATCAGGTTCATTCCCTGCTCGGCGGTCCACTCGGCGGTCTTCCGGGTGCCGGCGCCCCACCAGATCCGCTCGCGCAGACCATCGGAGTGCGGCTCGACCCGAAGCAGCCCGGGTGGGTTGGGGAACATCGGCCGCGGGTTCGGTTCGGCGAAGCCCTCGCCCTTGAGGACCTCGAGAAAGACCCGCGTGTGTTCGCGAGCCATGTCGGCTGATCGGTGCCCTCGGCCGGGACGTAGCCGAAGTAGCGGTAGCCCTCGATGACCTGCTCGGGCGATCCACGGCTTATGCCGAGCTGCAGGCGCCCACCCGAGATGAGGTCGGCGGAGCCGGCATCCTCGGCCATGTAGAGCGGGTTCTCGTAGCGCATATCGATCACGGCGGTCCCGATCTCGATCGTGTTGGTCCTGGCGCCGACGGCCGCGAGCAGCGGAAACGGCGAGGAAAGCTGGTTGGCGAAGTGGTGCACCCGGAAGTACGCCCCGTCCGCACCGAGCTCCTCGGCGGCGACTGCGAGCTCGATGGATTGCAGCAGGGCATCCGAGGCCGAGCGGGTCTGCGAGTGTGGCGAGGGCGTCCAGTGGCCGAACGATAAGAACCCGATGCGCTTCATGGCTGATGCAACACCTCCCAGGCCGCCATTGTTCCTCGTGGAGGCCTGATCACTGGAGTCGCTTCCACGTCGTGGAGCCCTCACTCACCGTGACCTCAGGTGGCTGCCGAGGCGTTGAGGGCCCAATCCAGCGCATCGCAGATCGACTGATGGCCAACTGGGTCAAAGGCATGACCCATGCCGGGGACGACGACGGCGTGGGCCTCGGGCAATTCTGCGCCCGAGACACCGAGGGAAAAATGAAAAGGAATGAGGTGGTCATTTCGTCCGTGGACGATGGCGAGAGGTACAGTGCTGACCACCCTCTTCGCCACGGAGCGTGGTGGCTCAGTCGGATTCCATTCTTGATAGATCCGCACGTGGGTATGGCGTTCAGCGAAGAACCGACCCAATTTGGTGCGGGCCAGAACGACCGTAATGAGCGCGCGGATTCGAAACGGGATTCGCCAATCGGCTGGGCTCGAGACCACGACAACACCCGCCAGCTCCGGGTCCGTGGCTGCGTAGGCCATTGCGGCTATGGCCCCCATTGAAGCACCGACGAGGGCGACACGACCGTGGCTAAACCGTGCATGGGCTACGGCCGCGGCAACGTCATTTCGCTCCAGGTCGCCGAGGGTGCAGAGTCCTCCGGACTGACCATGTCCTCGAGCATCGTAAGAAAGAACATCAAGGGATCGAGCCCGGAAGCACTCGGCCAGTTCGACGACGTGCGGGATGGTCCTTCGTCGAGGACAAACCGTGCACGAGGATGACAATGGCCCGAGGTTCGCCGTCGGACGACCAGGTCCGGGTCGCGAGCTCCACACCGTCACTCGTCAGCAGCCGCGGGCCCTCAAGGGGCAGTTCGGACATGTCGCTCCCTCTGGGTCGACCAAAGAGGCGTCGAGCCTGCACGCGGCGGTTACTTCACCAGCCGTCCTGCCTAAACGGGGCGTCTCCACATGATCACCTTATGGTGACTTGGCTCAAACGGAATCGGGCGTCCAAATGAAGGGTCCCCTCACCATCGCCCACAATTTCCCTGTTTCTGCGGCCAACGGTGACACCATCCGGGCGAAAGAGGGCACCATCGCCACGTTCGGGTCAGCTGCATTCCGCGAGCGTGGAGTGTGCGTGAGTCCACCGGATTTTGAGCCCACTCACCCAAGGAATTCAGAGCGGACCATCTGGCCGTGAGCCTGGGAAGCCAGTCTGAAGAGGGAACCTTCAAAGAATGGGGTCGCGCCTTCTGAATGTGACAACGATCAGATCATCTCGCGAGACGATTCGAGCATCCAGCCTTGGGTGTCGGTCGCGGGCTGGCCGACCTCGGTCCTGATGCGACGCAGGTCTGATTCGGTGCACGCGCGAAGGTTCGGGCAAGTGCTAAAGACACACCCGTCTGTGACCAGTGGCGAGGAGGGCCGGTGGAGAATCAAGGTCCGCTCGGAACTGTGGACATTCCGTACCAAAGCACCAATCGGATTGTTCGATGGATCGGAGAGAGACACGAGGCTCACCCCTCCCTTGGGCCCGCGATTTTCACGGCTGCAGTGATCTACTTCTTGATTCAGATCATCGTGGCTTGGGTCTTCATGCCGAGCTACAGCTTGGTCTCGAACTCGATTAGCGACCTGGGCGAAACCAGCTGTGGCGGCTATGGCTCTCCGCCAATGTGTTCACCCCGATGGTGGCTGATGGATTACGTCGGTTTCCTCCTACTGGGCCTGGTCATGGTGATTGGCTCGGCTTTGCTCTACCACGAGTTCACCGGCAGAGGTCGTCGCGAGCGGCGCGCTGCGATGTGTGGATTCGGATTGATGGCTTTTGCTGGCCTCGGCTCGATCCTCGTCGGACTGTTTCCCGAAAACGAGAATCGGACCATGCACATCATCGGAGCGTTTCTCGCGATCGCCCTTGGCAACGTTGCGATCCTCATACTGGCGGCCGTCTGCGCCCTGCCGGAGTCCATGCGGCGATCCATGCTGACGATCAGCAGCCTGGCGTTGGTCGCACTGTTGTGCTTCGCCTCGCATACGTACCTTGGTATCGGTGCTGGAACCATGGAGCGGCTGGCTGCGTACCCCGTGACTATCTGGTTGATCATCTTCGGTCTGTACACGTGGCGATGCAACACGAAGCGGGCCAAGTACACGTAGAAAGAGTGGGCCACGACCATCAAGTCAAGACAAGGTCGCGGGTCCGCCCTCAGGCAACGACCAGATCGCCGAGATGGGCCAACGAATATTTGCCAGGTGACCGGGCAAGAACGGGTGGTAGCGTGCAGTTCACTCCCGGTAGCAATCCCGACGGGGGAGGAGGAACCTCGTGAGTCGATATCGTCTGTCGCTCGTCGTGGTAATAGTCACCTCGGTTGTCGGTTCAGTGCTGCTGGTCGGTTCGGGCGTGGCCTCGGCTCAGTCCGGCGACAGCGAGTTCACCATGACCGGGGTGGTGTGCACCGCCAGATCGAGTTGCCTCGCCGTCGGTGACTACGCCGATTCGACGGGCGCCAGCCGACCACTCAGCGAGCTGTGGAACGGATCGAGCTGGCAAAAGCTCACCATCCGGGGCCCTCGCTACAGCGGTCTCAATGCGCTGTCATGTCCTGCCGTCTCGAACTGCATGGCGGTGGGCTTCTCCCGCTACGGGACGCTCGCGGAGGAGTGGAACGGCGACGACATGGACCAAGACGGTCGTTCCCGGGCCAGTCGGTTCCATCGACACGAAGCTGTCGAGCGTCTCATGTCGCGGCCGTGAACAACTGCGTGGCGGCGGGCTACTACCTCAACGGGGCCAGCACCTGGTTGACCCTGACCGAGTCATGGGACGGCAGCACCTGGAACATGGTTCCGAGTCCCGATCCGTCTGGAGTCGCCGGGAGCGAGTTGCTCGGCGTGTCGTGCCCTGGCCCGAACTCGTGTGAGGCTGTCGGTTACTCCTTCGACAGCACGGGAGACAGCTCCACGCTGGCCGAGACCTGGGATGGAAGCACCTGGAGCCTGGTGGCCAGCCCGAACTCTGCCAGTGGCTCCGAGGATGTGCTCAACGCCGTGTCCTGCGTGAGCTCGTCGCAGTGCACCGCGGTCGGGCAGTATGCGGCGCTCAACGAGTCGACGCCCCCGCTGGTCGAGGTCTGGGACGGCACGGGCTGGAGCCTGGTGGCGGGCGTCACCGGAAATGGCCAGCTGGACGGCATCGACTGCACGGGCATCTCGACGTGCATGGCGGTCGGGTCGTACGCCAACGACGAGATCGACGGTGCGTGGACCACTGCTGCCATCGCCAAGCCAGCGGGGACCTATGGCCCGGTCCTGGCCAGCGTGTCGTGCACCTCCGCCTCCCATTGCATTGCCGTTGGCTTCGCGACCGGCAAGGCAAGCGACACCACCTACAACCTCTCGGAAATCTGGAAGGGCTCCTCCTGGGCGTTGCTCCCCACCCGGAACGAGTAGCCGGGCTGTAAAAGACTTTCACCTCTTGCCCTCGTTACGATCTCCGGCATGGCGAGGACGGGTTGGTGGCATCGGCGCAGGCGCCTCCGGATGCGTCGTTGTTCCGAGTGTGGTTACACGTGGTCAATGCCTTCTCGGAGACCAGGGCGCGGACACCTCGGCGACGGGATCGAGCTCACGCCGCACCTGCAGGCCGCCGGTCATCTCATCGGAGAGCAGATCCTGCACGGCGCCGAAGAGGATGCAGAGGTGACCACGGCTCTGGGCCATTGCCCGCAATGCGGCTCCGGGCGCTTCTCGGAGTACCGAGCCGACGACAGTCCAGGGAGCTGAAATCCCGGCTCCGTTCGCCGGCAGCCCGACTTCTCGGGACGTCGGGAACGAGACCCGCCAGAACCTGCGTCACCGGTAGGCGGTGATCTCGAGCTCCTTCTTGAAGTGGTGGAACGGCGAGCCCGGCCGGTAGTCCTCGGGGACATCGTCGATGCTGTCGTAGACGGCGACGTCGAAGACATTGGACGACCGGATGTCCTCTTCGATCGCGACCCCGCACAGTCGGAGTTCGGTCGCCGTGTCGAAGCAGTTGGCCAAGAGCACGACCTCGTCGCGCAGTTCTTCGTAGCGCTGGCGCGAGATGCGGCCGAGCAGCGTGTACTCGCAACCGTTGGGCGAGACGCCGATTTGGCGGCCGATCATGGCGTGGTGCCGCCCATCGTCGATGCAGTAGAGGGTGTAGTCGTCGGCCTCCAGGCATTCGCGGATCCGATCGTGCCGCTCGTGGGCCGGCAGGAGGTGCCACTGGATGTGGCGGCGCTCTTTCATGGCCCACAGCGCGCCGGGCGGGATGGTGTGCTCGGGCTCGTCCTCCTCGAGCGGAGTCGAGACGTCATGTCCGACCAGGGGCTCCTGGGCGACCGCAAAAGAGGGGTCGATGATGATGTCGCCAGGCTTCGGGTGGCCGGCCGAAGCCGGCACGGCCTCTCCCCATTCGTGGACCTCTTCACCCTGCTCCCCGTCACCCTGACCCGTCATCGGTGCCCTCCCATCGTTGCCGTGCGTCGTTTGGCTCAATCCTGGACCCTACCGGCAGTCGGAGCGGCCGGGGATACGCCGGTTCCACCGAGCGGGCCGCCGAGCGGGCTGGGCTGGGTTGCTCGGGCGCATCTTCAGCGCAGATGTCAGGGCGAAGAGTGCGTCTCGTGCATGCCGCGCCGTCGAGCAATCCTGTCGACACCGCGCATTTGACGTTACGGTCATGCCGTCCACGGTCGTGTCTGTCGAGAGGAGTGGGATGGAGCCGATCCCGGCGCGAGAGGTCAGCGAGGTGCAGTTCGACGACACCGTCGATGTCGTCGTGGTCGGGCTCGGCGTCGCGGGCGCCTGCGCGGCCGTGGCGGCACGGCAAGCCGGAGCGGACGTCCTGGCTCGTTGAACGAAGCACGGAGCCCGGCGGGACGTCGGCGCACTCCGGCGGCCTGATCTATCTGGGAGGCGGCACGGCGCTCCAGATCGCCTGCGGCTACCAGGACTCGGTCGACAACATGGCAGCCTTCCTGCGGTCTGCGCTCGGGCCCGGCGTGGACGACGACCGTCTCGACGCCTATTGCGAGGGTTCGCCGGAGCACTTTGATTGGTTGGTCGTCGATCGGCGTGCCCTTCCGGGCGGCGTTCTGCGACGAACCGAACCGGGAGTCAGCCGATGACTCAGGACTCGTCTTCAGTGGTGGGGAGGACACCTACCCGTTCGACGAGGTCTCGATTCCCGTGCCGCGGGGCCACAAGCCACGGTGGATCGACTCGGCTGGTGGGTTCCTCATGGAGCGCCTCGGTAGCCGCCGTGTCGACGCAGCGGCGCTCGTGTGATGACCGACGCCCAGGCCCAGGCGCTCATCGTCGACGGCGACGCCGTCGTCGGCGTGCAGGTGCTGACCGACGACGGCAGCCCGCGCCGTCCGGGTCGCGCGGCGGGGTCGTCCTGGCGACCGGTGGGTTCATCCACAACGAGGCGATGGTCGCCGAGTACTGCCCGCTGGCCCATGTGCCCGACGCGGTGTGGCGGATCGGCACCCCGAACGATGACGGCCGGGGGATCCGCCTGGGCGCCGGAGTTGGCGCCGCGACGACTCGACTCGATGTCTTCGAGTGCGCGTTGCCCCTGGCGCCGCCGCACCGCCTGGCCCGGGGAATCCTCGTGGACCGCGAGGGCAAGCGATTCATCAACGAGGACACCTACACCGGCCGCATCGGGCTCCACGCCCTCCGCGACCACGATGGCTTCATCTACATGATCACCGACGACGTGATTCACGAACAGAACCTTCTTGGGCTTCGTGTGAGCGCCGCTGCGGCCACACCCGAGGAGCTCGCGGCGGACATCGGCGTGTCGCCTGAAGGGCTTGCTCGCACGGTCCGGGAGTACAACGAGGCGGCAGCCCACGGCGTCGACCCGGCGTTTCACAAGCGTTCGCCCTACCTGCAGCCGATTGGCGTGCCACCGGCCACGGGTATCGGTGCCATCGACCTGCGGGTCGACCATGGCGCCATCTACGCGACGTTCACGCTGGGCGGGCTGCAGCACCGATCGCGAAGGCGCCGCCCTGGACGGCCGCGGTCGACCGATCTCCGGTCTCTACGCGGCGGGGAGGACCGCCGCCAGCCTGGCGGCGCATCACTACGCCAGTGGCATCAGCCTTGGGGACGGGTCGTTCTTCGGCCGGACGCGCCGGTCGCCATGCGGCGCACCAGTGCCAAAGAGGCGCCCTCCTCGTCCGTCTAGCTCATCGGTCAGGCCGGGTCCAGGCCTGGAACGGATCCAGGCGATCACGCAGACCAAGGACGATGCCCGTCCGCGGAGCTCAGTCGAACGTCAGCTGCAGCACCGCCGCCAACTCCCGGAGCGCGGCATCGGGGTCCGTGACCTTGATGGTGTGCATCCCGAGCGCCCGAGCCGGCTTGAGGTTGACCCCCAGATCGTCGAGGAAGACGCATTCGTCGGGCTTCACATCCAGTGCGGAGCAGGCCAGTTCGTAGAAGCGGGGGTCGGGCTTGCGCACGCCGAGCGTCCGGGACTCGAGCACGGCGTCGAAGAGCTCGTACACCGCTGCGACCTCGGCCGAAACCTCAGCCTCGGCCGATCCGAAGTTGTTCGTCAGACAGGCCGTCTTGTACGTCGCCCGGCAGGTCCGGATGGCGGCCACCATCTCCGGTCTGATCTGGCCGGCCAAGCGTTCGAGCACCGCTCGGCCGTCCAATTCATGCCCGAGCGCGCGGGCCTCATCCGACCACAGCATGGCGAACGTGTCCAGATCGACCTCGCTGCGTTCCAAGCGGGCCCAGGCATTCTCGTCCGGATTCGTTGCATTGACGCTGCGAATAAATCCTGGCGGCAGGCCCCGCTCCTTCTCGAGAAGGGCGAACGCGTCGAACGGGCTCGACGAAATGACCCCTCCGAAATCGAACATCACCGCTCGTAGTGCCACGCATGCCCCCTCGTCGAGACCTGCGCCAAGTTTCGCAGGCGTGCAGCTTCTCGGTTCAAAGGGGTGACCCGGCACGGTTCGGGCGAACAGCAGAATCGAGAGTCGGTCGGTCCGCCCGTTCACCGGCGGTGACGGTGCATGACGTCATCGACCGGGTCTGGCGGCCCGAGAGAAGGTGCAACCGTCCCGTCAGCGCGTGCGTCTTCCCGACGCCCCTCCTCTGTTCGACGAGCTGGGCGAGGCGCGCGCCGCCAGCGACGTGAACAGGAACAGGACCCAGACGTACTTGGCCCCAGCGGGCGGCGGTCCAGGCCAGGAGGATGGAGAGCCCGATGATGCAGAGCACCAACAGCCACGCGGATGCGCGAGGCGAGCTCGTCGTGCGGTGACCGGTGCTCGTCTTCTCCACGAGGTTGTGGTGTGCCGCATAGAGGACGATCCACTGGCTCGACGAGGCTGATCAGGGCCAGGTTCAGCCCGAACAAGGTGATGGCCACGGGGTTGCTCCCGAAGCGGCCGATGAGGTCCGAGGTGAACGGCATGAGGGTGAGCGCCAGCAGGAAACCGAAATTGCGCCAGGCCAGACCCTCGCTGTGGCCCCGCATGTTCCGCATTGCCGCGGTGATGGACGAGCCAGAACTGGGCGATGATGAGGAACGACACCAGGTAGCTCGTGAGCTCCGAGCCGTCGACGTTGAGCGCGTGCCACAGCTCCTTCCGCCGAATTCTCGTTCGCCAGTGTGACTGCGGGAACCTGGAGCTGCAGGACGAGCAAGGTCAGCGCAATGGCGACGACGCCGTCGGTCAGCGCCAGCAGCCGGTCGATGCCCGGGATGTTCGTGTCTTCCGGCTCGGCCATCGCGCAGAGCATGGCAGATGCCCCCACGTCAGACGGGGAATTCCTGCCCGCCCGGTGCTCGTCGGGATCCCCCAGAGGGCGCTGGCCCCGTGCCACCATGAGCACACGAGAGGGAGGGAAATGGTGCGCGCCCCCAGGATGATCCCGTGACGACCTCGAGCCCGCCGCCAACTCCGACCCGGATGCGGACGGCCTATCCGGCTCGACCGAAGATGAGCCGCTACCTCTTGGCGATCGGCCTCGTCGTCATTCTGTCCGGCCTGCTCTTCGGCTACGACCAGGGCGTCATCTCGGGTGCGCTCGACGGGATCGACAAGACCTTCCACCCGAGCACCATCGTCACCGAGATCATCACCAGCTGGGTGACCTTGGGCGCCATGGTGGGCGCCCTCGTCGCGGGAGTGTTGAGCGAGCGCCTCGGCCGGCGGGTGACCATCCTTCTGGCGGCTTTGATCTTCGTCGTCGGCGCGCTGCTCGAAGCACTGGCACCCGACACCGCCGTCCTCGTCGTCGGCCGCCTCGTCCTCGGGGCAGGCGTCGGCATCGCCTCGGTCGCCGCCCCCCTGTACGGCGCGGAGAACGCACCCGCCCGGGTTCGGGGCCGCTTCGTCTCCCTCTATCAGATGGCCATCACGGTCGGGATCTTCCTGGCCTACTTCGCCGACTACCTCCTCCTCGGCGCGGGCAAGGACGCCTGGCGCTTCATGCTCGGCATCTCGGCCATCCCGGCCGTGCTGCTGCTCGTGGCCATGTGGCCGCTGGGCGACTCGGCGCGTTGGTATCTCCGGGTCGGCCGCAGGGCGGAGGCCGAGTCGGTCATACGCAAGGTCGATCCGGCGGCCGACGTCGACGCCGAGGTGGCCGCCATCCAGGTCGCGATCACCACCGACAGCCAGGCCACCTGGGGCGAGGTCTTCGCCAAGGAGTGGCGCCGTCCCCTCGTCGTGGCGTCGGTGCTCGCCGTGCTCCAACAGCTGACGGGCATCAACGCCATCATCTACTACGCCGACACCATCTTCGCCGCCGCCGGCTTCAACAACCCCACCAGCCAGAGCCTGGCCACCCTCTGGGCCGTGGGCGGCGTAAATGTCGTGGCCACGCTCATCGCCGTCTTCTGGGTCGACCGTTTCGGCCGCAAGCCGCTGCTTCTCATCGGGACCTCCGGCATGTTGCTGGGCCTACTGACCGTCGCCGGTGCCTTCTTCGAGCTCAACACGGTCACCGCATCCGAGGCCGCCCACAAGGGCGCGTCCCAGGCGGCGACGCTCGCCTTGGTGGGCCTGGTCGTGTTCATCGCCTCCTTCGCCTTCTCGCTCGGACCGGTGGTGTGGACGGTCATCAACGAGGTGTTCCCGGCCCACCTGCGCGGGCGTGGCGTGGCCGTGGCCACCGCCATCAACTGGTTCGCCGCCTGGGCGGTGGCGCAGACCTTCCTCTCGTTGGTCAACGCCATCACGACCAGGGCACGTTCCTGCTCTTCGCCGGCTTCTGCGTCGTGACCTTCGTCTACGTGCGCTGGTACGTGCCCGAGACCAAGGGCAAGACGCTCGAGGAGGTGCAGGAGATGTGGCACGACCCCGAAGAGCTCGAGCGGGCCATCTCCACCTGGGACTGACCGGCCTCCTCGGGCGGTTCAGACGAAGTCGGATCCGCCGTCCACGTTGACCGAGGCGCCGGTCACGTAGCCGTTGCGCCGCGACACCAGGTAGGCCGTGATCGTGGCCACCTCGTCGGGGAGCCCGGCCCGGCCGACGTCGGCCGGCTGGTGGAAGTGCTCGTCGATCCAGGTCATGACGTCGTGCGGATCGGTCGGGTCCTTGTTCTCGGCCGCGAAGATCTCCCGCAGGTTCTCGGTGAAGCTCGCCGTCACGATGGTGCCCGGACAGATGGTGTTGACCAGGATGCCCTCGGGGGCCAGCGACTTGGCCAAGTTCTTCGAGATGCTCGAGACGGCCGACTTGGCCGCCGTGTAGGCGACGATCAACGGGCTCTGGCGCTGCACCGAGTGCGCCGAGAAGATGGCGATCCGTCCCCATTCGGCGGCGCGGATGGAGGGCAGCGCGGCGCGGACGCTGCGCACGCACGACATGGTGCCCAGCGCGAACGCCTCGTCCCATCCGGCGTCGTCGAGCTGCTCGAAGCGCCCCGCACCCGGACCGATGGTGTGGACCAGGATGTTGAGCGCCGGCCAGCGTTGGGCCACCTCGGCGAAGCCGTCCTCAATCGACGACGCGTCGGTCATGTCCACCGAGACGCCGAAGGCCTCGGGTGCACCGGCAGCCAGCAAGGCCTCCACCGTCTCGTCGAGCGCGGCGCGGCCTCGGGCCATGACGGCGACCCGGGCGCCGTCCGCCGCCAGCACCTCGGCCACGGCCCGGCCCATGCCCTTGCTCCCTCCGGTCACGACCGCGGTCGCGTCAGCCAGTCCAAGATCCACGCTGGTCAGCCTCCTCGTTGTGTCGGGTCAGGGTCCTCAGGCGCCGGCATCGTAGGTCGCCAGGTAGCGACGCGAAGCGCTCTCGCACCTGGTCCGCCGTCGAGACCGAAATCGGACAGCTCGTAGGTATGGCGCCCGTGGGCGCCCGGCTCGTGCCCGCTGGCCCAGCCCCGGACGGCCTCCTCGGTGGCGTCGGTGAACTCCAGCCCGATCTGCTCGTAGGCCGGGGCCAGCGCCGCGATGGGGTCGCGCTGCAGATCGGCGAAGGCCACGTCGGCGAAACGGTCGTCGCCCATGCGCTCCCGGAAGTCCATGGCCGCGGGACACGCCTTGGGCCCAGCGGTCCAGCTGCTCGGCCCCGAGCTCCACGCGCGTCGTCGCGGTCGCTGCTCCAGCCTCGGATGTAGTGGATGAGGCTGCAGACCGAGCCGAGCACCGCCGCAGGGTCGCGGTGGCTCCACAGGAACTTGGCGTCGGGGTAGGACTCGAGCAGCGCGTCGAGGGCGAACATGTGCACCGGCGTCTTGAGGTGCCACAGCCGGGGCGGGCAGTGCCACTGCAGGAGGCGGAGGACCCGCCGGTGGTACTCGTAGGTGACGCGCATGTCGCACTCGGTGACCCAGTCCATGTAGCTCGGGACCCGGGCCATGCCGTCGAAGTGGACCGTACGGAAGGTCATGCCCATCAGGTCCTGGCACTCGGTCGGCGTCGTCGCCTCCTCGTGGTGCATGCTCGCCATCAGCGGGTACATCTCGTGCATCATGGCCAGGCCGGCCTCGGTCTCGGCGATGCGGGGGTCGGTGTGCTGCGTCGCCGCCTCCGGCGGCGGGCAGGGGGAGCTCGACTCCCACAACCGCAGCGACCGGAACTGCGGGTCGGCCGCCACCAGCTGGCTCAGCGCGGTGGTGCCGGTGCGGGGGAGCCCGATGACGAAGACCGGGCCCCCGACCTGCTCCTGTTCGATCTCGGGATGGTCGCGGTAGGTGTCCTCGATGCGCAAGCGCGAGGAGAGCAGCATGACGAGGCGAACCTGTTGGACCATCTCGCCCACCTCGGTCAGGTCGGCCTCGTCGTTCATCGAGGCGATCAGCCGCTCGAGGCCCTCTCGGTGTCCACCGTCGCCGAAGTCGTCGAGACCGGTTTGCCGGCGGGCCTCGTCCTCGAGTTCGTCGGGCCGCAGGGTCATCGGGTGAACCGCTTGCTCACGGCCAGGCGCCGCGCCGCCAGGACGGCCTGGCGCTCCTCGGGCCCTACCCGGCGAGTCTCCGGGGGCAGCGCATCCATGAGGTCGGCCAGCGGCAGGACCCGGGTCGCCGGCACGGGCGCGCTCGAGGTGCGCACGCAGCGCAGGATCATCGGCCCAGCGCTGTGGCCGGCCGTGTCCAACCAGTTGGCCACGCCGGGGTCCTCGTGGGCCACGACGGCACGCACGATCCCGTCGTCGTCCACGTCGGCTTGGAACCCGTTCAGGCTGCTCTGGTGGGCGGCGTAGTCGATGGTCTCCCACCACGGGTTCCCGAGGGAGTAGCTCCAGTAGAGGCCGTCGGGCGGGGGCACCTCGAGCAGCAACGCCTCGCCGGGGGCCAGCTGCCATGACCCGATCACGGGGCGGTTCTCCGCCGCCGCGCCCATGGCCGTCCCGTCGAGCGGCGGCAGGAACGTGTTCGGGGTCTCGGGGTTGGAGAACCCCAGGAAGAACTCGAGGTTCCCCTCAATGAAGTCACCGAGCGCCACGATCTGGCGGGCCACCACGGCGCGTGGATCCTCGGCCGGCCTCGAGGCGCGATCGGCCGCCGGGCCGATGCGCTCGATCGACAGGGAGGAGGCGACCTCGGTGTCCCAGTCGTAGAAGAAGTGACGGATCACCAGGTTCGAGGCGTCGTCGGCCAGGGGGAACCAGTTCCCCTCGTGCTCCTGCGGCGAGAGGACCAGGTCCACCTCTCCACCCGGACCGAGATCGAGTTCGTCGAGGAGCACGTTGGCCGAGGAGGCCATGCCGGCCATGGACTGGAGGCCGACATAGCGCGCCGTGCCCCGGTTGCCCCGGACCCGGTAGGACTCGCCCGGCCGCAGGGAGGCGCCGGCGTAGATGCAGTCGGGACAGTCCATGCCCCACTTGTAGACGTTGTCCACGCCCGAGACCTTGAGAGCGACCACCGAGTCGGGGTCGGCCCGCAGGCCGGCGTCGAGGCCGAGGCCGAGCAGGACGAGCAGATGGCGGAAGCCCGAGGCGACGTCCACCGTGTTGCCGGGCCTGCCGTCGGCCACCACCATCTCGGCCGATCGGCGCAACGCATCGAAGAGGTGCGACAGGGCCTGACCGGAGAGGAGATCGTCCGCCGTGGCGTCGCCCGCTCGCGCCGCCTCCCCGACCGAGAACGGCATCCATGACGGATTCTGGAACGAGGTGCTCACGTGCGTCTCCACCCGTTGGCCACCCCGTGTTCCACGTGCATGCTCCACCCCCAGGCTCGACTCGCCGGGTCATGCTGGCCCGCCACTCCCGGAACCGTCAACCGAACGGGTCGACGCGACGCCACCAGCCGACGACTCAGGTCACTGACAGGTCGGGCATCGGCGCATAGCGTGGGCGCCCGGGAGGTCGGGGTGACGACGGGAGGAAGGCGTAGGCGGGCGGTATGGGCGTAGAGGCGGCCATCCCGACACTGGTCCTCATCGGCATCGCAGCTGTCCTGGCTCCGCTCATCGCGGAGGTCTCCCGACGGGTCGTGCCGATTCCCGAAGTCGTCATTCAGATCGGGTTGGGGATCATCCTCGGCCCGTTCGTCCTGGCGCTGGCCCACCCGAACGACGTGGTGACCGCCCTCTCCGACTTTGGCCTGACGTACCTGATGTTCCTGGCCGGGACCGAGCTCGACCTGGCCACCATGCGCAACGGCCATCTGGGTCGCGCCGGGAGCGCCTGGGTGGCCTCGCTCGTGCTCGCGCTGGGGGTCGGGGCGATCCTGGCCTCCACCCACCTCGTCCTCGACTCGGTGGTGGTCGGGATGTGCCTGACCACCACGGCGCTCGGCACCTTGCTGCCCATCTTGCGCGACAACGGGGTCCTGCGCACGTCGCTCGGCCCGGTGATCCTGGCCGTCGGCGCGACCGGCGAGTTCGGCCCCATCGTGGCCGTCGCCGTGCTCCTGACCAACCGCGATCCCACGGTGACCTTCCTTCTCCTCTTCCTCTTCGTGGCCATCGCCGCCGCGGCATCCGTCCTGGCCTTGCGGGTCCACCCGCCGCGCTGGGTCGCCCTGCTACGCAAGCACATCGACTCGACGGCCCAACTGCCGATCCGGATCTCGGTGCTGCTCGTGATCCTGCTCGTCTATGTCGCGATCAAGCTGAGCCTCGACGTGTTGCTCGGCGCCTTCGCGGCCGGGGTGGTGGTCCGCCTCTTCATCGAGGGTGAAGACCGTGAACGGATCTCGAGCAAGCTCGAGGCCATCGGGTTCGGCTTCCTGATCCCGATCTTCTTCATCGAGAGCGGCATCACGTTCGATCTGGGCGCACTGCTCCACAAGCCCAAGGTGCTCCTGCTCGTCCCGATGTTCGCCGTCCTCTTCCTCTTCACCCGAGGTCTGCCGACCTGGGCCTTCTTCCGTGGTGTGATCGCCAAGGGTGAGCTGGCCGGCTTGGCCGTCATGTCGGCCACCGGCCTCCCGCTCATCGTGGTCATCACGACCATCGGCGT
The DNA here is from genome assembly GCA_963726855.1 of uncultured Acidimicrobiaceae bacterium. GTDB lineage: Bacteria > Actinomycetota > Acidimicrobiia > Acidimicrobiales > RAAP-2 > Bog-473. The sequence continues at coordinate 262,102 of CAVSEB010000036.1, forward strand.
GGACGAGCACAGGATGAAACCGCAGAACGCGGCAGCGCTCATCGCCGCCGGCATGCTCTCCGTCCTCGTGTATCCGATCGTCGGGCTGCGCCAGATGCGCCGCGCGGCGGCCAGAGACGACAACGAGAACAGTCCCGAGCCGACCGCCGACCCCGCCGATCCCGGCCCCTGACGACCCGGCGTGCGCCGGCTGTCAGGCCGGCGGCGGCTCCGGGGGCCCGGCCAGGCTGGCGACCGCCTCGTTCACCGTCGAGAAGAACCGTTCCTCGCCGATGCGCTCGAGCAGGCCACTGCGCTGCAGTGTGTCGCGCAGGTGGTCGCCGGCCCGGGCCACGCCGAAGGCGATGTGATGGCGTGCCGCGGCGTCGAGGACCCGCCCGAGCGCCCGCGATCCGGTGAAATCCACATCGGTCATGCCGATGGCGTCGAGCACGACGATCCTGGTGGTGCCGGGCGCCCCCGCCACCGCGTCGGCCATCTGCTCGCGGAAATGGGTGGCGTTGGCGTACCAGAGTGGCGTGGCGAAGAGGACGGCCAGCACGCCGGTCTCCTGCGCCGCGTCGGGGTCGGCGTGGAGTGGGGTCCAGCTGGTCGTCCCCGCCACCCGGCCCAGGACGGCCAGCTGGGACTGGGCACTGCGACGGATCCGGTCGAGCATGGCCAGCACCACGGCCACGGCGATCCCCTGTTCGACACCGATGAGCGCCACCGTGAGCAGCGTGATCAGGGCCAGCCCGAACTCCAGCGAGGAGAAGCGGGCGATGGCCGCCAGGTCATGCAGCGCGAAGAGCCGTCCGGCCACGTAGATCAGGATGGCGGCCAGGGTGGCCAGCGGGACGTCCTTGAAGATCCCGGCGAAGGGGATCAGGACGATGATCACGACGGCAGCGCCCAGGGGGCCCGCCTGGGTCCGGCCCCCCGCCGCCGCGACTGCGCCGGTGCGCGGTGGGCTGGCGTCGACCGGGAACGATCCCGACAGGCCGGCCAGCACGCTGCCGCCCCCGACGGCGAGGAAGTCGCGCCCGGCGTCGACGTCGTAGCCCCCCAGGTCTGCGAAGGCCCGGGTGGTGGCGGCCGTCTGGGTGATGACGACGAGCGCCACCACCGCCGCCAGCGGAGCCAAGCTCTGCACCGTCGACCAGGACAGGCCGGAGAGGCCGAGGTGCGGCGCACCCGACTTCACCGTGCCCAGCACGGGGACGCCGTGGTCCTCGAGGTCGAGGGCGGCCACCAGCGCGGTGGAGAGCACCATGCCGATGAGCGCGCCGGGAATGCGCCGGTCGATCCGCGCGGTCACCACCAGCAGGGCCAGCACGCCCAGCCCGATGGCCAGGGCCCAGCCGCTGGCCTGGCCCAGATGGGTGACGACGTAGCCCACCCGATGCTGGTTGGTGCCGCCGGTGGGCGGCAGGCCGAAGAAATCCGGCAGCTGGTGGGCCACGATGATCACGGCCACCCCGCACAGGAATCCGGTGATGATCGGCGCGGAGAGGAACTCGGCGACCCAGCCCAGCCGCAACACGCTCACCAGCACCACGAAGACGCCGACCATGACGGCGAGGATGGCCACCTTCTGCGCGTACTGGGCGCTGCCGCTCAAGGCCAGATGGGCCACGCCGGCGGCAAAGAGTGGGGCAATGGTCGAGTCGGCGCCGACCGACATCTGCGGGTTGGAGCCGAGCAGGGCGAACACGACGGTGCCCGCCACGAACGCGTAGAAGCCCGTGATGGGGGGCATCCCGGCCAGCCGCGAGGTCGCCAGCTGCTCGGGGACGGCGATGACGAGCAGGGTCAGCCCGGCCACCAGGTCCGGCCCGATCCATGCACGCTGGTAGCCACGCAGCGACGGGAAGAGCATGGGCCGGTGCATCGGGGCCATCTTCGCCCAGGCGGCCGGTCCGCCCGATGGACCCAATTGAATTGTCTAAGGTCGGGCGAACTGCAGGGGCGCCGCGGCGGCCGCCGTCCGCGACCGCCAAGGAGGCCCGACGATGAGCGACTATCCCTACGCCGACCGCTTCGCCATCAACCGCAGGCTGCCCGAACGAGGGATGACCCGCGAGGCGGTGCTCGAGGAGCTGCGCACCATGGCGACGGAGGAGGACGCCTTCTGGGAGACGGGCAAGTGCTCCGGGACGATGTACTGCGGTGACCACGAGCACTACCACTTCATGAACGAGGCCTTCGGGCTCTTCGCCCACGTCAACGTGCTCCAACGAGACATGTGCCCGAGCGCCACCAAGTTCGAGGCGGAGATCATCGCCATGACGCTCGGGCTCCAGTCGGGCGATGCCGCCGTGGCGGCCGGCGACGAACCGTGCGGGCTCGTCACCACCGGTGGCACCGGGAGCATCCTGCACGCCGTTCTGGCCTACCGCGAAGACGCGGCGCAGAGCCGCGGCGTGACCCGGCCCAACCTGATCAAGCCCGAGACGGCCCACCCCGCCTTCGACAAGGCCTGCCACCTCTTCGGGGTGGAGCTCCGGAGGGCCCCGGTCGATCCGGTCACCACCCAGGTCGACGTCGACTGGGTGCGCGCGCACGTCGACGACCAGACGGTGGCCCTGATCGGCTCGGCCTGCAACTACGGGTACGGCACGGTCGATCCCATCTCGGAGCTGTCGGACCTCGCCCTCGAGCGCGGCATCGGCCTGCACGTCGACGGCTGCCTGGGCGGGTTCATCCTGCCCTTCGGCCGCGAGCTCGGTTACGACATCGAGGCCTTCGACTACGCGATTCCCGGGGTGACGTCGATCTCGGCCGACACCCACAAGTACGGCTACGCCTTCAAGGGCTCGTCGGTCCTCACCTTCCGCACCAAGGCGCTGCGCAACGCGCAGTACTTCTACCTGACCGACTGGAGCGGCGGGAAGTACACCTCGCCCGGCATGGAGGGCTCGCGCTCGGGCGGCCTCATCGCCGCCACCTGGGCTGCCATGGTCCAGATCGGGCACGCCGGCTATCTCGACTACGCCCGGCAGATCTTCGAGACCTCCTTCGCCATGCAGGAGGCGGTGACCTCGCATCCCGAGCTGCGCCTGGTGGGCAAGCCCACCTTCCTCTTCTCCTTCACCTCCGACGAGTTCGACATCTACCACGTGAACGACTTCATGCGGACGAGGGGATGGCGCTTCAACGGCCAGCAGTACCCGAACGCGCTGCACATGGCGGTCACCCGGCCCCAGACCCAGGCCCAGGTGGTGCCCGAGTTCGTGGCCGACCTGGCCGACGGCGTCGCCTACGCCAAGGCGCACGCCGGGGAGGCCCCGAAGTCGGGCGCCATCTACGGCGGCGTGGCCGGCGGCATGACCGAGGAGGCGGACGAGTTCATCCGGGCCGTGATGGCCGACATGCTCGACGGCCAGTCGGCGCTGCCCGCCGCGGTGAGCCCGGCCGCGGCGCCGGGCGCCCCGGTCGAGTGGGTCGCCGGATGCCTCGCCGCGCAGCAGGCGCTGGTCGACGATCTGGCCGGGCTGACCGACGACGTGGCCCGCGGGCCGAGCCGGCTGCCCGGGCTGGAGCGTCGGCCACGTGCTCACCCACATCGCCCGCAACGGCGACAGCGTGGTGTGGCGTCTCGAGGGCGCCGCCCGGGGCGAGCTGCGCGAGCAGTACCCCGGTGGTCTCGAGCAGCGCCGCGCCGACATCGAGACCGGGGCGACCCGCCCCGCCGCCGCGCTGGTGGCCGACGTCGTCGCGAGCGCCGACGCGGTGGCGCGGGTCATGGCCGAACTGCCCGACCCGGCCTGGGACGCGCCCTCGCGCACCTCGCGCGGCGTCCTCGAGGACTCGCGGGACTGCGTGTTCTCGCGCTGGCGGGAGGTGGCCGTGCACCACGGCGACCTCGGCTTCGGGGCGGTGCCGTTGCCGGCGCCGTTGGTGGAGGAGTGGTTGGCCCGCGAGCTGCCTCGCTTGAGCCGACGGACGGACCCGGCTCGGCTGCTGGCCTGGGTCATCGGGCGGGGCGACGCGCCCGAACTCAGCGCCTGGTGACGCCTATCCCGAGACCGAGATGAAGGCGTTGCCCGCCCGGTCCACCGCGACGCAGTAGGTCGTGGTCGGGCAGGAGATGGCGGTCAGCCCGTGGCCGTGGTCGATCATGGCGCCCGGGCTCCAGGTCGACCCGTTCCAGCCGAAGACCCGTCCGACGGAGTCCACGGCGCGACAGAAGGTGGTCGTCGGGCAGGACACGCCGGTGAGGCCCGACGCGTTGGTCCCGGTCACCGCGGGTTCGCTGGCGATGGACTGGGGGGCCGAGAAGCCCGTCCCGTTCCAGGTCAGGACGCGCGCCACTGCTGTCGACCAGCACGCAGAAGGTGGTCGTGGCGCAGGACACCGCATTGAGCTGACCCTGGCTGTCGGCGTCGCCCGGCTGGGTCCACTGGCTGCCGTTCCACACCGAGGGTCCGCCCTCGGCCGCCACGCAGAAGGTGGGGGAGACGCAGGAGATCTGGTTGGCCGCTCCCCAGGCGCCGAGGTTGCCGCTCCAGCTGCCGCCGCGCAGGGCGAACGAGTTCCCCTCGCCGTCGATGGTGATGCAGAAGCTGGGGCCGGCGCAGTCGACGGCGGTGAAGCCCTGGGCCGCTTGGATCGTGGTCGGCGCACCCCAGCCGGTGCCGTTGTAGAGGGCGACCTGGTTCTGGCTCGGCGCGGCGGCGCAGAAGGAGGTCGTCGAGCACGAGAGGTACGAGACGCCCGCAGGCGCGGGGGAGGGCACGGCGGGACCAAGCGCGCTGACCTGCGTGCAGCCGAGGCGGTAGGTCAGTCCCTTGGACGAGCCCATCAGGCAGCTCTGGGCGGACGGACACGAAACCGCCGTGAGGACGGTCCCCGGCGCGACGCGGACGGCGGCCGACCAGATTCCCACCGCTGCGTTGCCGGCTGCCGTTGTCGTGGTGGTGGTGGTGGCGCGGTGCGTGGTGGTCGTGGTCGGGGCCCCCGATGTGGAGGGGCTGGAACTGCATGCGCCGGCCAGCAGCGCCGTGAGGACGAGCGTCAGCGCGACGGCGGGCGTCCGTCCCCGCACTAGTGAACCGCGAGCCCGTTCGCCTCGAGGGCCCGGTGGCGCGACCAGGTGTCGAGCACGATCAGTGTCTTGGTGCCGGTCACCCGGCCCCGTCGGCGCAACTGCTCGATGACCTGCCCCAGCCGCTCGACGTCGGGCACCTGGAGCCAGACGAGCGCGTCGGGGTCGCCGGCGGTGGTGAACACCGCCTGGACCTCGGAGAGCTGCATGGCCGTTTCCTGAATCTCGTTCAGGTCGGCGGTGCCGGCGAAGCGCACCTCGGTGAAGGCCTGGATGGGTCGCCCGGCCTTGCGGTGGTCGACCACGACGGTGTAGCCGGCGATCACTCCGGTGCGTTCCAAACGTTCGATACGCCGTGTCACGGCCGATGCCGAGAGCGACACCTGCTCGCCGATGTCGGCCATGGTGCGTCGCGCGTTTTGCGACAGCAATTCGATGATCTGATGATCAATCGGATCAAGTTCCTCTGTTCCCATGACCCTAAGCCTAACGAAGCGACCCTCTCTCGCACATTCAGTGCATGCACGGAATGTTTGTTGTGGCTCCGTTGCGCGAAATGGCCGGCTCTCAGGAGCCTTTGCGATGCACGGAAACTGCGTAATTCTCAGGTTGCGCAAAGGGAAGCCGGTCCCAGGTGGACCAGCGGTCTTCGAGTCTGAGCCCGGCATCTCGGGCCAGTCGGTCGTGTTCGGACGGCCTGAAACCCCCGGGTGCGACGGAGTAGCCGGCGATCAGGCGCCCGCCCGGTTCGAGCCAGCGGGCCGCGTTGGCCAGGACGCGTCCCTCGCTGCCCGGCTCCACGAAGATCAGGACGTTGCCCGCCATCACCACGAGGTCGAAGGTGCGGCCGACGTCGAGCGCGGGGTCGGCCAGGTCGCCCAGGATCCAGCGCAGGTCCGGGCCCTTGGTGCGCGCCGCCTCGAGCATGTCCGGGTCGACGTCGAGCCCGACCACCTGGCGACCGCGCCGGTGCAACTCGAGCGCCACCCGCCCGGTGCCACAGCCCGCATCGAGCACGGACGCGGGATCGTAGGAATCGACCAGCGCGGCCTCACCGTGCACGTCGACGCCCGCGGCCTCGAGGCGGCTGAAGCGGGCGTCGTAGCCGCGCCCCGTGGGCACCTCGCTGTCGCGCCAGCGGTTGGACACCGGTCGCGACGTCTCGAGTCCGGGGTGAACTAGGGCGTGTCGGGGATGGTGACCCCCGACGGGAGGCTCGGGATGGTGACGGTGCTGGCGCCCGACGGGAGCGTGAAGAGGCTCGAGGACGGGTGGGCGGAATACTTCACCATCTTGAAGTAGGTCTTCCCAGAGCCCGAGTAGGACAGCAGGCCCTGCTTGGTCACGCAGTACTTCCCGGTCTTCCCCTTGCGGCTGACCGTGATGCAGGTCGAAGGCTGGCCGGCGAAGGAGGTCGACGTGGCCGAGACCTTGATGCCGAGTGCCCGGGCGACGGCGGACTCTTCGGCCTCGGAGAACACGCTCAGCACGGGGGCGGCGCTGAAGATGTCCGCGCTCGCGGCCAGGGGGCTGCTGCCCTTCTCGTTCAGGCACTGGAGGGAGCCCGCGCCGCTTGCCTTCGTCGTGGTCGTCGTCGCCGGCCCTGAGTTCCCCGAGTTCCCCGAGTTGCCCGAACCCGAGTTCCCGGAGTTCCCGCTGTCACCGGAGTTCCCCGAGTCGTTGGGCGAGCAGTAGTAGGTGGTCTTGCCGTTGTTGACGATGACACTGTCGCCACTGGCGAAGTAGGTCTTGGGTGGGGACTGCGCCATCGTCACCGTGGAGGTCTTCCCGTCGCTCACCGACTGGTACGTCACCAGGTAGGTCAGGTGCTTGCCCTTGTTGATCTGCGTCTCCAGGGACTTGAGGTTCTGCGCCGAGACGGATTTGGCCGAGGCCGGGGCCGCCGCGCCGAGCACGAGCGTGCCCAGGCCGAGGGCGGCGACGGTGGCCGTGACGATGGTGGTCGAGCGAGTCCGCATGGGAACGACGGTAGCCCCGCTGCCACCCCAATTGCAGTCAATTGCGCCTCGGTAGGGTGGTTCTCGTGTGTCTCCTGGTCATGGCTTCGCGTCTGGCGCCCGGCGAGCCGCTCATCGTGGGGGCCAACCGCGACGAGCTGATGGAGCGGCCGGCCACGCCCATCACCGTCCTCGGCCGCAGCCGGCCCGCGCATGCTCGGCGGACGCGACGAGCAGTCGGGCGGCACCTGGCTCGCCGTCAACGAGCACGGCGTCTGCGCCGGCCTGACCAACCAGCCCCTGGGCGACGCCAAGGATCCCTCCAAGCGCTCCCGCGGCGACCTGCCCCTCGCTCTGGCCCGGCACGCCAGTGCCACCGCCGCCGTCGAGGCCCTCGTCGCCGGCTACCGCCCCGCGGACTACAACGGCTGCTGGCTCTTGGTCGGGGACCGGACCTCGTTGTGGTTCGTCGACTTCACCGACACCGGCGGCGGCCCGGCCCGGGCCCGCGCCCTGGCGCCCGGCATCCACATCCTCGAGAACCGGGCCCTGGGCGAACCCTCGGCCAAGGTCGACCTCGTCCGGGCCGCCCTGGGGGATCCCCGCGACGCCGACGCCATCGACGCGGCCTTCCGCCCGGTGCTGGCCGACCACCGCGTCCCCGAGGACGACGAGCGCCCCAACTCCGCCAACTGCGTGCACCTCGACACGTTCGGGACCCGGTCCTCGTGCCTGGTCCGGGTGGGTGCCGCCTCCGCCGCGCCCCGCATGTGGGTGGCTCCGGGCCCCCCGTGCACCACGGCCTACGAGGACGTCGAGCGCGCTGTGGGAACGCGCCGGGCCACCGGACTGATCGCTCAGCCGCGCACGAGCGGCTTGTAGCGGATGCGGTGGGGCTGGTCGGCGTCGACGCCCAGGCGCGCCCGCCGGTCGGCCTCGTAGTCGCTGAAGTTCCCCTCGTACCAGCGGACCTCCGAATCGCCCTCGAAGGCGAGCACGTGGGTGGCGATGCGGTCGAGGAACCAGCGGTCGTGGCTGATCACCACGGCGCAGCCCGGGAAGCCGACCAGCGCGTCCTCGAGCGCCCGCAGCGTGTCGACGTCGAGGTCGTTGGTCGGCTCGTCGAGCAGCAGCACGTTGCCGCCGCTCGAGAGCACCTTGGCCAGGTGCACGCGGTTGCGCTCGCCGCCCGACAGCTCGCCCACCTTCTTCTGCTGGTCGCTGCCCTTGAACCCGAAGCCGGCCACGTAGGCCCGGCTGTGCAGCTCGCGGCCGCCCACCACCATGCGGTCGACCCCGCCGGTGATCTCCTCGAAGACCGTGGCCTCGCCGGCCAGCGTGTCGCGGGACTGGTCCACGTAGGCCAGGCTGACCGTGGCCCCGACGGTCAGGCTGCCGCCGTCGGGTGTCTCCTCGCCCACGATCATGCGGAAGAGCGTGGTCTTGCCGGCGCCGTTCGGGCCGATCACGCCGACGATGCCGCCCGGCGGCAGAATGAAATCGAGGTCGTCGATGAGCAGCCGCTCGCCGAACCCCTTCTCCACGCCGGCCGCGTCGACCACCTGGTCGCCCAGGCGCGGGCCGGCCGGGATGGAGAGCTCGACCTTGTCGGCCCGCCGCTCGGCCGATTCGGCCTCGGCCACCAGCTCGTTGTAGGCGGTGATGCGGGCCTTGCCCTTGCTCTGGCGGGCCCGGGGCGACATGCGGATCCAGTCGAGCTCGCGCTCGAGCGAGGCCTGGCGCGACCGGTCCGCCTTCTCCTCGGCGGCCAGGCGGGCCTGCTTCTGCTCCAGCCAGGAGGAGTAGTTGCCCTCCCAGGGGATGCCCGCGCCCCGGTCGAGCTCGAGGATCCAGCCGGCCACGTTGTCGAGGAAGTAGCGATCGTGGGTGACCGCCACCACGGTGCCCGGGTAGTCCTGCAGCGTGCGCTCGAGCCAGGCCACCGACTCGGCGTCGAGGTGGTTGGTCGGCTCGTCGAGCAGCAGGAGGTCGGGCTTGGAGAGCAGGAGGCGGCACAGCGCCACCCGGCGCCGCTCGCCGCCCGAGAGCGTGGTGACGTCGGCGTCGCCCGGCGGCAGGCGCAGGGCGTCCATGGCGATCTCGAAGGTGCGGTCGAGGTCCCAGGCGCCGGCGGCGTCGATCTTGGTCTGCAGGTCGGCCTGCTCGGCCAGGAGGGCGTCGATGTCGGCGTCGGGCGAGCCGAACGCCGCGCAGACCTCGTTGTAGCGGTCCACCAGCGCCTTCACCTCGCCCACGCCCTCGGCCACGTTCCCGGCCACGTCCTTGTCCGGGTCGAGCTGGGGCTCCTGGGGCAGGTAGCCGACGGTGAAGCCGGGCGTGAGCCGGGCCTCGCCGCTGAAGCCGTCGTCCTCGCCGGCCATGATCCGCAGCAAGCGAGGACTTGCCCGATCCGTTGGAGCCGATCACGCCGATCTTCGCCCCGGGATAGAAGGACAGGTTGATGCCCTTGAGCACCTCGCGGTCGGGCGGGTAGAAGCGCTTGAGGCCGCGCATGGTGTAGATGAACTGGGGCGCCATGGCGACCAGTGTGCCCTACGCGCCGCGAGTGCGATGATCGTCCGGCGCCACCGGGACTGTCACCCGCGGTGCAGGGGAACGAAAGAAGGGGGCCGACGTGGCCAGCGCACCGAACATCCTGCTCGTCATGTCCGACCAGCACCGGGCCGACATGCTCGGCTGTGCCGGCGACGCCAGCATGCACACGCCGACGCTCGACCGGCTGGCTGGAGAAGGCGTGCGCTTCTCCCGCGTCTCGTGCCAGGGCCCGCTCTGCATGCCCTCGCGGGCCTCGTTCATGACGGAGCGCTACGTGCGCGACCACGGCGTCTACACCAACTGGGCAGAGATTCCCGAAGACAGCCCGACCTACGCCAGGGCCCTGCGCGAGGCCGGGCTACCACACCTCGCTCCTGGGCAAGGCCCACCTCTACCTGCGACGAGCACTCACCGTCGACCACATCGACGACATGGCGCCGCGCCTCGAGGCGTTGGGCTTCGCCGAGGTCTTCGAGACCGGCGACAAGTTCATGGGCAAGATACCCATCGCGCTACACCGACTTCCTGGCCGCCCAGGGGCTGCTCGACACCTACCGAGCGGCACATCGCCGACCGCAGCCTATCAGGGGGAGAACGAGGACGGGCGCAACGCCACCAAGTGCGTGCCCATGTGGGACGCCACCCCGATGCCCCTGCCCCTCTCGGCCTACGTCGACACCTGGCACGGGGCCGAGGCCGTGCGCTGGCTCGAGCAGTACGAGCGGCCCGAGCCCTTCTTCCTCTTCGTCGGGTTCCCGGGGCCGCACGATCCGTGGGACGCGCCGGCCGAGGCGGTGGCCCGCTACCGCGACGTCGACATCTCCATGCCCTCCTCGACCACCCGGCCCGACGCTCGAGGGGACCGGCCGCTACAAGCACCTCCTCAACGCGTTCTTGGGCTATGGCGGACTCCGACTGACCATGTCCGAGGACGCCATCCGCGACATGCGGCGCGCCTACGCCGCCGACATCTCGGTCATCGACCACGCGGTGGGCCTCATGCTCGACGCGCTCGAGCGCAAGGGCCTGTCGGACAACACCTGGGTCGTCTACACGACCGACCACGGCGAGATGGCGGGCAACCACGGTCTCATGTCCAAGTGCGTCCTCTACGAGCAGGCCGTGCGGGTGCCCCTGATCATCCGGCCCCCCGGCGGGTGTGCGCCCCGCGTCGTCGACTCGTTGGTCGAGCAGCTCGACCTCCCGGCCACCGTGCGGGCCGTGGCCGCCGCCCCCGACCTCCCCCAGAGTGAGGGCCACTCCCTCCTCGAGTGCGTGCGCGACGGCGCGCCCGGCCCGGCCCGTGCGGTGTCGATCAGCGAGAACTGGGGCTTCGCCTGCTTCGAGACCGAGCGCCACAAGCTGGTGGTCGACGAGGACGCCCTGGCGCCGTGCCAGCTCTTCGACCTGGCCGAGGACCCGGCGGAGGACCACAATCTGCTGGCCGACCCCGCCGCGGCCGCCGTGGTCGAGGAGCTGATGGAGACCCACGTGCGGCCCTTCTTCGCCACGCCGCCGGCCCGGCCCCACCCGAGCATCTTCACCGGCGGCTAGGACGGCTGAGCCCGCCGCGCCGGTCGGCGGCGGAACGGGCCGGCCGCCCCGCCAGGGGAGCCGGTCGGCGCGCTCGATCCGCTACGTCAGCTCGAGCGTGGTCCGGATGGGCCGGTGGTCCGAGCCGGCGTCGGGCAGCACCTCGCCCGAGACCGGACGCAGCGCGCCCCGCGTCACGATGTGGTCGATCTGGCTGTGCGGTGTCCACGAGGGCCAGGTGCGGCCCACGACCGCTCGATGCCACCCCGGCAAGAAGAAGCGGACCAGCGGGCCCCAGGTGTTCATGTCGCCCGAGAGCACCGCGTCGGGCCGGGCCTCGGTGCGCAGGATCCGCCGCAGCTCGGCCCACGTGCGGTGCGAGCCGTAGGGGATGTGCGGCATGTGCGTGCCCACCACCGAGACCGGCCGGCCCGCCACCGTGAGGTCCACCACCAGCGCGGCCCGGCGCACCCCGTCGGCCCGCAGCTGGCGGAGCGGCAGGACCTTCGTCGTCTCGACGCCAGTGCGGGCCGCACCAGCACGGCGATGCCCCACGTGCCCGGCTCGGCCTCTTGCCAGCGGGGCAGCGCCTGCACCTTGGCCGGCTGGGGTCGCAGGCCGTCCATGTAGAGGGCCCGGTTGGCGTCGGACCACGAGGGCTGGGCGATCCACGAGTCGGGCGCCTCCGCTTGCGGCCGGATGCGCCGGCCCTGGCCCAGCATCGTGGGCGAACACGGTGTACCCGAGGGCGGCCGCCGCCTCTTCGGCCTGTCCCGTGTCCTCGCCCGCGATGGTCCAGGCTTCCTCGAGCACGATGACGTCGGCGTCGAACGACGCCATGGCGCCGACGTAGTCGAAGGGCCGGCCCCGCCCGTCCATCCCGCAGTGCATGTTGAAGTTGGCGACGCTGAGCACGGTTCACGCCGACGATAGGCGGCGCCGAAATGGCCAGAGGTACGATCGTCGCGGTGGCACCGGGTGACGCGCAGCTGGCCCGGCGCCTGCGCCCCTTCACCACCACCATCTTCGCCACCATGTCCGAGCTGGCCCGCGCCACCGGCTCGGTCAACCTCGGCCAGGGCTTCCCCGACACCGACGGTCCCGACGAGCTCAAGGAAGTGGCGGTCGAGGCCATCCGGCGCGGCGACAACCAGTACCCGCCGAGCGCCGGCATCCCCGAGCTGCGCCGGGCCGTGGCCGACCACCAGCGGGCGTGGTACGGCCTCGAGCTGGATCCGGACTCCGAGGTCCTCGTCACCGTGGGCGCCACCGAGGCCATCGCGGCGACGTTCCTCGCCCTGTGCGAGCCGGGCGACGAGGTCGTCATGTTCGAGCCCTCCTACGACTCCTACGCCGCCTGCGCGTCGATGGCCGGCGCCGTGCCCACGCTGGTGCGCCTCCACCCGCCGGACTGGTCCTTCGACCCCGACGAGCTGGCCCGGGCCTGCGCCTCGCCCCGGGCCCGCATGGTGCTGCTGAACACCCCGCACAACCCGACGGGCAAGGTCTTCTCCGCCCGACGAATTGGGGCAGGTGGCCGCCCTGGTCGCCGCCCACGACCTCCTGGCGGTGACCGACGAGGTCTACGAGCATCTCGTCTTCGAGGGGACCCACGTCCCGTTGGCCACCCTGCCGGCCATGGGCGAGCGCACGCTGACCATCTCCTCGGGCGGCAAGACGTTCTCCTTCACCGGGTGGAAAGTGGGTTGGGTCAGCGGGCCGGCCGAGCTCGTCGCCGCCGTGCGGGCGGCCAAGCAGTTCCTCACGTACACCAGCCCCGCCCCGCTCCAGCTGGCCATCGCGGCCGGGTTGGGCTTCGCGCCGGCGGCGCTGCAGCGCTTCGCCGCCGAGCTGGCCGCCAAGCGCGACCTCCTCTGCGACGGGCTGGCCGGCCTGGGCTACGTGGTGCACCGCCCCGCCGCCACGTACTTCGCCACCACCGACATCGCGCCGGTGGCTCCGGGGCTGAGCGGGCAGGAGTTCTGTCTGGCCCTGCCCGGTCGCTGCGGCGTCGTGGCCATCCCGAGCGCCGTCTTCTACGACCCGGCCGACGGCGCGGCCGGGGCCACGCTGGTGCGTTGGGCCTTCTGCAAGCGCGACGACGTCCTGCGCGACGCCTTGGCCCGCTTAGCATCGTGGGGACGATGAGCATCCCGATCACGTGGGTCGACGCCTTCAGCGAGGGACTCGGGGGCGGCAACCCGGCCGCCGTCTGCCTCCTCGACGAGCCGCTCGACGACGCCCGCATGCAGGCGCTGGCGACCGAGCTCGGCATCTCCGAGACGGCCTACCTGACGCGCGACCTCCGATCCGCTGCCAGTTCGGCCTGCGCTGGTTCTCGCCGGCCACCGAGATCAACCTCTGCGGCCACGCCACCCTGGCCTCGGCCCACGCCCTGCGCCAGTCCGGCGCGGTCGACGGCTCGGTGCCGCTCACCTTCCACACCCGCAGCGGAGCGCTCTCGGCCTCGTTCGACGGGGACCTGGTCGAGCTCGACTTCCCGGCCGATCCCATCGCCTTCGGCCCCCTGCCCGCCCCGCTCGAGTCCCAGTGGCCGGGCGCGGTGGTCGAGTCGGGGTTGACCACCAACTTCATCTTCGTCGTGCTGTCCTCGGCGGCGGCCGTCCGCGACTACGTGCCCGATCTCGGCGCCATCGCGGCCAGCGGACCCGAACTCGCTCCTGCTCACCGCGGCGGGCGAGCCCGGCTCGGGCGCCGACTACGTGCTGCGCGTCTTCGGCCCCCTCGTCGGCATCGACGAGGACCCGGCCACCGGTTCGGCCCAGTGCGCGGCCGGGCCGTACTGGGCCGCGCGCCTGGGGCGCCCCGAGTTGGTGGCCCGCCAGCTCTCTGCCCGCGGCGCGACGCTCTACGTCCGTCCCGACGGCGACCGGGTGCGCTTCGGCGGGCGGGCCACCACCGTCCTGACCGGTCACCTGTGCTAACCAGTGCGGAGATGCACGCCTCCACGGCGGACCTGCGGATACTCGTCGAGGGCCACGAGCCAGGCTCGCCGCGGGAGGTGGCGGCCAAGGACCGCTTCCTGAGCGAGCTGGCCGTCCTGCCTGCGCCGTACGACGAGCACGCCGGACCGACGCACGTGACGGCATCGGGCATCGTGGTCGGGCGGCGCGGCACGGTGCTGCACCTGCACCGGCGCCTCGGCATCTGGATGCAGCCCGGTGGGCACATCGACGCCGGCGAGGCGCCGGAGGCGGCCGCGGTCCGCGAAGCGATCGAGGAGCTCGGCCTGGACGTGGTCCACCCCGACGGTGGCCCGCGGCTGATCCACCTCGACGTGCACGAGGCGGCCTACGGCCACTGCCATCTGGACCTGCGCTACCTGCTCTTGGGGGCGGATGGCGACCCCCAGCCGCCGCCCGGCGAGAGCCCCGAGGCCCGCTGGTGCACCTGGGACGAGGCGCTCGCCATGGCGGACGCCGCCTCGGTCGACGCCCTGCCCGTCGCCCGCGCCGCCTACGAGGCGCTGGGGTGACCGACAACCTCGAACACCTGCTCGTCGTCCAGGACTACGACACCACGATCACGCAGCTGCAGCACCGGCGCGACGCCCTGCCCGAGACGTCGGGCCTGCGCGGCGTCGAGATCCAGCTGGCCGCGCTCGACGCCGAGCGCGACGACGCCACCGCCCGGCGCAACGTGTTGGGCGTCGACGCCAGAAGGACCTCGAGGCGCAGATCGCCGTCATCACCGAACGGCGAACGGGGATCGAGCAGCGGATGTACGCGGCGACGGGCTCGTCGACCCGCGACCTCCAGGCCATGAACGAGGAAGTGATGCACCTGACCGACCGGCGGGCCGAGCTCGAGGAGCTCGAGCTGCTGTCCATGCTCGACCAGGATCCGATCGACGCCGAGCTGAGCGCCCTCGACGAGCGGGCCGCGCCGTTGCGCGAACAGGCCGACGAGTTGGCGGCCGAGGTCCGGCGCCAGCAGCAGGGGATCGACGCCGAACTGGCCACCGCCACCGCGGCGCGGGCGGCCGCCGCGGCACTGCTCCCGACGGCGCTTGTCGGACCGCTACGAGACGCTGCGGGCGCGGCTCAAGGGGACGGGAGCGGCCCGGCTGATCAAGAACCGTTGCGACGGGTGTCACCTCGAGCTCTCCTCGGGCGAGGTGGAGCGGATCCGCGGGCTGCCCCACGACGAGGTCGCCACGTGCGAGCAGTGCGGCCGCATCCTCGTGCCGGCCTGAGGCGCGGCCGGCCTCGTGCTGATCCTGGTCCGTCACGGCGAGTCCGAGGCCAACGCCCGCGGCCTGCTGCTCGGACGGACCGACGCCGCGCTGACCGAGACGGGACGGGCGCAGGCCGGCGCGGCCCGCGCCCTGGTCTACGACCCGGTGGTCGAGGTGCGGACGAGCCCCTTGGCCCGGGCCCGTGACACGGCCGAGCTGCTCGCGCTCGGTCCTGCGGCTGACCGTCGACGAGCGCTGGATCGAAGTGGACTACGGCGAGTTCGAGTGCCAGCCGCTGGGCGACATCCCCGCCCCGGTCTGGCGACGCTGGATGGCCGACCGCCACTTCCGCCCCGAGGGGGGAGAGACCCTGGCCGAGGTGGACGAGCGCATCGGCGCGGTCTGCGCCGAGCTTTTCGCCACGGCGGGGGCCGGCGCCCGCGCGGCCGAGGGCGACGTGGTGGTGGTGAGCCACGTCACGCCGATCAAGGCCGCCGTGGCCTGGGCGCTCGGGACGACCGACCTCTACTGGCGCCTCCACCTGCGCACGGCCTCGGTCACCCGGATCGGGTGGAGCCGCAATGCGCCGATCCTGCACGGCTTCAACGAGGTGGCGTTGGCGCCGGGCCGGGGGCGCGGCGCCACAATCACCCGGTGCCTGACCCCGCGCCGACACCCACGTTGGCCGACCTACGCCCCGCGCCGGGGTCCGACGAGGTCCCGGTCCATCGCCGCACCATCACCATGGAGGTGTTCGGCCGGGACGAGTACTTCGCCGTGGTCGGGACGCTGCGCGACGAGCGCCCCTGGGCCGAGGGTGGGTACAGCCCGCGGCACCTCCACGCCATGGAGCTCGGCATCGTGGTGCGCCGGGCCGACCTGACCATCGTCGACGCCCAGGCGGACATGCAGACCTTCCCCCACGTGGAGTGCACGGCCATCGAGCCGCACTTCGGGGAGCTGGTCGGGCTGTCGGTCGGCCGCGGCTACACCAGCGCCGTGCAGGAGCGCTTCGGGCGCGAGCGGGGCTGTAGCCACCTCGAGTTCCTGGCCCGCGCCCTGGGGCCGACCGTCATTCAGGCCACGACGTCGGCCGCGGCCTGGCAGACCGTGCAGAGCGGCGTCTACCCGAACGGCGAGCGGGGCCTGTCCTTCCTCACCAACACGTGCCACGTGTGGACGCCCGACGGACCCGGCGCCCAGAAGGTGGCGCTCGGGTGGCGACCGGGACGGCTGGGCTATCCCGCACCCTTCGGCCGTCGAGGTGGCGCGGCGCCGCGCCGAAGGTGAGGAGATCGGGTAGTCGACCTAGTGGAGGGCGCCGACCGACTCTGAGTCGTCTGCGGCGCGTCGAGCCGATGGGCTCGGTGCACAGTGCGGCGAGCATGCGGGCCATGACCCGCTTGGCCACACGGACCTGGAGGCCCGAGGTCCGGCGCATGCGCTCCCAGGCCTCCCAGGACACCGCGGTGTCCATGGCGTCGAGATATTCGCCGCGCGAGCTGTCGCTCATCTCGGCCAGCTCGGGGGCGAACGTGGCCTTGAGGCTCTGGAGGAGCAGCGCGTCGGACGACCAGCACGACGTCGCTCACGCCGGGGGAGGTGATCATGTGACGCACCATGGCCCGGCGGACGGGTGAGATCTCCTCGAAGAGGGCGGCGCGGTGCGAGACGATGCGCTCAATGCGCTTGACGAGGGAGAGCCTGGGGGAGAGCTCGGGCATGCCCGACCACAGCTCGCGCAGCTGGAGCGCGGCGACGTAGTGGTAGAGGTCGTCGAGATCCGAGAAGTGGTGGAAGACGAGCCGGAGCGAAACGCCGGCCCGTTCCGCCACGGCCCGTGCCGTCGGCTCGGTGTCGCTCTCGCGCAGCAGCGCGATGAGCGCCTCTCCGACGATGCGGCGCGTGCGCTGGCCGCGGGCGACGCGGCCGTCACTGGCCGCCTCGTCGGTGAGGGCGAACATGCCCTCGAGGTCTTGAATGGTGATTTCCGGTTGTTCGGGAGGGGGGGCGACGCCGAGCTCGATGCTCGGATCGCCCGCTCGCCCGGCGGGAGCCGAGGAGCTGGGGTTCACTGGCCACTTCCTTTGTTGAAGGGGGGGCAACTCCCGTCTGCCAAACGGGGGTCCGGAAGGACAAGGACAGTGTGCCGTCCCCGTTGCCGTTTCTGGGGGTCAGGGGGGCCGTTTTGTGCGCCGGTTGTGTCAACGAGGACACAACAATGCGTCGAATCGGGTTTGGCACTTCGTCCGCAGCGTCGATCGGCACCGCGGCGCACCGTGTGGGCGTTGCGTTGCCCGATGACGAGCCGGTGAGAGCCCTGTTCAGGGGCCGGTTTCCCCGTGGTTCGTCTGCAGGGTGTGCCCGTCCGGCAGGGACCATCCGTCCGGCCTCGAGGGTCACGATGGCGTCGCAGCGGGAGGCCTCGTCGGCCCGGTGGGTGATGACGAGGACGCTGCGGCCGTCACGGGCCGCCGGCGCCAGGACGCCGCCGATGACGGCGTCGGACAGCTCGACGTCGAGCCCGCTCGTGGGCTCGTCCAGCAGCAGCAAGCGGACCGGGCGCCAGGAGGGCGCGGGCCACGGCGAGGCGCCGCCGCTCTCCGCCCGAGAGCGCGACGCCGTCGCCGCCGACGGGCGTGTCGAGACCGGCGGGCAACGAGGCGACGAAGCGGTCGAGCTGGGCGACGCGCAGCGCGTCGTCGATGGCGTCGTCGCCGGCGTCGGGCCGGCCCAGGGTCAGGTTGGCCCGCAGCGTCCCGGCGAAGAGCTGCGCCCGTTGGTCGGCGAGCGCGCAGGCGCCGCGCACGTCGCGCTTGGCGCAACTGCGACACGTCGGTGCCGTCGAAGCGAGAGCGTGCCGCGTTCGAGCGGCCAGAACCGGAGGAGCGCGTTGACGAGGCTGGACTTGCCGGCTCCGCTCGAGCCGGTGACGGCGAGGTGTGCCTCCGGCGGGCAGCGACAGGCTGATCCCGTCGAGGGCGCGCGGGAGGGTCTCGGCGTAGCGCAGGCGACGCGCCGGCGAACGTGACGTCGGGCACGGCCGGGGTCAGCGTGGCCGGCGACGGGCGGATCGTCCACGGGGATCGCCACCGTCTCGAGCGCGAACAGCCGATCGGCCGCGGCCCGCACGGCCAGGGAGCGGGCCACCGCGTGGGGCACGCCGGGCACGGTCTCGAAGGTGGCCAGCGCGGCCAGCGGGCAGCACCGCCACCATGACCTGACCGAGGGTGTGGTCGTGCACGGCAACGACGCCGAGGGCGAGCACGGTGCAGAGCGCGGCCGCCTGGCAGAGGGCGATCACGAGCCCGGCCGCCGTGGCCAGCGCGGCGTGGCGTCGCTCCAGCGCGTCGGCGCGTCCAGCGGTGCGGGCGACGGCGGCGAGCGCGGCCTCGTCCGCCCCGAAGGCCAGCAACTCGGGCGCGCCCTCGAGCGCGTCGACCACCTGGGCCGAGAGGGTCCCGGCCAGCGCGGCGATCTCGTCGTCCCCGTTCCGGCGCCAGGTGAGCCAGGCCGGGACCACCAGAGCGACGGCCAGTGGGAGGCCGAGCCCGAGTGCGGCCCACGGCAGGATGAGGCCGACGGCGACCGTGCCCAGGGCACCGGCGCCGACCGCGATGGCGACCGGCAGCACCGTGCGCAGGTAGAGGTCCTGGAGCGTGTCGACGTCGTCGATGGCCCGGGTCAGGAGGTCGCCGCTGCGCCATCCGGCCAGCGCGGCGGGAACCCGCGGCGTCAGGCAGTCGTAGAGCCAGACCCGCCAGCGGGTGAGGGCCCGCAACGCGGCGTCGTGCCCGACCAGGCGCTCGCCGTAGCGCAGCGGGCCGCGCAGGAAGGCCAGCACCTCGACCACGGCCAGGATGCCGACGATGGCGCTGAGCCCCGGGCGCAGCGCGGCGCGGCCGACGACGTAGCCCGAACCGGCCAGGAGGCCGATGGTGGCGGCGGCCGAGGCCAGCCCGAGGAGGCCGGCCAGGGCGAGGCGCCCGTACGGCGTGCCCGGCTCCGACAGGATCCGGCGCAGGGAACCGCGCCTCACGAGGCCACCAGCCCGTAGGCGTGGGCCGGGAGGGCGACGACCTTGTCGAACGAGGGGAGCAGGGTGGGTTCGTGGGCGGCCACCACGATGGTCCGTTGTCCCAGCCACGGCTCGAGCGCCGGTGCGATCCGGGCCACCGTCGGCGGGTCCAGCGACGCCGTGGGCTCGTCGAGCAGCACAATGGGCGCCGGGCGCAGCAGGGCGCGGGCCAGCGCCACCCGCTGGCGTTCGCCCGCGCTCAGCGTGAGCCCGTCGTGCCCGAGCTGGGTGGCCAGACCCTCGGGCAGGTTGGCCAAGAGCGCAGACAGGCCGACGGCGTCGAGCACGCGCAGGAGGTCCTCGTCGGCCACCTCGGGTGCGCCGAGGCGCAGGTTGTCGGCCAGCGACGCCGTGAAGAGATGGGGTCGTTGCGGCAGCCACGAGAAAGCAGGCCCGCCACGTGGCGGCCGCGCTCAGCCCGGTCGAGGGCACGCCGTCGAGGCTCATGGAGCCGGCGTCGGGTTCGCGCAGGCGCAGCAGAGCGGCCAGGACGGTCGACTTGCCGGCGCCCGACCCGCCGGTCAGGCGCGACTCGGGTGCCGGGCGCCAGATCGAACGAGATGCCGTCGACCGCGGGCTCGTCGCGGTGCGCGTAGGTCACGCGGAGGCCCTCGACGCAGAGCGCCGGCACCGAGCCGCCGACCCGGGCCGGAGCCGCCGCGCGGCCGGCGGGTCGCCGCTGCCCGGCGGCAGCGGCGTGGCGAGCACCTCGAGCACGCGGGAGGCCGCCGCCTGCCCCTCGGCGCTGGCGTGGAACTCGGCCCCGGCCCGCCGCAGGGGGATGAAGATCTCGGGCGCCACGAGCAGGACGGCCATCGCGGTCTGCAGGTCGAGCTCCCCCAGAGGAGCCGCAGACCCAACACCATGGCGACGAGGCCCACGCCGAACCCGGCCAGCATGTCCATGGACAGGGCGGAGAGGAAGGCGCTGCGCAGCGTCCGCATGGTGGCCGAGCGCACCCCTTCGGTCGCCGCCTCCACCTCGCGCCGACCCTGCTCCTGGCGGCCGAAGGCGCGCAGGGTGGGCAGCCCCTCGACGAGCTGGAGGAAACGGCCGGCCAACGAGCCGAGCCGGCGCCATTGCCGCTCCGACCGTTTCGCCGCCTCACGTCCGAAGAACACCATGGTGACCGGGACGGCGAGCACCAGCGCGATCACGACGAGGAAGGCGAGCCAGTTCTGGCTGCCCACCCAGATCAGGAGCAGGGCGGGGATGAGCGCGGCCGCCGCCGCCTGGGGCAGGTACCGCGCGTAGTAGGTGTGCAGCGATCGGAGCCCACGGGTGGCGGTCACCGAGAGCTCGCCCGGCCGCTCGCCGGCCAGCCAGCCCGGACCCAGGGTGAGCGCGTGGTCGAGGAGGTCCCCGCGCAGCTGCGTCACCACCCGTTCGGCCGCCCGTGGGCCGAGAGCTCGCCGGCCGCCTGCAGCCCGGCGCGCACCAGGACGGCCACGCCGACGAGCACGAGTGCGGGTGCCACCTCGGACAGCGACTCGTGGTGGAGAAGCGAGCGCTCGACCACGTGGCGAGCGCGACGGCCTGGACCACGATGGTGACGGCGCTCAGCGCGGCCAGCACCAGGGAGACGGCGGCCACCCGGCGCAGGCCCGGCACGCGGGCGGCCAGCTCGGGATCGACCAGGCGAGGCCCCCCTCTGGGGCGCCGGGGGGCGGTGCTCAGATCCGAAATCTCGTGTCCTTCAGCTCGACGGTCCGGCCGACCAGGCCCTCGGCGAGCGCGGCACGGGCGGTGGGTGCATCTTCGCAGGTGGCAGCGGTGCGGACCCCATCGGGCAGGTCGGCGACGATGACCGTTCGCTCCGGCTCGAGCCGGTCCGGACCGCCGTAGGTGACGGTGTAGGAGGCACCACGGTGCCCCGGGTGGGATCGGTCGGTGGGACCTCGAGGACCGGCCGTGTCTCGGTGGCGGCGTCCGCCTCGGCGGCCAGGTCCGCCACCAGTCCGCTCGTCATCGGGCGGCGTGGCGGACCACACGGCCAGACCGGGCTTGGAGAGCATGCCCGACACCGTGGTGACCAGACCGAGTTCGGCCGGCGTCCTCCCGGAGCCGCCGGCCCATGGCGACGGTCGAGAGCAGGACGTAGTGGTTGAAGGGACCGCCGGCGAAGGCCATACCTCCGGTCAACGTGGGCGTCCCGGCCAGAGGGAGGCCGAGCTCGCGTTGCTGGACCCGCACCGCCACCGGGAAGCAGGAGTACAGCTCCGCCAGCCCGATGTCGTGCAGCGGCCGCCCCAGTCGGCCGGCGGCCGCACGGCCGAGGACACCCATGGCGGGCCAGGCGTGGAGGTGGCGCCGGGCCGTCAGGGTGACCGCGCTCGAGCAGTGCAGGGCGACGCGGGGGAAGAGCCAGCGGTCGGGCGGCACGCCGGCGGCGGCGGCGTGCGCCGCCGAGCAGACGAGGAGCGCGGACGCCTGGTCCACCGTCCACTGGCTCGAGTGCCACAGGTTGTAGGGAAAGGCCAGCGGCCGGTTGGTCGGCCCCGGCCGCGCGATCTCGTCCGCGCTGCGTGGCGCCGGAAAGGCGGCGAACGGGATTGCCCTGCGCCACCTGGTTGAAGCGGGCCCAGAGGGCGGCGATCTCCTGGCTCTGCGCCGACGCCGTGCGCCCCTCGGCGGCGACCGAGCGCGTTCTCGATCAGCGCGTACTCCTGGACGACGGGCCACGCCATGCCGGCGGCCACCTCGATGGGCGCGACGAATTCGGGCGGCCGGGTCAGGACCTGGTCGGGTGGACGCGCCTCGTCGTCGGTCTCGACGCCGCCGGCCCGGGCCCAGGCTCGGGCCTCGCCGCCCACCACCGCCACGGCGTCGCTCTCGCCGTTGGTCACCAGGGTCAGGGCGTGGTTGATGACCTCTTGCTGGGAGACGCCGATCTCGCAGAGCACGGTGCGGGCGCCGCGCCGCCCCGATCCGCCGGGCGACCGTGCGCGCCGGGTCGGTCGAGCGACCACGACCCTTGGGGGACCACGATGTGGTCGAGACCGCCCAGCAGGCCGGGTGCGCCGGCGTCGTCGCCGGCCGCCAGCACGGCCTGCGGTCATGAGCTCGCTCGACCGGCGCGCGGTCGTTCGCCGCCCCGAGGCCGACGAGCACGGGGCGGCGCGGGTCGCTCAGGTACGAGGGGTCCGGGTCCGGCCACGGCGGCCGATGCTACGGTCCGGCGATGGCGACGGGCGATGTGGGCAGGTGGGAAGGCGCGCTCTCCGAATTCGGCAAGGACAGCTTCGAGGCGCGAGGGCAAGCGACGCGACGTGTTCCGGCTCGGCACCGGCCCGGCCGTGATCATCATGAGCGAGGCGCCGGGCATCACCCCGGAGTTGGCCGTCTTCGCCCGCCGCGTCGTCGCGGCGGGGTGCACCGCGGTCGTCCCGCACCTCTTCGGCGACGTGGGCCGGCCGACCACCGGGCTCTACGCCGTTGAGATGCTCGGACCGGCCTGCATCTCGCGGGAGTTCTCGTGTTTCGCCCTGAAGCGGACCAGCCCGATCACCACGCTGGCTGCGTGCCCTGGCCACGTCGGAACACGAGCGCTGCGGCGGGCCGGGCGTCGGTGCCGTCGGCATGTGTTTCACCGGCGGCTTCGCGCTGGCCATGACGGTCGACGACGTCATGCTGGCGCCCGGTGCTGAGCCAGCCCTCGCAACCGTTTCCGATCGGCAAGCGGCACAAGGCCGACATCGGCATCTCGGACGAGGACCTGGCTCGGGTGAAGCAGCGCACCGAGGCGGGGCAGTGCGTGCTCGGGCTGCGCTTCAGCAACGACCCGTTCTGCTTCGAGCAGCGCTTCGAGACGTTGCGCCAGGAGCTCGGCGACCGCTTCCTCGCGGTCGAGATCGACTCGGCCCCGGGCAATCCCTACGGGCATCCCAAGAACGCGCATTCGGTTCTGACCCACCATCTGGTGGACCGGCCGGGGACACCGACCGCGCGACGCGCTGGACCGGACGCTGACCTTCTTCCGCGAGAACCTCGGGGTGGGGAGCGGGCCCGGACCGCGGCCCGTCGGGGATGGGCGACTGACCGGGCGGGCCTCAGTCGACCGCTTCGAGGATCTCGCGGCAGACGCGCTCGCCCGAGCGCACGGCGCCGTCCATCGATCCGTAGGACTTCGGCGGCCGTCTCGGTGCCGGCCCAGTGCAGGCGCCCGACCGGCTCTCGGATGCGCCGCCCGTACTGGGTGAGCACCCCGGTGGGGAAGCGGCCGAACGAACACCCTCTGGTCCAGCGCTCCTCGGCCCAGTTCAGCTCGAGCAGCTCGAGCGGGCGTGCCGCCTGTGCGCCCAACCGTGACGGACAGGGTCCGCAGGAGGAGGTCGCGACGCTCCTTCTCGCCCATGCGCCCAGAGGGTTCTGGCCTGCGGCCCGGCGGCATAGGTGGCGAGGACGCCGTAAGCGTGGCCGGGCTGGGTGGTGTCCAAGCGTCATCTCGGCCAGCTCGTCGGTCGCCACCGTGGCGCCGTTGGCGCCGTCGGCCCGCCAGAACGGCTCGTCATAGATCGTCACCAGCTTGATCTCGGTGCCCGCCGGCATCTGATGGATCAGGAGCGCGTGATCGGCCGGGAGCGCCGGCTCGAAGCGGATGCCGGCGGCCAGGGCACGGGGGAGGGCGAGCACGACCCGGCGCGCCCGGACCCGCACGGCGTCGGACGGTGACGTCGACCCGGTCGCCGCTCTGGGTGATGGCGGTGACCGGGGCGTCGAGCACGATCGCCTCGCCCAGCTCGGCCGCCATGGCGTCGGGGACCTGGCCCACGCCGCCTTGGAATTGGGACTCCTGGTAGCCACCCTCGAGCGACATCAGCGCCTCGATCCCACCCGAGGAGTGGACGAGGAAGAGCCAGTTGAGCAGCGACACCTCCGACAGGTCGGCGGCGAAGCAGGCGCGCACGGTCGAGTCGATCAGGTCCCGGGCGAGCCGGGTCGGCACGTTGGCCGGGTTGAGCCAGCTGCGGACCGTCTGGGCGTCCCACGAGGTGGCCCGCCTCGCCGTCCACGGCGCCTCGAGGGGCACCTTCTTCGCCATGGCGTTCATGCGCGCGATGGCTTGGCCGGCGCTCAGCAGCGCCACCGGATTGAGGCGCGGAATGTCGCCTCGATAGCGCTGGACCCTCCCCCCGTTGGCCAGGACGTAGTCGCCCTCACGTAGGTGGGGAACGTGGAGACGCCCATCTCCTTCGTCAAGCCCGCAAGAGGTCGTGCCCGGGACCGATGAAGCGGCCCCCATGTCGACCGGGACTCCACCGGCTGAGGTCTGCGTCCAGATCCGGCCCCCGACCCGATCTCGTGCCTCGAGGACGACGACCGATTTGCCGGCTTGGCTGAGCCGCCGGGCGGCGGTCAGACCGGCCAGGCCCGCTCCCACAATGCAGACGTCGGCCTCTCTCGGTGTGCTCGCCGGCATGCACCACCCCCGATCATGGGCCTCGGCCTCGGGCCCGTCAGGACGGTACTGCAGGCCGACCGATTGAGCACCGGTAGGGCAGGCGCGAGGATGGGTGGTGAGCGGAACCGTCCGCTCGGGGGTGGCCGCGACGGTCCTCCAGGCAAGACGCGAGGTGGGCAATGTCCGAATTCGTCATGACCATCAACGGGGAGTCCGCACCGACGGAGGGCACCTTCGGTGTCCGCAACCCCGCCACCGGCGAAGTGTTCGCCCAGGCTCCCGAGTGCTCACGCCAGCAACTCGACGCCGCCTTCGACGCCGCCGCCAAGGCGGCCAGGGAGTGGAAGTCCGACGAGGCGGCACGGCGTGCCGCCCTCAACAGGGCGGCCGAGGTGTTGATGGCGCAGGCGGGCACCGAACTGGCTCCGACGCTGACGGCCGAACAGGGGAAGCCGCTGAGCGACGCCGCCATCGAGGGGTTCGCCGCCGCCATCTGGTGCCAGTACTTCGCCAACCTCGAGACGCCGCCCCAGGTGATCCAGGACGACGACAGCGCCTACGTCGAGGTGGCTCGGCGCCCGCTCGGGGTCGTCGCGGCGATCACGCCCTGGAACTTCCCGCTGACCCTGGCGTTCTGGAAGATCGCGCCGGCCCTCCTGGCCGGGAACACGCTCGTGTTGAAGCCGTCGCCCTACACGCCGCTCACCACCCTCAAGGTGGGCGAGCTCCTCCGCGACGTGTTCCCTCCCGGTGTGATGAACATCGTCAGCGGCAGCGACGAGCTCGGCGCCTGGATGACGACGCACCCCGTCCCGCGCAAGGTCAGCTTCACCGGCTCGGTGGAGACGGGCAAGAAGGTGGCCCTGGCCGCCGCGCCGGACCTCAAGCGCGTGACCCTCGAGCTCGGCGGGAACGACCCGGCCATCGTGCTCGACGATGCCGATCCCGCCGTGGTGGCCCAGGCCATCTTCGCCGGCGCGTTCGCCAACAACGGACAGGTGTGCTCGGCCATCAAGCGCGTCTACGTGCCCGAGGCCCTCTACGACGAGGTCGTCGAAGGCCTGGCCGCGCAAGCCCGGTCGGTCAAGGTGGGGGAGGGGACCGAGGAGGGCGTGAAGCTCGGGCCGATCAACAACGAGCCGCAGTACGAGCGGGTCAAGGAGCTCGTGGCCGATGCCCTCGCGTCCGGGGCCACCGCCGTCACCGGCGGCAAGGCCATGGACCGGCCTGGATACTTCTTCGAGCCCACGATCCTGAGCGGCCTCACCGACGGCACGCGCATCGTCGACGAGGAGCAATTCGGACCTGCCCTTCCGATCGTGTCCTACCGCAACCTCGACGACGCCATCGACCGGGCCAACGCCACCCACTTCGGCCTCTCCGGTTCGGTCTGGGGTGCGGACGGCGACCGGGCGTCCGCGGTGGCGGCGCAGCTCGAGTGCGGCACGGCGTGGGTGAACACCCACCTGGCGCTCTCGCCCCAGCAGCCCTTCGGAGGGTTCAAGTGGAGCGGTCTCGGCGTGGAGAACGGTCCCTGGGGACTGGCCGAGTTCTCCGAGCACCAGGTCGTCCACCGCTCCAAGGTCGACAACGGCCTCAATGCGACGACGGCGAGCGTCGTCTCGTAGGGCTCAGGCGGTGCGTGTCGCTGGCTCGTGCCGGGTCCGGTCACCCGCCCGGAGCCAGAGGAGATAGCCCGGTTCCGGGTGGGTGACACGCACCGCGGGGGTGGTCAGCTGGTGGTGCTGGTCGTGGTCGTGCTCGTTGTCGAAGTCGGGTGGCCCGCGCCGTGCTTCTTGTGGTGACCGGTGCGCTTGTGGTGCACGCCCCCCGGAACGAGGACCTGGCGTAGCTGGCGTACGTCTTTGCGCCCCTGCTTCACGGCGCCGACGGCCTGTTCGATTGACGCTTGCGCAGGCGAGAGCAGGCTGTTGTTGGCGTTCCACTGGGCCGGTGTGTCGGCGAGCACGCTGCCGGCCAGCCCGTTCGTGGCGTTGGATGCCGTCGCGATCTGGCTCTTCAGGTTGTCGACCAGCGGATTGAGTGTGGACTGGTTGGTCGACGAGGAGTGCCGTTCGGCCCTCGTCACCACGGCTTGGAATCCCGGCACCGCAGTGTTCGTCACCCGCGACGCGCCGGCGGCCACGTGGGCGGCCGGCAGGACCAGCCGGTAGACGCGGAAGCTGGAGAAGATCGTGCCGTAGTCAGCGGTCGCCTGCTGGAGGGTGCCGTCGTTCTGGATCTTGGTGTCGAGTTGCTGGAGCGGCCCGATGTCCTGCCCCAGGTAGCTCTCGAGCGGCCCCCGGCCCGCGCCGAGTCCCTTGGCTTTCTTCGCCTTGTTGACGGCCGCGGTGAGCGTCTGGACGCGGTGCGTGATCTGGATGTGGGCCAGGTTCTTGACGCCCGGCGAGCGTCGGGGGCAGGGTCGACGTCGTCGAGCTGGTGCCGCCCGACGTCGTGGGCGATCCCGATGACGTCGCCGCGCCCGCTGCGGCACCGGCACCGGCGATCGTCGCCATGGAGGCCAGCGCGAACGCGCCGAAGCCGATCAGCGCCCTGCGTGACTTCGCCATGACTGCTCCTCTCGTCGGGGAATCCTTGGAATACCCTGCATCAAATGATAAATGCCCAGGGTGAAGCAGGTGTGTGGCAAACATGATGGTTGTGTAAGGGCGGGTGCGAATCGGGCGTGTGCCAGGGCGCCAGATGGAAGGCTGGTGGCGTGAGCGCCGAAAACGGAACGGTGGTTGTCGTCGAGGACGACCCGCACATTGCGGATCTGGTCGACCTTTACCTCCGCCGGGAAGGCTATCGGGTGCTCCTGGCCGGGGACGGTGAGAAGGGCCTCGAGCTGTTCAAGCAGGCCGATCCCTGGATCGTGATCCTCGACGTGGGGCTTCCGGGTCGGCGCGACGGATTCGACGTGTGCCGGGAGATCCGGGCCAGGGGGTCGGTCCCCGTCCTCTTCCTCACGGCCCGCGACGACGAAGTGGACCGCGTCCTCGGCCTGGAGATGGGAGCGGACGACTACCTGACCAAGCCGTTCTCGCCCCGCGAGCTGGTGGCCCGGGTCCGGGCCATCCTGCGGAGGACCCGGGAGGGTCCCTCTCCCCAGGAGGTGGTGACGGTGGGCGAGCTCGAGGTGGACCTGCGCCGCCGCGAGGTGCGGCAGCGTGGCGACGCCGTCTCCCTCACCACCCGAGAGTTCGACCTGATCGCCTTTCTGGCCAACAACATCGGGCTCGCCCTCTCCCGTCAGCAGTTGCTCGACGGTGTGTGGGGGACCGATTGGTACGGCGACGAGCGCACCGTCGACGTGCACGTGGCCCAGCTGCGCAAGAAGCTGGGAACCGATCTGCCCCTCGCCACCGTGTGGGGCGTGGGCTACCGGTTCGGCTGAGGCTCGGCGATGCGGCGGCGACTCATGGTGGCGATGGTGGGCCTGGTCGCGGTCACCCTCGTCGTGGCCGGAGCAGGCGGCCTCCTCCTCACGCGCAAGGCGGCGCACGACCAGGCGACGTCGCAGCTGGTGTCCGAGGCCGACTCGCTCACCTCGGGCCGACTTGGAGTCCAGTCGAAGGCCGATCTCCGCGTCATCAGGATGACGCTCAAGCTCAGCGACGCCGCCTTCGTCCGCATCGACGCCGCCGGGAGGGTCAGGTCGAAGTTGCCCGACGGGATCACCGCGGCGGACCTCGACGTGCCCGCGCTCCAGGACGGGAGCACCGTGTCGGGAAACGTCGGCAACCGGGTCTATGCGGTCGCGCCGGCCCAGCTGACGCTGCAGGAGCGCGGCCATTTGCGGTTCAAGGGCACCATCGCCATCCTGCTCACGCGCGACGTGGGCGATCTCGGACCGAGCTGGGTCTACTTCATCGTGGCCGGCGCGGTGGGTCTGGCCGTGGCGGCGTTGGTGGCCTGGCACAGATGAGCCGGCGCATGGCCCGTCCGCTGGTCGAAGCGGAAGAGGTCACCGGTCGCATCGCCTCGGGCGAGCTGGCCAGCCGAGTGCCGGTCCGTCCGAACGACTACCCGGAGTTCGCCTCACTGGCAGGGTCGATCAACGACATGGCGCAGAGCCTCGAGGACAGCCGGGCGCGCGAGCGTCATCTGCTGCTTGCGGTGTCCCATGATCTGCGCACGCCATTGACGTCGATCCGCGGCTTTGCGGAGGCCATCCAGGACGGCGCGATCGAGGACAGCAGTCAGGCCGCGGACGTCATCATCGCCGAGGCGAGGCGCCTCGAGCGACTGGTCGGAGACCTGCTCGACCTGACCAAGCTCGAGGCGCGCCAGATGTCGATCTCCATGCGACCGACCGACGCGGCCGAGATCGCGTCCACCACCGCCGAGGGATTCCGCCCGGCCGCCGCCAAGAACGGTCTCGCCGATTCGAATTTCGGGTGGGCGATGAGGAGAACGGTCGTCGGCCGCAGTCACCCGCTGTGGCCGCGGACCCGGACCGCTTGGCGCAGCTGTTGGCCAATCTCATTGAGAACGCCATCACCTATGCCTCGACCGTCGGTGACGGTGGGCGTCACCAACTCATCCTGATGCCGGGGCATGCCTCATCACGGTGGACGACGACGGACCAGGGATCGCAAGAGGCGGACCTGACCCGCGTGTTCGAGCGCTTCTACCGCGCCGACCGCGGTCCCAATCGGCGTCTGGGCTCGGGGTTGGGCCTGGCCATCGTGGCCGAGTTGGCGGCGGCCATGGGCGGTTCGGTGCGGGCCGAGTCGCCGCTCGGGCCCACCGGGGGCTCGCGGTTCGTCGTGACCCTGGCGTACTGGCGTGGCAGTGTTCCCCAACTGACCCGCGTCTGACCCGCTCCCGCAGGGGACAAGACGGATTTCCTCACACTTCTGTTGCACATAGACCGATGGCGCGTGCGCGCACGGCAGGCGCGTGCTAATACCGGCGCACGCAATCGGTACAAAGCCGATTTCGAGCATCGGGAGTGGAAAACATGAGTCGTCGGCGGCGTTCAGGTTCATTGAGATCGATCGGACTGGGTTTGGTGGCAACGGCGACCGTGGTCGGCGTGAGCCTGACCGGGAGCGCCATGGCTTCAGCCAGCGACACCGCGTCGAGCCATGCACAACTCGTGCCGGTGTCGGGCGGCAACGATCCGGCCGTGCTGCAGGGTTCGCGCGTCTTCGGCCATACACCCAAGAACACGCCTGAGACCGTGTCGTTCGTCCTGACGGAACAGAATCTCTCGCAGCTCGAGACGAGCGTGCAGCAGGGCGTGAGCTCGTTTCTCACCGTGAGCGAATTCGCCAAGCAGTATGGGCAGACCACGGCGCACATCCTCGCCCTCGAGCAGTACCTGCAGAGCTTCGGGATCACGACGCAGGCCTACGCCGACGACATCGACGTGGTGGCCAATGGCACCGCCGGTGAGTTCGACCAGGCTCTCGACGTCCAGCAGCAGCAAGTGAGCATTCCGGCGCAGGCCCAGTCGGGTGGCCGCCAGGCCATCCCGGCTCAGACGGTGCACGCCGCCACCACGGCCCCGATGCTGCCGAGTGACATCGCGAGCTACGTCACCGCGGTCCTCGGTCTGTCGAACTACTCGGCCTTCGCGAGCCAGGCCCAGCACGTCCAGGCAACCGTCGCCGCGCAGCCGAACAGCGGGAACTCATGCGTCCAGCTGACCGGACTGACTTCGGCCTGCAACACGCCCCAGAGCTTCGCCGCGAACTACGGGCTCAGCCCGCTGTACCAGGACTCGGACGTGGGCCAGGGACAGACCATCGGCATCGTCACCCTGGCCGCACTTGACCCGGGCGCGCCGCAGTACTTCTGGAAGCACGTGCTGGGCATGACCAACTCCGGACGGACGGTCACGATCGACAACGTCGATGGCGGCCCGGGCGCGCCGAGCAACGTGGGCGGCTCGGGGGAGTCCGATCTCGATGTGGAGCAGTCGGGCGGCCTCGCTCCGGGCGCCAACGTCGTGGTGTACCAGGCCCCCAACACCGACCCCGGATTCGCCGACGCCTTCTTCACCGCCGCCAGCCAGAACCTGGCCGGCTCCGTGTCGGCCAGCTGGGGCGAGTCCGAGACGTATCTGACGGCCTCCATTGCCGCCGGCACTGAGACGTCGGCCTACACCGCGGCGTTCGACGAGGCATTCCTCGAGTTGGCGGTGCAGGGACAGTCGACGTTCGCCTCGGCCGGCGACTCCGGCACCTATGACGCGACCGGTGACCTCGGGACCACCAACTTGTCGGTCGACACGCCAGCAGACAGCCCGTACATCACGTCGAGCGGTGGGACGACGCTGCCCTGGTCGGGCACCCTGAGCGGCCCCGGTGGAACGGCCAGCGTCAACGTCCCCACGCAGCGAGCCTGGGGCTGGGACTACCTGTGGCCGGCCTTCGCCACGATCGACGGTCAGACCGAGAAGCAGGTGACATTGAACCCGCAGAACATTGGCGGCGGTGGCGGCGGGTTCAGCGTCTTGTACAACACGCCCTCGTACCAGCAGGGCGTGTCGGGCACGAACGAGTTCACCGCGGTGCCGTATCTGACTCCCAAGGACTTCGTGACGATCGACGGCAGCAGCTTGCCGACGAAGTGGAAGTTCAACCCGAACCCCGGCAACATCTCGGGTCAGGGTTCGGGCCGTGCCGAGCCGGATCTGTCCGCCGATGGCGATCCCTTTACCGGCTACCTGCTGTACTCGCCGGCCTTCGCCCAGGCCGGTGCCCCGGTCCTGCAGGGCGGCTGGGGCGGCACGAGCTTCGTGGGACCGCAGCTGAACGGCTCGACCGCGGTCATGGAGTCGATGCTGGGCCACCGGGTCGGCTTCTGGAACCCGTGGCTCTACAAGTTCGCGCAGCAGAAGAACTCCCCGTTGATCCCGCTGCAGCAGGTGGGAACGAGCAACGACAACCTCTACTACTCGGGGAATCCGGGAGCCGTCTACAACCCGAGCACGGGTCTGGGCACGCCCAACCTCGCCGCGCTGGCGGTCGACTTCGGCCGCGAATAGTCGGCACGACCCGGGTCGGCGCCCTACGCCCGGCCCGGGCTATTGCCAGTGGGACATGAAGACCAGCGCATTGATCGTTGCCGCATAGGTGGCGACGAAGGCTACGGCGCTGAGCGCGATGGAGCCGGCGAGTTCGCTACGCCGTGACAATCTCGGCACTTGCATGGTGTTGGTCCCGTTCTCCCCGTTGCCGTCCCGCGCACTGTTCCTTGTGCACGTCGGCAGGGCCACAACGTGACTTGAGTGCCGGCTGAGCACTCCTCGGCGATCATCTCTCGTGCCTGGGATCGGAATCCATGCCCCGGTCGTGCACTCCCGACCACGACACAGGGCGTCTCGCGCCGCATGGCTGCGATCTGCCGCCGGCTCCACCGGGGTGGCTCAGCCCAGCTGTGACGCGGCGAGCCGGCTCCATCCGACCGCACCGCACGCCTCGAACTCGGTCTCGGCCCGGGAGAAGTTGAAACGTGCGAGGTCCATCATGCCGAGCCGACGTTGTTTGAGGGCGGCAACGAGCTTGAGGTGGGCGCTGAGGAACGGGCTCTGGGGATCGGACGTCGTCGTCTCGAGTGCACCGGGCGGTGTCGACGGATCTGATCCGTCGCTGAGTCTGGAGCCGACGGGGGACCGGAACTCGGCTGCTTGGGCCACAGGGACGTCGGCGCCGAGGAGTTCGGGTTCGTAGCGGCTCAGCAGCGCGAGCTGCAGGAAGACCTGGAGCGACGGCCAATCGAAGCTCCCTCGATGCCCGGACCGAGAATCACACTCGTCCTCCAACGCACGCAGCCAGGCGTGCGCCGCGCGAACCCGGCCCTTCTGCAACTCACAATCCGCGAGGGAGCTCAGCACCTGGACGTGCGGGAGGTGGAACGACGTCTGCTCCAGGGCGAAGAAGCGAGATGCCGCTTCGAGCGCTCGTGCGGTCTGACCGGCGCCGGCGTGCACCCAGGCAGACCAACCCAGCGCTCGGGCGTGCAGCGTGACATCCCGTAATTCGTCCAGCAGGGTGACCGCGAACTCAGCGACACTGACCGCCTGGGGAACGTCACCCGCAGAGAGCCGAGCGCGGGAGCGGACGAGTGCCACGGCCGCGGCAAGGGATGGGTCGCCCGACGAGGACACGCTCTCGTCCATCCACGTGAGCCAACGTTCCATGAGCGCAGGCGTTGCCACGTGCACCAACGCACTCCCTAGGACGTGGGCCAGCTGAGGCGAACCCGGGAAGGCCGAGCTGGAGCCAGTCAGCCCGACCATCGAATCTTGCATGGC
The DNA here is from genome assembly GCA_963726855.1 of uncultured Acidimicrobiaceae bacterium. Taxonomy (GTDB): domain Bacteria; phylum Actinomycetota; class Acidimicrobiia; order Acidimicrobiales; family RAAP-2; genus Bog-473. The sequence continues at coordinate 295,123 of CAVSEB010000036.1, forward strand.
GTTTCTCTCGAGCGTTCCAGGTCCCGACACGATCGTGGTGATCGCGTCTCTGGCCAGCAGAACCCAGCCCCGTGCGCCGGGACGCTCCTCGGCGAGCTCGACCGCGCGCTGGGCGTAGGTCAGTGCCGCGTCGAAGGCCTCGATCAGTACCACGCTCGCGGCCGCATCGGCCAGCATGATCGATGCCGTCTCAGGCTCGGTCGCCCCGCAGACCTCGGCCCCTGCGGCCATGCCGGCCAGCGAGCGAGGTGACACGTGCTGGGAAAAGACGCTGCGAGCGGAGTGATAGGTCGCGTGGCCGACGATCGCGACCGAGACGTCGTCCGGCGCGACTCGCTGCAGGCAAGAGGCGCGCCCGGTCGGGCCGCCCGGCCGCGTGCCAGAGGGACGATGCGTCGATCAGCAGGCGGGCAGACTGTTCGTTCGACGGAGCGAATCGAGCGGCGAGCACCAGGAAGCGGGCCGCGCTCTCGTGGTCGGACCGTTGCGATCCCGCACGGGACGCCCGAACGCAGACAGACGTCAGCCGCTCGTCACGAGCTGTGGCACCGGTGGTCGCCAGCATCGAGGCTTCCTCGACCATCCCGGCGCCGACCAATGCCTCCGTCACTGCGTGGCGAGCGGCGCGCTGTGCGTCATGTGTTGCCAATTGGAAGACAGCGGCGCGGCACAGAGGGTGGATGAAGCGGACGCGGTCGGCGCCGATGCTCAGCACTCCGAGTGACCGGGCCGGGCGAAGGGCCTCCAACGTCAGATCGACCTGGGACAGTGCTTCCTCGAGAATCGTCCGCGGCATGTCCGCCGCCGAAGCGACGACCACCGCCAGTCGAGCAGCCTGATCGAGCTCTTCAATCCAGGCGCCGAAGCCCACCGCGAGCTCGAGTCCCAACGGGATCGGAGCCGGCAGTGGGACGAGACCGGCCAACTCGTCCTCCGAGAGCCGGGAGAACGCGGAGAGCATCCCAGACGGGTTGCCCGCTGTCGTCCGCCAGATGCGGGCCAGCACTCCATGTTCAGGCGACGTCCCCATGCGCGTCCGCAGCAGTTCGGCCGACTGCGCCTCGGTGAAGGGCTCGAGCCGGTGCGAGGGCAGTTCGAACTGCAACGGTCCTGTCGAACCGTCGAGCTCGTCTCGCCAGGCAACCACGAACGCGGTGACAACGCCGAGCTCCGGATCGAGCACGGCGGCGGCAATGGCCTGGGCGACCGACTCGTGCGAGGGAGGGCACTCGTCGAGGACGACCAGAACGGGCACGTCACGCGACTGGGCCGAGGCCCGGATCGCGGCGCGGGCCGCGTGGGCCAGTTCGTCGAGTTCTGTCGAACCGGTGCTCTCGAGTGCAAAGAGTCTTTGCCAGAGTACGGGTGCAGCGGCGCCGACCGGTATGGGCAGGGTCACTGTGGTGAAGTCACCTGCGAGTGCCGCGGCGTCGTCGAGGAGATAGGTCTTTCCTGAGCCGGCTAAGCCGTGGACGGCAGCCACTCCTGAGCGCCCGGCACACGCGTCGCGTACCACCTGACGGAGATGAGCCCGAGCCCGCGTGAAACCAAAGGCCGTTCCGTGACGGGCCGCTGGTTCTTCTTGACCCAGATGAGTACTGGGGTCGGTGCCGGACCGCCGCACGGCAAATGCCATTGATTCTCCCGCTGCGGTTCCTCGCCAATAGGAAATGTCACAACGCGTGAACGTCGACGAAAATTACCGACGGAAACGTGCCGGCATTCAAATCTCACTGGCAGAATTGTTGTAAGAGCGTTCTTGGTTTGCACAACTGTGTTGCGCCAACACGCCATCGCGTCGCCCAAGTGGTTTCTTCGTCCGAGCAACTATTCGAGCCGGCCGAATGGTCGGGGCGGTCTCGCCCGGGCGGCCGTTCTGCACAACCACCGAGAGCTGTCGTCGGGCCGCTCACGTCACATCGGTGTCGCCAACGCCACTCTGGCGTGTCGATGGCTTCGCACCACGGCTGGCCGGTGTCAGCCACGGGGCCTCGAAGTCGGGTTCTCCACCGGCACCATCGTGCAACCAGTGACACTCAACCTCGTTGACCAACATGTCGCGAAATGGGTGATTCGCCCTCGATCACACAGTCCGGATGCCGGCGAAAGAATCGGCCGATGTCTCCGTCGGCCACAATGTCCGCCGGCGGCGCCGCCGCCACGGGGGGCCCGATCTTCTGGAGCACCGACGCGTCCCGCTGGCAGTCCGTACTTGATGGAGGAGTTCATGGAGCGTTTGAGCGGCAGGGTTGCCATCGTCACCGGCGGTGGAGGCGGTATCGGCGGGGCGTCGGCTCGGGCCCTCGCCCGGGCGGGAGCGGCGGTCCTGGTCGCCGACATCAATGGGGAGGCCGCTGAGTCGGTGGCCGCAGACATCAGGTCAGCGGGGTCACAGGCGGCGGCCTACGTGGTGGATCTGGCCGTCGAGAGTGAAGTGGTTGCACTCGTGGCCGAGGCCGTGTCGCGGTTCGGCCGGCTCGATGTCCTGCACAACAACGCAGCATTGACGGACTCCGAGTTCCTGAGCAGGGACACCGCGGTCACCGATCTCGAGGTCGACGTCTGGGAGACGTCGATGATCGTGAACCTGCGGAGCCAGATGCTGACCTGCAAGCACGCCATTCCCGAGATGGTGCGCACTGGCGGCGGATCCATTATCAACATGTCGTCGGGCGCCTCCCTGAAGGGCGATCGCACGAGAACCGCCTATGGCGTGGCGAAGGCGGGGGTGAACGCCCTCACCATGTACGCGGCGACCAGCCACGGCAAGCAGGGCATCCGGGTGAACGCGATTCTCCCGGGTCTCGTGATCACCGACGCGGTCCGGGCCCATCTCAACGACGACATCATCAAGTCACTCGGCCGGGCCGTGCTGACCCCGTCGGTCGGGCAACCCGACGACGTGGCGGACGTCGTCGTGTTTCTGGCCTCCGACGAGTCCCGCTACATCACGGGACAGCTCATCGCGGTCGACGGTGGCATGGGCGCCCACGCCGGGCCGGGCGGGGATGGCTGAGCGGGGAGGGCCGGGTCGGCCCGTCCTGCGCTACGTAGGCCCGAGGACGTACTCGCCAGTCTCGGGGTGGTGGTACCAGCCGCTGGCGGCCTGGGTCCCGCCGTCGACGTGGATGGTCTGGCCGGTGATGTAACTCGAGAGGCTCGAGGCGAGGAAGATGGCGGCACCCGCCATCTCGTCGACGTGACCCGCCCGGCCCATCGGCACGGTCTGTCCGAAGCGTTCCTGCATGCCCTCGGGGTTGGGGGCCACCGAGGCCAGTCCCTCGGTCCAGGTGATGTCAGGGGCCAGTGCGTTCACCCTGATCCCGTATGGCGCCAGCTCGAGGGCGGCCGTCTTGGTGTACTCGATCACCCCGGCTTTGGCGGCGGCGTAGGCCGCGTAGCCCGGCGCCGCCCGGACCCCCTCAATAGAAGTGACACTCATGATGCTGCCGGCCAGCGAGCGCTCCACCATCTGGCGAGCCACCCGTTGGGTGCAAAGGAGCACATGCTTGAGGTTGGAGCGGTAGAGGGCATCCCATCCGTTCTCCGACGTCTCGAGCAGGGGCGAGTTGAACACGCCCCCCGCGTTGTTGACCAGGATGCTGACGGGGCCGAGTTCGGCCACCGTGCGCTCGAGCGCGGCGTCGACCTGATCCGACTCTCGGACGTCGACGTGAAGTCCCAGGCCACCGATCTCCTCGCCGGCCGCACTCGCCGCGTCCTCGGTGCGCTCCCAGACGGCCACCTTGGCTCCGAAGGCGGCGAAGTTTCGAGCGATGCCGCGTCCGATACCGGAGCCACCGCCGGTGACAACGGCCACGCGATCGGTCAGCAGGATTGAGCTGGGGTCGATTGGCATGTTCGGCGACGTTACTGTGTTACCTGACAGCCGTGTCATATGAGCGCTCCGGGTGGAGACCCGGGGCAGAACGGGGGGTTACGTGCCCAGGATCGAGCCGATTCCGTTGGACCAGATGGCGCCGGAGCCGCGCCGGATCATCGAAGAGGGGGTCGAAGAGGGGCTGTACGCGACGCCCATCCCGCTCCAGATCTTTGCGTACAAGACGCAGCAGATCATCATGACGGACGCGGCGCGCCACGTGATGGGGAAGGGCACCTTGCTCGGTGGCCGGATCCTCGAGCTGTTGCGGATCAGGAGCGCCCAGCTGGGCGAGTGCCAGCCCTGCATGCAGTCGAGGAAGCACGACTCCATCACCGACGAGGACGTGGCCTGCCTCATCGCTCCCGGCGGGGGCGACCTCACCGAGCAGGAGCGGTTGGCCGTCGAGTTCCTCGACCTCCTCTCGGCCGATCACCACGCCATCGACGACGAGGTCTACCGGAAGCTGGGCGAGCACTTCACGTCCGCACAGATCATCGAACTGGGCTTTGCCTGTGCCGGCTCGATGGGCCTCCACCGCTTTATCCACACCCTTGACGTCTTTGGAACGAGCGCGCCGGTGATCCCGTTCAGCCCGGATCAGGTCGACTCGGCCATCGACGAGCCCGCCCTGCACTCATGACCCAGACCGTCTTGGTGACGGGAGCCACTGGGCTGGCCGGCGCCAACGTGTGCAAGCAGCTGATCGAGCGGGGTGACAGCGTTCGTGCGCTCGCCCGGGAGACGGCCGACACCGCGCCGCTGACGGCGCTGGGAGTCGAGGTCGTGAGCGGCGACGTCAGCGATCCCGACGCCGTCCTGCGAGCCGCCCGCGGGAGCGACTCGGCCATCCACTGTGCAGCCCTGCTGGGCGGGGCTAGTCAGAACATGGCCGACTTCGAGGCGGTGAACGTCCAGGGCACCAAGAACATCCTCGACGCCGCCGAGGCCATCGACATGGGCCGGGTCGTCGCCGTGAGCACGGGCACCTTCTTCGACACCGCCGGAGGGCTCGACCGCGAGGACGCCCCTGTCACCAAAGAGCCGAGCCAGGACCCCTACACCCTGACCAAGATGGCAGCCTTCCAGGACGCCATGGCCCGGGCCGCCAAGGGTCGGGATGTGGTGAGCACGCACCCCGGAGCGATCTTCGGACCGTCCCCGGTGGCCAGCAACGCTCTCGGCGCCACCAGCTTCAACCGAGTGCTCCTGTCGGCGGCTCGGGGCCGGATCGAGCGATATCTCAAGTTTCCTGTGAGTTGGGTCTTTGGAGAGGACATCGCGGCGGGGTGCATCCTCGCCCTCGACAAGGGGGTGTCGGGCGAGCGCTACATGCTCGACGGCCGACCCGAGGATGTCGTCAGTATCGCCAACGCCTGCAACCGGGTCTGCCAGCTGCTCGGCCTCGATCACGAGGTGGTCGACGTGATGCCCTCGGACGACCCTGAATTGGCCAAGGTGTTCGGTCCGACCCTGGTCGCCATCTCGGAGAAGGCGGCGAAGGACAGGACCCCGCGCAAGAGCCTCGAGGACTCCAAGACATACAAGCGACTCGGTTACAGCCCGATTTCTCTCGACGACGGGTTGGCACGCACCATCGATTGGTTCGGAGCACTGGGGAAGATCGGGCCTCAATAGGCCTCGGTGGCACCCAGAAAGGGTGGGGGGTTTCTGACCCCCCACCGTTTCTTTTCGCTGGTCGAAGGACCGCTCGCTGTCGATGCATGGGGGTCAGACGAGCCACCCCACCCTCGCCGGTGGGACCTCGTGAGCGCTCCCTCGACGTTCCCGCCACCTCGGCGCCGGCACCTCAAATGTCGGCTCGAAGGTGTTCTTGGCTTCTCGCGCGCTCCCCGAATTGGGGGGCTCGGGGAGACATCAGGTTGCTCCCCGGCCGCCCCCTCACGAGGTCATGCGGGGGCCGACGTGCATCGCTCGATCTCTGAGCATGGCCTAACCCTCGGAGCGAGTGCGACCCCTCCCGGCCTGAACGCCAACTCCTTTGGACCCACCGCCAGCTTCGGCAGTCGTGTGGATATGTGGTCGTGCCCGCACGTCGCGGGGACCCCCGAGGGTGCCAGCCATCGACGCTCGGGTGGGGATTCGAAGCGGCCACGCCTCGAAGTCTGGACGGACGTCACCCCTCGCCTGGTGGGCTCAGCTTTCTCGCCAGTGGTCGCCGGGTTCCGGGGGCGGGACGAGACCGGCCAGAGGGCGGCCGACTCGCTGGCGCCAGGACAGGCCGCCAATCTCGTCGATCGCTGGCCTTGTCGATGCGCCGAACGACCGCGCCCGCTGGTGTACGCCGACGATGCAGCCGACGACCATCCGGCCACCGCGTGGGTTGCCCACCCTCGGCGGCGGTCGTCATGGAAGCGATGGGCACTGAGAACGGCATCAGAGAGGATCGAGTCGACGAGGGGTGGGACTTCGCCCGGGTGCCCCCTTCGGGGGGGTCGAGGGGGGACCTCGGGCATCTCGAGTTCCCAGCCCAACGCCGGCAGCCAAAGCTCCCGGGTGGGGGACGCGAGGTGAGAGCATTGGCCGTACTCACCCTCCAGCTCCCCCGGGGGGGTGAGTTGGCGCCCCGACGGTGGCGGGTTCCCGTCCCGGGTGAGTGCTCCCGCGGGTCGGCCCACGGAGGCACCGTCGGGCCGACTTCGAAGCGGTCTCGCCCCTCACACCACCGGGGTGCCGGACATGCCCCTAGATGGTTAATTCCAAGGGGTCAGCCGTGATCGAAGGCGAGGAGCGATCGCAGCGGCCGTTGGCCCGCCTTCGAGTTGTGCCAGATCGCTGCGGTGAGGGCGAGGAGTCTTTGGAGGACGCGAGTGACGACGCCACCTGGGGTTCTGCCTCCGTGACGTTCGAGATCGAGCTGGGTCTTGAGCGTGGCGTTGACCGATTCGATGAGCTGGCGCAAGGGCTTGAGCAGCGGGCTGGTCGTGCGGTTCTTGTCACTCTTGTGGGCGGGCCGGAGGAGCTCCACGCCGCGTTGGGCCAAGAAGGACTCGAGCTCGGCGGAGCGATAGCCCTTGTCGGCCAGGACCCGTTGACCGGGGCGCAAGAGCGTGGGCTCGGCCTCGAAGAGGTCCCGGGCCACCTCGCGTTCATCGATTTTGGGGTTGGCCAGCGCGAAGGTGATGGGCAGACCGGCCGGAGTGCACACGAGATGGAGGCGCAGCCCCCAGAACCAGCGCGAGTGGCTGGCGCAGTAGCCATAGGACGCCCACCCGGCCAGGTCGCTGCGCTGCGCGGTCGGGCGCGAACGCCCACACTCGACCGGCGTCGAGTCCATGACCCAGGTGTCGTCGTCCCAGTGCTCGGTGTCGAGCGCCAACAGGCGGATGATGGCTCTGAGCTGGCCCTGGGCCTTACGCAGGCGCTTGTTGTAGCCCGACTGGTGCGGGATGTAGGGGAACCAGGCTCGCAAATGCGCCGTGGCGTGGCGCAAGAACCTCGTCTCAGAGGTGAAGCCCAAGAGGGCCTGGAGCACGGCGAGCGTCAACAGCTCGGCGTCAGAGATCTTCGGGGCCAGTCCCACCTCGGGGCGCCGTTGGGCCAGCTCGGGACGCATCCGAATCGCGTCGTCGATCGTCACGTACAGTGCGGTCACAAAGGTATCCAGGTCGGCGTCCACGAGACCTCCAAGGTCGAGTTTGGATTGAGCAACGCCGATCTTGGATGCCTTTGTCGCGTCCGTCGCGGACCCTCGCTCAGCGGGGATCCCTTGGAATCAACCGTCTAGGGGAGTTCCATGACTTTCGTCCTCCGGGCCGTCGTGTGCCCCGTGCATTCCCCGCCGCGGGCAAGCCGGGGGATGGGCCTGGACCCGAGGTGGGCACCTGGTGGCTGGTGGTCCAACCCTGGCGTAGTCAGCCCTGCCAATGATTGCTTCGGAACGGGGGACCCAGCCGCGAGGTCGTGTGCAGATTCGCCGGGGTGGTCGCTCAAGTCGACCCCCCGTTTGTGGGGGGTTGGGTGGTAAAGAACTCGCCTACGAGCTTCGTGGGGCTCACGCTTTGGATCCCGGCGAGCGGGACCAGCTTCCGGTCGTTTCAGGATTCGCCGAGTCACTTCGGTTCTCCCGCAGCCCGTCGTGGATCGGTGTTTTCCTGAAGCTGTAGAGCCGAGAAGCCAGGGAAAAATGGGGGGTCAATGTGCGACCCCCAGGGTGCACCTCCCCGAACCGTTCGTGTCAGTGCGGCGGAGGACGCGAGGCGGGTGAGCTCTGAGGAGTTGATCACTCTCTGGGACACCACAGATCGTGCCGTCTTCCCGTTGCGGTCGTGAGACGACCGCAAGGCGCAGCGGTGACGCAAGGCCCTTCGAGGGAGGGGGTCCACAATCGGATATCTATGGAGGTCGTGCGCAGATGAGCACACTCGAGACCCCCCATCTTGGGGTGTGAGTGGACCGACACCACACGGGAGCCGTGCCTCCGTCCACCCCCACCACCGGTGCGCCAGCGGCAGCTGCGTTCGAGGAAAGCGACGTACAACACCGCGTGTTTCACGTGGAGCCATCGTGTGACGCGAGTAGTGGACGGAGAGTAAGCGATTTGGCGTGCATTATGTGGTTCAAACGGTCGCCGCTCCGTCACCGAAGTCGGGATGCACGCCATGAGGAAGGGTCGAGCCAAGCGCGAGAAAGCTCGTACCGTCATCACCCGAAGGGGTGGCAGTGGAGACAACTTGTCTTCGGATTTCGCTTCCATCGATCTCGTAGACAGGTGCCAATCCGCAACCGATCCCACAGATCGCAACGAACAATGACGCGTAGCATGGCCGGGCAAAAGGTGCCACATCGACTCCGTCTTCGGTTCGGTTCGTTTCGCGGAGCGTTTGTCGTTCGCCGAAGTAGCAATGCCAAGGAGTTGTTGTCCGCCGGCGGCGATCACACGCAACGGAGTGATCGCCTCAGGTCGATGCGGGACGCGCCGACCCAGTCGAGAACCGTGAAGGGCATATGAGATGCCGTTCAGTTCCACTCGCGAGATCCAAGCCAGGGTGCAGCACAAGAGTTCGAAACGTCGACCGCCGCTGTCCAGGTTTCGTCTCCGAGCATCTTCTCCCCCAAGCGGCGGCGGAATCCAAGAGCGAGCTGCGTCGATTCGGAAGAGCCGATGATCGGGCGCTTCGGTGTTGACTCGTCCGATGAAGGCCCGCGGACGAATCCGAGACACGATGCGCTGTCGTGAGGTCGGACACTGCGACCTTCCATGTGCATGCGCGGCGACGTCGGCGATATCTGAGGACCTCCCTCCGTGTGGGCTGGCGGAACGGCGGAACGGGGCCGAATGCGGGAGATGCCGTAGGGACCGAACCATCACTCGTCTTTGGTTCGGCGGAACGGGCAAGGAAAAGCTTTTGCACCCTCTCGGCGTATGTAGACCCCCCTGACTTTCCTTGGGGGTCCGACGGTCGACGATGAGGTGGTCCGCTGTGCTGCGCCAGAGCTTCACTCCAATGGTGAGGACACAACGTTCGGGAGGAGCTTGCACCGGTTCAGCAGGAGAAACACCCGAGTCGGCCTTCTTCTCGCTGGGCGACCGCTGGTGCTGTCGCAGGTGGCGCAGCTACCCCCACTTTGGAGGGGACGCCACAATCTGAAGTCTCCGAGCGGGCGCGGCGGACGTCATCCGGCAGCCACGACACCCGCTCACTGCTGTGGTCCTGCGCACAGCGTCGAAGGCCGGATCAGGACGTTTTGGGCCGCGCTGCTTCGTCTTCTGCTTGTCGTCTCACTCCGGAATTTGGGAGCCAGCAAAGATCCGCGACGGCGAGCGCGGCAGTGTCCGGGTGTCAAGGCTAAGTGCGTTGCCCGGACTGGCCCATCTCTCTGCTTCGGCCACTCTGCTTGGTGACTCTGCGTTGTTTTGTGGACGCGGAGCGACGCACCCACGCATTCCGACGGCAAAGCGAGGTTCCGCCGCCGCTCGATGATTCGCAGGCTCTCGGCCTCAAGACAAGACCATCTGCCCCTCCAACCCGGCGATTTCGGGCGATTGTCGGCGAACTTGCCAAAAAATTCTTCCACGGCGTACGTGCAAAGAGTGATCGATTTGTCCCACACAAACGTTCGAATGTCTGCGCGCTACGGCCGTGACAGCGCGCTGGATGCACCATGGCAACTGCGTTATCGGTCCGAGAGAACCTGGGACCAGCACAAACTCTTCTGGCGTTCTCCAGGGCTTCTACCAGGGTCTTTTCTTCACGCTTTTCTGAAACACGCCGATGAGCTGGGGTTTCAATTGAGGTGAACACTCAAGAAAACGACGACAAACCGGGCATACCTACCCCGGAACCTGTATGGAGCAGGGCCAGTTATCCAAAGGGAAGAGGAAAAAGATATGCGTCGAATCCTGTTAAGCGCAGCCGTGGGGCTGGGTGTCGCATTGCCGGTTGGCGGTGTGGTGTTGGCAGCTGCGCCGATGGCCGCGTCGGCGGCTGTCTCGACGGTCAAATGCGGGACCCTGACGGGAACGGCGACGGGGACTGTCACCATCTCGCACTGTTCGCCGACCAACGCCAAATACGTCTCCGCTTCCGCGCCGACCGCCGGCCTGGCCGGTGGAAGCGGAACGATTACCTGGAGCCCCAGCGGTAAGACGACAAACATCACTGACTCCTTCAGCCAAGCCACGACCAACCGGTGCGCCAGTGGCAGCACCGAATACGACGCCAAGGGCAAAGTGACTGGTGGCACCGCCAAGTACACGAAGACCGGCGACAAGGTGAAGGTCGACGTGTGCCTCGACGGCAGCGGCAACGTCTCCTTGGTTCCGGGCACCAAGGCTGCCCTGTAGCAGCATCGACACCCTGAGCTCCTGACCGGACCCCGGTCGGCGCTCTCTCCTGGGCCGTGGGTGCGGGTCCCTCACCGAGAGGGCCCGTGCCCACGGCCCTTTGCAATTGTCGTGGCACCCAAAGCCCGAGCATTGCCGCTAGCGCGGTGCTAGTACTTGCATAGACAGTGCATGAGGGGACTCCAGTAAGGGAGGGTGCCATGTCCGGTTCGCTGGTCCATGTCGGGGGTCTGGTGGGGCGACTGGTTGCCGCAGCGGCCGTGGCCGGAGCCAGCCTGACCGTCGCCTCCATCGCCGGCAATGTCGGCTCGGCGCCAGCCGGAGCGTCCGGCTGTGGCATGACACTCGGGGCGCCTCAGGTCCAAGGTGCGGCGGGAAGTTTTGTCTTCGTCGTCCAGGCCCTGCCGACTGTGCCTGGCGAGGCGTGTAATGCGACCATCGCTGTGACAGGCACGATCGCCACCTCCGGGGGGATCCGACCCGCCAACGTCGTGGGCAACGGTGCGCCAGCCACGGTGACCGTGAGCTTCCTGCCCGGCGAGCCCGGACCCGACATCCTCTGGGACTGGTCGCCGCACTGCGCCGATCCCGGGTCGTTGCCGTACCGCTTCTCTGCGTCGAGCTCGACGGCTGGCGTCACGTCGGTACCGATCACCGGGGTGTCGTCCTGCAGCAGCTTTGGCAACGTCTCCAGCTCAACGCTCCGGACCCCGATCGTCCTCGTGCCTAACCCGGGCACCTACGTCGCCATGGCCGGGGGCGACGGCAACCTCGGCTACTGGTTGATCCAGCGGGGCGGCGGGATCAGCGCATTCGGCACCGCGACGAACAAAGGCATGCCTTTCACGAACGTCTCGGTGGCCGGCATCGCCAATGCGGGAGGCGGGGGATATTGGGTGGCAGACGCCGATGGCGGTGTCTTCGCCTTCGGTGCTCCGTTCTTCGGCTCGATGGGCGGGGTGCCATTGAACGCGCCGATCGTCGGCATCGCCGCTACGCCCGATCACGGTGGCTACTGGCTGGCGGCCGCCGATGGCGGCGTCTACGCCTTCGGCGACGCGGCGTTCTACGGCTCGGTGCCCGGGGCACTGCCGCCTGGGACGTCTCTGAACCAGCCCGTGGTGGGCATCGCGAGCAGCCAGGACGGGAAGGGCTACTGGATGGTCGCCGCAGACGGGGGTGTGTTCTCATTCGGCGACGCCCGGTTCCAGGGATCGATGGGTGGCACGCACCTCAACAAGCCGGTCGTTGGCATGGCGCAGAACACGATGGGTGGCTATTGGCTCGTGGCGAGCGACGGCGGCATCTTCTCTTTCGGCGCCGCCTTCGATGGTTCACTGGGAAGCATTCCGTTGAACGCAGCGGTGAGCGGGATGGCGGTGACTTCTGACGGCGGAGGCTATTGGATGGTCACTGCCGACGGTGGTGCATTCGCCTTCGGTGACGCGCCCTTCTTTGGTTCTGCTGCCTGATTCCGGCAATCCCGGGCGCACCCGCTCGGGTCGTAACGGATGGACGGTCGGACCGGGCGGGGCCGAGACAACTTCTGCGAACCAGATCTCGAGCCCGCGCCCCGGCGCAACCACCATGGGATCCCGAGCACCACTCCCGCGACCGCAGTGATCGACGACTGCGATGCCTCCGGGACGGCAAGCGGTGCCTTGGTGAAACCCAACGCCTCGGGAGGTCGAACTGGCGGCGCTGGCGCACCGATGCGACGAGCGTTAAGCCAAGAATTTGCTCCGGGTGAAGCCAATGGGATTGAACGTCAAGTCTTTGCCCGATGCCGCAGGGAACGTGATGATGGAGGCTGCGACGGCCAAATCAAGTAGGTAGGGCGAGACGCTGCCCAAGCCGCTTTCGCTGATGCCAGCGATCATGCAGTACACGATGAGAAACAGCGCCAAGGCTCGCGTAGGTCCGCGTGCCCGGCAGAGAGTTATGAGCAGCAAGAGCACGAAGACGCCAGCGACCAGCACGTCTCCGAAGATGCCCTGATCCTGGTAGATCGATATCCAGCTGCTGTCAATGGAGAGCCCGTTCAGCGCCGGGTTCGTCGAGACGTTGACGGCGTCGTTCGACAGGCCGCTGCCGAAGATTACGTTCGGAGCCGGTCGATGCACTCGAGAGCACTGCCGACCACGCAACCGTGCGACCAGTGAGAGACGTGAGTCCCTGTGTGTTCTCTCCTCGAGTCAACCAGTGTGTCAGCAACGGCGCTGCTGGCAGTCCCACGACCACAAGAACTATGAGACCCGCCGCGAAAAACCTACGAACTCGTCGCCTCGCCAGCAAGAGGCTGAGGCCCGCAACGAGCAGCCCTGCAATCATGGCCAGGAGGGCCGTGCGTGTGTGGGTCATCACGAGAACGATCAGCGCGGGTACTGCGACTACGAGAGCACGACGGGGAGAAAGGAGACGGCACAGCCAGAGCAACGTGACGAGACCAGCGAGTTCGCCCGCGAAGTGAGCAACCTGTGTCGCCCAGATCGGCCAGATCGTCCCACTCAGACGACCCTGCGGCAGGGCTTTTCCTGGCCAGATTAAGAGTCCGAGAACGACCGAGCTCACGACCAAGGTAAGGAACCACATCTGACTGCGTACGAAGAGCAGGTCTCGCCTGCCCCACCATGGGGTGAGGAGCCACAGCACGAAGAGAAAGGCGATCAGGCGGAAGCTTCGGAAGTCGGTACCTATACCGACGAACCGAACGCTCATCATGAGGGAGCTGATTGCCAGCACGGTGTAGAGCCCGAGGAACCAGTTGGGTCGGATGCGCATCCGCGGATTGATGGTCAAGACCAGGATGACAGCGAGGAACAAAGCGCCCTGGGTCATGAGTTGCGCGATCCTGTGTGGGATCGGCAGAACTGATGTGCCGGGGGTGAGGGCGTTGAAGAAGAGCAAACACCAGATGATGGTCACCCGTCGCGTCACGCGAGTGCGTGTCGGCGGCTCGGGATGAGATTCAGGTCGGCTGGAGCAGTTTCCACGAATCCGCTTACACCGACGATCCGGCTGATTCCACTGCCGTTGAGGTCAACCGAAGATCACCAGGGACTGAGAGCACCAGAACTGTCGTCCTGGGGATCACGGTCCAGGAGAATGACGGAGCGCAGGGAGACGCCTGCCTCGCGCAGCATCTCTCGGGTGACCTCCATCCGGGTGAGCGTGACTCCACGCGGGGACATGATCATCACCGCGTCCCTCGCCCACGGCGTCACTTGCTCCAGACCGAACGCCGCGTCGAGTGTCAACAGGACGAGAAGAGCATCGGCGTCTTCGGGAGGCGGCTTCTGTGCCATGGCCATTGGGTCTTCCGGCGCGACGAGAACCCTCACAGGTGGGCCTTCTCCAGCGGAAAGCTCGAACATCTCCATCGATTCGGGCCTTGGAGAGAGGCCGAGGATCGAGGTCAGCGGTCGGTCGGCCGAGGCGTCGACCACGATCACCCGGTGACCCTCGGAAGACAGGGCGAATGCCAAGGCGGCGACCGCCAACGCGGCCGGCTCGGGAGTTCCAACTGAGACGACCGCCGAGCGCGGACGCGGGCGCCGATTCGAGGTGGCCTCGCAGACGACGCTCAATCATCCGCAATGCCGGGCTTGGCGTCTCGGAGCCTTCGAGACAACCGTCTCCTGCGCACGCAGGCGTGGACTGCGGTAGCGCTCGAGGCTCAACTCGACCGGTGCGCCCAGGGTCGCTGCCACAGTCGAGCGATCAAGAGGACGCTCCGAAAGGAGCGCACCGAAGATCACCGCCGCAATCCCGATGGCGAGGCCCGCGACCAGCCCCGAGAGCGCGTCCACGACGACGACTTTCTTTGTCGACACTGGAGCGATGGCGGCAGGATCCAGAACGCTGTTGGAATGGTCGGTGGAATGCTCGTTCAGAAGCGCTTGTTGGACTTGCGTCTGCAGCGTGAACAGCTGTGACTCGTCCTCACTTCTCAAGTTGACGAGGTCAGTGAGTCGATTGCTCGATTGCGTGCCGGGAGTTGTGCCGGAGAGGTTGCTGATCTGGCTGTTCAGAGTGTCGATCTCGGTGTTGAGCGATGCGATCTGAGAGTGAAGACCGCGAACGAGTGCGTTGGTCTGCAAGCCCAACTCTGAAGCCTGGACGGCCAGGAATGCTTTGGCCACGGCTTTGGCCCCCGCCACGGCCTCCGCCTTGGTTGAGCCGCTGAACTTTATCGACATGATGTTGTCGCTTACCGATAGACCGCTGTAATGCGACAGCAACGCGTTGGGAGTCGTGTGAAGATGACCATCGGCAATCGCCTTCTGGGCAACGACTTGCGTCTTCAACAGGGAGACGTTGTTCGCCGTCACCGACATAGGATTCGCGCCGGCAGGCACGGTCAGGTACAGATCGGTCTCGGCGGTGAACTTGGGCGGAATCACGAAGTGGAGGCTTGCGCCAACGATCAGACCGACAAGACCGGTGACGAGCCAGATTCTCCGCTTGCGTCGTAACGTTGCCATCAACCCTCGAAGGCCAATCGTCGGGCCCACGACCTCGTCGTATTCGTCGTTCAATGTCGTCGACATCATCAGTGCTGCTGGCGTGTGAGTCGCTCCGGCGAGCTGCCGGCATCGGTACGTGCGGGGAGAAGGAAGCAGACGGAGCGTGTCGTCCCTCATGGAGCCAGTCGTGTTGTCGGTTGGGTCAGGGTTCACGACCACGACACCATCCAGGACAAATCCGCTGTCAGCGGCCGCCAACGCGAGCCGGGCGAGTTCGTCAGCGGTGACGAAGTTCGGAGAGATCGACAGCAGATTGATTGCATCGGACGAGGTCAAGTTTGCCGAGTTGCCGTCAAAGATCGCGACCGTGACGATGAGGGTGAACGGAGCTTCATCGGTGTCGCCAAGCCCCAAGGTGATCGGCAAATCTCTACCTACAGGCTGAGCACCGGTGAACGCCGCCCGCAGAGGCGCCAGCGAAGTGCCGCCCGGCACAATGGGGTCCTCAAGGAAGAGCGCGGTCGGCGTGCCAGATCCCGCCGCCTGGAGCGCCAGTCGGGGACCGGTGGTCATGGCTGGTGAGTCATCGGCGAACGAGATCACTCGAATGGCCTGCGGTCGGCCGCCTCCGGTTGGAATGGTGCGGAGTAGGTGCCGCAATGCCCATTCGTCGGTGGCCCGCGGTCGTTCTTCGAGAAGAGCTCGCCAATCGAAAAGGGTGATGCAGCGCGCTGACTCGAGGGAAGCGATGACTGGAGCGCCCGCGACACGAGCGATCTCATCTCGTAGTCGCAACTTATGCCCGCTCTGGAGACGCATGAGCACGAACGCCGTGCTACCCAATAGCCCGATCAATATCCCGATGATGCCTGCTTCTATGGGAAATGTGACCTTGGAGGCTGGCTGGGTGGTGGCCTTCTGCAGTATCCGAGTCGTGTTGACCGTTGAACCAGTCTCAAGTTGAGTGTTCGTGATCTGGCCGGTGACCCTGTTGAGTTGCAGCGAGACTTGGTTCTGTTCGCTCTCGAAGCGAGCCCAAAAGGTCGGTGTCTTGTTGGCCGGCCTCGATCCCGAACCTTCAGAGGCAAGGCGGGAAGTGACGGTGTCGATCTGACTCTGCAAATCGTTTATTTGTTCGGTCAGCAGGTTGGATTCGTGCTGTAGGGCAGTCACAGCGGCTTGCTCAGTGCTTCCCTCCAAATGGCCGATGTAAGTGACATAGCTCGCCGCAACGGCATTGGCCAGTTTCACGGCATATGCACTCGTCATGATCCTGAGCCTGGATCTGCAGGATCTGTCCACTGAGCGGCGTCACGGTCACGAGTTTCTTGACCCCTGATGCTGCCGAGTGGCGGCGACACTTTGGCACCGGCCGCAGCCAGCACGGGCGTGCTCTTTGCGATGAGGGCATTGGTATCGATGCTGTTCCTCGCCACGGCGGCACCGGTGTTGCCGGTGTTGCCGGAGTTTCCCGCATTCGATGGGGTTGTCGGCGGAAGGAGGACCAGGGCGACGGCCGTTGACTTTGCCGGAGCCAATACTCCGTACGCGAGCCCAGCGATCCCGCAGAGGGCCGCCACGACGATGATCAGCAGCCGACGCCGACGGATCTCCCGCAGCGATGCGCGGAGGTTGAGAGGCTGCTCGGTCACTGGCTGTGCACCGAGGATTCGTTGTCGGTAACTGAGTCCGTCTGCCAGGCGTGCGCAGTCTCGGTGTGGTCCAAGAATACGTGCGAGTTGAGCGCGATTGTTCAGGTCAAGTTTGCGGTAGAGGCGGCTCACGTAGTTGCGCACCGTCTTCTGACCGAGTTGCAGTTGTGTGGCGATCTCCGCGTTGTTGGCACCTTGCGCGACCATCCTCAGGACATCTGACTCCCGTTGGGTCAAATGAGTAGGGCGTTCTTCACCCAGGAACCATTGCGCCGCCTCGGTGCACAGAACCTGATCACCCAGATGGACAGAGACCACTGCGGCCTGGATTGCCTCGGGGGAGGAGTCCTTCAGGAGAACGCCTGCGGCACCCGCGATCATCGCTGGGCGAACGCGCCAATCGGGATTGGAGGTCAAAACCAATGTCTTGGTCGTCGGGCACTCCGAAGAGAGCAGCCGCACAAGATCGATACCGTCGGCTCGTGAGAGCTCCAGGTCGATCAAGACAACGTCGACGGACCCTCGCGATGCAGAGATCCAGCAGTTCCGGCTCACCCTGGGAGACCTCGATGACATGCATGCGATCGTCCTCGCCGAGAAGCCGGGCCAACCCGAGACCGAAGAGCCGTTCAGCGACGACGAGGATCACGGAGATCTTGCCGTCGGTGATCGAGGAGGCCATCCGAGGAAGGCCTGCTTCGTTCGAGGGGCTGGGATAGGTCGCTGTTGAGCACTGAGTTCGGGTTCTGGGCAAAGGTGTGGTGAAGTGTGGCAGAGCCCGGATTGGGCGACTGAGGTGTCGCTCGGATCGGTCTCTGAGTTGATGGTTAGACAGAGTGCCGAGGGCGGCGGAAGATACGCCACGAGTGGGACGTTTGCCTACTGACGGTGGGACTGTCCCCGTGGCCAGGAAGTCGTTGTTCAAATGGCAACACGATTGAGTAGCCCGGTCCAATACAATGGCAGTTGCACTCCGCTGCGAGCTGACCGAATGGCAGTTAGCCGGCAGCGAGGTGCAGGGAACCGACCTTGATTCCCTGTATCTGCGGAGCAGGCCACGCGGCTCTGACCAGTGCGAGCCGTTCGACTTCTGGAATGCCTCGCCTGTAAACCCACGCCGATGACTGGTACCCAGGCCAGCGAGTGTCCTGCTCGCGACAACCGAGACAGGTAACCGGTATGTCTCTCGAGCGGTTCAGAGGGCGGTTGCCCGTTCGCGGGAGCGCTGCGAATCGCGCCACCACGACGATGATCGACCAGGGCGTGGCATCGGCATCCAATTTCATCGTTGGAATCGTCGTCGCACGAATCAGTGGCCCCACCGGTCTGGGTGCCTTCGCTCTGGCCTTCACGGTCTGGGTCCTGTTGACGATGCAGTATCGGGCCATGGTCACCGAGCCGATGGTGATCCTGGGCGATATGCGTCGGGACGACAGGGACGAGATCGTTCGGCAGGGCGTTGCCGGCAGTTGCGACCTTTGGCGTGGTGGCAGCGTGCCTCGTCGCCGCGGTCGGCACGACGTGCCTCATCGTCGGCCAGCACACATTCGGAGTGGGCCTTCTTGCGTTGGCCCCGTGGGTGCTGGTGCTCGAGTTGCAGGATTACTGGCGCCAGGTCGGCTTCATGCAGGGAAAGCCCAAGAAGTCCCTTAACAACGACCTCGTATTCAACACGTTCCAGGCGATGGCTTTTGCGGCAATCTTCGTTTTTCACGTGCATTCCGTGTTCGCCGTCATCTCGGCCTGGGGCGTCGGGGCTGCATCCGCCGCACTCTTTGGGTTTTGGCAATTCAAAATACGCCCGACCTTCCGCGGGGGAGGCGCATTCCTTCGTTCACGCTGGCCGACGAGCCGGTGGCTGGCCAGTGAACGTACGGCGAACTGGGGCGCGCAACAGCTCTATCTGATCGTGGCAGGTGCACTGCTGGGCCCGGCGGCGCTCGGCGGCCTGAAGGCTGCTCAAGCACTGGTCGCCGGTCCGACGAACGTGGTCCTGAATGGCAGTGGAAGCTTCGGTCTGCCTGAAGCAAGTCGGCATTTTGCCGAGCGCGGCTGGGTCGGCATGGCGAGAGTGACCCGCATCGTGACCGGGGCGGTGGTTCTGGCTGCAGCAGCATGTGGCGTCGTAGTCCTTCTATTCGCACCAACGCTCATCAGATTGCTGTACGGCCCCGAATTCGTCCCGTACGCAGCCTGTGCACGGATCTTCGCAGTCTCCCTCACGATCTACGCATTCTCCATGGGGCCGATTCTCAACTTGACCACCACACGCCAAGTCCGATCGCTCTTCATGCTGCAGCTGGTGAGATTGGCCTTCTCGGTGGCGGCCGTCTGTGTGCTGGCCACCGCATTTGGGGTGACAGGCGCTGCAGCAGCAGATCTGCTGACATCAGCCGTCACGCTGACGGCATTTCTCACGCTGCAGTCCCGCGTTCGCCGAACCTTTCATGAGACGCATTCGCAGCCTGTCGGTCGAAGCGGCGCCAGCCTTGAGGCTGTTCGACGACGGCTCGTGAGGAACGCCACTTTCCTCATCTTGATGAGTCCGCGGAACGAATCGGTGAGAACTCCCGTCGAGTCGTCAAGAACTCCGTAGGCGGCACGGGCGTCGAGGCTCTTCGACGCGGCTCGCGAGGAACGCCACGTTGGTGATCTCGGTACCTTGTCCTGAAAAGCCATCGAAGCGGTGATGGTGGGAGCCGCCTCGCCACGGCGCTGGTTCCACTTCATGCGCTCTGTCCTCGCGGGTCAAGGGCAACAACACCCACATAGTGATCGCCGCAATCCAGACGATCATTGCTCAGCCCAACGCGGCCTCGGTCCGCGAACAGTTCGACCGGATCGTCGACACCTTCGAGGATCAGTTCGCCGATATCGCCACCAATGCTCACCGCCGCCAAGGAAGACCTGCTGGCCGTCTCCACGTTCCCCGAATCGCTCTGGCGCAAGGTCTGTGGTCGTGCAACCCGCTCGAACGCCTCCACCGCGAGATCAAGCGACGCACCGACACGGTCGAGTCTTCCCCAACGACCAGGCGAACGAAGGTCTGGTCACCGTGAGGGGAACTGGCGTGACGGTCGAGTCCCATGACGACTGGCAGGTGGCCGAGCGCCGCTACCTCTCGGAAACCGGATGCGCCAGCTCCGCCGCACAGAGAAAGCAATCATCGCCGAGAGTGCGCACGATGCGCTCGAAAGTAGGCCTCTGGCCGGCTGAGATCGTTAGCCTTTTCGAGGTGGCCATCGTCCTCCCCGAACTCGATGTCGAGAAGGTCAAACGGTGGTGCCGCGACCGCGTCCCCGCCAAGTTCGCCAACGAGGTCCGCCTCGAGGTGACTACCCACGGCAAGTCAATCGCTATCCATGAATGCCGCCCGGTCTGGAGGGGTCCGCCCGGTGAGTGGACCAAGACGCCCATCGCCCAGATCCGCTACGAGGGCAACGGCACCTGGACGCTTTACTTCGGCGACCGCTATGGCAAATGGACGATGTACATCGATCTCGACACCAACCAGCCCATCGACGTGATCCTCGATGAGATCGGCGTGGACCCGACCTGCATCTTTTGGGG
Source organism: uncultured Acidimicrobiaceae bacterium (assembly GCA_963726855.1). Lineage (GTDB taxonomy): Bacteria > Actinomycetota > Acidimicrobiia > Acidimicrobiales > RAAP-2 > Bog-473. The sequence continues at coordinate 315,499 of CAVSEB010000036.1, forward strand.
CTAGCACTCCATCAGGTGAACTGACAGTCCCATGCGCCTACCGTCACGTCAGACTGAGGATTGCTTCTCCACCACTGGGGAGGGTCGTCATCGCTTGCCGCACCAGCAACGAACTGAACTCGTGCAACTGAAGTATCGATCAATGCGGTGTCGTCCAAATCGACAGCAGGTCATCGACGGATCACCTCGTTGTCCATCGCAGCGCGGTGTTATTCGGCGACAACGTGCGTCTGTCGATATGTAGCTTGCCTTCAGCGGGAGTGCGGAACTGGGCGCGGCCCCAACCTCATCCAGGGCACCCACCGTCAAGCCCGTGCCGGCGTGGCGGTACCGCACTTTGTGCCGATCCCTGGATGCCACAAAACGGGGTTTCGTCGCTGGCCGGAATGGCGGTCAGCTTGTACCGCCGCTCATCCTGCATCTCGGCACCGTCTGGCTTTTAGGCGCAGTCGACGCTGGGGCTCGAGCGGTCGATCGACGCCTCCGAGGTTCCTTCCGACGCCTAGGGGAGACCAGGCGATGAGCCGATGGCCGCCTCTTCTTGTTGACCACCCTGACTTCGGGCTTTAAACGAAAGAAGTTCTCGAGAAGCGGGCCGAGATCCGCCTGTCTTCTTGCTGCGGAGCCGATGCATGACGCGGGGAGCCGTGAAATGCGTGCCCGCCACGAAGCGCATGAGTGGACCCAGACTTGGAGCAGCCAAAGCGCCGGTGAAGAAAAGGCCGGACACGTTGGACTCAAGGTGGTGATCGAGAACAGGGGCACCAGCCATCACCTTGAGATCTTCGCGCAGAGCTGGCGTGAGATAGTCGAGACGCGTCAAGTCGAAGCGAAATCCCGTTCCGGCAATGACGTGATCCGCGGTCTCGGTGACTTGTGCACCCGTTGGGGAACTCAGTTGGACCTGGACACGGTCACCGGATGCAGAACTTCCACGGACTTGGTGGCTGAAGAGCATCGGCACTTTGCCCTCGACTCGTTCGCGTAACCACCAGGCGCCCGCCGGACCCAGGAAACCCAAGCTCTTCTCGACCCGCATGTCCTTCGGGAGATGCCTGAATACATCGGGCAAGCGATCGTAGGCCCAGCAGGTCCACCCCTCGCAGAGCCGGACGACTGGCCTCCGGAACTGCTCCAGCCTGGTTGGGCGGGTCGGGTTGGGAGCCGGCCAGGACACGCTGTTGTCACGGACGATCATCCTGACCGCTGCTCCCTGTTCAAGGAGCAGGGCTGCAGTCTCGAGGGCTGATGAGCCTCCTCCAACGATCAGAACCTCCTTGCCGCGGAAGTGTTCCAAATTCGAGTGCGCCGACGAGTGTGAGATCAGATCGGGCGGCAGTCCGGACAGCTCTGGCGGCACATAGGCGAACGGAATTATGCCCGTGGCAACGACTACCTTGTCGGCCTTTAGGGTCTCTTCATTGGCGGTACGGATCAAGAAGCCGTCGCCTGGCACCCTCGAAAGCGAGACGACCTCTGTCTCGTCGATGTCCGGAACGAGCTCGTCGGCGAACCAGGTTCCGTAGTTGATGAACTGCTCCCGCGACAGGGGATTAACCCGCTCGGGGTAGACCTCGCCCGCCTGGTTGCAGTAGTCGCGGGCGAGGAAGCCGGGATTCGGAGCTGAAAGGTCGGATGCATAAGGCTCGGACTTCAAACGCATTCCGGCTGGCATGTTGAACCGCCACGCACCCATCGGTCGGCCGAACGCCCGGTACTCGACTCCCGCTTGCCGCAGGTGCGCTGCCACCGAGAGCCCGTTTGGCCCCACTCCGATTACCGCAACGTTAGTGCTGGACGCCATGTTGCTCCTTTCGAATCAAATCGGGGTCGGCCACGGACGGGCGGGACGGTGTGCGCCCTTTGGTGAGCTTGCGCCGGGCGAGTCTCACATTGCCGGCAAGGGCGGCAACCGCGGGTCCGAGGTCGTGTCGGTCCATGTAGTCGTAGCTCTGTCGGCGGATGAAGTCTGTGGCGAAGGTCGCAATGGCCATCTGTGGCGAAACGCCGTCCGGATGCCCTCCCCGGCTTTCGATGTTCTCCCACAGCCACTTCATGTCACCCTTTAAATACCGCATCTTGATCCCGCTCTGGTAGCCCGCCACAGCGGTGAGCGGTTCACCCGCCGCCCACTGGCAGAGCAGAGCGGGAAACGGGACACCTGATCGAGTCGCCACCTCGATCGAGCCGGACATGCGAGCATTGATCTCCATCAAAAGAGGGCGGCCGTTGGCATCTCGCCGGAATTCGACCTCGCAGCAGCCCTCGAGATCCAGGTTACGCACGAGAGCCAGAGCGGCCGACTCCAGGTCGGCCGGCATCGGTATGCCCTCGCGTACCACCGACACGCCGCCGAGGACCGGAGTGGTGCGGTATGCCACCTGGGCGAATGTCGCCCACACTTTGCCTTGCGCGTAAAAGACGCTGACCGCTTCGCGAGGCCCATTGGCCATCTGCTGAATGACGGGTGAGCCACCGAGTGTGATGAGGTGTTCTACGTAGCGCACCGCTTCTGACTCGTCGAGCACGACTTTCGATACCACTCGACTCGCACAGTCGGCGTTGGAGACCCAAGACTGAGTTGGTTTGATGACGGCCGGGTATCCCACCTCCGCCAAGGCTGCCGAAGTATCCCCGACGCAATCAATAGCGATCGTCAGCGGGCACGGAATTCCGAGTTCAGCGGCTGCAGCGAGAGTCTGCTTCTTGTCGTTCGCCGCGTCGAGTGCGGCTTCCGATGCGAGCGCAAGCGCGATGTCGTGTTGTTCAAAGCATGAGCGCCATGATCGGAGTGCGGCTATTGAACCATCCATCGATGGGATGACCACACGGGTTGGGAGGGCGCTGGCGAGGTCGATCACTGCTTGCGCGTACACGGTTGGGTCGTCGTGATAGCTGGGAAGTCGGTTGGCCCGCTCGGACCAGCGAGACGCAAACGTCGGTACTCCGAAGCGGGAATCGCACAAGTCGGAACATTCAGCAGTGGCGACCCGCAATCCCCGACGACCAAGGGTGCGAGTGGTCACGAGTGCCTGGCGAGCGAGCCCATCGAGAACGAGGGCATCGAAAGGAGAGCGAGAACGATCGTGGGTCGAGGTCACGGATCTGTCAGGGTTCGCTGCTTGTTGGAGGTTCCCACTTCATGGGCCACCCCTGAGTGCGAGGAGAGCGTCGTGGGCACACTTGACGAGAGCCGATCAATCTGCCCTTTCGGACCATCCTTGCGCACCGCGCCGAACATCCACGGTCCATCGCCCGATCGCATCACGACCGATGGAGGACCACCCGACTCTGCAACGAAGTCACGGAACGCCTGGTTATCCACGTCGTCAACGAGGACAAGACCACCACGGTCCACCGCCGGCCACACGGTTCTCAGTTCGAATCGCATGTTGCGAGCAGTATGAAGGCTGTCATGCACGAACATGTCCACCTTCTCGAGGCGTGTGACGAGAGTGGGCAGCTGTCGACGGCTCGAGCCTCGGACATACGTCCACCTCTCTCGGCAGTCCGACGGGACAGCCATAGCCGTCTCGTGGTGAATCTCTGGGCGCAACGGGTGAGGAAGATCCACGCTCCAGAGGTGGCCGGAACCGTTGAGGGCCATAGCCTCGAGAATGATCCGACTCGTCACACCCCGTGCCACTCCCGTTTCGATCATCTTCTCCGGGCGGAGATGCCTGACGGCACACCACGTGACCGCGCCCAATGCGGGATCAGCGTCGCTGTACTCCCCGGAGGTCCAACGACCGAACGCCAGTCCTAGCGTGGCAAGTTCCCTGTCGATGTCCGACCAGACCTTCTTGAATTGTCGCGTTTCGTCGCACGGCCACGGAAGGCCCAGGAGCTCGTGGAAGGCGGCCCCAAAATCCTCCGCCACCTCGTAGTCGACCTGTACATCAAAGAGATGGCTCAACACAGCCTCTGGGACAGTTCGGAGCGTCTCGACTGGATCTGTCTTCAGGGCCCGAGAAAAGCGTCCAATAAAGGCGGGTGCCTTGCCGATGCGAGATGGAATTCGTCCTGTTTTGTGGACGAGACGACGCAGGTGGGAAGAGGTCGGCGGCATTAATTCAATCCGGGCCGCCGGAGACACGCTGAGCGGTGTCGTCCGACGTATGCATCAGAGGCACGACAGTGGGCGTTCTGATACGAACTCACGGCCAGAAATGGACATCTGGTCAACCGACTTTGCTCAGTCACCTGAGCCGCTCTGGCCCTCGTTTGCCGCCGCTGGCTGGGCACCGAGGTTCTTTGCAAGGTCCACCGCCCGCCCGACAACGCACGAAGAGAGTGAGCGACCGAACGACGTCCCGATACGTAAAAACTGTTCGCCACGGAGGGTTTGGAGGCGCTTTCCCTGCGGCGAAGCTCTTAGGTCCCGCTCAGGTGAGCCTTGACGTCGGCTCTTGCCGGGACACGTCCAATGGTCCGGCGGATTCCCGGCACCACCCTTCGTGGCCACTGGCGCGGCTCCGTTGCAGCCCAAGTGCACTTTCTTCCGGATGCCGGTCAGCGGATGGACCTTTGCCTCCGACCGAGCGGCGGTCAACAGCCTCGATGGAAGAGCTCAGCGTCGAACAGACCACCCCACTCATGAATGATCTGGGAAATAGGAGGTCTTGATTCATCTGCAGGAACGACGACCAACTGTCCTGGGAAGCAGCGCTCTGTGAGCAGGCGAGCCCGCGTGGCCTGGCCACGACCCGGAACGAGCAAGAGACTATGCCAGTGGTGACGTTGGGCGTAGCGGCCGACCCACTCCGCCTCGCCTCGGGTGTTGCCGCTGACGTCCACGAAGCACACGACTGACACGCCAGAAACCTTGGGGCACGAGGTGTCTGCGAGTGCGCTGCCCTTAGAAAACAGGAGGATCGGGGCATATCCCTTCTTTGCGAGCGACACTGCGAGTGCCTGCCTCTTTCCCTCGTCGCTCCCATTGAAGCTCACGATGGCGTCGACGTGCCGCGGTTGATCCGTGGCGGGAAACACAATGAGGCGCAAGGTCGCCGCCACAAATAACACGGCGACCAATACGACTACCCCGACGCTTGCGAACAACCATCGTCGGCGTCGCCGGCTCAGTGGTTTTCGGTCCTTGACGATAGGATTCTCCGAGTCATCTGACATCTCGTCGGACAGCTCAGGTGCGGTCGTTTCCGGCTCATCGGCCTCATCGCCGGTATTGGTTCGGCCGCGAAGGGCACTCAGCGGTATCTCCTGCACGAATCTCACCGAAACTTAAGGACCAACGAGGGCATAGTGGACTGGACCTGCCTTGAGATTACCTGTCGAATCGCTCCATGGCAGCGCCGCATTGCCGGGGATCTCGTCGCCGACGACGCTCATCTTGCCGCCAGAAGTTGTCCGGGAAACCTGGGATCAGTAGTGACGCCAGCCCTTCTCTGACTCACTGCTGAGTCATCGCCAGCTAGTGAGATCGACGTCGCTGTGCCGCTTCGCGGTAGACGTCGAGAGTTCCCGCCGCGACCGCACCCCAGGTGAACTCCTGAGCCCGACGGATCCCGTCGGCTCGCATTCTGGAGCCTTCGGAACCGGTGGCCTCCAGGATGGATCGTGCGATCGAGTTCGGATCGTGAGGGTCAGCGAGAATCGCCGCGCCACCGGCGATCTCGGGCATCGAGCTGACGTTGGATGTCACGACAGGACAGGCACAGGCCATCGCTTCGAGGATCGGCAACCCAAATGTCTCATTAAACGACGGATAGACCAACAGGTCCGCGGCCCGGTAAAAGTTGACGGTTTCCTCGTTCGGCACTCCACCGACGAATACGACGTCCTCGGCGATGCCGAGCTCGACCGTTAACTCGTGCAATTCGACGCCGTATCGTTGGTCACGCTCGGCTCCGAGGATGACGAGTTGACGCCCTCCGAGCTCGTGACGAGCGAGCCTCCAGGCCCGCAGTAGGCCGTCGCAGTTCTTGTAACGCCACAGGGACGATACAAAGAGCACGAACGGCCGTGAGACTCCGTGGGCGGCCACCAGAGCCCGCGCCGCATCGCTGTCACCTGGCTTGAAGATGTCGTGGTCGACTGCTTCGTAAATCAAGCTGACCTTCTGTGGGTCGACCTTCAGATGCTCGTCGATCTCAGTCCGCAGGCTGTTGGAATTCACGATGACCGCGTCCGCCAGGCGGACCGAACGCTGATAGTTGAGACGGCGGTACGTTCGAGGCCCGAGACTGATCGATTCCGGAGCCGTGTACGCATGCATCGTTTTCATGTGAATCACAAGCGAACGCGTGGGATTCACCAGTGGGGCAATGGCGGTGCTCAGTAGATCGATGTTGTGGCGGGGGAGCAGAACGGGAGAAATGACGTGTTCACTCGCTGTGCGCAAGAGTCGGTGTTCGTTTGACCAAGGAAAAGTTATGTAGCGAACAGAGTCCCCGCACTCCGGGAAGTAGTGCCGCACAGCGGGACTGACCATCAGGTGGAGCATTTCACCCGGTTGAAGTCGGCTGGCCATCTCGGGCACGATGCGCGTCCAGCACCAGTGAGCACCAGATGGTTGACGCGGGTCTTCAGTAAGCAGGTTGAGAGCCATGTTCAAATGGCGCTCGCGGCCCGCTGCCTCCGCAGGTAGGGACTCGACGGAACTCCGAGACGGGGTAATTCCCGCGCGAACAGCCATTAGGGGGTCCTCATCAGGTGCACCACGTTTTGTAGAGCAGACGACGGAGGGTCAGATACCCGAATTCTTCTGGGAAGCTGGGCGGATCATGGGAGCCGGAGGGCAGATCCGGTCTCAGCGAGCGAACTGGAGCACCGTTGTGAAGGTGTCAGAACCGGTCCCGCTGCAAGTTCCCTCTCCGAGGACAGTCCATGCGGGCTGTTTCTCTCCAAAGCGCGAGGAATACCAACCGAGGACAGGGTCGGTCTGGCCTCTCGTGAGCGACCACGACAGGCCGCTGGGCATGCAGAGGTCCGCATTCCGCATGGAGCTTCCATTTGACCAGGTGAGTTGGACATTCTGCCCAACCATGTGGGCATCGATGTCGGGGCCTAGGTGTAGCGCAAGCCGAAACGCGTGACTTCCGGCTGTCTCGAGGCAGTCGACGATCTCGAGTTGCCGAAGTCGACCGTCCAGTCGAACCGACCTGCGGTGGCGCACGGGTGGATTCAGGGCTTTGTATCCGTCGTGCTCGGCGGACCACGCCGCAATGTCACCCCCTTCGTCCCTTTCCAGTTCGACCAATGTGCTCTGCGCATGCCGAGTCCATAAGAATGGACCTCCGGAGCTGGACTGGTCTTGGCCACCCACCTCGATGGTGTTATGAGCCAGAGTCGAGCGAAAATATCTACGCCAGCTGGGTTCGCCGTGATAGCAGTAGGTGCCCGGATCAGCCAGCACGTCCACTCCGCCGTGTCGCACCTCGACCGCAAGGGCATCGGCATGGGCGTGGGCGGCGATTGACAGAAACCCGTGTGGGCCACTGTCACATCGGCACCAAATCTCCTCGCCATCCGAGGGTGAACTCCGCAGAAGGGTCATGCCGGCATCTGCGTAGTAGTTCGGGCGACAATCCGAGCGCACCGAGGCATGATGACCGGCCATCGACGCCAGGAATGTACTGGCTGCCGTGGGCCCGACCGTTGGCCACCAGTCTGGAACGTCGAACAGCGCGGCGCCGATGGCGAGGAGACTTGACCACCGCTCTTCCTGCGGAGGGTCGAGTACCAGAGCCGTGCCATCGTCCCCGTCTCCGTAGCGGGGAGCACGAAGGCGCACATCCACCGTCGCGGCAACTACGTCGAACATGCGATATAGCGATGCCCAGAGATCGGATGAGAGTGGTCGGTCGGACCAACTTGCCTCGGCTGCTGCGACCACAGCCAGCTCAGTGACGAAGCCGTGGTAGTCGAAGGCCATCTCTCGATTGACGCCGCTCGGGAAAGTGTTGCTTTGCAGTTCGCTCTCAAGGACGCGGGCGGCTTCCTCGCTCCAGCCGTCGCTCTCAGCGAACCAATCAAACGCAAGTGCCCCGACCAATTGACCAGAGGCCTCCGCGATGACGTGATTGTTGGCGGACGATCCCTGACTGCGGAAGGAAGCAAGGTAGTGCAGGTGCCACCAGATTTGGGCACGCGCCACCTCATTGCGCTCGAAGAGATCAGCTGCGCCCGCCCACCCATCGAGCAGACGGCGCACCCAGACCCAACTGATCAGTCGTATCCCGGCCTCGATTCCGCTCGTCCAATGAATGCCCGAGAGGAAAGGGTTCTGGGTCCACCAGGAACGAAGATGCGAGTCAACCCGTTCGGCGTACCGTTCGTCGCCTGACAGGCTGAATGCTGCGGCGAGCACCGTGAGGTGCTGCATCCGGGAGAGCTCCCAGATCTGCTTTACGTTCCCCGTGACATCCTCGGACCGGTGATTGACTTTGAAGCAGTAGTCGGCTTGAGGTGCTTGCTTTCCAGTGACCGGATCGAAGAACCAGTCCGGGTCCACCATGTCCTCACGCGAGGCTCCAAGGATCTGCCATCGTCCCGCCAGTATTCCGTCTGCTCCTGCGATGATCCTTTGCCGCGCCTCGCTCGGTAGGACCTGTCGGACTTCTCCAGATGGAAAGGGTCGAAACTGCGGATCTCGTGTCGAGTTCCAGGGCACCTCTTCGTGGGCGTAGGAGAGCGCCCACGACTGAGGCGGGACCTCAGGTATGACTTGTCGGGAGGCCCACCGTCGTCGACGCACCTGTTCGGAGACACGCCATCTGACTTCGGAGGCGGACATCTTCGACAGTCGCTGCAGTCGCCACTGAAGCTCGACTGAATTCATCGAGCGGCCTTCTCCGAGCCCTCCAGCGTCACAGTGGTTGCAACGTGTGATTCGCGACAGCAGAGGTTGTCGCCAGGGTCGCGCGCGTCGTGGCTGTGAGCGACTCGAGGGAGATGGGCATCGGTCCATCAGTGCGCACTGCGTCGATGAAGGCCTTGATCTCCGCTGACTGACCCTTGTCCGGAGCACCCAGGTGCCGACTGACCCGCGCGCGGGAGCCCGTCCAGACGCTGGCTCGCCTGAAATTGTCGAGCCGAGCGGTTCGCCCACCGCTTGAGGCCTCAAAGGTCTCCTTCGGGAACTTTCGGTGCATGTTCGTCAGGTAGGTCACGGTCGCCAACGACCCGTCGCCGTAGCGGAGGCTCACCTGCACTTCATCGCCACCTGCCCCAGCCATCGCCATGACTTCCACCGGATCGCTGCCGATCCACCAACTCATGGTGTCGACGAAATGGCCGCCTTCTCCGACAAAGCGAGAGCCTTCGAGTTCGCTGTCGCGGTACCAGCTGTCCGATCCTAGTTGTCCTGCGTTAACCAGGTACCTGGCGTTTGTCGGCTCGGGCGACCGCCCGAACCGTTCCCGCATCTCCACGAGAAGCGGAGCGAATCGCCGGTTAAATCCGACCATGATCCTGTCGTTGCCGGTCGCGTCCACCGTAGCGAGAATGCGATCGAGCTCAACAGATGTCAGGGCGAGTGGTTTCTCTACGAACACCGCCTTTCCCGCCTCGAGCGCACGGCATGTCATCTCAGCATGCGCACTGTGTCGAGTGACAATGAACACAGCATCGAGTGTCGGGTCTTCGAAAACTGCCTCGAGATCGGTACCCGCATCTTCAAAACCGAACTTGCGCTGCGCGTTGACCGCTGACAGCGAGCGGCGAGTAGCCACGCGGGCGAGTTCGATGCCAGGTTGATTGGCGAAGTGCGGAAGCAGCATCGATGAGGCGTAGTTTCCGGCGCCGACAAAGCCAATCCGCAATGTGCCGGCGGCGCCACCGTGCCTGAGCGTGGTCGACCGATGGGAAGGTGCCGGCGTCGTGTACCTGTCGGGCGTCGTCTGGAGTCGGCCATCGACCTCGTTCGGCTCCTCGTACTCGAAGAGGAAGCCGACACCTTGCAAAGCGCCAGAGCTGAGTCGTTCGTAGACACTGGCGGCTTCCTGAAGGGAAAAATCCCGCCAATGAGCGGCTCGGGATCGACTTCCTTCCTGGCCACAGCGTTGACGAAGCAGTGAAGATTGCGCCGCTCCGTCCAACGGACATAGCCAGCCGGGTAGTCCACTCCTTCGAGTTCGTACTTGGGGTCGTAACGGCCTGGACCGTACGAGCGGGAGAATCGGAGTTCGAGCTCTTTTTCGTAGTAATCGTTCCAAGGCAAATCCAGCTTGCACTTTCCGATGTCTACGACCGTGGCCCGGTCGCGTGCGAGGCGTGCCGCCAGTTCCACCGGCTGATTGGAGGAACCGCCCGCAACAAGGAATATGCGGTCGGCACCAAGTCCGCCTGAAGCCTTGAAGAGTGCCTGTTCCACGGCCTTCGATCCATCGTCATCAGGCGCGGTACACAGCAACGCGCCGGCCTTTTCCGCCAACCGGCACCGTTGCGGGTCTGGATCCAACCCGACGACTTGAACGCCCGAAGCCACGAGCAGCTGCACGACCAGCTGCCCGACCAAGCCGAGGCCGATGACGCAAGCCGTGTCGCCGATTTGGACATTTCCTTGACGAACTCCTTGTAGAGCAATGGAGCCCACGGTGGCAAAGGCAGCCAGCTGAGGTGACACACCGTCCGGTACGGCCACGCAGAGATTGGTTGGTACCCAGTTGATCTCGGCATGGAGTGCGAATTCGTTGCCGGCGCAGGCCACGAGCTGACCGACTGCGAACTCCTCAGCCCCTTTGCCCACCTCGAGCACGATGCCCGCCAACGAATACCCCAGAGGTGAATACGAGTCAAGACGGTTCATGGCCTTCTTGTACGTCGTGAGCGCGCCCTGCTGCTGGACGGTCTCGAGCACCTTCTTCACCTGATCGGGACGAGCGCGTGCCATGCCAACAAGGGACAACTTGGACTCTTCGACCTTCATCATCTCTGTCCCTGTCGAGATCAAGGAGTAGAGCGTCCGCACGAGGACTCCTCCAGGTGCGCACGAAGGCGCAGGCGCGTCGATGACGGCGAGTTCCCCTGAGCGGTAATTCTGGGCGACTTGCTTCACCGGTCTACAGACTTCCTTCCTTGAAATGGAGTCACATCGTCACTCCGGCTTGGCGGTTGTGGCGATACCAGAACTCGAGGGTAAGCAGCTGCCAGATCTGCTTGGATCGGTCCTCTCGTCCCGAGCGGTGCTCTTCAACGAGCGCGGAAACGGCTGGCCTGTTCAGGAATCCTGTGCCTACGAGCTCGCCCCCGAGCAGCGAGTCGTCGATCACTTCACGCAAATCATTTGTCACCCACGCCCGGAGGGGTGCCGAGAAGGAGGCCTTCGGTCGGTAGACGATCTCCTTGGGGAGCCACGCCTCGGCGGCACGCTTCAACGCGATCTTTCCGCTTCTCCCGGAAACCTTGTCCTTCCCGGCCCGTGAGAACGCGGCGCGGAAGACTTCGGGATAAACGAAGGGAACGCGGACTTCGGTTGACGCGGCCATGCTCGCTCGGTCGGTGTAGGCAAGGTTCAAGCCGGGGAGAAACATGCGGGTATCCGCCAGACACATGCGATTGACCTGATCCGAAAGCTGATTGTCCTCGTAGATCTGCGAGTGTTGCTCGAAGACGTCGTGGATGTCGCGCTGCAGATCGGGACTCAGCAGCGCTGCCAACTCGGCGGGGGCGTACAAGCTGTAGCTCCTGCGGAATGCCGCTTCTTCGGGAAGCTCGGCAAACGTCGCGAAACGCTTGGCCCACCGGGCGTAGCGAAGGCCGCGACCTGCGGCCGTGACAGGGAGTCGATCAATGACGCCATTCGTCGAGCGGTGCACGAAACCAGGCAGGCCTCGGTATCGCCCGGCCAGGACACACGCTTGATGTTTCCGGTAGCCGCCGAAGAGCTCATCGGCACCTGTCCCCGAGAGGATGACTTTGACGCCCGCGGCACGGGCACCCTCTGCCATGAGAAGCGTATTGATGGCGGCCGGATCGCCGACAGGTTCGTCGAGGATATCGACCATTCTCGGCAGCAAATCCACCACGTCAGGCTGAAGTTCGATCTCATGCAGCTCGATGCCGTGACGTTGTGCGATCTTTCGGGCGTAGAGAGCGTCATCGGGCATCGCTTCGAGCCGTTGGTCTTCGGCCCGGAACGTAATGGTGTAGGCGTCGATCTGGGGGTTCGTCTGACTCGCCAGTACGGTCACGATGCTCGAGTCGAGGCCACCGGAGAGGAAGCTCGACACGGGGACGTCCGCGACCAGGTGGTCCTTTACCGAGCCTTCTATGACCTCCCGTAGGTCATAGCGGGTCTCCTGAGCCGCGGCCGCTTCCGCTACGACGTCCCAGTACGACTCGACGCGACTGGTGCCATCTGGTCGGAACTCGGCCCAGTTCCCCGGCTGGAGCTTCTCCACACCTTGCACTGAGCACGTCTGATCGGGCACCCAGTAGTAAAGCATGGACGCGGCGAGCGCCTGCGGGCGCATATGCAGCTCGGAGCCGAAGGCGCCTACCAGTGCCTTCAGCTCGGAAGCGAACACCACTCCGTCCTTACGGCGAATGAAGTGGAGAGGCTTGATACCGAACTGGTCGCGGGCGAGAAAGAGGGATCCAGTCGATTGATCGAGTATGGCGAAGGCAAACATCCCTCGAAAGCGCGGCAAGCATTGAGGTCCCCAGTGACGCCACGCTTCGAGGACGACCTCAGTGTCAGAGTTGGTCGTGAAGCTGGCTCCAGCCGAGGCGAGCTCCGCTCTGATCTGCCGGTAGTTGTAGAGCTCGCCGTTGTAGCAGAGCGCAAACGGTTGCTTGACCAGGGGTTGTTGACCGTGTTGGAGGTCGATGATGGAGAGTCGACGGTGGGCGAAATGCGCGTCGATCCGCTCGTCGCTATACGAGAACCAACCTTCTTCGTCCGGGCCCCTGTGGTCGAGACACCGACCCATCTTCTTGGTGCGCCGCGTGACCGTCTACTTGTTGGTAGGCGCCGGCTATGCCGCACATTGGTCAGACCCCTGCCGTCGTTGCAGCACGAGGTCGTGGACTCTCGGTCAGCGACTCGTAGACCTCGACGTAGAGAGGAGCCTGGTGATCCCAGGCCAGCTCCTGTTCGACTCGAGCACGACCGAACTTTCCCATTTCGCGGCGTCTTGGTTCGTCGTCGATGAGGTCAACGAGCAATTGCGCCATCTCGCCGACATCGTTCGGGGTTGCGTAGACTGCCGCGTCGCCGGCCGAGAAGCGGGTCTCGCGGAGATCAAATGCGACGACCGGTAGGGAGAAGGCCATGTACTCCATGGTCTTGTTCATCGTCGATACGTCATTCAGCGGGTTCTTGGGATCGGGCGAGAGACCCACGTCGGCGGTTGAGAGGATTGAGGCTACCTCAGCATCGGGGACGCGCCCAGTGAATGTGACGAACTCAGAGAGGTCGAGGCGCTGACTCAAGGCGACAAGGTCATCGAAGCAGTCGCCTGAACCGATGAGCGTGAAGCCGATATCACGGCGACCGAGGTGGCGAACGACATGATTCGCCACCTCCAAGACGAGGTCCACCCCATCCTGGGGTCCCATCACGCCGATGTAGGCAGCCATATGAGGCTTGTCCCGTCGAAGTGTCGGTTCGGCTGTGGTGCGGCGGAGCTTGTTCAGGTCGGGCCCAGTGCGGACGACGGTCATGTTCTTGAGCGCAATACCGTCGCGGTCGAGGACGATCTGTCGATAGGAATTGTTGGTGGAGATCACGTGGTCTGCGGTCCGTGCCGTGCGGCGCTCCATCAATCGGAGAGCTCGGTAGATCAGGCGGTTTCCGTCGGGAAATCGTGACTCGTAGAGTTCAGGACAAAGATCGTGGTGATCGAATACGAATGACGAGCCGTGAATGATTCGGAACAGAAGTCCGATGGGCCAGAAGAGGTCGGGTGGATTGCATGTTTGAACGACTGCGAACCGACCACTCATGCTCGCTCTGAGGCTGAGGAACAGGGTGGCGAGGAATGAGTAAATGTATTCGAGGACGAAAGTGACGCCAGAGGTACCGGGCGCATAGGAGGGGTATTTGTAGAGATCGACCCCGTTGAGCCGGTAATACGTTGGGTCGCCTGGCGCCTTCGGACACACGACGGCGACCCGGAAACCGGCGGCGACCAGCGACTGGCATTCGAGCCACACCCGACGGTCGAACGGTACCGACAGGTTCTGCACAAGAATGAGCACTCGTTCTCTCCGATGCGGAGAGGTGCTGTATGCGAGATGATCGAGACCGGCCTACTGAGCCGTCCTCTTGTTCGGTTTGACTGGGGTCAGTCACCAGGCGAAACCCTTCGTAGCTCTCCAGAGCCTCGATTTCGGACCCGAGCCGGCCATCGAGGTCGATGATCCGCGATGGCCGAGCTTCGAGCAACGCCCCGATGACTTCCTCGGTCGAATGAGGAGACGATCGCAACGTCAGCACCGGCAATGGCCTCCCGAGGGCTGTCGGTGAGTATCCGCTTGAGGTGCGGAAGCTTCGACTCGACGTATTGCTTGTTGGCCCCGACGAGTGAGGTGGGGTTGACGATCGGGTCGTGAATGCGGACCTCGTAGCCCTTACCCAGCAGCGTTTCCGCCAGGTCTACGTAGGGGCTCTCTCGGAGGTCGTCGCTGCCGGGTTTGAAGCTCAGCCCGAGCAGAGCGATCCGGCTGCCCTCTCCGGCCACGACGCGGTCGATGGCTTCATCGATCGAGAACCGGTTGCTGGCCAAAGTTCCCGAGAGCAGCGGTATATCGATGCTCTCGCTGCGAGCCAGATAGAGGAGAGAACGGAGATCCTTCGGAAGGCACGATCCTCCGAAGGCGAAGCCTGGCCGTAGGTACCTGAGGTGAGATATTGAGGGAAGTGTCCTCGCAGAAGAGCCCCATGACCTCTCGGCTGTCGACTCCCAGCCGACTGAAGATCCGCCCAAGTTCGTTGGCGAACGAGATCTTGGTGGCGTGGAAGGCATTGCACGCGTATTTGAGGGCCTCCGCCGTACGTGGGTGGACGACCCGAAGCGGAGCATCGAGAAATGAGAAGAGGCGCGAGATCGAGTCAATGGCACGTAAGTCCAAGGCACCGATCACCGTGAACGGAGGACGAGTAGAAGTCGGCTATTCCCGTACCTTCTCTGAGAAACTCGGGGCACATTGCGACGGCGACATCCGGTCCCGATTCCGAAAATGGCAGCCTGCAGTATCGCGGAGACATCCTCGACGGTACCGGGTGGCACCGTGCTCCGGATCACGACGGTATGGAACTCTTGCGTACTGAGCGATTAGCGCTGATGTCCTCGACCACACGGTAGATGTAGCTAAGGTTGGATTCGCCGCTCGCGGTCGAGGGCGTGCCGACGCAAAGGAGAGACACGTCGGCGTTCTCGAGCGCTTCGTCAGGCCGCACCGTTGCGTGAAGATTGCCGGACGCGACCCCCTGTGCCACTAAGGACTGCAGGCCCGGTTCAAGCACTGGACTGTGTCCTGCCGAAACGGCTGCAACCTTCAAGACGTCCGGGTCGACTCCCCAGACGTCATGTCCGGCCGCTGCGAGGCAAGCGGAGGAAACAGTGCCGACATAGCCAAGGCCGAAGACGGCGACTCTCATGCTGACCTCGGAGATCGTGCGGGCAAAACCCCGCAGTGGGATGACTTCATATGTCAGAACGAGTGGCGGAGCGGCCCGGAGATACACCGACGTGTACCCGAGGTAGCTGTTACCTGCTCGAGCGACCGACGATGTCTGAGCGAAGAGTTCGTTGAAATCGTCGCTCAGGAGGCGCGACTACGCCTGGCGTTCGCCGGTTTGGGACGGGTGTCCCTGGGGTGGTCGAGGGACCATCCGGCCCGGCGGGCCAACGCAACGGCCGCCAGCTGCGAATTGACGCCGAGCTTCTGAAGAATCGATTTGATTTGGGAGCGGATGGTCGAGATCGACACGAAGGCCACTTTCGCAATCTCCTCAGCGCAATGACCCTCCAGCAATTCAGCCAAAACGACCTCTTCGCGATCGGTCAGCGTGGCGAAAAGTTGCAATCGCGGGTCTGGCCAGGGTCGGTCAAAAGTCGCCGATGCCAGGGACGCTGGCAATTCCTGATCGGTTTGTGGCGGAAGACCGACTCGGAGGAGACGTGTGATCGTCTGGAACAGGTGGTCGAACTCGCGATCGCTCAAAGTGGCTAAAAATTGTGATCTGGGGTCCTGCCAGGGGCGGTCAACTGGGGCTGACGCCAAAGCAGCCGGCGATCGCTGGTCGATCCGTGCCGAAAGCCCGACTCGGAGCAGGCGGGTGATCGTCAGGAAGAGGTGATCGAAGGGTTTGCGTCCGTCAATGACCTCCGACGGCCCGACTCGCAGCCATGCGGCTCTCCGATCGTCGTCGTCCGCCGCGTCGATGACACAGACCTGCATGCCAGCTCGGCAGAAATGCTCGATGAACGGTGACCCCGTCGGGACGTCGAACGATCGGACGTCGAAGAGGACGAGATCCGGCCTCCACTCGATCCCACGTTCGATTTCGGGCACGTTGGGCGCGATGTGCGTGGTGGCAAAGCCCCTCGTCTCAAGGGCGCTGGCCAGGGCCCCGGACAAAAGGTCGCTTCCCGTGACCAGGATTCGCGCGGGAACTCCCGATGAGCCAAGTCTTCCTCGGGCAGGGGTACTCATGACATCTGCCGACGGCTGATGGTCTCATCGGCCGACGCACAGTCAAGATCCGAGCTCGATGATCGGAAGGGAGAAATCGCAACGTAGGCACAACGTGGAGGGGTGCGCACCGGCCGCTCGGTGAGTGTCGGCGACAGTGTCTGGACGCGAATCGGCCCGCGCACGTCGCAATACATCGTTCCACGCATCTTCGTTCTACCGCCCATCAAGGCGGACCGGTCTCCATCTGGCTACCTGTGGACAACGCCAATTTCGTCCACAGGTCAGCCGCCGACCCGCTTCGCTAAATGCTAACGAGCGCCGTCGGCTTTCGCAACAGCGGTGGCGCGAGCAATTGGCGCGTGGTAGTGACGACCGCGAGGTGCCCGTCATGTCATCCGAGCCAGTTGGCATCACGTGATACGACACGTGGCCCGCGGACGTTGACGAATCGGTCAAGGCCACGATTCGGGTAGCGGGCTCTTGATTCGCCAAACCAATCAAGAGCGTCGCGGACCGGACTGCTGCGAGCACCTGAGCCTGACGAACAGGGTGTAGGTCCCCGAGCACGCTGATGCATTGCCGGGGAATGACAACCAAACCAGCCAGCTGGGGGCTGCTGAGGACCAGGGCGTCCTCGTTGGCGGCCTCAACGACGTAGGCGGCTCCCTCGAGCGTGCGCTGGCTCGTTACCGACTGAACGATTGCGCAAGTCGAGCACCCCTGAATAGGGGCAATGCCTTGGGTGGGAAGCTGTACCACACCGCTCCCTCGATCCACGTCGCCCTCCTCAATCCGTCGATTTTCGGCAGAATTCACTTCTGTCGTTACCCGTGCCCCTGTGGAGTTACACGAGTGATTGCAGTAATTGTGCCGATACCCAGTTACCTGAGTGTTGATGCCGGTTTGCTGCGTTCTGATACCAGCGATCTGGGTTATTGCAGTTCTTGTGCTGATATCACTTCTCTAGATGCTTGCAGTGGCGCTGCTGATACGTGGATCACCATCGATCACCTGATCGCCCATCTACGCGGGGTCGGCCGACCAGCTCAGACGCCATGGGTGGTGCTATCTGAGGCTTGACCGGTGGGCCGGCCTTTTCTCACCCTCCGGCGATCTTCCCCGTCGCAAGGTTCGGACGTCTCTTGTCGCGCCCTCGGCCATTTCGTCGGAGGAATGCCATGAGAGACGCCGGTCGCGTCCCCGGGGAGTCAGGTCGGTTCCCGAATCGACACCATCGTTCCCCAATAAAGGGGATGACGAGTCCCAAGGATTCGGGGACTATGTCGGTGCGGCTGGGTCGGTTTGGCGACCGCCAGTTGCCCAAGAGTCGGAAAATCCGGGGGTACCGAATTGGAGGATTCTGGTGGTGATCGATCAGGTAGTTGAGTCTGACATTGGGGCGGGAAAGGACTTCGGTCAAAGAAGGTTCGCCGATCCGGACGATCTGGCGCGAGTTGTGATCGAGGCTCAAGCAGGGTCGAGCGAAGCGTGGAACACCCTTATCCAACGCTTCGGCGGCCTCGTCGCAGCGATTGCAAGGCGGTGTCGGCTGAACGACGCCGACGTCGCCGAGGTGTCTCAAACCACGTGGCTTCGCCTCGTCGAGAACATCGGTCGCATTCAGCAGCCAGAGCGGCTGGGTGCGTGGCTTGCGACGACCTCGCGACCGTGAGAGTCTCAGGATCGCAACCCGAAGGACCATGGTCTCGGACACCGATGCGATGTACTTGATGGCCGACGACGAGTTGGACCCTCTCGATCATGAACTCTTGAAGGAAGAGCAGGTCAGGGCGATACGCCTGGCCGCCGAAAAGCTCCCGCCGCGCTGCCAGCGCCTCCTCGGCCTGCTGATGGGCGATGAAGATCTCCCGTACACGGAGATCGCCGAGCAACTGAGTATGCCGGTCGGCAGCATCGGGCCAACCAGGGGGCGGTGTCTCGAACACCTCCGACAGCTGTTGGAGGAGGTGGAGCTGAGCCGACACCGCGGTGGCCCGCTAGCAGTCCGCGGCATACCGCGTGGCAGAGCCTTCACCGCTCCCCACCAGCGCCTTGATGTATCACGACGGCGTAGCCAGTGCTCTTCTTGAGTACGACCACGGTCGTCTGACATCCCTGCAATCCACTACGGAGCTGAGAGGCTATGGTGAGGGCTCACATACACGTCGCCACAGGGGGAGCGACTTCACCGGTCGTCACGTGACCGTGACCGCAGAGTACCCCATGCAAAGGCAGCGCGTTGGCCTCTTCGGTCTTCTCGGGTCGGGCAACATCGGCAACGACGCCTCGATGGAAGCGGTGCTGCGGTACCTGCACACCCGACACCCGGCGGCCGTGATCGATGCCATGTGCTCAGGACCGGAGACGGTGACCGAAGCATACGGGATCGACGCAGTTCAGATGTTCTGCTTCGACCGCCACAAGGCACGTTTGTCAGGCCCGCTGGCCAGCATGCTGAGATTGCCGAGCCGGATTGTCGATGTGTTCCGCATCGCGGCCTGGGTGCGTCAACACGACATCGTCATCGTTCCCGGCGCCGGCGTGCTGGAAGCGAGTCTTCCTTTGCGGCCGTGGAACACTCCGTACGGCCTTTTCCTACTCAGCGCATCGGGCAAACTTTTCAGAACCAAGGTGGCCTTCGTGAGCGTCGGGGCGGGTCTCATCAACAAACGGGCTGCCCGATGGCTCTCCGACTGGGCGGCTCGGTTGGCCTTCTACCGGTCGTACCGTGACACAGGCTCTCGGGAAGCCATGCGCCGCCGCGGTGTCGACGCCGGAGAGTCGGTCTTCCCCGATCTCGCCTTTTCGCTCCCTCTCCCCGCTGACCATCGCAAAGGGGCAGGTGACTGGTCCACGATCGGGGTGGGAGTGATGGCATATGGCGGCTCAAATGATGATCGCGAACGGGCTCGGGAGATCTATGCCTCCTATGTCGACAGCATCAGGGAAATCATCTGTTGGCTGATTGACAACGGACGCAGGGTTCGGTTGTTCATCGGGGACACAGACGGATCCGATGAGGCAACCGTGCGTGAGATACTCGCCGATATCCGGGCTCTGCGACCCGAACGAGACGACTCCTGGGTCGTGGCTGAATCGGTTTCCACCTTCAGCGACATCATGGAGGGCTTGGAACCGCTCGGGGCAATGGTCGCGACTCGCTTCCACAATCTCGTCGCTGCGGTGATGCTATCCAAGCCGACTATTGCGGTTGGCTATTCGTCCAAACACAGTTCCCTGATGTCCGAAATGGGCCTGGCCGAGTTCTCGTACTCGATTCAGTCGCTGGACGTGGAGGTTCTCACCGAACAGTTCCTCGAAATGGAGCGGCGTGCTGAACAATTGCGGAAGTCTTTGTCCGTCCGCACGGCTGAGAAAGTGGCACTGCTCGAAAAGCAGTTCGACGAACTGGATGCCCTCGTGTTCGGTCTGAGCTCGGCGCAGCATTGTGCCAACGCATCGGTGCCCGCCTCGTGAGCCGTAATGCGGCTCGAGGTCCAGGTGCGATCGGGTCGCAGCTGTCCCCAACGCTCGTTCAAGGGGTGCCAGGATGAGCGCTCCTGTCTGTCGTTCGTGCGCTGGGCTTACCGGCCGTCTCGTTCTGGACCTGGGTAACCAGCCCGCGTGTAATCAGTTTCCGGGGTGTGGCGACTCGGGTGCCGACCCTCGCTATCCGCTGCAGATGTGGTTGTGTTCGTCATGCGGCCTGGCCCAGCTGCTCGGTCACCCGGCGCTCGCCGAGGAGACCCTGGGCGCAGAGCCCGAGGCACTGGTGGCCCAAGCTGCCGATGCCGTCGAGCACCTCGCGACGTCGGGGTGGCTCTCGGGCCGGGGCCGCGTCGCCGAGTTCGCGAGTCCCCATGGAGGCTCTTGGCTGACGCTGCTGGAGGCCCGGGGGCTCACGCCGGTCTACGGAGAACAGCCTGCTGATTTGGTCATCGACTCCTTCGGCATGATGCACGACGCTGATCAATCCTTGGCGGTGGCCGAGCGCGCAGCCCGAGTCGCCCCCGGAGGCGTACTGCTCCTGCAGTACCACTCATTAGCCACGATTATGCGGTTGGGCCAGTGGAATGCGCTCCGGCACGGGCACTTCGCGTATTACTCCACGAGGGCTCTGGTCGGCATGCTGGCTGCCGAGGGCTTTCGTGCCCGTACAGCATGGCGTTTCGATCTCTACGGCGGCACAATTCTGTTGGCCGCCACGCGAGAGTCAAATGGGTGCGCCGCCCCCGACGGATGCGTCAGCGCGCTTCTGGCGGAAGACGTCCGTCTTGGGGTCGACGACGCGACGCAGGTTGGGCGCCTCCAGGAAGAGGCTGAATCACACGCCCGTGCGCTGCGCGACTGGCTCGTCGCACAGCGGTCCCGCGGCGGAACCGTGCTGGGGTATGGCGCAGCCTCTCGCTCGGTGGCGCTTCTCTGTCGGGCTCGAGTGGATCGGGGCCTGCTACCTGCGATTATTGATGTCTCACCATCGAAGCATGGGCTTCGGATGCCGGGGACGGACATCCCGATCGTCAGCCCCGAGTCGCTGACGACACATCCTCCTGACTCGGTGCTCGTGTTCGTGCCGGATCTCCTGGCCGAAGTCCGTCGCGATTTTCCTCAGATCGAAGCGTCAGGGGGCAGATGGGTGGACGCGGAGGCATTGTGACCCTCGAATTGCGGTCCCAACCTGCTGGGTGCAATGGAGAATCTCAGGAAAGTCCAAGCTCAGGGGGCGTATCAGGCCGCAGGTCCTTGCCTCTCACCAAGTGCTTCACATTGTTGCCCTTTGTTCACTTTCGGTCGGATTTGAGGTGTGATGTCGACCCAGTGTGTCTGCCGCTTGTGCGGTGCAGGTCTCACAGAGACGTTCGTCGATCTTGGGATGTCTCCGCTCTGCGAGAGCTACGTCGCCGCGGATGCGCTCGACCAGCCGGAAGTCTTCTACCCGCTGGACGTCCGACTGTGTCCGTCATGCCTCCTCGTGCAGCTGCCGGCATACGTATCGGGTGAGGACATCTTCTCCGACTACGCCTACTTCTCGTCATACTCGGATTCTTGGGTGGCTCACGCCAAGCGGTTCGCTGTTTCCATGGTCGAGCGACTCGCCCTCACCGGAGACAGCCTCGTCACGGAGGTCGCAAGCAACGACGGGTACCTCCTCCAACACTTCCATGCCCTAGGTATCCCCATCCTGGGCGTCGAGCCGGCGAAGAACGTGGCCGAAGTTGCCGAGTCCCGGGGCATTCGAACGGTGGTGGAGTTCCTCGGATCAACGACCGGGGGAAATATCGCCGAGCGCTACGGGCGGGCCGATCTAGTGGTTGCGAACAACGTCTTCGCACACGTCCCCGACATACGGGATTTCGCGGCCGGCCTGCGCGCATTAGTGAAGGACACGGGACTGATCACCCTGGAGTTCCCCCATCTGCTTCGCCTCATGCAGCGGCGTCAGTTCGACACCATTTATCACGAGCACTACTCGTACCTCTCCCTCCTGACCGCCGACCGAACCCTGGCCACCGCCGGGCTGCGTGTGGTCGACGTCGAGGAACTCGACACGCACGGGGGATCTTTGCGAGTCCACGCACGTCCGGAAGACCACGCGGGTGAGACCACCGCACACGTGAACGAAGTCCTTGAAGAGGAACGCCTCGCGGGTCTGCATACAGTGTCCGGTCACGCCGGATTCGCCCGAGAGGTGTTGAGGATCAAAAGCGACCTGCTCGACTTCCTCGTGAACGCTGCGAGAGAGGGACGATCAGTGGCGGGGTATGGCGCTCCTGGCAAGGGCAACACGTTGCTGAACCACTGCGGCATCCGGGAGGACCTGTTGCACTACACGGTCGACCGGAGTCCGGCCAAGCAGGGAAAGTATTTGCCCGGTACTCATATCCCCATCTATTCCCCCGAACATCTTGCCGAGACCCAGCCGGACTTCATCTTGGTCCTGCCATGGAATCTCAGGGACGAAATCTCTGAGCACCTGGAATACGTCCGATCGTGGGGGGCGCGTCTCGTCTTCCCCATTCCGGAACTCGAGATCGTCTGATGGAGGTCTGAATCGTGAAAGTCGTCCTCTTTTGTGGCGGGCTCGGGATGCGCATGCGTGATGTAAACACGACTGCCCCCAAGCCCATGGCCCTGGTCGGCGAGCGTCCGCTGCTCTGGCATGTGATGCGCTACTACGCCCATTATGGCCACACCGACTTCGTTCTCTGCCTTGGATATGGCGCGGCCGCGGTGAAGGACTTCTTCCTCACCTATGACGAGACCCGTTCGAACGACTTCGTGCTGGAGAGAGGCTCCCACGAGCCAAAACTGTTCCGAACCGACATCTCCGACTGGCGCATCACCTTGGTAGACACCGGTTTGCTGTCCCCGATTGGAGAGCGGTTGCGTCGGGTCCGGCATCTCCTTGAGGACGAGCCAATGTTCATGGCGAACTACGCGGACGTCCTCACCGACGCTCCGCTGCCGGACATGATCGAGCGCTTCACTGCGACAGATGCAGTCGCGAGCCTCCTTGCCGTCCCTCCGCAGTCCTCGCATCACGCGGTGGACATCGGCGCCGACGGCGTTGTCACCGGAGTGACGCCAATGCGAGACCTCAATCACTGGGAGAACGGCGGATATTTTCTGTTCCGGCCTGAGATCTTCGACGAGCTGAACGAGGACGAGGACCTTGTCGAGGACGCGATCGTCCGACTAGTTCGTCGCGGCCGGGTGATGGCTTACCAGTACAAGGGCTACTGGTCGCCGGCTGACACCGTAAAAGAGCGGATTCACCTCGACGAGCGGTACCACCGTTCCGATTGTCCCTGGATGATATGGGACCCTGAGCGATCTGGGCTGCCGGCTTCCTCCTTCCAGGGGAGCGCTGACTAGCAACCATGCTTCCCTTGATTCTCGAGCTGCCGGAGGACAGACCCCTGTCGGTCTTGGCGATCGGCGCCCATCCCGATGACATCGAGATCGGAGCGGGCGGTACCCTCCTCTCCCTTGCCGAGAGCAGGCCGGGAATGAGTGCTCGCTACGTCGTGCTCACCGGGACTGAGGAACGCCACTCCGAGGCGCGTAATGCGGCGACTGTGTTTCTCCCTGACGCCGACCTCACCATCGAACTGCACCAGCTGCCGGAAGGGCGGCTTCCCGCATTGTGGGATTGCGTGAAGGACGTCTTGGAGGAGTGGCGCGAGACTGCGCTCCCGATCTCATTTTGGCGCCTTCATCCGACGATGCCCATCAGGACCACCGGATCATCGGAGAGGTCTTGCCGACCGCGTTCCGAAACCAGCTCATTTTGTCGTATGAAATACCGAAATGGGATGGAGATCTTGGGCGTCCTTCGGTCTTCTTTCCGCTCACCTCCGACGTGGCGCATCGTAAGGTCGAGCTCCTTCACAAGTGCTTTCCTTCGCAGTCCGGACGCGATTGGTGGGACGACGAGGTCTTTCTCGGGTTGGCCCGGCTCAGGGGCATGGAGTGTCGAGCGCCGTACTCGGAGGCATTCACCTGCACCAAGTCAGTGCTGCAGCCGCTGGTGCCGTCGCATGGAAAGATTGCAGAGCGTGAAGCGTCGTCCAGTGGCACGAGTACGGGCGGACTCGGGCGATGACCTTGTTCGTGGACCCCGATCGTTCGGCTCCGTGCCTGCGGCAGAGCATCTATCAGGGTGACGTGACCATTCTGACCACGCTGCCCTCGGTCTCGACCTTCGTCGACTACACCCGGGAGCAACTCGCCAATCTCTTCAGGCCTTATGACCCCGAGCGCGTGCACGAGTACATCGACAAATCAGAAATGGCCAAGATCCTCGGTTCGTGGAAGCCCCGCTTCATGCACGCGTCGTACATCGAAGGAACTCGTCGGCAAGATCGTACGGGAGGCGGGCTTCTCCGCCGAAGGGACGCATTGCGACGTCCCCAAGCCTCGCACATCCTTTCCAGTGGACCATCTCACCACCGGAATCGCTTACGCCTTCCCGTGGCACCGCGACGTCTGGTACGGCGCGCCCGCCCAACAGATCAATTGGTGGCTTCCGGTGTTCGAAGTCCGCGAGGACAACGCAATGCGATTCGATCCCGGCAGCTTCGATCAAGCAGTGAGGAACAGCTCCTCAGAGTTCGACTACTACCAGAACAACACGGCTCGGCTGAGTACGGCGTCGCAGATCTCGGGCGAACAACAGATCCGGCCGGCAGCACTGAATCACACGCCAAAAGACGACCTCATTGTCATTCCGCCACCTGGAGCGGTGATGGTGTTCTCGGGCGCCCAGCTGCACGCATCGATTCCGAACACGTCTGGCAAAGCACGTTTCAGTGTCGATTTCCGAACGGTCGATGTAGCGGATCTGTTTGCAGGCCGCGGTGCACCGCTCGTGGATGCCAGTTGCACGGGCACTGCTATTCGGGACTTCTGCAGGGTCTCCGATGGTGCACCGTTCGACGAGGAGTCCGTGGTCCGCCTGTTCGGCGCCCCGCCTGCCGGGTCCACACTTGTCTTTGCTCCGGCACGGGAGGAGCTCAATGTCTGACAGCCAGGCGGACTGGAGAGGTCGCTACCAGTGGAGTATGAGAGAGGTCGACTGCGTGGGAAGCGTGGGATACGCATGAGGAGTCTCAGCTCACTGCCAAGACTGACCGTCGGGCTGCCCGTTTACAACGGCGAGAAGTTCCTCGGCGAAGCCTTAGATTCGCTGCTTGGGCAGACGTACGGGGACTTTGAGCTCATCGTGTCTGACAACGCCTCGACGGATGGCACCGCTGACATCTGTCTTCGTTACGCGGACAAGGATTCGCGGATCAGGTACGTCCGCCAGTCGCGCAATATCGGACTGATGGCGAACCACGACTTCGTCGTGGAAGAGGCAAGAGGTGAACTGTTCAAGTGCGCCGCTTATGACGATCTGTATGGACGCGAATTGCTCGCACGGTGCGTAGATGCACTCGACAGGGACCCCGAGGCACTGTTGGCGCACTCCTGGTCCGCAATGATCGACGAGTCTGGGACCGTGCTGGGCACGTTCGGCCACGGTGTCGCCATGGACTCGCTGCGGGCGCCGGATCGGTTTCGTAATGTGCTTTTCGACGGATGCCACGATTACGAGTACGGGGTCATGCGAACTCAACCTCTCCGGCGAATGATGAGGCGGGGCAGCTACCACCACGCTGATCGGATGTTCAACGCAGAGCTCGCGCTGTATGGCCGCTTCCAGCTGGTACCGGACTGGCTGTACTTTCGTCGGGAACACGGCGGGCAGCCTCCTCAGACTGTGCGTGACCGGTGTGCGACGTTCGATCCTCGGCGGGCTGACCGGTTGCGGCACCCCGCGGTTCGACTGTATGGCGAGTACCTCTGGGCCTACATGAAGGCGATAAAGCAGGCCCCGCTCTCGGCAACCGAACAACTTGCCTGCTATGGTCACTTCGCGCACTGGATGGCCTCGAGAACAGTGCCTGTGGCCGGCCGAAGTCTTCGACGCGAGCCGTTGCGGGATGATCCGCTCTCGGCCACGCCCTTCATCCCGATCGACGCCATCGTGGCTGGGCGGGACAAAAAGTCTGCGTGATCGACTTGACCGGACGGGGTGGTCAGCTGAGGACTCAATGGTCCGGCGACACTCGTCGCTCGACCCGGCGGCGGTCTCTCCGTGTTAGTTGTGTGTCATGAGAGTGGACGATGTGCCGCGCATTGCGGGTGCGATGTTGTTCACACCAACGCCTCATTCCGACAGTCGCGGGTTCTTTTGCCGTACCTTCGACGTGGACGTGGCTCGTGCTGCGGGCATTGATCCAGGGTGCTTCACTCAGGACAGCGTCTCGAGATCTTCGCAGGGTGTGGTGAGGGGCCTCCACATGCGAACGGGGTCCGGGGAGTCCAAGCTGGTCCGGTGCTCGTATGGCGCCGTCTACGACGTCATCGTCGATCTGCGGCCCTCATCGACCACATACGGTAATTGGGAGAGCTTCGACCTCCGAGGGGATGAACAGGTAACGCTCTACGTCCCGGCCGGGTGTGCGCACGGGTTTCAGGCCCTCTCCGAGCCGGCGGACGTCTCGTATCGCATCGACCGTCCCCACGATCCGACGGAGGACCTGGCGATCGCCTTCGACGATCCCGATCTCGCGA
Source organism: uncultured Acidimicrobiaceae bacterium (assembly GCA_963726855.1). Classification (GTDB taxonomy): domain Bacteria; phylum Actinomycetota; class Acidimicrobiia; order Acidimicrobiales; family RAAP-2; genus Bog-473. The sequence goes on from CAVSEB010000036.1 coordinate 342,226, forward strand.
TTCCCTGGCCTCTCCCTGTCACCCTTATGTCACAGCGCGATCAGGCAGCGCCGCTACTTTCCACCGTTGTCACGCAACTCTTGTAGTGCGGTCAGGAGTTCGAGGTCAACTGCGCACTGGGCTGGAGGCGCAGCATGTCGTCGATGAGCCCTGCTGTCGACAGCTCACGGATCCGCCGAAGTCGCACGTAGGAAGAGGAGAGAAAATCGTCGTGGCTGAAGTTGAAGTCGGTATAGGCCCGGACGAGCTCGTCCACCCCGGCGGACACGTTCCAACGTAATTCTAACTCCGGAAAAGTTGCTGCCAGCTTCGAGAAGTCAACGCGGTAGTTGCGCAGATCTGGTCCGGCCGACGCCGCGAGGGACACCGTCGAATCTGGGACCGCCTGCCGGACCATCTCGGCAATGTCGCGGACTTGTACGTTGTCCTCGGAGCGACCGACGTTGAAGGCTTCGTCGTGCACCAGTTCGCGCGGTGCTTCGAGCACGGCCAGGAAGGAGCGACAGATGTCCTCCACGTGCACCAGCGGTCGCCAGGGCGACCCGTCGCTCTCGAGGGAGACTTCTCCGGTGGTCATGGCCACCGCGGTCAGATTATTGACGACGATGTCCAGGCGTAACCGCGGGGATGACCCGTATGCTGTCGCATTGCGAAGGTAGGTCGGGCTGAACGAATCGTCGGCCAGCAGGGACAGCTCACGCTCAGCCACCGCTTTTGTCTCTCCGTATGGCGTGACCGGGAACAGCTCAGCTTCCTCGGTGACCGCTTGGGAACCGGCCGCACCGTAGAGACTGCACGAGGAGGCGAACAGATAGCGTTCCACTCCGGCCTTCTTCGCCGCCCGAGCCAGGCGCAGGGTTCCATCGAGGTTGATTGAGTAGGTGGCAGCCGGGTTCAGGTGTCCGACCGGGTCATTGGACAGGGCGGCGAGGCATACGACGGCGTCATAGCCTGAGCAGTGCTGAGACTCGACGTCTCTGATGTCCAACCTCGGGCGAAGACCGATGTCCTCTGGGCCGGAGCCGAAGTCGCAGCCCGAGTAGAGGTCGAGGTCAAGGCCGTCCACAGTGTGCCCTGCCGCTCGCAGGAACGGGACAAGAACGGCTCCGATGTAGCCTCGATCGCCTGCTACCAGGACCTTCACCGCAACCCTCCGCTCAACTGAAGTCGGACGCGCACGACATTGCGCTCTGCCTAACGGAGCGCGACGGGACGTCGTTGATACGGCGTGAGTCCTGGTTGGCGCCAGGAGGCAGGGTCCGGAGCTCCGGCGCTGCGACCCGTCGGTCGAGCGGGGCCAGCCCTCAGAACCCGGTCGCCGCGATGATGGACCCGTTGAGGTGGGTGCCCGACATGTCCCCTTCGCCGGGTGCGTCACCGAAGGGGTAGACCTTGCCGAGTGCGGTGGAGATCCAGTACCCACCGCCGTCCGCGGTGTCGAAGATCGCGGTTGCCGGATTGAGTCCGCCGGCAGCCCCGGGGGGCAACCCGTCAAGAAACGTCGCGTCGCCGTAGGCAAAGACCTGTCCGTTGGCGTCGAGGATGTAGTAGCCGCGGCCGTCAGGCGTGCGCACCATCGAGGTGATGGCGGAGCTTTGGGGTCCCGGCGCACCGAAATACGGAGCATTCCCGAAGGAATAGATATGGCCCGTGGCGGTCGCGAGCCAGTACCCGTTGCCAGAGGCATCGGCGGCCACCGCGACGGCCGTTCCCGAACAGCCCCCAATGCCGGGACATGAACCGGCAAAGGTGGTGTTGAAGGCGAACACGCCACCGTCGGCGGCCACCATGTAGTACCCCCGACCATTGGACGAGGGAACCATGCCGACGATGGGTTGATTCAAGCTGTGGGGAAGACCCGATCCTGCTGGGTGTAGACCCAGGCCAGGTATCGATCCGACGAACGACGCGTCACCGAAAGAGAACACGCCGCCGTCGGAGGCGGCGAGCCAGTATCCACTATTGCTCGGCGTGCGGGTGATCCCCACAACGGGCCGTTGGAGTCTGAGCGATCCGGTGGAACCCTCGAACGGTGCTAACCCGTAGCTGAAGATGCCGCCGTCGGAGCCCACCAACCAGTAGCCATGGTTGGTCCCGCCGGTCGGCACCATGTTCACGCCGAAGTCCGTCGTGTTGAACGTCTCCGTGCCGCTCGTGTAGGCGATCTCAGTGCCGTACTCAATTTGTGTCGGAATGTCCGACGCCTTCGCGAAGCCGTGTGCGACTTCCCACTGGTATGCCGCGAGGATGTCAACCGAACCCGTTGCGACTTGAGTGTCACGGAAGAACATCAGCTCGCTGCCGTTGGCAAAGAAGTGATACGGAACACCGTCGAGGCTCAGCGCAAATCCACCAGGACCGTTCGCCTGGGAGGGCCAGAAGGACTGCGACCCGGCCCACTGGTTCCAGATCATCGTTTCGTGCGCCCAGTTATCCGTCCACAAGTCGTAACCGGCATCCCATCCGCCATCGGACGGGTTGGACTCAGCGAACGTCGATGTGATGGAGTTCCAGCCAGAGATCGGAGTTGTCGATTGGTGGGTACGCCCTCCCACGTCGTACTCGGTGTCGGGGTAGGTCTCGATCTGCCCGCCGATGTTCGGTTGATTGGACGTCGCATACCAGGATGTGTTGCTGCATACGTTGATCGTCTGTGGGCCGTGGGAACCACTCCACGCGTCGTTGTTCACCCACCAGTTCTCCACGTGGCCGGGATCGGTGTTATCTGTTGCGTTCGGGCTGCTTGAGGTGAACGTCGGGCTGGTGCAGCTGGAGGCCGCGCCGGCCGGACTGGGCCGTCCTGAGAGCCCGATCACGGTGGCGGCGCCGGCCACCAGGGCGATGGCGACGCCAGCGACGATCAGTCTGCGGTCGATCACGACGCGGCGCCGTTCATCTCGTTAATTGGTCCTAGAGGATCGTTGCACCCGAGCACCCAAGAACCGTACCCGATGGCCGTTGGACAAAACCCCCGATGCGTGTCCCGGATTGAATAGTGACAAAGTCACATCCAACAGCCGCACGAACCTTTCGATTCCTCCGCGTCCGAGGACGACGAGATTGAGTCCTTCCCCTGACCTGGAGCAATACATCTCCGTTCAGTCAAGCCGAACCAATCTCCATACGAGGCATGAGCAAATCATGAGGAGACGCAGTCAGGATCCCCTTGCGGCCGCCGGTGGATCGGATCTCACAGCCCGCGTTGATTGCCGTCCAAGTGTTCCGAACTGACGTGGCGATCAAGGTGATTCTTTCCCAACCACTTGGTTTGTTTGTCGGCCTATTCGGCGCCCAACATCCAGACCGTCGTCTCGTCTCTTCCGTTGCCCATCGGGCTCCACGAGGCGCACAGAAACCATGATGGCGACGGGACTCGTGTCACCTACACCGCATCACCGGTACGGCAAAGAGTACGTCCTCATCGGATCAGCGATGTACGTCGATCAGGACGACAGCAGTGACCCTGAGGGCATCGCCGGGTCGGTCCAGCCCTCAGAATCCGGTGGCCGCGATGATGGACCCGTTGAGGTGGGTGCCCGACATGTCGCCGTCAGCGGGTGCATCGCCGAAGGGGTAGACCTTGCCGAGCGCGGTGGAGACCCCGTAGCCACCTCCGTCTGCAGTGTCGAAGATCGCGGTTGCCGGATTGAGTCCGCCGGCGGCTCCGGTGGGCAACCCGCCAAGAAACGTCGCGTCGCCGTAGGCAAAGACCTGTCCGTTGGCGTCGAGGATGTAGTAGCCGCCGCCGTCAGGTGTGCGGACCATCGAAGTGATGGCGGATCTCTGCTGACCTGGCGCGCCGAAATACGGAGCATTCCCGAACGAATAGATGTGGCCCGTAGCAGTCGCGAGCCAGTACCCGTTGCCCGAGGCGTCGGGGGCGACCGCAACGGTTGCTCCTGAACACCCGCCAATACCGGGACACGAACCGGCGAAGGTGGAGTTGAAAGCGAACACCCCTCCATCGGCGGCCACCATGTAGTAGCCCTGGCCGTTGCTAGAGGGAACAACGCCCACGATGGGCTGGTTCAAGCTGCGGGGGAGGCCTGAACCTGCTGGATGCAGGCCGAGCCCAGGTAGCGAACCCACAAAGGGGGCGTTAAAGGCGAAGACTCCGCCATCGGACGCCACGAGCCAGTACCCGCTGTTGCTCGAGGTCCGGGTTATGCCCACAACGGGGCGTTGAAGACTGAGGGATCCGGTGGAACCCTCGAACGGCGCTGATCCGTAGTTGAAGATGCCGCCGTCGGAGCCCACCAACCAGTAACCATCGGTCGGTGTTGATGACTGCGGCGATGGCGGCGGAGACGCGTTCCCGGGTGTCGTCGTCCTCGTCTTCGATGGCTTGGTCGTTGTCGTCGTCGTCGGTCTGGTCGTTGTTGTTGTCGATGTCGGATGGGTCGTCGTTGTTGTCGTCGGTGAGGTCGTTGTCGTCGTCGTGGGGTTGGTCGTTGTTGTCGTCGGTGAGGTTGTCGTTGTTGTCGTCCCGCCGGTCGGCACCATGTTCACGCCGAAGTCCGTCGTGTTGAACGTCTCCGTGCCGGTGGTATAGGCGACTTCAGTGCCGTACTCAATTTGTGTCGGAATGTCCAACGCATTCGCGAAGCCGTGTGCGACTTCCCATTGGTATGCCGCCAGGATGTCAACCGAACCCGATGCGACTTGGGTGTCACGGAAGAACATCAGCTCCGAGCCGTTGGCAAAGAAGTGATACGGCACGCCATCGAGGCTCAGGGCGAACCCGTTGGGTCCAGTCGCCTGCGTGACCAATAATTCTGTCCACCCACCCACTGGTTCCAGATCATCGTTTCGTGCGCCCAGTTGTCCGTCCACAAGTCGTAACCAGCATCCCAACTGTCGCCGCCGTTCATCGGGTTGGACTCAGCAAACGTTGACGTGATGGAGTTCCAGCCAGAGATCGGAGTTGTCGATTGGTTGGCACGCCCCCCCACGTCGTACTCGGTGTCGGGGTAGGTCTCGATCTGCCCGCCATTGTTCGGCTGGTTGGACGTGGCATACCACGACGTGTTGCTGCACACGTTGATCGTCTGTGGGCCGTGGGAACCACTCCACGCGTCGTTGTTCACCCACCAGTTCTCCACGGGGCCGGGATCGGTGTTATCTGTAGCGTTCGGGTTGCTTGAGGTGAACGTGGGGCTCGTGCAGAGGGAGGCCGCGCTGGCCGAACTGGGCCGCCCCGAGAGCCCGATTACTGTGCCGACGCCGGCGACGAGGGCGGCGGCGACAACAGCGACGATCAGTCTGCGGCGGTCCATCACGACGCGGCACCGTTCATCTTGTTCATTGGTCCCCCTCCTCGGCGCCCGTCACGCCAACGTCCCCGGCTATCACTACCCAGTGCCGGTTGGGAGAAATCCCCGGCGCCGTGCCTGCCCCCCGGCATTGCGGACGAGTTGTGACTGTGTTGTCAAACGAGTTGTGACTGTGTTGTCAAACGAGTTGTCCTTCCGGAAATGCTCGCCAGAGCGATCTTGAGATCACGCTCGCCTCACCAATGTCCGCCTCCGAGCGGCCTGCGTCGCATTCAATTCATTGCCGTACTGGGCACCGTCGGGGCGGCAGTGAAGCCGGATCCGGTGAAGGCCTCATTCGGGCCTTTCCCACAACGGGCGTTGGGCCCTAAACGGTCCGGTGCAACTTTCGAACAGTGCGAACCAGTCGTTGAAGATTGCGCCGTCGGAGCCGGCCAACCAGTAGCCGTCGGTTAGTGCTTCCGACGGCGGGGGGCGGGCTCGAGGTCGACGTCTTCGGTTTCGTCTTCGTTGGTTTGGACGTTGTTGTCATCCCGCAGTCCGGCACCATGTTCACGGTGAGGTCTTCACGATGTTCACGCTGAGGCCCGTCACGTTGAACGTCTCCGTGCCGCTCGTGTAGGCGATCTCAGTGCCGTACTCAATTTGTGTCGGAATGTCCGACGCCTTCGCGAAGCCGTGTGCGACTTCCCACTGGTATGCCGCGAGGATGTCAACCGAACCCGATGTGACCTGTGAGTCACGGAAGAACATCAGCTCCTTGCCATTGGCGTAGAAGTGATACGGCACACCGTCGAGGGTGAGTGCATAGCCGCTGCGCCCGGTGGCCTGCTTGTACCAGTAGGACTGCGGCCCGGCCCACTGGTTCCAGATCATCGTCTCGTGCTTCCAGTTGTCCGTCCACAAGTCGTAGGCGGCATCCCACGACCCGGCCGCATCGTTTGTCTCGGCGAACTTGCTTGTGATTGAACTGTACGCAGTGATCGGCTCCGTCGTTCCTTTGTCGCGGCCCCCAACGTCGTACTCGGTGTCCGGGTAGGTCTCGATCTGCCCGCCATTGTTCGGCTGGTGCGACACCGCGTACCAAGACGACTTGCTGCACACATTGATCGTTTGGGGGCCATGGGAAGCACTCCACGCGTCGTTGTTCACCCACCAGTGCTGCCTCCTGCCGCCGTCAGCGTTATCTGTTGCATGTGGATTGCTTGAGGTCCACGTCGGGCTAGCACAGAGGGCTGCCGCGCTGGCCGCACTGGGCCGTCTCGGGAGCCCGGTCAGTGTGAGGACACCGGCGACCAGGGCGATGGAGAAAAGGCCGACGATCAATCTGCGGCGGTTGATCACGACGCCGGTTTCACTACCCAACGCTCTGATCAAGTGGACTGCCGCGACGTTCTTCTTGCTCAGTTTCATTTTGGGGCTCCTGTCGAAAGATGTTCGGCCGGCGTCCGCCGACGCCCGAGGACGCCGTGGTACTCATCGACACGGGTATGCGACGAGGACCGATTCGTGACGCTTGGCGTCCCGCCGAATGCGGTGTACCCATCGTAAGCACACTGATCCCATGGGAATTCAGCTGATTCGTCTGTTCGTCGCATTCGAGATCGACGCGATGACTCGTGAGTAAGGGACGAGGATCGAGTCCACTGCTGGTGACTTGTCCCAACCGGTATCGTGATTGTCATCCAGGGTGATCCCCGAGTCCTCGAACTCGGTGTTCGCGGTCTACGTTCCGGAACGCCATGCCCACCAATCGATACTCACGACTCGCGAAGACCCGGCAGTAGACGCTGATTCACTTGGGACTTGCTGCACTCTGGCAGCAACAAAATGTAATTGCACTCTTCTTCAAATCGTTACGCGAACGACAGCTGACTTCATCTGCAGTACACACGTCGTTCACCGTGGCGCCACGGATCGTTTCCATTTCGCGACACAAGCCCGTCGAGGTGTGCCGCGCGACTCGATACCCCTCCCGGTGCTGACGGTGATGTTTCCGCCGCGTGGTGCGTGGGTGGCGCTCTCTACGGGCGTCTTCGCCAAGCGATCCATGCAGACACACTGCAACTACATCGCGTTGGGTTCCCGACGAGCGCGACCTCATCGGAGCGTGCGCCAGAGGCATCTCCGACCCTCAGGGTCAGGGTGGTGCGCGGCAGATCAAGCTGGGCGGCTGGTTGACGGTCAGGCGGCCTGTAGGTGGGATTCGTCGAGCAGCGGGCCCCTTACCTCCGTTGACAGGTTCATCTCACGCTGCGACCTGCGTCTCCAATGATGGGTACGACGACAGTTGCGGTGGTTGCTGTTGTGGTGAGGACCGATGGAGGACCGGGGTGTCGCCAGTCGCGGTGGGGGGTTGTCTCCGTGGCTCCGATATCGGATGTTGGTTGCACCGCCAGTCCCACCCAAAAGCGCCAGTCGCAGCCGGTGGTTAGCGCATCCGCCGAGCAAATGATTCGTCATTCTCAGCCATCTCACCAACGATGTGTTCCGCAATGGCCAGCGACGCCGTCGCCGCTGGTGAGGGCGCGTTTCGTACCAAGGTCACCCGTGGCTGATGGTGGATGACGAAATCATCGACGAGGCGTCCGTCGAGGTGGAGTGCCTGTGCGCGCACACCGGTCCCTGAACGAACGAGGTCAGTCGGAGTCAGGTCAGGCACATAGGCACGGGCGCGACGCAGGAAGAGTGACGAACTGACTGAACCGCATATTTCGCGAGCGCCCATTCGCCAGTGCTGACGTGCCATCTTGCGCGTTCCCGGATATCGGGCTGTGCGCCAGACGTCTCGAACGCGTATGTCGCTCCATCGATACCCTTCCTGTGAGAGCGCCAGCACAGCGTTCGGGCCGACATGGACATGGCCGTCGAGGCCTCGCGTGAAGTGCACTCCAAGGAACGGATAGCGCGGATCCGGGACCGGATAGACGAGACCGCGGATGAGATCATTGCGACCGGGGGCAATCTCGTAGTACTCCCCCCTGAAGGGGATTATCTCGGGATCAGAAGGCGCTCCAACCATGCGGGCAAGTTGCGACGACTGGAGGCCGGCACAGACGACAAGATGATCAAAGGACCGTTCGTGAGCCTCGGTCGCTACTCGAACGGTGCTGCTCCCGGCATGGATCTCCGTGACCGGGTGTCCCAGGATCACCTCGCCGCCGGTCCGAACGACGTCGGCGGCGAGCTCTTCGGCAATGAGTCGGAAGTCGACGACCGCGGTTTCGGGGATCAACAACGCCGAGAGTCCTCGGACGTGCGGCTCGCGGTCACGAAGCTCGGATGTGTCGATCACGCGTGATCCGGCAATGCCGTTGGCCTTCGCCCGTTCGGCCAGTCCGTACAGTTGCGGGAGTTCGTCGTCGCGAACAGCGACGATCACTTTGCCGATCTCTTCGTACGGGAGTTGACGCTCGGCGCAGTAGGCACGGAGGAGCTCGCCCCCATGCCGGCACAACTTGGCTTTGAGCGACCCGGGAGGGTAGTAGACGCCCGAGTGGACAACATTGCTGTTGTGACTGGTCTGGTGGGCCGCGACGGTGGGTTCCTTGTCGATCACCGTCACCGCGACCTTCTTCGCCCGCAGGAGACGGCGGGCCACCGAGAGGCCGACGATGCCGGCGCCGATCACACAGATTCTGGTGGTCGACGGACCGTTCTCCGTCATCGAGCGAAGGGCAGGTGTCGCGCCACTCGAACCGGACCGCAAGCGAGTCCCTCGATGAGAGGGACTCCGAATCCATGACCGAAGGCGCAAAAGTTCCGGAACATCGATACGACCCTACCCACGCCAGGAAGGGCCGGTCGCCATATCAAGCGGCGCAGGCCCGACTTTGAAACACGATCACACCGTCGAAGTGCTCGAGGTCTCGTTCCTGTGTGTTTCAACGAGAAGGTCGAACAGCTCGCCACCGTCGCGCGAAACGTCTTCGCCGTTGGTGTGGTTCTCGATACGTTTCCCGACCGGACGTTGACGGTGAGCCGGCCAGGAGGCGGGATTCTGAAAGTGACCGACGTGGATCTCGAGCTCCTTCTCCATATCCCAAGTCGTCTTCCCGAGGATTGCTCCATGAGGGAGCCCAGGAGAATTCTTCTCGCACAGAAACTGTTTTGCAGTATCAACACGCAAAGGTCGATCTCTGGTAGGCGAGTAGTCATCCGCGACCGAAGGCAAACCACTTGAGAATTCGACGGCGGATGGGGCGTCGAAACCCACCGACGCTCGCCGTGGCTGGGTCATCCAACACCACGAGCCGGCCGAGTCTGAGGCCCCAAGAGCGGCTTGTGGTCATGATGCGCAGGCGTTCAACCCGACGGTTGAGCTACAAGGCCCTCAAGCTCTTCGGGGTGGAAATTCCCACCTCGGTCGAGATCGGTGACAACTTCCAGCTCGCTCACGGAGCGGTCGGGTTGGTCATTCATGAGACGACGAAAATAGGAAACAACGTCAAGATGTTCCAGGGGGTGACCATAGGCTTCGCCGACGAGCATCTACCGATCGAGAAATGCTCTCAGCACCTTGGTACGACCGAGACCTTTGGCCGGATCGTCATCGAGGACGATGTGGTGATCGGCGCAGGGGCGAAGGTCATTTTCAAGCTCGGCCAGAGACTCACCGTGGGGAGAGGTGCCGTCATCGGAGCCAACGCGGTCGTCCTCTCATCAGTGCCTCCCGGCGAGATCTGGGCTGGAATGCCGGCCCGAAAGGTGAGCGTCCGGAACTCCTGGTTCGAAGAGCGGCGGATCCCAGAATCCCGAGCAACAGGATCTTGACCCAGAGTGGATTTCGTTGGGTCGTGCCACATCGCGAGATGATTGGCCGAACAGAGTAGGCCCACACGCTGTGTTGGCCCGGTTCGCCATCGGTCCGCATCGCAATGTAGCCCGCAAGGCGCCGTGTACGCGTAACTTGTCCCTGGCGGCAACCGCGTCGGCCTCGGACGAGTACCAACGTCGAAATACCAGCGAATGGCACCCGACAAAAAGAAGGTCAAAACCGCACCATTGTCCGTCGTTCGTCAGTCGTGACCCACGTTTGCCGATTGGTCTTTACCATTGGCGGCCTCGTTGGAAGAGTCAGTCACCAATCCACTGCCACTCGAAATGAGTTGCGTCAGCATCGCTTCGATCCGCTCAAGCCTCTCGTCAGTCGCGTTTGTCCTCTCCTGGACGAAGTAGCTGGCCACGGTCGCGGTCAACGTTCCGATCAGCCCGATACCAACGAGCATCAGAAAGACGGCCACGCCCTGGCCAAATGAAGTGGTTGGATACTTATCGCCGTATCCGACGGTGGTCACCGTCTCGATTGACCACCACAGGCCTTGCCCGAAGTTATGAATATTGGAGCCCTTGGCGCTCCGCTCGGCAACAGTGACGAGCCCGGCACAGGCAAAAACGATTGTCCCCGCAGCGAGGACCACGAAGTGAAAGCCGTTGTGCGTGAGGATCGATTTTCCCCGGCGCAGCGCCTCCCCCACGACGACCGCAACACGGGTCAAACGAAGGAGCCGCACGAGGCGTCCCATCCTCAGGGGTCGGAAGAATGGGACTGCGACGATAAGCAGGTCGAGCAAGTGCGTCCGGACGAAGTAACCCCGTCGAGGAGCGAGCGAGAACTTAATTACGTATTCCAATGCAAACAGCGCCCAGACGGTGTAGTCGATGGCGGCAAACGTCTCTGCCATCGAGCCGTGCAACGGCACGACAAGGGGCACGATGAGCACCGGCAGCCAGAGCAAGGTGACCACCAACATCGGTACATCGACGGCCTTCGCGAAGGCGTCATAGCGGTCCAGCGACCTGGTCACGTCGGCTCCCAGCGCCACCCGTCGTTGTCTTCGCAGGTGATCGTTTCGCCGTTGCCAGCGAGGCCTGTCGCACCGTGATCTGAATCGCGGCAGTACTCGCCAGGCTCATAGCAGTTGCCGCCATCGCTAAGCGGATGGCAGCTCGCTGGTTCCGCAGTGGTCGGTGGAGCCGTCGGGACGGTCGTCGGTGGTGTCGGTGCGGTCGTGGTGGTAGGGGTGGGCGCCGGAGCGGCGGTCGTTGGGGTGGTTGTCAACGGAGCCGGAACCGGGACAGCTTTGGGATACCCACAGGCCTGGGTGATCGTGCCCATGCCGTACTGCTTGGCCAGTCGCTCGGGAGAATGCCCAACGCGAAGAACGTAGGTCCGATCGTGGATGTTGACGAAGACCGTACTTGAGCCTTTCGGGCACAGGTGTTTGACCTTCAAGCTGGACGAGGTGCACGTGGTGACTTCTGTCTTCGTGACTTTCTTGTGACCGGTGGCCGTCCTGGTGCAACTGACGGTTCGGACGTGCTTCTGGGCGCTGGTGGAAGATGCGGAGGCCGCCAACGGAGTGTTCAGGGTGAGCCCCGTCAGCACGAAGAGCATTACGCCCCCAAAAATCATTCGCCTCATTGCCCCGCCTCCCCGGCGCCAGCGCGACGCCAGCGCAATGGCGTGGTCTACCAAAGGCAACCGTTCATCGCCAGTGACCTTTCCCAGGGAGAGCACCATGGCGTCCGGTCCTCTCGGTGAGATCCACTCGGCGATACGCTCATCTGCCATGAGCTTCCTTCGGGGATTCTTGCCGAGGCCGGTACGCCACGCGATGCACCCGGTCCGCAGCACGGCTGGCTCGATCAAACGGAAGGCGACTCCGAAGCCAGTCCGAAAGGTTCAGTACGCGAGGCACCCCGTCGGCACGGCGACAACTCGGGCGGGGCGATCGGTGCGGCGCTCGCTTTTCAAGTAGCGGTGCTGGACCGCTAGTCAGAGAAGGCGTGAGTCGGGTTCCGCCGTCACCTGGTCAGTCGACCCGCCGACACGCTGGCCACAAACTCATGGTTTGTGACGAAGTTGGAGCCGCTCATGAGTCAATTTCGCCCTGTTCAAAGACCCCAGTTGCCACTAGCTTTTTGGAGGTCGGTTGAATGCATCTTGGTCTCTGTGCCGAGCAAATGCCGGATCAGGTCCGGTGGCTACGTCATCAGGACCGTGCGGGAGAAGGGGCTACTCATGCGTACCATCAGTTCGACCCATCATCACCGATTGCGCACCAGCGCTCGACTCCGGGTCGGGCTCGCCACCTTGGTAGCAAGCTCGGGTCTCGTCGCGGCGTTGGTGTTTTCCTCCCCGAGCGCCAGCGCGGCTGGCACGACGGTCACAAACTGCAACAGCAGCGGTCCGGGTTCACTTGCCAAAGTCGTTGCTGGTGCGGCTGCTGATTCCACGATTACGTTCTCGGTGACGTGCTCGTCCATCTCGGTCACGTCACCCATTGATCTGACGGTTCCACTCACGATTGATGGTCCAGGGGTGGGCGCCTTGGACCTGGACGGCCCCCAAGGCGCGGAGGTATTCGACGTCGATCCGGACGTTGAGGTCGGCGTGTCCGGACTCGCCATCACGAGCGAATCCCTTGGTATCGACAACGCGGGCACGCTGACGCTGAGCGACTGCGAGTTGGGAAACGACGGGAATGCGCTGCAGGTCACGACCATCGAAAACGATGGGTCGCTGACAGTTGACAACTGCAACATGTCGGGAAACGGTACCCCTCCCGAGGGCTACTCCACGGGCCTCATCAACAACGGTACGGCGACACTCACTGACGTCCAAGTGGAAGGTTACGACATCGATCACGGCTCGAACGGGGGCCCGACTGCCATCGACAATTCGGGAGAAATCACGATCAACTCGTCTCAGGTGGTGGGCAACACCTCCTATTTTGGCGGCGGGACGATCGAGAACAATGGTGGATCGGTCACGATTGTGGGATCGACCGTTTCGGACAACGGTTTTGACACGGTTGGGCTCAACGGCATCATCAACGCCTCAGGGACCATGAACATCTCGAATAGCACCGTCTCGGATAACAATTTCGTGGGCATCGAGAACAGTGACACCCTCTCCGTCAGCGACAGCACGATCGACTCCAACCCAGGCGGAGGCATCATCGGAGGCGGCACGTTGACCGTCACGGACAGCACTCTCTCTCGTAACGTCGGCGGAGCAATCAATTCTGACGGGGGACCGGCCACCGTTACTGGCTCCACCATTTCGAACAACGTCGTCAAAGGGAAAGCACACGGCGGCGGCATCAGCAATGCAGGAACCATGAACATCGAGAGCACCACCGTTTCTGGCAACAACTCCAACGACGAACCGGGCGGGGGAATCTACAACGACGGCAGCATGTCCCTCACCGACAGCAATGTCTCTTCCAATACCAATTCGGCAGGCGGCGGTGGCGTCGACAATGTCGGTTCGCTGATCGTCTCCGACAGCACCATCGCCAAGAACACCCTCGTGGACACCGGTGGCGCGGGCGGCGGCGGCATCTTGAATGAATCCCCGAACAAAGGACCTCAGGCGTCGCTTGTACTCACTGCGAGCACGCTGGCGGAGAACCACAGCAACAGCCACGGAGGCGGAATCGAGAACGATGGTGGGAGCGCGCTGGTCACGGCGAGCACACTGACGCAGAACGCGAGTGACAAACAAGGCGGTGGCATCGACAACGTCGGTGGTGGCTCCGCCACGCTCGCGGCCACCGTGCTCGCAGGTGCGTCCCCGGATGATTGTTCCGGGGTGATGACCGATGCCGGCTACAACCTCGATGACGATGGATCGTGCGACTTTTCGGGTGCCAACCTCAGTTATTCGGACGTGGCGCCATATCTCGGACCGCTCCAAAACAATGGTGGTCCTACCAAGACCGAGGAGCCTGCGCTCGGCAGCCCCGTGCTCGATGACATCCCGATGGGAGCTACTGCCAATGGAGTCACGTTGTGTCCCAGCACCGATCAGCGCGGGATCGCACGTCCTCAAGGGAGCGAATGCGATATAGGCGCAGTCGAGTTGTCGCCGACCCCCCAGGACATCACCAGCGCCGACGATGCCACCGCAACCGCTGACCTACCGTTCTCGTTCACGGTGACCACCACGGGCAGCCCTGTTCCGAAGCTTTCCGAGACGGGGTCACTGCCTAAGAAACTCACCTTCACCGACAATGGCAATGGCACCGCCACCATCTCCGGGAAGTCGAAGAACGTCGGTTCGTCCGAGTTGCTCCTCAAGGCCAAATACGGTGGGTACGTCGTGCTTCAGGTCTTCACGTTGACAACCACGGCTGGGTAGCAGCAAGAAAGCTTCAACTCACACAATCCCAGCAAACCGATCGGGCTCCAAGCATCGGAAGTCGTGCCATTCGCAACCGATGGTCTGCTCTCTCGGGGTCCAGTTGCGCCCGATCACCGGGAGCGGGGCTGGCCCGTGGGGACTCTTCGAGATTTGACGGTGAGTCGGCCTGTAGGCGGGATTCTGTCCGGATCCCCCCGACTCGGGGGGATCGTGGGTGGCCATCCATCTGAGCGGCCTACCTGGGGAGCGCCCTCTCTCGAGGACCGGACGAGCAGCCCGTCTCCCACGCTTGGCCTTGCTCCGGGTGGGGTTTACCGAGCCGGCGAAGTCACCTCCGCCGCTGGTGCGCTCTTACCGCACCCTTTCACCCTTACCTGTGCGAGCCCGGAGGCCCGCCATCGGCGGTTTCCTTTCTGTGGCACTGTCCTGCGGGTCACCCCGACTGGCCGTTAGCCAGCACCCTGCTCTTCGGAGTCCCGACCTTCCTCGATACGGTCAACGCCGCACCGCGGCCACCTGGCCGACTCACCGTCGCCACCAGTCTGGCACCGGTCCCGGACCCGGCACAGCACATCGGTAGGGTGGACCTCGATGTCCGGCGGCACCAACCAGCTTTTCGATCCCGAGGCCCCACCCGTGGCAGGGCCGGGTCAAGCGGGCCCGAGCCGAGACGAGCAGGCACGGCCGTCCAACGGAGAGCCGAGAGGCACGGCGCCTGAGCCGGAACCAGGTCCGGGCCCGGAAGAGGCACCGGCAGCGCCGGCGACCGTCTCGGAGCGCCTGGCGGCGCGGGTGGTGGCGGCGGAACGCCGGGCCCGGTCTGGCAACCCCCATTCCAGACCCCCAGGAAGAGTCCGGCGGCGACGCGGGGTACGACCCAGAGCTCCATCGGGACACGCACCCCGATGTCCTCTCTATTGGGGGTCTCTACGAGCAGGTCGAGCACGCCCTGGCCCGGGCCTTCCCGCGCACCCGCCAGCTCTGGGTCCGAGGTGAGATCCACCATCTCTCCGACCACCGCTCGGGCCACCTCTACCTGGAGCTGACCGATCCCGACGACAGCACCGGCCGCTCGGGGCCGCGGGGCCGGGGCGGCGTGCCCACCCTGAACGTGAAGTGCTGGCGCACCACGTGGGCCCCGTTGCGTCACGCCTTGGGCAAGGAGGGCATCGAGCTGGCCGAGGGCATGATCGTGGTCCTGCGCGGCTCGCTCGATCTCTACCGGGCCAAGGGCGAGCTCAGCCTCGTCCTGGCCGAGATCGACGTCACCGCGATCTTGGGGCGGATGGCGGCCCAGCGCGCGGCGCTGCTGCGCAAGCTCGAGACCGAGGGCCTGTTGCGGGCCAACGCCGCCTTGCCGGTGCCCGACGTCACCATGCACATCGGGCTCGTGGCCAGTCCGGGTACCGAGGGCTACAACGACTTCCTCGGGCGCCTGACCGAGTCGGGCTTCGGCTTCCGCGTGTCGTTCGTCCCGGTGCCGGTGCAGGGGACCCACGCCCCGGCGGCCATCGCCCGCGCCCTCCGCTTCTTGAGCCGCAGCGACTGCGACATCATCGCCCTCGTGCGCGGCGGCGGATCGAGAGCGGACCTGGCCGCGTTCGAGACCGAGATCGTGGCCCGCGCCGTCGCCGGTGCGAGCAAGCCGGTCTTCACCGGCATCGGGCATACGGGAGACGAGACCGTGGCCGACGTCGTCGCGGCCCGGGCCTGCATCACGCCCACAGAGTGCGGGCACGCCATCGCGGTGGCGACGCGCCAGTGGTGGGGCACGCACGTGGCGGCGCCGGCTGACGCGCTGGCCCGACGGGTGCCGGCGTTCCTGGCCGACGCCGAGACGCGCGACGCGCAGGCGAGAGGCCGGTTGACCGCGGCGGCGCGGCACCAGCTGCGGGTGCATCGAGAGCGCTTGGGCAACAAGGCGACCGCACTGTCACGGAGGGCGCCGGCCGCGCTCGACTCGTGCGAGGCTGCGGTGCGCGACCGGGCTCGTCACTTGGCCTCGGCCCCGGGCGGGCACCTGGACCGTTCCGAGGAGCGCGTCCGCGCCATGCGCCGGCTGCTCGACGCCTACGACGTGGAGCGCCAACTCGAGCGCGGCTACAGCCTGACGCTGCGGGCCGACGGGTCGCTCGTGCGCGGCGCTGGCGAGGTCGCGGCGGGCGACGAACTGGTGACCCGCTTCGCCGACGGCTCGGTGCGTAGCCGGGTCGAGGACCACGGAGAAAGAGCAATCGAAGCAGTAAGCGAAGCTGGAGAAGGAGACGCACCGTGAGTGCCGCAGCAGCAGCCGAAGCAGGTGGAGCGGACGCAGTCGAGGCGCCCGCGGCCGAGCCGGTGGAGAATCTCAGCTACACGGAGGCCAGCCGCGAGCTCGACACCATCGTCTCGTTCTTCGACCAGCGTGAGGTCGACGTCGACGTCCTGGTGGCGCGGCTCGAACGGGCCACCGCGCTGATCGACGAGTTGGACAAGCGGTTGCGCCAAACCCGGGCGCAGGTCGAGGAGCTGGTGCCGCGGCTCGAGACCCTGGCGCACGACGCGGCAGCAGGAGGGGACACCGATGAGTGACACGGCCGCAGGCGACCGGGTCTACTTCAAGCAGTTGCTGTCGGGGCGCGACTTCGCGCACGGCGACATGATGGCCCGGCAGATGGTCAACTTCGTCTACCTGATCGGCGACCGGGAGACGGGCGAGGCGGTGGTCGTCGACCCGGCTTACAACGTGCGGGACCTGCTCGACATCGTGGCGGCCGACGGCATGCGCCTCACCGGCGTGCTGGGCACGCACTTCCACCCCGACCATCTCGGCGGGGAGATGGGTGGGTTCTCGCTCGAGGGCATCAGCGCGCTGCTCGATCTGGCGCAGGTGCCGGTGCACGTGCAGAGCGACGAGCTGCCCTGGGTCGAGCGCACCACCGGAGTGGGGGCGAGCGATCTCGTCGGCCATGACAGTGGCGACGTGGTGCGCGTCGGGGACGTGGCCATCGAGCTCATCCACACGCCGGGGCACACACCCGGCAGCCAGTGCTTCCTCGTCGACGGCCGGCTCGTGGCCGGAGACACGCTGTTCCTCGAGGGCTGTGGGCGCACCGACTTCCCCGGGTCCGACCCGCTGGCCATGTACGAGTCGATCCATACCCGTCTGGCCCGCGTGCCCGACGAGGCCATCTTGTTCCCCGGTCACCTCTACTCGGCCGATCCGTCCGCCTCGATGGGGGAGACCCGGAAGTGGAATTACGTCTTCAAGCCCCGCTCCGCCGAGGAGTGGATGGCGATGTTCGGGTTCTGACGACTACGAAGTAGCTCGTGACGAACGAACAGCTGCACGCCGAGAGCACAGTCATCGTCGTCGGAGCGTCCCTGGCTGGGTGGCGCGCCGTCGAGTCGCTGCGCACCGAGGGCTACGCGGGGACCATCTCGCTGGTGGGCGGGGAGCGCCATTTGCCCTATGACCGGCCGCCCCTGTCCAAGCAGGTCCTCGCCGGGACGTGGCCGCCGGAGAAGGCGGTGCTGGCCGACAAGCGGCGCTCGAGTGAGTTGCGCGTGCACGAGGTGCTGGGGCGTCGGGCCACCGCGCTCGATGCGGCGGAGCGCCGGGTCACGCTCGAAGACGGCACCGAGCTGCGCGGCGACGGGCTCGTCATCACCACCGGTGCGACGCCGCGCCCGCTCCCGGGGACCGAGGACCTGAGCCAGGCCGATGGCCTCTTCACCCTGCGCACGCTCGACGACGCGCTCGCCTTGCGGGCGGCGGTGACGGCGACCGAGGGGACGCGGGTCGTGGTCATCGGCGCCGGCTTCATCGGGGCGGAGGTGGCCTCGACCTGCTCCACCCTGGGTTGCAGGGTCACCGTGCTCGAAGCCCTGGCCATCCCCCTCCAGCCCATCTTGGGGCCAGAGATCGGGGCGCACTGCGGCTCGCTGCACGGGGCGCACGGGGTCGAGTTGCGCACCGGCGTTGCCGTCGGTGCCGTGCGCCGGGCGGCGGCGAACGGGGCCTCCGCCGGCGGCGGTGGCCTCGAGGTCTCACTCGACGGGGGCGAGGTGTTGGCGGCCGACGTGGTGGTGGTCGGCATCGGTGTCGTTCCCGAGACGGGGTGGCTGCACGACTCGGGCCTCACCGTCGAGAACGGGGTGGTGTGTGACGACCGCTTGTTCGCGGCGGACGGAATTGTGGCCGCGGGCGACGTGGCCCGCTGGAACTGGCGGCACGACGGCTCCGAGGAGATGATCCGCATTGAGCACTGGAACCTGGCCGCCGAAGCCGGAGTCGCCGCGGCGCGCAACCTGCTGACCGGGCGAACGGACGCAACTTCTTTCACTCCCGTTCCCTATTTCTGGTCGGACCAGTACGGCATCCGCCTCCAGGTCATCGGCAGCCCGCGGGGGAGCGACGAGGTGAAAGTGGTCGACGGCTCGTTCGAGGAAGGCAAGTTCGTCGCCCTCTTCGGGAGGGCCGATCGCCTCAGCGCGGTGATGGCCATCGGCCGGCCGCGCCAACTGATGATGTATCGGCCTCTGCTCCAGAACGGCAGCAGTTGGGCGGAGGCTTTGGCCCACCAACCCTGACCATCCCCGTGCACTCATCGTGCAAGTGCTTGGATTGCGTCCGGCGGCCTCGGGTGTGCCCGGGGCGGCATGGTTGGAATGGGGCCGATCGGCTCTACTGGCGTTGCTGAAGCACGCCTAGCTTGAGGCGCTCAGGCGTCGAATGAACAACTCTGATCGGCCGCGCTCACGCTCCGGCGAAAACGGGGCGCTCTATCGGCATGTTTGTTTCACTGCATAAGTGAAATTGTGGCTTTATTGCGTTTAAGATGCGTACGATGCACGATTGAGGGCCCTCTTGGCGACCACCCTTCAGGTGGGCCCTGTTTGGCGAACGAAGGAAGGAATCCCCCGGCATGCGTCCGAATTGGTTGAACCTGAAGTCCACGCGCGGTGATGCGGCACGCGCGAACCGTTGGTCTACGCGAGTACGTCGAAGCGTCTTGGGCGCCCTGGCGTCTGGTCTGGCGCTCGTCGGCCTGGTCGCGTTCGCGACGCCGTCGTTCGCGCACGACAACACCGTGAGCGGCACGTCCGCCTGCGCCTCGCCCCTCGGGACGGGTTACGTCGTGACGTGGACCATCGCCAACGACTACCAGCTGACCGAGAACGGCACCGTGACCGCGGTGACGGGCGGCCTCTCCACGTTGAGTGCGACGGCGTACTCCATCGCGGCCACGCCGGTGGGCACGCCTGAGTCCGAGTGGTCGAACGTGCAGATCACGCAGACCCTGCCGGCCGGCTTCACCCCGCACCACCTGTCGATGAACATCGACAGCAGGTGGCACGACGGGCACACCGGAACGGACGTCGGGGTCGCCAGCATCGCCGACCTCAACTGCGCGGCAGCGCCCACGCAGACGCTGGCCGGCCACATCTACCTGTGCCAGGACGGCAACCCGACGACCACCGAGGAGTCGGGCGGCACCGTCGGCGCCACCGGCGCGCAGGTTGTTCCCACGCAGGGCAACCCGCTCACCCCGATCAACGTCAGCGCCGGTGACTACACCATGACGGCCACGCCACCATCGGGCTTCGTGCTGGTCGCCTGCGGCGGGTCGTCGACGCCGAACAGCGACGGCAGCTCCGCCACCGAACCGGTCACGGTGCCGAGCGGTGGTGCGGGCGTCGGGATCTTCTACGTCACGGCGTCGACTCCGGTCACTACGCCGACCACCATTGCGCCCTCGCAACCGGTGACGTCACCGTCGCAGACCACGCCAGTGGCCACGACGCCGGCGTCGACGGCCGCCCCGGCCACCTCTCCCACCACGAGCACGGCCCCGGCCTCGCTGGCCTTCACCGGTGCGCCCGTGGGCAAGGAGTGGATCTTCGGCCTCGGTGCGTTGATCCTCGGCAGCGGCCTGATGCTGGCCTCACGCCTTGGTCTGCGCCGGCCCCGGCACGCCGCCTCGAAGCAGAAGTAGCGGTCCGGGCGCGGTCGACCGGGAACGGTTGACCGTCAGAGAAGGGGACTAGAAAGACAGACCCGAGAGATCGGGAATGGTGGCCTCGGCCTTGGCCCTCGCCGCGAGCCAGCGCTCGCGAGCGGCGGCTCGGCCGAGGTCGTCGTTTGTCGGCTCAATCGTGTGACGGGGCGAGAAGGTCTGGGCCAACTCGTCGGTGGATCCGTAGTTGCCGATGGCCAGACCGGCCAGCAGCCCGGCGCCGAGCGTGGTCGCCTCGAGCACGGGCGAGATCTCCACGGGTCGCCCGATGGCGTCGGCCAGGGCCTGCACGAAGACGGGGTTGTCGGACATGCCGCCGTCCACCCGCAGGGCGGTGATCGGATAGCCACTGTCCTCCTCGGAGGCCTCGACCAGGTCGGCGCCGCGGTGGGCCACCCCTTCGAGCACGGCACGCACGACCTCGGGCCGCCCCGAGCCGCGGGTCAGCCCGACCAAGGTGCCCCGGGCCCCGAAGTCCCAGACGGGCGTGCCCAGGCCGAGCAGGGCGGGCACGAACCACACGTCGCCCGCGCTCTCGCATTGGGCGGCGACGGTGGCCGATTCGTTGGCCGACGCGATGAGTCCGAGGTCGTCGCGCAGCCATTCCACGCAGGACCCGGCCGAGAGCATGACGGCCTCGGTGCCCCAGGTCGTCGTGCCGGCGACGCGGAAGGCCACGATGGGGAAGGTCCCGGCGCGGCCCCGGCTGGCCGAGGTGGGCGCCGCGATGGCGCCGGTGCACTGATCGAGCATGCCTCCGGTCCCGAAGGTGGCCTTGGCCAGACCGGGCAGCGTGCAGCCCTGGCCGACCAGCGAGGCCTGCTGGTCGCCGGCGATGCCACAGATCGGGGGCGCGCCCTCGAGCGCGTGGGCCGGGCCGACCGTGCCTGAGGAGTCGACGATGCGGGGCAGCAGCGGCCGCGGGATGCGCAGGCGCTCGAGCAACGCGTCGTCCCAGTCCACCGTGGCCGGGTGTACCAGGGCGGTGACGGCGGCGTTGCTGGCGTCGGTGACGTGCAGCGCGCCGGTCCCGCGCCCGCGCCGCCCGAGAGGACCCAGGCCACCCAGGTGTCGACCGTGCCGAAGCAGAGCTCGCCCCGCTCGGCGCGGGCGCGGTCCGGATCGACCTCGTCGAGGATGGCCATCACCTTGGTGGCCGACGCGTTGGGTGCGAGGCGGATGCCCTCGGCCTGGAGGGCGAGGCAGGTCCCGACGGTGCGCAGGTCCTGCCAGCCGATGCCGGGCGCCAGCGGCGCGCCGGTGGCGCGGTCCCACACGATGGTCGAGGCGCGCTGATTGGCGATGCCGACGCCGTCGACCGGACCCCCGTCGGCCAGCGCGGCCCGGGCGACGGCCAGCACGGCACCGGCCATGGCGGCCGCATCGAACTCGACCAAGCCGGGTGCGGGTGTGTCGGGCAGCACCGGTGCGTGGTGCACGTGCTCGACGGAGGCATCGGGGCGCACGATGGCGGCCCGCACCCCCGACGTCCCGACGTCGACCACGAGGACGCTGCCCCCCGCGTCGCCGTTCACCACGGGGGCGGCCCGAAGGGCGAGGACAAGCCGAACTTGCCCGGGTTGAGGATCCCGGCGGGGTCGAAGGTCTGCTTGAGTCCGGCCAGGACGTCGAAGCCCGCGCCGAGCGCCTGCGGGCAGGAAGCGGGAGCGGTTCAACCCGATGCCGTGGTGATGGCTGATGGCGGCGCCCTGGGCGATGGTGGCTTCGGTCACCGTGTCCCAGGCGCGGCGGTAGTAGGACTGGCGCCAGGCCTGGTCGTTGCCGCCCTCGGGGCCGCGGCCGGCGAAGGTGAAGTACAGGCAGGCGCCGTCGGTGTAGGCGTGCGACTGGTGCGCCGAGGCGACCATGGTCCCCTCGACCGACGTCAACGCGCCGATCACCTCGTTGAAGAGGGTGGGCAGGGCGGCCCAGGAACCCGAGATCTCCACCGTGTCGACCACGATGCCGCCGCGCCAGAGCGGGGCCAGCTGGGACACGTCGTTGCGGTGGCCGAGCCAGCGCTCGACGAGCTCGATCGGCAACGCGTGGGCGTCGGCGCCCCCACATTCCTCGTCGACCACCGCCATGGTGGCGGCGAGGAGGGCCGGGTCCGTCTCGTCGAGGACGACGAGCACGTTGGTGTCGGGCTGCTCGAAGTTGCGGGCCGACTCGGTGGTGTCGTAGAGGCGGAGCACGGCCGGCGTGGCGCCGCGGCGCAGGATGCGACGGCAGGCGTCGAGCCCGGCGGCGAACGAGGTGAAGCCGAAGGCCCGCCGCTCCTGGGCCGGCGGGAGCGGGTGGAGGCGCAGGCGGGCCTCGGTGATGACGCCGAGGGTGCCTTCGCTCCCCACGAAGAGCTGGGTCAGGTTGGGCCCGGTGGCGGCGCGGGGCCCGTGCCCCTCGGTGTGCAGGACGCGCCCGTCGGCCAGGACCACCTCGAGCCCGATCACCATGTCCTCGATCTTCCCGTAGCGGGTCGAGTACTGGCCCGCACCGCGGCAGGCCAACCAGCCGCCGACGGTCGAGAGGTCCATCGACTGGGGCCAGTGGCCCAGCGTGTAGCCGTCGCCGACGTGGCCCAGCGCGTCCTCGAGGTCGGGGCCGAAGGTGCCGGCGCGGACGTCGGCGGTCAGTGACACCTCGTCGACCCGCACCACCCCTTCGAGCGCGGTGAGGTCGAGGGACACGCCACCGTGCACCGGGATGGAGCCGCCGCAGACCCCGCTGCGCCCCGCCATCGCGGTCACCGGCACGGCGGCTTCGTTGCAGGCGGCCAGGACGGCCGACACCTGCTCGGTCGAGTGGGGCCGCACCACGACGGCCGGCCGCTGGGGCACGGCGCCGGTGGTGGCCCAGTCGATGGCGAGCGGCCACCAGTCCCGGCCCGCCTCGGCCCGCGCCGCGTCGTCGGTGACGACGGCGGCCCCGCTTGCCCCGATGCGCTCGAGCACGGCGGGCGGTACCTCGACGCAGCGCGCCGCCAGGCGGTCGGTGACCGCGCCGGCCTCGGCGTCGATCGGCGTGACCGGCGTGGGCGTGGTCACCGCAGCTCGAGCCCGGCGGTCAGCAGCTCCTTGTGGCGGGTGTCGGTGAAGAGGGCGATCTGGTCGGCCACGGTGGCCGCGTCCCAGCCCAGGTCGTCGGCCACGAGGGCGGCCACCGCCGGGGCGGCGTCCATGGCGGCCTGGGCGCGCTGGATGTCGGCCCGGGTCCGCCGGCCGAGGAGATCGTCGAGCGTGCTCGCCATCTCCTCGCGCACGGCGTAGAGGAACTCGGCGCCGGTATAGGGCAACCCCGCCACCACCGGGTCGAGCAGTGCGGGGCGGTCCTCGGCCAACGCGAGGACCTGAGCCGCCTCGGTGCCGTAGCGGCCGAGGAGGCGGGCGTGGGGCTGGGCCAAAGAAACCGGGTCACGCGTCCTGGTGGTGGCGCCGAGCAGCGGGAGCGACTTGGTGACGCAGCGGCGCCGGCGGGGCGACTCGCCGAGCTCGCGCACGACGGCGTCCACCGTGTCCTGGGCCATCTTGCGGTAGGTGGTGAGCTTGCCGCCGGTGACCGTGACCACACCGTGCGACGAGGTCATCACGGTGTGGCGCCGGGACAGGTCGGACGTGCGCTCGGAGACATGGCCGCCGTGGGCCGGCGGCTTGAGCAGCGGGCGCAAGCCGGCCCAGACCCCGGTCACGTCGGCCCGGGTCAGCTTGGAGGTCGTGACGTTGTTGGCCGCGCCGAGCAGGTAGTCGACGTCCTCGGGCGTGCAGGCCGGATCGTCGAGCGGGCCGTCGTAGTCGGTGTCGGTCGTGCCCAAGTAGACGAGGTCGGTCCCCGGCCAGGACACCACGAAGATGGAGCGCCGGTCCTGGGGCACCGGGATCACCGCCGCGATGTCGCAGGGCAGGCGCTCGGCCGGGACGGTGACGTGCACGCCCTTGGCCGGGCGGATGGCGTTGGGGTGGGTGCCCTCGTCCATGGCCCGGACCCCGTCGGCCCAGACGCCGGTCGCGTTGACCAGCACCTTGGCCCGGACGGTGAAGTCGGAGGAGGGGTCGCCTTCGACGGGGCGCACGACGGCACCGTCCGCGTGGCCGCCGGCGCCCATGGTCATGGTGACGACCGGGGTGTAGTTGGCCACCGCAGCGCCGAACTCGATGGCCGCCGTGCGGGCCAGGGTCAGGGTGAGGCGGGCGTCGTCGGCCCGGGCGTCGAAGTAGAGGAACCCGGCCACCAGGTGATCGGTGTTGAGGGTGGGCAGGTGGGCCAGCGCCTCTTGCTTGTCGACCTCCCGGTGGCGCTCGCCGATGCGCCAGCCCCCCGTGATGTCGTAGAGCCAGAGGGCCGTCGAATACGAGCGAGCGACCGTCTTGGAGACCACGCCGTCCTTGCCGAAGAGCGGGATCAGGAACGGGAGGGGCGACACGAGGTGCGGCGCGTTGTCGAGCAGGCGTTGGCGCTCGGCCAGGTTCTCGTAGACGAGCCGGAATTCCCTCTGCTGGAGGTAGCGGATGCCGCCGTGGACCATCTTGGAGGACTTCGACGAGGTGCCCGAGGCGAAGTCGCCCTTCTCGACCAGGGCCGTGCGCAGCCCCCGGCTCGCGGCGTCCAACGCCACGCCGGCACCGGTGACACCGCCCCCGATGACGAGCACATCGAACGTCTCGTCGGCCAGTCGGCGCAGGGCGTCGTCGCGGCGAAAGGGGTGCATCACACCCAGCCTGCCACATCCCGTTGCGGATCGATCGGGCCTGGTCGGCGGGGGTGTGCCGGCTTGTTTTCCTGGTCAGCTGCCGTCGGGGAAGCCGCCCCGGTGCAGCACCATGGGGTAGTGGGGCAGCGTCTCGGGCGCCTTGACCGAGGCCCGCCAGTTGCCGGGTTCGGGGGTCAGGCCGGCGGCCAGAGGAGACGAGTCGAGCGTGCCCTCGCCGACGAGCGGCTCGAGGACGGCGCGTAGCGCGTCGAGGTGACGCGGGCCGTAGGCGGTGCGCCAGCCCTCCTCGGTGGCGGCCAGCACGCGTTCGTATTTGGCGCGGGCCGCCACGCCCTTGTCGGTGAGCCGGATGACCTTGCCCCGCGTGGCCGCCGGGTCGGGCTCGATGACGGCGCAGCCCCGGCGCTCCAGGAAGCCGGTGCACATGGCGTTGCCCTCCTTGGAGACGCCGGTCAGGCGGGGCAGGTCGCGCAGGCGTCGCGGGGCGCGGTCCAGCACGCGCAGCGTGTTGGCACTGATGGGGAGCGACACCCTCGACGCGGCTTCGAAGTCGATCGTGAAGGACAGCAGCACGCCCGCGAGCAACGCGACGAGGTCGTCCGTGCCCGCGGCCACGGGGTGGCTCGGTGGTCCGGGTGGCGTCGCCCCGGCCTTCCCGTTCTGGGTGGGGTAGACGACCGGGAGGTAGGCGGGAGGATCGACGGGCAGCCGGACGAAGAGGGTGGCCAGCGCGCGGTGGAGGCGCTCGACGGCGTCGTCGCCGAAGCGGGCGCGCCAGCGCTCGTCCATGACGGTGGGCAGGTCGCCCCAGATCTCCTGGGCCAGGCGGCCCTGGCGGGTGGTGCGCACCAGCGTCGTGGCCGCGAACGGCTTCTTCAGTGCCTGGCCCTCGGGCGGGGTCACGCGCAGGTAGCGCCAGCGGCGCAACCCCTCGAGCAGCAGGCGGTCGGTGCGGGCCTGCTCGCGCAAGGCGGCCACGGTGAGGCCGCCGGGTCCGACGTACTGGAGCACGTTGGCCCAGCAGACGTACGACACCAACCACGGCGTGTCGGAACGTTCGACGCGGTGGTCGTCGCTCGTGTGGTGGGGGAGCCTGAGCTCGGCCAGATTGTCGAACTCGATCGTGTAGGCGACGAGCACCTGTGCGAGCAGCGTGGACAGCGCGAGGCGCGACGGCGTGGCGGGCACCGCTCCATGTTCGCGTGGGTCGATGTTCGCGTGGGCCCGGCCTAGGGTGCCCGCCGATGTCCCTCCTCCCCTCCGGCGATCCGTGGGCCGCGTACGCCGGCACCATCGTCCAGATCGTGCGCCCGGCCGAGGGGGACTTCGTGACCGTGCGCGGCGCAGCGCGGGGCTCGCCCTATGGCCAGATCGGTCCGTGGCCCTGGCCGAGCGAGGAACCGGTCTGCATCCTCACGGCCTGGGACCCCGGCGCCGAGCGCCCGGGGGTGGAGGTGAACCGGCGCCGCGGGGCGGAGCTCGAGGCGGCGGTGCGACGGCGGGCGAGCCGGGTGCTGCACGCCGTCGGCGTCGATCCGTCCTCGAGGCATCGCGAGGAGGGCGTCGCCATGCTCGGGCTGTCCGTGGACGACGCGGTGGCGTTGGGTGCGCAGTACCGGCAGGAGGCCATCTTCGTGTGGACCCCGGACGCATGGTCGATCGTCTCGTGTCGCGACGACCGTCGAGTTGATCTCAGTTGGGCAGTTGTTGTGTTACGTCCGATGTAGCGCGCGTCGTGCATGTTGCCTGGTTGGTGTGCCCACGCATCGTCGGCATCGGCTGTTCCGCGGCATGTCGACCGTCCACCTCTTCACGCGCCATCACAAATACGCTTCAGCGCAGAAGCGAACGAGCCGAAGTGTTGGCGTGAGGGGTGGGCCGGAGGTTTAAGACCCGGCCCCGAGGGGGACAGCGCCTTTCAGCAGTCGACGTCGGGATCGTCGGACCGGGCGCATTTGAGGAGGACCGCGATGAATCGCTTCGACGAATACGACTCTGACGAAGAGTCCGAGCAGTTTTATTTCAGCCTTGTTCCTGATGAGGAGCGTCGGCGCTACTGGGCCGAGCGAGGCTGGGCGCAGCGCGTCGACGACGACTTCGTCGCCGGCTCCGTGTTGTTCGCCGACCGCGGTGCCGAGCTCGAACTCCGTCGCGAGATCCGTCTCTCCGAATTGTGGATCCGTTGTGAGAGTGGTTTCTTCACCCTCGAGGAGTTCCGCGAGCTGTCCGCGCTCGTCGCCGAAGTGGACGGGCTGCGCGGTTCGCTCTGCATCGACTGCGCCATGCTCGACCGTCCCAACGTGAGTGCCAACTGGTCGCTGGGCAACACGAACCTGTGCCGAGGCCACCTCCGTTTCCGCCTGGCCCACGCGCAGATCGACGGCGGCGGCCGGTACCACCCGGTCTGAGCCGACCGCCCCGGGGGGAACCACCGCCGGGAGCCGAGAACCATGCACAATGGGCCGGTGACGCTGGCCGCCCGTGTCTTCACCGCCTCCTATCTGACCGGCTCCTTCGTCCTGCGCTCGGGCCGCACCGCGGACCACTATTTCGACAAGTACCGCTTCGAGTCCGATCCGGCGCTGCTGGCCGACATCGTCGACGCGCTCGCCCCTCTCGTCCCGCCGGGCGTCGAGGGACTGGCCGGGTTGGAGCTGGGCGGCGTGCCGCTGGCCACCATGCTCTCGGCCAAGACCGGCTTGCCGGCCTACTTCGTGCGCAAGGAACCGAAGCGCTACGGCACGGAGAAGATCTGTGAGGGGGGCGAGGTGGACGGTCGCACCCTGGTGATCATTGAGGACGTCGTGACCACGGGGGGCCAGATGGTGCTCTCCGCCCAGGACCTGCGGGCTGAAGGTGCGGTGGTCGAGCACGCACTGTGCGTCATCGACCGCGAGGGTGGCGGGGCCGATGTCGCGGCGGCCGAGGGCATTGCGTTGCGGGCGCTCTTCACCATGCGCGAGCTCGAGGCGTACCGGGCGGCGGCCGACGGCTGATGTCGGTGCTCCCCGGCTGACGCCCCGGACTCCTGCTGGCACCTCACCGTGGTTCAGGACGAAGCGTGCAGCCGGTGGGCTCGGATCACGCTCAGCGAATGGGGCTCCCGAAGCGGATCACGTTGCCGTCCGGGTCGGTGATGGAGCCCTCCCGTTTGCCGTAGTCCTCGTTACGCAGGCCCTCGACCACGATCCCCGCCGCTCGCCAAAGCTCGGCTGCCCGGTCGGCGTCCTGGCAGTGGAGGTAGAGCGCGCCGTGCCCAGCCTGGTCGTCTCCTTCGACTTGGGCGAGGTGGATCGTCAGGTGGAGGTCCCGGTGAGCGAAGGCATAGGCGTCATCGTGAAACGAGACCTCGAAGCCCGCGCGCTCGAACCAGGCGGCGGCGCGCGGGACATCGGACACCTTGAAGATCGGCTCGAAGCCCATGACCAGCCACGTTCCGCTGATCAGCTGGAGCTGGCCGTCTCGCTGGCCGTTCAGCCCGCCGAGACAGTCGTGGCAGATCGCCAGCTCAGGGTGCGAGCGCAGCCTGACCCACCACTCGACGGACGTTGCGCAGCACACACAGGTTTCCGCCATTTCGGTCCTCCTTCTTCCGTCGTCCACGAAACCCTTGCAGTCCGGCGACCGGGTCACGGAAGGTCGAAGTCAGCCGAGACCCCGACCCCGACCCCGACCCCGACCATTTTGACAACGATTGTCGAAATAGGGTCGGCGCCCGCTATGGTGGCCTTGTCATGCAATCGCCCGAGGCCCTGACCGATCTCTTCCGGGCCCACGGTCGCAAGATCACCGCCCAGCGCCAGTGCATCTTTCGCGCCCTCGAGGGCGACGTGACCCACCCGTCGGCCGAACGGGTGCACGAACGGGTGCGCGACGAGATGCCGCACGTCTCGCTCAAGACCGTGTACCAGACCCTCAACGACCTGGCCGACCTGGGCGCCATCTCGGTGCTCGAAGTGGGGACCGGCCAGGCCCGCTTCGACCCCAACGTCGAGACCACCCATCACCACCTCGTGTGCCGCTCCTGTGGGAAGGTGCGCGACCTGGCGGCGGACTTTCCCGGACTCCGGGTGCCGCGCCGGGCCGCCCAGGGCTTCGCCGTCGACAGCGCAGAAGTCGTCTTCCGGGGTCTGTGCGACGCCTGCACGACACGTCAGGACCAGTCGTCGTCGTAGCAGACAGCATCACCAGCAGGACCGCAGCAACAGGAACAGCAACCACATCGACAGAAAGAAAGGCAACCACCGACATGGCAGGACTGAAGGGGAGCAAGACCGAGGCCAATCTCAAGGAGGCCTTCGCCGGCGAGAGCCAGGCCAACCGCCGCTACCTGTACTTCGCCCAGAAGGCGGACGTCGAGGGCTACCCAGACGTGGCCGCGCTGTTCCGCTCGGTCGCCGAAGGTGAGACGGGCCACGCGTTCGGACACTTCGACTTCCTCAAGGAGGTCGGCGACCCGGTGACCGGCGTGCCCGTGGGCGCGACCGAGGACAACCTCAAGTCGGCCATCGAGGGCGAGACCTACGAGTACACCGAGATGTACCCCGGCTTCGCCAAGACGGCCCGTGACGAGGGCTTCGCCGAGATCGCCGAATGGCTGGAGACCCTGGCCAAGGCCGAGAAGTCTCACGCCGGCCGCTTCACCCAGGGGCTCGAGTCGGTTTCCTAGGCACCGCGGCGCGGTGACCGCCACCTACGACCCCACCGATCCCAAGTACTTCGACCCGGCCGCGCTCCGTGTGGAGCTCGACCGCGTCTTCGACCTGTGCCACGGGTGCCGGCTCTGCTTCAACCTGTGCCCCTCCTTCCCGTCGTTGTTCACCTTCATCGACGAGAACGAGGGAGACGTCACGAAGCTGACCGACGCCCAGCGCAATCAGGTCGTCGACGAGTGCTACCAGTGCAAGCTCTGCTACGTGAAGTGCCCCTACGTGCCCCCGCACGAGTGGGAGCTCGACTTCCCGCGGCTCATGAGCAGGGTGCACGCAGTGCGCCAGAAGCAGCTGGTCGGCGTCCGGGAGCGGGTCACCGACCAGTTCCTGGGGCGGACCGACGCCCTCGGGCGTGCCTCGGTCCTGGCCGAGCCGGTGGTCAACTGGGCCACCGGCACGCCGGGGTCGTGGACGCGCAAGCTGATGGAGAAGACGGTCGGCATCGCGTCGGAACGCCTGCTGCCGCCGTACGCCAAGCAGCGCTTTACGACCTGGTTCAAGGGCCGCCGGGGTACGGCCGCGGCGTCCCGGGCCGGCGGCGGCAGCGTGGCGGTCTTCCCCACGTGTTTCGTCGAGTACATGGAGCCCGACGTGGGCAAGGCGATCGTCGAGGTCTACGAGCACAACGGGGTCGCCTGCTCGATCCCGGGCGGCACCAAGTGCTGCGGGGCGCCCTGGCTGCACTCGGGCAAGGTGGAGGAATTCGAGAAGTCGGCCCGGCGCAACGTGGCCGCCCTGGCGTCCGCGGTGCGCGCCGGCAAGGACGTCGTCGTGGCCCAGCCCACCTGCGCCTACGTGCTCAAGAAGGACTACCCGCTCTACGTCGGCACGGCCGACGCCGAGCTCGTGGCCGCGCACACCTACGACCCGGCCGAGTACCTGATGAAGCGTCACCGGGATCCCGACGACGCGTTCGAGCTGCGCGACCAATTCCCCGGCGTGGCCGACGGTTCCGTGCCCGAGAACGTCACCTACCACGTGGCCTGTCACCTCCAGGCCCAGAACGCCGGGCTGCGCAGCCGTGACCTGTTGAAGAAGGCCGGGGTGCAATGCACCCTGGTCCAGCGCTGTTCGGGCATCGACGGCACCTGGGGCTACCGGTCGGAGAACTACGAGCTGGCCCGCAAGGTGGCGGGACCCCTGGGCCGAGAGGTCGAGGCGGCCGGCAACGACGTCGTCTGCGGGGACTGCCACCTGGCCAACGGTTCCATCACGCAGGAGACGGGCCTGCGGCCGGTGCACCCGCTGCAGCTGTTGGCCCAGGCCTACGGCATCGGCCGGGCCGGTGGTGGCGAGGGACGGGCGTGAGCTCGTCGGGAGGTGGTGCGCCGGCGGGGCTGACCCTCGACGACGTCCTCGACCTGCGGGCCTACGAGCGTGTGCGCGAGGAATACCGGGCCAGGGTGATTCAGCGGAAGCGACAGCGCCGGGTCGGGCTGGGCCCGATCATGACCCTGGTCTTCGAGTGCCTCGACACCGTGCGCTTCCAGGTCCAGGAGATGGCCCGGGTCGAGAAGATCATCAGCGACGAGGCGATCCAGGTCGAGCTCGACATCTACAACCGGCTCCTGCCCGCGGCGGGGGAGCTCTCGGCCACCCTCTTCATCGAGCTGACCTCGGAGTCCCAATTGCGCGAGTGGCTGCCCAAGCTGGTCGGCATCGAGCGGACGATCGGGGTCTTCATCGACGGCGACGTGGTGGCCAGCGAGCCTGAGGCCGAGCACGCGGCGGCCCTGACCAGGGACACCGTGACCCCGGCCGTGCACTACCTGCGCTTCGGCTTCTCCGAGGCCCAGGTGGCAGCCTTCGCCGCCGCCTCCGAGGTCGCCCTCGAGTCCTTGCACCCCGAGTACCCGGCCCGAACCCTCCTGCCGGCCGAGGTGCGCCGCGAGCTGCTCGGGGACCTCGAGGGGACAACAAAGCCGTTAGACATGTGCTGACCAGGGACAATTCTGTTGCGCAGATCTTTACAGACGCTCCAAGTGTGCGTCATACTCTTCGTTCGCTGAATTCGGATCCGGTGCCACCGGCGATGCCGCCGAAAGGGCCCCCGAACAGGGCGAATGTCCGTACCCGCTTTTCAAACTTATTAGAGGATGTGTTTCCCATGATCGCCACCACGTGGCGCAAGCAAGCAGCCTGCCGGGGTCTCGACGTCGAGGCGTTCTACCCGGTGTCCGAGGACGAGGCCGACGCGGCCGAGGCCAAGGCTGTCTGTGACGTCTGCCCGGTCCGCCAGCTCTGCCTCGAGCACGCTCTGGCCCACCGTGAGCGTGAGGGGATCTGGGGCGGCACGACGGAGCGGGAGCGCCGGCGCATCGTGCGGCAGCGCCGCAAGTCGGCCTGAGTCTTCGGGCCCGCCGGATCAGGCCTACTTCTTCAGCGCCTTCTTGACCGGCACCGTGGTGGTGGTCGTCGTCGGCGCACCCAGGGTGCAGGGGTAGGGGTTCCACGGCTCCAGTTGGGTGTTCGTGTAGACGTCCGACGGGATCGTCGTGCTCGTGGTCGTCTCACCGGGGTAGGTCGTGGTGGTCGTCGACGTCGACGTGGTCGAGCCTGCGCCCGAGGTCGACTCGCTCGTCACGGTGAGGGATGAGCCGGCGATGAGGAGCGAGACGGTGTTGCCGCTCAGATCGGGGTCGGGCAGGTAGGTGACGGGGCCGCTGAGCGCCGCGCCCAGGGACTGCGCCGCACTCAGGCCCGTCGGCCCGTAGCGGATCTCCGAATCGCTGTCCGCGCCGAGCTGAGTGGCATTGCCGATTTCGGCCACCTTGAAGCCCGCCTGCGTAAGCCCGCTGGCGGTGGTGTGGGCGATCCCGTTCACCGTCGACGCGTTCAGCACGTTCACCGACACCTCGCTGTGCGCCAGCGCGGGCGCCGTCGTGGTCGTCGTCCCTTTGTCCTTTTCCTTCCCTCCTCCGGCTGGAACGGTGGTCGTGGTCTTCGGTGGTGCGGCCCCGATGGCGTTGAACGCGTTGATCATGTTCTCGCGCGTACGGCTGGGCCAACTCGAGCACGTCGGCTCCGCCACTGGTGACATGGCCCGTGGTGGGCAGCGTTTCGGTGATCAGGTGGGAGGAGGGCAGGCCGCGGAAGAACTCGGCGATGTGGAGCAGGTCGCCCTGGCTCAGCGTGTCGTCGATGGAGACGTTGCCGACTGCGGCGCCGATGAAGCTGTTGATGGCCAGTGGGTTCGTGATGGACTGGTTGATCTTCGCGAGGACGGCCCGGAAGAAGGCGTCCTGTCGCTGGATGCGGCTGAAGTCCGACTCACCGTCGTAGTGCCAATAGCCGTCCTGCATGTAGTAGAGGTGCCGGCTGCGCACCAGCTGCAGCGCGGTGGTCCCGTTGACCACCTGGCAGCCCGTCTGGGTCACGTGCAGACCGGTGTACTGGTCCTTGACGGCGGTCGGGAAGTCCATGGTGATGCCGCCCAGCGCGTTGACCATGCCGGAGAACCCGTCGAAACCGACCGATGCGTAATGGTTGACCGGTATGCCGAGCACCTGCTCGATCGTCTGCACGAGGAGGTCGGGTCCGGAGTTGTAGGCCGCGTTGATGCGGTTTTCACCTGAGATACCCGGGGTGTTGCCCGGGATGTCGACCTCGAGGTCGCGGGGGATCGACAGCACGGTGACCGTCTTGTTGACGGGGTCGAAGCGGGCGACCATGGTGACGTCGCTGCGCTGGCCTCCGGCGTCGGCTTCGTTGCCGAAGGCGCGCACCTGGGTCGAGTTGTCGACGAAGGCGCGCGAGTCGGACCCGACGAGGAGCAGGTTGAAGGGCTTGAGCGGGTCCGCCGGTTGCGCGACCAGGTGTTTGGAGTGCACCTTCTTGATCTGGTCGAAGCGGTAGTTGGCGTACACGTACAGGCCGCCGGCTCCGGCTGCGATGAGGACGATGAGCGCCGCCAGCGTGTAGAGGATGCGCCGGCGCCAGCGGTGCTGACGCTTGCGGTCTTTCCTCTTGGACTTGCGCAACTGGGCCTGGAGATCGGCCCGGGACTTCGGGGGCTCGGTCATGACGACGGCGTCGGGCTCGGCCGCGGAGCCGGGGGGCACCGGTGGTGCCGGCGGCGGCCCCGCGGTGAGCCCGGTCGGCTCGTGAGACTCGGGTGTCTCGGGATTTTCGGGGTCGTCGGTGGTCAAGTTCCAGAAAATACCTGGCTGGAGGCTCCGATAACCTGCACCGGTGCAATTCGACCTCTCCGACGAGCTCCTCGAGCTCCGCGATTCGGTGCGGCGCCTGGCCCAGGACAAGGTGAAGCCTCGAGCCCGGGCCATCGACAAAGAAGGCACGTACCCGACGGATGTCTTCGAGGTGTTCCGCGACGCCGGCCTGCTCGGGCTCTGCATTCCCGAGGCGTACGGGGGCTCGGGCGCCGGGATCCTGGGCCTGGCCCTGGCCATCGAAGAGGTGGCCAAGTACTCCAACACCGCCGCCCTCATGCTGCTCTTGACCCGCCTGCCCACGGGCCCGGTCATGATCGCCGGGACCGAGGAGCAGAAGACGCGCTACCTGCCCGGGATCTGTGACGGCACGTTGAAGGCCGCCTTCGGGCTGTCCGAGCCCCAGGCCGGGAGCGATGTCATGGGCATGCGGACCCGGGCCGTGCCCGACGAGGGTGCGGACGGCGGCTGGGTGCTCAACGGCACCAAGTGCTGGATGTCGGGCGTGCGCGAGGCGAACTGGTACACCGTCTTCGCCAAGACGAGCGAGCCCACCAGCCGGGCCCACGACTCCGTCACCGCGTTCATCGTCGAGCGGGCCTCCGACGGGGTCGAGGTGGGGCGGACCGACCACAAGATGGGGGTGCGCGGCGTCGACACCGGCGAGCTCCTGCTCACCGACGTCCACGTGCCGGCGGAGAACGTGATCGGGGAGGTGGGCGGCTTCCGCCTGGCCATGCTGGGCCTCAACGCCATGCGGCCGATCGTGGCGGCCCGGGGCATCGGCCTGGCCGAGGGCGCGCTGATGTACGCCACCGAGTACGTCCAGCAGCGCGCCGCGTTCGGCAAGACCATCGCCGACTTCCAGGGGATCCAGTGGGAGATCGCCAAGTGTGCGGTCGACATCGAGGCGGCCCGACTCCTGACGTACCGGGCGGCCGTGCTGGCCGACCAGGGCAAGTTCACCAAGGAGTTCGTGCCCTACCTGTCCATGGCCAAGTACCACGCCACCGAGCTGGCGGTGCGGGCCTCCTCGCTGGCCGTCCAGCTCCTGGGCGCGGCCGGCTACATGGAGGACCACCCGACCGAGCAGTGGTACCGCGACGCCAAGCAGCTCACCATCGTCGAGGGCACCTCCCAGGTGCAGCTGGGCCTGATCGCCCGGGGCGTGCTCGACCGGGACCTCTGGTGGGACTGACCTGGCCTGAAGTGCTGGCTCGGCTGAGCCAGCGCGCCTCGCTGAGCGAGTCCGAAGCCGAGGAGATCATGGGGGTGGTCTTCCGGGGCGAGGCCACGCCCGCCCAGGTGGGCGCCTTCCTGACCTTGCTCCACGCCAAGGGAGAGACGGCCGAGGAGGTGACCGGGCTGGCCCGGGCCATGGTCGATGCGGCCGTGCCCTGCCCGCTCGCGACCGAGGACGTCGTGGTCGACCTGGTCGGTACCGGCGGTGACCGCCTGGCCAGCATCAACGTGACCACGCTGGCCTCCTTCATCACGGCGGGCGCCGGCGTGGCCGTGTGCAAGCACGGCAACCGTGCCGCGTCGTCCTCGGTGGGGACGGCCGACGTGCTCGAGGCGTTGGGCGTCGCCCTCGAGATCGGTCCCGCAGGCGTGGCGCGCTGCGTGACCGAGGCCGGCATGGGCTTCTGCTTCGCCCAGGCCTTCCACCCGGCCATGCGCTTCGTCGGCCCGGTGCGGGCCGAGATCGGCGTGCCCACGGTCTTCAACTTCCTCGGACCGCTGACCAACCCGTCGCGCACCCGCTATCAGCTGGTCGGCGTGAGCGACCCCGCCATGGCGCCGATCATGGCCGACGTGTTCGGCGCCACGGGCAGCCGGCGGACCTTCATTGTGCGGGCGGACGATGGACTCGACGAGCTGAGCGTCACCTCGCCCTCGACCGTGCTGGAGGTACGGGGCGACGGCGCTGGCGCCTACGAGCTCGACGAGTGGCGGGTGGACCCGGTTGCGCTCGGACTTCCGCCGGCCACGCTGGACGACCTGCGGGGTGGTGACGCCGCCTTCAACGCGGCGGCCATCCGCTCGGTGCTCGAGGGGGAGAGGAGCGCACGGCGCGACATCGGCATGCTGAACGCGGCGGCGGCGCTCATGGTGGCCGGCCGAGCGGACAACCTCGAGGATGGGCTCGCGCTGGCCGCCGAGTCGCTCGACCGCGGGCGGGCCCTCGGGGTGCTCGACGCCTTGGTGGCTACCTCGCAGGCGGCAGCAGCACAGCGCCAGCCGACGGGCTGACCCGCCAGGCCCGCCGGGGGGCATGGGTCTCGAGGTCGAGCGCGGGGGAGTCGGGCTCGCACAGGGCCACCACGCAGCCGCCGAAGCCGCCGCCGGACATGCGGGCGCCCAGGACGCCCGGCTGAGCCAGGAGGTGCTCGACCAGCTCTTCGACGGCGGGCACGGAGACCAGGTAGTCCGCGGCCAGGCTGCGATGGCCCTCGGTCATGACCTCACCCAACGCGGCCAGGTTTCCCCGTTCGAGGAGACGCTCGGCCTCGACGACGCGGGCGCACTCGGTCACGACGTGGCGGGCCCGGCGGCGCAACACCGCGTCGGACAGCCCGCTCAGGTCGCTCAGGGAACACAGGCCGAGTGGGCGCCCGAGCTGGCGCGCCGCGCGCTCGCACTCGGCCCGCCGGGCGGCGTAGGGCGACTCGACGAGGAGGCGGGGCGCTTCGCTGTGCACGATGACGAAGGCAGCCTGCTCGGGGACCGCCACCTGGTGGGTGGCCAGGGTGTGGAAGTCGATGGACAGGGCGTGCCCCGCGGTGGCGCCGGCGATGGCGAGCGGATCGAGCAGGCCGACGTGGGCGCCCGTCGCCCGTTCCGCCTCCTGCTCGGTGCGGGCCAGCGCCAATGGAGCGGGGTCGTGGCCCAGGGCCAGCAGCAGCGCCACCGAGAAGGCCGCGCTCGACGAAAGGCCGGCCCCGACGGGGACCGTGCTGGCGACCTCGATCCGCCCCCCGGCGCCGTCGGGTGGCGGCCACAGACTGAGGAGCGCGGCGGCCAAGAGCGCGTTCGCCGGGAGGGGCGCCGCGGTCGGCGGTGCGGCTCCCGGCGGGGACTGGTCCGGGTCGGTCAGGGCGACCTCGAAGGGCTCGTCGGGGAACTGGTCGGACTCCACGCCGACCAGGAAGCTGCCCGGCCTCGCGGTGAAGCGCACCTCGGTGGCCAGGTCGATCGCCATGGGGAGCGAGAGGCCCGCGTTGTAGTCCGTGTGGTCGCCGACGATGGTGACGCGGCCGGGGGCGCGCGCGGTGTGCACGGTCCCAGCTTGGCGCGGCGCCCGGTGCCGGCGGGGCATGGCGCGCCCAGGGTCGGGTTTGACCAGTGCCGGGATGCCGGGACACGATCCTGCGATGACCGAACGCACCGGACCGCTGCACGGAATCAAGATCATTGAGCTGGCGGGGATCGGTCCGGGCCCCTTCACCTGCATGATGCTGGCCGACGCCGGCGCCTCGGTGCTTCGCCTGGAGCGGGCGGCGCCCGGCGCCGTCGAGGCCGGAGCGCAGTTCAAGACCTCGGGGCAGGGCCCCTACTGGGACCTGCTCAACCGGTCCCGGCCCTCGGTCGGGATCGACCTGAAGGACCCCGACGCCGTGGCGCTCGTGCTCGACCTGGTCGAGCGGTCCGACGGTCTGGTCGAGGGTTTCCGCCCCGGCGTGACCGAACGGCTCGGCCTCGGTCCCGACGCGTGCCTGGCCCGCAACCCGCGCTTCGTCTACGGGCGCATGACCGGCTGGGGTCAGGACGGCCCGATGGCCCCCATGGCCGGGCACGACATCGACTACATCTCCATCGGCGGCGCGCTGTGGTCCATGGGCCGGGCCGACTCGGCCCCGGTGCCCCCGCTCAACATGGTGGGCGACTTCGGGGGCGGCGGGATGCTCCTCGCCTTCGGGATGGTGGCCGCGCTGCTCGAGGCGGCGCGCTCGGGCGAGGGCCAGGTGGTCGACGCGGCCATGACCGACGGGTCGGCCGTGCTCATGACGATGATCCACGCC
The DNA here is from genome assembly GCA_963726855.1 of uncultured Acidimicrobiaceae bacterium. Lineage (GTDB taxonomy): Bacteria > Actinomycetota > Acidimicrobiia > Acidimicrobiales > RAAP-2 > Bog-473. Next base: position 380,257 of record CAVSEB010000036.1, read on the forward strand.
TTCCGGAACCACGGGATCTGGAACGAGGAGCGCGGCGCCAACATGCTCGACACAGGCGCGCCCTTCTACGAGGTCTATGAGACGGCGGACGGGAAGTGGATGGGCGTCGGGGCGATCGAGACGCAGTTCTACGCCAAGTTGCTCGAGGGTCTCGGGCTGGCGGACGACCCGTCGCTCCCCGGCCAGATGTCCCGGGCGGATTGGCCGGCACTCAAGGAGCGCTTCAGCTCCGTCTTCCGCACCAAGACGCGCGACGAGTGGACGGCGATCTTCGAGGGCACCGACGCCTGCGTCGCCCCTGTGCTCTCGCCGTGGGAGGCGCACCTCCATCCGCACAACGTGGCCCGCTCGACCTTCATCGAGGTGGAAGGGGTGGTGCAGCCGGCGCCCGCGCCCCGCTTCTCCCGCACGCCGTCGACGGTGTCCTCGCCGCCCTCGCCTCCGGGGGCCGACACGGTCTCCGCGCTCGTCGAGTGGGGCGTGGACGAGGGGGCGGTGGCCAAGCTGCGCGAGTCGGGGGCGCTGAGCTAGCCGCTGGTTCTGCGGTGTTCACCGGTTGCTGCCGGACCCGTCTCGTTCGCGCCTGGCCGCATCGCCCGACCAGGACCGTCACCGCGCCGCGGGCGAAGGCGGACCGGGCACGAAGAACCTGACGCGTACATTGGCGTGGTGGCCATGCCCCAAAAGGTCGAGCAGTTCAAGGAGATGGCTCGACAGTCGGTGCACGACGTCTTCGATCAGGCGCACCCGATCGGCCGCCTCTCGCTGGTGCAATTCGCGATGCTGGGTGGGGACACGCTGGTCACCATCTCGCTGGCCGGCTCGCTGTTCTTCTCGATTTCGCCGAACGCGGCCGATCACGAGGTGTTGCTGTACCTGCTGTTCACCATCGCACCGTTCGCCATCGTCTCGCCGCTCCTCGGCCCGCTCATCGACCGGAGCCGGGGAGCCCGCCGGCTCATGGTGGTGTCCTCGGGGGTCGGGCGGGCCGTCTTGTGCCCGCTGATGGCCACGCACATCCATAGCTTCTTGCTGTTTCCGCTGGCCTTCCTCGTTCTCGTCTGCTCCAAGCTGTACCTGGTCACCAAGGGAGCGTTGGTGCCCGAGATGTCCTCACTCCAGGGGACCGACGAATCGGGGGAGCAAACCGGCTACGCCACCCTCAACGCCCGACTCACCCTGATCGGGACGGCGAGCGGGTTCATCGTGTCGGTGCCCGGCGTCATCCTCTACAAACTCGGTGGTTCGGCCGCCGTGCTGATCTTCGCCACACTCGTGTTCATCGCCGCGGCCATCGCCGGCACCCGCCTCCCGGTGTTGAGCGGGGGTCGAGGAGAGAAGGCGTGGACCGACAAGACGACCTCGGTGCGCGAGTTCGGACAAGCCAATCAGGAGCAGGCGGCTCGGGAACAGGACCTCATTCGCCTGCAGCCGGTGGCCCATCCCGAGGTGATGCTCGGGTTGACCGCGATGTGCATCGTGCGCGGGCTGACCGGTTTCATGACCTTCATGCTTGCCTTCGGGCTGCGGCGCATGAAGGGGGTCGGCCTCGAGTGGTACGGCTTCGTGCTGGTCGGCACGGGGGCCGGTGCGATTCTCGGCCTCGTCCTGGTCGGGCGGCTGCGCAAGCGGATGACCGAACAGCAACTGCTCTTGTCCGCGCTCTGGCTCATCGCTATCTCGGCGGCGGGCTGCGCCGTGTGGGGCACCCTGTTCGCCCAGGTCGTCCTGGCCTTCACCGTCGGGCTGGCCGGCGCGGTGGCCCAGCCCTCGTTCGACGCCATGACCCAGCGCTACATCCCGATTTCGGCTCAGGGCCGCGCCTTTGCCCGCTTCGGCATGCGCCAGCAGCTGGTCTGGGTGATCGGGTCGCTGATCCCGCTGATCATCGCCTTCACGCTCCCGCAGGGCGACGCCACCATGGCGGTGCTGGCCGCCCTGGGCGGGCTCTCCTACGTCTCGGGACGCCGGGCCATGCAGGCCCCGCGCTTCATCCGCCGCGACTTCCGGGAGATGCCCGGAAGCGAGTCGGCCGGCTAACCCAGCCGCTTCTCGAGCGCGTCGACCTGCTCGCTCAGGGCGGCGGGGAGGCGATCGCCGAACCTCGAGTAGTACTCACGGATGAGTGGCACCTCGGCCCGCCAGCCCTCGGTGTCGACCCGGAGCAGCTCCTCCATGTCGTCCTTGGACACGTCGATGTTCTCGATGTCGATGCCGCCGGGAGCGGGCACCGCGCCGATCGGTGTGTCGACGGCCTCGCCCTCGTCGATGACCCGGTTGAAGATCCACTCGAGCACCCGCGAGTTCTCGCCGTAGCCCGGCCAGAGGAACTTGCCGTCCTCGCCCTTGCGGAACCAGTTCACGTAGAAGATCTTCGGCAGCTTGCCCGGGTCGGGCGCCGTGGCCCCGATGCGGAGCCAGTGCGAGAAGTAGTCGGCCATGTTGTACCCGCAGAAGGGGAGCATGGCGAAGGGGTCGCGGCGCAGGTTGCCGACGGCACCCGCCTGGGCCGCCGTGGTCTCCGAGGCCATGATGGAACCGAGGAACACCCCGTGCTCCCAGTCGTTGGACTGGAACACCAGCGGCACCACCGAGGCGCGCCGACCGCCGAAGAGGATGGCGCTGATCGGGACGCCCCTGGGGTCTTCCCACTCGGGGGCGATCGCCGGGTCCTGGCTGGCCGGTGCCGTGAACCGGGCGTTCGGGTGCGCGGCGGGCGTGCCCGATTCGGGCGTCCAGTCGTTGCCCTTCCAATCGGTCAGGTGGGCCGGCGGCTCGTCGGTCATGCCCTCCCACCAGATGTCGCCGTCGTCGGTGAGCGCGGTGTTGGTGAAGATGCAGTTGCCGTCGAGGGTGAGGATGGCGTTCGGGTTGGTGTGGGTGTTCGTCCCCGGCGCCACGCCGAAGAAGCCGGCCTCGGGGTTGATGGCGTAGAGGCGGCCGTCGTCGCCGAACTTCATCCAGCAGATGTCGTCGCCGACCGTCTCGACCTTCCACCCCTCGATGGAGGGGATGAGCATGGCCAGGTTGGTCTTGCCGCAGGCGGAGGGGAAGGCGCCCGTGATGTAGCGCGTCTCGCCGTCGGGCGAGGTGAGCTTCAGGATGAGCATGTGCTCGGCCATCCAGCCGGCGTCGCGGGCCATGACCGAGGCGATGCGCAGCGCGAAGCACTTCTTCCCGAGGAGGGCGTTGCCGCCGTAGCCCGAGCCGAACGAGATGATCTCGCGGGTCTCGGGGAAATGGACGATGTACTTGTTCTCGGCGTCGCACGGCCACGGCACGTCGGCCTGTCCGGGCTCGAGCGGCGCGCCGACCGAGTGCAGGCAGGGCACGAACACGCCGTCGTCGCCGAGGACCTCGAGGGCGCCCGTGCCCATGCGGGTCATGATCCGCATGGAGACGGCCACGTAGGCCGAGTCGGTCAGCTGCACGCCGATGTGGGCGATGTCCGAGCCGAGCGGGCCCATGGAGAACGGAACCACGTACATGGTCCGGCCCTTCATGCAGCCCTCGAAGAGGCCGTCGAGGAAGTCGCGCATCTCCTCGGGGTCGCGCCAGTTGTTGGTCGGCCCGGCGTCGATCTCCTTCTCGGAGCAGATGAAGGTGCGGTCCTCGACCCGGGCCACGTCGCCGGGGTCCGAGTGGGCCCAGTAGCTGTTGGGCCGCTTGGCGTCGGAGAGCTTGGTGAAGGTGCCGGCGTCGACGAGCTCTTGGCAGAGCCGGTCGTACTCGTCGGCCGAGCCGTCGCACCACTCGATTCGGTCGGGCGTGGTCAGTGCGGCCACCTTCTCGACCCAAGCCAGGAGATTCGCGTTCTTCGTCGGCGCCATCGTTGGGGGATCTGCTCCTTCTTCGGGCCAGTTTCGGTGGGGTCCAATGCTAGGCATGAGCCGTGGGATCCCCCAAACCAACGGACCTGCCGGCAATCGCCGGTGAGGACGACCTCCTGCAGTTTATTCGGGGGATGCTGGGAAACGGAATCGAGGCGTTCGGCCTGCGGGACGACGCCGCGCTGGTCGAGGTCGCCCGACGGTGGACCGCTGGTCGTCTCGGTCGACAGCGTGGTCGAGGGGGTGCACGTCGACCTCTCGCTCTGCACCCCGGCTGACGTGGGGTGGAAGGCGCTCATGGGTGCCGTGAGCGACCTGGCCGCCATGGGCGCGTCACCGATCGGTGCACTCATTGCACTCTGTGTGCCAGGGGGATCGGGAAACGGCGAGGTGGCCCTCGGGGTGATGCAGGGGGTGGCCGAGGCGTCGGCGGCGGCGCGGTGCCCGGTCGTCGGTGGCGACGTGTCGGGTGCCGAGCCAGCTGGTGGTGGCCGTGACCGTGCTCGGCTCGGTGCCGCTGGTCGGGCTCCGCCGTGACCCGGGCCGGGGCGGCACCGGGAGATGCCATCATGGTCACCGGCCCGTGCGGCGGATCGGCGGCGGGGCTGCGCCAGCTGCGCGCCCACATCGGGTCTCGGACAGGCCTATCGCCGACCGGTGGCCCGCCTGCGCGAGGGCGACACGGCGCGGCGGTTCGGGGCCAACGGCCATGATCGACGTCTCCGACGGCCTGGCGCTCGACCTGCACCGCCTGGCCGACGCCTCGGGCGTGGGCTTCGAGCTGGGTGACGTCCCGGTGGCCGACGGAGCGACCCTGGAGGAGGCCTTGGGCGGCGGGGAGGACTACGAGCTGCTGCTTCACCGTGTCGCGCGGCGGACCAGGAAGAGCTGGCGGCCGGATTCGATGCGCGAGGGCTTGCGCCCGCCGGTCCGCATCGGGGTCATGGTGGCCGACGCCACGGTGCGCACGCTCAAGGGTGATCCGCTGCCCCGCCTGGGTTGGCAGCACACACTGGGCTGAAGGCGCAGGACCCGCCCGGGACTAGCTGCTGGCGCTGGGCTGGTAGTTCCGGCGCAAGGGCTTGGTCACCTTGCCGGCCCGGATGCACGAGGTGCAGACGTGCAGGCGCTTGGGTGCACCGTCGACCACGGCGCGCACCCGTTGCACGTTGGGATTCCAGCGCCGCTTGGTGCGCCGGTGCGAGTGGCTCACGTTCATGCCGAACGAGGGCTTCTTGCCACAGATGTCGCACACTGCTGCCATTGGGAGAACCTTCCTAGCGAGGCCGCGGTGCAACCACCAGCTGGACCTTCACGAACGGGGCTAAAGGTTAGCATCCCCTGCCATGAGCTCCCCGGCGACCCTGGGCGCCGACGATCTACGTGCCGTCATGGGGGGCTACCGCGATGCGCTCCGCCTCCATCAGGCCGATATCAACCGGCTGAACGTCTACCCCGTCCCCGACGGCGATACCGGCACGAACATGGCCCTCACCCTCGAGGCGGTGGTCAGCGAGCTCGAGGGCGTCGGGTCGGGATCGGGCCTCCCCGAGGTGTGCAAGGCCATCGGGCACGGGTCGCTCATGGGCGCCCGGGGGAACTCGGGCGTCATTCTCTCGCAGCTCTTGCGGGGCATGAGCGAGTGCATGGCGGGATCGACGACCGGCGAGGTGAGCCCCGAGACGCTGACCGAGGCGATCGCCCATGCCTCGGACCTGGCCCGCAAGGCCGTGGTGCGTCCGGTCGAGGGCACCATCCTGACCGTGGCCGCCGCGGCGGCGATCGGCGCCGCCCGGGGCTCGGGACTGGTGGGTGTGCTCGAGAGCGCCCGCTCGGAGGCGGCCGACGCCCTGGCCCGCACGCCCGAGATGCTCCCCGTCCTGGCCCAGGCCGGGGTGGTCGACGCCGGCGGCACCGGCTACCTCCTCCTCCTCGATGCCTTCCTCCTGGTGCTCGACGGTCGCCCGCTGCCCGAGCCCGCCGGCGGACCGGGACCCGATCTCTCGAAGCTGAGCGCCGGCTCCACCCCCGACCCGGTGGAGGGCGGCATGCACGCGGTCGGCGATCTCCGCTACGAGGTCATGTACCTGCTGGCCGCGCCCGACGACACCATCGAAGGGTTCAAGGACGTGTGGGCCGGTATCGGCGACTCCATCGTCGTCGTCGGGGGCGACGGGATGTGGAACTGCCACATCCACACCGACGACATCGGTGGGGCCATCGAGGCGGCGATCGAGATCGGCAAGCCGCAGCGGATCCGGGTCACCGACCTCGAGGAGCAGGTCGAAGAGGAGCGCTGGGTGCGCGAGAACGTGGGCGCGCCGGGTGCGGGGCCCTCGGTCGAGGGCGTGGGCCCCGTGCCGACGACCAGCGTCGTGGCCGTGGTGTCGGGCGACGGCATCGGACGCATCTTCCGCTCGCTCGGCGTGCACCATCAGGTGGTGGGGGGCCAGACCATGAACCCGGCCACGGCCGATCTGGTGAAGGCGGTGGAGTCGGTCGGGTCCGACGAGGTCGTGATCCTGCCCAACAACAAGAACATCCGGCCGGTGGCCGACCAGGTCGACGCGCTGACCGACAAGACCGTGCGGGTCGTGGCGACCGGCTCGATCGTGGAGGGGTTCGCCGCACTGCTGGCCTACGACCCGGCGGCCGGGGCGGACACCAACGCGGCCGCCATGGCCGAGTCGGCCGCCCGGGTGGTGCCGGCCGAGGTGACCAAGGCGGTGCGCGACTCGACGACCGACGCCGGCGAGGTGCGCGAGGGCGACTACATCGGGATCTCGCGTGACGGCGTGGTGGCCATCGCCGACAATGTCGTCGTGTGCACCCGCCTGCTGCTGAGCCGCCTGCTCGAGGACTCCCACGAGCTCGTGACCCTCATCGAGGGCGAGGGTGCCCGGGTGGCCGACACCCGGCGCATCGAAGAATGGCTGTCCGAGGAGCACCCCGAGGTCGCGCTCGAGGTGCACCAGGGCGGGCAGCCCCTCTACCCGTACCTGCTCGGGATTGAGTAGCAGCCGCTCCCTGCGCGACCTGAGCGAGCGGCCGGTCTCGGTCCTCGACCGGGTCTCGGAGCGCCGGGCCGAGAACTTGGCCCAGTTCGGGGTCGAGACCGTCCTCGACCTCCTGACGACGTACCCGCGCCGCTACATCGACCGGACCCGCCAGGCGGACGTGTCGGACCTCGTGGTCGGCGACGAGGCGGCCGTGCTGGCCACCGTGCAGTCGGCCCGCGCACGGTCGTTCCAAGCAGGGGCGGGCCGTGGTCGACGTGGTCGGTGCGCGACGACACCGGCCGGCTGGCCGTCGTCTTCTTCAACCAGCCCTGGCGGGCCAAGCAGCTCGAGCAGGGGACCGAGGCCATCTTCTTCGGCAAGGTGGGGGAGTACCGAGGGACCCGCCAGATGGTCAACCCGGTGGTCGACGTCGTCGCCGGCATGACGCCGGGGCGCCGGACGCTGCGCATCCTGCCCGTGTACCCGGCGTCGGCCAAGTCCGGCCTCACCAGCTGGGAGATCGGGAACTTCGTCGAGGAGGCGCTTGAGCCGGGCCGGGGAGTTCCTCGACCCGTTGCCGCCCGCCTGGCGCGACGAGCTCGACCTGTGGGGGCGCACGGAGGCCTTCGGGGCCATCCACGTGCCCGAGTCGCTCGATGTGGTGGCGCCGGCCCGGCGCAGGCTGGTCTTCGACGAGTTGTTCCGGCTGCAGCTCGCTCTGGTGCTGCGCCGGCGGGCCTTCGAGGTGAACGCCCGCGCCCTGCACCACGACGTCTCGCCCCGGGAGGTCACCGGCGCCGTCTCGGGGACCCTGGTGGCCCGGTTCCTGGCCGGGCTGCCCTACCAACTCACGACCGCGCAACGCCAGGCCCTGGCGGTCATCGTCGCCGACATGGCGGGCCCCTTCCCGATGCACCGCCTGCTCCAGGGTGACGTCGGCTCGGGCAAGACCGTGGTGGCGGTGGCCGCGCTGCTGGCCGCCGCGCAGAGCGGGCATCAGGGCGCGTTGATGGTGCCGACCGAGGTGCTGGCCGAGCAGCACTTCGCCGCGGTGCGGGCGCTGCTGGGCGACCTCGAGGGCCCCGGGGGCATGGCCGGCGGGGACGTGCGGGTCGAGCTCCTCACGAGCAAGGTGAAGGGCCGGGCGCGCACGGGCGTCCTCGAAGGCCTCCGCTGGGGTGGCGTCGGCCTGGTCGTGGGCACCCACGCCTTGCTCACCGAGGAGGTGACGTTCCGCTCGCTCGGCTGCGTGGTGATCGACGAGCAACACCGCTTCGGCGTCGAGCAACGAGCCACCCTGCGCAGCAAGGGCGCCGACGGCGACCCCGACCTCCTGGTCATGACGGCGACGCCCATCCCGCGCACCGCGGCCATGGTCATCTTCGGCGACCTCGACCTCACGACGCTCGACGAGTTGCCGCCCGGACGCATCCCGGTGCACCACGGCCTGGCTGCCCGGGGACCATCCGAGCGCGGCCGACGAGGCCTGGGAGCGCGTGCGCTCCGAGGTGGCGGCGGGACACCGCGCCTTCGTGGTCTGCCCGTTGGTCGAGGGCTCCGTTCGGGTCGAGGCGAAGTCGGCCACCGAGGAGTTCGAACGCCTGCGCGACGGCGAGCTGGCCGGCCTCAAGGTCGGCCTGATGCACGGGCAGATGGCGAGCGCCGCCCGCGAAGAGGTGATGGAGCAGTTCCGCTCGGGCGAGCTCGAGGTGCTGGTGGCCACGACCGTGATCGAAGTCGGGGTGGACGTCCCGCAAGCCACCGTGATGGTGATCGAGAGCGCCGACCGCTTCGGGATCGCCCAGCTGCACCAGCTGCGGGGGCGGGTCGGCCGCGGCGCCGACGCCAGCTGGTGCTACCTCCTCGGTGGTGAGGAGGGCAACGAGCGCCTGGCCGCCGTGGCCGGTTCGACCAACGGCTTCGAGCTGGCCGAGGACGACCTGCGCCTGCGCGGCGAGGGGACCTTGCTCGGTGCCCGCCAAAAGGGACAGAGCGACCTCCGGCTGGCGTCGCTGAGCGACCCGGGCGACCTGGCGTTGCTGGAGGAGGCCCGCCGGGTGGCCGAGGTGCTGGTCGGCGAGGATCCCGTGCTCGAATCGCACCCCGACCTGGCCGACGAGGTGAAGTTGCTCCTGAGCGAGGACGAGGGCGAGTACCTGTTCAAGAGCTGATACCGCCGTAGGGTGGGTAGCGATGCGGGTCATCGGAGGCCGGAGCCGGGGACGCCGGCTGGCGGCCAAGCTGCCCCAGAGCGTCCGGCCCACCTCGGACCGGGTGCGCGAGTCGATCTTCGACATCCTCGGCTCGCTCGGTGGCGTCGACGGCCTCGACGTGGTCGATCTCTTCTGCGGCAGCGGGGCCCTGGGGGTCGAGGCGCTGTCGCGGGGCGCCTCCTCGGCCACATTCGTGGACGCCGACCCCAATGCGCTCGCCGCGGTCCGTGAGAACCTGGCTGCCGTCGGCCTGGCCGACGAGTCGGCCACCCTGGTCCGGGCCACGCTGCCGGGCTGGCTCGACGCCGCGCCGGGGCGCTCGTTCGACCTGGCGCTGTGCGACCCGCCCTACGACTTCGAGGGATGGCCGGACCTCCTCGTCGGGTTGCGGGCCGACCTCGCCGTCCTGGAATCGTCCGCTGTCGATTCCCCTGAGCACCGGGTGGGTGGTCGCGAAGGAGCGCCGGTACGGCGGTACGCTCGTCACCGTGGTTCAGCGCACCAATTCCGAGTCGTGAAGGTCGCCCTCTTCCCGGGATCTTTCGACCCCTTCCACAACGGGCATCTCGAGATCGTGGAGCGGGCCAGCCGGCTCTTCGACGAGGTGGTGGTGGCCGCGCTGCGCAACCCGCAGAAGAGCGCCCCGCTCTTCGACCTCGAAGAGCGTCAGACCATGCTGGAGAAGGTCACCGCACACCTGCCCTCGGTGCGGATCGTCTCGGTGTCCACGTTGCTCGTCTACGTGGCCAGCGATGTCGGCGCCTCGGCCATCGTCCGCGGGCTGCGGGCCGTCTCCGACTTCGAGACCGAGATGCAGATGGCCCAGATGAACAACCATCTCTCGGGGGTCGAGACCATCTTCATCCCGACCAGCTCGAAGTACTCCTTCGTCGCCTCCAAGCTCGTGCGCGAGGTCGCCCGCTTCGGGGGTGACGTCTCGGCCTTCGTGCCCGAAGTGGTGGCGGACGCCCTGCGGGCCAAGTACGACGAGCGCCAACTGGGAGGTGAGGAGTGATGAGCGATCAGTTCCTCGACGTCGACGAGGAGCAGCCGGTCGCCGAAGTGGGCGTCGAGTCCATCCTCAACCAGTTGCTCGACGTCATGGCGGGGGCCAAGTCGATGCCGCTCTCCTCGTCCGCCATGGTGTCGCGTGAAGAGGTCACCTCCCTCGTCCACGCCGCGCTCGAGGCGCTGCCCGAGGAACTGCGCCAGGCCCGTTGGCTCCTGCGCGAGCGCGAGGAGTTCATGGCCGAGCGCAGTCGCGACGCCGAGGCACTGATGGACGAGGTGCGGGCGCAGGCCGAGCACATGGTGCAGCGCACCGAGATCGTGCGCCAGGCCAACTCGGTGGCCCAGCGCATCCTCGACGACGCCAACGAGGAGGCCCGGGCGCTCCGGCACCAAGCCGAGGATTTCGTGGACACCAAGCTGGCCGGCATGGAGATCGTGCTGGACCGGTTGACCCGCACGGTGCAGGCGGGTCGGGCCAAGCTGGCCGCCCCTGTCGTGGTGGGCTCGGGCCAGGAGGAAGAGGAAGTCGGGATTGAGGAGGACGGCTTCTTCGATCAGGATCAGTCCTGATGGCCGCCGACCCCTTCGTCGTCCACGTGGCGCGGCTGCGCCGGGCGCCGGCCCATCCCGAGCACGTCGTCCGCAGGGGCGAGGTGGCGCTGGCCGGGCCCATGGACGGCGCCGGCATCGATCCGGGTCGCAGCGTCGTCCCGGCCGGGGCCGAGGCCGAGGTCGACCTCGAGCTGATCCCCTTCGAGGGCGGGATCCAGGCCGAAGGCTCGGTGCGAGCGCCCTGGGAGGGCATCTGCCGGCGCTGCACCGAGACCGTCACGGGCCAGCTGGAGATCCAGGTGCAGGAGCGCTTCGGCGACGACGCCGACGAGGACTTCTACCCGATCGTCGACGACACGATCGATCTCGCGCCCCTGGTGCGCGACGCCATCGTCCTCGAATTGCCGATGGCGCCCCTGTGTCGGGAGGACTGCGCGGGCCTGTGCCCGCAGTGCGGAGCCAACCGCAACGAGGGCGACTGCGCGTGCGTTGCCCCGGTCGATCCCCGATGGGCTAATCTCGACGCGCTCCGGTAGTCGGTGGCGGCACCGGCGCGCCCCACTCAACCGTTTTTGGAGACCCGTCATGGCCGTCCCGAAGAAGAAGAAGTCCAAGGCAAAGGGCCGCTCCCACCAGGCCGGCGCCTGGCGGCTGTCCCGTCCGGCCCGCAGCGTGTGCCCGCACTGCCAGACGGCCAAGACCCCGCACGTCGTGTGCCCCAATTGCGGCTGGTACAAGGGTCGCCAGGCGGTCGAGGTCGACTGACTTGAGCCGCAGGGGCGAGCGTCCGACGCCCGAGACGCTGGCCACCCTGCCCGTCGCGGTCGACGCCATGGGCGGCGACAAGGCGCCCGGCGAGATCGTCGAGGGTGCCAGGCGGGCCTTCGAAGAGCACGGCATCGCCGTCGTCCTCGTCGGCCCGCCCGATCAGGTGGGCGACACCCGCGGCCTCGAGCTCGTGGCCTGCACCGAGGTCATCGCCATGGACGAGGACCCGGCCGGCGGCGTGCGCCGGAAGAAGGACTCCTCGCTGGTTCGTGCCGCTGAGCTGGTGCGCGACGGGAAGGCCTCGGCCATGGTCTCGGCGGGCAACACCGGAGCCACCATGGCCTCGGCGCTGCTGCGCATGGGCCGCCTGCCCGGCGTCATCCGTCCCTGCATCGCCACCCCGCTGCCCCGCCTGGGGCGAACGCCGGCGGTGCTGGTGGACGCCGGAGCCAATGCCGAGTGCACGCCCGCCATGCTGGTGCAGTTCGCCCAGATGGCGGCCGCCTACGTCGCCGCCCGCTTCGGCACGGCGTCGCCCAGCGTGGGCCTGCTCTCCATCGGCGAGGAGCCGACCAAGGGCACACCCCTGGTCAAGGAGACGCACGGCCTGCTGGTCGAGGCCGGCGGCGCCGGGCGCTTCGAGTTCGTGGGCAACCTGGAAGGCCGGGATCTGCTCCCGTCGCCGGCCGATGTGGTGGTGACCGACGGCTTCACCGGCAACGTGGCCCTCAAGGCCCTGGAGGGGTCGCTGCGCTTCCTCTTCGACACCCTGTTGCAGCGTCTTCGGGACCGACGACGACGACCAGGGAGGCGTCGGGCGCGCTCCTGCCACACCTGTTGCCGCTGGCCGCCGAATTCGAGCCCGAGAACACCGGGGGGGCCATGCTGCTCGGCACCGACGGGATCTGCGTCATCAGCCACGGCTCCTCGAACGCCACCGCCATGATGAACGCCGTCGTCGCTGGCGCACGAGTGTGCAACCCGGGGGTTGGCCGACCACGTCGCGGCGGCGGTCCAGCCCACGGGAAACGACTGAAAATCCCAGCTCAACGGGGGTAAACAGGCGGTAACGCTCCCGTCACACGTACACTGGTCGCGTGCCAGCGGAAACCCACACCAACCAGGGCCCCCTCGACCGGAACGGGGTGTTCGAGCTGATCCGGGACCAGCTGGCCGACATTTTGGAGACGGACCCCTCGTCGATCACCGAGGGAGCTTCGTTCGTCGAGGACCTCGATGCCGACTCGCTGGCGCTCATTGAGCTCGTCGAGGCGCTGGAAGAGGAGCTGGGGGAGCGGACCGTCGGGTTCCGCATCGACGACGAGGATCTCGAGGACCTGCGCACGGTCCGTGACGCTGTTGACTACGTCTACGCCAAGCTCGAGGCGGGTTGAGCCCGGCGCTGAGGGTGCGGCCGTTCTGGCCGAACGACTTGGCCATGACTTCGCCGACCTGAGCCTGTTGCAACACGCCTTGGCCCATCGCAGCTGGTGCGGGGAGCAGGACGGCGGCGCGCCCTCGAACGAACGTTTGGAGTTCCTCGGCGATGCCGTCCTCGGCCTCGTCGTGGCCCGGCACACCTACGAGCGCTTTCCCGACTTCCCCGAGGGCAAGCTGGCCAAGGTCCGCTCTGCCGTCGTCAACGCCCGGGTGCTGGCCCAGGTGGCCGGTGGCCTCGGGGTGGGCGACGTCCTGCTGCTCGGCCGGGGCGAGGAGAGCTCGGGAGGTCGCACCAAGGCGTCCATCCTGGCCGACGCCTTCGAGGCCATCCTCGGATCGGTCTATCTCGACGGGGGCTGGGACGCGGCGGAGCGCCTGGTGTTGCGCGAGCTGGGCGAGGCCATCGAGCGGGCGGGCCAGGAGCCCGACGACTTCGACCACAAGAGCCGGCTGCAGGAGAAGGCGGTGCGTGACGGCGACGGCACGCCACGCTACGTGGTCGAGGGATCAGGGCCGGATCACGACCGGGCCTACGTGGCCGAGGTCTTCCTGGCCGGGAAGTCGATGGGCCGGGGCGAGGGTCGCTCCAAGAAGGACGCGGAACAGGAGGCGGCCCGCCGCGCCTGGGAGGAGCTGACCACCAGTGCCTGAGTTGCCCGAGGTCGAGACCCTCCGCCAAGACCTCTCCCGCGAGGTGGTCGGTCGCAAAATCAAGGCCGTCTCGGTGGCCAACGGCCGCTCCGTGCGCCGGCACCCGTCGGCCAAGCAGTTCCGGGGCATGCTCGAGGGCCGGACCATCAAGTCGGTGGGGCGGCTCGGCAAGTACCTGCTCATGACGCTGGACAACGGGGACACCCTGGTCGTCCACCTGGGCATGAGCGGGCAGCTGCTCCGGGTCAAGTCGGTCAAGGACCCCAAGCCCAAGCACACCCACGTGGTGATCACCTTCACCCAGGGCGGGGAGCTGCGCTACGTCGACCCGCGGACCTTCGGGGAGCTCTTCGTCTCGACGCCGCCGCTGAAGGCGGACGGGACGCCGCTGTCTCCGGTCTCGGGGACGGCGGGGGGGGACGGGGCGGCCATCCGCAAGGCCGTGCCCGAGCTGGCCCATCTGGGCTTCGACCCGATCGAGGACCTCATGAGCTGGGACCGCTTCGGCCTGCTGCTGCGCCAGCACCACGGGGCGATCAAGCCCTTGTTGATGGACCAGAACTTCACGGCGGGCATCGGGAACCTGTATTCCGACGAGATGCTCTACCAGGCCGGCCTGCGCTACGACCGCCCGGCGGACTCGCTGACCACGACCGAGGTGCGCCGGCTCTACCGGGCCATCGTCGAGACACTGGCCGATGCGATCAAGCACCGGGGTTCCTCGCTGGCCGACGAGCAGTACCGCGACCTCTTCGGCGAGTTGGGTGACTTCCAGGGTTCGCACCAGGTGTACGACCGGGAGGGCCAGCCCTGCCGGCGCTGCCGCAACACCATCGTCCGGGTCAAGGCGGGCGGGCGCTCGACCTACTTCTGCGAGCACTGCCAGATCTAGGCGTTGCGGGGGCTGCAATGAGCCCCCCGACCCGGTAGGCACCCGGTAGGGTCGCCCCGATGTTCTTGAAGTCGCTCAGCATGAAGGGTTTCAAGTCCTTCGCCGACCCCACCGTGTTGGAATTCGAACCGGGAATCACCGTGGTGGTGGGCCCGAACGGGAGCGGCAAGTCCAACGTGGTCGACGCCGTCACCTGGGTGCTCGGGGCCCAGGGCCCGCGCTCACTGCGCTCCGCCAAGATGGAGGACGTCATCTTCGCCGGGACCTCGTCGCGGCCCCAGCTGGGCCGAGCGGAGGTCTCGCTCACCATCGACAACGCGTCGGGCAAGCTGCCCATCGACCTGTCCGAGGTGACCATCACCCGCACGCTGTTCCGCTCGGGCGACAGCGAGTACGCCATCAACGGCGCGCCGTGCCGCCTGCTCGACATCCAAGAGCTGCTGAGCGACTCGGGCGTCGGGCGCCAGCAGCACATGATCATCGGCCAGGGCCAGCTCGACACCGTGCTCAACGCCCGCCCCGAGGACCGGCGGGCCATCATCGAGGAGGCGGCGGGCGTGCTCAAGCACCGCCGGCGCCGCGAGCGGGCCGAGCGCCGGCTGGCCGCCACGGCCGAGAACCTCGAGCGCCTCGGCGACCTGGTGCGCGAGGTGCGGCGCCAGATCCGCCCGCTCGAACGCCAGGCCGCGGCCGCCCGCTCGCACGACACGGTGGCGTCCGAGCTCCTGGCCGTGCGGCGTTACCTGGCCGGCAGCGAGATGGCCGACCTGACGGCCCGGCGCCAGACGGCGGGGCAGAACCTGGCCGTGTGCCGGGACGAGGAGATCGAGCTGCACGCCGCCCTCGAACAGCTCGACGCCGAGGCGACGTCGACCACGGCCGAGCTGGCCTCGCGCCGGGAAGAGGACCTGGCCAATGCGCTGGGGCGGGTCCAAGGCCTGGTGGAACGGGCCCGCGGCCTGACCGGCGTGCTGCGTGAGCGGGGGCGGGGCGTCGTGGCCGCCCTGGACGCGGCGGCCGACGAGGACGTGGTCTCCACACTCGAGGCCGAGGCGGCCCGGCTGGCCTCCGAGCTGGCGGGCGCCGAAGCCGAGGCGCTGGCCTCGGGCAGCGGGACGGAGCGGGCGGAGCTCGACCAGGCCCTCGAGGCCGTGGACGCCGACGAAGCCGCACTGCGCGAGCGGTGGGCCGCTGCCTTGGGCGACGCAGCGGAACCCGACGAGGCGATCGCCGCGGTGCGGACGCGGCGCGAGCTGCTGACCCGGGCCGCCGGCCGCGAGCAGCAGGACATCGACGGGCAGCGCTCCCGGGTCGAGGCGCTCGAGCAGCGCAACACGGCCGCGGCCGTCCGGGCCGACCTGCAGTCGAGCGCGGTGACCGAGCTCGAGCAGGCGGCGGACGCACTGCAGGCGAACCTGGCGGCCTGCACGGCCGAGTTGGAAGCGGCCGCGTCGACCGCCGAGACCGCCCAGGCCGTCGCCGACGAAGCCGAGGAGGCCCGGCACCGCACGGCGGCGCGGGCCGAGGCGCTGGAACGGGCCCTGTCGGACCTCCAGGGTGCGGGCGGGCGCGAGCTCCTGCGCGAGGTCGACGGGGTCGTCGGCTCGCTGGTCGACCTGGTCGAGATCGACGAAGGATGGGAGTCCGCCTTCGAGGCGGCCGCCGGGGCCGGCGTGGCTGCGGTCGTGGTCGACGGGCGGCGCTCGGCCCAGGCCGCGCTGGCCACGTTGCGCGAGCGGGGCGTCACCGGGGCGGTGCTGGCCCCGCGGTACTCGAACGGGACGGAGACCGCCGGGAGCAAAGAACCTCCCGGCGGGCAGCAGCGCCGAGCCCGTCCGGGCCCACGTGCGGGCCCGCCGGGGCGGCGAGGCGGCCGAGTCGGTCCTCGACGCTCTGGTGGGCCGGGCCGTGCGGGTCGACGGGTGGGAGGAGGCCATCGACCTCTCGCTGGCCCGCGACGACCTCATCGTGGTGACGCCCGACGGGGACCGTTTCGCCGCCACCGGGTGGCGGGTGCGCTCGGGTTCGGGCGTGGTCACGGCCGCCGCGGTCGAGGAGGCACGCCAACGCGCCGAGGAGGCGTCGGCCCAGGCCGAGCTGGCCCGGGCCGCCCTGTCCGATTCCCGCATCGCGCTCGCCCGCTGTCGTGACGGGCGGGCCGCGGCCGAGCGGGCCTCCGACCGGCACGCGTCGGCCCTCGAGGCCGCCGGGACCGACGGTCTCCGGGCCACCGAGGAGCAGGGGCGCCTGACGACCGAGCTCGAGGACGCGCGCCGCGCCGTGGTCGAGGCCGAACGCCGCCTGGCCGAGGTGACGGCGGAGGGCAACCGGCTCGCCGAATCGCTGCCGGCCCTCGAGGAGGCGACGACCGCCTGGGCCGAGCTGGCGGCCCGCCGCCAGGACGTACGCCGGCGCCAGCAGGAGCTCGAGGTCCGAGAAGCCGGCCTGGCCGAGCGCCGTCGCGTCCTGGGCGAGCGCCAGGCCGAGGTCGAGCGCCGCCTCCAGGGCCACGCCGAGGAGCGGGCGTCCGCCGCCGCCCGCCGTGAGCGGCTCGAGGCCGAGGGCGCGGCCCTGGCCCGGCTGGAGCAGGTGGTCGAGCGCGAGTACGAGCGCCTCGACGGGATCTTCGACTCGCTGCGCCACGACTACCAGGATCAGGTCGACGCGGTGCGGGCCGGCGGCGAGAAGCTCGAGCAGTTGCGCCAGGACCGCCACACGACCGACCAGCGGCTCGAGGCGGTGCGGAGCCGCACGCGCACGCTCGACCTCGAGATCAACGAGGTCGACCTGCGCACCGAGTCGCTCTCCGAGCACATCAGCCGCGACCTCGAGGCCACCCCCGAGCAGCTCATGGGGCTCCCCGTGCCCGAGGCGCCCGAGGGCCAGTCACTCTCGCAGCACGCCGCCGAGCTCGAGCGCAAGCTGGCCGCGCTGGGACCGGTGAACCCGCTCGCCCTCGAGGAGCTCTCGGTGCTCGAGGAGCGCCACAAGGAGCTCGAGGCGCAGGTCGACGACGTGCGCGGCGCACGGCGCGAGCTGCACGAGGTGGTGCGCACCCTCGACCAGGAGATCATGTCCTCGTTCGCCTCCGCCGCGGCCGACGTGAACGAGCACTTCTCCACCCTGGTCGCCATGCTCTTCCCGGGCGGCACGGGACGGCTCGTCCTCTTGGAGCCCGACGACCTGTTGAACACGGGCGTCGAGATCGAGGTGCGCCCGGCCGGGCGCAACGTGCGCCGGGTCTCGTTGCTCTCGGGCGGCGAGCGCTCGATGGCCGCGCTGGCCTTCCTCTTCGCCGTCTTCCGCAGCCGGCCCTCGCCCTTCTACATGATGGACGAGGTCGAGGCCGCGCTCGACGACGTGAACCTCAGCCGCTTCCTCACCCTCGTGCACGAGTTCCGCGACGAGGCCCAGCTGCTGATCGTGAGCCACCAGAAGCGGACGATGGAGACCGGGGACGCGCTCTACGGCGTCACCATGGCTCCGGGCGGCTCCTCGCAGGTCGTCAGCCAGAGGGTGGCCAAGGAGAGGGAACCGGCCTGATGGGATCGCTCGTCATCGTCCTGGCCCTGGTGGCCGTGCTGGTGCTCGTGGCCGGGGGCACGGCCATGGCGCGCAGCCGGCGCCGGCTCCGTGAGTACGACGACGGCGAGCTCGACGAGAGCGGGGACGGGTGACCGCCCTCATCATCGTCATTCGTCGTCGCGCTGGTCGTCCTGGCCGCCGTCGGCTTCGTCGTCACCCGGGGTCGTCGAGGCGGGGGCACGACCACGGCTCCGCCCACCGAGGTCGCCCGGCCACCGGCGCCGCCACCGCCCCAGCCCTCGACCAGGCTCCGCCGGTCCCCGTCCCCGCGGTCGAGGCGGAGACGGCAGACGAGATCGAGGTCATCGAAGAGGCGGTCGTCCCGGTCGAGGAGGCCGCGCCGCCCGCCACCTACCGCAGCCGCCTGGGCAGCGTGCGCGGGCTCTTCAGCGGGGCGGTCGCCTCGTTGCGGACCGGGCGCATCGACCAGAGCACCTGGGAGTCGCTCGAGGAGGCGCTCATCCGGGCCGACGTCGGCGTGGCCACCGCCGAGGTCCTGCTCGAGGAGCTCAAGGCCAAGGTGGCGTCCAAGGAGGTGTCGGGCGGCGACGATCTGCTCAAGGCGCTCGGGCGACTCCATCCGGGGCCTGTTGCACACGACGGGGGAGCGGACGCTGCGCTTCGACGGGAAGGCCGGCATGCCCGACGTGTGGCTCATCGTCGGCGTGAACGGCGTGGGCAAGACGACCACGATCGGCAAGCTGGCCCGGCGCGAGTCGGCCGTCGGTCGGTCGGTGCTCCTGGCCGCGGGCGACACCTTCCGGGCCGCCGCCGCCGACCAGCTGGCCATGTGGGCCGAGCGCACCGGCACCGAGATCGTGCAGGGCGCCGAGGGCGGCGACCCGAGCGCCGTCGTCTTCGACGCCGTCCAGCGGGCGGCGGCCCGGGGCAACGACCTGGTGTTGGCCGATACCGCCGGGCGGCTCCACACCAAGGTGAACCTGGTCGAGGAGCTCAAGAAGATCCGCCGGGTGGCCGACCGCGATCCGGGCAACGTGACCGAGGTCCTCCTGGTGCTCGACGCCACGACCGGTCAGAACGCGCTGATCCAGGCCCGTCAGTTCACCGAGGCGGTCGACGTGACCGGCATCGTCCTCACCAAGCTCGACGGCACCGCCAAGGGCGGCATCGTCATTGCCGTGCAGCGCCAGCTCGGTCTGCCGGTCAAACTGGTGGGACTGGGCGAGGGACCGGACGACCTGGTCGACTTCGATCCCGACGAGTTCGTCGACGCGCTGCTGTCGACCGACTGAAAGGGGATCGGCGATGGATCTGAGCGAGAAGCAAGTGCGGGCGCTGGCGGTCGTCCTGGTGATCCACGTGATCCTCCTCGGCGCTGACCCGGATGGACCTGCGCTCGCGGCCCGACAACGCGGTGCGCGGCAACAAGCGGATGTGGAAGGTGTGGTCCACCATGAACACCACCGGCTCGGTGGCCTACTGGCTCATCGGGCGCAAGCGGGTCGCCGACGGCGGGGTCGAGGTGGCCTCCGCCTGACGCTGCGTCGGGCCTAGCGCACCTGCACCGAGTCGAGGAAGTGCGCCAGGACGGCGTCGTCGCCCTCGACGGTGAGCTGTTCCCGGCCGCGGCGGTTCCACAGGGCGAGGTAGAGGTCGGCCGCCGTCCCCGACACGGTGCAGGCCGTCACCGCGGCCGATGGTGCGGCCTCGTCCTCCCTCGTCGAGGTGACCCCGTCGCTCTCCATCCGCAGCAGCCAGGCCGCGCCGGCATCGGTGCTGCGTACCCGCAGCGAGGCGGGCCGCTCCGCCCGCAACCTGGTGCTCCGCCGGGGCACGAAGCCACACAGCAGCTCGTCGACCCCGTCGGCGGCGAACGCGGCATCGATCGGGCTCAGGGCCGTGCCGGCGGCCAGCTCGGTGTCGACCCGGTGGATCGCGGTCTCGTGGGCCTGCCGGCGGGCCCAGTGGGCCAGGGGCGAGGGGGCCCGCAGGAAGGTCCAGCACTCGAGGTCGGCCGGGGCGGCCGAGAGCGCGGCCACCAGGCCGGCGTGACCGTCCAGGAACCACTCGACCAGCTCGCCGTCGGAGGGCCAGGTGCCGACCACCTCTTCGAGTCCCTACGCTCGGGACCTCGGTATGGGGCGTGGCCACGACCCCGGTGGCCCAGCGGTGCACCCCGCCGGTGTGGCGCACCAGGTCGCGCACGACCCACTCGGGGCACGTGGGCACGGGTGCATCGGGGCCGGCGGCACCGGCCGCCCCGGCCATGCGCTCGCCCTCGAGCCGCAGCACCTCGATGTGCTCTGACACCTCCATGGACCTGACCCCCGCCCGCCCTATTGCGCCTGAATCTTCAGCAGGTCGATCACGAAGACCAGCGTGTCGTTCGCCGCGATGCCCGCCCCCGGCGACTGCGCGCCGTAGCCGTACTTGGGCGGGATGATCAGCTCGCGCCGCCCGCCTTGCTTCATGCCGAGGACGCCCTTGTCCCAGCCGGGGATCACGTCGCCGACTCCCACCGTGAACGTGAAGGGATGGCTGGTCCACGAGGACTGCACGACCTTGCCGCTGGAGTAGGTGGCCAGCACGTACTCCACGGTGACGGTGTCGCCCGCTGCGACGCCCGGCCCGGTGCCGGTGATCAGATCGGCGCTCTCGAGGGAGGTCGGCGGGGTGCCGCGTCGGCACGGTCACCGTCGGCGGCGTGCCGAAGGTCCCGGCGGGGGACTGGTCGGCGGCGGCGATCGGTCCGATGGCGACGAGCGCGCCACCCGCCGGGGACGTGGTGTGCGGCGGAAGGCGTGTGGTCGAGGTCGAGGTGGTGCCGGCGGAGGAGCTCGAGGGCGAGGAGCTGCAGGCGGCCAGGCCGAGCGCACCGGCCACACCGAGCGCCGCCAGCACGCGCCCGGAGCGGGCCGTTGGGAGGGAGACAGGCATGGGCGCGAGACGGTAGCCGCTGACCCGGCGGCCCCATCAGCGGGTCAGCGGGTGAGCGGAACGGGTCCCAGGCCGACGGGCGCGCGGCGCAGGTGCGCGCTCGACCAGCGCGCGCACGACGGAGGGTTCGAGCGCGCTCTCGGCGCCCCACCGGCCGGACCGAGCGCCGGCGTGAGGCCCGACACCCGGTCGGCCGTCCAGGTCACCGAACCTCCGGCGTCGGACTCGGCCGCGGAGAGCGCCTCGGCCAGCGGGGCCAGATCGACCCGGGGCCGCACCCGGCGCGAGCGGAACTGGACCCAGCTCTCGTAGCGGTACTCGAACTGGTAGCGCCGACCCCGCACGGTGAGCAGGGCGCCGCGCTCGGTCGCCCCGTTGACCGCCATCGGGTGCAGTCCGGGCAGCCACAGGCCGCCGAAGCGATGACCCCCGGCGTCGGGCGCGTCCTCGGGCACCGAGACCACCGCCAGGTCGAGCTCGGGCACCTCGGAGATCGTCACCGAGCCCGAGGCCAGCGCCGCCTCCGAGGCGTCCAGGGTGGCGTCCTCCTCGCCCCACAGCGACTCGAAGCGGTCCACGTGGTCGCAGAGCTCGGGCAGCAGCCCGAGCAGCTCGGCGTAGAGGGCGGCCGTCTGCCCCTCGTAGTCGGACGAGTCCGGCAACCCGGCCAGCGGGCTGCGCTCGGGGTCGGCGTAGGCCGCGATCACCATGGAGACCCGGGCGGCCTCTCGGGAATCGGTGCAGGCGAAGTCCCCGGCCCGGGCCACCTCGACCAGCAGCGCCCGGCGGGCCTGGGCCTCCTCGGGGGAGCTGCAGCGCGAACACCCCGACCAGCCCGTCCTGGTCGAAGTGGTTGTTCGACACCACCGAGGCCGGCCCGTGCCGGCCCCCGCCGGCGTCGACGTAGAGGAAGGCCATCTCGGCCGAGAGGTCGGCCCAGAACTCGGGCGGGGACCCGATCCCGGGCCAGTGGGACAGGCAGAGCACCGTCCCCTCGGCCGGCGACCCGTCCACGACCACGCTCGGCACCGCGGCCCCGAGCGACCCGTAGGGGACGTAGCGCAGCGCAGAGAAGCCCATGCCCGAAGAGCGTACGAGTGCCCCCGCTAACCTGAGACCCCATGTTCGACGCCCTCTCCGATCGCCTGGAGCGGATCTCGACCCGGCTCCGGGGCAAGGGGCGTATCAGCGACGCCGACCTGGACGAGGCGCTCAAGGAGATCCGCACCGCCCTGCTCGATGCTGACGTCGAGCTCAGCGTGGCCCGTCGCTTCTGCGACGGCATCCGCCTCCGGGTCAGTGCCGAGTCGCTGTCCAAGTCGCTCACGCCGGGCCAGCAGGTCATCAAGGCGGTCCACGAGGAGCTGGTCGGCGTCCTCGGCGGCGAGACGCTCAAGCTCACGCTACGCCAGCCGGCCCCCGACCGTCGTGCTGATGGCCGGCTTGCAGGGTTCGGGCAAGACCACCAACTCGGCCAAGCTCGCCAAGTGGTGGAAGCAGCAGGGGCGCAACCCCCTGCTGGTCGGGGCCGACCTCCAGCGCCCCGCCGCCGTCGAGCAGCTGCGCGTGCTCGGTGAGCAGGCGGGCGTGACCGTCTTCAGCGAGCCCACCGACCCGGTGTCCTGCGCCCGGGCCGGCCTCGAGGAGGCGCGCCGCCTCGGCCGCGACATCTGCATCATCGACACGGCGGGCCGCCTGACCATCGACGCCGATCTGATGCAGCAGATCAAGGACATCAGCGCGGCCACCCAGCCGCACTACACGTTCCTGGTCATCGACGCCATGATCGGCCAGGACGCCGTGGCCACGGCCAAGGCCTTCCACGACACGCTCGAGCTCAGCGGCGTCATCCTGACCAAGCTCGATGGCGACGCCCGTGGCGGCGCGGCGCTCTCGGTCAAGGGCGTGGTGGGCCGGCCGATCGCCTTCGCCAGCACGGGCGAGCGCCTGGAGGACTTCGACCTCTTCCACCCGGACCGCATGGCGGACCGCATCCTCGGCATGGGCGACGTGCTCAGCCTCATCGAGCAGGCCGAGCGCACCATGGACACCGACGAGGTGGCCAAGAGCGCCAACCGCCTCATGTCGGGCCAGTTCACGCTGGACGACTTCCTCTCCCAGCTGCGCCAGGTCAAGAAGATGGGCTCGCTCGGCGGCCTCATGCGCCTCATGCCCGGCATGTCCAAGGACATGCGCGAGGCCGCCGGGGCCATCGACGACCGCGAGGTGGGCCGGGTCGAGGCCATCGTCTGCTCCATGACCCCGGCCGAGCGCGAGGACGTCTCGCTCATGGACGGCTCCCGCCGCTCCCGGGTGGCCCGGGGCTCGGGGACCACCATCCAGGACGTCAACACCCTCCTGAAGCAGTTCAAGGAGATGCAGAAGATGATGAAGGGGATGGCCTCGGGCAACATGCCGAACCTTCCCGGCATGCCCAATATGGCCGGGATGAGCGGCCGCGCCGCCCGGAAGCTGGCCCAACAGGCGGCCGGCGCCGGTGGCCCCGGACAGCCCGACCTCGACATGCTCTCCCAGCTCATGGGGGACTCGGGCGAGCTGCCCGGACTCCCTCCCCGGGCTCCCCTCGCCGGGGCCGGCCCAGCCGGTCATCGGCGGGAACAAGGGCACCAAGAAGAAGAAGAAAGGGGGCCGGGTCACCCCGCCGAAAGGCCGGTAGTCCCGCCATCTGCAACAATGGTCTCCCGGCGCGCCCAGGTCGCGCCCGATTCGTGACCCGGGCGGTGCTCCAGCCATCGCCAGTGCAATGAGAGGAACCAATCCGTGGCAGTGAAGCTCCGCCTCGTGCGGATGGGAAAGAAGAAGCAGCCGACCTACCGACTGGTGGCCGCCGACAGCCGGTCGCCCCGTGACGGGCGCTTCCTCGAGATCGTGGGCACCTACGCCCCCCGCGGCTCGTCGACGGCCGAGCCCGACGCCGTCATCAACATCGACAACGCCAAGGCCGTGAAGTGGTTGGTCAACGGGGCCCAGCCCACCGAGCGGGTCGAGCGCCTGCTGAAGACCTCGGGCGCCTGGGACGAGTTCGCGGCGGCGAGGGCGGCCAAGTGACCGACCTCTACGAGGCGGGCGACATCAACCAGACCGGGTCGGGCAACGTGCAGGACGACGTCAACGACGAGTTCGACGACGACGATGACGAGTTCGATGACGAGGACCAGGTCGACGAGGGCAACGAGAACAGCGCCTTCGACGGTGGCACGCCGCTGGCCGTGCTGACCTACCTGGCCAAGTCCCTCTCCAACGATCCCGAGTCGGTGGTGATCGACACCGAGGAGCGACGGGGCGGGCTGCGCATGAGCCTCCACGTGGCGCCCGACGACATGGGCCGGGTCATCGGCCGCCGCGGCCGGACGGCGCAGGCCATCCGCACGCTGGTGAACGTGGCCGGCGCCAAGGACGGCGTCCAAGCCAGCGTGGACATCGTCGACGACTGACCTGCTCAAGGTCGGCCGGGTCACCAAGGCCCATGGCCTGCGCGGTGAGGTCGTCGTCCAGCTCTGGACCGACCAGCTTTCCGCGACTCGGACCCGGGCTCGGAGCTGGTCTCACCTCGAGGCGTCCTGACCGTCGCGTCCTCCAAGCCCTTCGGCGAGGACCGCTACATCGTGCAGTTCGACGGCGTCGAGGGCCGAACGGCGGCCGAGGCGCTGCGCGGCGTCGAGCTCGAGGCGGAGCCGCTCGACGTTCCCGGCGCGCTCTGGGTGCACGAACTGGTCGGTGCCACCGTGCGCGACGCGGCGGGCACCGAACTCGGCCGGGTGGCCGCCGTCGAGGCCAACCCGGCCAGCGACCTCCTCGTGCTCGAGTCGGGCGGGCTCATCCCGGCGACGTTCATCACCTCGCACGACGGGGCCAAGCGGACGCTGCACGTCGATATCCCCGACGGTCTCCTCGACGTGTGAGCGGGCGGGGACCGGCCGGCATGCGCATCGACATCTTCACGATCTTCCCCGACACCGTGGCCGGGTACTGCGGCACGTCGGTGCTCGGACGGGCCCAGGACGGCGGCGCCCTCGAGGTGCGGGTGCACGACCTGCGGGCCGGGGCCGACGATCCTCGCCGGTCGGTCGACGACAGTCCCTTCGGCGGCGGTGCCGGCATGGTCCTCATGCCCGAGCCGCTCTTTCGCAGCGTCGAGTCCGTGCCCGACCTGCCCCGGCCGCTCTACCTGCTCAGCCCGGGCGGGCGCCGTTTCGACCAGTCGGTGGCGGGCGAGCTGGCCGGGCTGGCCCCGAGCGCGGTCGGGCGGGTTCTCCCTGCTGTGCGGCCGCTACGAGGGCGTGGACCAGCGGGTGGCGGACCACCTGGTGGACGGCGAGCTGTCGGTGGGCGACTACGTCCTGGCCGGTGGGGAGCTGGCCGCCCTGGTGGTCGTCGAGGCGGTGGCCCGCTTGTTGCCGGGCGTGCTCGGCAACGAGGACTCGGCCTTCGACGAGAGCTTCTCGGCCGGGCTGCTCGAATACCCCCAGTACACCCGCCCGGCCGAATTCCGGGAGTGGTCGGTGCCCGAGGTCCTGCGCTCGGGCGACCACGGGGCCGTGGCGGCCTGGCGGCGCACCCAGGCCCTCCTCCGCACGGCGGAGCGCCGGCCCGACCTGCTCGAGCGCCTGGTCACGGACGTGGGGCTCGGACCCGACGACGTGCGTGCCCTGGTCGAGCACGGCTACGATGTTCCGTCCGGCCCCGGGCAGGGGGAGCCCCGTCCGACCGAGCCGGAGTGACCGAAGGACGCCTTTCATGCACCCCACCGAAACGATCGACCGCGACAGCCTGCGCGACGACATCCCCGAGTTCCGCCCCGGCGACACCGTCAAGGTGCACGTCCGGGTGGTCGAGGGCAACCGGGAGCGGGTCCAGGTGTTCCAGGGTGCCGTGATGCGGCGCCAGGGCGGCGGGGTCCAAGAGACGTTCACCGTGCGCAAGGTGAGCTTCGGCGTCGGGGTCGAGCGCACCTTCCCGGTCCACTCGCCGACCATCGCCAAGATCGAGGTCACCACGCTGGGTGACGTGCGGCGGGCCAAGCTCTACTACCTGCGCGAGCGGCACGGGAAGGCGGCGAAGATCAAGGAGCGCCGCGTCCCCCGGGGCAAGGCGGCGTCTGCGGGCACAGCGGTGGTCGAAGAGGTCGAAGAAGTCGAGGAGCTCGACGACGTCGAGGAGATCGACGTCGAGGCCATCGATGACACCGAGGTCACGGCCGAGGCGGCGGAGGAGACCACCGACGAGGCGGAAGAGACTGCCGAGGAGGCAGCCGACGAGTAGCGACGGCGCCGCATGAGCGAGGAAGACCTCGAGCGCTACGAGTCCGAGATCGAGCTCGGGCTGGTCCAGGAATATCGTGCGGTCCTTCCGGTCTTCACCTACGTGATCGAGACGGAGCGTCGCTTCTACCTGGCCAACGACGTCTCGTTGAACGTGCGCTCGGACACGACGCCGGCCTGCATCGAGCTCGAGCTCCGCGACGCCTGGGTCTGGGACATGTACCGCCCGGCCCGCTTCGTGCCCGAGGTGCGGGTCGTCACCTTCCGCGACGTCAACATCGAGCGCCTGCCCGAACAGGAACTCTGAGCCCGGAGGCCGACCGTTCTCCGGCGTGAGCACACGTCGGATGATTCTCGGACACATGGCGGAAGACGCCGCCGCCTCCTGGTACGCCGAGCACGGGTACTCCGTCCTGGCCCGGAATTGGCGCTGCGTCCAGGGAGAGATCGACATCCTCTGCACCCGTGCGGAACCCGCCGGGCTGCATCACGCTCGTCGTCTGCGAGGTCAAGGCGCGCTCGTCGAACTCGCACGGTCATCCGCTCGAGGCGGTGACCCCGGCGAAGCAGCGCCGATTTGCGGCGGCTGGCTGCCATCTATCTGGAGGGCCAGAACGTGTACTACGACCACGTGCGCTTCGACGTGGCCGCGGCGGACCGGCACGCCCTGCACATCTTCGAAAGTGCGTTCTGAAGGCGGTCGGCCTATCGTCGTCGGGCATGGAGACCCTGCATTGTCGAGCGCAAGGACGGTGTCGTCACCGTCACCATGAACCGCCCCGAGCGGAAGAACGCGGCCAGCGGAAAGATGCTGAGCGAGCTCGAGCAGATCTTCGTGGAGATCGAGGCGGACCCCGACGACCGCGCCATGGTCCTGACGGGGGCCGGCGGTGCCTTCTGCTCCGGAGCCGACCTGTCCGACCCCGAGGGGCCGGCCACGGACCCGAAGCGTTCGGGGCTGTCCCGCATGCGCCGCCTGGGCGACGTGGCCCTGGCCTTGCACCGGATCACGAAGCCGACGATCGCCAAGGTCGACGGGGTGGCGGTCGGGGCCGGTCTGTCGCTCGCCCTCGGCTGTGACCTCTGCGTCTGCAGCGAGACGGCGCGGCTGTCGATGATCTTCGCCAAGCGCGGGCTGTCCCTCGACAACGGGGCTTCCTGGCTCCTGCCCCGTCTGGTCGGCCTGGCCCGGGCCAAGGAGATCGCACTGTTCGGCGGGATGTGGAGCGGCACGGAGGCGGCCGAGATCGGCCTGGTGAATCGCGCCTTGCCGGTGGAGGAACTCGACCTTTTCGTGGACGGCTGGGCCGAGCGCCCTCGCCGGCGGGCCACCGCTCGCCCTGTCCATGACCAAGACGCTCCTGCACGCCTCGTCCATGAGCTCCATGGAGCAGGCCGTGGAGAACGAGGCCCGCTGCCAGGCGCTCAACTTCTCGACGAAGGACACCAACGAGGCCCTGGCTGCCTTCACGCAGAAGCGGGACCCCATTTTCATTGGCCGCTGAATAGAGTGGAGCCGTGCTGAACGGCGTACAGGGGATGGTCGGTGAGACGGCCTTGGTGACCCGGGAGATCGACGGAGCCCACAAACCCGGCCGCATCCGTGCCCGCGGCGAGGAGTGGCAAGCCATCTCCCTCGACCCCGATGCGACCGTCCCGGTGGGGACCGACGTCGTCGTGGCTGGGATCGAGCGCGGGCTGCTCGTCGTGTTTCCGACGGAGGTCTGACAAACATAGAAAGGGGGCTCACCATGATCATTGGCGGAGTCTTCGAAGTAGCCCTGATCACATTCCTGGCCGTGGTGGTCGGTGGGGGGTTGGCCTTGTGGCTGCTCTCCGGCTGCCTCAAGATCGTGCAGCAGGGGAGCGTCGGCGTGATCAAGCGGCTCGGCGAGTTCAAGTCGGTCCAGCAGCCTGGCCTGCACATCCTGACCCCCTTCATCGACAAGATGGAGAAGATCGACGTCCGCGAGTTCCCGATGACGGGCGACCAGCAGGCGGTCATCACGAAGGACAACGTCTCGCTCCAGGTGAGCGCGACCATCTTCTGTCAGGTGATCGACGTGAAGTCGGCGCTGTACGAGATCAACGACTTCCAGTTGGCCGTGGACCAGCTCTCGCGGACGGCGCTGCGAGCCGTCTTCGGCGAGCTGTCCCTCGACCAGGCCCTGTCCGAGCGCGAGATGATCAACAGCCGGATGCAGGACCACATGGCCGACGCCACGGCCAAGTGGGGGGTGCGGCTCAACCGGATCGAGATCCTGGACATCACGCCGCCTTCGAACGTGGTCCAGGCGATGTCGGAGCAGAAGGAAGCCGAGCAGCACAAGCGGGCGCTCATTCTCAAGTCCGAGGGTGAGCAGACGGCCGCCGTCAACCAGGCCGGCGGACGCAAGCAGGCTGCCGTCCTCGAGGCCGAGGGGGCCAAGTCGTCCGCCATCCTGCGGGCCGAGGCCGAGATGAAGGTGTTGGAGCTGCAGGCCGAGGGTGAGAAGAAGGCGCTCGAGTTGCGCGGTCAGGGTGAGGCGGCCCGCCTGAACTCCATCGACACGGCGACCATCAACCCGCACACGCTGGCCGTGCTGCAGCTGAAGGCCCTCCAGGACATCGCGGCGTCGAACAACGCCAAGGTGGTCGTGCCCTACGAGGCGACCAGCCTGATGGGTGCGGCCGAGGTCCTGCTCACCACCCTGCGCAACGAGGACCTGAGCAAGCCCGGCGACGAACGGCGCCGCGCCGGCGGCGCAGGAACTGCCGCCGCCCCCGCCACCGCCCAAGCGGTAGGCGGTCCGGGGGCGCTGGCGCGTGCCCTCTACGGTGCGTCAGGTGAGCGGTGGAAGGGGAGAGTTCGTTCGTGCGGTCAGGCGACCCGAGCTGACCCGCACGTGCAAAGCCTGTGGCTACAGCTGGAAGGTGCCCAGGTACTTCGCCAAGACGAGGCCGAAAGGCATGTCCGGCTCGATCCATGGCTCCGCGGATGGGTACAACCGATTTACGTCCGTGGCCGGGGTCGACGCCATGGTGGATCGAAATGCGTCGCTGGCCAGTCAGGTCGCCGTCTACAAGACATGCGCCAAGTGCGGCAGCCAGGACTACACCCAGAAGCGGATATGGCGCGAGTCCAAGGCCGACTTCGAGGGTGAAGATTGAAGAAGCGCCCTCTCCGGTCAGACGCCGAGCGACGCGGCGCGTAGCTGGGCGGCGAGTGCCGCGTCGCCGCTGATCTCGACTCTCGCTGCCCCCTGGCGTCCGGCGCCGAACATGGTGAGCTCGCCCGGGTCGCCCGTCAGCGTCAGGCGCGGCCCGGTGCCACGCTCTTTGTCCTTCTCGTCCAGTCGAGGAGATCACGATCGTGGCCGGAACCTTTTTCGCCATGCCACCGGGCCCGACGCGGGCCCAGAGGGCATCCGCCAACGCCGGGTCGAGCGGGCGAGGCTCCCAGCCGTCCTGTGCGCGACGCACGTCCTCCACATGGATGAAGTACTCGATCGTGTTCATGGCGCCGTCGAAGGGACGGAGCAGCATCGGAGGCCCACGCCGGACGGTCTCGACGAGTTCCTCCCAAGACATGCGATCTCGCGCCGATACCCGTACTTTCTCCGTGTAGTCGGCCAGTCGGGGCCAGACGAGCCCGGGCCCGCTGTCGGGCCGACGTTCACGGACGACGAGGTGGGCCGCCAAGTCCTTCGGTGGACCAGCCTTCGCACAACGTGGGCGCATCCGCTCCAAGCTCGACAAAGAGGTCGCAGAGGTTCTTGCGTTCTTGCTGAGCCAGGGTGTCTTTGGGCATGGGGCGCATTCTAAGGACAGCCGAGGCATTGACCCCGGAACCGACACCACAGATCCTCAGTTGCCGGGCGGACCGACCCGATCGTCGAGTGTGATCTGAAGCAGGACGAGATCGAGCCAGCGACCGAACTTGGCACCGACCTGGGGCATGCGGGCGACCTCGACGAAACCGAGCCGTTCGTGAAAACGAATCGACGCCTCGTTCGCGCCGTCGATGGCGGCGATCATCGTATGAATCCCTCTGTCCTGCGCCTGGCTGAAGAGGGCGTGCATGAGGAGCTCGCCCACGCCAGTGCCCCATCGGTCTCTGCGCACATGGACCGTGTTTTCAACGGTGAAGCGATACCCCGGCCACTTGACGACGTCACGGAACCACCCGTACGCGGCGACTCCGACGACCTCACCTCGTTCTTCGGCGACGAGAACCAATTCGTGCGCACGACGCCACGCCTGAACGTCCTGCGCCGTCCGCGGCGTCACCGTCCATTCGATCGTCGTCGTGGCCAGGAGCGCATTGAGGAGCGAGGCGATCTCGGCTGCATCCGCGTCGCGAGACGCCCGGATCAACACCTCCTTATCCCGGCAGTGAGGAGTGCGATGCCGTCAACTGATTTTGAGAACCTCTTGCAGGAGGTCCTCCCAGGGGACGTTCTCCCAGCCGGACTTTTCGCCGGCGCTCTTCGCGACGTCTGTCGCTTCCTCGACCCAGAGCAGTTCGATGTCTTCTCCCGGTCCGATCTTTTGATCGCCCTTGACCTCGTGCGAGGCCTGGCCGACACCGGTCTCCACTTGGGAGCCGAATTCGGTGCCCAGCCAGATGTCCTGCCAGGCCTTGTGGGTCTCCTTGAGGCGGATCGCCACACCAGAAAGGTGCGAGTGCTTCGGGCTCTCAGCCGTCTTGATGGCCCAATGGAGGCAGTATCTGGCTCTCTTGAAGTCCCCCTTCGGGGTCGAGGCTTCGGCCTGTTGGGCGTAGCGTTCGAGCGTTGGTCGCTGATCCTCGGGGAGGACCTCGCGGAGGTTGTTGATGAGACCCCTCACGATGGGGGACGAGCCCGTACTGGTTTCATGCGCCATGAGCGAAACCTTACAAGCCCCCTTCAAAGTCCCTCGTGAGACGCGCCCGTTGGGCGGCCGCCGGTCGGTGGCATCGATCGACGACGGGCGGGCTCAGGTCTTCCATTGAAAGGCGCGACATTGCAACCATGAAAACCTCGAGCGGATCGCGATCTCGGGTGATCCCGGCTCGTCTTCGGCTCCGAGGTGCGGGAGGGGCCACGATCCAGGCGTCCGGCGCGACCCGGGAGCCGGCGAGGCCTCTCGGCCCGGGCGCAGCGATTGCCCAGGACGCGAATTCGTCAATCGTCACCCGTGGGCGCCAACCCAGTGCGATCCGGCGAAGCGCCGTATCTCAGCGAATCGCTCCGCGTCTTCGGGAGCCATGCCAAGGAACCCGCCGTGACCCGCGGCCTCCCAGACGTGAAGCTCGGCTTCCACTCCGGCCGCGCGCAGGGCTCTGTGCATCCGAACGTTGTCCGAGAGGAGCCGGTCGCGCGTGCCGCTGAGAAGAACGGCGGGCGGAAACCCGCTCAGGTCACCGAACAGCGGGGAGATGTAGGGCTCTCTGCGATCGTGGCCACCGGCGTAGAGCTCGGTACACGGCTCGACGGGTCCGGAGAGGACATTGTCGAGGCCATCGTTGATCTGCCAGGAGTCGCCGGATCCCGTGAGGTCGAACGCGCCGGTGTTGAAGACCACCGCCGCAGGCAGAGGCAGTCCTTCGTCCCGGGCTCGCAGGATCAGCGCCGCTGCCAGGTTGCCCCCGGCAGAGGTCCCACTCACAACGATCTCGGTCGGTTCGCGTTCGTCCAAGAGCGCTCGGTACGCCGTGAGGCAGTCATCGAGAGGGACGGGGAACGGATCGTCGGGCGGCATCCTGTAGTCCACTGACCAGGTTCGGACCCTGACCGCCTCAGCCGAGGCAATCGCCGTCCTCTGGCAGAGGTCGCCGCCGCCGAGGACCCAGGCGCCGCCGTGGATGTCGAAGAGCACGGGGCGATCATCATCAGCGACGCCCTCAGGTGTCACGACATAGAGGGGGCAGGGCCCGAGGTGACGGTTCTCGACGTCGCCTTTGAAGTGCGCGGTGACATCACCGACCATCGAGCGCACGAAGGCATCGGTCTCGGCGATATAGATCTTCCAACCCTCGGTGTCGTCGAGCGCCGGCAACTCCTTCGGTGGCGGGCCGAGGCGGCCCATTGCCAGGACCGCCTGAGCTTGTTGGCTGACAGACGTGGGGACTGGTATCTCTCGAGCTTCGATGTGAACCATGTGGCGATGGTACAGACGAGGGCCAGTCAGCGCTCGCGGCCGGCGCACCGGACCACGTGCTCTAGCCCGGCGGTATCGGAACATGCCCCCGGGAGTCGGCACGACATGCATGCCGTGCAGCGTGACATCGCCGTGCAGTCCGCCGCGGACGGCAAGCTTGGGCGCATTCTCCCGTTACTGATCGTTGATGACATCGTCATCCTTGATCCGCTCGTCGCGATCGGATCGACCTCCACGTCTTTCTTGTCTAGTGCCTGAGCGCCAGCTCTGCGATCATGAAGGAAGCGCGATCGGCTCGTAGTTCTTTGCCTCAATCTGAAGGTACACGTCCTGGTTCTGCGTTCCCGCTGCTGCCGAAAATCCCAACTTGGCAGACCCAAACGTCCGGTTGGCCGTGGCGGACGTCATGATCGGGCTCGTCACGTCAGCCGGCAGAATGGAGCGAAGCCAGCTGACAGAGGAGGGGACAACTGCTGCCGCGGTGGCAAGGATGAGGCGGTCGACCTGTTGGACAGTGGCTCGGCTTTCAAACTGCGCGACACCGCTTCCGTACATGTAGACGCCCATGGTGCATTCGATGCTGACGAGGCTCACTTGGTTGGTCCCTGCTGGCCCGGCGACGTCGAGGTTGAATGGGGACGAGGTGACGTTCCCTTCGATGCACGTGTCGGAGTACGTGCCTGGAGACAAGTTCTGCAGGCTTTTCCGAACGAGCGGAGGTATTCCTGCCTGCGTGTCGGAATCACCGCAATGCTCGACACCCTGACCGGCAAAGACCGACTCGACTGATCTCAGATTTGCCCCGAGGGTCGGAACGGTATTCGAGGAAGACGCACCGCAAGCAGCAACCAGGAGGGCGACGGCTATTGCCGCTCCTGTGATCGAAATTCGCCGCCGCATGGGGAGATTGAAGCACGTGGACTCCGCTGGACATTGGCGGATGCCGGTTGTCTCGGGGTACATCGACCTACACGTCCGAAGTGCCGGACTGTCCCACCGTTCCGTTCCGTATTGGGACAGCCTGAGGCACGAGCGAGAAGCCCCTGGGGAGGCATACGAAGCCGCCCAGCGACCACGCCTCGTACCTGGGGTCGGGCGGCACGACGAGTTTCGCAGTGCTCGTGAATGTCACACCCAGTTCGCCTCGCCTCGCCATCAGAATATTCGTGGTCGCTTCGTGATAGAGAAAAGCAAAGGGATCAAGCCCGCCTCTGTGATTGGGATCGAGTTCACTGTCAATTCAAAAGGGTGTCTCGATGACGAGTTCAGCTTCTCCGAACTGAATCCGGGCGTGGTAGTCGATTCGGAGCCAACTGATCTGTGGCTCGGTTCGCGAGAACCGGATAGGGCTTCCGGCCAACCTCTCGATCTCGCAATCTCGTGACATGTCATCTTCCCATGATGCCTGACCTCATCCCTGCCCACCGTTCTGCGAACTGGGGCAGTCGGTCAAGTCAGCGAGCGTCAGAATTCATAGAGTTTTGCTTTCAGGAGAGTGTTGGCACTGAAGATCGGCGGGGACCAGACTGCCGGTCATGGAGCCGTTCGACGCGGCGGCGGTGCGAGCCGCCTATGACGCCACAGCGGAGGACTATGCAGAGGCCTTCGCCGATGATCTCCTTCGACTTCCAGTAGATCGAGAGGTGCTCGATTCTCTAGCCGAGCGGTTAGGCGGAAGTTCTCCAGTTCTCGACCTTGGTTGCGGACCCGGCCAGGTCGGCCAGTACCTCACGGAGCATGGCCTTCGAGCAGTCGGTCTGGACCTGGCGATCCAAATGCTCCTGGTGGCACGGCGACGCACAGAGAACGGCAGCCTGGCATGTGGGGACATGAGATCCGCTCCCTTCAGGTCGGAGTCATTCTCTGCGGTTGTCGCGTTCTACTCCATTCATCACCTTCCGCGATCGGCGCTCGGAACGGCCTTGGGTGAGATCCGCAGAATCCTCAGACCGGCTGGTCTTCTCCTGATCGCAACGCACCTGGGTGAATCAGAGGCATACAGGAGTGAATTTCTCGGCCATCACATAGAGACGGTCGGAGGCACCCTCTACGGGAAAAACGAGCTCCTCGACGAACTCCAGAGGCAATCGTTTCAGGTCGAAGATGTCCGCTCTCGCGACTCGCTTCCCAACGAGCATAAGTCTGAGAGGATATATGTGACGTGCCGCCTCTCACGGATGTGATTCTCGACGGCGCGATACGGTTCTCGACTCTGTGGCACTCCCGGCATAGTGCGGCGGCCGAGGGCGAATTCTTCCAACCTCGGACCGAGGCCCGGACATCCCCGCAGTCAACGCTCCGCCGAGGATCGTGGCAACGCGCTCGGCGACTCAGGTAACTGCCGCTAGCCGTTCGACTCGTATGCGATCAAGGGAGGCTTGGGATTGCTTTGGTTTGTTGTACTCCCGGTGACGTAGAGCGTCCCAGAGTCGTCCAGCGCAGGCGAGGTGCCGTCGAAGCTTCTGTGTTTCGCTGTCCACAACAACGAACCTTCTGGGCTGAGCGCAAAGACCTTGAGCGATTCTCGATATAGATATTCCCGTCGGCGTCCGATGCTGCCGAGGAATCGAAGAACCCGTTTTCGGTTCCAGGGGCTGAGTAGGACCACGCCAATGTGCCGTCGGATTGTTCGAGCGCGACAACCGTCCCGACATCATTGCCGGCGACGACTTGACCCGCTGCCGTGATGGCAGGGACCGTTTGAAATGCACCGTCGGCGACGTATGACCACTTGAGCGTGCCGTCGTCGGGATTCACCGCGTCGATGTAGCCAGGCGAGTTGCCGTAGGGTCCTCCAGTCGTCAGGTAGATCGTGCCGTCGGGACCGACGGCGGGCGCGTAGAAGATATCTGCCCGGGGCTCTGCGTGTATCCGATGCGTCCACTCCAGTTGTCCGCCCGTCGGCCCGGCCGACAATGCGTAGAGATCTCCACCGTTGCTCGTCAGGTACACCGTCGTGCCATCAAGGGAGATGGTCGGTGTGCGTGCCTCGAAGAACGTGCTGGTCGAGCCGGCATAGGTCCAGTAGACGTGTCCGGTCTTCGGATTCAGCGCGTACAG
Source organism: uncultured Acidimicrobiaceae bacterium (assembly GCA_963726855.1). Lineage (GTDB taxonomy): Bacteria > Actinomycetota > Acidimicrobiia > Acidimicrobiales > RAAP-2 > Bog-473. The sequence continues at coordinate 415,561 of CAVSEB010000036.1, forward strand.
CTCGGCATTCGAGTCTTCGAAGTACACGGTCCCGTCCGGCCCGATCGTCGGTGGTCCGCTGTCGGCCGTCGGCACATTGTGGTCCGCCCACAGCGTGGTACCGCCGCTCTTGATGGCATAGATCCCCTGCGTCCCCCCTCGTCGCTGTCCATCACCACGTAGACGGTTCCATCAGATGCGACAGCGGGAGTGGTCGTCCATGGTTCGCCCGCTCCCGACCACGACCACACGGTCTTGTGCGTGGTCGGAGATATCGCCGATCAGGCGCAGCGGCATCGACGCTGCCTCCCGCCTTCTTTTGTAAGAGGTAGATCGTTCCGTTGCTCCCGACCACAGGAGAGATTCCGCGATCGGCGTATGAGCTGTCGGGTTCAAGTCTCCAACTGACGGCCGGCGACGAAGGTCCGACTGCTTGGCTTGCGCCCGCATGAGTGAAGTCGCCCATGAACATGGGCCACTCGGAGCCACCGTTGGACGTCGCACCGACCGCTGGCGAGGCCAGGCCAAAGCTCAACGCCGCCATCACCAGACTGACCGATACAAAGCGCACGCGTCCCAAAGGGCCTCCCCTTGAGCAGCCAGAGGACTCGCCTAAGCGGCCCGAACGCTAGCAGTGGGTTCGCGCTCGAACAATGAACAAATGGGTGATCGCACTGTGACCGAACGTGAAGAGAGCGACACTTCCTGCGGTGCGAGAGGCTAAGGCCCTATCCTTTAAGTGCCGGGTGGGGGCGCCCAGCTCCGGCGTACTGGGCTGCGCCGCGCGATATGCCTCGACGAGTAGGCGGAGGAGTGTAAGACCGTCTTCTCCTGGGAAGGTAGCTCGCGTCCTCGTCAGATCCGTATGACTCTCGTCCCTCCCAAGCCGGAGACCAGGAAGGATCGTCGCCGCCAATACCGAGCGAGACCTCATCGTGTCTGGCTCGGAGGTAGAAGGTTTCCCCAGTCGGAAGTCGACCCTCCAACTGCAAGGGCGTCGGCCAGGCCGGTGTGCTTGACGGTCCAGCCTTCGGCTCGGAGGGTAGTGAAGACAGCGTCCCACTCGGCCTCGCGCTCCCGATACCACTCCGTGGGCTCGCTCACGGGCTCAGTATCTGCGACCGGGCCATTGCGGACGAGTCATCTACCTGGCGCACGGGGTCACCTATTCCCTGATCACTCGCCTCCGCAGAGTTTGCTAGCGGCTTCATCGATGGCTACTATGTTCTGCATGGTACTAGGTGGTACCGAGAAGCTGCTGGCCCAGATGCGACGAGGCGCGATCGAGTACTGCGTCCTTGCCCTCTTGCGCGATCAGGACCGCTATGGCCTCGAACTCACGCGCGCCTTGAGCGAAGCAGATGGCTTGGTCACGAGCGAAGGAACGGTGTATCCCCTTCTCACTCGCCTTCATCGCGAGGGTCTCGTCGATGCCACATGGGAGGAATCTCCAAATGGGCCACCAAGGCGTTACTACCGCATCACAAGGGACGGTCGAACCGCGCTGAAGGCATTCATCGCGGACTGGCAGCGATTTTCGGCCACCGTCAATGAACTACTCGACTTGGAGGAGCGCGGTGCCTGACGACTTGGATGCCCTTTGTGCCGATTACCTAGAGCGACTTCACGCCGCACTCGGCGACGTCGAACGCAGCGATCGAGAGCAGATCATGGCCCAGGTCAGCGAACATCTCAGCGAGGCGCGTGCAGCTCTTCCAAGCCAAAGTGAGGCGGGTATCCATGAAGTCCTCGAACGACTGGGCTCGCCTGACGACATTGCCACAGCCGCTGTTTTGGATCGACAGACTGAACGCCGATCCACGCGCTCTTCTCGGCCGGTTTGGGCCGTCGTTGGAGTGCTGGTCGTCGTACTTGCCCTTGGCGGTGCTGCGCTCGCGGGTGCTTTCGGCGGAGGACCAAGCGGTCCGCGTAATGCTTCAAGCCCACCTCGCATGATCGTTCCGAACGTGGTGGGACTCACGGCTGCCCAAGCAACAGCTCGCCTTCAAGCGAGCGGCTGGAAGAACCGAACTGCCTTTCAGGCGAGTGGAAGCGTCCCGAACGGAGTGGTCTTTGAGCAGTCCCCGCGAGCCGGTGCCTATATCATCCGCAGCGAACTGGTCACCCTTGCAGTTTCGATCGGACCCGTAGCTGGAGCCGTCGTAGTCGTTCCGAATGTCGTGGGCATGAGTCCGTCCGAGGCGGCAGCTGCCCTCGGAGCGGTGGGCCTGTACAACTCAATCGACAACCTCAACTGCTCGAGACAGATCAGCAGCAGTCACACTGTCGGCGAGGCGCCCGTTCCTGGCTCACAAGTGGCAAGAGGCACTCGAATCTCGATCCAAGTTGCGTGCCATCCATAGTCATTCGGCTCGCAACACGGACGGTGATAGCTCCTACCGCAGCCTGCCTCCCAGGTGCCGGTAGGTGGCACCCACTCCCGGCGTTATGGGGCGGGTCCAAGAGGGCCGTCAGCGCGACGCCCATCGCGCCCAAGGTCCACCCAATGGAGGCCTGGCAGCGGTGCGATCGCGAACGTCTCCGGTCCAAGCGGCTCGTCAAACGCGACCTTTTCCATTTCCAAGATTCGATATGGCTGTCCTTTGAACCAACTCTTGGCAAGGAGAATCACGCCTCGCTCCCGGTCGATGCTTAGGTGGGTTTCGTCCGCGTCCCCGATCACCAATCCGTGGAGACCCCTACCACGCTGGCGCGGCAGCCCACGACGGATGGTCGCTTTGACTTCGAGTGTCTCCCTGCCGATTCGTGTGCCAACTGACGCGGTTCCGACTTCGATAAGAGTCGGGTACGCCACGGTGCTCACGAGGTGTTCGCCTGGTCCTTCGCCGTGTCCGTGGTTGAGAGTCCCTCCGTTAGTACGCGAGATGCCGTGGCCGTTACTCCACCAGGTCGGACCGTCAAATACCACGTCAACATCGGCGCGACCAGCCACAAAGATCGCCCGCCTCCAGGTTCCTGCTATCCGAAGCTGCCACTGTTCATCGATTTGGTCGGGACGTGGCAAGGTCGATTGGCTAGAGATGATGCTGAAGCTCTGGCCCTCCGCGGCTGTCGCTCGAGTTGTGCGTGCCACGCTTCTGAAGCCAGTGCGATGTCTCGCCACTCTCGTCCGCTGGCTCGGATGGTGTGCCAGCGCGAGGCGCTGGTTGACAACAGATTCAGGGCTTCGTCCGCCACCTCGGCCATAAGGTCAATGCTAGGTGGATCTTCCTCGCCTCTAGAGACCATAAAAGGCCTCCGATCCGGCGTATTGGGTCACCCCGATCCCAATTATTGATCCTGCTCCAGGGTAGCCGTCCGGTCATCTGGGCCAGTCGCCCTCACTCGAACCACTCGACTCGCGACCTCGGCGACGTAGTAGTTGAACGGCAGGTGGTCTGCGCAGTCAACCACTACCGCGTCGACCGTCGGCGATTTGGCACAGTCGAGTTGCACCCGGTCGAAACCGAACGCCACCTGGCCGTAGGCGTGAGCGGTCGAGTGGAGATCGTGCACGAGCAAGCCAGAACGGTCCAGCGAACCCGAAAGCGGCCGGACCGTGATCGGGCCTCCACCTCCGCGGTTTCTGACGTAAAGCATGACCATTGGCCCAGAAGGGAGATGAAAGTCGTCTGGTGGGTCGATGCCCTCGGGGTCGTACATGAGCCGCCATTGGTCCGCGCCAAAATTCGCCCGAGCCAAGTTCGATGAAGCCATCTCGAAAGCGAGGATCAAACACCGAGCTGACAGTACCCCTACTGTCTCGGAGTGTGTCTCCCGGTCCGGCGTCATGGGGCAGGCTGTCCTTCTCCGAGCATGCAACACTCAGATTGATGGACGAGTGGCAGCAGCTCGGCGCTGAGAACAATGCCCAATGGTGCGACCTCGTCGTAGCGTCTCATGACGGCCAAGGTGTCTTCGCTCAGGACGCATGGACGAGTTCCGCGCGGACTCCTCCGCTCTTCCCCGATGCCGTCACGCTGATTCCATCACCGCGGGTTCCCGATCTGCTCTCTCGCGTCGACTCCTCGCCCGGCTGCACGATCAAGGACAGCTTTGCCTCCCTCGATCTGAGCACCAATGGATTTCGCGTCCTCTTCGATGCCCAGTGGATCGTGTCGCCAACTCCGACGACCAAGGCGTGGGGTGTCCCTTCGGATTGGACCGCACTCACTGATCCGGAGGGCGTGGTCCTCTGGGAAGAGGCCTGGTGCCACGACGACTCCAGGGGTTTCATCCAGCCGGGCCTTCTCTCTGAGTCGGTTGTCGTCCTCGGTCGAATGGCAAACGGCCGAGTCGTGGCCGGCGGGATCGTGAACCGAAGCGCGGGTGCCGCTGGAATCTCCAATGTCTTCGCCGAGGCAGGTCATGGACCAGAGACATGGTCTGCTCTGGCGCAATGCGCTCGGACATTCTTCCCCGATCTCCCCCTGATCGGCTACGAGCGGGATGAGCAGCTGGCTGACGCTCAGGTCAGCGGCTTCCAAGCTGTTGGATCACTCCGGGTGTGGATCGCAGACACCTGGACACGGTGCGACCCTTAGCCGGCAGACGGGGGCATTCACCCTTTGAGGACCCAGTCGTAGGATCTTCCCCGTGACAACCCTGTCCTTCTGGCTTGAGGTCTGGCAGGAGGAATGCTGCGGCCCCATACGGAAGGTCGGCGACACAGTCGAAGTGAATCTTTGTCTGGATGGGGAGGTACGACCGACCGACGAAGCTCCTCGCTTTGAGTGTGACAACGATGGCCGCTCTGACGCTGTTGGTGAGATTGACAAGAAAGTCGGCGCGTTCACCGGCTTTCTCATCCACGCCCCGGGGGTGACTTTTGCCGTATTGAAGGGAAATCCTCCAAGTCAGCAGGCACTCTGTTTCGGAAAGCTTTGGGAAGAACGCCATGGTCCCGAGCAGTGGCCATCGCAGGCGATCAACGTCGGCCGACTCGACGAGATCTGGTTTCATCCGCTCACCGGGAATGGAGAGTCGGACGGAGTCCCGATTCGCATCTACAACACATCGAAGCGTCCTGAACGGAAGGGAAACTGGGCTCTACGTTTCGTGCTCGAACTGGAAGAGGCGGCCTAAGCCAAGGGATTGAGCGTGGCTCCGACCCGGCGGATTGGGACACAGTGGTCAAGTGGATCGGGTCGCCCGACTCTCAGCTCACCCGCTTCTCAGAGCGCTGCATGTGCCACTCAATCGGGCGCACCCCGCCGGTCAGCACTACGAATTGGATGATGCCACTGAGGTCGTGAAGGGCTTCGTAAGGAGGGTCGAAGGGAGCCTTACGGCTTTCTCTGAGGCCATCTTCGAGAGCCTTGATGTCATCTATCCAGTTCTTGCATACGCTCTCCCAACCAGCGCACCAGAAGTCGATATCTTGGTCCCGGTTCGCAATTTCGACCTCGCGAAGCACGCCACCCAGGACCTTCGCCGCGTCGTCACAGAGTGTCTCGGTCCAACCCGCTGCGTGATCCGACTGCGAGAGAGGTCCCTCGAAATGAGAGATAGCTGTTGCCAACAAGGAGGAGAGGATGTTCAGGGCGTCGCGGTGGCTCCAGATTTCTGACCGATATGCCAAGAGTGGTGGTGGCTCGCAAAGCAAGGTCGAGGGCGGAGATTCGCCGCGACGTTCGTAGTAGCTCGCGAAGAGATCGTCGTTTTCCGAGCGGTGACGCGCCAACTTCTCGTAGACGTGCTGGGGAACTGGGAGTCCCCACATTCGATGCTCGTCGAGGTGCTGGACCATTTGCTCGGTCGAAAAGCATTTGACCTCCCGCCCGCTGTTCAGCACGCAGCGATAGCAATGCAGTCCATCGCCAAATGTCAACCGCTTGACCGTGAGATTTTCGTCTTCCGCCCTCCATCTAGAGGAATAGGTCGTCCGGACCCCCTCGTCCCAGAAGTCCAGGCTCAAGAGGTCCTTGAGGCATTGATCGGATACCCGGTGGCCGGCGGCGCGGTGAGCATCGAGGTGCGCCACCATTTCGTCGAGCGACTCGGTCTCAGTACACCCGCCATCGCTCAGGAGGCACTCATAGCAAACAAAGCGCCAAATGTAGAGATCGATCCAGGCGACAACATCACTGTTGGGATTTGCATCCGCACCCTGCGACGGCACCACTGCAACATTACAGCGCGCCCCTTCCCGGCGTGCGGGGGCAGGGGTCTGAGCCGTGCGACCCCTGATTTGCAAGACTCACGGTCGTGGAGACTGTCGATGTTCCGCAAGAGGTCGCCCGTCTGCGTCGCCAATTCGCCGACCAGGTTGAATCGCTAGACGAGACGGCATGGAACACAGCGTCCTGGTGCTCGGATTGGCGGGTGCGTGACGTTCTCGCCCACCTTGTGCGAGGCGCTGAGATGACGCCTCTGGCACTGACACGCATCCTCCTTCGAGGCGGCCTGCGACCGGATCGAGCGGTGAGCAGCGCGGCCAAACAACTCGGTGACGTGCCCGTGGCGGAGTTGGCTGATCGTCTTCGCATGGCGGCCGAGGGGGGATTCCGTCTCCCCGGTTTTCCCGAGGCGATGGGGTTAGGTGATGTTCTCGTGCATAGTTCTGACGCCTTCCGGCCACTCGACCTCAATGTCGATGCGCCGCCAGCTGTCGTGGCCCTCGTTCTGGACGCCTATTGGCGGAGAGGTCGACTGCTCGTCCACGCAGAACCCCAGCGGGGTCGCCGCCTGGTGGCGACGGATCTCGATTGGACCAAGGGAAGTGGTCCCGAAGTGAGAGGCAAAGCCATAGACCTCGTACTTCTGGTGTCGAACCGACGCCAGGTTCTGCCGTGTCTTGAAGGACCGGGACTGGCTGGGCTGTAGTACGAAGTGCGGCACATAGCCGGCGAAGTGGGGCACCGGTATCGACACTTCCCGCTCGGGTTGCCGTCGAAGCGGAGAGCGGACCGATTGGCGCCTTCGCTTGGGTGACCCGCCCAATAGAGTGGCCACCGATGATCTATCACCTCTTGCTGGCAAGGGAATGGGAATCGAGGCAAGGGTCGGCCACGGCCGCCATCCCAGAACAAGATGAGTTCCTCCACTGCTGCGACGAGCGACAGTTGGCTCCGGTGAGGAAGGCGTACTTCCCTTCGGGATCGAAGGTGGTCGCGCTCGGGGTCGACCCCACCCTTCTGAGTGCGGAGACTCGATACGAGCCCGGCAGCAGTGGTGAGGTAGAGCGCTTCCCCCACGTCTACGGACCAATCGAAGTTCTCGACGTCATCTCGGTCCTCGACCTCTAAAGCCGTCTTGGCGAAGTGCCCACACCCGGCGTTTGGGGCGACTCTCTGCTTTGGCCCCCCGGCGGCGCCCGGCGGCCCGGCGTCATGGTCAGTCAGGCTGCATGATCTCGAAATGAGGTGGTATGCCGTTCTGCTCTGACCACACCTGGTAGCCCAGAGTCTCGATTTCGCCGCTGAACCGCATCAGATCTCGGACGGCCAGCCGCCTGGATCGGTATTGCTTGATCGTGTGTGTCGTGCCCAATTTGTTGATGAGAACGGTTCTCGGACCTTCTTGGTCTTCGTCCACCGAAGTGAAAAGAGCCCCATTCAAGAGTGCAACGATCCAGCCTCCGAGGCCCATTGAGCGCACTTCGAGACGCATTCCATTGTCGAGGTCGTCTCCCCACATGAGATGTCAGACACTACGCCTCGACAGCGATGGCCCTAGCCAAAAAGCGCCGCATGGTGCACCCCCTCCCGGCGTACCAGGACACCCGGTCCAGCGCCAGACAACGGGAGCGATTGCCATCATCAGAAACCATTCCCCTCGCTGATGCCGAGCCGAATCGCTTTGGCCACAGGAGACAGCCGATTGAATGGACCCTCAAGGTCCACTCCACCAGAGACTGCAATTGGAGGTTGAGCCAGGAATCTGGGTTGCTCACCACGGTGGGGCCAACTGGCTGCGTGGACCAAGAAGGGATGACAGATGAACACGTCACCAGCGGAACCGGTGGCAAACACTTGGCCACGTTTCGACGCCGGGAGCGGGATCTCCGATCCTTGGCCTTGGTGGGCACCAGGGAGTCCCTTCTCGCCGGCTGGAGCAAGCAGCCTGGCCATCTCAAGGTGGGAGCCTGCGAGCAGTCGGCTCGGTGCGTCGTCCATCCCCACGTCGGAGAGCAAACACAACAAGAGCAACGCACGCTCCTTCGACCGGTAGTTCACGAACCAGCGGGGATCACCTGGTGGTTGGAAGCTGGAATCGATGTGCCACCCAGCGTCACCCGGGTCCCCCTTGCTGGGGAATCTCACCACGAAGGCACCCAAGTTCGGGCGGGGCTGCCAGGCATCGGGGTTGACCAACTGGCCGACGGCGTCGATCAAGCGCGGGGCGTTGGCAGCCTGATTGAAGCAATCCCCAGTTGGCACACCCCTGACCACTGCCTGTCGCCACGTGTCGGGGCTTGCAAGGTCGATGCCCATCTGCTGGGCAGCCGAGAAACGACACTCCTCCGCCAGTACGGTCGGAAGAGCAGAGCGAACTAGGACGTAGCCGTCTTCGATAAAGCGCTCCAGCTCCGGCGGCTCCAGCACTGGACCATTTTGGCTCATCCCACCTATCCGGAGTACGGGGGCAGGCTGGCCGTCACGACTCGCAGGACCGCGGCGCGATTTAGTCTGCGTGCGTCTAAGCCTCCGGGAGACGCCACACGCTGACATGCCAAGGGCTCTCACCTGTGAACGGCGAGCGATCCCACCAGCCCCATCGATGTTCCAGCGTCATTCCCGCGATCCGAGCCATCAGGTCCAACTCAGCCGGCCACACATATCGGAACGGCAGCGTGTGTTCGGTGAAGCTGCCATCAGGAAGTCGGTTGAAGTGCCGCGAACGGGAGATCTGCTTGTGCGTGCGGTCAATGAAGTCGTCGATGCCGATGTAGTCCTCTGTCAACGCAAACGCGACGCCGGCGTTCCCCGGTGGTAGCTGGCGAAGACCGGGCACGCTGGTCTCTATTACGAAGCGGCCACCAGGGCGAAGGTGCCGGACAGCGTTTTCGAAACACGCCACTTGTTCGTCCTGCGTCGTCAGGTTCTGGATCGTGTTGAAGACCAGGTACACAAGGGAGAACTCGCCCTCCACGAGTGTCACGGCCATGTCGCCTTCGACGGCCGTAATTTTGCTCGCTTCGGGTTTCGACCGCAGCATGTCAAGCATGTCTGCGGACAACTCGATCCCAGCGACACGAACACCCCGGGCAGCCAAAGGAACAGCGACCCGGCCAGTCCCGATAGCGAACTCCATCGCCGCTCCGCCGTCGGCCAACTGGGCCAGACAGTCGACGGTCGCTTCGACAACGCCCACGGCGAACATCCCCGTTCCGGGTTGGTCATAGGTTCTGGCGATCTCGCCGACGAATCGGTTTTCGGGCACACTCCAGCTTGGTCCTCCCTGAGTCAGCTCGCAACGTCCCCGTCGCTACCGCATAGGTGCCGGACTGCCCACCTTCCCGGCGTACGCGGGCATCCACCGCCCATCCGCACTGCGGCTTGTTTGCAGAACCTCAGTAGTCCTCAGCATCAGACTCAGAACGGTGATCAGCCGTCGGTGAGGCAGTTGGGGCAGGCGACTTTGGTTTTCGGGAGCTGCCGGTTGGGGTCCGTCTGGCGGATCATCAACGTTCCTGAGGCGCCCAGTCACCGGAACCAACTCGAATGCAACGTCCAGCTGGACCATGTCCTCGGAGTTACCCGCCTCGTGCCATCCCGCCGTACCGATGTACGGCGTTTTGGGGCAGCGAGCAGGACAGCGTGCCTCCAGAGGTAGCGTCGCGGCGACCGTGCCGGAGGAGGGGTGCCCATGTACCAGAAGATCGTGGTCGGGACTGATGGCTCGGCGGGCGCGAATGTTGCCGTTGACGCCGCGATTGAACTCGCCCGTCTGACCGGAGCTCGCTTGCATGTTGTGCACGTGCACAACGTCGTGACGGCGAATCTGGCGACCGGGGCCGAGCTGGTGGCGCCACCGGTCGACATCGTGAAAGTGAATGAGGCGATTCATACCGAGGGCCAGGTCATCTGCGACCATGCGATCGCCCGCGCTGATCGTGCCGGGGTACAGGCGGAGGCGCACTGCATGGGTGGGCACGCGAGCGAGGAACTGCTGCGGGTGGCTTCCGCCGTCTCCGCGGATTTGATCGTGGTGGGCAACCGGGGGATGAGCGGCATGCGCCGCTTCGTACTGGGCAGCGTCCCAAACAAAGTTGCACATCATTGTCCTACGAGTGTGCTGATCGTGGACACATCCCAAGGCCGGCCCTGAACCGATCCCACCACCAATCACGTGCCTCACGATGCCGGCGAAGTGGGGCACCTTTGTGAGGTCGAATCACTCAGCTATCCAGGACATCAAGCCGAACCTCGGGCCGCTCCGCCGCTATGGCAATCTGTGGGATTGTGCGCGCTCTCATTTCGGATGATTCGTTGGGGAAGGTCCAGTGAATGGAGGGAACGCGGTCGAAACAACTTTCAACCGAGTGCCCCTTTGGATCGACGAATTGTCCTTTCGTCCGGGGCCGCCGTGGTTGTCCATGGGAACGCGGGCTCTACGCGACGGACCTCTGCTAATCGAAGATGAACTGCATTCGGTCTATCTGGCCGAAAAGCAATGGCTCTTCGCCAACGCTACGCGAGGTTGTATCCGTAAGCTTGCCCGAAGCTGCCGACGCGGCAGCGGAAGCGGCCGAACTCGTTTCGTCAGGGCTAAGCGGCGCGAACCCAATCAATAACTTCAGCCCGCTCGAAATCGCCGCCCTCCAAGTTCAAGAGGATCTGATCGTATTAGTTCGATCAGAAGGGGCGTGGCGCTTTGGGGCCGGTGTTGTCTGTTTCCCATCGCATTGGGTGCCGAGTGAAAAGCTGGGATTGCCTATGACCGGTGTGCATGAACCCGTACCTCATTACAATGAGGAGTTGGCCCTGCGGGTCGATCGGTTTCTTGACCATCTTGCACCTGGACGCAATGCATGGCGTCGCAACTGGGTAATTCACGCCAGTCCGCAGCTACACGTCCCACGCCCACCAGCTGTCGGTGGCCCCGTTCAACCACGAGATCTTTGGTTGCGAAGCGAAAGGCAGGTCCTATGGGCACTCCCAGCCACTGGCGCCATTCTTTTCACGATCCGCACTCAACAGTTTCCTTTGAGGGCCTTGATCACGCGGCCTGACGTGGCTTCGTCGATGGCGTCGAGTCTGAGATCGGACACAGATTCGCTGCGCGCCTATCGCGGACAGGCTGGTTTCAATCTGGATGACGTCATCGATTTGCTCGAGAAATGGGCCGAATAGACGGCGGTTTCGTATCGGCGCGAAGTCTCACGATCTAGTCAAGTATCGTCATATTGTTTGGACCTCGCCCGCCCGCCGGGGTGTCGTAAGGGTCCTGGTCGCGTCAGAGCTTTCAAGATCGTTTTCCTACTGACATTGTCACTGTGTATCAAGAATGGTCCCAGTGCGCGGGTCCCTACATCGATTCATTTCTCGTGACGCCACCGAACCTTACGCAGTCCGCAGAAGTTACGGCCGCTCCTAACTCTCTCGGTACGATTGCAATCTCGTGCGGCATCGACATTTCGCCCGTCATGTAGGAACCACTGCAACCTGCCGTTACGCCAGCACCAGCGCCGTCAACCACATCGGGTTAGCCATATGCAGCCCACATGGACCAGGCAATCGGAGCGCCGAGTGTCCCGCCTTCCCGGCAGCGACGAACGGGGCGACCCTTAGTCGCCCCGTCGATGAATACGGCTGCACAGTGTCGCAACCGAAGCGGATCAACTCCAAGGCGCGACTACCTTTTTGGGACAGCTACATCCTGGGTGAAGGGACCCCTGCGGTAATATTCTGAGAGGTCGCATCGCACCATGAACCGACATCGAAACGCACCTACTTAACGCGTGCCTTATCTTTGGGAGCGCACGAGGCATGGCATCTTCGGCGGCGCGGACGACCTTAGGGAGAGCTGAACCGGCGCATCGATTTCTGGTAGCTGACGGGGGCGATGACACGGGCGATAGGCGCAAGGAGCGGTAGGGCAGCCGCGTTGATGTCGGTCCTAGGACCACCCATCCGGTCGGCCAGCAGGGCGGCTACGCCGTCAGCCGTGCGCCGCACCATTTTGGGTGGCAACGAGCCCCCCTGCTCAGGTCTCGGCAGGCCCATGGCAGTGGGGACCCATCCCGGGTACAGGACGTGCACATGTACTCCGAGGGGGACCACCTCGTGGGCCACCGACTCGGTGAAGGCCGAGACTGCCGCCTTGGAAGCGGCGTAGGCGCCCTGACCCGGCTCGGGGGCCCGGGCGATATCGGAGGAGACGTTCACCACAATGCCGCCGCCCCGCTGGACCATGGCGGGGACCACGGCCAGCGTGCCGGCCACGGCGGCGAAGAAATTAACGTCGAAGACCTGGTGTGCGGTCGCATTGCCATCGGCCTGATCGGTAGCGACATGCAGGTCGATGTCGATCCCAGCATTGTTGACCAGGATGTCGATCTTCGCGTGGTCCGACGCCAGCCGGGCCAGCGTGGCCTGGTAGATGTCGGCATTTCCCACATCGCACACTTCGGTGGCACTGCCAGGGGAGAGTTGGGACAGCTCCGTGGCCAGCTCGTCGAGGAGGTCCCGCCGCCGGGCCAACCCGATCACCTGGGCACCACGCGACGCCAGCGTGAGGGCGACGGCGCGCCCGATTCCCGAGGAGGCACCGGTCACCACAGCCAGCTGGCCGTCGTACCGGCGCTGGTGAGCCGCGCGCACGACTCCACTCTATGGGCAGCCCGGCAAGCTCCACGGTTCGAGATTTCCGGATAGGGCGATGGGGGTGTGCACGCCTCGGGCCTCAGCCGGTTACTGCAAACTCTGCCATCCCCGAGGCGGCCAGGGGCACCCTCCCGTGTTCGAACTACGCCTTATTCATCGCACGGTCCACGCCAGTAACTTCGCCCGAAGTAAAACCATGATCGTTCCAAGGCTTCACCCCGGCTCCAGATGTGTTGCAGGGTATCAACTCCAACCCCAGTCCAGTATGGGCCCTCCGCCTCAGCCCGGTGCTGGCCGAGTCACCCTGGCCAACGATCGGCGGCCTAGGTCAGAGGTGCGAGAAAGCAATGGAGTCGAGGTGCTTGGCGAGCGGGGCAGGGGAGAAATGCTCAACTCATCACAGCTGATTCATCCTTAGGTCGCTGCGCAATGCCGAGTACTCGACGAGTCTGATCGATCACCGGGAGTACCCGCTTAGCCTCCTCCGCCAGGCCCTTGAGTCCTGGATCGTCGTTCGAAGCCGACTCGATCTGCGCCCGTTCGAAGATCCTGCGTTCGCGTTCGAGCCAATCGGACCGCTCTTCGATGAGGATTGTCTCGAGGCCAACTTCATCGAATAGCCCTGCCAAGTTGGCGAGCCGGTCGGGCTCTTCCCAAGTAGTAAACGCCGCTCTCGCTCCAGGCTTGAGCACTCGGTGTACTTCTCGCATCACGTCTTCCCGGTGTGTCATTAGCTGGATTGCGTCAACACACACCAACCCGTCAGCTCCGCTATCCGGCAAGTTGGTCGAGGCCGCGTCAGCCACGGAGTACCTGGTCGTCAGACTGTCCGCAAGATCCTTGGCGCGCTGCTCAGCATGGTCAATACCCACGGTGGAGAAGTCCACTCCGACGAGCTCGGTCCCGGTGCGTCGAGCGAGCCACAGCCCTGGACCGCCCCGGCCGCAGGCCAGATCGACCAACAGTGACCCCGGCGACATGTCCAACCAAACGACGATGTCCTCTAAGCCTGAGAGTGTGATGAACGAAAACGGATCGATTTCCTCAGGCAAGTCTTCGGCAAAGATCGACTTGACCCAATGGCTCCGTGCCGCTTGCTCGAATACCTTGTCAAATACTTCGGGAGTCAGCTGTGGCTCTTCCGTCACGACACAGCAGGATATGGCCGAGAGAAACCCTGTGCCTGTGGCTCCCTGACGGCCGGAGCCCGGTGACGGTGCGGACCGAACTGACCGAACTGTTCCACCGTTCCCGGCGAACGGGATAGGTCGCCTACTGAAAGTCAGCCTCTAGCCGCCGTACGGGACCAGTCGACAGAACCCAACAAGCGGCCTGTCCCATCGTGAGCCTCTACACGGAGAGGTGCGAACGTTTCCGTACAGATTGTCCATGATCCGAAATGCCCTGAAGCAGGGCGCTTTTCTGTTTTCTTATCCTGGACGAGCCAGATCTCCTCGACCTCCGGAGCATGACGACCAGACATGACGATGGCGAGGGAGCCGGGTTCGGGATCATCTTTGATCTGGCTGTGGGAGGTCTCGATGGCCTGGTCGGGTTGGTGCCGCATGAAGTCAGGAGACCCGATGGCCTCCCGATGAGAGTCTGCCCAGAACAAATTGACTCCTGACCGGATACCAGCCGTCACCGTCACGACCGAATTGAAGGGACACGTCTGCAGCACGAAAACCACCTTCATCCGACTCGAAGAAGAATATGAACTGGACCGCTCCACATTCCTCAGTCGTCCAGTAGGACACAGGAACGGCGTCCGAGTACTCCAGCTTTTCGGGAGGTGTTGGAAGGCCTTGGTCAAGCACGATCAGCCCCTGTCGCATCATTCTCACGAAATCAGGGCCTTTTGTCGGGTCGCGAGTGCGCTCATCCGTTTCCTTGCTCAGAACGATCTGAGGTGGAATAGATCGCAAAGCAGAGCGGTAAGCCGCTGATTCGCGTTCCTTCCGCTCGTCCGCTATCGAGTTCTCGATCCACTCGATCCGAGCAACATCTTCGTTGCGGACCCTTAGCACTTGTTGCCCTTCCGCTGTGAAGGTCAACCAGTCGCCGTCGAGCGTGTAGTGATCGGCGGGGACCATGTGGTTTGGTCTCAACGGCGTGTGCCCGTTTCTAGCCGCCTCTGTGTACGAGATCCAGAACGTTGGCACCGACTCAGCGTAAACCGAACGACTTATTCACACGCACAGAAGAGCCGCACCCCGACCCGGCGTTCGGGGGTTGGGCCCGAGAGAATCAGGGCTCTTGGCGCCATTCGTCTTAAGGCCGGTCCTGGTCCGAGACCGAGGGCGGCCACGCACGCAGCAGTACCGACGGGCTGAAGTCGATTGACAGGCCACCAGGACGCCCAAGGACCGTGGCCACGAGGGCACCGGGAAGTTCGCCCAAAGGGGTCCGCTTCAGCCGTGTCGTTGTCCCAAGCGACGAACCTGGCCGGGTGAAACCTTGATCACGACGTCGCCAACAGCAGCGGGGTTCGCATTTCTCCGCTTCGCCCATACGCGATGGAAGCCAGTTGCAACTTCGTAGCGACCAGTTCGATACGGCGGCAGCTCGCCCACGACATGTCCATCGATGTAGACGAAATATCTAACTGCAAAGTCTTGGACGAAGTTTCGTCTAGAGACCCAAATCTGTCCGAATTCCGTCTCCGTCACCACTAGAACCTTACGGCGACTACAGCGGTCTGATCACTGTACTGCGGGCAATTTAGAGTGTGGAGCTGTCCCACCGTCCCGGCGCATGGGGGCAGGGGGCAGGAGAAGAGAAGAAATGTTCCGCCATGATGATTGCTGTGCCCGACCTCTACCCAGATGCGCAGCTCCTGACAGTTGACCAGGCCTATCAGGCCGCCTATCAGTTCATTCGCCAGTTTACGAACGGGACAGCACAAAACCGGAGTCGATGTTCTTCCTACTTTCATGGATGAAACTGGAGCATCCACGCATGTCCTCCGAGCCAGCACAGTGGAGTGACTGGCTGAAATCTGTTGAAGAAGCCCTCTCGCGACGACCAGACGAGCAGTTTTCGGAGCCGCTCAGCCAGCCGTTGACGAAGTAGTGGTCCACTCCCGGCAGCGACGGCACCCTCGTGTCAGTCAGCGTAGGGTGCCCACATGAGCACCTCCTACTGGCGTGGCGCCGTTGAGGACGAGGCCATGCAGGATGAGCACGGTTTCATATGGAAAGCGATGCTTGACACCATCGACACCGACCTGACAGGAAAGCGGGTGCTCGACGCCGGCTGCAACCGTGGGGGCTTCCTGCGACTGCTTGTCGATGCCGCCGGGATCGCCGAGGGCTACGGATACGACCCAGCCTCGGGCGCTGTCACTGATGCCCGCCGCCTTACCGACGGCAGACCGCTTGTTTTCGAGATTGCCGACACGGTGCCCGAGAGATGGAGCGATTTCGACGTTGCCTTTAGCCATGAAGTCCTTTACTTGTTGGAGGACCTCACGGCCCACGCAGCAAACCTCTTTGAGGCCTTGCGGCCTGGTGGGATGTACTTCGCAGTCATGGGCGTCCACGTGGGCAGCCCCATGATGTCGGCGTGGCATGCCGCAAACGCAGTCGAACTGGGACTGCCACGGCTCTACGGACTTGATGAGGTTGTTGAAGCTTTCGAGGGTGCCGGCTTCTCCGCGTCTGTTGCCAACTTGAAGCTCGGTTTCGTCCAGGTCTCAGCGCATCGGCACGGGCATGACCACCGAAGGGATCTTCTTAGGTGGTTGGACTATTACAGCCGCGAAAAGGTCGTGCTTCGATTCATGCGCCCTACCTCCTAGCCAAGTGGGCGGAGGCCTGCCGACGGCACTGTCGAGTACTAGACCATCCCACCTTCCCGGCGGGCTAGGCCACCTTCCATCGTTGCTCGAATGGCGCAAAGGAACGGGAAACCACACCGAGAGCGGCCTCCGTCGGATCGAAGGCGGGGCTAACAACGTCAACTCTCCACGGAAACCTGGAACCATGAGACGAGAGGAAACTTGTTGCAGGGGGTTTGCGGGGACTGCGGTTGACATGGGTGTGATACGAAAGTGACACGTGCTGAACCTTGGGACCGCGGAATGAATGAGTAGCACGTTGTCGCTTTTGGACAATCTGCGAGACTTCCATGAGGTACACCCAAGACATCGGGGTCAGAGACCTCGGGCGGATGAGGGAATACCTCGGGACGGGACATCATTACGACAAACTCCTGACCAAGTACAACTGTCAAAGTCAAAAGCTCCGGCTGATAGCGGTCCACCGATTGATCCGTTGCTGGAATCACCACTCTGGGAACAGTATTTCCAAGCGTCACGGAAACAACCGCTGGTTTGCTGTGGTCGCCGTCGGCTGCGGCCTTCGCCGGAAGAACAGAGCGATCTGTCGTAGCGGCAGATCCAGCCATGATGTCGCCGTTTGGGTACGCCAACATGCAGAAGTCAGGCGCGGCACAACCTACTGCCGAAAATGAGTATCCACCTGGGACAGGATGGGCCAATCCCTGCCAGGCGCTCTGATCTCCTGTCGGATCGTGGGAGACGAATGCCTCCGATTGGTCGACGTACGCGCACAACGATACCGATGCACAGGATATGGCGGCAGTACTACTTGGCACCTTTTCTCCAAATGGCGTGATGCTGTTCCATGGCTGCTTCTGTGTGGGACGTGTCGTGCTCAAGACGTTGCCGTCTGCGTCGGAGGCCACGCAGAGCGAGGTGGAGGGGCACGACAGACTGGTCAATTCATTGCCATACGCGTTATCCCCGAACACTGCGCTATCAGTGTCGATCTGCACTTGACTCCAGGAGGCTCGCGATTCACCCGGCTTATCCGTAAAGTACGCATGCCCTTCACTGCTCACGGCTATGCAATATGACAGAGATGGGCAAGCAACGGCTAGGAGGGGTTCCGGGTGGCGACGCGACGTGATATGCGAGACGGTCCAGTGAGAATCCGAGGCGCCGGGGTCAAGAGAACTAACGACGTCACCTTCACTGTTGGAGGCTACGCATAACGCCGTCGCAATGCATGCTATGGCGTTCAAAGAAATGGTGTCGGGATCGGAGAACGCACGCACCCAAGCTGAGCGACCACCTGTCGGATCTTTGGAGACCAAAATGGCGCCATAGGAATCGACCACGGCACAAAACGAGTTCGATGAACATGAAACTCCAACGAACGCCCGGCCATAGACGGAGTCGACTCGTGGAGAACCAGGGATCGATGCCTTCTTCCAGGCCGCAGACGGACCTAGAGGTTTCTCGGACGTCCAAATCTCTCCGTTGCTGGCAGTCACGACGCAAAGATGCCTAGACGGGCAGGAAACGGCCGTAAGCAGTGCCGGGGACGGAACTGACGGACTCTGCGGTGGCGCCCGACGGTTCCCTGGCCCAGCCGCCACAAAGGGGGGGCTCGACCAGGAGAATGGGAGATGCACCTGCGTTGGCGTTGTCGTTGTAGTGGTCCTTGATACGCTCGCAGCTGAGGCTATTGGGGCCGTGCCTGTCGAACTGTACGCCCCCGTCGAAAAGGCAATCCCAGCCGACATGGCAAGCAAGGCAACCCGCCGCACCGTCGTTCAGGCTACGCCACCAACCATGCTGTGGCTTGGCACATATCCGGCGGCATGGGATGGCCTATAAGCAGTCGGATACTCCGCCGGCCTTAGCCCCGGGGTGCGAAGAACTCAAGTGCGATGTTGTCGGGATCTCGAAACGACAATGCCGAGTAGTAAGGCGTGTCCACGATGCCACCGTTGGGGATGCCGAGTTCGTTCAGACGAATTTCCCATGCCTTTAACTCATCGCGGTTGGCACAGCCGAAAGCCAGATGATCGAGCCCCGGCCGCCGCTCGCTGAACGGCTCAGTGCTGTCCAGGTCAGGGAACTGAGTTACGCCAACGATTGTGCCGCCGGTAAGCCAAGCGACGCGCTGGAACGGACCTGTGTCCTCGTCAAGGATTGGGTCCGAGCCGAACAGATCCTTGTACCAAGGCACACTCCGTTCAAGGCTCGTGACCGTTAGCGCCACGTGAGTAATCGCAGGGAACTCAGGCATCTCTTTTCTCCCCTTCGCAACTCGCGGACGCAGCGAATGCTAGCTCTTTGGCTGGCAACTCTCGGGGAGTAAAGCTATCTGGCAGCACCAGTCGCCGCCCTAACTGAGGCCCCAGTCCCGGCGTTATACGTGTAATCGGTGTCAAGCCGACTCCTCGGTGACTTTGGCGACCAGGTTCTCGAAGAGTTCGGCCCGGTCGATCTGGCCGTTCTTTCGGGCGTGATCGCGCTGACGGAGGAGGACCGGCACGAACTCAGGGCCGGTGCGGAAGGAGGCGCAGGTCTCGCAGGCTGACTCCATTCGGCACTCGAGCTCGACGGGGCGGGTGCACATGCCATTGCCGAGCATCCGGGCATGAGACTCCTGGCGGAGGCGGGTCATGGCGGCCGTCTCGATCTCGGCGGGAAGGGCACCTGGCGCAGTTCCGGCGGTGCGATAGAGGGCATCGATCTGGGCCGAGACGGACTCGTACTCGTCGGCGACCACGCGGTCGGCAATGCGGGCATAAGTCAGGGTCATCTCCATGGAGCGGTGACCGAGCAGGGCAGCAATGGCTTCGAGACGCATGCCTCGGTTGATGGCCTGGGTGGCGAGCGTGTGGCGGAGCTGGTGCGGATGGACCGCGCCGATGCCGGCTCTCTTGGCCGTCGTGGCCACGATGCGATGGACCGTGCGCCGATCGATGGGTGAGTGCTCGTCGGCCATGAGGCGCTTCTGGGCCCGGATGTATTCGCTGTTGGTCGCCGTCCAGGCCGCCAGGAGCACCACCAGGTCCGGGTGCAGCGGAATGAAGCGGTCATTGCGGAGCTTGCCGACGGGGATGCGCAACCAATAGGCATCGCCGATCAAGGTGACGGCGTCGGCGTCGAGGGCACAGAGCTCACTGGCGCGCATGCCGGTGCGGGCCAGCATCTCGACAACCAGGCGATAACGCGGGAGGCGGTGCGCTCGAGCGGCCTTCATCAACTTGGCGGCATCCTGGTCGTTCAAGAACTTCGGGAGCGGGTCGGTCCGGGCTGGGATGTCGCCGTGGAAGATCGGGTTGCGTCGTGGGGCGTCGTCCCAGTCCCACTCGATGAGGCGCTCGAAGAAGATGCGGATCATGCGGAGGCGCTGGCGCTGGGTGTTCTTGGCCAGGCTCGGACCGGTGTTGCCGGGCTGGCTGGCCAACCACACCTTGTAGTCCTCGATGTGGGTGCGGGTGATGCCGGCCACGATGGTGACGTCGGTCTCGGCGACCAGCCAGCGGGCCAGTTGGCGCAGCGTGTTGTCGGCCGCTTCCACGCTGCGAGGGGCCAAGAACGTGTCCAGCTGGGTCAGGTAACGCCCCATGGTGGCTGCGAGCTGGGGAGACGCGGCACTGAGGAGTACCCACTCGCGTCGGACTCGTTGTGTGGCACCCAGGCCTCGACGGTTGCGGGGACGGCGCTCATGCGTTGATGGCTTCGAGAGCCAACAGCTCAGCGGCGTGTCCGGCGTCAATGAGCTCAGCGGCATGGCGGTACTCGTCGGCCAGCCAGTCGTTGGTCAGATGCAGGTAGAGACGGGTCGATTCGATCGAGATATGGCCGGCTTGGGCCTGGACTGCCTCGAGAGCCATCCCGGCTTCTCTCAGCCGAGTGAGGCACGTGTGTCGGAGCTGATGGCAGGTGGCCCGTTCGAGCCCCGCTCGGTCTCGCGCCGCGCGCATGATCACATCGATGCCGTCGATGCTGAGCCCCTGTCCTCGGGTCGGTCCTTTCAAGGCCACGAAGACCCGATCGGTCGAACAGTGCGCCGGTCGTTCGTCGCGCAGATAGTCACCGAGCGCGGAGAAGAACGTGTTCGAGATCGGGGTGATGCGCTGGTGGCCACCTTTGCCTTCGGCGATGAACAGCGTCCGCTCCGCTATCGAGACATCAGCGAGTCGCAGGCCCAGCACCTCGCAGCGCCGCAGGCCGCCGAGCACCATGGCCAAGACCATGGCCCGGTCCCGCTGCGTCCGCAGCGCCCCGAGCAACGCATTGACCTCTGCGGGTGCGAGGATCTTGGGCAAGGTGCGTTGGACGCGCACCAGCGGCACGACGGTTGAGCGGCCACCACGGCGCCGGGTCGAAAGCCCTCGAGGAACCGGGTTCGACCGCACCGCAGTGTCAGCCCGAGCGATCAGGTAGGAGTAGAAGCCCGACACCGACGACAATCGGCGTGCGATGGTCCGAGCAGAGAGTCCCGACTCGCCGTCGCTCATCCGGATCACCCGGCGATCGCCACGCTGATGGGCCAGGAACTCGAAGACGTCGGCCGCCACCACCTCGACCGGTTCCTTGTCGATCACGCTGAAGAACGTCTTGAGGTCGAAGGCGACCGCCCGCAGGCTGTTGGGCCGCAGGCGTCCGGCAACGAACTCGAGATAGCGGTCCACGACCGGGTGACCAAGGAAATATCGGTCCTCTCCCGTGGGCGAAGCGGTGCGGACAAGGCAAGGGAATGTGGTCATTCCCGCACCCTCCCAGTTCCGTGAGAATTCGCCTGGGATGGCCTCAGGATCACACGTGTATTAAGCGTTCGGGGACACGCGGGTAAGCGCCCGTCATTGAATTCATGAGGCGATCTCAATGACCGTCTTGGACTCCACGTGAACCCGATAGATCACGCTGTGGAGGAGCCCCAATGTGAGCGCTTCTTTTGGTTCCAGATCGAGAAGGTTCCGAAGAAGCATCCGAGCAATCATCTCGTGAGTGACAACCAATGGTCGAGATCTTCCTGACTCAGCGACCTGGCGAAGGGCCGATGCAGCTCTCAAGTCAGCGTCGGCATAGCTCTCGCCGCTGGGAAATCGCCACTGGTACTTGTCCCGTGAACGTCGAGCCAATTCGCCAGGGAAGGCTCGCTCGATCTCCTCATTCGTCATGCCGGCCATATCGCCGTGGTCTAGCTCCCGAAGGTCATCGACAGCCGTGATCGTTTTGCCAAGGGCGTGAGCGTAAGTCTGAGCCGTTGAAATGGCTCGACCTAGCGGACTGGAAAAGACCCCGTCTACCGGTAGTGACTCGATTCGTTTAGCGGTTCGCTGAACCTCGATCATTCCGCTTTCGGAAAGCAGTGAATCTAACTGACCCTGACGACGACCGGTAAGGTTCCATTCCGTCTCTCCGTGTCGGACGAGGTACACCTCTTCCATTGCGAGGCTCTGCATCAGCATTTCCTACTGCAACTCCGTGTCAAGTGCCTCCAGCCCGGCATGGGATAAGCCTTGAGTGAGTCCGAGAAGTATCGTCCCTGAGGTGGCAACCACACGGTTCTCGGTCACTGGGGCCAGCCGAACCGTCCAGACTTTCCGTCGGCGAACTGGGATATTTCGTGCCAAAGCTGATGAACATAAGGGGACACCAGGGAGGTCCGCGGTGAATCAGCTCCGCAGCATTAGGACGCGCGCGCAACCACGCTGACCGTTGATCGACGCCCGATTCTTGCCTCCTCCAGACGAACATCGCTGAAGCCGTGTTCCCGGCATCGATCCGCAAAGGCGGTGGCTTGTTCGTCGGTCCAGCCGTGGCTGCCGTGCCCTCGGGCACCTGGTTCTACCCTCCGCTCGATGGCGACAAGAAGGCCTCCGGTGAAGAGCACCCGGCGAACGTCTCGAAGCCCGGCTTCGATGTCGGACCAATGATGCACAGTCGCGATCGACCAGACGACCGAAACGGAACGGTCTGAAAGTGGAATGTGTTCGGCGGCGCCGCTGACGTATCGTACCTTCGCCGACCTCGGGGTGAGGAGTCTCGCGGTCCGGAGCATGACGGGCGCAGGGTCGACTCCAGTGACCGTGGCACCCAGTCGGGCCGAGTAGCGGACCGCAACGCCGGGGCCACAGCCGACGTCGACAACCCTGTCGCTCGAGCTCATGGCGCTCAATCGCACGGCAAGCTGCGCATCGCCCGTGCGACCGAAGGCCATGCTGAGCGCGGCCACGAGCCCAGCGACACCCCGAAAGCGGGGGTAGTCGGCGTGGTGATTAGGCGCTGTGTGCTGCTCGTTCACACCACCACCTTGACAGTTGAACCTGGCTTCAAGTCAAGTGAGAGCATGTCAGAGACATTGCTGGCCATCGGGGAGGTCGCCGAACGAGCGGGCGTGGCCACTTCCACGATCCGCTACTACGAGCGCCTCAATCTGCTCGTCGCCGATGCCCGAGTGTCCGGCCAGCGCCGCTACCGCGTCAGCACCCTCCGAAAACTCGTCTTCATAGGCATGCTCCAGGACGCCGGGCTCGCCTTAGTCGACATCGTCGGGATTCTCGACGCCGCGGACGTGGGGGAATGGAAGGCCATTGCCACGCGACGACTCGAGGCTCTCGAAGAGGAAATCGCCACATTGCTTCGGGCCCGCGCATACCTCTCTGGAGCGCTGCTCTGCCGCTACGACCATCCCGTGACGGACTGCAAGATCATGGGAGCCGAGATCGATCGCCGACTCTCGGTGGTCAACGGAGCGGAGTGATGCTGTCCCGGCCTTAGGCGGCGGTCTTCCCCAAGGTTCGTGGTGATACTTCGAGTTTGCCTCGTATTCGCCAGAAGGCACACGGTCGTCGCCGGCTTTCCGAGCTCCATTGATGCCCTCAGTGGTACGGGGCCATCGGGGTCGTACTTCGGGTCAATCTCGTGGACCCAGCCGCCAGACTTGGTTTTCACCTCAGCGACAAGCGCAGGGAGGGTGGTCGGATCGAAACGAGGTTCTCCTTTTGATTGCTTCCGGGGACCGAGCATTGCAACGTCATGTCCGATAGCAACGACCACGTCCCGGTGAAGTGAGGCACCCGGTGATGCGGTGACACACTGGAATCACGAAAGCAGATCGAAAGGGTCCTGGGATGGAACCAACGGCCGAACGGCGTCGTCAGCACCTCGTCGCTGAGTTATTCGAGCTGGGCTGCGTTCGCACCAAAAGCGTGGCAGATGCCTTTGCAGAGGTCGCACGTGAACGGTTCCTTCCATCCACGACGCCTCTGGATCGGGTCTACGGCGTCGATGAGGCGGTTCCCACGCATTTTGACGGCGCAGGCGTTCCCATCTCTTCGTCGAGCGCTCCGAGGATCATGGCCGTAATGCTCGAGATGCTCGAGACCGAGCTGGGTCAACGGGTCCTCGAAGTTGGCGCGGGCACCGGTTACAACGCCGCGCTTCTGTCACAAGTGGTTGGACCGAACGGGTCTGTCACCTCCATCGACATCGACGCAGCGGTAGCGGTGGAAGCGATTGACCATCTGGCAAACAGTGGCGTCACCGGCGTCTCGGTCATGACTGGCGACGGTTGGTGGGGGCGACCAGGACAGATGTTCGACCGGGTGATTGCGACTGCCGAGTGTTGGGACATCTCTACGGCGTGGATTGAACAACTCACAGAGGGCGGCATCTTGGTCCTCCCTCTATGGCTGCGCCCTGGGCTGACGCTTGCCGTCGCGTTCGAGAAGACGGGCTCGTGCTTGACCAGTCGTTCCGTCGCCTATTGCGGGTTCATGCCACTCCGTGGTCCTCACGCAAGTCCACCGCTGCGAACGTCTGTGCCTGCCGTTCCTTGGGACCAAGGAGCCGACTCCGAGCAATGCCGCTGGTTGGCCTTCTTTGACGAAGCAACTGAGGATCGGGTCGACTTGGTGGTAAACCTCCTCAACGAGCCTGGTTCCCGCCAGCCCGCGCCGCCGTCGTTTGCGGGATGGAATGTCCGTCTGGCCATAGAAGAGAGTTGTTCGATCTGCTTCACGACGATGCTGCCACCGCTGCGCTTCGCTCTCGGCCTACTTGATGCGGACCGCCCAGGATTGGCGGTCCTGCATGGAGATTCGATCTACAGCTACGGAGAGCCGGCCTGTCGCGACCGACTCCTCGCCTTCCTCTCCACCTCCCACCCGTTCGACATTTCCGACCTGACAATCCAGGTAGTCCCACACGGAACGGCGAAAGCTCCCACCGATTTGGTTTGCATATCGCGACCAAGCTGTGACCTTTGGATTCAGACCAGTGGCGGCTCTGGATCATCTTTCAGCCCGTGAACTAAATCGCACATCCGGCGGACACGGGCACGCTGGTGAGTGCTGAAACAGAGTGCGGTAGGAACCGTTCTCCAGTAGCGTTCGCAGGGTGAGTGAACGGGCGCGGTATGCGAATCAGGCGCACAAGATTCGCGTGACTGACGGTCACGAGGCCGACGCCAAGGCGGCGCAGTTGCGCAAACGTCCAAACCGGATTGGACTCTTCTTCCTCAGGGCGCTGGGTTTCCGAGGTCAGGTCACCCCGCCGGCGGGTCAGAGACGCCATGTCGGACCATCTCACGAGCATTCCGGGCGCCACGAACACTCAACCCCAGATAAGTAGGTGCGTGGGCCGAACTGCCCGAAGTGCCGAACTGTGCCACCGTCCCGGCAGATGGAGATAGGCGCGGAGGGCTTGCCTTAGGTGCTGCTTTCAGGCCAACTCGGCCTGGCGAACTGTAGCTGTGCACCTAGCCAACGTCGGACTGGGAACAGATACCACGCGGCGGCAAGGAGTCCCATGATGCCGAGAATCTGAGCTGAGAAGAACAGGCCAAGCCCGAAGAAGTGATTGGTTCGACCAAGTCCGAATACTGCCGCAATCAGTCCAATCGAAAATCCGATGGCAGCGAAGTAGCAGATTCGCTTTCGCTTGGAGATGCCGGCCGCTCGAAACTGCACGGCAGGCCGCTGGAGCACATCCAACAGCGCCCAGGTGCAGGCAGCAAAACCCGTGATGGGAAAGAAGAAGATGGAGATCCAAAAGATCCTCATAAACCCCCACGTTACGTCGGAGTTGCCCCCAGGACCTAAACTGTTCCACTTACCGGTAGGGCTGGGACGGCCGAGGTCTAAAGTCCACCCCTGCGATTGCCTTTGGCGATTGGGGGATGGGATGAATCAGCGTTTTGTTCTTCTGAAGTTGGGTGCAGCCGTTATCTTCGCCGGATGTCTTCTCCTGGCAAGAAGTTCGGTGGCGTCCGCATCAGCGCATTCAATCCGTTTCGAGACTTGTTCGTTGCATCGCCTTTCCATCACCGTTCCCTCAGGAAGCGCCGCCGGAGGGTCTGAGGGGATGCTCATAGCATTTCGCAATACAGGTGAGAGGACCTGCGAACTCCACGGCTATCCCAAGGTGGTTGCAACTCGAGATGGAGCGTCGTTCTCGGCGATTCCCTCTCCTAGCACCTACCTCGGGGGCCTCAACCCAGGCGTCGCGCCGCCGCAGGTGAGCCTGAAGTCGGAAAAGAGCGCGTCAGTCGTTGTGGAAGCGGGAGATGAGCCCGAACCCGTCTCATCGCCGTGCGTGCACCAGCGTTACGTTTCCGTCACGGTGTCGCTGCCAGATCAACATGGCTCGAAGAAGCTCTCCGCCAGACTTCCCAAGCAAGCCACGAACTTGCCGAGTTGTTCACGCGTACTGGTGACACCTTTTCAAAGTGGCCTGAAATGGTTTGGTAACTGAACGCCACTACGACAAGCGGAACGGGGCTCTGCGCTTTGGTTCGAATGGTCTGGCGGACGAATAGCAGTCCGTGTGGGTACACGTGTGGCTCGGGGATCCTCCCTGCCTGTGCGGTAAATGGAAACAGAATGCGGCCTGCCCAAGTGCCGCAATGTACGGGGACAGGGACACACTGCCCGCCCTCACCTCGACTGTCAGACTCATAAACATGTTCGACAAGTCAGCCCACCTCTACGATCTGGCCTATTCCTTCAAGGACTACTCCGGCGAATCGGCATGGGTTAGTAATGCCATTCACGCTCGGGTCCCTCAGGCCACGACTCTCCTCGATGTTGCTTGCGGAACGGGCAAGCACCTCGAACACCTCAGGGGAGAGTTCGACTGCCAAGGGCTCGATCTCAACCCTGAGTTTGTGGAGCTCGCCCAGCAACGAACCGGCGTAAGGGTGCACCGTGCTTCGATGGATTTATTCGACATCGACCAGAAATTTGATGCCGTCGTATGTCTCTTCTCCTCGATTGGCTACACAAGCGACCTACCTGGTGCTATTGGTTCGATGGCTCGCCATCTGAATCCTGGCGGTGTCCTCGTTGTCGAACCATGGTTGAGGCCCGATCAATGGGTCGCAGGCCACGTGCAGGTGCTCAACCAGGAGGCAGACGGACTACACCTTGTCCGCATGACGACGAGCCGGGTCGACGAATCTCAATCCATTCTTGAAATGCACTATCTCGTTGGCTCGCCGTCGGGAATCGAACACCTCATTGAAACCCATAGGTTGACCCTGTTCTCGTCGGCCGAATACGAATCGGCGTTCTTGTCATCCCATCTGACCTTTGAGTTCGATCTGGATGGGCCGACCGGTCGTGGGGCCCTGATCGGTCTGGCTTCCTAGGTCGTCCAGCCACTGGCCCCGGTGTGCCGAACCGTCCCACCTACCCGAACTGGGACGCCCTCAGCATGACTGTCGGACGGCGCGCTTCGGGGCTCCCGTAGCTACATCGATCCGTGGTGCGGTACCTGTGGCTGCCGCTCGCCGTGCTTCCTGGCGACGCAGCTGAGTCAAGATGGATCCGCCGGTGGAAAGACCCGGAAGGAGGACCCTTCAGATGCGACTAGTCGTTTCCAGTGCAAAGGGCACGAACGGGGCAGGGTACGGAGCCATTCTCGCCTTTGATTTCGTCGGCGACGCGTTGGGCACTTTCTGTGACGACCGCCGCGTCGCTGACCCGAGAGGTTTGTGCGTCGATCCCAGCGGCGACCTGCTGTACGTCAACAACGGCAACGATCGCGTTCTCGCCCTTGACCAGATGGGACAAGTCCTCCAAGACACCGGCCCGATCGATTCACTCGACCTCGGCGGAGGAGTCTTCGGACCCGATGGGCGCTACTACGTGGGCTCCCGTTGTCTCCGCACCATCGTGGCCATGCCGGCGCGCCTTGACGGACCCGCCATTCCGTACCTTCCACCAGAGGTCGTCCCATTCCCGAGGGGGTTTGCATTCGCTCCCGATGGTCGCATTTTCTTGGCGTCGGGTATAAGCCCGTCGGGCATCGGCGAAGACACCATAAAGGTATTCGATGGTAATGGGCATCTCCTCGCGCCACGCTTGGTCGAAGATCCGCAGCTCAGTCCCCTTGATCTTGCCATCGCGCCGAACGGCAACATTGTGGTGTCCTGTGAGTGGCCCTTCGGCCGGCGCGACGCCGTTTCGAGCGTTCGCGAGTACGACGGCACCAGTGGCCGACTCGTCCGAATCTTCAGACCTGACGGGTCGATCCTTTTCCGCAACCCAAGAGGCTTGCGGTTCGGCCCAGACGGCGATCTCTACTGTGTCGCCCGAGATGAGGTCGTGTCCTTCGATTTTGAGACGGGAGACTTCTCCGGAGCGATCGTCAACTGTTCCGACCTCTTCGGGCAGGCACTCGAAATCTTTGGCTGATGGCGCCGCCGCTCAGACGGCTCGGACTTCGGCGAGCCGTGTGACCGCGTAGTCGTCGTCCCAGCAGACGGCGGCCTCCCATGCGGCCGATGCTTGCGCTGCGATGTCGTGCGCGCGGTCGTCGAGACCGGCTGCGTTGTGGGGCAGCACCAGGTCGAGGTCGGGGACGTCGACGTGCGACTCGTCCCAGTCGATCAACGCGACCCTATCCGCGGTCATGCGGACGTTGCCGGGATTGTTGGAGTCGCCGTGGACGACGCATGTCTGACGTCCGGTGAGCCGCGCCCACGCTGCTCGGCATCGAGCAACGCCCTCGGTCGGCATCGCGTCGAGGTCGATCTTCGTCCCGGTGTCGGCGTGCAGGAGGTCGGTCGACGATCGCCAGCCCGGGCGCTGTGGCCAGCCCTGCGTCAACCGGTGCAGGTGGCGGAGCGTGTCGGCCACGCGACGCCAGTCGGCTCGCGTCCGGGGCGGTCCGCCCTCCACGTACGTCATCACCACCAGACCTTCGACGAACAGTCGGCCGTCGTGGGTCGGGATCGGGAGCGGCACGGTCAGACCTTCACCGTCGAGGTGTCGGAGAAGCCCGGTTTCCCACGCGAGATCAGGTTCGCTCCTGGTACCGAGACGACCAACCGCGAGGTGCCCGTTGACGCGCACGCTCCACACGTCGTTGGCTACTCCGCCAACGATCGGGTCGATGCGAGCGACGTCGTCACCCCACTGCTCGAGTGCCTCCCATCCCACTGGCCACATCCTCGCAGAGCTCCGAACGTCATTCGCGTGCGGGGATGGTCATGTGCAAGTCCTCGCCCAAAATCGCCGCCTGAACTCCCCAATGTGCCGCTGGTTGGCATCCCCTCCCGGCGACGAACCGGGGCAGTCTCAGATTCGACCGAAGACCCTCGCCCTTAGCCTCTTGGCAGTTCGAACAGGGTGAGTGCGACACGGCGACCAACTATCGCAGCGGTTCCGCTGCGAGCGTGAAGATGCCTGCATCCGGGAATGGGGTCTCGAAAGAAGTCAGTTCGACCCTGTTGGGATTCTCGCACATGACGCATACGATCTGGGTTCGTTCGAATGTCGAACGGTGCCTCACGACGAATGGAAGACCGCTTGGCACGGACGGGAAGGCTTGCCGTTGGATTGAGTTCAGTCCGGACCAGTCGAAGTGTCGCTGGGCTAGAAGTGGCTGTGAACCCCGGAATCCACTTATGGAAAGCTGCTGCCTATGGAAATTGGTGTCGCATATCCCCAGATCGAACTTCGAGGCGATCCAGTTGCCGTGGGCAAATTCGGAAGAGCAGTCGAGGACTTGGGCTTCGATCACATTCTGGCCTACGACCACGTTGTCGGAGCCGTCCACGCCGGTCGGACACCACAGCTCACCGGTCCCTATACGGAGCGCGATCCTTTTCACGACCCGTTCGTCATGTTCGCCTATCTGGCTGGCATCACCGAACGAATCTCTTTTGCTACCGGGATCTTGGTTTTGCCACAGCGCCAGACGGCGCTTGTAGCTCGACAAGCAACCGATGTCGACCTTCTCTCGTCCAACCGACTGCGCCTTGGTGTGGGCGTGGGCTGGAACTACGTCGAGTACGACGCGCTCGGGCAGGACTTCCACACCCGCGGGGCGCGACAGGAAGAGCAAATTGAGCTGCTTCGCGAGTTGTTCACCGAACCAGTCGTCAATTTCTCCGGTCGCTTCGATCGAATCGGTAGAGCTTCACTCATGCCGAAGCCCACGAGGTCCATCCCAATCTGGCTTGGTGGATCCGGCGAGAAGGCATTTGACCGGGCTGCCAGACTCGCCGATGGATTTATCTTCTTTGGTGGCGGGACCGATCACGCAGTTGCCTCCTGGAGGCGACTGCGTGAGCATGTCGCTGATCTTGGTAGATCGGTCGAAGATTTCGGTGGCGACTATGTGGCGCTGAGCGGTGCCGATGTCGGAGTACTCACCGGGGAGATTGACGCCTGGCGCGAGGTAGGCGGCACGCACGTCACTGTGGTCACGATGGGTCTGGGTCTGGACTCGGTCGGAAGCCACATCGACTACTTGGCGGCCCTTGCCGACACACTCAATCTGCGGTAGTCGGCGGAGAACTGTTCGACGCCCTCGGTGACGCCACCAATGGGGTGGCCGAAGGTGTCGGGCCTTTCAATAGCCGCCACCGGGCCGGCGATCCGGCGCAGTGTGGATCACTCTTTGAGTACCCACTCTTTGACCTCATGGCGAGCCTCGGGATCGAGAGCCCTGGGAGGTGTGTAGTCCTGGATCATCCCGACTGCGATAAATCCGGTCTTCTCGGCCACCCTTTCTGAAGCGCCGTTTCCAGGGAGGGTCATGAGTTTGACCTCCCTTAGACCGACCACATCAAAGCCCCAGCGACAAGCCAATGCGAGGGCTCGTGTGGTCGCACCACGGTTGCGCGCCCACCGGGCGGCCCAGTAACCAGCGATCGCGGAGTGGGTGGTGAACTCCACTTCGCCAAGCGTCATGGATCCAATGAGCTCGCCGCTGTTCGAATCGCAGAAAGCGAAGGCGGCACGTCCCTCATGGTCCCAAAAGCGATCGTGCAGCCCGATCCATCCTCGGGCATGGACCTCCTCGTAGGGCGAGGGAATACCGGCTGTCCATCGAGAAATTTCTGGATCCTGACAGGCCCTTGTGACCCCGGCGACGTCGTCAAAGGTGAACTGGCGCAGTGTCACCACTCCGTCGGTCAGGGGCTCCGTCAGTCTCGGGAGCGCGGTCACATCGTCATCGTAAGGCTGGCACCAAGGCTTTGGACAAGAACGCGATTGCACGGGCCACCCTGCCGGCGAAGGGGGGCAGGGAGCCGTGTCCTCCTTTTCGGTGGCACAAACGGTGTCAATGAGTGGGAAAGCAGGCAGAGGACAAGCGACCACCGAAGTGACTGAACCAACCGGTCGAGACGCTGTCATCCTTCCGACCGGACGGAGTGAGAGACCCACAATCCCGCCGCTGTGTGGGCCGGTGACACGCTCCGCGTCTCAAGCCACGCTGGGGAGACACCGGACAACGTGCTTCCGGGTGACCACGAGGAGCAACTGAAGAGGAGCCCGCCGCAACATCGCCTCACGCTGACTTCTGCGTAACGTCGCTGCCGAGTTCCTGAAGGCGCCCTCTCCGGCCCGGACATCAGTCGGCCGCTGTTGGACGTACCGGGGGCGGGTCGGAGATTCGACGTACCAGCCCGGAGGGTATGTTGCTAGCTCTGAGCATGTGTCGGGATCGTGTGGAAAACTCGTATCTCCGGGGCGACAGAGCATGGAGGTGGAGGCATGAGGTCCATCGCAATAGTGCGGCTCGGTGTGGCCGCAGCCCTGATGTCCGGCGCACTCGTCTTCGGGACGTCGACGGTGATTGCGTCGGGCGCCGGTGCGGCGTCGAGTTACACCTGCACGGGAGGTAGTCCGACGAGCCCGACGCTTGTACCGGCCGGCAATTACGGACCGGTCACGGTGACAGGGTTCTGTTTCATGGAGGGGACCTACAACATCAAAGGCGGCCTGACGATCGCACCGGGGGCTGAGCTGGATGGCGCAGTGTTCTTCGGAGTTGCGATCGGCCCGCCCTATTCCTACGGTGCACCTTGCGACGTCTTCGCCAACGTCTCGGGAGGGATCAGCGTGGGGGCCGGCGGTGTCCTCTACTGGGGGAACGCAGCTGACTCGGGTTGTCCGAGCAGCAACGGGGTCGTCAACGGCGGCATCACTTCGACCGGCGGGGACACCGTGGTCGTGCACGGCACGACGATCAACGGAGGATTCACTGTCAACGGTGGCGGTGGAGCCGGCAACTGTGACCCGACGGCCGTCGCGCCATTTGGGTCCTACACCAACATCGAAAGCAGCAGGGTCAATGGTTCCGTGTCGGTGGTCGGGCTCAATACGTGTTGGATCGGGCTCATCGGAAACCTGGACAACGGGCTCGTGACCGTCAACAACAACGAGACGAGTGATCCAGACGCCATTGAGATCGGCCTCAACACCCTCCACGGTGGCATGGCCTGCTCCGGGAACTTCTTGAACCCGGCGGTGCCTCCGGTGCCCGGCGCCAACAACGGGCTGCCCAGCAACCGCTTCGACGGATCCCCGCCGAACCCGAACTCCGTAAAGGGGAAGGAAACGGGACAGTGCGCAGGGCTGTAGCCCCGTAGCCAGGTCATACCGACAACGTTCACGCTTCTCGGAGAAACCCGGTCGGGGCGAAGCAGGAGCGAGACGCGCCCGACGTTCCCAGTGCTTCGCCACCGGATCAACCGGGGGTAAGACGCCATCGTCCCTGATCTGCCTGCTTGAGGGCGTCACCCCATCCCTGAGGACTGGGTCACTTTTCGTTGCCTTCAACGCTGACCTCTGAGAGTGTGGATCCATGTCGCCGGATGCGAATGGCTTGGCCGGTATTGCTGTGTTCAATCGTGGTCCGATGGACGGACAGGAGCATCCAACTGAAGAGGACACGGCGGAACTTTGTGTCGTGATGAGCGACGGCCAGCAGCATCGCTATCGGCGTACCGATGATCTGCAACCGTTGCCCGATGGACGGGTGGCAGTGGTCTTCGACTGGGAAGGTCGCTACTACGGCCCGAGGTAGAGAGCACGCGGAGGGTGTCCCACTGTCTCGGCGTAGTGGGACACACCTGCCACCCTTGCCCTTGCGTGGCGGCCCATGTGAGGCTTACTCCGCGTAAGTCGTGGAAATGGATCGTTGGCCGACCCAGAGCCCGGCGTGCTGCGTCCCACGTAATCGGGGTCACCTTTGCGAGGGCAACGCACCAAACTCGGGGAGGATGTGGCGCCGAAACAGCACCGATCGATGGAAGGAAACCGCGCAAGCCGATCGTCGGTATATGGCGACGATTTCGGAAATGAGGACGGACTATGAGGGATTCTTGAACTTGAGCGAGAACGTCGTGCCCGCTCCCGTTGTGCTTGAGGTTTTTGTCTTGATCAGGAGATGGTCCGAACTCGTTACATCGTTGTATTTGGTGGCATCCTCGAAGCCGAGGTAGTCGCCGTTGACCGTCGCATTGGAAAAGACAATCTTTGTGAAGGTCGGAACTTGTGGAGTTTCAAGCCCATTGGCGTACGTGTAGCTTCCGATATCGACCACCGTGTCACCGACGTTGACGGTGTCGTTGGCGAAGTCGTACACGTTCTCGGTCAGGTCGTGCAGCTCGGCCCAGGTGGCGCTCCCTGACTGGAACAGCGAGGCGACCACTGTGTCGCCGGGTGCCGGGCCCTGGGTTTCGTTATAGCCGTGGGCCGGTGTGCCGAACTGGAACCAGGTGTAAGGACCGGTGCTATGGCAGCCCGAGACGACGTCTGCGTACGTCTGTTTCGTGTCCGTCGAGACACCTTCAGTCATCCAGGCGGTCTGGGTGTCGTCGTTCGCCGTGCAGGTGATGGCGGGAACGACAAACGTCACGCTGGCGCTCGCCAGTCCACCCGAGGGTGTGGCCTCATAGCCGGCGAAATCGGGCGATGATGAGCCCTGGGCGCTTGCACTTGGTGCGAAACCCACTATTGCCATCGCGAACGCTGCAAGCGGCAGCATGGCGGTGAGTATCCGGCGGGAACTCGACACTGTCGTCAGAGCACGAGTGGTGTTCATCAGAGCCACCCTTTCTTTGAGGCGGAAAGTGCAGGTCACCAAGCAGCGCCTCGCACTTCTGTTCAACCCTATAAGCGGTGTTCGGTGGGTGCCACAACATTCCAACCGTCATGGTGCGCGTGTTCGGGTGTCGGGCACCGCTTCTCAGAGCACCGAGCGGAGGGGTGTCGATTTCCAAGTTCTGAGCTTGAACGTAGGGCCCGCTGGTGCCTCCTTTTGCCATGAAGATATCGGTCGTGGTTCGAGGTGGCTACGTGGTATCTGAGAAGTTGTCAGTCACCGGCCCGGATGGTTACTCGGTTAGTCCACTCCTCACCCACGCAACCTATGGATTGTCCGCTGCGGTCGAGGCTCCGCAGAGGAATGGGTGACTCTCAACCTCGCCGCAAACCGGCAGCTTCGGATGGGGATATTTGGGCGAGGCACTTCAAGTTCGGTGCGTGACATTCGACCTGAGGGAGCGATCGGGCCAGAATGGCCCCGGTGGAGGAAAGTCGAACCGCCAGGAGGGCGCTGTCGAGAGCAGTTGTCGTTGCACTCGTCCTTCTCGGCCTCCTCCTGGGTCACCGAGTGATGCAGCGACGGGCTTTGGATTCTCGCACTTGAATATCTGCCACAGGCCGGCGTCACCGCGCGTCCCACTGTGGCGCAGAGAGCCCTCCCGTCCCGGTGAAAGGACGTAGGTGCCGATCCTCGCCGTGGCGCAGACGCCTCCGCCCTTCTTGCCATGACGCCATTCATCGGGCACGCGGACGGATTGGACGGATGGTTAACTCGGTCCTTTGCGCCGGAGCTGAGCACAGATGCCGCTGTGGTCAACCGATCTCGAGAGCGACGAGACGAGCGCAGAGATGGACGGTGGAATTGATCGGCACGGGATGCTGATATTCGAACGACAGTGATGTGGTGGCCTCGCAGATCTCAGAATCTGAACCTATGTCTCGCGCCCCTTTCTGCGAGGCACCCCCAATGGCTGTACAGACGCCGTGGCAGTCGGGGAGCGTGGCGAGTATCCCGCCGTTCAGGAAATGCTGTGGCCCCGGCGGCATACTCGGCGCCTGGACTCCACTCGGCGAGAGCCACCTCGCCATCCCAGGAGTTCTTCCTTCTGCGAGGCGCGCAAGGACGTACCACCGAAGCTCTGACCTCGAGTCAGAACTCGTAGTCGATGAAGTACATGCCGGAGGGCTCGAGCCACCAAAGGTCGCCCGTCGGCATGAAGCCCTCGAATTTTTCGGCACACGCGGCCAGCGCCCTGCTGGTCTGTGAGTCGTCCGCCTCGCCGCACAGCCCGCCTCCATGCAGCTCTCTCCGCTTCTGCCATGGTGGCGCGTATTCGTCGATGGTAAAGGCAGCGTGATGACTCCCGACGAGGTTGCTCAAGAGGATCGACTCGGCGCGCACGAAGAAAAAAAGACGTTGGTCCACGCTGAAATACGGTGCTGTGTTGGCGTGGGGGAGTCCAGTAAACGAAGAGGTCGAGAGGGTCACCGCGTGATTGTCCCGCAGATACCTGTCCACTTCAGCGTTGAACTCTGTGTCTGTGCGTGTCTGCATGGGTCTTCGGAACCTCACCGGTTGTGATTCTTCGATTCACGGAAAATCCTATTCCGACAGGACCGCGAGGCGAGAACGCGTGCTGGCCTTTCCCTTCCCCGAGTCCGCGCTTCACGGTGCAGTCGTCGGATGCCCCGTTGCGGTTGCGGGACGGATTTCCTTGGTGTCTACGGCCAAGAGAGCGCATCGCCGATGGTCTGGAGTCACTGCCAGCGCGACGTCCCACCGACCGTGCAGACGAGAGCTCCACACTGCGGCAACCCAACGTGCAACTGTCGCCACGTTGCATCGTTGCTGCAGATTGGCCTATGCCGAGCGGATCTCCACTCCCGACGGGAGGAGCTCCTACTCCCCGAGCGGCCATGTGCACACGAGCAGGAGCCGGAATCGGGACCAGGAGAACAACGTCTGTATTTGCAGGTTCATGACCGACTTCCTCGTCGAAGGCACCTTCGGTGTGGCAGATGAGGTGCACGCCGCCCTAGTCCCAGCCGAACACTTCCAGGTCCGATCCATCAGGCTCTCTTGACCGCGACGCGGAGACGTGGGCTCCCACATGCCCAACCGGTCTGATGCAACGCACCGGCTGCGGCGGCAGGACGACGGGGCGTCGGCGGTCCAGTTTCTGTTCGTCTGTGACGGCGACTGACCCACACACCGGTTCGTCCCGGGCCGCGACGGTCCAGGTCCCAGCCGGGCTGCGCCAGCATCCCCTCGGGAGACCTGCGTACCAAGGGGCATCGGGATTCTCGGTGAGATCGGGGAAGCCGTCGCCCCACCACCACACGCCTTCACCGTCCTCCACGAGGATCTCGTGGTAGCGACCGAGTGGTTCGGAAATCTGGTACACCGCGATGTCCTCCGCCATGGCCTGTGCGGGAGTGCGTCGCTCGGGCACCGACATCGGAAAATCGTTGAGCCGGCGCCGGAGCCCGATGCGTCGTTCGTAGGAGGGGTGGTCGTAGACGGCGAGGAGCACGGGCGTTCCGTCTGACTCGAACTCGAGCCGCGAATCGACCAACTGGGCAGCCGCGAGGAGCCAGCCTCCCTCGGTGAAGTGCCGACGTAGGGCTTCCAAGACCTTCGCTCCCCATTCGGGAGACGCGACCTCAGCTCGCAGCTCTGCCTCGGTCCACGCCATACCGCCCATCATTGCCCCTGGAGCAAATGAGCCTCCCCAAGGGGGATCCGCGACGAGGCCGTGCGTCTCGGAGTGGGGCAGCGATGGAGTCAGACCTTCCGTCTCGGAAAATATGGCGGGCCGCGGACACCCAACCGACGCGACCGTTCTCCGACATGCTCGCCTCCATTGCGTCGGCCACCCTGAGTGGAGCGGTCGGGACTCCGGTCGCCGTCGAGGTCCACGTGTCCAACGGCCTGCCCGGCTTCACCATCGTCGGCCTACCCGATGCCGCCGTCCGTGAGTCCCGTGACCGCGTCCGTGCAGCGGTCCTCTCTAGTGGCTTGTCGTGGCCGCTGCGGCGGGTGACGATCAACCTCGCGCCATCGGGGATCCGCAAGGGAGGCGCCGGGCTCGACCTGCCGATCGCCCTCGGACTCCTGGTGGCGAACGGTGAGCTCCCTCCCTCGTGCCTGGACGGTCGTGCCTTCTGCGGCGAGCTGGGTTTGAACGGCTCCCTCCGTCACGTCCCCGGCATGGTCGCACTGGCCGACGCCATGGCGCCGTTGCACATGGTTGTCCCGCTCTGCGACGTCCGCGAGGCGACGCTCGTCCGCGGTGACTTCGTGGCCGGGGCCGAGACCCTCGTCGAGCTGGTCCAACTGCTGCGTGGGCGCGGCGAGTGGCCCGCTGCTCCTCCGCCGGCGGAGCGCGCCGCGCCCGCCCGTGAGCCCGACCTGGCCGACGTGCGCGGACAGGCGCTCGGACGCCGCGCCATCGAGGTTGCCGCAGCCGGCCGTCACCACCTGCTCATGATCGGCCCACCCGGGTCGGGGAAGACCATGCTGGCGGAACGGCTGCCTGGCCTCTTGCCTCCGCTGACGACCGCGGAAGCACTCGACGTGACCCGGATCCATTCGGCCGCGGGGGGAGACGTCGCGGGCGGCGCCGTCTCGGATCGCCCGCCATTTCGCGCCCCGCACCATCAGTCCTCCATCGTCTCGCTGGTGGGTGGTGGGAGCTGGTCCCTGCGTCCGGGCGAGGTCAGCCTGGCCAGCCACGGTGTGCTGTTCCTCGACGAGCTCGGCGAGTTCCCCGTGGCCGCCCTCGAGGCGCTTCGGCAACCGCTCGCCGAAGGCATCATCCGGGTGAGCCGGGCCGGCGGCACGGTGACCTTCCCGGCGAAGTTCCTCCTCGTCGCCGCCATGAACCCGTGCCCGTGTGGCGAAGGCGTCTACGAGGGCGCCTGCAACTGCAGCCCGGTTGTGCGGGCCCGCTACACGAGGCGTCTGTCTGCGCCTCTCCTCGATCGATTCGATCTCGTGGTGCCCCTCGGCCGGCCCGATCCCGATGACCTTCTCTCCGGAGTCCCGGCGGAATCGTCCCGTTCCGTGAAAGAACGAGTCGTCGCAGCGCAGGCCCGGGCCGGCATCCGAGCGAAAGGCGAGGGCGGAGCGGTCTCGCCGGAGGCGCGGGCGCTGCTGGGTGCGAAGCTCCGCTCGGGAGACCTGAGCGCCCGGGGCCTGCACAAGGTGTCACGGGTCGCTCGCACCGTGGCCGACTTGGCGGGTGAGGACGTCGTGTCCTTCATGCATGTCTCCGAGGCGCTCTCGCTGCGGTCGGCCCGAGCGGCGCTGGTCGCGTGAGCATGGACCTGCCCGAACAGGCCTACGCCGCCGCGCTGGCCTCCACTGCGCAAATCGGCCCGGCCACGTTGCGCAACGCCCTGGCCGACGACCGGCCCGCCGACGCCTGGCGCAAGCTCTGTGCCACGCAAGGATCCACCGAGCGTGACGTGGTGCGCGTGTGGCAATTGCACGCCGAGCGCGGCATTGCCGTCGTGTTGGCCGACGACGACTCCTACCCCGAGCGCCTTCGCCGCGATCCGCACGCTCCCGCCATCCTGTTCTGCGTCGGCGATCCTTTGGCCTTGCAGGCCCCGGCCACCGTGGCGCTGGTCGGCACCCGCGCGCCCACGCGCTACGGGATCGGGGTGGCCGCACAGTTCGGAGCTGATCTGGCCGCCGCTGGGGTCGGTGTCGTCTCGGGCCTGGCCCTCGGGATCGACGGCGCCGCCCACGAGGGCGCCTGCGGGGCCGGCGCAGCCCCGGTCGGTGTCGTGGCCGGCGGCCTGGACAAGCCTTACCCGGCACGGCACACCCGGCTGTGGCAGCGGGTGGCCGAGCATGGTGCCGTGGTGTCGGAGTCACCTGCCGGTGTCCGCACGGAGCGCTGGCGCTTTCCCGTCCGCAACCGGCTCCTGGCCGCCCTGAGCGATGTGGTCATCGTGATCGAGAGTCGCCATCACGGGGGAGCCCGGCACACCGTCGACGCCGCGGTTGCCCTCGGCATTCCGGTGGGTGCCGTGCCCGGCTCCATCCGGAGCGCCACGTCGGAGGGCACCAACGCCCTCCTGGCCGATGGAGCCTTTCCCGCCTGCTCGACGGCCGACATCCTCGTGGCCCTCTCCCTCGCCGGCGTGCCGGTCTCGCCACCAGCCGGAACCCGGGCGTCGGAGGCTGGCTCCCACCGGGAGAATCCGGACCCCGGGGAGGATCGGGCCGTCTACGAGGCCCTCTCCAGTGACCCAGCCTCGCTGGACGAACTCGTCCGGGTGACGGGCCTCGACCTGCCCTCCCTGTGCGGGGGGCTGGAGCGCTTGGCCCAGGCTGGACGGGCGCATGACATCGGTGGGTGGTGGGTGCGGGCCTAACCTGCCTCGCCGTGGAAGGGTGGTTCCTGACAGGCGACGACATGGTCGGGATGCGGGAAAGAGCCGCGCTCGCTCAGGCCGAGGGAGCGGGTGCCCTGATCGTGCGTGAGGGCCCTGCCGGTGACCCCCTGGTCCTGGCTGGAGCCCTGGTCTCCACCGTCTCGCAGGGACTCCTGGGCGTACTCGTCGGCCTGGACGGCGCGGCGCGGCGCCACCCCACGGTGCTGGCCCGGGACATGACCGCGCTCGATCTCCTTTGCAATGGGCGTTCCCTCCTCTGTTTCGCGCCTCCTTTCGGGCCGGCGCACATCGAGGCCGTCGAGCTGTGCCGGCAGATGTGGGAGGTGGGCACGGCAGCGAGCGATGGCCCGATCTACCCGGTGCCCGGTGCTCTGAATCGACCCCGGCCGGCGGCGGAGCACAGTCCGCGGCATCGCGCTCGACCTCACCACGAGGGCGGTCGCCGTGCCTCCGGGGCTGCCCACAGCGGTCGACTACCTGCTCCGCCCCGGACCCACCCCCGACGTCTGCCTCCTGGAGCGCCCGTGAGCCTCGACGCGGTCGAGTTGGCGCACGCGCCCGCCACGGCGACGGCGACGACGGCGGTCACCGGCAGGCACCTGCCCGCGTTGAACGGGCTGCGCGGTGTCGCCGTCCTCGGCGTCGTGGCCTACCACTTGCAACTCGGTTGGGCCTCGGGGGGCTACCTGGGCGTCGACCTGTTCTTCGTGCTCTCCGGCTTTCTCATCTCGACGCTGCTGCTCGAGGAGTGGGCGGGCGCCGGCCGGATCAACCTCGGTGCGTTCTGGGCTCGTCGGGCCAAGCGGCTGCTCCCGGCGCTCTTCCTCGTCGTCGCCGCGCTGGCCCTCTACCTGATCTTCAACGCGATCTTCGGCGGACCGGGTGCCAACGGGCTGGTCGATCTGGCCGGGCTCCGCGGCGACGCCATCTGGACGCTGCTCTACGCCAACAACTGGCACCTCATTTACGCCCACCAGTCCTACTTCGCGCAGTTCTCGACGCCCTCGCCTCTGCAGCACACGTGGTCGCTGGCCATCGAGGAGCAGTTCTACCTCGTGTGGCCCCTGGTCCTTCTGTTGCTCCTCCGCGTGGCGCGGGGCGCCTGGCGCAGGACGGGCATGATCGTCACGGTCACGCTCGGGGTGCTCTCCTCCGTCCTGATGGCGGTGCTCTTCAACCCCGGCGTCGACCCCTCGAGGATCTACTACGGCACCGACACCCGACTCTTCGACCTGATGGCCGGGGCCACACTCGCCTTCGTCGCCGCGTCCCGACCGCAGCCCAGCCGCAAGTCCCGTCGCACCCTGCATTCGGTCGGACTGCTGGCGGCAATCGCCCTCGCCGTGTTCTGGGTGACCTCCGGGACGCCGGGGGGACTGCCGAGGAACTTCATGTTCGAGGGCGGATTTCTCGTCTGTGCGGGTCTGGCCGCCCTCGTCGTGGCCGATGCCCGACTCGTCCAACCGGGCCGCTTCGCCCGCCTCCTGGCCGCCCGCCCGCTGCACTTCCTCGGAACCATCTCCTACGGCATCTACCTCTGGCACTGGCCGGTGATCGTGTACGTGACGGCCCAGAGAACCGGTCTCTCGGAGTGGCCACTGGACCTGTTGCGGGTCGGGGTCACCCTCGCCGTCTCGACCGCCAGCTACTACCTGGTGGAGCGACCCATCCGCATGGCCCACCTGCACGGCTGGGTGCGCTGGTCGGTTGCGCCCGTGGCCGGCGTCGCCACGGCCGTCATCATCGTGGTGGCCACGTTCCCGGCCGTCGCCGACCCGTCGAGCGTGGCCCGCACCTCGCATCTCGCCAAACAGACCAGTCAGAGCGGTCAGACCGTGCCCGGTGCCGGCGGGTACCAGGGCCAGGTGCCGATCCACCTCACCACCGCACCGAGCGCGGCGAACCCGCTGCGCGTCATGATCCTGGGCGACTCGGTGATGCACGATGCCTCGTACGGGATCACCGCCGCCCTCAGCGCCACCGGCGAGGCCACCGTTGCCACCCGCACCATCGACGGCTTCGGGCTGACCACGGCGACCAACTGGCCCACGTCGATTCCCAATCTCATTCGCTCGACCCAGGCGCAGATCATCGTGGCCTCGTGGAGCTGGGACCAGTTCGGAGCGACCAAGCCCAACGCCCTCCACGAACCAGCCCAGTACACGCAACTCCTCCGCCGGGCCGTGGCCACGATGTTGACGCCGGGCAACGGGGTGGAGGGTGTGATCTTCACCGAGTTCCCCCAATCGGGGAACATCCCGGCCGCCGACCAAGCCAACTACACGGTCTACAACAAGGCACGCCGGGCCGGCGTCATCGCCTGGAACAACATCGCCAAGAAGATGACCACGTATTTCCCGGGGCAGGTGATGTACCTGCCCATCGCCAGTTCGCTCACGCTCGACGGTCACGTCTCGCCTTGGCTGCCGCCCGAAAGCGACCCCGGGGCACCGAAGGACCAGTGGATCCGCGTCCGCAAGCTGGACAACGTGCACCTCTGCCCCGAGGGCAGCGCGCGCTACGCCAACGCGCTGCTGGCCGACATGACCGATGTGCTCAAGCTGGCGCCCGCCCAGGGGGATTGGGCCCAGGGGTCGTGGGTGCTCGACCCCGACTTCAACGATCCGCCCGGTGCCTGCCCGGACGACCATCCCCCCGGCTAGCGCGGACACGCTCCCGTCTGGGGCGCTCGGCGATCGCCGGCACCTGCCGGCCGCAGCCTCGACCGGGCAGACTGGGGCGGTGAGCGAGGCAGTCACCTTCCAACTCGACGGCCACGTGGCCACCATCACCTACAACCGACCCGATGCGCTCAACGCCATCAACTCGGAGATGCGGCGCGATCTGAACGCAGCGTTCGCACGTTTCCGCGATGACGAGGACGCCTGGGTGGCCATCGTGACGGGCGCGGGCCGAGCCTTCTGCGCCGGCGGTGATCTCCGCGACGGAGCGGGAGCAGCGGGTGAGTTCGCCGGCACCTTCTGGGAAAAGCCGACCATTAACTCGTTCGAGAGTGGCTGGGAGGTCTTCAAGCCGGTCATTGCCGCGGTGAACGGCTACTGCCTCGGGTACGGCCTCACCCTGGCCACGTGGTGTGACTTCGTCCTCGCCAGCGACCGGGCCGAGTTCGGGCTGCCCGAGGTGATTCTCGGCACGCCCGCCATCGTCGCCTCCATCCGCCTCCCTCAGCGCCTCAACTGGGCTGACGCCATGGAGCTGCTGCTCACCGGGGAGCGCATCGACGCCGAGCGCGCGCACGAAATGGGGCTGGTCTGGAAGGTGGTCCCGCACGAGACCCTGCTCGATGAGGCCCATGCGTTGGCCGACCGCCTCCTCCAGGGAGCGCCCCTGGCCCAGCGGGCCATGAAGGAGATGGCGATGCGGACGCGCCATCTGCCGACGCTCGAAGCCATCCGTTTCGGCGAGACCATGCGGCTCGTTGCGGCGAGGACCCATGATGCCGCCGAAGGCGCTCGGGCCTCGGCGGAGCGGCGGCCGCCCCGCTGGACCGGGAGCTGAAAAAGGCCGCACCCGCTCGTCCTAAGCTCATTGCCGTGACCGAGACACGTGTGGAAAGCGACAGCATGGGGGAGATCGACGTCCCCTCCGACCGGTACTGGGGCGCCCAGACGCAGCGCTCGCTGCACCACTTCGACATCAGCACCGAGACGATGCCCAAGCCCCTGATCCGGGCCTTCGGCATCCTCAAGGGTTCCGCCGCCAAGGTGAACCGGGACATCGGCAAGCTGGCCGACGACAAGGCCGCCCTGATCGAGCAGGCGGCCGCCGAGGTGGCCAAGGGTGCCCTCGACGACCAGTTCCCGCTGCGCATCTGGCAGACGGGCAGCGGCACCCAGACCAACATGAACGCCAACGAGGTCATCTCCAACCGGGCCATCGAGCTGGCCGGCGGGGTCATGGGCTCCAAGAAGCCGATCCACCCCAACGACGACGTGAACATGTCGCAGTCGTCGAACGACACCTTCCCGACCGCCATGCACATCGCGGCGGCGGAGGAGATCGTGCACCGCCTGATCCCCTCGGTCACGGAGCTGCGCGACGCACTGCACGAGAAGGAGGTGGCCTTCGCCGACATCACGAAGATCGGGCGCACCCACCTCATGGACGCCGTGCCCCTGACCCTGGGCCAGGAGTTCTCCGGCTACGTGGCCCAGCTGACCGCGGACATCGACCGCCTCGAGCTGACGCTGCCCGGCCTCTACGAGCTGGCGCTCGGCGGCAGTGCCGTGGGCACCGGCCTCAACACCCACCCCGAGTTCGCCGACCGGGTGGCGCCGGGCCATCGCCGACGCCACCGCCCTGCCCTTCGTCTCGGCACCCAACAAGTTCGCCGCCCTGGCCGCACACGACGCCCTGGTCTTCACCCACGGCGCCCTGCGCACGCTGGCCGCCTCGCTCATGAAGATCGCCGACGACCTGCGCTGGCTCGGCTCGGGTCCGCGCAGCGGCCTGGGCGAGCTGATCCTGCCCGAGAACGAGCCGGGATCGTCCATCATGCCGGGCAAGGTCAACCCGACCCAGAGCGAGGCGATGATCATGGTGGGCATCCAGGTCATCGGGAACGACGTCGCCGTGACCACCGCCGGCAGCCGGGGCAATCTCGAGCTGAACGTGTGCAAGCCGGTCATCGCCTACAACGTCATGCAGTCGATCGCCCTCATGACCGACGCCAGCCGCACCTTCCGCGAGTTCTGCGTCGAGGGCCTCCAGCCCGACTACGAGCAGATCGACCGGCACCTGCGCAACTCGCTCATGCTGGTCACCGCCCTCAACCCGATCATCGGCTACGACAACGCGGCGAAGGTGGCCAAGAAGGCGCACAAGGAACGGACGACGTTGCGGGAGGCGGCGCTCGAGCTCGGGCTGCTCACGGCCCAGCAGTTCGACGAGGCCGTGCGGCCCGAGGAGATGACCCACCCGTGAGCGAGCCCCTCCTCACCCACGACGACATCGACCAGGCCCTGGCCGAGCAGCACATCGGCTGGACCCGGGAGGGCGACGAGCTCAGCGACCACGGTCAAGCTGCACGACTTCGCGGCCGCCCTCCAGTTCGTCAACGCCGTGGGCGCGGCGGCCGAGGCGGCCAACCATCACCCCGACATCGACATCCGGTGGAACACGGTGCACCTCACGCTGAGCACGCACGACTCGGGCGGCCTGACCCTGCTCGACCTGGCGCTGGCCTCGGCCATCGACCGCCTGCGGCCCGACGTCCGGGAGGACGACGACAGCTAGTAGGAGGCCGAGACCGGCTCCAGCAGCGCGGCCCGCAGACTCGCCACCACGCCGTCCGCCACGCCGATCCCCGCCACGTAGCGGTCCACCGAGCCGTAGTGCTCGTGCAGATACGAGAGGAGCGTGTGCATCTTGGCCGGCTCGGCCGAGAACACCCCCTCGATGCTGTTGAGCAGGTCCGCGCTGTCGGGGTACTTGCGGATGATCTTCTCCTTCAGCCCGCCCATGGCCTCCTGGCTGAGTGCGTAGTCGGCCACCACCGTCTCCTCGGGCACACCGAGCAGCGAGAGCACGATGGCCGACAGAAGCCCGGTCCGGTCCTTGCCCGCCGTGCAGTGGAAGACCGCCGGCAGGGCGTCGGGGCCCGACAGCACCTCCAGGGCCTGAACGGATCTCGGCGCCGG
Organism: uncultured Acidimicrobiaceae bacterium; assembly: GCA_963726855.1. Taxonomy (GTDB): domain Bacteria; phylum Actinomycetota; class Acidimicrobiia; order Acidimicrobiales; family RAAP-2; genus Bog-473. Next base: position 460,499 of record CAVSEB010000036.1, read on the forward strand.
CGTTGTCCAGCATCTCGAGGTACTGCCCCTCGAGCAGGTCGGGCCGGCGGTCGAACTCCTCGGGGTCGGGGATCGACTCGATGAAGGGGATGTGGTGGTACTCGACCGGGTGGGCGGACACGTCGAACTGCCCCCGCTCCAGCTCGTAGTGGGCACGCAGGTCGACGACGGTGCGGATGCCCAGGTCCCGCAGGACGGTGTAGTCACCCACGGTCAGCTCGCCCAGGCCGTCGGCCCGGAAGAGCGTGCGCCAGCGGGTGATCGACGCGCCCGAGTCGACCATGTACCCACCGAGGTCGCGGAAGTTCACCGCGCCATCGAGGAGGATCCGGCGTTCGAAGGTGTCGGTCACGACGTCAGGGCAGTCAGGAGACGGGCGTGTCCCACATGGGAAACCAACGGCTCAGGTCTTGTTCTACCGGAAGGTCCGACCCCGACCATGCTCCGGATGCGCAGCTCCAGTTCGGTGTCGCGCCGCTCCTTGGAGGCGTCGACCGGAGCGAAGGGGTAGAAGGTGCCCCGCTTGAACAGGTAGACCAGCCGGAAAGGCTTGGCGTCGGTTCCCGCATCGGGCCCGGGTACGAAGCCGAACACCGAGGCCAGGAGCTGGGGTCCCCAGCCGTTGTCCTGGAGCGTCGAGTTGGCCATGTGCACCTTGGTCACCAGCTCGTCGAGCTCGGGGTCGTCGAGCAGCAGCCAGCCGTAGTCGAACGAGTCGACGGCCTGGCCGAAGCCGTCGCCGACCAGCTCGGCCACCTCCTTCTGGGCGTCCGCCGCCGCCTGCCCGGGCGGTGGCTTCCAGCAGACGCCGGCGTGCCCCGACGACACCAGCCCGCCCGCGCTCTGCAGGGTCAGGGCGGCGGTGGGCAGGGAGAACAGCGCGTCCAGGTTGGCCCGCACGGGCTTGGACCGGCCCAGGATGGTGTCGAGGAGCCCCATGACCGCCGTGCCGAGCGAGCCGGGTTCAGCTGGTCTGGCCGAGCTGGTGCTCGAGCGACTCCAGCTGGGCCAAACGGCGCTCCAGGGTGGGGTGGGTGCGGAAGAGGTTGCCGAAGGAGAACCCGCCGCCCGTCCCCTGGTCGCCGCCGGTCGCCACCGCCGGCGTGAAGAAGAAGGCGTTGAACGGCTCGGCCGCCCGCAGGTCCTTGGTCGGGATGCGCCCCATTTCGCCAGTGATCTTCACCAGGGCCGAGGCCAGCAGGGAGGGTCGACCGATGAGGAGCGCGCCGGAGCGGTCGGCGGCCAGTTCGCGGTAGCGCGAGAGCGCCATCGTCAGGAGGAACGAGACGAAGTAGACGACGACCGACACCAGCAACACGATCATCTCGATGAAGAAGGCGTTCTGGCCGTTCTGGTTGTTGCCGCCCCGCCCGCCCCCGCCGAAGAGCTCGGAGTAGAAGAGCACACGGGTCATGAGGCCGGCGATCATCCCGAGGCCGCTGGCGATGGTCATGACCGCGACGTCGCGGTGGGCCACGTGGGACAGCTCGTGCGCCAGCACCGCCTCGACCTCGGGTTCCTCCAGGCGGCGCAGCAGACCCGACGTCACGCAGACCACCGCCTTCTTGGGACTGCGCCCGGTGGCGAAGGCGTTCGGGATGTCGGTCTGCGCAATCGCCACCCGGGGCTTGGGCATGTCGGCCAGTGCACACAAGCGGTCGACCACCCCGTGCAGTTCGGGTGCCTGCTCGGGAGTCACCTCCTTGGCGTGCATGGAGTACATGGCGATCTTGTCGCTGAACCAGTACTGGCAGAAGATCAGCACGACGGCGATCACCAGCACCAGGGAATAGGAGAGGCCGATGGCAATGAGGATGCCGACGACGGCCCCGTAGAGCACGACCAGGAAGAACCCGGTCAAGAGCATGCGGTAGGTCAAGCCCCGGTCGGGCTTGATGTTGTGGGCGATGGCCATCAGGCTCCTTCGATTGCGCCGGCGCCGGCGCTCCCCGCCTCGGTCGGTTCGGCCGCGGCCGACGGCAGTGCCGCCGCCCCGCTCCCACCGTCCGGCGAGCCCGTGCCGATCTCTGCCTTGAGCGCCGCCAACTCGTTGTCCACCTGGCTGGAGGACGACACCTTGTCGAGCTCCTTCTGGATGTCGTCCACCGGCGTCGTCAGGTCGTCCAGCGCACCTGAGGCCAGCAGCTCGTCGATGGCGCCCGCCCGCGCCTGCATGGAGGCGATCTTGTCCTGCGCCCGCTGCATGGTGGCGCCGGCCGACTTGCTCGAATCGGAAATGCCCGAGATGGCCTCGCCCACCTTGGTCTGCGCCTCGGCCGCCGTGTACGACGCCTTCATCGTCTCCTTCTGGGTGCGGAACCGCTCCACTCGCACCTGGAGCTCCTGCGACGTCTGGACGAGCTTCTGCTCCTGCTCGACGATCTGGTCGTGCTGGGTCTTGAGCTCGGTCAGCTGCTCGCCCAGGGCGGCCCGCCGGGACAGCGCCTCGCGGGCGAGGTCCTCGTTGCCCTGCGACAAGGCCGCCTTGGCCTGACCCTGCAGCTTGTCGGCCTGCTTCTGCAGCCCTTGGGCCTGCAGCTCGATCCGCTTCCGGGCCGTGGCCACGTCCGCCACGCCCCGCCGCACCTTGGTCAGCTGCTCGATCTGCTTCTCGTACGAGAGGTCGAGCGTGTCGCGCGGATCCTCCATCTTGTCCAGGGCCTTGTTGGCCTTGGACCGGAAAATGTCCGCGATCCGGCTGAACGTACCTGCCATGACTTACGAGCATAAAGCCCAGCGGGCCAGGGGTGGCACCGGGCTCCGTCCACCCGCCGGGGGCCAGCTGGCGGGGCGCTCGTCCGCACGCCCGGAGGGGTGGTCCGGCGCCATTAGTGTCGACTCGTGCCCGAGCGCCTGTGCCTGCTCAGCGTCCACGCCCATCCCGACGACGAAGCGTCCAAGGGCGCCCCGACGGTGGCCAAATACCACGCCGACGGGGTCCACACCGTGCTGGTCTGCTGTACGGGGGGCGAGGAGGGCGACATCCTGAACCCGGCCATGGACACGCCCGAGGTGCGGGCCGACATCGCGAACATCCGCATGGCCGAGCTCAAGGCCTCGACCGACATCATCGGCTACGACGACACGGTCCTGCTGGGTTACCGGGACTCGGGCATGCCCGACTCGGAGGCCAACAAGAACCCGGCCTCGTTCGCCCAGGCGCCGCTCGACGAGGCGGTCGGTCGCCTGGTGGCGATCATCCGGCGCGAGCGCCCTCAGGTCGTGATCACCTACGGCGACAACCAGACCGAGTACCCGCATCCGGACCATCTCCGTGTCCATGAGATCTCCGTTTTGGCCTTCGACCTCGCCGGTGATCCGGACCGCTTCCCGGAGGCCGGACCGCCGTTCGCTCCGGCCAAGCTCTACTACTCGGTCTGGTCGGGTGAGCGCTTCCGGGCCATGCACGAGAAGTTCGCCGAGCTCGGTCTCAAGTCGCCCTTCGACGACAAGTGGTTGGCCCGCATGACCAAGACCGAGCCCTACACGACCACGATCGACGTGCACGGCTTCACGCAGGTGCGCGGCGACGCGCTCAAGGCGCACGCCACCCAGGTCGACCCCACCTCGCCGTTCTGGTTCGGGTTGCCGCCCGAGGTCTTGCGCGACCTCCATCCCGTCGACGAGTACCGCCTGGCGCAGAGCCGGGTCGGATCAGTCGACGTGACCGAGGACGACCTCTTCGCCGGGGTGCGCCCGGCCTGACTCGGCGTACCGCCCGCCCGGCCCTCTCGAAGAGCCGGTGGCTCAAATGTTCGGGCCGAGGAAGCTCCAGTCGATGATGCCTGCGCTCTGGAGCAGCACGATGGTCACCGCCGTCGCCAACACGCCAAGCAGTGCAACGGCCGCAACGACCTTCCACGGCACGACCTTCCCGACGTGCTGTGGCGTGGCCCGGTCCGGCAGTTCTGCCTCGGCTTCCGTCGCCACGCCAACGGCCGCCGCGCCGTGCGCCGCGCCAACGGCCGTCCCCGGGAGCTCCACGACGCCGGGACGTGGCCCTTCGCCGTTGTCGGTGCCGGATACGTCGGCCTCTTTCGTCTCAGGCGGCTTCTTTACCGGAGGCGCCTTCTTCGCCTGAGCCGCCTTCTTCACTGGAGGCGCCTTCTTCGCCTGAGCCGCCTTCTTCACCGGAGGCGCCTTCTTCGCCTGAGCCGCCTTCTTCACCGGAGGCGCCTTCTTCGTCTGTGTCTTTGCTTGAGCCGGCGTGGAGGCGGCCTTGGCCTCGGCCGGCCGCCCCGTCAGCTGGCGCAGCAGGGCAGCCAGGTCCGCGGTCGACCAGCCCGGGATGAGAAGCGGCGTCGTCCCGTCGCCGCCCTGCAGTGTGAGCACGACGTCGCCCTCACGCTCCTCGATCGCCCATTCCGTGATCCTGTCCCAGGTGAGCCACGCGCCTGGTCGTTTGGCGCGGCGGAAGTCGATGCCGCCGGCCGAGAGCACGATCTCGAAGCGTTCCGGCGCCCGGGCACCTTGTCGCGTGATGAGAGAGACGCCGCTGATCGTCGTGCTCGTGGTCGTTGTCATCGCTCAGCCCGCCGCCCGTGCCAACTCCCGGAGCGGCCGATAGCCGATGAGGATGGCCCCCGCTTCGTCGATGGTCCGACGGACCCACTGCTCGCCGCAGATCATGCGATGGTCGTCGACGCGGGACTCCCAGTCGTCGGTGGCCAGCGAGCGCAGCTCCGCGCTGTCGACCGCGGGATGCAAGAAGAGTTCGGTCACCCCCGGTCGCAAGGTGCGCAGGTCCTTCTCGAACACCTGGCGTGAGCCCACGCCCGGCACGTGGCGCAGATGATCGGTGAAGACCGCGCCCTCATGGGCCGCGACCTGACGCGCAGGGAAGCCCGCGTAGCGCTCCATGCCGCTGCTGAGCATGCGCAGCGGGAGGCCGAATTCGAGGGCCAGCTCGAGGTAGACGTCGAAGAACTCGGGACGCAGCTGGAGTGTGCCCATGTGGGCGTCGAGGTGGCTGACGTCGAATCCCCACAGGATCGCCCGCTCGATCTGTGCCCGACACTCGCGGCGGACTTCGTCCAGGTCGGCGTGGTCCCACACGTCCTCGACCGTACGCGGAAACCCGCCATCGCCGCCGAGCAAGGAGGGCGCGTACGTGATGGGACCCCAGCGGTAGAGCGGGTATTCCGCGTTGACCGTGAGGTGCACGCCGATGTCCTCGCCCCGGTAGCGACTGCTCGCCTCGCGGGCCCAGGGGCAGGGCACCATCAGGGTGGCGCTGGTCACCGTGCCGGTGGCCAGGCACTCGTACACCCCCACGTTGGCCGAGTGGCAGGAACCGAGATCGTCGGCGTTGATGATGACGAGCTTGGCGTCGGCCCCGTACCCGAGGCGCTGGGCCAGGTGCGGCTCAGCCATCGCTGCCCCCTCCGGACACGTCGTCGTCCTGTGCCGCCGCCTCCGCGGCGATCTCCATTTGGAACACCGCCATCTTGGTCGCCAGGTCCGGATCGGCGATGGAGAGGATCCGCACGGCCAGCAGGCCCGCGTTGCGGGCGCCGTTCACGGCCATGGTGGCCACAGGCACCCCTTTGGGCATCTGCACGATGGAGAGCAGGCTGTCGAGGCCGTCGAGCTGCGAGAGGGCGACCGGCACGCCGATCACCGGCAGCGTGGTCACCGAGGCCAGCATTCCGGGCAGATGGGCCGCACCGCCGGCGCCGGCGATGATGACCCGCAGGCCGCGCCCTGCCGCCTCGTGTCCGAAGGCGATCATGCGGTCGGGTGTCCGGTGGGCCGAGACCACCCGCACCTCGTGGGGCACTTCGAAGCGCTCGAGCAGGTCGACGGCGCCCTGCATCACGGGCAGGTCCGACGAACTCCCCATGACCACCGCGACGAGAGGGGTCGCAGAGCTCATGGGCTGACCAGCGCGGGCAGCGCCAAGCCTTGGGGCGCCGGCGTCCCCAGGGCCAGGGCGGCCGACCAGGCCCTGCCCCTGACATCGTCGTCGGGTCCTCCGCAGACGGTCACGTGCCCCAGTTTGCGTCCAGGCCTCGGACTCTTGCCATACAAGTGCACGTGGGCGCCGGCGACAGCCAGGCCCTGGGGGAGCAGCGCGGCGGGATCCTCGCCCCCGGCGCCTCCGAACAGGTTGACGCTGGCCACCTCGGGGTGCGCCAGCGCGGTCGACCCCAGCGGGAGGTCGAGCACCGCCCGCAGGTGGTTCTCGAACTGGGAGGTGACCGACCCTTCGATCGTCCAGTGGCCCGAGTTGTGGGGCCGGGTCGCCACCTCGTTGACCAGGAGGCGCCCTCCGGACCAAAAGAGCTCGACCGCCATCACTCCGACCGCGCCGGCGATGTCGGCCACCCGCCGGCCCAGGACCGAGGCTTCGGCGAGCACGTCGGCCGGCAGGCGGCCCGGCACGAGCACCTCCCGGCAGACGCCGTCGAGCTGCGCCGTCTCGACCGCGGGCCAGGCCACCGAGTCGCCCGAGGGGCGCCGAGCCACCATGACGGCGAGCTCCGCCTCGAGCGGGAGCAGCTCCTCGAGCAGGGCGAGCCCGGAGACGCCGGCCAGCACGGCTTCGGCCTCGGCCTGGTCGCGCACGGGCCAGACGCCCTTGCCGTCGTAGCCGCCGCGGGCGGCTTTGACGCATGAGCGGCCAGCCGTGGGCGGCGCCGAAGTCGGCCACCGCAGCCACCGCGCCCGCCGAGGCCGGGTCGACGACGGCATAGGCGGGGACCGGGATCCCCGCTCGGTCGAGCACGGTGCGCATGTGCGCCTTGTCCACTGCCATCTCGAGGGTTGCCGGACCGGGCCGAACGACCGCGCCCTCCTGGGCCACCGCCTCCACCAGGGTCAGGTCGACCTGCTCGTGGTCGAAGGTCACGACCTCGCAGCGCGCTGCGAAGTCGCGCAGCTCCGCCGCGACCAGCGGGGACCCCAGGACGACTTCGGCCGCCACCTCGCAGGCGGCATCGTCGGGACGCTCGGCCAACACGGCCATGGACAGGCCGAGGGCGCTTGCAGCCTCGCCTGCCATCCGTGCCAGCTGCCCCGCTCCCACGAACCCGACGTGATGCGCAGTCAGCTCGCTCGCTCCCGTCGGCCGATTCGCATAGACAGTGGGGCGGACACATATGCACACTAGGCGAGGAGCATCCTGACGATGGGCAAGCCCCTGCGTATCGGCACCCTGATCGACGTCGACCGGTCGTTGCCCGACATCGTGACGCAGCTCCGGCGCCTCCACGAGGCCGGGTTCGATCACGCCTTCGCCGTCCAGATCTTCGGCCCCGACGCCCTCACGCTGCTGGCCGCCGCCGGCCCGCAGGTGCCGGGGATCGGCCTGGGTACCGGGGTGGTGCCGGTCTACCCCCGACACCCGATGATGCTGGCCCAGCAGGCCCTGACGGTGCAGGCGGCCACGGACAACCGCCTCCTCCTCGGCATCGGGCTCTCCCACCAGGTGGTGGTCGAGGGTGCCTGGGGCATGAGCTTCGCCAAGCCCGGGTCCTACATGCGCGAGTACCTGGCCTCGCTGATGCCGATGCTGCGGGGCGAGACCGTCAACAGCCAGGGGGAGCAGGTGACGACCAACGCCTTCATGCCCATCACGGTGCCCGGCGCCACCGCCCCGCCGGTCCTGGTCGCCGCGCTCGGTCCGGCGATGTTGAAGCTGGCCGGCACGGTGGCCGACGGCACGGTGACGTGGATGACGGGAACCGAGACGATCGCGTCACACGTGGCGCCGACCATCCGTGCTGCGGCGGAGCGAGCGGGCCGGCCCGCGCCCCGGATCGGCGTCTCCCTGCCCGTGTCGGTGACTCACGACGTGGAAGGGGCCAAGGAGCGGATCCGCCAGGAGTTCGCCATCTACCCCGGGCTGCCCTCCTACAAGGCGATGCTGGACCGGGAGGGCGCGGCCGACGCGGCCGACATCGCGTTCATCGGCGACGAGGAGACCGTGGCCGCCGCCATCACCAAGCTGGCCGACGCCGGTGCCACCGACTTCGTCGCCTCGGTGGTGGGGGACGGCGAGGAGCGCGCCCGCGCCTTTGCGCTCTTGAGCGAGATCGTCCGGTCCTGACGACTCGGGACGATGGCCCGGGTCAGCGCTCGAGCTTGGTGAACTTGTACTCGTTCAGGTCGGGCTGGGAGTCGAACAGCGACAGCACGCCCTCGATGGTGCGCCGGGCCAGCGCCGACGTCACCCTCGGGCCGGCTCATCAAGCGGACGAAGGCGGCCCGGCCGTCGATGACGAAGGTGGGAACGCCGAAGACGTCCCACTCGGTGACCGCCTGCTCGTGGGCCTTGCGGATCTCTTCGATGGGCGCTCCTGCGTGCACCTCGGCCAGCACCTTGTCGCCGGGGACACCGGCTCGGTCGAGTGCGTCCGCCACGACCCGCTCGTCTCGCAGGTCGAGCCCCTGGTCATGGCGAGCGGCGAACAGGGCCCGGTGCGCGTCGAGGAAGAGCTCGGGGTACTGGTCCCGCACGACCACGCCGGCGGCCAGAGCGGTGAGGTCGTGCGCCTTGGCCGGGTCCTCCCAGACGGGCACGCCGCCCTCGGGCACGTGGGTCTGGGTCAGCGAGAAGGGCAGGAAGGTCACGTCCCAGTCGGCGCCGTCGGCCAGCGCGTCCACCAGATGCTCGTGCGCGTTGCGGGCAAACGGACAGCGGTAGTCCCAGGTCACGGCGAAAGGCTTCATAGCTTCTTCAACACGACGTCGTTTCGGCCCATTCCCTTGTCCTTCTTGGGTCGGCCGCGCCGGGTGCGCTTGGTCCCCGGCGTGATGGCGTTGACGATGGGCCGCAACCCCAGTCCGAGCACCGAGCCGATGGCGGCGCCCCCGATGACATCGGTGGGGTGATGCGCCCGCAGGTGGACCCTGCTGGCGGCAACGGCGGTGGCGAATCCCACGTTGGTCGCCGTCTGCCGATCGGAGTCCGCCAGCACGAAGGCCGTGCAGAAGGCGGCCAGCGTGTGGCCGCTCGGGAAGCTGGTGCTCGTCGGTGTGCGCACCGTGGCGTCCAGATGGTCCTCCGGGCGCTCGCGGGCGACCGCCGCCTTCACGATTCGGCTGACGATGAGGGACGAGAACCCCGCGGTGGCCAGAGCGAAGACGGCCCGCCGGCGGTTCGGGCCGCGCCGGCGGGCCTTCAGCACGGCCAGCGCCACCCAGATCAAGCCGTAGTCGGCCAGATTGGAGACGACGGCCGCCGTGTTGTCGATCTGCGGATGGCCGCGCAGCGGCTCGAAGGCGGCGTCCACCGCGTCGTCGATGGCGCTCAGGTCGATCGTGCTCACCGAGGCCATGTCAGGCGGCGGCGAAGGCCGGGCACGAGGGCTTGAAGGCGCAGTGGTTGCAGAGGGGTCCGACCTGAGGGCGGAAGTCCTCGGCATCACAGGCCCGCGCGATGGCGGTCCAGACCGCGGCGGTCCGCCGCCGCTGCCCGCGGATGGTCTGCTCGGTGGCGGCACTCGAGATGGCGACGGGCTCGCGCAGGTGCAGGAGCCTGACCTCTGAGGGAGGCTGCCCGAACGCGCTCTCGCAGAGCAGGGCGTAGGTCTGCACGCCGGTCAGGCTGCCTCGCTCGTAGCGCTCGGACGGCGCCCGCCCGGTCTTGTAGTCGACGACGATCAGGCTGCCGTCGGGCGCCATGTCGAGGCGGTCGATCTTGCCGCGCAGGCACATGCCGTCGACGTGCATCTCGACCCCCAGCTCCACCCCGACGGCGCGCACCTCGTTCGGGTCCTCGAGGGTCAGGTAGTTCTCGACGAGCGTCCGGGCGTCGGCCAGGAACGACTCGGCCTCCTCGGATCCGAGCCCGAGTTGCACGAACTCCTCGTCGTCCTGGAACTCGACCCACGCCCGCTCCAGCTCGCTGGCCGCGGCCGCCGCGGAGCGGGCGCCGGCCGGATGGTTCCAGATCAGCCCCTCCAGCGCCGAGTGGACCAGCGTGCCCTTCACCGCGGCGGGCGACGGCGGCTCGGGCAGCCGCTCGATCTGGGAGAAGCGGAAGGCCATCGGGCAGTTGGTGAACGCGGTGACCTTCGATGGCGTCAGGGTGCGTGGGAGTTCGAGCGCCATGTCGCTTCAGCCTACGGCCGTCTCCCACGGCCGGCGGCACATGCTCCTGGTAGAACTGGGCCCGCATGGCACTCCGGGATCGTGGCTGACCTCCGCCGAACCACCAAGTGGGCCGGACTGCAGCCCGGAGACCCGGTCCGGGTCGAGGGCACCCGGCTGCGCGGGGCGGCGTGGCAATTCGTGGCCCATGTGACCAACGGGGAGACCGGCGAGCAATGGGTCGAGGTGGTCGGGGGCCGTGCGGGTGACCGGGCGGTCCGCTCGTTCCGACCGGACCAGCTCTATGCCGTCGCGGCTCGTCCCGGCCGGGACCCCTCGTTGGCCGACGCCCCCGGGCCTTCCCCTGGACTGAGGCCGATGCCACCGTCCGTGATCCCCACGCTGACCACCGAGCGCCTCGTCCTGCGCCCGTTCACCGACGGTGACCTCGAGCCGCTGATCCCCCTGCACGCCGAGGAGTCCTTCTGGTGGTACCCGCTTCGGCGGGGCATGACGGCCGAAGAGAGCGCAACGTTCCTCGAGCGGGTGATCGCTCGCTACGACGCCGACGGGTTCGGTCTCGAGGCGGTCGATCGAGCGCTCCACCGGCGACCTCATCGGGTGGGCCGGCCTGGCCGTCCCGCACTTCTTGCCCGAGGTGCTTCCGTCGGTCGAGGTGGGCTGGCGTCTCGGCTCGGCTGCCCGCGGCCGCGGGCTGGCCACCGAGGCCGGCGCGGCGGCCGTGCGCTACGGCTTCACCGACGGTGGGCTCAATCGGATCGTCAGCATCTACGAACCCGAGAACGTGCCTTCGGGCAAGGTCATGGAGCATCTGGGGTTCACGCGCTTCTTGACCACGCACGGGCCGCACGGCGAGCTGCTCGACGTCACCGAGCTCACCCGCGACGCTGGGAGGCGCCAGGGCGCCCATGGGTGACCTCGCCCTCCAGACGTCGGTCGAGCCGGCGGGCGAGGGGCGCTACCGGGCGATGGTGCACCAGGACTGGGAGATCTGGGGTCCCTGCGGCGGGTACGTGGCCGCCATCGCGCTGCGGGCCGCCGGGGCCGAGAGCCCGTTCGCCCGTCCGGCCAGCTTCTTCTGCCACTACCTCTCGGTGGCCGCGTTCGCGCCGGTGGACCTCGTCGTCACGCCCCTGCGGTCCGGGCGCACGGTGCTGGCGCAGCGAGTCGAAATGACGCAGGACGGCCGGGCCGTGCTCGACGCCATGGTGTGGTCGGTCGGGCAGGTCGAGGGCCTCGAGCACGTCGACGTCGGGCCGCCGGCGGTGAGTGATCCGGCGGACACGCCGGCCTGGACGCGACCGCCGGCACGACGCGAGCGCGGCCGAGAGCAGGGACGACGACCGGCCGCCCTATGCGTTCTGGGACAACTTCGAACAGCGACCCATCGACTGGACGGCGACGTGGCCGCCGCCCGGACCGCTGCCGCCCACCTGGCGCACCTGGGTCCGCTACAGGCAAGGCGACCCTCGAAAAGAGGACGCCTGGGTAGCATGCCGCCCGCCTGCTCGTCGTGCTCGACGTCGGGAGCTGGCCGGCGGGCTCGCGGCCGCACGCCCATGCCGACCCGCCCTTCATCGCCCCCAGCCTCGACCTCTACGCCGCCTTCCAGGATCCGACGAGCCAATCCGAGTGGCTCCTGATCGACGCGCACTCTCCGGTGGCCCAGGCGGGACTGCTCTCGTGGACGGGCCGCGGTCTGGTCGGAGGAGCGCACATTGTCTGGCCAGCGGGGGCGGGCAGGCCGTCTTCCGCCACACCTGAGGCCGGGGCGCCGCGAGGCCTACTCGGCCGTGTAGCCGTCCATCCGGGCCAGGATGCGCAGCATCACTTCGTCCGCTCCCGCGCCGATGGAGTCGAGCCGGGTGTCGCGGAAGTAGCGCGACGTCCAGTTTTCGTCCATGTAACCCATGCCGCCGTGGAACTGCACCGCCACGTCGGCCACCTCGCGCTGCAGGCGCGAGCCGAGCAGCTTGCCGATGGTGGCGAAGCGGGTCGCATCCTCGCCGCGCACGACAGCATCGGCCGTGGTGCGCGCGTACTGCCTGAGCACGTCGTGGCGGGCCGAGAGCTCAGCCAGCACGAACTGCAGATGCTGGTTGGCCAGCAACGGTGCGCCGAAGGCCCGGCGTTCTCGCAGGTACGACGCGGTGCGCTCGAGGGCCAGCGCAATGGAGCCAACCTGCTTGTAGAAGGTGATCAGCCGTTCGGCCTGGAATTGCGCCATCTGTTGCTGGAAGCCCCGGCCGACCTCACCGATCGTGTTGGCCACGGGTACCCGGACGTCGGTGAAGGACAATTCCGCCGTGTCGCTCGACCACATGCCGAGCTTCTCCAGCTTGCGCGACACCACCACGCCGTCGAGTGTCGTCGGGACGACGATGAGCGACATGCCGTGGGAGCCGGGATCGTCGGAGGTGCGGGCCAGCAGGCAGAGCCAGTCGGCCTGGGTGCCGTTCGTGATGAAGAGCTTCGAGCCGTTGATGATCCACTCGTCGCCGTCGCGCACGGCCCGGGTGCGGATGCCGGCCACGTCGCTGCCGGCGTCGGGCTCGGTCACCGCGATGGAGGTCACGACCTCGCCCCGGATGGCCGGCGCCAGATAGGCCTCCTTGAGCTCGGGCGAGCCGTACCGGGCCAAGGCAGGGGTGGCCATCGACATCTGCACGGCCATGGCCATGGGGACGCCGCCGCAGCTGATCCGTCCCATCTCCTCGCCGGCGATCAAGGTGTAGGTGTGGTCGGCGCCCATGCCGCCGTACGCCTCGTCGTACTCGAGGCCGAAGAGACCGACCGACGCCAGTTTGGGGAAGAGCTCGTGGGCCGGGAACGTGCGGGCCGCCTCCCACTCGTCGACGTGCGGCTCGATCTCACGGTCGAAAAGGTCCCGCAGCGTCTTGCGGAAGAGCTGGTGCTCGTCGGTCTCGATCACCGACCGAACGCTACCCGCGAATTTTCATTCCCCTGGAGTGGCGCACGTACACTGCGCAACCGTGACGGACGCGTTGGTCGATGTGCAGCACAGCGACGGCGTCCGGACCCTGACGCTGGACTCGCCCTCCAACCGCAACGCGCTCTCGACCCGGCTTCTCGACCAGCTGGCCCAGGCGTTGCGTGAGGCAACTGAAGACGCCGACGTCCGGGCCGTGGTGCTGACGGGGTCGGGCACGGTCTTCTGTTCGGGGGCCGACCTGTCCGAGCGTGGCTCTGGTGCGCCCAACCGCATGCCCGAGATCCTCACCACCATCGCCGAGAGCCCGGTGCCGGTGCTCGTGCGGGTCAACGGGCATGCGCGTGCCGGCGGGCTCGGATTGATCGCTGCGGCCGACATGGCCGTCGCGGCCGAGACGGCGACGTTTGCCTTCACCGAGGTACGCGTCGGTGTGGCGCCGGCGATGATCTTGGTTCCGGCCCTGCAGGTGATGGACCGGCGCTTCCTGGCCCACATGGTGCTGACGGGTGAGCGTTTCGATGCGGGGCAGGCCACGGCGGCGGGACTGCTCTCGGCCGTGGTCGAGGATGACGCCGCGCTCGATGCCTGGGTGGCCGAGCAGACCCTCGCCCTGCGCAAGTCGGCGCCGGGCGCGGTGCGCGCCACGAAGGCGTTGCTCCGCGCGCTGCCGGCGCAGGACTGGTCCGACGGGCTCGAAGCCGCCGCGACCACGTCGGCCGAGCTCTTCGCCGGACCCGAAGCGACCGAGGGTATGGCGGCCTTCTTGGAGAAGCGCCGTCCCGCGTGGGACACCACGCCATGAGTTCGGCCATCCGGACGCGCCTTGCCGTCACCAGCGAGGAGTTCGAGAACAACGCGCGCGACATGGCCGAGCGGGCCGACGACGTGCGCGCCCTGCACAATGGGGTGTTGGCCGGCGGCGGAGCGCAGTACGTCGAGCGCCATCGCGCCCGCGGCAAAATGATGGTGCGCGAGCGCGTCGAAGCGCTCGTCGACCCGGGCACGCCCGTGCTCGAGCTCTGCCCTCTGGCCGGGCTGCAGACGGGTGATCCGGTCGGCGGCGGGGTGGTCGTCGCCCTGGTCGAGATCGCCCGGACTCAGTGCCTCGTCATCGCCAGCGACCCGACCGTACGAGGCGGGACGACAAGCCCCACCACCATCCGCAAGCTGTTGCGGGCCATGGACGTGGCCGAGGAGAACAGGCTCCCGCTGGTGTTGCTGGTCGAATCAGGAGGGGCCGATCTACCTCGCCAGGCCGACATCTTCGTCCCCGGGGGCGAGCAGTTCCGGCGGCTCACCCAGCTCTCGGCTCAAGGGATCCCGACCGTGTGCGTGGTGTTCGGCTCGTCCACGGCCGGAGGCGCCTACCTGCCCGGGATGAGCGACTACACAGTCATGGTGGAAGACCGGGCTCGTGTCTTTCTCGGCGGGCCACCCCTGGTGAAGATGGCCATCGGGGAGGAGGCGGACGAAGAGGAGCTGGGCGGCGCCCGCATGCACGCTCGCGTGCTCGGGGTTGTGCGACTACCTGGCCCGCGATGAGGCGGACGCCGTGCGGATTGCTCGGGGCATCGTGTCGCACCTGCATTGGCGCCGCGAAGGTCCGGATCCGCTCGGACCCGCGGACGAGCCCCTGTACTCAGCAGAGGAATTGCTCGGGCATCGCGTCGCTGGACGTGCGTGTCCCGTTCGACGTACGCGAGATCCTGGCCCGCGTGGTCGATGGCTCCCAGTTCGAGGAGTTCAAGGAGTCCTATGGCGCGCAGCTCGTGTGCGGCTGGGCCTCCATCGGTGGCTATCCCATCGGCGTGGTGGCCAACAACGGGATCCTCTTCTCACCCGAGGCACAGAAGGGCGCCCAGTTCATCGCCCTCTGCAATCGCACGGACACCCCGATCCTGTTCGTGCAGAACATCACCGGCTTCATGGTGGGCACGCGTTACGAGCAGGGCGGGATCATCAAGGATGGGGCGAAGCTGATCAACGCCGTCTCGAACTCGACGGTGCCCCATCTCACCCTCATGGTGGGCGCCAGCTACGGGGCCGGGAACTACGCCATGGCGGGGCGGGCGTACGACCCCCGCTTCATCTTCACCTGGCCGAACCACCGCATCGCCGTCATGGGTCCCAAACAGCTGGCCGGGGTGCTCTCGATCGTGCGGCGCAACGCCGCCGAGGCGGCGGGCCGGCCCTTCGACGAAGCGGCCGACGAGGAGCTGCGCGCGGCCACCGAGCAGCAGATCGAAGAGGAGTCCACCGCGCAGTACGCCACCGGGCGACTGTGGGACGACGGCATCATCGACCCGCGCGACACCCGCACCGTGTTGGGCATCGCCTTGACGGCGGTGCACTCGGCGCCCGTGCGGGGCACCGCCGTCTTCGGGGTGGTGCGTCACTGATGGCGGGCCTCCGCCGTCTGCTGGTGGCCAACCGCGGCGAGATCGCCCGCCGCATCATTCGGGGCGCACACGACGCGGGAATCGAAGCAGTCGCGGTCTACGCCGAGGACGACGCGGCGAGCCCGCACGTGGGCGAGGCCGACGCGGCCGTGCTCATGCCGGGAACCTCTCTGGCCGAGACCTACCTGAACCCGGCAGCGCTGACGGCAGCGGCCGTCGCCGCTGGGTGTGACGCCGTGCACCCGGGCTACGGCTTCCTGTCCGAGAACCCGTCCCTGCCCGAGGCCTGCGCGGCAGCGGGCCTCGTGTGGGTCGGCCCGCCGGTCGAGGCCATGCGGGTGATGGGGCACAAGGCGCGGGCCAAGGAGGTGGTCGCCGCCGCCGGGGTGCCCGTCCTGCCGAGCGCGGTCGTCGAACCCGGGGCCACCGCCGACGCCCTGGCTTCGGCCGCCGCCACCGTCGGCTTCCCGCTCCTCGTGAAGGCGTCGGCGGGCGGCGGCGGGCGCGGTATGCGCCTGGTCGAGCAGGCCGAGGGTCTGGCCGAGGCCGTGGCGGCGGCCCAGCGCGAGGCCACCACCGCCTTCGGGTCGGACGAGGTGTTCCTCGAGCGCTACCTGGCGACGCCCCGGCATGTCGAGGTGCAGGTGATCGCCGACCGCGCCGGCACCGTGCTGCACCTCTTCGACCGCGAGTGCTCGGTGCAGCGGCGCCACCAGAAGGTGGTGGAGGAGGCGCCGGCCACGCTCGTGCCCGATGTCCTTCGCCGAGCCATGTGGGACGCCGCGGCCAAGGCGGCGGCCGCGGTCGAGTACGAGGGCGTGGGCACCGTCGAGTACCTGGTCGACGAGGGCCGTTTCTTCTTCCTCGAGATGAACACCCGTCTCCAGGTCGAGCACGGCGTGACCGAGCTGGTGACCGGGCTCGATCTGGTCGGGCTCCAGCTCCTGGTCGCCGACGGGCAACCGCTTCCCCTGGCGCAGGCGGACGTTGCCTCGTCGGGTCATGCGGTGGAAGTCCGTCTGTGCGCCGAACGACCCCGGGAGGACTACCGGCCGACCCCCGGCACGGTCGCCTACGTCCGCTGGCCCGAGGGCGCCGGGCTCCGGATCGACCGGGCCATCGAGTCGGGGAGCACGGTGAGTGCCTCCTACGATTCGTTGGTGGCCAAGGTCATGGCGCATGGACGGGATCGCGTCCATGCCATCGCCCGACTGTCGTTGGCCCTGCGCGCGCTCGAACTCGACGGGCTCGAGACCAATCGTGACCTGCTCGCGGCCGTGCTCGACGATGCGGCCTACCGCGATGGAGCGGTGGACGTGCACTACCTGGAGCGCCGGACGGATCTCCGTGATGCCGCTCTGCCCGAGGCCGTCCGTCGGCGCCACGGCGCCGCCGCGGCCGCCGCCCTGTTGGCCGAACGGGCCCGGCACGGCCTGGTGCCCGTTCCCGCTGCGGGATGGCGCAACGTGGGGGAGGCGCTACACGCCGACTCGCTCACTGATGGCGTAGGCACGCTGGAGGTCAGAGCGTCCGCACCGCAGCGGCCGGTCCGGGTGCTGACCGAGGGGCAGTGGCAGGTCGTGGGTACCGCCGACGTCACGGCGGTCGAGGACGAAGTGGTCGATCTCACGACCGTCGACGACGGGTTGCGCCGCCGTTACCGCGTGCGTCATAGCGAGCACACCGCCTCGGTGAACGGTCCAGAGGGCCAATCGATGTTCGCACTCCGCACGCCGGACGACCCTGACGAGCGCAGCGGGGTGGCCGGCGAGTGTCGCGCTCCGTTGCCCGGGGCCGTCACCAAGGTTTTGGTGTCGCAGGGGGACGTCGTGGCCGAAGGGGACGGGTTGGTCGTGCTGGAGGCGATGAAGATGGAGCACACGCTGCGCTCCGACGGCGCGGGCACGGTCGGCGAAATCGCCTGCGTGCCCGGTCAACAGGTCGATGTCGGGGACCTGCTCGTGGCGGTGGAGCCATCGTGAGCGACGGGCCGGCGCCCCTGCGCATCGCCAACTGCAGCGGCTTTTTCGGTGACCGGATCGCCGCCGCCAAGGAGATGGTGGAGGGCGGGCCCATCGACGTCCTGACGGGGGACTGGCTGGCCGAGCTGACGATGTACATCCTGCACAAGACGCGCCAGCGCAGCGGCGGCTATGCCCGCACGTTCTTGCGCGAGCTCGAAGATGTCCTGCCAACGTGCATCGAGCGCGGGATCACCGTGGTCTCGAACGCCGGCGGGCTGCACCCAGAAGCCTTGGCCGACGCCGTGCGCGAGCTGGCCAAGCGCCAAGGCGTCGAGGTGGCGGTCGCCTCGGTCTCGGGCGACGACATCACGGCACGGCTCGACGAGCTCCAGCGCGAGGGTGAGCGCTTCGTCAATCTCGACACCGGCGAGGCGCTGCCCGCGGGAGCTCCCGTCGTGACGGCCAACGCCTACCTGCCGGCCCGGCCCATCGCCGACGCCCTGGCGGCGGGGGCCCAGGTCGTCGTCACCGGCCGGGTCACCGACGCCGCGCTGGTGGTCGGTCCTGGGTTGCACGCGTTCGGCTGGCTGGACACCGACCTGGACGCCATCGCCGGCGCGGTCGTGGCGGGCCACGTGATCGAGTGCGGCGCCCAGTGCTGCGGGGGCAACTACGCCTTCTTCGAGGAGATCCCACATCGCGAGCACATCGGATTTCCCATCGCCGAGATGCAGGCCGACGGATCCTCGGTCATCACCAAACACCCCGGATCCGGAGGGGCGGTCACCGTCGGCACGGTCACGGCACAGCTGCTCTACGAGATCGGGGGGCCCGCCTATTTGAGCCCGGACGCCGTGGCCCGCTTCGACACCATCGCGCTCACACAGGAAGGACCGGACCGAGTGCGCATCGCGGGGGTGCGAGGCGAGGTGCCGCCGCCCTCGCTCAAGGTGACGGCGAACCTCGAGGCCGGTTGGCGCAATGCCATGACCCTCGCCATCACCGGCGCCCAGGTCGAGGAGAAGGCCCGCATGGCCGCCGCCGCGGTGTGGGCCGGTGTCGCGGGCGGCAAGGAGGCCTACAGCGAGACGGCAGAAGATCTCTCGGGCGACCTGTCCGGGGGCGGCATGGCCTATCTCCGCCTCGCTGTGCGCGGTGAGGACGAATCGGCCGTCGGCCGTGCCTTCTCCGGTGCCGTCATCGAGACCAGCCTCTCGAGCTACCCGGGAACCTTCTTCACGTCGGCGCCGTCGGGGGCACAGGGTGTGGCCCGCTACTGGCCGACGACCGTCTCGGCCTCGGCCGTGCAGCCGCACGTCGAGTGCGAGGGGCGCCAGGTGGCCCGCACCATGCCGCCCACACCGTCCCGTCAGATCCCGCCCGGCACCGCCGCGCAAGGCCCCGGTCCGGAAGGTCGTCGTGCCGGCCCGCCGTCGGACGATCTCGTGCGTGTCCCGCTCCACGTGCTCATCGGGGCCCGCTCGGGTGACAAGGGAGGCGCGGCCAACGTCGGGCTGTGGGCGGACACGGACGCCGTGGCCGCTTGGCTGGTCGACGAGCTCACCGTCGACGCCCTCAAGACGCTGCTGCCCGAGGTCGACGCCTTCGAGATCGAGCGCCACCTCCTGCCCAACCTGCGTGCCGTGAACTTCGTGGTGCACGGCATTCTCGGTTGGGGCGTGGCCTCGAACCTGCGCCTCGACACCCAGGCCAAGGGCCTGGGCGAGCTCCTGCGCTCGCGGTCCTCGACGTGTCGTCGCTGCTCGTGTCCGAGGGCCCGCCGGCGACCCGCTGGGCCGCGCTGGATCACCGGTAGGCGCGCCGGTGGAGTCCACCCTCCGGGTCATCGCGTGCATCGTCGGGATCGTCCTGGTCCTCAGCACGATGTGGAGCGTCTTCACGGCCCTGGTCGTGCCTCGGGTGACCTCGTCACGGGTGCAGCGCGGTCTGGCCCGCACGCTGGGTGGTGCGGTCCATGGGATCGCGCCGAAGCTGCCGTCCTACGAGGTGCGCGACCGAGTGCTCTCCTTCGTGGGTCCGGCCGCCATGGTGCTGCTCTTCGTCATCTGGCTCTGCCTGCTCGTGGTCGGGTTCGGCTGCATCATCTGGTGGGCCTCGGGCATCGACTTCGCCGGCTCGCTCGGGATTGCCGGATCATCGGTGTTCACCCTCGGCATCGCCTCTGCCCACCGGGCCGGGCCCGAGACACTCGAGATCCTCGCCGCCGGCATCGGCTTGCTGGTCATCGCGCTCGAGATCGCCTACCTGCCTGCGCTCTACGGCGCGTTCGCCTCCGCGAGACGCTGGTCACGTTGTTGGCGGGGCGCTCGGGGACGCCGGCCTGGGGGCCCGAGATCCTGGCCCGGAGCTACTTCCTCCAAACCATGGACGAGCTGCCGCCGCTCTACTCGGAGTGGGAGCGCTGGGCGGCCACCGTTTCCGAGAGCCACGCCAACTATCCGGCGTTGATGTGGTTCCGCTCACCGGTGTCGACGAGGAGCTGGTTGCTGGGCCTCACCGCCATGATGGACTCCGCGGCCCTGTACCACTCGGTGAGCCCCGAGCTGGCCCCGCGCGAGGCGCGGCTCTGCCTCGCCATGGGCACGAACTGCCTGCGCTCAATGGCTGGTGCCCTCCACATCCCGTTCGACAGCGACCCGCTGCCGACGGCAGAGATCCGGCTCACCCGCGACGAGTTCGACGACGGGTTTCGCCGCCTCGAGGATCGTTCCTTTCCGCTCGAGCGCGATGCCGACGAGGCGTGGAGGCACTTCAAGGGGTGGCGAGTCAACTACGAGCCCATTGTCGATGCGCTGACGCGGCTCGTGGTGCCGCCCCCGGCTCCCTGGTTCATCGCACGGCCGGAGTTGGGTCGGGCCGAATGGCCGCTGGTACTGAACCGCACGCCGGACGAACCCGAGGGATCTCAGTTCTTCGGGTCCAAGAGGACCTTCAAGACACCGTCGGCGCGGCGAGTCGAAGAGCTCGTAGGCCCGGGCAGCTTCGCTGAGGCCGAGGTGGTGGGTGAACGTCTCGGCCAGGGTGAAGCGGCCCGACTGCACCAGGGGGACCAGAGCCGGCCACGTGCTCGGGATCGGGGCGAAGATCGTGCGCAGGGTCATGCTCTTGAGGAACACGAGGCCCATGGGGAACGGCAGGTCCATGGTGAGGTTCACCCCGACCACCGAGATGGTGCCGCCCGTGGCGGCACAGTGCACGGCCTCGACGACGGTGGCGTCCGAGCCGACCGCCTCGATCACGGACTCCGCGCCGCGGCCCTTGGTGGCTTCCATGACCTGGAGATGTCCGGGTGCCGTCCGGGCATCGATCGGTTCGGCTCCGAGGACCTCGGCCCGGGCCAGCCGTTCGGGCACCATGTCGATGGCCAAGATGCGGGCCGGGCCGAAGAGCGCCGCGCACTGGACCGCCATCACGCCAACCGGACCGAGACCGACGACGACCACGGTCGAACCCGGCGTAATGGAGGCTCGCAGCGCGCCCACATAGCCCGTCGGGAGGATGTCGGTGAGGAGGACGGCCGCTTCGTCCGTGACGCCGTCGGGGATCGGCAGAACGAACTGATCAGCGAAGGGCACGGCGACCGCTTCGGCCTGCCCGCCGGGCAGATCGGGCATCGTGCCGAACGCGGTCGCCTGGTCGGCCCGGCAGAGGTTCGGGAACCCGGCCCGACACGGTTCGCACACGCCGCAGCCGATCACGCCGGACACCAAGACGCGGTCTCCGACTCGGACGCTGTGGACGTGCGGGCCGGCCTCGGCCACCGTCCCGATCGCCTCGTGTCCCAGTCGGATGCCGGCGCCGGTCGGGGCGTCGTGGTAGAGGTGCAGGTCCGAACCGCAGATGGCGGTGCGTTCGACCGTCACGATCACGCCGTCGGGACCCGGCAGGACCGGGTCGGGTACGTCGTGTACCGCGACCTGTCGCGGCCCTTCTAGGACAGTGGCTTTCATGACCGCAGGCTATCCACCGGACTACACTGACCCGGGTTCAAATTCCCCCCTGCACATGACCTCGACTCCTTCCACCATCGAAGCACCCGTCATTGCCGACGAGGACCTCAGCGCGTTCTTCGAGCTCGAGGACCTGTGGGCCGTCATCGTCTGGAACGACGACGTCACGACGTTCCAGACCGTCATCGAAGCCTTCGTCGAGATCTTCGGTCACACGGTCGAGCGAGCCGACCAGCTGGCGTGGAAGATCCATCGGACCGGGAAGGCCGTGGCCGCCGTCCGCCCCAAGGACGAGGCGGAAGCGGCCGTGCACGCGCTGCACCTGCGCAAGATCTCGGCCACCATCGCCCGCGCCTGAGCGCCGCCGGCACCGCTACCCGTTCGTGCCGGTCGTCGAACTCTTCGCGTCGAGCGCGGCGATCAACCGCTGACCGGCGGACTGCTCCACGCTGGCGAGCGCCGCCACGGCGCTCTGGTCGGCACCCACCAATGGCCCCCCGACGGCCGAATTGAGAAGACTCTGGGCTCCGCCCGAGAGTTGCTCACCGCCCGGGAGCGATCCGGTCGGGTCGAGGTCTCCCGTGGCCTCGATGTCCCGGAGAGCCCCGGCCACTCCGGTCAGCAAGGCCTCGGCCTCCGCTGCTTCGCCGGGAGAGAAGGAGGGCATCAGCGAGGTCAGTTCCGTCGAGACGGTGGTGAGCAACGACGTGACGGGGTAGACCGCTGAGGCGACCGTCTTGGCCGAAACCGAACCGCCGGCGTTGTTGGCCGTGTTGAGGTGTTCCAGGATTTTCGACAGCCGCGCCGTCTGGGAGCGGAGGGTGCGCAGGCTCTCGACCAAGACCGCCTCCTGCGTCGCGGTCGGAGACCCTCCGTTCGGCGCGGTGGCGGTCGAGACCGTCGAGGACAGCGCCATCACCGGACGAGGAGGTCGGTGACGACGCTCCGCCGCACGCGCCCAGGCCGAAGGCCACGACGAGCACTGTCACGCTCGCGAGGACCGACACGCCAGGCGCAGCGTTCGGTCGCGGCCGCATCAACCTGAGGCCGTTCGGGCCTCCAGGCGCGCCGTCAACCGTGCTTTCACGTCCGGCCACTCCGAGGCGACGATGGAGAAGCGGGCCGATGTGCGCACCGTGTCGTCGGACCCGGGCCTGTCCGCCCGCATGATGCCGTCGAGCTGGCCCCCGATGCGCTCGATGGCGGCCCAGGACCGCCTGTTGCGCACGTCGGTCTGCAGCGCCACCCGGTGGACCTCCCACCCCTCGAAGGCGTGCGTCATCATCAGCAGCTTCGCCTCGGTGTTCACGTGGGTCCGCTGCGCCGGCCCGGCCAGCCAGGTGAAGCCGATGTCCACGACGTCGGGGATCCCTTGGCGCTGGTGGCTGGCCCCGGGCGGCCATTGCCAGAAGGCCATCTCGCAGAACCGCGTGGCGCCGACCACCAGGTCGGACCCGTCCGGATCCGCCCCCCGCCGCACCGTGGCGAAGGCCACGTGTGCGCCCGACGCCACCTTGGTCCGGGCGTCCTGGACGTACTCGACCATCTGGTCGAGCCCGTCGGGGGTGTAGGTCCACTGGTAGTTGCTGCGGTCGAGCGCGGCCGCCTCCACCAGGGCGGGGATGTGCGATTCGTTGAGCGGCTCCAGCCGCACGCGTGGCCCTTCGAGCGTGAACGGCTCAAGCATGGACGGCGGGGACGCTGGCGTCGCCCGGGCCCGACCCGTCAGTGCCGGCGCCAGCTCCTGCTCCTGGCGGTCCGGCGGCCGGCGCACCGGTCGGGATGATGAAGTCGCGCTGGCGCACCAGTGCGAACCCACAGATCGCGCCGACGAGAGCGACCACCGCTCCGATGTCCATCAGGTGGTTCAAGGTGGCGGAGAAGCCAACCTGGTAGGCGTTGAGCAGCGCCTGGCGGGCTGCCGCCGTCGGGATGGACGGAAGCGCGGCGCGCACACCGCCGGCCGCCATCGCTCCTTGGAGCTGCGCGCCGCCGTGCTGGAGGATTTCGGGTCCGGAGGCCGACTTGTTCAACGCCGACGTGGTGTGCGCCAGGATCTGGCTCTGGAACACCGCGCCGAGCACGGCGATGCCGGTCGCGATGCCGACCTGGCGGAACGTGTTGTTGGCGCCCGACGCCATGCCGCTGCGCTGTGGCTGGACCACGGAGACGGCACCCGAGGCCAACACCGGGTTGACGACCCCGACCCCGAAGCCGGAGACCAAGAAGCCGGGCAGGAGCACCGTCCACGTCGACGTGGGGTGCGTCGTGCCCATCAGGAGGAGCCCACCCGTCACGAATAGCATCCCGATGCCCAAGAGGAGACGCGATCGGATCCGCACGGTCAGGCGCCCGGCGAAGAAGGAGGTGAAGAAGATGAGGAGCGTCATCGGGAGGAAGCGGACGCCGGCCGCCAGCGGTCCGTACCCCAAGTCGTCCTGGATGTAGAGGGTCAGGTACAAGAACATGGCGAAGATCGACGCGGCCAGGCAGAAGGCCACCGTCGAGAGCCCGACGAAGGCCGGGATCTTGAACAGGCCGAGGTCCAGCATCGGGTCTGCGGCGTAGTGCTCGTTGACGAAGAAGGCCACCATGAGGACGGCCGCGCCGGTCAGCAGAGCGATCGTTGTCGAGCTGCCCCAACCGAAGTCGTTGCCTCGCACCAGTGCGAACACGAGCAGGAAGAGGCTGACCGAGAACGTGACGAAGCCAACCCAGTCGATCGTGCGCGACCGCAGGTCCTCGGACTTGGCGATCTGGGTGAACGTGATGAGGACGGCGACGACGCCGATGGGCACGTTCACGAAGAAGATCCAGCGCCAGCCGATGCCGCTCGTGATCGCGCCTCCGATGAGCGGCCCGATGGCGACGGCGCCGCCGATCACGGCGCCGTAGACACCGAAGGCCGTCCCACGGTCCCGCCCGGTGAACGCGGCGGCGATCAAGGCCAACGAGGTGGCGAACATGATTGCGCCACCGACGCCCTGCACGGCGCGGGCCAGATTGAGCATGAGGGGTGTCGTCGACAACCCACAGACCAGCGAGGCGGCCGAGAAGACGATCAGTCCGATGGCGAAGATCTTTCGCCGCCCGTAGATGTCGCCGGCCACGCCCGCGGTGAGGAGGAAGGCAGCCAGCGTCAACGAGTACGCGTCCACGACCCATTGCAGATCCGAGAAGCTCGCGTGGAGCGACTTCTGAATATCCGGCAGCGCCACGTTCACGACCGTGATGTCGAGAAGGAGCATGAAGGTCGCCGTGCAGACGGCGATGAGGGTCCACCATTTGCGATCGAGCCCGGGCATTCGCGGAGTGTATCGACCAGGGCTTCTCGCTCGTACAATGTGTTGTGATCGTCGGATCGGGACTCACCATCGAAATCGGCGACCGCACCCTCCTCTCGGACGCATCCTTCGTCGTCGGGGCGGGGGAGAAGGTGGGTCTCGTCGGGCGCAACGGGACCGGAAAGTCGTCCTTCATATCGGTCCTGGTGGGGGAACCCTCCCGGCAGCTGCGACACCAGGGCAACGTCCGGCTGCTCGGCTCCTTCGGGTACCTGCCCCAGGCCCCCGTGCCTGGTGGGCTGGGCCTCGAGCCCACCGGCTTCTCGCACATCCTGTCCGCCCGCGGCCTCGACGTCCTCGACGATGCACTGGGGGATGCCCGCCGCCACATGGCTGACGACGCCTCGACGGAGAACATCGAGCTCTATACGGACCTTCAAGAGCAGTTCCAGCAGAACGGGGGCTACGAGGCCGAGTCGGTCATGGCTCGCCTGGCCGACGGGCTCGGCCTGCGCCAGGAGCTCCTTCTCGAGGACATCGAGTCGCTCTCGGGGGGCCAGCGCCGGCGGGTCGACCTGATGCGGGTGCTCTTCCAGGAGCCCGAGCTCCTCATCCTCGACGAGCCGACCAACCATTTGGACCGCTCGGCCAAGCGGTGGCTGCTCGACGAGCTGGCCAGGTTCCCCGGCGCGCTCCTGGTGGTGAGCCACGACCTGAACCTGCTCGACCACGCCATCACCAAGGTGCTGCACATTGCGAACCAGCGCCTGACCGAATGGAAGGGCAACTACACCAAGTTCCAGGCGCTGCACGAGGCGGATCAGTCCCAGCGCGAGCGGGCGTCCGAACTCGAACAGCGAGAGATCGTCCGCCTCAGCCAGCTGGCCGACTCCATGCGGGCCAGCACCGAGAAGCGCGCGCGAAAGGCCAAGGCCTTGGACCGGCGGGTCGAGCGAATCGAATCCACGCGGACCCAGGTCGACAAGCGCGAAAAAGCGAGCTCGTTCAAGCTCCCCACCCCGGCGCGCTCGGGTGCCATCCCGCTCGAGGTCTCCAAGCTCGGCGTTCGCTACGGCAACAACGAGGTGCTGACCGAGGTGACGTTCCACGCCCAGCGGGGCGACCACATCGTGGTCATCGGGCGCAACGGTGCGGGCAAGTCATCGCTCCTGCGCTGCTTGGCCGGCGTGCAGGAAGCCACCAATGGCGTGGTCGAGCTGGGGGCCAACGTGGTCATGGGCTACTTCGCGCAGGAGCATGAGCAGATCGATACCACCCTTCGCTCCTTGGACAACGTGAGCGACGCGGTCCTCAAGCAGGAGCGGGACCGCCGCGCCCTCCTCGGTTCATTCGGCCTGCCGTCCAAGGCGGCCGACCAGTTGCCCTCGACGCTGTCGGGCGGCGAGCGAGCCAAGTTGGGCCTCGCCATGCTCTCGGCCGGGGAGGCCAACCTGTTGTTGCTCGACGAGCCGACCAACAACCTCGATCCGTCGTCCATCACGGCCGTGGGGCGGATGCTCGGCAACTGGCCGGGCACCATCGTCGCCGTCAGCCACGAGCGGGCCTTCGTCGAGGCACTCAACCCGACGTTCTGCCTGCGCCTGCCCGAAGAGCGTTACACCCACTGGCGCGAGGAATACCTCGACGACGTCGAAATGCGCTGAAGCCACACGCGGGCCCGGTTGAGCCGGGCCGGGCAGTGGTGACTCAGGACCTCCAGATCTGCGTCGGCCAGAGCACGCCTTCGTCGAAGGCAACAGCCTTGGCCCCGGTGAGCGTGGTCGGGTTGGCGAAGTTCTGCACTGCCGGATTGGCCACGACGGCCCAGGTGTCCCGGGCCAGCCACAGGTAAGGGATGTCCTCGGCCAGGTACTGGTTGATCTTCTGGTAGTCCTTGATCCGGTCGTCCTTGTTGCTCGTCGTGCGGCCGGCCAGAAGGGCGCTCTGAATGCGTGGGTCAACGTTGCGGGCCATGTTGAGGGCCAGCGGACCCGACGCCAGCTGGCTGGTCCACCAGACGTAGTTGAGGTCGGGGTCGACCGCGCCGAATTGGCGCCAGAGCGTCGCCTGGTACGTGCCGGCGAGCGCGTCGTTGATGATGGTCGACTGGGCCAGGATGTTGATCTGCACTTTCATGCCGGACTGCTGGAAGGCCTGCTGCAGGAACTGCGCCGCCGCCAGCGTCTCGGGATCGCTCGTCGAGTTGAGGGTGAACGAAGGCTGCTTCCCTGTCTGCTGCTGCACCTGCTTGACCAGTTTGGCCGCCTCGGTGGGGTTGTACTTCGGGTAGGCGGTCTTCGTGTGGTAGGGACTGCCCTCGATGAAGAGCCCCGTCACCGGCGCGTCGACACCCTTGTCGATCACCTTGGAGTATTGCGATGCATTGACGCACATGGCCATGGCCTTGCGCAGGGTGAGATTGTTGAACGGAGCGGTCGACGTGTTCAACATGACGCATTGCACGGTGGGCTGGCCGACCACCTGGCCGCTGTTGTCGTAGTACGCCCACTTCTTGTTGCCGCGGAACTGGAGCAGGTTGTCGGGCGAGTTCGAGTGCATCATGTCGATCTCACCCGTCTGGAGCGCGTCCGCCCGGGACGCGGCATTGATGATCGGCTTGTAGGTGATGGAGTTCAGGTAGGGATACCCCTTGCGCCAGTACTTGGGGTTGGCCGTGGCGGTCATGTGGCTGTTGGGCACCCAGTCCTGCATCACGAAGGGTCCCGTGCCGATCGGGTTCGCGGTGCCGCCGTCGGCGGCCTTGAGCATGGACGGTGCGGCCACATACCCCGTCTGGGCCTGGGCCAGGTAGTAGGGGAATGGCGCCCAGGGGTTCTTCATGGTGATGGTGACCGACATCGGCCCACTCAGCGATGCCTTGTTGATGTTGGTGGCGAAAGCGGGCCCGGTCAGCTCAGACGTGGCCTGCGCCTCGATGTTGGTGTAGAGCGCCTGGCCGTCGAGCGGCGTGCCGTCGTGGAACACGATGTTGGGCTTGAGGGTGACGGTGAACGAGGTGAAGTCGTCGTTCGACGTGATCGACTGTGCCAGCCAGGGCTGCACGTCACCGGAGGCCGTGACGATCGCGATCGGATCGAAGACCGTGCGGCCGTAGAGGAAGCCACCCTCGTCCCAGCGGGCGGTGGAGGGATTGAACCCGCTCTCCTCGGTGTCGATGCCGAAGGTAACCGAGCCGCCCCGCTTCGGCTTGGCCGTGCTGATCCCGTTCTTGCCGGCGCCGTTGGTCTGGGACGCCCCGGCCACGCCGGCATCTCCGAGGGCCCCGGCCAGGGCCGCTCCGGCCCCCAGCGCCACGCCGCCCGCCAGGAACGACCGCCGATCAAATGACTGCGACATCGCAACCCCCCAAGGTTTCGATCCTCAAGAACCGCTTCGACTTCGGTGCCGCCGGCGGCGACGGGCGCAGGTTACAACTCCGTGACCGTTTTGGGGCGGCAGCGCCCGTATGCCAACCTGGGCCCGCCGACCTGGGCGACAGGCCCGGCGACCCCCCGGAGGAGACCACATGACGATCGCAGTGGGCGACAAGGTGCCCGACGTGAAGGTGTACACGTTCAGCGAGAAGGGCCCGGAGGCGACCACCTCCGCCGAGGTGCTCGGCCGGGGCAAGGTCGTGCTCTTCGCCGTGCCGGGTGCGTTCACGCCGACCTGCTCGGACCACCACCTGCCCGGATTCGTCATGCGGGCGGAGGACCTCAAGGCCAAGGGTGTCGACAGCATCGTCTGCGTCGCGGTCAACGACCCCTTCGTCATGGGTGCATGGGGCCAGGACCAGAACGTCGGCCGCGAGGTGGTCATGCTGGCGGACGGAAACGGCGAGTTCACCGAGGCGATGGGCCTGGCCATGGACGGCAGCGGCTTCGGACTCGGCGCCCTGCGCTCGCAGCGCTATGCCGCCATCATCGAGGACGGCGTGGTCACGTGGTTGGCCGTCGAGCCGGGAGCGGGCCTCATGGTCAGTTCGGCCGAAGAGGTCCTGGCCGCGCTGTAGCGGGCGCCGGCCGCCGCGCATCACTCGCCAGGATCCGC
This sequence comes from uncultured Acidimicrobiaceae bacterium, assembly GCA_963726855.1. Lineage (GTDB taxonomy): Bacteria > Actinomycetota > Acidimicrobiia > Acidimicrobiales > RAAP-2 > Bog-473. The sequence goes on from CAVSEB010000036.1 coordinate 489,176, forward strand.
GGCGCAAGACACGGTGCGGAGCTTTCGCACTCGCCGTGCCGTGATACGCACGGCACGCGTGGCCCCCGCCCAACGCGCAGACACGTCAGGCTCGCGAGAAGGCCTTCGGCCGTTCGGAGGACGCCAAGCCCGGACCGCTTGACATGCAACCGTACGGCTGCTTAACTGAAATACGCAGCCAAAAGGTTGCATGAACCGGAAAGCACCAGCACGACAGACGTGATGCCAGAAATGGATGCGGTCTTCAGGGCGCTCGGCGACCCCGGCAGGCGACGCCTGCTCGATCGGTTGAACGAGCGCAACGGCCTCACCCTCACCGAGCTCTGCGAGGGCATGGGCATGACCCGCCAGTCGGTGACCAAGCACCTGGCCGTCCTCGAGACGGCCGGGCTGGTCACGACGCTGCGGCAGGGGAGGGAGAAGTTGCACTACCTCAACGCCGCCCCCATCAACGACATCGCCGACCGCTGGATGCACAGCTACGACCGGACCCGGGCCGAAGCCCTGTCCGATCTCAAGACGGCACTGGAGGCCACGACTCCCATGGACACCGAGCACACGACCGAGGGCAGCACCTTCGTCTACAGCACCTACATCGAGGCAACGCCCGAGCGCGTCTGGCAGGGACTGACCGACCCGGCGTTCACCACCCGCTACTGGCGCCATCCCAAGTCGGGCGGCATCACGATGACGAGCGACTGGAAGAAGGGCTCCGCCTACGACGTGGCCTACGGGGAGCACGTGCTGGTGATCAGCGACCCCGAGCAGGTCGTGCTGGAGTCCGACCCCTACCGCCGGCTGTCCTACACCTGGCACACGTACACGCCCGAGTGGGCCGAGGTGCACGGCATCGACGAGGAGCAGGCCGCCATCTGGGGGGCCGAGCCCCGCTCCAAGGTCGCCTTCGACATCGAGGAGTTCGGCCCCGGTGTGGTCAAGTTGACCGTGGTCCACGACAGCCGCGGCCCCCGGCAGTGTCGTGGTCAGGGCGCCGCGCAGGGCTGGCCCGCCGTCTTGGCCAGCCTCAAGACGCTGCTCGAGACGGGCGAACCGCTGCCCGCGTGAGTGGCGCTCGCGGCCCACGCGACGCGCACAGGAGGTGACGCCGTGCAGCACGAGACGAGCTTCGACTACACGATCTACCTCGCCGCCCCGCCCGAACGGATCTGGCGTGCGCTCACCGACCCCGCGGACACGACGCGCTACTGGCGCCATCGGGAGGCCGGCGGCAAGACGTTCCCGTCCGATTGGAAGACGAGGCTCGCGCTGGGCGCTGGTCCACGCCGACATCGGTCTCGTGGTCAGCGACCCCGAGATGGTCGTCCTCGAGTCCGATCCTTCTCGGCGGCTGTCCTACACCTGGCACACCTTCACGCCCGAGTGGGCGGCCGCCGTCGGGCTCGACCCCGAGGCGGCCGCCGCCTGGCGGGCCGAGCCCCGCTCCAAGGTCGCCTTCGAGCTGGAGGAGACGGATGACGGGCGTGACCCGGCTGACGGTCGTCCACGACGGCTTCGCCCCGGGCAGCGTGGTGCTCCCGAACATCGCGCTGGGCTGGCCCGCCGTGTGCTCCAGCCTCAAATCCATGGTGGAGACCGGGTCCCCCTTGCCGTAGGTCGTTCCGGCGGTCGGAGTGCCTGCCGCCGGACCTCACCCCGCCCCGGTGATGTCCAAAACGTCGTTCTGCCCTTGACATCGGCGGGCCTTTCGACCAGCATACTGAGTATGATACTTCGAATCGCCCCACGGCCATGAGCGTCCGCCACGCCCTGTTGGCCCTGCTCAGCGAAGGTCCCAAGTACGGGCTGCAGCTGCGTCAGGAGTTCGAGGCCAAAACCGGCGAGGTCTGGCCTCTCAACGTCGGGCAGGTCTACACGACCCTGCAACGCCTCGAGCGCGACGGACTGGTCGAGTCCGACGATGCGGCTGAGGACGGCCCCCAGAAGGGCTTCCACATCACCCAGGATGGTGCGGAGGAGCTCAACCAATGGCTGCGCACCCCGCCTGATTTCTCGTCGCCACCCCGTGACGAGTTGGTGATCAAGGTGTTGGTCGCTCTTGGTCTCCCTGGCGTCGACGTGCACGAAGTCGTCCAGGTCCACCGCCGGTACCTCGTCGAGCTCATGCAGCAATGGACGCGCCTCAAGGAGGACGAATCACGTCTCGATCTCAACTTCGCACTGGTGGTCGATGCCGAGCTGTTCCGACTTGATTCGCTGATCCGGTGGTTGGACACGGCCGACGGCCGTCTGAAGAGAGCGACGGCGGGCGAGGATGCGCCGGCCCCATCGTCGTTTCCCCTCCCCAAGGCTCGGCGCAAGGTGGGAGCCCCCGAATGAGCTATCTCGAACTACGTGACATCACCAAGGTCTATGGAGAAGGGGCGACCGAAGTCCACGCCCTGCAGCGTGTGGACCTCTCCGTTGAGGCGGGGTCGCTCGTGGCGGTCATGGGCTCCAGCGGCTCGGGCAAGAGCACACTGTTGACGATCGCCGGCAGCCTGGAGGACCCCACCGATGGGCAGGTTTCCATCGGTGGCCGCTCCCTGTCCTCGCTCTCACGCAATGGGAAGGCGAAGTTGCGCCGTCAGTCGATCGGGTACGTCTTCCAGGACTACAACCTTTTGGCCGGGCTCAATGCGGTAGAGAATGTCTCCCTCCCGCTCGAGCTCGACGGGATGGCTGCCCGGAAGGCCCAAACGGTGGCCCTGGGGTCGCTGGAGGAATTCGGACTGGGTGACCGGGCGTCGCATTACCCCGACCAGCTCTCCGGGGGCGAGCGCCAACGGGTCGCCATCGCCCGCGCCGTCGTCGGTGGACGCCAACTCCTGCTGGCCGACGAGCCTTCCGGCGCGCTCGACTCGACGAACGCGGAAAGCGTCATGCGGTTGATCCTGGCGGCCTGCCACCGCGGCTTGGCGGCTGTCGTGGTGACCCACGACGCGCAACTTGCCTCGTGGGCCGACCGCGTCATCTTCCTGCGCGACGGCCGCATCGTCGACCAGACGCTTCCGCTCGAGAGTCCGGAAACGTTCCTCACCAACGCCCGCAACCGATGAGCGTCGACGTCGTCGAACGGCCGGCCACGGGCCTGGCTCCGGCATCGGGCTCCGGCTCCGGCGGCATCCCGGCCCGCCGAGCAATGGTCCGCTGGGCTTGGCGTCTCTTCCGGCGCGAGTGGCGCCAGCAGCTACTCATCCTGCTCCTCATTGTGGTCGCGGTGGCCGCTGTCGTCGTTGGCGCCGCGGTTGCCGTCAACACTCCGCCGCCGCCGAATGCTGGCTTCGGCACGGCTCACGATCTCGCGTCCTTCAACCTGTCCACGTCCACCGACAAAGGACCAGGCGAAACACTCGCACATGCACAAGCGCAGATCGCCACGCTGGAACAGCACTTCGGTCGGGTCCAGGTCATCGAGAACGAGACCCTCCGGGTTCCCGGCTCGAGCCAGACCTATCAGCTGCGGTCCCAGGAGCCCGACGGGCCGTACGGCGCGCCGATGCTCCAACTTCTGTCCGGGAGCTATCCGACCCGTTCCGATCAGGTTGCCGTCACGCCGGGCCTGGCATCCGAGCTCAATCTCTCGGTGGGCGACACGTGGCCGCAGGGCGGCAAGACCGTCGTCGGCATTGTGCAGAATCCTCAGAGCCTTCTGGACGAGTTCGCGTTGGTCCCCCCGGGCAATGTCACCCAGCCGACTCAGATCAGCGCCCTCTTCGATGCCCCTCCGTCGGCAGCCAGGGATCTGCCCTCCTACGTCACCACGGCGGGGTCGGGCAACAGCAACGGCATCAACCCGTCGACCATCGTGCTGGCGTTGGCAACTGTCGGCATGCTCTTGATCGCCCTCGTGTCGATCGGTGGCTTCACCGTGCTCGCCCAGCGTCGCATGCGGTCCCTGGGGATGCTCGAGTCCATGGGGGCAACCGACCGTAATGTCCGGCTCGTCCTGGAAGCCAACGGCGTCATCGTGGGTTTCGTGGGCGCTGTACTGGGCTTCGCTCTGGGCCTGGTGCTGTGGTTGGTGTACCGCCCGCACAACGAGCAGAGCGCGCACCACGTCATCGGGCAGTTCGCACTGCCCTGGAACGTCATCGTGCCGGCCATGGTTCTCGCGGTCATCGCGACGTTCTTCGCCGCCGGGTACCCGGCTCGTGCCATCACGCGAGTTCCGGTCGTCAGCGCTTTGGCCGGACGTCCAGCGCCACCGCGCCAGATTCACCGATCGCTGGTGCCCGGGGTGGTCGCTTTGGCCCTCGGGTTCGTCATGTTCTCGATCTCGGGCGCAGCAGGGAACGGTGGTGGGGTGATCTGGCTCGTGCCGGGGCTCATCGCGTTGATCGTGGGGATCATCCTGGTCTCGCCCTTTTTCCTGGCCCTGCTGGCGCGGGTCGGCGCCAAATCGCCGGTTGCCATCCGCCTGCCACTGCGCGACATGGCTCGGTACCGGGCCCGCTCCGGGTCGGCCCTTTCGGCCATCAGTCTCGGCATCATGATTGCGGTCATCATCTGCGCCGTCGCCGTCGCCCGCTACGCCAACGTCTTCGATTACGTCGGACCGAACATGTCGGCGAACACGCTCAACGTGTACACCCCTCCTACAGGACCCACCTTCGGTCCCGGCGGTGAGACGCCGGCGCAGCCCGTGCCGAGCTTGTCAGCCCAGGAGGCGACGACGCACGCCATCGCCTCCGCCGTCGGCGCGCAGTCCGTGGTCCCGCTGGTGAGTGCAGCCGTGGGCCTTCAGAACCCGAGTAAGAGGGCCGGCAGTGGAACGGACCGATCTACGTGGCCACACCCGCACTCTTGCGGGCTTACGGCATCGAGCCCTCGTCGATCCCATCCAATGTTGACGTCCTCAGCTCCCGGCCCGGGTTGGCCGGATCGGGCGTGCAGTTGACCTTCGGTGAAGGCGACCAAGACGGTGGCGGCACTTTCAAGGCTCTCCTAGCGGCGGTGGGTCCAATGACAACCAGTGCACGCCCAACCAGTGCGTCGCTCATCCTGTGATTCAAGAGGAGAGCCAGCTTCCCATCGGCACCTCGTCGCCGAATACGGTGATCACCGAGAGCGCGCTGCGTCGGCTGCACGTCACGAGCCAGAACGGCCTCGGGGGCTGGGCGATTCTGGCCGGTGCGCCGATCACCCAGGCCCAGCTGTTGAGCGCGAACTCGCTGGCTGCTTCGGGTGACTTGAGCATTGAATCGAAGAACGACGCGCCCACGTCGGCCGAGATCGTCAACTGGGCGACCGTATTCGGCATCGCCCTCGCCCTCGGCGTTCTCGCCATGAGCGTCGGTCTCATCCGGAGCGAGACCGCGAGTGAGCTGCGGACACTCACCGCTGCCGGCGCGAGTTCACGAACCCGGCGCAGCTTGACGGCAGTCACGGCTGGGGGTCTCGCCTTGTTGGGTGCGCTCCTCGGCACCTTGGCGGCCTATATCGGGCTGTTCGGATGGTTCCGTTCGAACGGGCGCGAGGGGGGCGTGTCGGACATCATCAATCACGTCCCGTGGGACAACCTGTTCTTCATTCTGATCGCTATGCCGATCGTCGCCACCCTCATCGGCTGGGTGCTGGCGGGGCGGGAACCGACAGGGATCGCCACTCGACCGATGGAGTGAGTCAGGCCGGCATCACGACGACGGCCGCCCTCCCTACGTCGGCAGCCTCTACTCCCTGCCCGATCGCGCGACGAGAACGCCGTTCCGTGCCTTGTGTGACATCACGGCTATGCGTGAACGAGACGAGAGCAGCCCGAGGAAGGACCCGAAGGATCCGATCGACAGGATGGACAGGCAGGAGCCGATCGAGCCGATCGAAAGCACGGAACCGACCGAGCCGATCGAAAGAACAGATCCCTTCGAGGCGATCGAGAGGAAGGAGTTCTCCGAGGCCCACGACCAACGGGACGACGGGGTGTTCGCCATGCCCGCCATCCTAAAGAGTCGACGGCGTCGCGGTTCAGTCCCGGCCGGTCAGCTCTCGAGCGTGACCCCGAAGCGGTCGGTGTAGAAGGTCAGCGCGGTCCGCAGCTCGGCCGGGTCGAGGCCGAACTCGGCCAGGTCGTACTCCACCGTTCCGTATTTGCCTCGGGGGTGGGTCGCCATGAAGCCCGTCATGGCCGAGCGAGCCCGCTCGTCCAAGCGGCTGGCCGGCCAGGTCGTAGATCCGCTGGACCATGGCCATGTCGTCACGCATGAACTCGTCGAAGTGGACGTCGATGGTCTGACCCTCGGGGAGGGCCGATCGCTCCTCGGCACAGCGCCGCAGCATGCGCTCGAGGCGATCCGACCAGTAGGCGCCCATGGCCTCGAGGTCGACCCGGTCGCGGGTGAGCCGGGACGAATAGGCGACCATCGTCGTCATCGACGCCGTCACCGACACGGGGTCACGGTGGGTCACCACGAAGGTGGCGTCGGGGAAAATGTCGGCCAGCACGGGGAACTGCTCGAGGTGCTGTGGGGTCTTGAGTACCCAGCGGGTCCCGCCGCGCAGCCACTGGAGGACCTTGAGCACCTTGACCAGGTAGGCGTAGCTGGGCCGTTGGTCGCGGGCCAGGTAGTCGTCGCGCCACAGCGGCATGGGGGCCGCCGTCTCGAACAGCATGCTGGAGAAGTCCATCGCCAGAATCTGGATCTCCTCGTGCGTGTGCTCGACGGTCATCTCGTGCATGCGGTTGAAGTAGGGCATGGCCACGTCGAGGAAGGAGAGGGCGACGGCGGTGCGCTCGACACGTGGATCGGGTGCCCCGGCCGCCGGCCGTTCGTGGTCGGCCAGGACGGGTTCGAGGCTTTCCCAATAGGGGAGGGACCGCAACGCAGGGTCGGCCGTCATCAGGTTGTGCAGGTGGGTCGTCCCCGTGCGGGGCAGCCCGCAGATGACGATCGGCGCCGTAATGCGTTCGATCGAGGATCTCGGGGTGGCGGCGCAGCAGGTCCTCGACGAGCAGTCGGTTCTTCAGAAGGCCCAGGATGAGCGTGTGCTGCTGGAAGATGCCGGCCGCATTGAAGCCGCCCTCCTCGCGCATGGCCCGGCACAGGACGTCCAGCCGATGCTCGAAGTCGGCGGGACCGAAGTCGTGCAAGGCCGGTCTCCGCCTCGGCCTGGGCCATGAGGCCGGCGGGATCGAGCGAGAGCTGCGACCCCGCCTCTCCCATGAAGTCGAGAATGGCCCGGGCCTCGTCGGAGTAACGCGGCTCGGCCATGTCCTCGATCCGGACCGGCGCCGGGCGATCGTTCATACCGTGGCCACCGGGAGCACCTCGACCTGGGGCTGCTCCGGCGTCTCGGCCGGCAGGAACCAGCGGAACCAGATGCGGCCCTTCCGGTGCCCGGCCGTGGACACCCAGTTGGGGTGGGCCGGACGCTGGGGCGAGACGACGATGATCCACGAGCCGTCCTGCTCGTACTGCACCTGCGCCCCGTTGATGGTGACGCGTTCGTAGTCGTAGTTGTACGTGTGCAGGAACGGATTCCACAGACACATGTTCCAAAAGACACACTCGGGCGAGCGGCCCCGGATGACCATCGCCTCGTCGTCGGCCAGCTCGTAGGCGCCCATGGCATAGGCGGCGTCCCCGGCCGCCCAGCCGAACGTCGTGGTCGGGACGGGGTAGGGGGGATCGATGGCGTTCGGCGGACCCAGGGGGATGGGCACGATGCTCGCCTGCTCGCGCACCCACGTCGTCGCGGCGCGGATGCGCCGGGCCAGGTCCGCGTCGTCCTGCCGGAACGTCTCTGGCGGGTTCTCGGCTTCGATATGCCAGGTGGCCCGCTGGCCCGTCACCGGGTCCTCGAGATAGTCCCGGGTGATGGCGGCGACGGCGTCGTCCTCGAGGCGGACCCAGGCCACTCCCGGATCCGCCGGCTCGACTTGGGAGAGCACGATCTCAATGGAGCCGTCGGACCGATGGGGCGCATCCTGGCTGTTGACGCTGCCGACAATACGGGTCGAATAGCGCCCGTCGTTGGGGCCGCCGTAGACGGTTAGCGACATGTACACCGCATCACCGGGGTGGAAGACGATTCGGTAGGTCCGCTCCGGGTCGACCGGGGCGAACAGGTAGAAGGCGTCGGAATTATCGCCTCCCCATTTCTTGTAGGGGCCCACGATCTCGAGTGAAGCGGGGACGGGCGGTATCCGCCCAGATGTTGACGTCGGCCGCCACCTGGAGGATGGAGAGGATCCACTTGTGCGCCTCGAGCAGGCTGTCGAGGTCGCCTGGGGCCGAGAGCTGCTCCACCACTCGCCGGTGGGTCGCCCCCACCTCCTCGAGCAACTGGGTGAATGCCTGCTCCGTCTCAGTCGTCATGGTCCCCCCGGGGTTGTCGGTGGGGCCGATCATAGGAAGGTCTCCCGGGCCGGCGTGAGGGTGACCAACGGCTCCCTCCCACTACCTGACTATTGCGCCGTAGGCGAACCGAGAGCCACGATCCGTCGACGAGGCTTTGCCGCACCTCGCTCAGGGCCTGGGCGGTCTCCTGCGGACAGAAATACGCCGTGGGGGGATTCCGCCACCAGACGTGATCTCCTGCTCAGATACGCGGACCAGGTCTCGAGGCCGTGGTGGAGCCTTCTTCGTACGGTGATGGCGAGCAGGAGAATCCCGCACGCTACGAAGCACCAGCGACGCCCACGAGACTGCCTTCAGGATCTCTGAAGTGTCCGACGACGAGTCCATTCGGTGACGTGGCTGGACCCATGATGCGTGTGCCCCCGAGCTCCTCGGCGCGCCGCAGGGCTGCCTCAACGCTTTGAACCGCAACATAGAAGAGAGCATGACTCTCGTAGTCCGAGCCTCCTCCAACACCACCGCGGATGCCAGTTCCATCTTCGCTGGTGACCAAGTCCACGAAGCCGTAGCGATCGGGCGCCGAGACCTCTTTCGCTACTGGCGAGGGAACGTCGAAGTTCCAGTCGAAGAGTTCGCCGAAGAACTCCCGGAGACGCTCGGGATTCTTCCCGGCGACCTCGAAATGCACGACCGGTTGCGCCACATTTCGCACCTCCTGGCTGATCGGGGAGCGTCGTCCACTGTGGGGCCAACGTCTCCTTCGTCGCCGACCCACGCTACCGAGTGTGCCCCAGTGCCGTTTGACGACGGGGACTCGATGTGGATGCCATCATTGGAGCGGCATCTCATTTCGGAGGTGGCGTCGGATGTCGTACGCCGTTGTGATCCAAGTCGCGATCGAGCCAGACTCGGATCGCCAACATCGACAGGCAATCCTCAATGAGTTCGTGCTTCCTCAGACAAAGGCACTCCCTGGGTTCGAAAAAGGCATGTGGATGAACGATGGTGCCGGTATCGGCACGTGCGTCGTGCTGTTTGATTCGGAACTCCACGCCCAGACGGCGATCGACTCCCTGACGCCGGCGGGAGGTCCACCAATCGTCACGAGCGGCGTGCACGAGGTCGAAGTCGAGGTGTAACTCGGGACGAAGGCTGTCCCGGTCCGCGCTCCTGCATTCCGTGAGACCCGGCCCGTTGATCCCGGAAGTTCTTTCAGGGTCAGTGCAGACATATGTCGCGCCGACGTCACGGGTCACGAGCTCAAAAGCTCCATCGTCCTGGGTCCTGGGGGGTCGAAATCCTCCATGTGCTCGAAACGGGGGAGGACGCTCAGGCACCACGGGAGGATCTGTGGCCTCGTAAAATGAAGAGGGAGGTGCGTGGTGATTCCGGAGCAGGAGGGTTGGTACACCGATCCCTGGGGCCATCACGACGCACGGTGGATGTCTCACGGCGTACCCACGAAGCTCGTCCGTGACGGGAGCTTGGAATCGTACGACGAACCTCCCGATTCCCCGCCCAGCCGGGCATGGGTACCGATTGCGCCTCTTCCCGGCTCGTTGACCGCGGCAGACACCCTCCGCGCTGACGACGCTGGAAGCTGAGAGAACGCCGTCCCTCGCAGAACTCAACAACATGGAAGACAGCGCCGCCCTCACGGCGAGGGCTCATCCGTGGTTCATAGCCCGGGACTGGGTTCCGTCATACAGGGCGAGTCCGTCGCATGGCGCCGAGCACCTGACGCCGGCGCGAAGGGCGGGACTGATCGCGGGCGGCGTCCTGGCCGGGCTCATTTTGTTGCTGTCGATCTATCTGTGGGGCGTACAGGTCATCGGACTGTGGACGCCACCACCGCCGATATGGGGTGGGGTTGTTCTCGGCGCAATCTTCGCCCTCGTCGCTCCTGTGGGGACCTACCTGACATGGCGTGGCGGCGAGCGGGCGAGGGTGCCACTGGCCCGTCGCATCCAGAGAACGGAACAAGTGGGTGTGCTGCTCGGCATCCTCATGCTGCTGGTCTTCGCCTTGTCCGTGGGTGCTGCATAGGCGAGCCCTGCGAATCCATGATCCGAGAGCGACCCTCGCAGTCGAGGGGATATCGCGCCGCTCCGCAGAACTGGTGAACCTGATTCCCTTCCCCACGCCACTCTCGTGCGGGGCGTCGGGGTGGGATGTGACCGAGTCAGTGGGTCTGGCGGGCGACTCCAGAGAGAACGGCGGAGCGCAAGAGCTCCTGCGCATCAGCCGGCAGGAGGAAGCCCTTGGCCCGGTCTTTGTCGACCGCGCGGGCCCAGGTCGAGACGAACTTCGCGTGATTCGGATAGAGGCTGGCGATCTGGGCCGTGCCGTAGGGCACGGTAGAACCGAAGAGGAAGCAGAAGCCTCCGCTGTTTCCTTGACTGCCCAAGGCGGCGATTGGTGCGTCGACCTGTGGTGTTCGCACCCCTCCGACCGCGTTGCCATTGGCGTCCAGCTTGAAGACGACCGGGGAGACGTGTGTCGTGGCCAAGAAGGGGGCCGGAGGAGGCGGCGTGCCCTTCACCACCCATCTCTGGAGCCATTTCACGGCGGCATCGAGGGCCCAGTGCGTTCCGCCGGTGTTGATGGGAACCTTGCAGTTGAAGCCGCCAACCGGAGTGCGTGTCGGATTCTGCATGGCGGCAAGATTCTTGACCGCACCTTGGCCGTTGCCTGTGTCGATCGGACCGATCGCCAGGCCGTAGTAGTCGTAGTGCGAGCTACCGGCGATCTCCCAGAGGCGGAACCACTTTGGGTTGCCGTAGTGGAGCCGGTCAGTCAGGTTGCTGTTGTCGACGTCGGTTTCGGTCTCGAACTCGAAGACCGGAACGCCGATGTCGCTGCGAATCGTGGTGGGGATCGGGGCCGCGTCGTTGGGCTGTGGCGCTTCGGAGAGTGGAGCACCCGTACCGAATTGACTGTGCACCAAAAACCCTTGATACACATGGGTGATCGGCTGTACGGCATCGATGTAGGTCATGAGCCGGCCAGCCGACTGTGACTCACCGGCCGCAATCAATGTGTGGGGCCGCAAGCCGGAAAGGACCTGAGATGCGTCCTTGCGAACCGTCTGTCCGGCTTGGGAGAACATGTCGTAGGAATAGCTGTCGCCGGGGTGCGAGAGCGCAGAGTACTCCGCAGGGTCGGTCTTTTTCGCCGACTCGACACCGACTTGCTGTGCGGAAACCCCTACCCATGCGAAGCCGTCGCGGATCAATTCGTTGTGGGACAACGTCCAATCTGGGGCGTCGTCGGTCCCTCCACTCACATTGAGCCACTCGACCACAACGGTGCCATTGAACCGCTTGGGGTTGATCGGTCGATACACGGCTATCCGTGTCGTGTACGGCGCGCTCACGCCCGTCGTAATCTTCCATTTTCCGTCACTCGAGAGGGGGCTTGCCGGCACGTAGGAATGCGCAGTGCCCGAGAGGAAGAACTGGGACTTCTCGTAGCCAACCTTCGACAAGTTGAAGTTTGTTCCATAGAGAGTCTTGTTGAAGGTCGGGGAGCTGACGCTCATGGGCCCGGTCACGGTGACGCCGGCAATCGTGTGCGTGACTTGGGATTGGAGCACGTCCTCGTGGGAGGCGGAGGACGCCCATGTCGGCGCTGCTGCGCACGTGACAAGGAGCACGCTCAGAGACAGGATGGCAGCAAAATACCGTGCCCCGAGCCAGTAGTTTCGCTGCTGATGACGATGTCCATCAGGTGTCGTCGTTGACCTCATGGCATCTCCCTCATGGCCGTGGGCGCTGTTGGAGCGAGCTCGCACCGGCTTTGAGATGCTAGGCCACGACAGATCCGAAAGCGTCGTGAAAGTCCGCTCCGAGATTCCGGGATCCTCGGGTCTGGATCACGGCCCCATGCCTTCTTTCGAAACGACCTTGATCATCTGCAAGGCCGGATTGTCGACATCCCACAGGTCTCGGAACTCCTCGAGTGGTCGGAAGCCGTACGCGAGATAGAAGGCTCGCGTCTTTTCGTACCCCTCGTCGGGCGTGCTCGGAGCAAGTGTCTTCACTTGGAGGAACTCCACGCCATCAGCGGCCAGCGTGCCTTCGGCATGCGAGAGCAACGCTCGACCGATGCCGTGGCGATGGAATTGCGGCAACACGGCCATCACGTAGACCTCGGCGGCATAGCGGCTATGTCGCACGATCGTGAGCAGCCCCACGTCCTCATGTCCGAGTGACGCAATGACGGTGGTGGAGCGATCCGCCGTGGCCACGTACTCATCGACCGACTCGGGAATGCCGAACCATGTTGGGAGGGTGGACAGGATCCTGCGGCAGGTTGCTCCGGATCCCGCTGCTTGCGTCCGTATCTGAAGCTGTCGAGCGCCGGTCACTGCTACAGCATGCCCCTCAGAAAAGTTCCTCCGACGCGATGATCATTCTGTCGTGAGCGCCTGCCACGGATGGTCTTCGGGTAAGAGCGCATTGATTCGGCCTCGCTGATCGGACGTGAGGTTCGGGATCACCTGCCTCGCATCGAGTTCGTCTTTCGGTCTCATGTCCCTGCTCTTGTACAGGAGCTGGAGTTCTGGAGCCAGGTAGGGCACCCCAAGCGCGGTTCGCAAGATGGCATCCGCCCAGAGAACGCGGATGCTCGGATCGCGACCGAAGATCCACGACTCCTGATCTCCGTCGCCGAGGGTGACGTCGAGGCACCAGGACTGATCAGATCGCTTCCGGCACCAGAGGTTGTTCTGGCTTTCCTCGGAGAGTGGTACCGATCCGTCCCAGCGCGTCAGGACACCGGCGGCTGCGATCTCGATGTCCCAGTCCTCGAGCAGTGTGGCCAGCCCTGGTGCATCGCCGCGGAGGACGCCCACATCAATGTCGTCGTGGGAACGCCATGAACGGCCCAGATGGAGCTCCAGGGCGTGGCCGCCGCTGATCCACCAGCGCATCGACGAGTCCTCGAAGAGCTGGACGATTTCTCCGACATCGAGTGGTGCCCAAGCTCCATCGCGATCCGATGCCATCGGAATCGAGAGCGTACGGTCTGCACGGTGAGGCGGTGACCAACGCCACGGAGCCCATCTCGTCAGGCAGGAGCCCGGAAGTGGCGATCGATCGTCAATTGCTCAGACCGGCCACATGAGCGGCCGATCAGAGGTCACCCCCAGAGATCGAAGATCTGTACTCCAATCTCAGCGAGCATCGATCGAAAGTGGGGAAGGGACAAGCCCAACACGTTGGAAGGCGAACCGTCGACGCTCTCGACAAAGGGTCCACCCCGACCTTCGATACTGAATGCGCCCGCGAGTTCAAGCGCGTCACCGGTCGCTGCGTAGGCGCGGAGTTCCTGGTTGCTCGGGTGCCCAAATCTGATCAGGGTGCTGGCCGTTTCACGGGCAGATGCCCCCGATCGCATGTCAATCAGACAGTGCCCGGTCCAGAGTGGTGCGCGCCGGCCCGCCAGGCGCCCCCAGACATCGACGACGTCAGCCTCCGACTGCGGCTTCCCCAGAGACGCCCCATCGAGCTCGAGCATTGAGTCGCAGGCGAGAACCAGCGCCCCCGGAAACCCGGATGCCACCGCACGGGCCTTACGTTCCGCGAGAACGATGACGGCCTCGGCGGTCGTCATATGCCCAACCGTCTCGTCCACTCCGCTCACGGCGACTTCGGGGTCAAAGCCCGCGTCTCGGAGAACTCGCAGTCTCGCCTTGGAACTCGATGCAAGGATCAATCGGCGTCCAGGTGGCGTCATTCACCAAGTATGGATGCTCGACTCGCCACACTGACCCAATGCCGGTTGATTGAGATCGGACAGGTTCCGCAATTAGGCTGGACTGCGGTGGCCATCACGGCGAAGTGCTCGTTTTGCGGCAAAGACGCGCATCAGGTCCAAGATCGACTCGTGGCCGGTCCGAACGGTGTCTTCGTGTGCGACGAGTGCGTCCGGCTGTGCGTCGACATCTTCTGGGGCGACGAAGCCTCGATTCCCGAACACTTCCGTTCAGTGTGATCGAGGAGGCAGCACCCGGCCCATGGAGTGCGGGAAGATCCTCAAAGCGCCGCCGTCAATCGGCCGAAGCACGCCCCGGGGGTATTCCACACCGGGGCCTCATGGCTGCCGCAGCCCCCTGAGACGTGGCGGCGGCGATGATCGCCCCAAATACGGTGTTGGCCTCATCCGTTCGACGCCACGCCGATTCTGTGACCTTGCGCGTCGGCAAACACGCCAAATGTCGTACCAGGAACCTCCTGAGCCGACTGGATGATCGTGCCTCCGAGCGCCTCAGCCCTCTTGAGGGTGGCTCCCACGTCTTCGACCGCCACGAAGAAGAGAACCTCATCCTCGGGACCCTGGCGTGGGCTGATGGCCACATAGGTGCCGCCTTCGACACCCGTGTCGATGAAGGTGTAACCGGGAAATCCGCCTTCGGAAGCGATCTTCCAGTCGAAGAGATCTGCGTAGAACTTCCGTGTGGCGTCGGGATCGCTCGAGCGGATCTCAGCGTGAACCACGGGGTGGGGCATGTGGACAACCTCCATTCGTCGGGAACGCCTCTGTGGCGACTCGTCGAACAGCACGACGAAGCGGATGTCGCCACATCGACCGTGGAAGGCAAGGAATTTGCGTCGTCACCAAATATTCGTCGAAGGCCGGGATCAACGGAGGGAGGGCCTGATGCTGGCTACCGTGGCCGACGTGGTGCGTCCTGAAAGCTGGACCAGACCAGTGGGTGCGAGTCCCACCCGGGTAAGTGCCGGAAAGCCCGGTAGCAGGCCCCGGTTCGTCGTCGAGAGGCGGCGGGCTGAGCGGGGTTTCAAAAGCCTCTTCGGAGGGAGCAAGTGCGCGGGCCGTAGTGCCACTCGGCACGAGTCCTGCAGCCTCGTCACACGCACAATGAGGGAGCCGAGCCGCTCACGTCACGGCGAAGGCAGCATCAGGTGGATTGGCGCTCCGGACATGCCCCCCACCTGGTCCCTCCGGGGTATGGGGAGCGGCACGTGCACATGGTCTGGGTCGGAACAGGAGAGGCCCGTCTTGCCAGCCTTGTCAGCAAAGACCGCGGTATAAGCCAGTGGTGAAAGCGAGCGGAGGCAAGCGGGAGTCCGACGGGGTCGTAGTACTGCCGATCGCTGGGAGAAACCCAGCAGGAGGGAAGGACCCCGACTTTGGACACGCCGGGAACAGAGGAACGAGTGAGGGCATGGTCGGGACCGCCCGGCCCATCTCCCCCCTGGGACCACCGTCTCGGGACAAAGCTCGACGCCTCCAGAACCGGCTATGGGCTGCGGCCAAGCAGTCGAAGGGTCGGCGCTTTCACGCCCTCTATGACCGCATCTACAGAGACGACATTCTCTGGGAGGCGTGGGAGCGGGTCCGAGCCAATCGTGGGGCAGCGGGGGTCGATGCACTGACCATCGCTGCGGTGGAGGACGACTACGGCGTCGAGCGTTTGCTCGGCGAACTCCGGGCCGACCTCCGTGCAGGCAACTACCACCCTCGCCCCGTGCGGCGGGTGGAGATTCCAAAGCCCGACGGGTCAAAGCGCCCGCTGGGCATCCCGACTGTCAAGGACCGTGTGTGCCAGCAGGCGGCCAAGCTCGTCCTCGAACCAATCTTCGAGGCCGACTTTCTGCCCTGCTCGTTTGGGTTCCGGCCCAAGCGTTCGGCCACCGACGCCATGGAGAGGATCCGGGTCGGCTTCATTCAGGGCAATCAGTTTGTCTTTGAAGCCGACATTCGGGACTTCTTCGGCTCCATCGACCACGAGCGTCTGCTCGCCTTGGTCGGCGAACGGGTGTCGGACCGACGGGTGCTCAAGTTGGTCAGGCAGTGGCTGCAAGCAGGGGTGTTGGACAATGGTGTCGTCACCGAGTCGGTCACGGGGACGCCCCAGGGCGGGGTGATCTCACCCCTCTTGGCCAACATCTACCTGCACGCATTCGACCGGGTCTGGGAAGAAGATGGCACCGGAGAAGTCGTCCGCTATGCGGACGACTTCGTGGTGCTGTGCCGATCCCAGCTCCAGGCCGAGCAAGCCCATCGGCGGGCCACCGCCATCCTGGGTGACCTCGGTCTGAGCCTTCACCCGGACAAGACCAGAACGGTCGACCTCCGAGAAGGCAAGGAGGGCTTCGATTTCCTCGGGTGCCATTTTCGTGCCCGCATGTCAGGCAAGCTCTGGGAGCAAAAGCGCATCGTGCGCTACTACCTTCAGCGCTGGCCCTCGGTGCGGTCGATGAAGCGTGCCCGAGCCAGGATCAAGGCCCTCTCCGCTCGAAGCCAGGTCGGACAGGCGCTGCCAGACGTCATCGCGCGTCTCAACCGGTTCCTTCGGGGCTGGGGCAACTACTTCCGAACCGGGAATGCGGCAACGAAGTTCATCGCCATAGACCGCTTCGTGGCGTGGCGGCTCAAGCGCTTACTCATGAAGAAGCGTGGCCGCAACCTGCGTCCCGGCCAGGCGGACACTTGGACCCGCACCTGGTTCCACGACCAGGGCCTGCACAAGCTCATGGGCACTACCCGTTACCCGAAAGCTGCGTAACCATGTCCAGAAGTCCATCGGAAAGCCGTATGCGGGAAAACCGCACGTACGGATTGAAAGGGGGATGGGGAACCGGGCCAGCAATGGCACCGCGCCCCTGACTACCAATGAGTAGTCCCAGAGTGCCCGGTGGGGTTGTGCACAAGCTCCCGGGAGACCTGCGGAAGGCGCTGATCGACAACCCGACGGCGCTTCATGCCTGGACGGACATCACGCCCTTGGCGCGCAACGAGTTCATCTGCTGGGTCGAGGATGCGAAACAGGCGACGACTCGAGATCGCCGCATTCGCCGGACCCGGGAGGAGCTCGAAGAAGGGCAGCGTCGACCCTGTTGCTGGCCGGGATGCACACATCGTGAGCGCACCGGGAGATAAGCCCTCGCCGTCGTGCGCGCCACCGCGGCTCGCGATCGCACAGCTGACGCCCAGTTCGCGTGAGCGGAGCCGGGCCCATGCCCGTATCGTCAAAGAGAGGCCGCAGCCACTCGGATTGTTGACTGAGGATTCAGATCGGCGTGAATACAGGTTGCAGGTGTCGCGAGGGAGAGTGAGATGACCGAGACTGTGTCACGAGCGGTCCGCTTCGACCGCTATGGCGGCAGAGATGTTCTCTACGTTGCCGATGTGCCAATGCCCACGGCTGCGGCGGAAGAGGTTGTCGTGGAGGTCAAGGCGGCGGCCATCAACCCGGGAGAGGCCAACATCAGGTCGGGCGCGTTGCAGGAGAGATTCCCAGCCACCTTTCCCTCGGGGGAAGGAAGCGACCTTGCTGGACTTGTGACCGCCGTTGGCGAAGGCGTCAACGAGTTCGTTATCGGAGATGCGGTGTTGGGCTTCTCCTGGCGACGTTCAAGCCACGCCACCTACGTCGCCGTTCCGACCTCACAACTCATCCATAAACCCCCTGAACTGAGTTGGGAGGTCGCCGGCTCCCTCTATGTCGTCGGGGTTACGGCCTATGCCGCCGTTCGCGCCGTCGCGGCGAAGAAGGGAGACACCGTCGCGGTTTCCGCGGCGGCGGGCGGCGTCGGGACTGTTGTCGTTCAGCTCTTGGGTTTGCGAGGTGCACATGTCCTTGCCATTGCGTCGCCCGACGAACGACGATTGGCTCCGGTCCCACGGCGCTGTGCCCATCGCTTATGGCGATGGGCTGATCGAGCGTCTGCAGGCGGCGGCCGATGGAATCGACGCCTTCATCGACCTTTTCGGGCCCGAGTATGTCGAACTGGCCGTCAAGCTCGGGGTTCCACGTGACCGCATCGAGACGATCACCGCGTTCGCGAAGGCCCAGGAGCTTGGGGTCAAGGCCGACGGAAGCGGCACCGCATCGACCCCGGATGTCCTGACCGAAATGGCGGATCTCGTCGCATCAGGGGCGATCGAGATACCCATCGCCGCCACGTATTCGCTCGATCGCGTGGCCGATGCCTTCGAGGAACTCGAACATCGTCACACCCGCGGGAAGATCGTGCTTATCCCTTGATGTGAGGGACGACATTCACAACCTACGACCCAGCTGGCCGTAAATGGCGCCTCAGCTCAGAAGCTCGCGATGGCCATCGCGAAAATATCGCTCGGCACGAAAGACCGGTGAGAGGTCATCGAATCCGCCGAACACGGTGAGTTCGGCGGGCCTTTTGTCTGGGAATCGAAAGAGCGGAACGAATGCGTCCACCGTCTTCAGTGGACCGCTTCGGCGGGCGATCGTCCCGGTGTTCTGGCTCCCTAGTTCAAGTCGTATCCCTTCGGCCTCGAGAAGCTTGAGCGGTGAGAGCCAAATCACTTCCTGGGTCCCGTCCATCTGGACGTACTTCTCCAGAAGCTTCTCCATGGACCCTTGGTCCGTGAAGAAGTACACCCGTTGATTCAAGAGGTGGATCCAAGCGCGGATCTCTGGTCCGCCCTCCGGTGCCGATTTCACGTCCTTGCGGGTGAAGAGCGGCGCTTGGTCTCTGAGGGTCACGTCTTCGCCCCCGACACGGAGATGTACCGAGTCTTGTCGAGGTGCCGAAAGAAGGCTTTCTCGTTCCTCGTCGGTCAGATCAGCTTCCAGGATCAATTGTTCAGCCGTCCGGAAACCGTTTTTGGAGATCTGCTCCCAAACGCCAGCGGGACCAACGTGGCATATCATCTTGCAACGAGTGAGGAATTGTTCTGGCGTCATTACCTCCAGAATCCCACATCCTCAGCTGCCCCTGGGTCACGCCAGGCCAGATTTCGGCCCCGGCACAACGAGAGCCGCTCTCAATCGCCCTGTTTTGTACGTCTGACGAGCGCACGAGGCCGGTTTCGATACCCCCCATCACCGCTGGAAGAACGAGGACAGTGGCGAGCCAGCCCGTCTCGACGCGAATGTTCGGCAGCCCTGGGCGCTCCCTCGAGGTGGTTCCGGAGGACGCCGGCACAGGTTCGGACGGGCCGGAGGTCGGGCCTTCGAGCGGCCTGTCTAGGGCTCGATGGCAGTCCAACCGCGGTGACGGAGTTCACCAGCGAGCTGTTCCGACGACAGAATCTTCAATATCTGCTCTTGGGTGGATTTCCGCCAGGCCGGCGCCGCGACGGGAACACTCCCCTCGGACTCCGCTTCCTGGAGCTGTGTGATGAAGGTGGCTGCCTCGTCACGAGAGAATTTGCCCGCCGCCTGACGCTGGCTAAACCCCATAGGTCCTCGTGCGTCACGAAAGTCGGAGTGTCCGGCCTCCTTGAGGAGAGCCAGGAGCTCTTTGACCTGTGCCGCCGAAGCGGGTGGACCTGACTGTTGACCGAACGCCATCTGACAGCATTGTGGCCCACAGGGGGATGAAGTGGTGTGATTGTCCGGGCGCTCGACGGGATCGAGTCTGCTGACGAGGCTCTGGCTGAGGCAGGGGAGGCCTACACCAGGGCCCTCGTTCTCCCGCGGAGTCCCCGGGTCGAGCTCGCTCTATCGGGCGACGATAGCGGTGCGGGCGTAGACCAGCGTCGTGAGTCGATCGTTGGACGTGTCGAAGAGCTCGATCCGAATTGGCGAGTCCGGTCCTTGTCCAAGCAAGCGACATCGTGTCCGGACAGGACCGGCGCCCGTCTGCGCCAGGTACCGCAGATCGAGATCCGTGACCACAGCGGGGATCTCAAATCGCGTCGACGCCAGTTCCTCGGCGGCGGCCTCAGCCAAGAGGGCCACCATCGCGCCCTGAAGGGTTCCAGCAGGATTACGCAGGCCTGGCGTCAGCTCCATTTCGACGGCGCCCTCCATGGAGTCGAGCACGCGAATTCCGGCCTCTTCACGTAGCGGTTGGGAGAGCAAGCTCGATCCGTCGAACATGACCATGATGCGTTCGACTGACGCCTGAGGTTTCGGCGGATCTCCCTCGCGGCGCCGTACCTTGGCAAACCCAATTGCACCGGTGGCGACCAGCTCGCCTTGGCCGCTGACCAGGTCAACGGTTGCGGTGGCCGAGCGATTGCCTCGCCGCAGGATCGTGGTTTGAGTGTGGATGCTGTCTGGAGCGGTGAGTGGCCGCATCCGTACCGACATGTCCGAGGTGAACGTCCACACATCGGGATCATCGTCGACAACGATCCCCGCCACCACGTCGATCATGAGTGCCAAGACGCTGGCCCGGACCGCTCCGTGGCGCAAGACCTCCGGTCGAGGGCGTAGCTGCATCTGAAACTCACCGTCGTCGAGCTCAGCGTTGAGGCCCAGCCGGTTCGGGAGGGATACGTCGCCGTCAAGAAGGTCAGTCATTCGTTTCTCAGGCTGGGCATCGGCCGGTGACCATAGCTGTCGGTCTCTGACGGCTACCAGTTGTCGTGCTAGGTGGTGCAGGCACCGCGCGGGGCTTCGAGGAAGTCACCGCGACCGCCCAGCGATCAGGAGCTAATTCTTGGTGACGGGTGGTGCGGGAGTCAGCGCAGCGGGCGAGATGTCGCCACTTCGAAAAGCGTGATCTCGACACTCTTGGGGGCCGGCCTGGCTCCGCCATCCCGAGGGGTGTTTATCTGCTGAGATAAGTGCTGTTGCAGGTGCTCCATTGATTCCCAACGTTCGGACAACACGGCGCGTTCGGGATCGAGGGGGTCAGCCGCGATCACGTATTCGAGGCAACCCTCCTCGTCCCGGGATGAGCGCATTGCCTCGATGCTTGTCTCAACGAACCGGTCCCGTTCAGTCGGGTCTACCGAGAACACTCCCTGCACAATGACGATGGCCATACGCCCTGTATAGGCGATGGCAGGTCTTAGACGCTCCTTCTCCGGGAGCACGGCACGGTTTGGAAGAAGCGAATAGCCAGGTGACCCGAAATGCCGGGCCGAAGTTCGGCCCGGCATTCCGTCGATCGCCGCGCCCGAAGTCGAAGGCCTACGGCACCTACGCCAGCCGTTTGGCTCTCGCGAGTCCCTCGGCGCTGTAGATGCCGTCAGGAAAGACGGCGTCCCACGCGTCTCGTACCCCACGGAAGTCCTCGCTGGGCCCGTAGGCGGCGCGTGCGGCAGCCACCACCTCGTCCCGACGGGCGGCGACAGCGACACCCGAGGCGAACTCCAGCTCATTGTCGATTTGGGCGATCGACTCGGCGAAGCGCTGTTTGTGGCCAATCAAACGGACTGCGTTTTGGGGGGCGTCATGAGAGAGGTCCTTGTCGTCGCTCGTACCGGCGGGAGGGAATCTCCTGCCGCTTCCTCGGAGTCGTGAGCGCGCTTTGCGGTTTGCTCCGGGAACTACAAAATAGCCTCGGATGTGCACGAACATGGTCCGCATCTCGGCTTGCTTCCCGGGAAGTGCAACCGAATCTCCTGACTTGGCCATCTGGTCCGGGCTTTGACCGTTGCCGCACGGCGGAGAGCCGCCAACCCTGACAACGTTGTCGACATGGAACCGATCGACGTGGACGCCTTCGAGGCCTTGGTCGCGGAGGCTCTGGAGACGATCCCCGATCAGCTCCGCTCGGAGATGGAAAACGTTGCGATCATCATCGACTACGAGAGCCCTCCCGGACCGCTCTACGGCCTCTACCAGGGAGTGCCACTGACAAAGCGGGGCACCTATGTCGGGGCGAATCCGGACCAGATCACTTTGTTTCTTGCCACCATCTGTCAGTCCGCCTCGACGGACGAGGAGCTGGCCCGTCGCGTGCGAGTCACACTGCTCCACGAGGTCGGCCACCATTTCGGCATTGACGAGGTCCGGCTGCACGAACTCGGTTGGACCTAGCCGATACAGCTCGACTTTGGAGCAGAGTGGTTGGACTCCTGCCGTAGAGCTCAATCGGTGCGGCCGAACGTTCTGTCCACAGCTACTTTGGCTTCGTGATCTCACCTCACGTTCGGCATCTCCGCGACAAGGTCGGGCACGATCTCCTCCTTTTGCCCTCAACGGCAGTCCTGCCGCGAGACAGCACCGGACGCCTTCTCCTCGTCCGCCTTCTCGACACGGGGAACTGGGCCACCATCGGCGGTGCGGTGGAGCCGGATGAGAGTCCTCATGAGTGTGCTGTCCGCGAGGCCGAGGAGGAGGCCGGCGTCACGGTGCAGCTGGGCGGGGTTCTCGGGGTTCTCGGGGGGCCCGAGTATCACGTGACCTATTCGAACGGCGATCACACGGCTTATGTCGTCACGGTCTTCGACGCCACGGTGATTGAGGGCACTCCTCGACCGGACGGAGATGAGACCTCCGAGGTGGGCTGGTTCAGGCAGGAGGAGCTACCACTCGGCCAGATGGGCGGATTGGCCAAAGCCCTCTTTCGCGACCTCGGCCTGTCGAGCGCAGATGTCCCCAACGCCAGACAGCCGATCTTTGTCCTCGTCACCGGCCTTCAGGGCACCGGCAAGTCAACCGTCGCCGGGATTTTGGCCAGCACGCTGGGTGCTCCACTCATCTCCCACGACTGGGCCATGAGTGGACTTCTACCATTTCCAGAGGTCCAGGCGACACTGGACGCCATGGACCCGCCGGGACATGCGCGCGTGGGGTGGTCAATCCTTCGCGCCCTGGCTCAATCCCACCTGGATCGCGGGTCATCGGTTGTTCTCGACGGTGTGGCACGGGCTCCACAGATTGAGATACTGCGACGGGTCGCAGCAGAGACAGGAGCTCAGTTCGTGGTGATCGTGACAGAGTGCTCTGACTTCGACCTTCATCGGTCTCGGGTCGAGGGTCGGCAGCGAGGCATCCCCGGCTGGTACGAACTCGAGTGGGGCCATGTGGAGGAGTCGCGCAAGCGTTGGGATCCGAACATGGCAGTGGACCTGAAGGTGGATTCGGCAATGCCTTTGTCGATGATCGAGAAGGTCGTCGGCGACTATGTCGCCGCCCTGAAAGAATTTGCAGGTCGGACCACGATCGATTGGTGTTTCGCTGCTGGCGAAGTAGCGAGATCCTCGTGGGCCAGATACGTCTAGGACGCCGGAGGTGAGCGAGGAGGGATCCCAGCGGCGTCCCGTAACGGTCCTTGACGTACCGGGAGGAGTCCGCGATCACGACGGATGCGGCCCGCCCAGGGCGGGGCGGGATTCCCTCTTGGGTCGCCCACAACCGGCATCGTGCTGAGACACCCTCTGTCAGGACTTGGGCGCAAGGAAGGTAACTTGCACGCCACTGTCCGCCCAGCGGGCCCATCCACCGCTCGGGCACTGAGACGCCGAATTCAAATAGACATCAATCCCGTAGTTCTTGACACGGTCAACCTCAACCAGACCAGAGGATCCGCGCGTCCAGACGTAACCACCACCGGGACCGACACGGATGTCCTTGACGGTACTTCGCAACGGCAACGTGGCGATCTGGTGTGTAAAGCCCAGGTAGCGGCCGCGGGCCATGTTCTGCGCGACTGACGCAACAAACGCTAGGTCGTTGGTTCGGCTCGCGGACGCGGGAAGACCGTCGGGCGAAGTGGCTGGACCAACACGAGCGGACCCCGGACACGCTCGATACGCGGTGTTCGCCGTCATGCCTACAAGTGAAGGCGCGTCCGGGTTCCGATCGCCCCTTGAGGCTCCTCCTCCTCCGCTCCAAGAGACTCCCGCAAACAGTCCCAACGAGACGGCGACCAGCAGTGCCACCACGCCGGCAGTGAACCAGCGACGATGTCGCCTGTGGCGCTTGGCTTCTTCTATGAGCGCATATTGATCTTCGGCCGGAGCCGTCCGTATGGAATCGACAAGGGTCATATCCACCTCTGAATGAATGGTACTACCATAACTAGCATCATGCTGAGGGTCAAGGCGCAGGAGAAGCAAGAAGGGCTTCCCCTTTACGAGCAAGTGGCGAGCGAGATTCGCCGTGCGATCGCTGACGGCGAAGCAAAGCCGGGGGAAAGGCTCCCTCCGGCCAGAGACCTCGCGGCAGTGCTCGCGGTGAACGCCAACACAGTGTTCCGAGCACTGCGAATACTGCGCGACGAAGGCCTATTGGAGTTTCGGCGCGGACGCGGCGTGACGGTCACCGGCACCGCCACTGAACGGGGTGCTGTCCTCTCGCAAGCGCGAGATCTCTTGCAGTTTGCCCAACGCCAGGGGTATCACCGAAACGAGTTGATCCGAATCATCGAGAACCTCTAAAGCCCTCAGCGGTGACGCTGAATTCAACCCCGCAAGTACGGAGGACGGCGTACGGTCGCGGCGAACCGAGCGCAGTTCCCGCTACTGGGGTGCCAGACTGAGGATGTCCGCTACCCACGCTTCTGCGTAAGGAGTGCCGAGCCCTGGGTTGATCTCGAAGCGGTCTGAAATGAGCGAGTCGATCCGCCAGCCGGAGCCGAAAGCAGTGCTGAGCTCGCCTTCGGTGACTCGACGGGGCCCCCAGTCTCCGGGCTGCCGGTCGCTGAAGCACATCAGATGAAGGTGACCGCCTGGACGCAGAACGGCATGGAGGGCCGCGACGTACCGGGTGCGGGCGGCGTCGTCGAAGACGTGGAACAACCCGCTGTCGAGGATTGACTCGAAGGACTCGCCGAGCGCCTCGAGTCGGAGTGCGTCGTGAACCTGGAAAGTAACGTCGACCCCAAGCTCGGCGGCCTTACGCCGAGCGATCTCGATGGCGCGAGGGGAGATGTCGATGCCAAGAGCGTCGGCCCCGCGGAGCGCGGCCAGGATCGTGTGCTCGCCGGTCCCGCAGCCCGCGTCGAGGACGGCACCGGTCAGTGCGCCAGCGTCGGCGAGCCGGAGAACCGCAGGCTGTGGGCGGCCGATATCCCACGGCGGTGCCGGACCTGTGTAGGAGTCGTCCCACTCGGGGACAGGGCCGGTTGCGGTCATGCACGCATTCTCGCTCAACCGAGCAGGCGCCATCGCGCCTCTAACCGGTGGACCACGCGGCCACCACGCTCGTTCCGCCTACATGCAGAAGTTCCTCACTACAACGCCGGTAATTCGTCCAGATTGGACTCGGAAAGGCTTGCTTCCCACGTATCGGCCTGGATGACCCTGGTTGGAGATGACGTAGATGCCTGGTGCCAGATCGAATCGAAACGTCGAACCCGAGGGAACGAACGACCTGTCGACGAGAGTGCGCCCGCGGTACACGCTGAGATGGACGACTGGCTCAGCCGCCAGGCCCGCACAAGGTATGGCCCGGCCAGTCGCGACACCTGGTCTTGCCACAGCCGCGATGGCGCTCGAAGGCGCCAGCGCGACCGAGCCAACGCCGAGAAGAACAGCCAAGAACCCAAGTAAGTGTCGCATGCCTAGATAAGGACGCAGTACACCATGGATTGGTTCGCTCTGGCGGAGTCCCGCTAACGCCGACGGACGAAAACGCCATATTGCGAACACTCGACTGGTTGGTGCGCAGGGGACTGCACACGCATTCCACCAATCCGAAGGATCCGTCGATCCGAGCCGGCGGTCGGGGCTAGATGCGTCGCGAGAAGGTTCTCTGATTGCTGGTCGAGTCAGATTGATGGACTGCCCGCTTCTTTCGGGTTGACTCCACCATCCAGTAGCTCATTGGCAGCTCGATCACGAGGACGATCGTCGCAATGATCAGTCCCAGAACAAGCTTTTTTTGCGATGCCATTGCGATCAGAATCAGTACAACGCTGAAGAAACAGCCCGAGTAAGCACCTATCTTCAGAAACACGATCTGACGACGAGCTGGATCCATATCGGGCAAGCCGCCTCATCGTGCCCATGGTTGGCCAGAATATCGATTGGACCCACTTTCGGCATGGTGCTTAAGGCCCATTGTCCTAGCCCACTCGTGCCGAACTTCCCCGCTGTGCTGGCCTTGCACTGGGGCACCATTGAAATGAGTCTGAATCTCGTACGATGGAAAGCGTGGGTAGCGGGGAAGTCAGAGTCGAGGATGACGCGCTGGCAAAGCGCAACGCGATTCTGGCGCTCGCACCCATCATCTCCATCATCTTGCTGCTACCCCTTCTCCACTGGGCGGCCCGACTCGATACGGTTATCGGCTATCCGGGGACTCCAACTGCACAGTTGCACAGGCATGCGGGTTTATTCATACAAGTTGCCACGATCGCCAGTATTCCGAGTGTCGTTACAGCCGCTTTCGCCAGACGAGGCGTCCGCATTTGGGGAATTGTCATCACTATTGTGTGCATTGGGGTCGGCGTCATGTGTGAAGAGGTTGTCGTGGGTTTGTCGAAGTTCACGTTTTGAAGAATGCGGTCAATCACGTGTTCTGAGAACACTCGATCTTCGAGGCTCAATCAGCCGAACGGGCACCGTTCCCCAGCCGGCGAACGTGGGCACTCCGTAAGACTCGGACATGCCTGACGCCCTATTTGAGGAGCCGCGACTTGTAGCTCTTTACGATCAACTGCATCAGGATCGACGGGATCTCGACGCATACGTAGCGCTCGCCAAACAGCTGGGCGCTCACGCCGTGCTGGATATCGGATGTGGGACGGGCACCTTCGCCTGCCTTCTCGCTCAGTGCAGCATTGACGTAACCGCGGTCGACCCGGCTTTCGCCTCGATCGAGGTAGCTCGAACAAAACCCTATGCAGACCAGGTGCACTGGCTGGTGGGGGATGCGACTTCGTTGCCCCCGCTTGACGTCGATCTGGTGACCATGACCGGCAACGTGGCCCAGGTCTTCCTGACCGATGAGGAATGGGCATCAACTCTCCGGTCTGTTTCGGACTCGCTGGAACCAGGCGGTCGTCTGATATTCGAAGTTCGAGATCCCACTCAGGAAAGCTGGAGGGGGTGGACGCGAGAACGGACCTTCAAGGACCATGTACTTCCCGAGCTTGGCGGGGTTCAGACTTGGGTCGATCTCGTCGAGTCCATACCACCATTTGTATCTTTTCGTTGGACTTTCGTTTTCGAGACAGATGGCGCTGTTCTGACATCGGACTCAACACTGCGCTTTCGGCGTCGAGCCGAGATCGAACAATCCCTGGAGTCTGCAGGGTGCGCGATCGAGGAGGTGCGAGGTGCACCAGATCGCCCAGGTCTTGAACTCGTGTTCATTGCGAAAAAGGTCTCGTAGAGATCGACAGTTGCAACCCCACAACCTCGGACTTCCCTCCTGACCGAATCCGGCGTTTGGGGCACCCGGGCTCAGTGTCGGCGAGCTGAACCAAAGATGAACCATCGGGTCGCGTCAATCTCGACCGACCACCCCTCCGCGGCGATCAATGACTCGAGCGGGCCGGGTTCGTACATCACCTTGATCACTCTGTAGCGAGATCCGTCGCTGAGAGTGCGCAGCTGCAGATCCGTCCCGTATTCAATGACGTACGGATCCTTGAGAGATGGGCCGGGCATCGGATCGTCTCGGTTGTCGACAAGGAAAACCCGTCCCGACGGGCCAAGACACGTGCGGACGAGGGACCAGAAATCGCCGAATCGAGATCTCGGCACGTGCGAGAGCCAGAAGGAGAAGAACACGACGTCATAGGAGGTATCGGGCCGCCAGTCGAATAGATCGGCTGCGTCGTAGCGCACATCTCGTCGTCCCACCCTGTCCCGATTCAAGGCGAGAGCCTCGGGCGAGCTGTCTACAACGGTGAGCTGGTCTGCTGTCTCTGCGAGCCGCTGGGTCCACCAACCTGTGCCACCCGCCAGTTCCAAGACCTTGCCCGTAGGGCCGAAGGCGTTCAACGCGGCCTCTACCGCGGCCACCTGCTGCTGCCATTCGAGAAGCTGTTCTTGTCCTCGGTCATATCGACCGCGTCGCTGCCACCACTCGTCATACTCCGGAGCCCTCGCCCGATAGAACGAACGCTGCTCAGCCAACAAGTCCTCGTCGTTCACACCCATAGCTTGGCACTTGTCGATCAGCATTCACATTCTGAAGACTCGCGCCACCCCGGCGGACGAGGCCTTGTCCGCCGCCCCTTTTGTGTCCTGCATGAGCTGGGTGCTGTTGGTCGGGCGAAACCACCTGCTGTGTCCGGTGTCACTGACAGCGATCCGATGCGCCGGAGTGTCTCACGTCCCGGACTTAGGGGTTATACGTGATCTCGGGGTTATCGGTATCATTCGACTCATGCACTTCTATTGACGCCCTCGACAATGCCACGGCCGCGCTCCACCTCGTGCTCAGTCCATTCGTCGTCGATGGGAACTGAGAGGAGTGAGGAGTGACAAACGAGATTGATGCCCGTGCGGTTCGGGCTGGACTGGTCAACAACGGCTACGTGGTCTTCCGGGGTGCCGTACCGGACGCGCTGTGCGATGCCGTTCTCGACGCGATCGGTACCGAGCTCGGGGTCTGGGTTGACGATCCGAAGAGCTGGGACCAGGTCTCCAGTGAGATCGAAGAGGTTCCTTTGCGGGGTCATCAGAGCCAGTGGGACATCCGCCAGGATCCTGACCTGCACACGATCTGGAGCATGGTGTGGGGAACCGAGCGCCTATGGGTGGACCGGAATGCGTGCAGGTACACACCTCCCTGGCGCGAGGGACGAGCGGAGCCGCTGCCGCTGCACTGGGACGTCGATCCTCGCGACCCCAACGCACTTTGGTTCCAAGGCATCTTGGCGCTCACGGACGCACCGGCCGGAGCCGGCGGGTTCCGCTGCGCACCTTCGCTCATGCACAACCGCGACCGTTGGCCGAGCTCATGGCAAACCTCCAGCTACGGCGCGGAATACCGGCCGAGGGACGTGGTGGATTCAGAGGTCGTCGAAGTCCCGCTGGATGCTGGCGATCTGCTGATCTTCGACAGTCACCTGCCTCATGGAACAGTACGCAACGAGGCGGAGTCGCCTCGGGTTGCCTTCGTCCTTCAGATGTTTCCAGAGGGTTCGCCGGCGGAGGCCGAAGCCAATGTCGCCGACCATCTTGCTGGTGTGACGCCTCCTTGGTGGCGGTGGAAGCCAGGTCACGATCGAGTCGAGTTAGGACCTCCAGCGACACTGACCGATCACGGGAAGCGTCTCATCGGAATGTCGCTATATCGATGATCGCGACATCTCCTGCCACACCCCGTAGACAGCGTTACGAAGCAAGGACGGAGCGCCCTTGGCGGAAGTGCGGCGGCCCGTAGTACGCGATAGGGAGAGAAGAGGATGAGTATTTTCACTGTGGCCCTGCTTCAGGCACCACCCGGCCCCCCGGATCCGGGCGAAAACCTCACGCGGGGAGTCGCACTCTGCAGAAGAGCTCAGGTACTCGGGGCCGACGTTGCGGTGTTCCCCGAGATGTGGAGCGTTGGCTATCACTCCATCACCGATATGGACAACTGGGAGTCCCTGGCGGTTCCGATCGACAGTGAGTTCATCGGATCCTTCCAGGAACTGGCTTGCCAGCTCCAGATGGGCATAGCAATCACCTACCTGTCGACAAGCCCTTCTGGTCCCCAGAACACAATGAGCCTGTTCGACCGACACGGAAATGAAGTGCTGACGTACTCGAAAGTTCATCTGTGCCGATGGGACCAACCCGAACGCTCACTCGTCGCTGGTGACAGCTTTCCTGTTTGCACTTTGGATACAGCGGATGGCTCGATCCAGGTCGGTGCGATGATCTGCTTTGACCGGGAATTTCCTGAGAGCGCCCGCATTCTGATGCTCAACGGGGCCGAAGTCATCCTCACGCCGAACGCATGCCGGCTCGATGGTCACAGACTGGCCCAGTTTCGTACACGCGCCTACGAGAACATGGTCGGCGTTGCGATGGCCAACTATGCGCCTTCTCCGGGGCGCGAGGAGAACGGCCACTCGGTGGCCTTCGGGCCGGTTGCCTACGACGAGAGGGGTAACACACTGAACACCCTCGTCGTGGAGGCCGGAGCCACAGAGACAGTCCTGCTTGCTTCCTTCGACATGGACGCGATCCGACGGTATCGAGAACGCGAAATGGCGGGCAACGCGATGAGGCGCCCAGATGTTTACGGGCCACTCAACACCAGTGAGGTTCGATATCCATTCATCAGGGATGCGTAGATCCAGATGAGTACGAGGGGGTAGATCCGGCATCAGGGGTAGCTGATGGCTGCCGCCGCTCCCGATGCAAAATCACTGAGTGGAATACTTGTGGAGTGGATAACTGGGGGGCACCGCTCTATGGCGACCCATGTCGCGAATGTGGCTTCACCTGGGCTGCTGGACAAGCTGCCTCGATCTCGTTGATGCGCAGCATTCCTGACTCGATCGACGAGATAATCATCGGCGCGACTGGAACGGAGAGACTCCCGAACCTCGGATGGAATGTATCCGGCTACATCGCACATATGACAGATAACACCCGGATTTGGGCCGAGCGGCTTGTAGCCGTGGCACGGGGTGCGGACGCGCACGTCGTCCCCTACGACCCCGATCTACTCGCCGAGGCCAGGCACTACAACGAAGTGGCTCTCCAGGGAGCGACGTGGTCGTTTCGCAATGCCATTGAGAATTGGCTGAACGCTCTCGATGAGGCAGTCCCCATTGGAGTCGTCATGCTGCATTCGTTACGCGGTGCAATGGAACTCTCCGATGTCATTGCTTCAAATGCTCACGATGCGCTCCACCACTGCTGGGATTTGACGAGGATTCTTCACGGACCTTGAACAAATGCGGCAATGCCCGCCAGAAGCGTTGAGGTAGATGGCCCCCAGTCGGCGCCCGCGGCGCACTTGGGCGGATTCGATCCGAGTTCGAACCGAACTTTGTTCGTGGTGTCGACTCGCGGCGTTGGGGGGGCGGGTCGGTCCCAACTGGGAATGGTGCCGCGAGCTTCCACGGATGGATGCAGAATAGAGCTGTGCCGATACCTGCCGCTCCGACGGACGACGGAGCGGAGTCCACGGTCTTGGTGCTTTTCGGCCAAGTGCACCAGCAGCTTCGCGGTGAACTCAACGGTCTTGACGATGACGCACTCAACTGGGTCCCCACGCCTGGGGCGAACTCCATCGCAACGATCATCACGCATCTAGTGGGCTCGGAAGCCGAGACACTCCGATGTGTTGCTGGAATCGGATGCGAGCGCGACCGCGATGGGGAGTTTGTCACGTTCAAGCGAACGCGAGCCGATGTTCTTCGGCTACTGGAAGAGGCAGATCAGCTGATCGCGGAATTGCAGCCCAGAATCGACAAAAGCCGTCTGAGCGCAGCGTTTGCGCTACCAACGTGCCCGCCAGAGGAAGTGCGCACTGGTCTCACCTGGCTGATCGGCACCTACGGGCATTCGCGAGAACATGTCGGGCAAATCCAGATCACTATTCAACTCCACAACGGTCACAATTAGAGCGAGGAAAGATGGGAGTCATCGGGTTGTGCTCACCGATCCGGCGTCATGACAGATGATCCGTGGGCACCCGCGGGCATCAAGACTTCAGGTGTTGGACAGTGGGCTCGTGCCACGAGGAGGGACATTTGCGGGATGAAACGTGGAAGGGATATCTGAACGAACCCGCAGAACGTGTATTCCGGATGCGTCGAGGTCACGATCGATGCCAGCCCCGTACGACACCGTGGGGAGAGTCCATGGGATCGGAAAGTCGCCCTGGGCATCCGGCACCACCGGACGGACACCATCGCGTCGATCCTGGCCCAAGCGCTTGATCATGAAGGCACCTGTGAATCCCGATCGTCGTGGTCCATGGCGAACGTAGGGTGGACAGATGCGAGTCACCATCTTGGGAATGGGCAACATGGGCCGGGCATTCGCCGCCAGGGCGATGGAGACTGGTCACCAGACGACCGTTTGGAATCGCACCCCGGGTCGGGTCGCAGCCCTCGCGGCAAGCGGTGCTGTCGAGGCCAGCACTTCCGCGGCCGCGACGGCGGGTGCGGACGCCGTTCTTGTCGTGCTCGCCGATGACGCGGCCGTCCTCGACGTGTGCCTGGGCGACGATGGTGTGTTGGCGTCGCTCGAACCGGATGCCGTCTTTGCCAACATCAGCACCGTATCCCCGGAGACTGCTCGACGCCTCGCCGAGCTGGGACCTGAAGGTCGGGTCCTTGACGCTCCAGTGATGGGATCGCCGGCGATGATTGCGAGCGGTCTTGGGCGGTTCCTCATCGGCGGCCCCGCCACAGCGATTTCTGCCATCGAACCCCTCTGGAATGACCTTGGCTCCGGCTATACGCCCTGTGGCCCGATCGGAACCGGAGCCACCATGAAGATCTTGGCCAACTCGTTGCTGATTACGGGGGTGGCTTCGCTGGCCGAGGCCATCGCCACGGCCAGACAGCAAGCGATCCCCGACGAGCTCCTGAGGACCCTCCTTGCCGATAGTCCGGTGTTGAGTCTCGCCAGCAATCTCCGGTTGGACAGTGTGCTCGATCCGACGCACCCAGGTTGGTTCTCACCGGCATTGGCCCGTAAGGACCTCCGCCTCGCCATCGACCTGGCCGAAGAGTCAGGAGTTGGTGTGCGCATCGGACCTGCAACCGATGCCCTCTTGACCGCCGTTATTGATGCTGGCCGGGACTGGCCGGATTTTGCCGCGGTGATCGAAGCACTCTCCTGAAGGTTTGACGGAGGCAACAACCCCATCCGTGATCTGCCGAGATAGGTCGGAATCCAAGTGCCGCAATTTGCCCAATACGCTGGGACGGTGGAGCCATTCGACTGACTCGCGAGGAGGGGAGCATTCTCCTAGCAGTTGAGCCCGCAAGCGGGGCACCTTGGGACCGGGCCGCAATATCCGATGGCGAGAGGCTCGAGACCGGTCGGCGTGGACGACGGCCGCGTACGCTGGTTCGTCGCCGAGCAGCACCGAGACAACCGCCGTCCGGAGACAAGAGGGGATCTACAGATGTCGGCGACGCTGAAGTTGACGCATAAGGCAATCGGCGCGGAGGTCCGTCGTGATACATACGATGTCGTGCTCGACGGTGACCGCGTTGGGTCGGTCGAAATGAACGACGCGATTGAGATGCCGATCGAGCCTGGACGTCATACTCTGCAGGTCCGCAACGGCAGAAAGTCGAGCGGCACTGAAACCTTCGACGCTGCCGAGGGCGAGCTCGTCGCCTTCCGATGCACCGGAAAGAGGTTCTTGCCGATCTTTCTGGCTTCTTTCATCGTTCCGGGGCTGGCACTGAAACTGGTTCGCGAGTGAGATTCCAGGAGCTCATATCTAGCCTGGCAGATCTTCTGGCCGTTTCTTGGCCAGTTGGCCGGACAAGAGACCCGTGGATTGACCGACCTCGATCATGTAGCCATCCGGATCGCGCATATAGCAGCGGATCTCGGGACCTCGATCGATCGGAGGCGTAACAAATTCCGCCCCGCGCTCGCTCCAGTCCCTGTAACAGGCGTGGATGTCCGCGACTCGCAGATTTAAAAAGATCGATGTCGTGTCGTCAGGCTCATAGTTGACGACCGAGATACCGGGCTTGTCGGGCGTGGGCCCACCTCCGGGGTTCATGATGATCCAGCTGTTGGCAAGCTTCACCATGCATGGGTTCTCCTCTAGAACTACCTTTCCGCCGAGGATGCGTGAATAGAAATCGCGTGATAGGGCGACCTTTCGCACCGTGATGAACAATGTCGCAATGATCCCCTCAGAGGGAACCGGCAGATTCTCATAGTCAATGTACGGAGACTTATCGGCCATCACGTCGTTCCCTTCGCTTGCGCTGGGCGACCCAGGACACAGACCACCGACCTTTGCCGATCGGGCCATGAGTCGATCCGCTCGAATCCCTATTCTCTACTCCACGCAAACGGCTTCGCAATCGCCCACCGGAGCGTGCACCCGGTGGGTATCGCTGTTCGCCGGGCTGTGGCATCACAGCACAACGCACGGACCCGCCTTCGGCAGATTGGGTGATGAGGGGTTCGACAGAGAGTGCAGGCATTGCGACCTGTCGATCCAAGAGACCGCCAGACGTGGTTGCTCAATACGCTAGAGGGCGCGAGCGCAAGCCAGCTTCGGGTCATTGGAGTCCTAGCCGTGGCGGGAGCTTCAGCCGCGAGGGAGGAATCGGTACACCTCGCGGGGACGTAGCGCTTCAAGATTCGGATGACCTCATGGCCGCCCCCAGAGAAGCATCAATGAACTGGGATGGTTAGTCCGTCTTCCGAGGTTGTCGACGAGCGCCACATCCGACTTGGTAGGCCTCCATTACCAATGCTGAAAAGGATTCGTCGAGCTGCGCCGCACTGGTTATCCGAAACTGATGAACATAAAGCCTTTTTGTGTAGGGCGAGACTCGTAGGAACCTTTCGTCCTGAACTTCTCGCTGAAGATCAAGGAACCCGTCGAGGGAGGCTTTACGGGGTTTTGCCCCGGCGAAACCCCGATGGGTTCCTTTGAAGGCAATGGCGGTCTTGGTGACACTGACCGTGTGTGGCCCACATGCCGTCAGCAATTTGACGAAGCGCATGTAGAGGTCAACGACCGCCCTGGGTTTGTCGGCCAGGTGCCGATCGACGCTCCATTCTTCAGTAGATTCCACTTGCGCAGAGTAATAACCTTTCGTTTTGGCCCTCTGCCCCCGTCGTGACCAAACTGTCTCACCCTGTCGGGGGATTGGGATGCCCTCCTACTCCGATCCAGCTCTATTACCAACCG
This sequence comes from uncultured Acidimicrobiaceae bacterium, assembly GCA_963726855.1. GTDB lineage: Bacteria > Actinomycetota > Acidimicrobiia > Acidimicrobiales > RAAP-2 > Bog-473. The sequence continues at coordinate 523,907 of CAVSEB010000036.1, forward strand.
TCTGCGCCGTTGCGTTCCTCGGTCGAGTGACACACACGACGAAGCGCCTTATCGTCACCTAGGGACTTCAAAGAAGCGGCCGATCACGATCGAACTGGCATCATCAGCTTGGAAGGCTCACCAAACCGGATGAGCACGAACCCTGACGAACCATCTTGCCAGCCCATCGAATTGTGCGAATCGGGGCGAACGGCCCTGATCGAAGGCAGCCGCGGGATATTCGCCGGATGAACGTGGGAGCAAGATCTGTTGCAACAGTTGACCTCGCCTAGAACGGCCCGATCCGGACACCTTCGATCGAAGTCGTGAATGTCGCTGGGGAATCAGCTGTCGGACGTGACCGGATCCAATCGGCGCCGAACCTCCGACGTGTTCACGCTGAGAGCGCCCAGGAGCACCGCCGCAGGATCTGGTGGTTGGAGAATGAGGATCTGGGCCAGTACCTGCTGGGCCGTGACATAGAGCCTCCGACGGTTGGGCTTCGACGCTTCCTCAAGCACTTTCTTTGCCGCGGGCGTGATGCGAAGGCGATCCTTTTGCGCCACGTCTCTGAGCCTCGGCTTCTTCGGCACGGCGCGCATCGGCAGTGGGGGAGCGTCGCCGCCTGACCCCAGGCCCAAGGTGCCCAGGGCTTCGCGATCGAGCGAGTCAAGAGCCTGGCGGGCTTCCTGCAGGCTCACGCCCAACGCGGCGTCGATCGAGGGATCCTCGAACAAGGCGAGCAGGATGTGATCGGTGCCATATCGGCGATCACCTCGGCGCCGAGCCTCCTCACCGGCCTGAAGGCAGATGGCCCAGGCGTGAAGCGTCTCTGGCGCAACGGATTCGGTCGTCATGATGACTCCTTGTTGTATTTGGTATGCACGGATTGGCGGGTGATGCCCAAAGCGTCCCCGATCTGCTGCCACGACCAGCCCTTTTCCCTGGCCGACGCGACGTGGTTCGACTCAACCCTCTCAGCCAGGCGATGGAGCGCCAACGAGGCGCGAAGCCCAATTGCCGGGTCATCCGACGAGAGATTCACGCTTATTTCTTCGATGTCCATGCTTGTCAGTATGGACTGACATCCTGACTTGTCAACCTAAACTGACACCGCAGATGGCCACATCGGAGGCTCCGGATTGCCGGGACGAGGACACATTTCCCGGGATTGGCAACGTCTCCACTGCCTACCCTCCTGGGATGCCGACCCATCTCCTGTTAACGGACTACCACTGGCGTGGAGTGCCGAGTGCGACCTGTCGCCCGATTTCTATCTGGCGATTCGGTGTCCGGGGCGAAACAGGCGCGCAGAGCATCCTCCAGGCCTTGCTCCAAAGGACGCATATCCGTAGACGTACATGCATCCAGAGCCGGAGCACCCGAAGCCGATGCGCGAGGTCCTTGCATCCTCGGCCGCTCTCGGTCGATTCCTTCATTCAGACCACGGGCGAACCAGTGTGGGCAGAAGTCGATAACTTCCTCGAAGACCTCGTGGACTCCACTTCTCGGTTTGACCTCGGAATCGACGAGATCGTCGGCGTCGCTCTATAGATCGGCATCGATTTCTGAAGGTGATCTCGGTTCGTCTGGTACTCGGTGAGCCCACACCGCTAGCAACGGATCGCCTTGATGCGAGGCAGGAGTACGTCGTTGGCTGCGAGGCTCACCCCAACCTCCAGCTAGTCGGAAGTAGTGTTCGACGATCTCGCAGTGCTGCTCGTCGTCGGCGTGCAGCCAGCCGCGAATAGCTTTGGTCGGAAAGCATCGATTCGAGAATGCACAGATGAACGGCCCTCCTTGGCGCAACACGCGAGCCACGTCAGCAAACACTTCTATAGGTCTGGTGAGGTAATCGACGGAAACGCAGCACACCGCGGCGTCGAACGACTTGTCGGGGAACGGCAACCAGGGCTCGGCGTTGAGATCGTGGAGAACCGTGACTTCTGCCGAGGGGTTCGCGTTGAGCTCGTCGGAGTTCATCCCTAGTGCGGTTAGGCGCGCCGGCGGGGTGCGGAAGTGCGAGACCCACGAACTCATCAGATCGAGCACGTCGCCGGAGACCCCAAGTTCGTCATAGAGGGCACCGACCGCCACGATGGCATCGTCGTCGATGTGGGTGACCAGACGAGGCCACGAGTAGAAGACCGAATCGGGGGATCGGTCAGCCTGGTCAAAGAAACCCAGCGGGAACGGGATATTCTTCACCCTTTCATCTTCCTTTTTCGGCCATGACGGGGTGTGTTGGGTCACGACTAACTCATTCCGTTCCCTTGCTGACACGTACAGCAACAGTGTTTCACCGCCGAGCAGCACCGGCCTGCCCCCGGACCCTGGGTCGGCGATACATGGCGCCGGTTGCGGCGATACTTGAACGGTGCGTCTGATCTGGCGAGGCAAACCGGCGGAACCCACTGATTCGCTCCTGCGGAAGCCGCCACTCTTCCCTTGCCGAGTTCGCGTGCGTTCCCGAAAACGGTGGAATACGTGGGTCGACTGGAACGACCGGTTGGGAGGCGGCCCGTTGCTGATCGTCCGGCCATCAGCGGTCGAGATTGTCGCTCCCCAAGGGATGCTGCTCGAATCCCGCCAATTCGATTTCGCTGGCGACCAGGCAGTGATGCGTCGCCATCGCATCGGATGGGTGGGAACTCCCTTTGGGAAACGGGACAGCATCCGTCTCACTCTCAATGACGGCATGGAGTTCGCCTTGACGTCCGAAAATGCCTTTGACGAAGCATGGGACGCTCTCCTAGCAGCAGGTGTCCGCATAGTCGTGACAAGCCAGTAGGGGGGTAGCCCAGTCCGCCGGGTGGGTAGGGTCATGCCCGGAGAGAGGATTCCGGCGGCGCAGCCCCCGACTATGCACCCAGGGTGGCGAGGACCTGACTGTGAAGGCGACCGTTCGTAACGAGGAGTGAACCACTGTCGAAACAGGCTTTGCCCTGAATGTCGCTGGCAATACCTCCGGCCTCCTCAACCAGGATCACAAAGGGTGCGTAATCCCAGGGGCCGCCGCCGGAGTCGAAAGCGACGTCAGCTTCACCGCAAGCCACCACGAGCTGCGAATGGCCTTGGGAAGGAGGTTGCACCGTAGAGCAGTGGTGAGCCAATCGAACGAGGGGGTGCCCCGGGGTGGCACCCTCGATGTTGTGGCGGTAGTCGTCGCAAACCGTTGCCTCTTCGAGCCGGGAGACGGTCGACGCCTGCATCAGGTCACCGTTCGCGAACGCCCCATCACCACGAACTGCCCAGTAGCGCCGCTCGGCCGCTGGGTAATCCACCACACTGGTCGTGACCACACCATCGACGGCGAGGGAAATCAGCGTGCTCCACCACAGACTGCCTTCGACGTAGAGACTGGTCCCTTCAATCGGGTCCAGATACCAGCAACGGCCTCTACCGGGTTCTCCGCCGAATTCTTCTCCCACGACACGATCAGATGGGTGGTACCTGGCAAGCAGTTCGCGTAGAACGCCCTCGACGGTCCGGTCTACCTCGGTGACGGGACTGCCGTCGGCCTTGGTCTCGACTGTCAACTCGGCAAGTCTGAACGTCTTCATGCTCACGTCGGCAGCGAGGTCCGCCAGCTCGAGAGCGAAGGACAGATCGCCGTTGGCCACAGCACCATCATGCCCTCACATCATTGCAACTAAGTGCCTCAGAAAATGGGGCCGAATCTAGGTAGGCACCCCTGCCCCTATTCGCTGGGACCATGACAAAGTAGTCGGATGTCCGATTGCACCGCTGAAGTGTTGGTTCTCTGTGGCGCGGCGGGCACTGGCAAGACGGCCACACTCTGGGAAGTTGGGCATATTCTTCGTGCTCATGGCGTCCCCCGTGCGTTGATCGACACGGACGAACTCGACCGGGTCTGGCCAACACCCAAGACGACAGAGGACCTGATCTCTATTTCTCGGCGCAACCTAGGAGCCGTCTGGGAAACCTTCGCGAGGCTTGAGATTCGGCATCTCGTGCTGTGTGGTGTGATGGCTTCAACGGCTCAAAGCCGAGAATGGATCGAGGACGCCATCCCCGGAGCAGCGATCACATTCGTTCGGCTAGCCGCTGAGCAGAGTACGCGAGCCCAGCGACTGCGTGATCGAGTAATAGGAAGCGGGTTTGATCAAGAAATGGAAGCCTCGGACCGGGCGGCTCGCTACATCGAGGATCACGATGAGCCTGGATTGCCTCTGGTCGCTACCGATCGAAGGTCGGTGTATGAAGTGGCTGCCGAGGTTCTCGCTGCCACGGACTGGCTCATCTAATCCCATTGACTGACCCCCTCTAGTCCGGGAGCGGGCGTCCGATGGGAACTCTCCAGATATTCTCCGGGAATGACGGCCAGTTACGAATGGCGGGGATCCTTCGAAAACGTTGAGGTCAGGGCACTCCACGTCGAGGCCTTCGACACTCGGGCGTACGCCGACGATGAATGGAACTGGAAGGACCTCCTCGCCAAGCACAGCCTTGGTTGGGTCGTTGTTCGAGACGATGGACGCTTGATTGGATTTGTCAACGTCGTATGGGACGGGCTCATGCATGCCTGGATTCAAGACACGATGGTTTCCCGTGCGCACCGCAACCGGAGAATCGGCACTCAGATGATCGAGATCGTTCGGTCCGAATGCCAAGCATCAGGCTGTGAATGGCTTCACGTCGACTTCGACGAGGACCTGGGGAAATTCTACTTCCAATCCTGTGGATTCTCGCCTACTTCGGCGGGACTCATTCGACTCAGCTGAACAAGACGACATTTCCTTCAGGGGAAGCCTCAGTTCAGCTGCTCGAACTGAGGTCGCAAACCGTCGCCACTGGCACGTATCGCGTCGGTAGCCTTGGCGTGTGTCGAGCAACCCTCCCATCGTGGTACTGATACACGGATGCGCCCAGGGCCCAAACAGCTGGGACCGAGGCGCTGGGCACAGATCCTGAACCAAATCACGACTCGGACGCCTTTCTGATCAGGTCCGCGCCTCCTGCCCTCGTACGCAAGGAAAGTGGGACTGTTCAACCTCCGGGTGTGGCCAATAAGTGGCCGTAGGACTGTCACCGCCGGAGTTCCAACACCTCTTCCAGTCGTCGCAGCTTGTTCGGATTACGGATGGCGTAGATGCGAGTGATCAGGTCGTCCTCGATCACCAGACTCACGGCGGTGACGTCCCCACCCACCTCGAACCGAGCACCGGGCATGCCGTTGAATTGGGCGGTCGCCGCCACCAATCCCGACAAATCCGCCACACGAGCCAGGAACGCCACCACGATCTCGCCCCCGACGAGGGGCTTCCTCGCAGCCGGCACCAGACCGCCGCCATCGGCGATCAGGACCACATCCGGGGCGAGAACTTCAAGCAGCGCAGGTATGTCTCCAGAGGTGACGGCGACCATGAACTTTTCGACAGTTTCCGCTTGCTGTGCTCTGTCCACTTGCATCCGCGGACGTCGTCCGGCCACGTGTTCGCGGGCACGGTGCGCGATCTGCCGAACTGCAGCCGGGGTCTTGGCCACGACCTCGGCGATCTCGTCGTATGGCGTCTCGAACACGTCATGCAGTACGAACACCGCCCGCTCGACCGGACCGAGGGTTTCGAGCACCGTGAGAAGGGCAATCGAGATGTTCTCGGCGAGTTCGATGTCATCGGCCAGGTCCGGAGCCGTTAGCACCGGTTCGGGCAGCCATTCCCCGGGATAGTCCTCACGGCGGCGGGTCACTGTGCGGAGCCGGTTCAGGGCCTGGCGAGTGACAATCCGGACCAAATACGCCCGAGGTTCACGCACCCCGGTCTGATCCACGCTGGCCCATCGCAGCCAAGTCTCTTGCACCACGTCCTCGGCATCGCTCGCGGAGCCGAGCATCTCGTAGGCGACGGTGAAGAGAAGCCCACGGTGCGTGACGAACGGGTCGTCGATCACTCCGACGAGGTTAGAGCGAGCGGCTTGAGGTCACAGGCGGCGGAGAATCCCTGCGACTCAATGCCCATGGCGACGTTTGAGCGTGCCATAAAATTCGCCAAGGCGATGAACGCGGTGAGTTCCACGAGGGCGGCCGGTCCGAGCGCCTTGAGCAGCCGAGCCGACAGTTCGTCGGTCACCGTGGGCGGCGTCAGCGTCATCGCTTCGGCGTACTCCATGGCGTCGCGCTCGAGTGGCGTGAAGGCGCCCGACACCCGCCAGCGGGGCACCTCACGAGCCTTGTTCACGTCCAGTCCCTTGTTGTGAGCGTGGAAATACCCGAAGTCGAGGCAGAAGCTGCAGCCGATCAGGCTGGCCGTGGCCATGTGGGCGAACGACTTGAGGTTCTCGTCACACCGGTCCCACTTCTGAGCCCTGCGACCGACACCGAAGCTGAAGTTCAGCACCCTTCGGTTGTGCCAGGTCACCCCGACCGGTTCAGGCACCTCTCCGAACATTTTGCGGGACATCCGCTTTACCAGTGCGCCGTAGGGTCCGGTCAGCTCTGCCTGGGGTATCCGCGTATTGCTGGTCATGATGTCTCCTCCGGTGACTTTCTTCACCATGAGACACCGGCCATGACTCGAACGTGACATCTGCGTCGGACCGAGAATGCGGTTGTTGCATCGAGCACGGCCTGACACTGTCGTCCCACAGTCCGTCCCCAAACAGTGGGCTACTCCTGCTAAGTCTAGGACGCGACGGGCAGTTCGAGCGGCAACAGAAAACGTTCAGGAATCAGATGCCGAACGTGGGCCTCACTCCGGTCGACTCTCGGATTCCGCCCCTGACGCCATGATCTGACCGTCCCAGTTCGCCGGGTAGGTGAGACGGCCTCAAGCCCGGCTAACCCGCGTGGATACGATTTGCCGATGGCAGTCGTAAAGCGAGCAGCACCGATCTTTCGGGTCCGTGACCTCGAAGCTTCACTCAACCACTACCGACAACTCGGGTTCGCGGTTCGCGAATACCAAGGAGGCGGATACGCCTTTGCAAATCGGGACGGCGTCGAGATCCACCTAGGCGCGGTGACGGATCCCGGCTCGGGAATCGCGAGTCATTCGGCCTACCTGTGGGTCGATGATGCGGATGCGCTTGCTCACGAATGGCTAGCCGTCGGAGCTGAGGTGCATATGCCTGAGGAGACCATGTGGGGCCAGCACGAAGGCGTCGTGGTTGACCCCGATGGCAACATCCTCCGGTTTGGGTCGCCAATCGACTGATTGGGTTCACCCGAACGCCGGGTCGGGACGCACGACGGGGCGCCTCATGTCCTCCAAGATCCGCGATACCTGGGGTCCCCGTGCGAAGATTTCTCGATGCAGTTGGTGTGGGTGACAGGGAGTTCAGGGGTGGGAAAGTCGACGGTCTGCGCGCTTTTGAAGAGCCGAGGAGAGCTGGCGATCGATGCCGACTTTGATGGTTTCAGCCACTGGGTCGATCGGACGAGCGGACAGATCATTATGGATCCGCCGCATCCGACGCCGGGCGGCTGGCTGGATCGCTTCGCTTGGAGAATCAGCCGAGCAAAGGTCGAAGCCCTTTCGACGACAAAGCATGACGAGACCGCGTTCCTTTGCGGAGGAGCCGAAAATGAGGCAGCCGTGTGGGATTTGTTCGACCTCATGGTGTGTCTGGTTGCTGACAACGAAACGCTTCAAGACCGTCTCGGGACTCGCACGTCAAATGCGTTCGGCCAACATCCAGAAGAGTTGGCGGCGGCGCTCGGATGGAATAGAGATGTTGAGCGCAGATATCGAGGCCTCGGCGCGACGATCGTCGACGGTACGCGACCTTCATCAGACGTTGTCGATGCGATCCTCGCGGCCGTTGCGCAGACCCCTTCAAAACAGGCTCCGAGATGACCATGGCGGCCTATCCCCATACGCCGGAAGGAAGATCCGATCTCAGATCGATCTCACAGGTCCTGCAGCGCCGTTGTTCTTATAACCCCACTCCGTCAACGCCATGACCGGCCATACCAGATCCGAGTTTTCGTCGTCGGTATCAAACGCGCCAGCAAGAAGGGTGTATGTCTCCGTCCACTGCAAGTTGTTGCGGCTGAAATAGAAGCTCTCAACAGTCACATCTGGCCGCGTAAGTTTGCGCAATTGGCCGTCGAGGCTGCCTCCCCTCAACTTCACCCACGGCCCGGGACCAAGAGGCACAACCCGAATCCTTCCACGCTGGTGGCCGGGCCCGGGATGGCATCCGGCACCGAGAGTCCTAGCCACGGACAAGCCGTCACAGAACGCCCGGAACGGGCGCCAGGTTCTGGTAGCCGGTTACGCTCATGCTCATGTGTCGGCAAAGCTTGGCGGTGCTGGCCTTGGTGCTCTCGTCCCTTATCGTCGCAGGCTGTTCGAGCACGGGCAACAGTGTGACCTCGTCGTCAAAGGCAACGACTATGCCTACCGGGCGGCACACCGAAACATGTAGTCAAAACTACTGCCCAATGCGAGTGGCCCCGTTAAAGGCGCATAACAGAACGTGCAGTAGCAACTGCCCACTCCAGGTGTTCCCGTTGAAGCCCTCGTCCTAATCGCAACCTGACCAGGCGACCTATCCCCGTTCGCCGGAAGTGGGTGCGACCTAACGGCACAACGGGGATAGGCGCAGGTCCGACATCGCCCACGGTCGATCGGACAGGATGTGACGGGACTACCGATCGGAGGAGGCTGCCGTGAAACGACTTGGACTGCCCCGGAACGCTCTCGCTGGTCTCGCGACGTTGCTTCTCGCACTTGGAGTCATGGGCTCGGCATCGTCGGCATTGGAACAGCCCTTCAACACGGCTCCGCCGCCCTCGGGACCACCCACTACCGGTTACTGGGAGGTCGCGTTGGATGGTGGCGTCTTCGCATTCGGGAACGCCCCCTACTACGGCTCGATGGGTGGCCAGTCGCTGAACGGGGCCATCAAGGGCATTGTGGCCACCCGCGACGGCAAGGGATATTGGCTCTTCGCCTCCGATGGTGGGGTCTTCGCCTTCGGCGATGCTCCGTTCCTGGGTTCTCCCGCGGTGCCTAGCAACGCCCGCAATCCGAACATGGAAGTCGTCGGAATGGCGGCCACCCCCGACGGCAAGGGCTACTGGCTCGTCAACGCGAGCGGAAGTGTCTACGCATTCGGAGATGCTAAGTACCTCGGAGGAACGGGCGGTTCGACGCTCAACAAGTCGATCGTCGGCATGGCGGGCAGCCTCGACGTCAAGGGCTATTGGCTCGTGGCGTCGGACGGCGGCGTATTCGCCTACGGCGACGCGCCGTTCTACGGCTCGATGGGTGGCCAGCCACTCAATCAGCCAGTTGTCGGCATCGTGTCCGACAAGTCCGCTGGCGGCTACTGGCTGGTGGCGTACGACGGCGGGGTATTCGATTTCCACGGTGGGTTCTTCTGCGGCAGTCCGGGAGGACAGGGCTACGCCGGTGTCGTTGGGATGGCCCTGAACGCACCAAACCAGGGCTACTGGTTGGCCGATTCGGACGGAGGCATCTTGCTTGTTGCCGCTTTCTGTAACACGCTCTACTACGGCGACCGTGGTGGGATGCCTCTCAGCCCTCCTGTCGTGGGCATCGCACAGAGTTGACCGATTTCGACCGTCCGCGCTCGCCGGGCAGGGGTGCCCCCTATCGCCGAGACGGTGGGACACTCGCGACCCACGGTGTACTCATGGAGCTGCCGGGCCTCAGATCGTCTCCGTGGGTTAGCCCTGGATCGAATCTCCAAACGGTTGCAAGATTGGCCAATGGGGTTCTTTGATGATTTTCCTTTACCGGCGATGCCTGGACCCACAGCTCGCTCCGAACCTCAGCCCTGGTCCGAGCCGGCTCCAGGGTGGATCGGAGGCTGGGTGCCTTGGCGGATCCTGTTGGCCCAGACGGACGACGCCTATGCGCTCCTCCGAGAGTTCGAGGCCTTTCCGTCCGGCTTGCGGTTCACGATGTTTGCGATGTTGCGCGATCCCGAAGTCCTCTACCCGGGCCGGGGACGCCCTCAACCGGTTTTTGTTCATGAGATTGGACCTCGCTTTGGCGTCGAGTTCGCAGACGGAAGAAGGGCGGTGACCGGGATCCACCACAATCGGCCTGATCAGCCAGGTGATGAGGCCCAACCAATCCTTCGCACAGGAGGAGGCGGAAGTTTCGGGGGCACCTCGCGGTTGTCATTTTGGCTGTGGCCTTTGCCGCCTCCGGGTCCATTGACCTGGCATGCGACCTGGCCAGATCGAGGGCTGAGCGATTCGTCGGTCGAGGTCGATGCCTCAGTGCTCGCCGAGGCAGCTGAGCAAGCGCAACAACTCTGGAACTCGGACCCCGAGGCGGGAGGCAGTTCGATAATCGTCACCGCTGAATAGCTCCGGCTTGCCACAAGTGCTGAAGGTGAATGTCAGCCCACTTTGGCAGTGCCCCCGATGCCGGGACGGGGGAGCACGTCGGCACTTTCGAGCTCGAGGGACGAGACGGCCGGGAGCGGACGTCTGACGGCTAGCGATGCCTAGTCCTTGGTCATCGATCGTCGATGGGTGGCGCTACAGCTTTGAAGTCCCGCCACATGAGCCACATATTCGGTGCGCCGTTCGAAAGTTGCTTGGTATCGATGACCTCGAATCCATGCCGACGGTAGAACGGAACATTGCTCTCCCGCTGCGTCTCAAGGTAGGCAGGAAGACAGTCGGCGTCGCAATGGCCCAATACAGGGGCCAGGACTTCGGAGGCGAGTCCGCGCCTTTGCCAGTCGGGGTGTGTGCCGAGACCCTCGAGGTACCAGTGAGGCTCGGACGGGTGCACTTCTGTCATCTCGATCAAGACGCCCATGGCACGATCGGCCCTCTCACCGGCCGCCTCCGCGAAAGGTCCGGCCATCATTCCGATCTGCTCCTCGGAGAGGGCCCAGGCTTGTGGCGGCGCCCACGTCGCAGTGCAAGCATTGTCATCGGTCGTGTAGATGCTTTCGTGGATCATCGAAGCGCGAATCATGCAGTCGAACAACAGCGTGGCCCGCCGCTCAAAGTCGTCGGGAGGAAGCATCCAGGTAATCAACGGATCGTCCTGAAATGCCCGCATTTGGACAAGGGCTATCTGAGGAAGATCGTCGAGCGTTGCCAGTCGAACCGTTGTCACAAGGTCAATGTATTCGATGCAGGATCTGGAGTCGGCCTTCCCCAGCACGCCGGGAGTAGGTGTCACCTACCGGCACTTCTGGGACGGCCTGCCTGATAGCACAGGGGACGTCTATCCACACTTCCGGCGAGTCGCCTGTATCACCGGAGTCGACGAGCGTCGGAAGATGCTGAAGCTTCGGCCAGCGAATCGATGCAAGACGAGAGCGCGCTGGCAAGTCTTGATCTCGCCGGGCTGGAGAGCCTGCGGAGCATCTGCTCCTCCACAGCGTTGACCGAATTGTTAGCAGATTTCAGAGTGCGCCGACCAGCCTTAGTTAGTTGAGCCTGGAGGACGCGTTGGTGCTGCGGATGAGGACGCCTCACAACGAACTGGAGTCTCTCCAGTTCTTGTAGCACGGCGTGCATGCTCTGTGGCGTGACGAATGTTCGACGAGCGAGGTCGGCATTCGACAGCCCAGGCTCTTCATGTAAACCGGTGAGGACGGCAAACTGGGTCAGCGTGAGTCCATGGGACCCGAGAGCATCGGCCATAGCATCGTGCAGGACCGTCTGCGCCCTCTTTATCAAGTAGCCCACCCTGGCCGTCGTGACCTGGTCCACGCTCACCTCACTATCAGTCTACCTGATATAATCTCAGGCTACCTGATATATGGTACCTGATCCCACTCACAGAAATGGACACCCAATGACCGCACTTGGCCCTGACTTCATCGCTCTACAGGTTCGCGATCTGGAGGCTTCCGCAGCCTTCTACACCGAGCACCTTGGGCTCGCCCGTGCTCAGGTCAGTCCTGACCACGCGGTGGTATTCGCCACGGAGCCCGTCGCGTTCGCCGTGCGGGAGCCACTCGTCGACCTTGAGGCCGTTGAGCACCTCGGATGGGGTGTGGCCATCTGGCTGAAGGCGGACGATCCGCAGGATCTGCACGATGCAATGGTTCTCGCCGGAATCCCCATGCTGGTCGCACCTTTCCATGGACCCTTCGGTCTCACCTTCACCTTCGCCGATCCCGACGGCTACGCCGTGACTATTCATGGCTGAGATGACTCCCGCCACGAGCTTTGTGTTCTCCCCGAAGGGGCCGTATTCGTTGGCGGCATCGATTCGGTACCTCGAGGGATTCGCTCCAGCCGCCTACGACGGCGATACAGCCGCGAGCTTGGAGATGGCCTTCTGCGTCGACGGCTACTGGGACCCGGTGGCAGTGCGCGTCCAGGAGGAAGCCGGTGCAGTTCACGGCACAGTTCACGGAGACGGCACGCTTGCCCCCACGGTACTTCCGGCGGCAGTCGAGCAGGTCGAGCGGATCCTCTCGCTCGACATCGACGGTCGAGGCTTTCCGGAGATCGCTCGTCACGACCCAGTCGTGGCTCAACTCCAGTCGAGGTATCCAGGCCTCCGCCCCGTCTGCTTCTGGTCGCCCTACGAAGCGGCAGCGTGGTCGGTGATCGGACAGCGAATCCGAATCGTCCAGGCAGCCGCAATCAAGGCTCGCATCACCGCCGAACACGGTGAAACCATCGACGTTGGCGGTCGAACGGTCCGCGCCTTCCCGAATCCAGCCAAGCTTGCCCAGCTGTCAACGATCAATGGCCTGAGCAAGACCAAACTCGAGCGTCTTCGAGGTATTGCCGAGGCCGCTCTCGGTGGGACCCTTGGCGCCGCCCGGCTGAGGTCACTCCCTCGTTCCCAAGCCCTCGAGGAGTTGATCGCCATTCCCGGAATCGGCCCGTTCTCGGCCGAACTGATTCTCCTTCGCGGGGCAGGTGATCCGGACTTCACGCCTACAGCCGATCCGCGTCTCGCTCGAGCGATGGCAATCGCCTATGACCTCAAGGCACCGCCCAGCGCCGCCGACATTGCCGAAATCAGCGACGCCTGGAAGCCCTACCGTACGTGGGTCGCACTCCTCCTCCGCACCATGCTCGAAGACGAGACCCACGAAATTGCAGGAGAAGCCATCATCAGAACGCCAGGACCGTGACCCCCAGTTCGGTCCCTTCAGGAAGGCTGGGCTCAAGTCGAGCTTCCTTCCGGGGGCGCCACACCAGCCATCATCGACCCAGCTCCACTTTTGCCAGCAACCCGCCAGCGTCGGACGGGTGCCCCATACCGCCGGGAGTGGGTGCCACCTACCGGCATCATGGGGGCAGTGCGGACTCGCGGCAGGAGCAGCTGCAATCATGGATGCGTGTGGTATCCGGATGATGGCGATCCGTCGGTGATCGGAAAGTCGTCCGACGAAAGAGAGAAGTATCGACGATCACTCTGGGCGTACTACGACCGGCGGGTGGCCGGACGCTTGCCTGGCTTGGCCAACGCCCATGCCTACTGGACGCGTCTAGGCGTCACCGTCGAAGTCGAAGACATCGCCGCTGAAGCGGCGCAGCTTGAACGCCTACTTCGTGAACTCTCTGCAGTCCCCTTTGTCGAGGTGGGTGCCGGGCCAGGCACTTTCACCCGATACCTTTCAGGGAGTGGCATCGCCATCGACCAGAGTCGGAAGGCGCTCGACGTTCTGCGCACCGAAGCTCCGGGAGTACCTGTGATCCAGGCAGATGCCACAGCACTGCCCGTAGGATCCCACGCCGTCGACCGCTGCTTCTCCGCCCACCTTTATGGCTTGCTTCTTCCAGGCGAGCGTGAATCCTTTCTTGCCGAGGCGCACCGGGTAGCGTCCGAGGTCGTAATCCTTGACGCCGGTCGCCCCCAGGGAGTGAGCGCCGAGGAGTGGCAAGAGCGGACCCTGCCGGGGGGAGACCGCTACAGAGTCTTCCGCAGACACTTTGATGCGGGCGCGTTAGCCGCCGAAGTCGGTGGTGTGGTCCTGTTCGCCGGGCAGTTCTACGTGCTGGTGGGCACTGTGTCGGCCTCGTAGTTCTCAGCTCCGGAATCGAGTAGGACAGGGAAGAGATGTGCAGATTCTCGAGCTTCCGTTGCGAACCTCAGCCACGCGCCCGGTATCACGTATCCGGTGCACTGCCAAATGACCCGATCGGACCTCCGCTTCGCACGTGACCCGGTTCGCCGGCTCTGAGGCGTTACGGGGGAGACACGAACGACCTGGAAATTGCCTTGTGATGCGATGATGGATGGACGCTCAGCGATGGTGAGGAGACCTTGATGCCGCCAAACGAACAACAAGCCGAAGCCTGGAACGGTTCGGAGGCCCTCTATTTCGTCGAGAATGCAGACAGGTACGACCGGCAGCTCGAGCCTTTCACTCGGGCTCTCCTCGAACGGGCCTCACCCTCGACCCACGAGGCAGTACTCGACGTTGGCTGTGGCTCCGGCGCGACGACGCTCACCACTGCCACAATGGCAGAACGCGCCACCGGTATCGACCTGTCGCAGCCACTGGTGCAGTTGGCCATGCGCCGTGCTCAGGCTAGGGAGATTGCCAACGTCGACTTCATGATCGCCGATGCGCAGATCCACGAGTTCGTCGCTGGTACGTTCGACCTCCTCATCAGTCAGTTCGGGCTGATGTTCTTTGACGATCCTGTGCGGGCGTTCACCAATCTGCGGCGTGCGATTCGGCCCGGCGGCCGCCTTGTGTTCGTGGCTTGGCAGAGACTCCCTGCCAACGAGTGGCTGAGGTTGATTGCCGATGTTGCCGGTCGACACGTCGAGCTACCCGAGTTTGGAGGGCAGGCGCGGGGACCTGGCATGTTCGCTCTCTGCGATGTCGACGAGACCGTCGCGCTGCTCAACGCCGTCGGGTTCGAGCAGGTGGAATGCGAGTCATGCACCCCCACCATCATTATCGGGGGCGGCGGAAGCCTCGAGGAGTCGACCGACTTTCTTCTCGATATGGGAATGGCGCGGGGACTCCTCAACCTCGTCGATCCGGACGCGCGGACTGATGTGATCCGCACTGTGAGCGCCGATCTCAGTCATAGATACGAAGAAGGGACAGGCATGCGACTCAGCGCTGCCGCCTGGGTAGTGGCAGCTCAGGCGTGACCCGCATGTGTGGCTCAATCTGGACTGCCCTCGAACGCCGGGCCGGTGGGCAGTTCGTCACATTGGCGACGGAGAGCCGTTTGGTATCCGGCACACGTGAACCGCGCGCTGCACCCACGCCTGCCTCACGACATTCGACAACTTACGGGCCCTATTCAGAGCGCCCGTGTCCCAGATTTGACAGTCGGCCAAGGTGGTGAAGGCAGGTCGAAGACCCGATGATATGGGAGATTCCGTGCTTGCGCTCTTCGCCGCGATCACCTCGCGGGACCACGACGGGGTCACGCGAATGCTCGTTCAAACCCCCGGTTTGGTCACACTTCCCCTTCGGGTCGGAGCGAGTCGCCAAGATTCACGACCGTACTTCCTCGGCCCCATTCGTCATTACGTCTACGCCGGCGACACGGCGCTGCATGTAGCGGCCGCCGCGCACGAGCGGAGATTGGCCGAATCACTGGTCGGGCGAGGTGCCGCCGTTCGCGCGCACAACCGAAGAGGAGCCGAACCGCTCCACTACGCTGCAGATGGAAGTCCGGGAGCGGATTCGAATGCGCAGTACGAGCTGATCTCTTTTCTCATCGATTCTGGGGCGGACCCCGACGCACTCGACAAGAGCGGTGTTGCCCCGCTGCATCGAGCAGTGAGAGATCGATGCGCGGGCGGGGTCAGCGGACTTATCGACAAGGGTGCCAACCCGCTACTGATGAACAAGAGTGGCTCAACTCCGCTTCACCTGGCTGTTCAGAATACGGGCAAGAGCCACTCTGGGTCGGACGCGGCCAAGGAAGACCAATACCGGATCATCGTATTCCTACTAGAACATGGCGCCAGCCCTAACGATCTCGACATCAAGGGCAAGACCGTTAGAGCCGCGGCAGTGAGCGACTGGATCCAGCAACTGCTCGACAGCTACTGACTCGGGTTTCGCGACGACAGACAGCAATGCGTCAACTGAATTTGGCGGGCCGAGTCGGCGAAACACCGCCTGCAGAGGGACCTTGGAAGCCGTTTGTTGGCCAGAGCGACGGGCAGCCTGCGAGTGCCCTACCGAGTGGATGCGAAGGGTGACTCCTATCGCGGGAAAGCGGAGTTCCAGCTACGCGTCAGGGCTTCCCTTGAAGGGAATGGCCCTGGTTGTGCAACATTCCCGCGGACATCGTTGAAACCCATTGATCGCACTCGACACACCAATCCATGGCGCCCGCGTGGTTGATGCCGTCCGGTATCCGATCCAAGCACCTGTCGCAGACTGGGATTTGGGGCAAGGTTCTGACCGGCTCTGAGTAGCCCGGCGGGATGTCGCGTATGTTACCGGCTCGAAGTCGTACTGTTTTCAGATGGCCCGAGCCAAAATCTGGTTGCGAGATGAAGTCCACCAAGACCCGCGGCGGGTGTTGCGGGTTGGGGACGAAGTAACCCTCAATGTGGCGTACTCCCAAAGGCTCTACGTGGAGTCCTGGGGCGGATATGCGGCAGTTCACGGTCGCCTAGTTGGGATCGAATGGCATGAGCGGACCGAACAGGGGTACGGGCCTGGTGTCAGTGTTGATGACACGGACGACTTCACTCATGAGCCCGACTGCGCATAAGAACTGACATTGGCAACTGAGCATCGGTTGCCGCACGCCTAAGTGTTTCCTCGGTGCCCAAGTCCGCCGGGCTGGGTTGCCATGCGGAACGGCTCGGCCAGTCAGCAGGGTGGCACGGTGGCATGATTTGTCGCCATGAGGCTGGAACCACCCGAGCGGACCCGGGAGTACCGCAATCACCACCTCGACAGCACACGTTGGGAGCAGTTCGTACCACGCGACGACGACATCTTCGTTACGACGGCGTACAAGGCCGGCACGACATGGACGCAACGTATCCTCGCTGCACTGATCCTCGGGCCGGGTCCTTTGCGTGCGAGACTGTCCGAAATCTCGCCGTGGATCGATGCTCGATTCGTTGGTCCGGTGCAACCGATCCTCGACCGTCTTGAAGCTCAGCGTCATCGCAGGTTTATGAAGAGCCATCTTGCCGCCGATGGTCTGCGGTTCTTTCCACAGGCGAAGTACATCGTCGTTGGCCGGGACACCCGTGACGTCTTCATGTCGTTGTTCAATCACTATTCGTCCTACACCGACCGGATGTACAAACTTTTCAACGACCCCGATCGTCCAGGACCGGAGTTCCCGCGCTGCCCGTCAACGCCGGGCGAGTTGTGGCCGCGGTGGGTGAGCGAAGGATGGTTCGAGTGGGAGCGCGATGGCTGGCCGTATTGGTCGCATCATCACCATCTGTCGACCTGGTGGGAGGTCAGAGCGCTTCGCAATATCCTGTTCGTCCACTTCGGTGATCTCAAGGTCGACCCTGGATCTGAGATGCGGCGGATCGCCCAGTTCTGCGACATCGATATCAGGGAGGACTCCTGGCCCGCCTTGGTCGCAACAGTCGGACTCGAAGCGATGCGTAATGAAGCACGCGGCACCGAAGACCCAATGACGATGACGTGGAAAGGTGGCGCCGACAGTTTTTTCTACAAGGGTGACTCAGGTCGATGGCGCGGCGTGTTGACGTCCGACGATCTCGCGCTCTATGAGACAGCGGCCTCCGCTCTCGATCCGTCATTACGAATGTGGCTCGAGGGCGGGCGCCACGCCGTCGGTATCTGAACTATCACGGGGCTCGCAACTGGGTGCCCCAATCC
>CAVSEB010000037.1:0-215210 GCA_963726855.1 uncultured Acidimicrobiaceae bacterium
GCTCTCGGCGGTGACGCCGGTCAGGGCCGTGAGGATCAGCGGGACACCGAGGAACAGGAACCAGATCCCGAAGACGAGGCCGAGCACCGTGGTGAAGGCGCCCATCCCCATCACGAAGGGCCAGATGGACGAGCTCGGGAAGGAGTCGATCTCACCGGCTCCCTCGGCGATCTCGGCGTCGCGGTCCTCGAGCCGGTTTCCCATGCGCCGGTGCCAGAAGAAGTAGTAGCTCCCGGGCAGGAAGCCGAGCAGGGTGGCACCCAGCAGCATCACGCCGCCGCCGTCCTCGTAGCTCCAGAACCAGTAGACGAGGCCGACCAAGCCGAAGAAGGCACCAAGGAACAGGAGGAACAGCGCTTCGATCTTCATACCGACGCCTCCACCTTCTTTCCGTTGCCGTGTCCGTTGGAGTGGGCCGTCCTTCCGTGTGGCTCGTTGAGGTGGTCCGGGTGGTTGTAGTCCCAGGTGGGCCGCTCGGAGCGGATCGGCGGCAGGTGGGTGTAGTTGTGGTGCGGGGGTGGCGACGTGGTGAACCATTCGAGCGTCTGCGCATCCCACGGGTTGTTGCCCGCCGGGATGGGCTTGCGCCACGAGATCCACGAAGTTCACCAGGAGGAAGGCGAACGAGATCCCGATGATGAAGGCGCCCACCGTCGAGACGATGTTGTAGCTCTGCCAGCCCAGGTTGGACGGATAGCTCGCCACCCGGCGGGGCATGCCGAGCAGGCCGACGACGTATTGGGGCATGAACGTGACCCAGAAGCCGATGAACATCAGCCAGAAGTGCCACTTGCCGAGGTTGTCCCGCAGCATGCGGCCGAACATCTTGGGGTACCAGTAGTAGAGGCCGGCGAACCCGGCGAAGACCGCGGTGCCGAAGAGGACCTGGTGGAAGTGGGCCACCACGAAATAGGTGTCATGGGTGGCGAAGTCGATCGGCGGCGAGGCCAGCATGATGCCGGTCACGCCCCCCATCAGGAAGGCGAAGAGGAAACCGATACTGAACAGCATCGGCGTGTTGAACGTGATCTGGCCGTGCCACATGGTGCCGATCCAGTTGAAGAACTTGATCCCGGTGGGCACGGCGATGAGCAGGCTCAGGAACGAGAAGAACGGCAGGAGCACGGCGCCCGTCGTGAACATGTGGTGGGCCCACACACCGGTGGACAGGGCGGCGATGGCCATGGTGGCGAAGACCATGCCCTTGTACCCGAAGACAGGCTTGCGGCTGAAGACGGGCAGGATCTCGGTCACGATGCCGAAGAACGGGAGGGCGAGGATATAGACCTCGGGATGGCCGAAGAACCAGAAGAGGTTTTGCCATAACAGCGGGGAGCCGCACGAAGCCATGGGTGCGCCGTTCACCAGGTGACAGCCCACCGCCGTGAAGATGTGGGTCCCGAAGTGGCGGTCGCAGAAGAGCATGATCAGCGCGGCCGTGAGCACGGGGAAGGCGATGAGGATGAGGATCCCGGTCACCAGCATGTTCCAGGTGAAGATGGGCATGCGGAACATGGTCATCCCCGGGGCGCGCAGGTAGAAGATCGTCCCGCACAGGTTGACGCCGGTGAAGATGGCCGAGAACCCGGTGAGCACCAGGGCCATGATCCAGACGTCGGGTCCCGCTCCGGGCGAGCTGGTGGCGCTCGAGAGCGGCGCGTAGGCCACCCAGCCGAACTGGGCCGCGCCACCGGCCACGAAGAAGCCGAGCAGCATCGTGATGGAGCCGGTCAGGTAGAGCCAGTAGCTGAGCGCGTTGAGGCGCGGGAAGGCCATGTCCGGCGCGCCGATCTGCAGCGGCACGATGTAGTTGGCCAGGCCGCCGAAGGCGAAGGGACCGGCGAACAGATACAGCATGAGGCTGCCGTGCATGGTGAACAGCGCGTTGAATTGGGCGAAGCTCAGCAGCGAGGAGTGCGGCGAGGCGAGCTGCAGCCGCATCAAGAGCGCCATGATGCCCGACACGTAGAAGATGGCGATCGCCGTGATCATGTAGCTGAGACCGATGACCTTGTGGTCGGTCGACGTCAACCACTTGAGAATTCCGGTCGGCCCGTGATCTTCGTGGCCAGCCAGGGCGTCGTGCCCGTGGGTGTCGTGACCGTCGGCGACTCCCGGCTTGTCCGGCGTCTCGAGAGGGGGAGCGATGACATCAGTCACCGTAGAACGCACCTCCTGTGTTTCCGGTGTTGCCACCGCCGGTGTTGCCCGAATTGCCAGAGTAGCCCGCGGTGCCGTTGATGTTTGCGTGCACGCTCGAGGGGAGCTGGCCGATGGAATTCGGGTGGTGGCGCTGGAACACCGCCGTGGTGTGGAGCCAGGCCGCGTAGGCGGAGGGCGAGACGGAACGGACGTTGAAGAACATCAACGAGTGGTAGAGGCCGCACAGCTGCGTGCACTGACCCCGGTAGACGCCGTTGTGGAGGACGTTGAACTGGAAGTCGGTCCAGTACCCGGGGCTGGCGTAGCGGCTGAAGTTGAACTCAGGTACGTAGAAGCCGTGCAGCACGTCGTAGGAGCGCAGGTAGATGTGCACGGACTGCCCGGTCGGCACGACCATGGTGGGCGCGTCGGTGGTCTGGCCGATGACCTGGACGCCGTTCGGGTACTTGAACTCCCAACCCCACTGGAAGGCATAGACGTGGATCGTCGCGTCGGGGTTGGGGGAGACGGCGTCGACCTTGTTCTCGACGACCACAGTGGCGATGAACAGCCCGATCACGATCAGGATCGGCACCACGGTGTAGAGGACTTCGGTCAGCGTGTGGTACTGGCTCTGGCGAGGGATGTCGTCGGACCTGCGGCGGTACCGGAAGATGGCCCAGAGGATCAGCAGGAGGACGAACCCGCCCACGATCAGGCCGGCGATGAAGAAGCCCTGCCAGAGATGGAAGGTGGAACGGGCCTGGGTGGTGGCCCCCTTGTAGGCGCCGAAGGAGGGGAGCTGGCACCCCGTGAGAGCGATGGCTCCGGCCACGACCAAGGCCGCCTGCTCCCAGCCGCCGGCGACGCCTCGGAGCAGGGGTTTCGGGCGTCTCGAGAGGGGGGCTGGTCGGCGACGAGTCCACGAGGGCTGACACTATCGAACCGCGCGAAAAAACTGGAATTGAGGGCCTCCGCCCCCCACTGATTCAGTGCGCGTGCGGCGGGGGCGGAGAGTCGCTGGCGCCGGCCTCGTTGGCGGCCCAGGTGAAGACACCGCGGGTCATGGTCGAGGTGGCCCGGGCGGCCCGGGCGGCGAACACCTGCTGGCGGGCCCGCTGTACGCCCGCATCGGCCGGCGCCGCCAGCCAGGCGTGCTCGACCAGGTGGCCGGCCAGGCGCAAGGCGCGGTCGGCTTCGGCCGCACCTCCGGTGCCGGCCTCCTCGGCCAGAGCCAGCAGATGCAACGCGCGGTCGGCCAGGACGCCCGCCCCGCCGGCCAGCTCGGCCAGCTCCGCCGCCAGGGCGCGCTCGGAGGAAGGCTTGAGGGTGGCCGGGTTGCCGTCCCACCACCCGCCGTATTGGCGCCAGACCGTGTGGACGATGAACTCGGGCTCGTCGTAGACGGGCTGGAGGAAGGGGCGACCGGCCAGCGCCTCGGGCACGGCGACCGAATGGATGGCGTCGTCGAGGCGCCCGCCCTCGTTCATCACGGCGAGCGTTTGGTCGACCAGCGAGTCGAGCAGGTCCGCCGTATCCGAGAGGGCGACGCGCACCCGGTCCGCGCCGACGACGGGGAACCCGTGGCCGGGGAGGAGGAATTCGGCCTCCAGGGTCAGCATGCGGCCGGAGCGCGTCCGCCCACTCCCGCGGGTAGCGCTGCACCTTCTGGGGGTTGCCGGCGTTGGGCGAGGCCCAGATGAAGAGGTCACCGCAGCAGAGCACCTTGGTGTCCGCCTGCCAGGTCACGGTGTGGTCGTCGGTCTCGCCCTTCTCGTGGCGCAAGGCGAAGTCGACGCCGCCGACCGAAATGTCCAGGCTCTCGTGGTACGTACGGTCCGGGTAGCGGTACTCGGTGGGCCACTGCAGGTCGGCGAAGCCGAACTGGCGCCGGTTGATGATGGTGTTGTAGCCGTTCGTGAAGATGTAGCGGTCGAAGCGTGCCGGCAGGGCGTGGTGGGCGATCACCTCCGGTGCGGCCCAGCCCTGCTCGAGCGCCTCCGCCTCCCACACGGGCACGCCGAACACGTGGTCGATATGCCCGTGGGAATAGACGGCGGTGTGCAGGCGGTCCGGGCTCCAGGTGCGGATGTCGTCGTGGACGATCTGGGCCAGCGGCGCGCTGCCCGTGTCGACGAGCACGAGGCCGTCGCCCGTGCGGAAGGACGAGACGTTGGCAAAAGACGGGCAGAAGCCGACGCCGTCGGTGATCTCGACGAACCCGCCGACGTGGTCGACCGGATGGAACGTGGAGGTGGACAGCTCGCCGTTCCAGAGGCGGTCGGCGACGGACAGGACGTCAGTAGCCATGCTCTTCCCCTTGGGCGTGCGGTCTCTGACGCGCCCACCGAGTGGGCGTCGTGGGTGACGGGCCGGGGCCCGCCGGTTCAGCTGCCGGTGGCCTTGTCCTCGGCCGGTGCGTCAGCCGCGGCGGACACGTCCTTGGCGGCCGCGCCCTTCTTGCCTTCGTCAATCCCCTTCTCGAACTCGGTCTTGGCCGAGCCAAGATTGCGGGCCAGCTTGGGGATCGCCGCTCCACCGAAGAGGAGCACGACGAGAACGATGGCCACGATCAACAGGTCGGGACCGAAAATGTCAGCAAGCATCAGGTTCTCCTTCGCCTTGGTCCACGTGGCGGTACCGTCCCAGGATAGACCCGATCCGGGAACGAGGTACCCGCAGGCCTCTTGTACCTGGTCTTCGGAGTCAACCGGCCAAAAGGATGCCCATCACCAGCGCCGCGACGCTCGCCGTCCCCGCCACCGACCCCCAAAGGGCCAGCTGGGCCTTCGAGGTGGCCCTTTGGTGCAGCGCCGGCCCCGAGCCCGGCCAGCGCCACGACCACGATCTTCACCATGAGCACGGTCTTCCAGGCGGTCGTCTGGTTCGACCAGGTGAAGGCCGAGATGTTCCAGAAGCCGGTCAGCACCAGGACGGCATAGGCGGGCCAGGCCAGCCGGGCGAAGGCGCGGGCCAGCTCCTTGGGGCTTCCACACCGAGGCGCCGGGAGGGGCCGACCAGACCGGCCATGACGATCTGGCCGCCCACCCAGACGGTGGCGGCCAGGACGTGGAGCGTGAGGCGAAGGGTGTCGAGGCCCGGGGCCAGCACGACGGCGTGGGCCTTACTTGCCCTGCCAGTTCGGGGCACGCTTCTCGGCGAAGGCGACCGGGCCCTCCATGGCGTCGGCCGAGGAGAACACCACCCCGACGGCATGCAGGTTGATCTTCCAGCCCTCCTCCTCGGGCACCTCGGCGGCCTGGCGCATCACGCTCTTCGAGTAGCGGACCGCCAGGGGTGCGTTGGCGGCGATCCGATCGGCCAGGGCGAGGGCCTCGGTCAGCACCTGGTCGCCGGGCACCACCGTGTTGACGAGTCCGAGCGCGTCGGCCCGCGGCGGCGTCGATCGGGTCGCCGGTCATGGCCAGCTCGAGCGCGATGGCCATGGGCAGCCGCTTGGGCAGGCGGATCAGGCCGCCGGCCCCGGCGATGAGGCCGCGCTTGGCCTCGGGGATGCCGAACATGGCGTGGTCGGCCGCCACCACCAGGTCGCACGAGAGCATGATCTCGAGCCCGCCGGCCAGCGCCGAGCCGTTCACGGCGGCGATGATCGGCTTGGGGAAGTCGCGCTGGGTGATCCCGCCGAAGCCACCGCTGGCCCCCATGATGGTGCCGCCTTCGCCACTGCTGAACGCCTTGAGGTCCATGCCGGCGCTGAAGGCCTTGTCGCCACTCCCGGTGATCACGACCACCGCAGCAGTCGTCGTCGTCCGCCAGCTCGTCGAGGGCCGTCGACATCGCCCAGGCTCACTGCTCCGTTGATGGCGTTGCGCGCCTCGGGCCGGTTGATGGTGAGGATCTCCACGTGGCCGCGGCGCTCGCGCAGTACTTCGTCAGCCATGGTGTCCAGCTCCCTTCGTCGATACCGGCGATCCGCCGGCCTCGGTGCGGGGCCGAGGCTAACAACCGGGCCTCAGGAGGGAGGAAGCCGCGGTTCGGGCTCCTCGTCGCCCGGCGACGGAGCCGGTGCGACCGCCGGACCGGGCTCGGCGGCCGGGAACATCGTCTCGAGCTCGGCGCGGCGCACGAAGACGACGGTGAAGGCAAAGAGGCTGCCGAGGACCGAGGCGGTGATGAAGGGCGACACGGCCAGAAACGTCCCGGTGGGCAACAGATCGGCCAGCGTCATGCGCGAGCCGGCCTCGACGATGAGGCCGATGCCCCAGACGACCGAGAGGACGCGGAAGGCGTGGCGGCCCATCGGCGCCTCGTGCAGCTCGTTGTAGGCGGCCAACTTCGCCGGATCCTGCCCGGCCGAGAGGTACCGGCCCACGTAGAAGAGGGCGGGGCGACGGTGGGTGAAGATCGTCAGAATGCAGACGAAGCCGAAGATGGCGGTGAAGAAGGCGTCGCGCACCTTGAGCATGTACGAGTTGCCGCCCAGGAGCTCCGCGCTCACCACGCCGACGACAAAGCCGGAGAGGACGATCACGCCCACCAGGTCGACGCGGCGCTGGCGCACGAACTGGAAGACGACCCAGGCCACGGAGAACCCACCCGCGATGATCAAAGCCTGCGTGTCTGTCTGCACGTGGCTCCGCACGAGGAAGTAGACCCCTAGGGGGAGGGCGGCCCCCCAGACGACACTGGGCAGGTGTTCGCGCACCGAGGGGATCACGGGGTGCCCGCCCAGCTCGATCGCCGGCCGCCCCGCCGGGTCGCTTCCGTCCCCTCCGGCCGGACCGCGCGCCATCACTTCAGGCTACTGCCCGGATTTCTGAATAAATCTGCGCCTAGAATTGCGTGCCATGACGTTTCTGGAACACCTGCTGGAGTTCCTGCTCGTCGTGACCGTCTTCGGCGTGGCCGTGCTGGCCGCCGTCTTTTTCGTCGCCCGTAGCTACGTGCGCCGCCACTGGCGTTTGCTGGGCGGCCACGTCATCACCCGCGGATTCGTGTCGGGTCTGTCGTTCCTCGCCGCCGGCCGGGAGCGCTGGTCGGCCCGGGCCACCCCCCAGCAACTGAGCCAGGGCACGGCCGCCCGGGTGCGTCGTCGCATGTGGACCGCGGTCGAGGACGCAGAGGTCGCGGTGGCCCATGCCGCGACGCACGATGCGCCGGTGGCCGAGCTGCCCGCGGTCTGCCGTTCGCTGCGCCGCGCGGCGTCCGAGCTCGACGGGCTCTTGCGCCACGAGCGCAGGCTGCCGGCTGGAGCACGACCCGAGGCGGTTCGCCGTCAGGTGGCCGACGTGATCGCCGCCGCGCGCGACGTGCAGTCGGCTGCGCTCGGAGCGGGCGGCGACGCTGCCGCGCCTCGAGTGCGCTCGCTGGTCCAGCAGGCCGGCGACGAGGTCGAGATCGTGGCGGCCGCGGTGTCGCGGCTGCGCTCCCTCCAGTCCCGCTGACGCCCCGCCCAGTCGTCGGGTCGGCATCGGCGCGACCGGGCCTGCCAAGCTGAACGGATGCCCGACGCCCCCGACGCCCCGACGGCCAGCCTGCTCGGTGAGGGATTCCTCGCCGGTGTGGCCACGTCGGGCTATCAGATCGAGGGCGGCTTCAACGGTGACGGCGAGCCGCACAACAACTGGTGGGGCTGGGAGGCCTCGGGCCGGGCCGAGCGGTCGGGCCTCGCCTGTGACTTCTGGCGCCACCCCACCGAGGCGCTCGACCGGGCCGCCGCCCTGGGTTGCAACGCCTTTCGCCTCTCGGTGGAGTGGGCCCGCCTCGAGCCCCGGCGCGGCGAGTTCGATCAGGGCGCACTCGAGCGCTACGCCGAAATCCTCTCCCTGTGCAACGAGCGCGGGCTCGCTCCGATGGTCACGCTGCTCCACTTCAGCTACCCGTGGTGGCTGGGTGAGGAGTTCTGGCTCCGCCCGGGCTCGCCCGACATCTTCGTGCGCCACGTCGAGCGCGTGGTTCCCGATCTCGCGCCCTATTGCCGGCACTGGGTGACGATCAATGAGCCCAACATCATGACGCTGATGGGCTGGATCCAAGGCGACTGCCCGCCCGGGCGGCGCATGGCGGTGGCCGACGCCTTCTGCGTCCTCGACAACTTGCTGACCGGGCACGTCCTGGCGGCCGATGCCGTCACCGCCGTCCAACCCGAGGCGGCGGTGACCATGAACACCAGTTCGTCGTCCGTCTACGAGCACGATCGCATGCTGACCGACCTTCTCTCCTTGCACGCCGTGGGCATCGAGGCGGGTGAGGTCGATCGTTACATCGACGAGCGTCGCGACGCTGCACGACGCCGCGTTCCCGCCGCGCCACCTCGGGGAGGCGGGCATCCGTCGGTTCTTCGCCGCCGTCTGCCCCTACGGCGCAGAGCGCGAGCCGGGACGTGGGCGCCTGTGGCCGCGCCTGCGCCACCTCACCCGACCGACCACCCCCCGACGGGTCGTCGAGGCCGTGCACGCCTCGACCCGCCCTCGCACCCTCGACGCCGTCTCGTTCGACTGGTACGACCCGGTGGCCAGCCACGCCCTGCGCCGGCCGCCCCGGCGCACCGCCTCCGGCTCGCTCGACTGGTCGATCGGACGCGCCATTTGGGACGTCGAATCCAACCCGGCCGGCCTGCGCGCCTGGTGCGTCACCGAGTCCGGGCTGCGACCGGGGCTCCCACTCTGGGTCGTCGAGAACGGGATGGCCACCCAGGTGCGCGATGGGACGGTGGTTCCTCGCGACGACGGCATGCACCGGCCGCGCTACGTCCGCGAGCACTTCGGGGCCGTGGCCGACGCCGTCGCGTCCGGCGTGCCAGTCCGGGCCTACCTCCACTGGTCGCTGGTGGACAACTACGAGTGGGGCACCTACGCGCCGCGCTTCGGACTCTTCGGCATGGACCGGAGCGACCCGTCCGCACCGCGTTGGCTCGAGACCGATACCCAGGGCGACGACGCGGCGGGGGAATACGCCCGCGTGCTGGCGGGTCTGCGCGCCGGTGACCGGTCGGTCCTCGACCGGCCCGGCTGAGCGCTCAGTCCGTCTTCTCCTCGGTGCTGGCGTTCGTCGGTTCGGGCCCCTCGATCTCGCGCCGAGACTTGCGGACGTGGCGGATGACGAGGACGACGATGACCACGAGGATGAGGCCGAGCAGAATGTCCGAGGCGATCCCGGTGGCCTTCTCGACGCGCTGGCCGACGAAGTAGCCGAGCAGGACATAGAGGACGCCCCAGCACACCCCGCCGGCCGCATTGGCCGGGAGGAAGATTCGGTACGGCATGCGGGAGAGGCCGGCCAGCCCGGGTATGACGGCGCGCAGAAAGGCGGTGAAGCGCCCGAGGAAGACCGCAGTTGCCCGCGTCGACGCAACTGTTCCAACGCCATGTCGATGCCGCGCTGGCGTTTGCGCAACGGCGCCAGGTTCAAGACCCAGCGACCCCATTTGTCGCCGACGAGGTAACCCACCGAGTCGCCGGCGATGGCGCAGACGATCACCGTGGCAAGGACCCCGGAAGCGTCACCCCGCCCTGGGAGGCCAG
This sequence comes from uncultured Acidimicrobiaceae bacterium, assembly GCA_963726855.1. Taxonomy (GTDB): domain Bacteria; phylum Actinomycetota; class Acidimicrobiia; order Acidimicrobiales; family RAAP-2; genus Bog-473. Next base: position 9,627 of record CAVSEB010000037.1, read on the forward strand.
CACCCCTCCGAGAATGGCCGCAGTCTCGCCTGGGAAGACGAAGCCGAGCATGATGGCGGCCTCGGCGAACACAAGGAGGCCCACCAGGACATAGGCCTCCCATCCGCTCAGGTTGAGGAGCGGTTGCAGGATCTTGTCGATCACGGTGCTGCGTCGACCCGATCGCGGCCTGTGGATGCGCCGTCTCGGGCGCCAGGGTTCGGCGACACGAAGCCGCCTCAGTTGACGGCGCGTAGCGTGACCTCGCGTGGGGTGAGTTGACGCCACCGGTCCACGACCTCGCCCATGAACTCCTGGCCTCGTGTCAAGTGCGTGAGGATGTCGGCTTGGCCCTGGGGCCGGGCCAGCATCCAGCTGTGACCTCCGGGCACCCACACCACCGGGGAGCGCGCAATGGCTGCGAACTCGAGCGCCGTATGCCCAGGCGTGATGCGGTCGAAGCACCCCCACTCGTTGAGGATGGGGATCTGCTGCGCCGCCAACGTGCGGACCTGACTTCGCTGGTCGAGCGACATGAGCATGCTGCCCACGGGCATGGTCTGGCCCAAGGTGCGGATGTTCTGGCGCATGTCGGGCAGGACCGCCCGGACCGTCGAATAGAGGCGTCCGATGGCCAGATCGGGCAGGTCGAAGAAGACCGCACTGATCATGTCGACCATGGGCGCAACATCGGGCAGGACCGGCGAGAGCAGGGTCGGGATGATGCCGCTGCGGTCCTTCCAGGCGGGGGTGCTGACCCCGTCGCGGTAGATCAGCCCGAGGGTGCGCCGCGGGTGATCGTGGGCGAACTGGACGGCGACGGCACCGCCCATCGAGTGGCCCATCAGGATGACCGGTCCCGCGTCGACCTTGTGGACGATGGCCATGACCTGGTTGGCCAGGTTCTCGATGGAGACGTCCTGCCACTCGAGGGGATCGCTGCCCCCGAACCCGGGCAGGCTGGGGTTGATGACCCGCCAGCCGAACTGCTCGGCCAGGCGGGCGCTCTCCCGCCAGTACATGCCGCCGCCGGCAAAGAAGCCGTGGATGTTGACCGCCCAGATCGGCGGCGTTCCCGGACCGTCGGGACCGTACGCGTTGACGTTGTCGGACACGGCGAAGCGGAGCCGGTGACCGTCCACCATGATGGAGCTCGGGACCATGCGGATGGTCGGGTTCTTGCGGATCTTGCGGGTGAACTGATCCCGGACGACGCCGAGACCATGCGCGGCATGGCCAGCATCGACCAGCGCGACCGGAGACGGCCCGTCGGAGGGCCCGACGATGGCGCCGGAGATCTGTAGCTCATCGTCGGACGGAGGCTCCGCCTTCGACTTGAACCACCGAACCGCCATCACACTCCAGTCCCGCGCCGGATTGGCGCGTCATTCTCCTCACCGGCAGACAGAACCGGGCCCCAAGCCACCGTACCTGACTCAACCCGCCGATCGGCAACCGCGCGTGCACGATGGCGCCCAGGCTGCGACGATGGTGTCATGAGCGCTGACATCGTCATTCGTGGGGGAACCGTCATCGACGGCACAGGCTCGCCCGGCCGGAAGGCCGACGTGGCCATCACCGGCGGGCGCATCAGCGCCGTGGGCGACGGCCTCGAGGGTGGGCGCGACCTGGACGCCAGCGGGCAGGTAGTGAGCCCCGGTTTCATCGACATCCACACCCACTACGACGCGCAGGTGTTCTGGGACCCCAACCTGACCCCGTCGTCCTTCCACGGCGTCACTACGGTGATCGCCGGCAACTGCGGGTTCTCCATTGCCCCCATCCGTCCCGATGGGGTGGCGCTTCTCGCCCGCACCCTCCAGCACGTGGAGGACATGAGCTTCGACACCCTCTCGGTGGGCGTGCCCTGGGACGAGTTCGAGACCTTTCCGCAGTACCTCGACGCCGTCGCCACGCGGGGCCCAGCCCTCAACTACGGATGCTACGTCGGGCACACCGCGGTGCGCCTCTACGTGATGGGTGAAGAGGCATACGAGCGTCCGGCCACCGACGAGGAGATCGGCCGCATGCAGGCCGTCGTGGCCGAGGCCATGGCCGGCGGTGCGGCTGGCTTCGCCTCGAGCGCGTCACCCACCCACAACGGCGACAGCGGCCGGCCTGTGCCGTCCCGCGTGGCCGACCTGGCCGAGCTGCGTGCCCTGCTCCAACCGGTCAAGGAGTCGCGGGCGAGGTGTCGTCGCCCTGCTCCCGGGCGGCGTCTTCTCCAACCAGGAGGTGTTCGCGCTCCAGCGTGAGATCGGCCGCCCGTTCACCTGGACTGCGCTGCTCACGGTCAAGGGCTACCCGTACCACGAGAAAGTCATTGCAGAGCACGACGACGCGTGGTCCGACGGGGTGCAGGTGTGGCCCCAGGTCTCGTGCCGGCCACTCGTCTTCCAGATGAACCTCTCCGAGCCCTTCACCTTGAACATGCGCCCGACCTTCGCCGCCCTCATGGGCAAGTCCAAGGACGAGCGGGTGGCGGCCTACCGCGACCCGGCCTGGCGCGCCACGGCCTGGAACGACGTCAGCGGCAAGGCGGGCGGCTTCCCCCTCAACTGGGCCAACATTTCGGTGGCCGAGTCGCGCAGCCACCCCGACCTGGCCGACCGCCCCGTGCAGGTCCTCGCCGACGAGCGCGGCTGTACGCCCCTCGACGTGATGCTCGACGTGTCGCTCGACGACGACCTCGAGGCCCGCTTCTGGTCGGTCCTGGCCAACGACGACCCCGAGGGCATCGCCTGGCTGTTGCCCCGCGACAACGTGTTGCTGGGTCTGGCCGATTCGGGCGCCCACGTGTCGCAGCTCTGTGACGCCTGCTTCTCCACCGATCTGTTGGGCAACTGGGTGCGCGAGAAGGGCGTCATGCCGTTGGAGCGGGCCATCCACAAGCTGACCGGTGAGCCGGCCGGGGTCTACGGGTTGTCGGACCGGGGCACCATCGCCGAGGGCCAGGCCGCCGACATCTGTGTCTTCGACCCTGAGACCGTGGCACCCGGCCCGCTGCGACGACTGCGCGACTTCCCGGCCGACGGCGAGCGTCTCACCGCCGACGCACCAGTCGGCATGACGCACACACTGGTGAACGGCGTGCCCATCCGGGTGGACGGAGCGACCTCGGAAGACGGTCTGGCCGAACACCCCGGGGTGGTGCTGCGCGGCTGATCAGGTGCGGCTGATCAGGTGACGTCGCGACGGAACGTCGTGAAGTAGCCGATCGTCAGGGGCACGAGGCCCCAGAGCAGCATCACGAGCCCGCCTTGCCACCATGTGAGCAAACGCGACGTGGCGTCCTGCGCATTGCCGAAACCACGGGCGATGTCGCCGGCCAGGGCACCTCCGGCGCCGTTGGGCAGCCAGTTCAGGTTGTACTGGAAGATGGAGCGGGCCAAGGCAACCAGGATCTGCTCGAGGATGAACGTGCTCCCGATGGTGATGAGGATGCCTGCCACCTGGTTTTTGACCAGGGTGCCGAAGCCGAGCCCGAAGAGGCCGAGCAGGATGGTCGCCGCCAGCAGGCCGGGGAGCACCGCCCCAACCTGATCGAAGATCTGCGACGCCGACCCACCCAGCGCGGCGTTCCAGGGCAAGCCGACTGCAGCCACGGCGGCGAGGGAGAGGACGACCATGAAGACCGACCAGAAGGCAACGACGACAACCTTGGCGGCCAGGACCCGGGTTCGGATCGGGACGAGGATGAGCGACGTCGTGATGGTCTTGTTCCGGTACTCGGTCGTGATGCAGAGGACACCGATGATCGGCGCCAGCACCTGCATGGTGCCGTAGCCCGCGCCGAGCAGCATCCGGCGCTGGAGGAGAGTCTGGGGAAAGTTCAACGCATGGCCCGGATCTCCGTTGGCCGCCAGGGCGAAGACGCCGAGGCAACCCAGCACCGTCAAGGGGAGGGCGAGGGCCCAGGTCACCCAGACACCCGGCATGGAACGCATCTTGAGGAGCTCGGCGCGCAGGGCATGCGTCACAGCTGGTCCGCCACCTCTCCGAAACCGAGCCCCGTCGTCAGTGAGAGGAAGACCGACTCGAGGTCGCCTCCCTCCTGGATCAGCTCGTAGAGCACGATCTGGTTGGAGGCCAGCAGGGGACCGACCTGTTCGGGACGAACGCCGTCCATCACCACCTCGTCGCTCGTGAGACGACGAAATTTGATGCCGGCGTTGGTGAGCACCTGGCAGAGCCGATCGGCCTCGGGGGAGCGGGCCCGCATGACCAAGCCCGTCATTCCCTTGGTGATCTCCTCGAGGGTGCCGTGCGCCTTGAGCTGACCGAACGACACGATGATGGCGTCATCGATGGTCTGGGCCATCTCGGACAGGAGGTGTGAGGACACGAGCACCGTGCGCCCCTCGCCGGCGAGGTAGCGCATGAAATCACGCAGCCAGGCGATGCCCTGGGGGTCCAGCCCGTTCGACGGCTCGTCGAGGATGAGCACCGATGGGTCGCCGATGAGGGCGGTGGCCAGTTCGAGCCGCTGACGCATGCCCATGGAGAAGCCGCCGACCTTGCGCTTGGCGTCCCCGGACAAACCGACCAGCTCTAACACCTCGTCGGCCCGCTTGTCGTCGTGGCCCCCGGCGCGCGCGAGCCATGCGCAGGTGCGTGCGCGCCCGGCGTGACGGGTGGAAGCTGGTCGCCTCGAGCACGGCACCGACCGTGGATGTCGGGTTCTCCAGTTCGGCGTAGTGCCGGCCACCGATGGTGGCGGACCCGGCCGACGGGTGCACCAGTCCGAGCAGCATGCGCAGGGTCGTCGTCTTCCCAGAGCCGTTCGGGCCGAGGAACCCGGTGACCCGGCCGGGTTGCACCGTGAACGTCAGTTGGTCGACGGCAAGGACGGGCCCGAAGTGCTTGGTGATGCCAGTGAACTCGATCGGCAGGCCAGGGCGGGAACGAGTGCCAGCCGTCATCGCCGTGCGACCCTAGCGCCTGCCCTTCTCAGTGTCCGGCGGTCAGGACGCGGGCTCGCGCCGCTCGACCAGCTCTTCGGGGAGGAGCAGTCGCACCGAGACGGCGAGCTCGTCGTAGACACGGACCATCGTCGACCAGCCGTTGATCCACCCAACCAGGGCCGAGTACCACACATGGCCGATCATGCGGGCCCGGTCGGCCATGTCGGGGATGTCGAACTCGCCCATGGCGCGGGCGATGATGCCCTCCATGAGGAGGGTGATCTGCTGCTGGCAGCCCACGGCGGCGGGGTCGGGGGACGAGAGCGAGGTGAAGACCGCAGCGACGAGCTTCGGTTGACGACCCATGGCGCGTAACGCCCGATCCAACACGTCGAGCACCCGGTCGGCCGGGTGCAACCCTCGGGGCGGATGCTGGCCGATCCGGGAGTCGAGCAGCTCGACCCAGTTGACGAGGGTGGCCGCCAGGAGGTGGTCCTTGCTGGTGAAGTAGCGGTAGACGGTGCCCATGGCGACGTCAGCGCGGGCGGCCACGTCCCGCATCTGCACCGCCTCGTAGCCACCTTCGAGTCCCAACGCCATCGCGGCGTCGATCACGCGTTGTCGGCGGGCCTGTTGGGCGCGAGTGAGCGGGCGGGCCAGCGTCTGCTCCATTCCGCCATGGTATCCGGCCCCCACCTGGGCCTTCGAGGGGCCGGCCGCTACGCTGGCACCTCATGTCAGCGGAGCTGCAGGGCACGGATGCCGCCATCGTCGACCTGAACTTCGAGCCGGTGGCAACGACCGACGGCCGGCTGGCCGGCGAACGCGGCCGCCAGACCAGGCAGCGCCTGCTCGATGCCACCGTCGAGCTGCTCTCGACCACGTCGTGGCGCTCGGTGAAGGTGACCGACATCGCGCGACAGGCTCGCACCTCTCCGGCCACCTTCTACCAGTACTTCGCCAACGTCGAGGAGGCCATCCGCGTCCTGGCCGAGGGCATGGTAGACGAGGCCGCGCAGTTGGCCGAACTGGTGGGTGGCGACTGGTCCGAAGACACGAGCTGGGACACCGCGCGCACCGTCACCGAGGGCTTCCTGGGGTATTGGGAGGACAACCGAGCCGTGTTCCGGGTGGTCGACTTGGCCACCGAGGAGGGCGACCGCGAGTTGCGCGGCATCCGGGTGCGGGCGCTCAACGCCGTCACGGTGGCGCTGTCCGAGGTGATCGTGGCGGCGTGCCCTTCGCCCGGCGAGGCCGGCGCTCTCTCGACGGCATCGCCGGCGGGCAACGACCCGATGGCCGTGGCCGGCACCATCGTCGCCATGTTCGCCAGCGTCTCGGCCCACCGCTACGGCTTCGAGTACTGGGGCATCCGCACCCCCCACCTCATCGACACCCAGGCCCGCCTCTTGCACTGGGCGGTGACGGGGCGTGAGGCGCACGCCGCCGCGCTGCCTGCGCTGGAAGCACCGCGGTCCTCGCTCCTGATCGGCCGCGCCGCGCCGCGCCGGCGCCGGGCTACCTGAGCGCGACGGGGTTGAGGGGCGATCCCAGCCCCTCGGTGAGCGGCATCGGCGTGGCGTCGAGCAAGAAGCTGTAGCGGCCATCGGCCGCGCAGGCCTCGGCCAGCGGGTCGAGGACCCAGTTCTGGCCCTGGGTCAGGCCCATGTCGACCAGGTGGAGCAGATGGACCGGCAGATAGATGTCCTCGTGCTGGGACGGGAAGACCTCGAACACGAGGGTGTCGGTCGCCACGGCGGCGACGTCGTGCGCTCGGAACCACTCGGCCGTCTCAATGGTCAGGCCGGGGGAGGGCCAGGTGTAGGCCACGAGATCGCGCCGCTCCGGTGCCAGGTGCACCATCTGGCCGGTGCGGACGAGCACGATGTCGCCGGGCGCCACCTCCAGGTGGGCCAGCGCGCTCGCCGCGTCGAGGTCGTCGGGCATGATCGGGTAGCCCGGCTCGAGAACCTCGAGTCCCTTGGCCCGGGCCACGTCGAGCAACACGCCCCGACCGACCACTGCGCCCAGTCGGTGGATGCCGCACCGAGCCGCGCCGTCCTCCGACACACTCGAGGCCGGGTAGCCGTTGTAGATGACGCCGCCGTAGCTGACATGGGCGAGCGCGTCCCAGTGGGTGGCGCATTGGGTGGCCAGGGTCAGGACATCCTCGCTGGCGCAGATCCAATCGGGGTCGGGGCTCAGGGCAAGGTTGACCTGGATCATGGTCCGGCTCGGATTGATCCGGCCCTCGATGAACCCCGCTTGGATGCCCTCGGCAGCCGACAGGGGGAGCCCCAGGGCGAAGGCCTCGCCGGTCGAGACCGCCGCCGCCGCCCTCCGCCGCGCCGGGTCGTCGATCAGGTTCAAGGTGCCCAGTTCGTCGTCGGCACCCCAGCGGCCCCAGTTGCGTACACGGGCCGCGACCTCGGAGAACGTGTCGGCAACAGGCACGCGCGCAGACTACCGCTGGGAGGCACCGGCCCGGTTGTCCCCGGCCTCACGGGGGACGATACTGAGGACGCGAGCAGATCTCGCGGGAAGCCTCAGGGAGGGATTCACAGATGACGACCACGCGTGCGGCGGTGTGCACCGGGCTCAACGAGCCCTGGAAGACGGAAGAGATCACGATCGACCCCCCGGGCAATCGTGAGGTACGCGTGAAAATGGTCTGGGCCGGCATGTGCCACTCCGACGAGCACCTGCGTACCGGCGACATCAGTCAGACGCCCGAGGTGCTCGAGCTGATGGGCGTGAAGTCCATGTTCCCGGTGGTCGGGGGCCACGAGGGGTCCGGCATCGTGACCGAGGTGGGGACCAACGTGACCCAGGTGGCGGAGGGCGACCACGTCGCCGTGTCGTTCATCCCCTCCTGCGGAACCTGCCACTGGTGTGCCTCGGGCCGTCAGAATCTCTGCGATCTCGGAATGATGACCCTCGCCGGCGGCATGATCAGCGACGGGACCTACCGCTACCACCTTGGCGCTGAGAACCTGAACCGCATGGCGCAGCTGGGCACCTTCGCCGATGAGATGGTCGTCCACGAGAACTCTCTGGTGAAGCTCAACCCGTGGGACAACATGAAGGCGGCCGCGCTCATCAGCTGCGGCATCTCCACGGGCTTCGGTTCGGCGGTGGACCGGGGCAAGGTGCGGCCGGGTGAGACGGTCGTCGTGGTGGGCATCGGCGGTGTCGGTTCGGGGGCCGTGCAGGGTGCACGCATTGCCGGCGCGAGGCACATCATCGCCGTGGACCCGGTGCCCTTCAAGCTCGAGAAGGCCATCGAGGTCGGCGCGACGCACACCGCGGCGTCGCTCCTCGACGCGCAGATGATGCTGCCCGAGTTGACGATGGGCCGCAACGCGGACGTGGTCATCTTGACCCCGAGCGTGCTCAAGGGCGAACTCATCGCTGGTGCCTGTGCGCTGGGCTCCAAGGACGCCCGGATCGTGGTCACCGCCATCGCACCGTTCGACCAGATGGACGTCAAACTCAACCTGTTCAACCTGGCCATGTTCAATCAGGCCCTGCTCGGCACGGTCTTCGGCTCACAGAGCCCGCGAGTGCAGGTACCCAATCTGCTCAACCTCTTCGAGACCGGCGAGCTCAAGATCGACGAGATCATCACGCAGGAGTACTCGCTCGACCAGGTGCAGCAGGGCTACGAAGACCAGGCGGCCGGGACCATCATTCGGGGCGTGGTCAAGTTCGAGGACTGACTTGCCGCGGCGCTCAGGCGCCGAGGACGCGGGTGAATCCTTCGGGAATGACGAGGTCCGATGGGCGCAAGTCGTTGGCCGACGTGTGCCCAAGGCCGAGCATCGCCGATTCGACCCCGCTGCGCATGAGGTCGAGCACGTTCTCGACTCCCGCTTGGCCGTTGGCGGCGAGACCCCAGAGGTAAGCCCGTCCGATCATGACGGCGCGGGCGCCCAGTGCGACCGCCTTCACGGCGTCTCCGCCGCGGCGCACACCGCCGTCGAGCAACACTTCGATCTGGTCACCAACGGCATCGGCGATGGCGGGCAACAGGCGGATCGTAGCGGGGGTCCCGTCGAGGTTGTTGCCGCCGTGGTTGGACACCGAAATTGCGCTCACGCCCGCGTCAACGGCGCGCTTGGCATCGTCGAGCCGGGACACGCCCTTGAGCATGAATGGTCCACCCCATTCCTCGCGGAGCCAGGCCACGTCTTCCCAACTCGGGGGCGGCGTTTGCATCCATTCGCCATACGCCCCGAAGAACGTCGGCGCCTGCTCGCCCTTGGCCACCATGTTGGGTGTGGTCAGGTCGGGCGCCTTCCCTGTCTTGGCGAATGACCAGAACCATCGTGGGTGCGAGAGGGCCTCGGGCGCGAAGTGCAGCATCGTTCGCAGATCCACCTTTTCAGGGATGGTCGGGCTGCCCCAGTCGCGTCCGTGGGAGAACGACCAGTCGAGGGTGGCGATGAGGCCCACGGCCCCGGCTGCCCGGGCCCGCTCGACCCGTGCTTGGATCTGCTCGCGCGATCCGATCCAGTAGATCTGGAAGAAGGTCTGTGGGTTGGCCGCGACCACGTCCTCGACCGGCATGCTGGCGAACGAGCTGAGCCCCATGGCCGTGCCCCGGGCTGCCGAGGCGCGGGCCACCGCCACCTCGCCCTCGGGATGGACTGCCTGGACCCCGGTCGGCGACACCATGACGGGGAACGAGATCTCCTGGCCCATCACCTTGGTGGTCAGGTCTCGGCTCGCCGGCTGTCCGGCCACGTGGGGCGCGAAGCCGAGCTCGCCGAAGGCGGCGACATTGTCCTCGAGGGTGGTGCCGCGCTCCGAGCCTGCGATCAGCGCGCCGTAGACCGACTTCGGCAGCCGCTTGCGGGCTCGGCGCTGCGCCTCTGCCACTGTCTCGAACCACTCGTTTGCCATGGTGACCTCTCTGCCGCCCCGGTGGAACACCGTGACCGGGAAACTTTACGCGCCCACGGCGGACCCTTAGCCCGGCCGATATGGTCGGGCCATGACCAGCTCGGACGCTGTCCCTCCTACCTTGACACCCGCGGAGAAGTCGGCCCGGGCCTCGAGCTTCGGCGACGCCGCCACGCACTACGAGCGTTTTCGCCCGGGCCCGCCGGCCGCGGCCGTCGACTGGGTCCTGCCCGGCCACGTCCGCCGCATCGTCGACCTCGGTGCCGGCACAGGCGGGCTCACCCGCCGGCTGGTAGGCCGGGCCGACGAAGTGGTCGCGGTCGAACCCGACGACCGCATGCGCGAGGTGCTGCAGCAGGCCGTACCCGGCGTCCGGGCGCTCGCCGGTCGGGGCGAATCCATCCCCCTCGAGGACGGGAGTGCCGACGCCGTCTTCGCCTCGTCGTCGTGGCACTGGATGGAGCTCGTCCCCACACTGCTCGAGGTCGGCCGGGTGCTCGTGCCGGGTGGCGTGCTCGGTGTCATGTGGAGCGGGCCGGACCGGGATGCGGCCTTCATCCAGCAGGCCCAGGCGCTCCTGGCGGGCGATGGTCCCTCGCCGGTCGGTGAGCACGAGGCCGACCTGGCCGCCGCGGTGAACGATCCCTACGGACAGAGCCAGGTGCTCGAAATTCCAGCCGGTGTTCCCTTCGACCAACCCGAGATGCAGATCGTCACGTGGGACGAAGCTCTCACCGCCGACGACCTGGTCGGGCTGCTCGGAACATTCAGCTGGGTCATCCTGATGGAGGCGGACGCGCGCCAACGGCTCTTCGAGACGGCCCGGCGTGTCTTGCGCGAGGCGCTCGGAGTCGAGGGTGACGTGACCGTCGACGTGGGCTATCGCTGCGACGTCTGGCGAGCCAGGCGCCACGCCTGAAGGGTTCAAACCGCGTCGAGCGGCGCGGCTCGGCTACCCAGTGGGCGCTGGCCCTCGCGACCCGGTTAACAGGGTTTCTGGCTGACGCCGCAGGACAAGAGCCACTTGACGCTGAATCCCGAACCGTCAGAGGAGAGCTTGCTGCTCTTCATCTGGATGGCGCCCATTGCATCCGTCAACTGGTCACGCGTGGCGCCTGCCAGACTTGCCGAGCTCACAGAGCTCGCGGTGAAATCGATCTTCGAGGTCTCTGGGACGGGTGCGCATTTCGTAGCCGTGCTGCAGGCGGCCCGAAACGCTCCGAGTTCAAACGAACCGGAGCTGACGTTGCCTCCGACTCCGCTGACAATCTGACTCTGTGTCCCGTCGGTCACGGTCGCGCTCGACGATGACGCATTCACGGAGAGGGTTACCGTTACCGAGTCGCCCGGTTGCACCGTCAACGAAAGTGGCGTCGTAGTGGCTCCTGCCTGTGCCACAGGGACATAGGAGGCGGAATGGCCGAAACAATCGACGCCGATCCCGGCCAACGCATCCGGGTTACCGACGGCGTCGTTGATCTGTGCGGCCACACCCACCAATTGTTGCCCCTTTGCCCTGACCGGAGCGCAGTTGGCAGTGGGCACGTTGAACGTTGTCTCGACCGTCTGTGTCCCGTTGGACGACGTTTGTCCCTGGTAGCCGCCAAGGAGGCCGTTGGAGCTTCCCGACGCACTCGCTGGGCCTGAAGCTCCAACGAACCCAACGAGAGCCGTTCCGAAGACCGCTAACCCCGCCACCGCTCGCACCGTGATGATCATGATCGACCCACCCGCCTCGCTGCAATGACAGTAGCAGCGCAAGCGGTGAAAGTCCTTGGAAGGACGCCCCTCTCAGAGACTTCAGTCTTCCTGCGTCGAGGTCGTGACCTTTCCGCCTGTGTGGCCGAGGTCTTCACGGAGGCCCGCAGATGACCAGGTCCGCGAACGCCAGGCGACGCGAGGCACCAGGGGTACGGCCGTGCGCGCGTTGAGACAGCCGACCCAGACCCCGGCGCCGTAGGCGACATCGTCGGCGACGTGGAGCCCGATATAGCGGCCGGCGTCGAGGCTGCCCGGCTCCTCGCCGCGGTCGTGCAGGGCGGGCACGAGCAGGGCCAGCGCTGCCAGGCGCCGCGTCCGACGGAAGAGCAGTGCGATCACCAGAAGGGGAGACCAGACGCGTGCTATCCCGGCCAGCGCGGGCACAGCGGCGCGCGCCGTACCACCGCCGGCGATCTTCGCCGCCACCGCGACCGGATCCCGCACCAGGCCACGCAGTCGACGGGCCAGCACGATGATCGACGCCGCTTGCGCCGCCATCGCCGCCCCCGGACGCCGCAGCAGGCCCAGGAGCCAGACGGCGACCGACCAGCCCGAGGTCTGGACGGGTGCCATGGCATCGCCATGACGGAGGGCGAGCGGCCCGGCTGAGGTGCCATAGACGTAGCGTCGGCCGAGGAAGGCGCCGATCGTCGCCGCACCGTCGTGGGGCACCACACTCTTCGGTTCGTACCGGACGTCCCAGCCGGCGTCGGTGAGGCGCCACTCCAGGTCGACGTCCTCACCTCCGCGCAGCTGTGGATCGAACAACCGGTGGCCGTCGACAACCTCGGATCGGACCACGATCACGGCGCTGGGCACGAAGGGCACGTTCGACCCGGGCCGCACCAGTCCGGGCTGGGCGCCGCGGTTCAGGGACGACCGCACCGCCTCGTAGCGCGCCACGAGCGTCGACTGGTCGCCTGCCGCCGGCACGATGCGCGGGGCCACGGCGGCCACGAGCGGATCCTCGAAGTGGGCCAGCAGTGGTTCCAGCCAACCCTCGGGAGGGAGGCAGTCCGAGTCGACGAAAGCCACCACCGGTGTCTCGGTCAGCGCCAGCCCCGCGTTGCGCGCTCCGCCCGGACCAACATTGGTCGTCAGTCCGACGAAACGGGCGTCATGACGCAGGCAGAGCTCGCGGGTGGCGGTGGCATCATCCGACGCGTCGTCGACGACGACGCAATCGAGCCCTTCGAGGCGCGTGAGAAGGCGGTCCAACTGCGCCGGTCGGTCGCGCACGGGAATGACCACGGTGACGTCCGACGGGCCGTAGGGGGAGCCGCCCGGCAGTGGCGCGAACGCGCCGGCCGAGACCATTCGTCGGGCGAGGAGCCCGGTAGCGCGTCCGCTGCCCACGCGGTTGCCTGTCCGCCAGCGCTCGATGATCCCACGGGCCCGCTCGGAGACCCGGAACAGGCGGAGCGGGCTCCCGCCGAGGAAGACGGCACCGTCGTCCATGACGCTGGTCGACGGGTCCTGGGCCAGTCGGAACGACGCAGGCAGCGGGGTCGACGAGCGAGGCGGCGCTGGCCGCAGCGGCGCGGGTCCGACGGCGTCGCCTGATGAGTCCACCAGCCAATCTTGGCAGCCCGGGACCGGGGATAGGCTGGGTCTTTGCCCAGAGGAGGTCGGGATGCTGGCTGAGGACCAAGACACGGGAGACGTCGAGGAAGTGTCCGAAGAGGACGTCGACGACCTCCTGGTGGAAGAGGTCTCGATCGACGGGATGTGCGGGGTCTATTGAGCGTCGCCCAGGCGCGGCCCTCGGCTGCGCTCGCTCTTGATCAGGCCTGGGGGCTGCATCCTCAGGTCGCGCTGCGCGACGAGTCATTCGGCGCGTTGGCCTACCACTACGGCAACCGGCGCCTCGTCTTCCTCAAGTCCCGCCTCCTCGTGGAGCTGGTCTGCGCTCTCGGCGACTACGACACGGCCGCCGACGCCATTGCTGCGATCGTTCCCGAGGAGCAGCGGAGCGCGTACGGGCGCGCCCTGCTGCGGCTCGCCGATTCGGAGGTGATCGGTGCCCGCTGACACTGCTCCGCTGCCCCTCAAGGACCAATTCAGCCGAGGCCTCGACGCACCCATCTGCTTGACCTGGGAGCTGACGTACGCCTGCAACCTGGCCTGCGTGCACTGCTTGAGTTCGTCGGGACGGCGTGACCCGGACGAGCTGACCCCGGCCGAAGCGCGCCATGTCGTCGACGAAATGGTCGACCTCAAGGTCTTCTACGTGAACATCGGCGGCGGCGAGCCGATGCTACGACCGGATTTCATGGATCTGGTCGGCTACGCCGTCGACCGCCAGGTCGGCGTCAAGTTCTCCACCAACGGCACGCGTCTCAGCGCCGAGCGCGCCCGCCAGCTGGCTGCCCTCGACTATCTCGACGTGCAGATCTCCATCGACGGCGCGACCGCACTGACGAACGACGCCGTCCGAGGCGATGGCTCCTTCAGCCGCGGCGCGCCAAGCCATGGACAATCTCGCCGCGGCCGGCTTCGGGCAGTTCAAGATCAGCGTGGTCGTGACGCGCCAGAACGTGACCGAGCTCGACGCCCTGGCGAGCATCGCCGACTCCTACGGCGCGCAGCTGCGGCTGACCCGCCTGCGTCCGTCGGGCCGGGCCGTCGACAGTTGGGACGCCCTTCATCCCACCGCCGAGCAGCAGCGCGCGCTGTATCACTGGTTGCTCGAGCGACCCGGGGTGCTCACGGGAGACTCTTTCTTTCACCTCTCCGCTCTGGGCGAGCCGCTCGACGGGCTCAATCTCTGCGGCGCCGGCCGGGTGGTGTGCCTCATCGATCCCGTCGGCGACGTCTACGCCTGCCCCTTCGTCATCGACCGGCAGTTCCTGGCCGGCAACGTACGCGAGCCCGGCGGATTCCCCTCGGTCTGGCGGGACTCCGAACTCTTTCGTTCGCTGCGCGAGCCTCAGAGCGCCGGGGCCTGCGCGTCGTGCGGGTCGTTCGACGCCTGCCGCGGTGGGTGCATGGCGGCCAAGTTCTTCACCGGACTGCCGCTCGACGGCCCCGATCCCGAATGCGTGTACGGCCACGGCGAGGCTGCATTGTCTGCGCTGCAGGCGCGGCCGAGCTCGACGCTGGGGCATTCCAAGGTGGATCGCCAGGGCGTGCCCATCCCGGTGCCCACGCCCGTGCGCTTCCGGTCACCGGCGCGGGCCTGACCGTCGTGGACCTCGGTCGCGCCACCTGGGGCCAGGTGGAGGCGAGCGGGCGGCGCCACGTGCTTGCACTCCCGTCTGGGCTCGCTCGAGCAGCACGGTCCCCATCTGCCGCTCGACACGGACACCCGGATCGCCTGTGCCGTCGCGGCCGGATTGGCCGAGCGCCTCGCGCACGTGGCGGTGGCGCCGGCGCTGGCCTACGGGGCGAGCGGCGAGCACGCCGGCGTTCCCCGGGACCCTGCTCGTCGGCCATCCGGTCCTGGCCGAGCTGATCAGCGAGTTGGTGCGCTCGGCCCGGGCCGCGTTCGAGGGGGTCGTCGTGGTCAGCGCGCACGGTGGCAATGCCGAAGCACTGCGGGTGGTGAGCGCGCGCAGTGCCGACGAGGGGGACGACGTCCTCGTCTGGTCGGCCACGGTGCCCGGGGGCGACGCCCATGCCGGTCGCACCGAAACCTCGCTCATGTTGGCCATCGACCCCGGCGCCGTCCGTCTCGAATTGGCCGAGGCCGGCCGCAGCGAGCCGATCGGCGAACTCATGCCTCGTCTGCGCGCCGAAGGGGTGCGGCCGGTATCGTCCAACGGAGTGCTGGGCGACCCTGCTGGTGCGAACGCCGACGAGGGCCTTGCCCTGCTCAACGAACTCGTGGCGAACCTGGTGGGCCAGGTGTCGTCGCGCTGGCCGGCGCCGTGAGCCCGGTCGCCGTCGTCACCGGTGCGGCCCGGGGCATGGGTGCGGCCACCGTCGACTCCCTGGTCAAGTCCGGCTGGCAGGTCGTCGCCGTCGACCGCGCGGCGGACGACCCCGCCCTTGATTACTCCCTGGGGTCGACGGCCGAGCTCGAGGCGCTGGGTGAGCGCCACGGCGACGCCGTCTGGCCCTTGGTGGGGGACGTCCGCCATCGGACCGACATGCAGGCGGCGGTGGACGAGGCGGTGCGGCGCTTCGGCGGCTTGCACGCCGCAGTGGCGGCGGCCGGCGTCATCAGCGGTGGCACCCCGCTCTGGGAAACCACGGACGCCCAGTGGGACGTGCTGTTCGACGTGAACGTGAACGGGGTGCGCCAGCTTGCCACGGCCGCGGTGCCCGCCTTGTTGCGCGAGCCCCCACCGCGGCGCGGCCGGGTGGTGGCGATCGCCTCGGCGGCCGGCTTCCTGGGCCTGCGCCGGCTGAGCGCGTACAGCGCCTCGAAGGCGGCGGTCATCGGGCTGATGCGTTCACTGGCGGCCGACCTGGCCGGCACCGGGATCACCGCCAATGCGGTGTGTCCCGGATCGACACGGGGACCCATGCTCGACGCGTCGGCCGCCGTCTACGGGCTCGAGTCACCAGAAGAGTTCGCCGGTCAGCAGCTGATCGAGCGGCTCCTGACCCCCGAGGAGCCGGCCGCGCTCATCGCCTGGTTGTGCGGGCCGGACTCGGGTGGCGTGACGGGCGCCGCCCTCCCGGTCGACGGCGGCTTGACCACGTCCTAGAGGAGGCAGCGCCATGGTTGACGAGTGCACGCATCTGGACCAGATCGACGAGGTAGATCCGCAGACCCCACAGGGGTGCGGGGAGTGCATGAAGACGGGCGGCACCTGGCTCCACCTCCGGCTCTGCCTCACGTGCGGCGAAGTGAACTGTTGTGACTCCTCGCCCCACAAGCACGCCACGAAGCACTTTCACGCGTCGGGCCATCCGCTGATCCAGTCCTTCCAGCCTGGCGAGGACTGGATCTGGTGCTACGTCGACGAGCTGGCGATGGAGCCCGGCTCGTCACCCGACGCCTGACTGCCCGCACTCTTCGTGTGGTGCTGGTCGAATGAGTAGCCGGTCGACAGACGTCTGAACGAAGCCGGCCCCGAGGTAGAGGTTGCGGGCGGCTTCGGTCTCGAAGCCAACTTTGCAGCGGCGTGCTCCGTTGCGTGCGAGCCGATCGAGGCCGTTCGTCAGCAACAGACGGGCGAGGCCGCGCCGCTGGTATCGGTCCTCGACCCGCATTGGTTCGAGGAGTCCGACCAGTGTCGTGGGGTCGAACCAGAACAACGCATAGCCGGCAACGTTGCCATCAGCATCTTCGACGGCCAGATCGAGGGCCGGATCGTAGAGCGAGCACTGTCGCAGCCGTGATTCGACCGACTCGCCGTTTCGGGCGATCATCGGGTGCGGACGACCCGCGCCGCTCTCACGGTCGACGATCACGAACCCATCGACCTGTACGACGGCAGGGCGATGGTCGGCGTCCATCCACGCGGTGCCCGACAACTCGTCGGTCATCGTGAATCCGCTCTCGGTGGCGAGGTTCATCAGCCGCGCATCATCCTCGCGTGCGAGCACCCGGAGCGCTTCTCCCGGGCGCCCAGCGCTGGCTTCCAACGTCGAGGCCCAGACGTCTTTTTCGTCGACGGTCGACGGCACGGCAAAGACGTCCGCCTGCCACGTGTCGCCCCAGGCCGTCAGCCCAGCAGCCGCCACGGGGCCCGCCTCGTCGAACCAGACGGGAAGCGCCAGCTCGTCGGTCACCCGGGAGCGGCGCCACCACCACTGCACGTCGGCGGCCTCCCACATGCCGCCGAGCGGGTCTGCCTGTCGAGCACGCTGCAAGACCGTGGTCGTCGCGTCCAGCCGCCCGACACCCCGCAGCAGTTCGCGTCGGACGACCACGTTCGCCAAGCGTAGGGCCGGGCCGTCGCACGGGACGGATCTGGCCGCTCGCCTCTTTTCAGGTACGAAGCATTAGCGGGAGGGGGACAGGCCCCCCGTCCTGCAATGACCGACTGCTGCGCGCCAACGTGTCCCTCGAACGGCCCCGGGTCGTGACGGCCGTGCGAGCGGCGAGCGTGTCACTGCTCTCGTTCATGAGCTCTGGCCATACGTGGTGTCGCGGCCGCGGTGCGCGTCCCGCCGACCTCCTTCACGGCCCGCCGGAGGTCAGCCACCAACAGCGCCACGGTGCCCGCACTCCCGGCGTGCACGGTGGCGTGCAGGGAGTCGGGGCGGTTCTGCCGGTCCAGGTACCAACCCTCGGCGTGGAGGCGCTCGCCCACCGCGAAGATGTCGAGCCCGACCGGGTCGCGGGCGCCAAAGGCCATCACGGTGACTCGCGGATCGCCCCGCACCTCGAGCCCGTCCACCGACTCGATGCCGGCGCGCAGCTCGGTGGCCGCGTCGTGCGGCGATTCGGGTCAGCTCGAGATAGCCGGTGCGGCCGAGATGCATCATGGCCGCCCAGGCCGCGGCGATCGGGCCGGCGGGACGGGTGCCGGCCATGGCCGTCGAGGCGTAGAAGCCGCCGAGCCAGTCCGTGGTCACGAACAGCTGCTTGCGGGCCAGCTCGTGCGAGCGGTAGAGCACCACCGACACGCCCTTCGACGCGTAGCCGTACTTGTGGACGTCGGCCGACATGGAGGTGACACCGGGCACCCGGAAGTCGAAGGGCTCGTTGAAGCGCCCGAGCTCGGTGAGGAAGGGAAGGAGGAATCCGCCCATGCAGGCATCGACATGGCAGAGGATTCCCCGGCGTTCGGCCAGCGCGGCAATGTCGGCGATGGGGTCGACGACGCCATGAGGGTACGTCGGGGCCGAGCCGACCACCATGATGGTGTCGTCGCTGCAGGCCGTCTCCAAGGCAGCGGCGCTCGTCGTGTAATCAGGCTCGACCGGGACCCGCACCAGGTCGACGTCGAAGTAGTCGGCCGCCTTGGTGAACGCCGCGTGCGCGCTTTGTCCCGCCACCACCTGTGGCCGGGCGATGCCCCGGTCGCGCCCGACGTCGCGGGCGGTCTTGACCGCCTGGAGGAGGCTTTCGGTGCCACCCGAGGTGAGGTAGCCCTCGACCTCCCCGCCGGCCACCGGGTCGTCGGCGCCGAGCAGGCTGGCCGTGTTGGAGACGATGTCGTGCTGCATCACGCCGATGCTCGGGAAGGCCAGGACGTTGAGCCCGTTCTCCGCGCTGTAGAGGGACAGGGCGTCGGAGAGCAGCTCGTGCAGATCGTCGCCGGCCGAGTACACCAGGCTGAAGACTCGGCCGCCCCGCCAGTCCTGGTCGTCCTGCTTCATCGAGATCAGGCGCTGCATCACCTCCGCGCGGGGCAGGCCCTCTTCGGGCATGGGTGTGTGTGGGAAGACGGCGGCCATGGCCGCGTTCTTAGCCCACCAGGTTGTAGAGCGTGCAGTCTCCCTGCAGCGAGTGACTGAGCCTGCCGTCCAACCCGGACACCGAAGAGCCCTGGGTCGTGACCCGCTGCATTCGGCGGTGGGCGTTGCCGTAGTCGGAGATGGCGTAGTGCTGGGTGGCCCGGTTGTCCCAGATCGCCACGTCGCCCACCGCCCAGTGCCAGCGCACGATGTTCTCGGGCCGGGTCACGTAGGACTGGAAGATGCGGATGAGATCGACCGATTCGGCCGATCCGTGTCCGACCAAGCGGTGGGCGAACCCGCCGAGGAGCAGGGCGCGCTCGCCCGTTTCGGGGTGCTCGCGCACCACGGGGTGCTCGGTCTCGAAGACCTGGGACACGAACGCGGTCAGGTGGGCCAGCCGCTCCTCGCCGATCTGTTCGCGCAACTTCACGAGGTCGACCCGGCCGTAGTCATGACCGTTCGAGTGCACGGCCCGCAGCCCGTCGGCCAGCGTACGCAAGTCGTCGGGCAGGTCGGCGTAGGCGGCGACGGTGTTCGCCCACAACGTGTCGCCTCCCACCTCGGGGAGGACCAGGGCTCGCAGGATGGAGAAGGCCGGTGGCCGGTCGACGAAGGTGACGTCGGTGTGCCAGTGGTTGGCCGAACTCCCGGCCAGCGAGTCGAGGTCGAGGATGAGCTCCTCCCCGTCGACCACGGGCAGCGTGGGGTGACCCTGGGTCAGCGGCCCCAAGCGGCGAGCGAAATCGATCTGCTCACCTGCGCTGAGGTCCTGCCCCCGCACGAAGACGACCCGGTGGGCCAGCGCGGCGGCTCGCAGCTCCTGTATCTGGTCGTCGTCCGCGGTGCGCAGGTCGATGCCGGTCAGCTCGGCTCCGATGCGGCCGGTCAGACGGCGGGCGGCGATGGTGGTCCGGCGCACGTCCAGGGCCATGGCTCCTCCGGGGTTCTCGAGGGTGGGTATACCTGAGTAACGCTATCGGATTTGAACGTATTACACGGCGGGAGCACGCACCAGGTGACGGTTAGCTTGGCCGCCGTGCCCGCGGAGCCGACGTGAAATTCGCCGTGACGCTCGGGCGGATGCACCCCCGCATCTGGGCCGAGGCGGCCGAGGCGGCCGACCGCTTGGGATTCGATTCGGTCTGGCTGCCCGAGCACCTGGTGTTGCCCGTCGCGATGGCCGGGTCACCCTTCGCCGAGGACGAGCACCCGCCGATTCCACCCACGACGCAGCTCTTCGACGCGGCGTCGATGCTGTCCTTTCTGGCCGCCCGGACGACGCGTGTGCGCCTCGGCACCTACGTCTACCTGCTTGGCCTGCGCCACCCCTTCATCACCGCCCGGGCCTTCGCCACCCTGGACTGGTTGTCGGGCGGCCGTGCCGTGATCGGCGCGGGTGCGGGTTGGCTCGAGTCGGAATGGCGGGCGCTCGGGGTGGACCCGGCCAGCCGGGGGGCCCGTTTCGACGAGGCCATCGCGGTCTGCCGGCGCCTGTGGTCCGAGGAGACCGTTGCCCACGACGGACCGCATTTCGGTTTCGCCGAGGTGGCCTTCGAGCCCAAGCCGCCGCAGGGGCCAATCCCGATTCTCGTCGGCGGGGAATCGGCGCGGGCGCTGCGCCGGGCCGGCACGCTGGGCGACGGGTGGATCGGCATGGGGCACACGCCCGAGTCCGCCGCGGCGATGGTGGCGACCCTCCGGGGTCATCGCGAGGAGGCCGGTCGACTCGACGAGCGGTTCGAGGTCGTGGTCGGGGGTGTCTGCACCACCGAGGACGACGTGGCGGCGTGGGAGGACGCAGGTGTGGACTGCCTGATTGTGACCCCGTGGACCCGTAGCGCCGAGGTGTGTGACGCCATGGCCTCACTGGCAGCACGCATCATGGTTCGCACTTCTTCACCAGCCGAGCCCTGACCCCAAAGGCAGATCGAGGGCATGAGATTTCCCGTGGCAGGAAGCTGCGATCGCCTCGGCTTCTCAGGAATGTCGAAAGACGATCGCGCCGATTCCCGAGGAGACAGGCTTCGCGTGTGCCTGGACGACCGACGACGCAGAGGTCATGTCCTCCGAGAAACTCGTCGTCGTGGTAAGAGGGACGCCGTCGACAGTCAGAGCCTGGAACTTGAGTGTGCCGAATGTCGGCGTGGTGGCGTCGTCGCGACCGAGGACAAAGACGGCGTTGACCCCAGCGTCTGTCTGCGCCCCTCCGCCTGACGTCACCTTCTTGCCCGTAGTCACGTCGACGAGTTTGGTACTGCTCTGTGTCGCTGAGCCTGAGATCGAAGCCTTGAGCGTGTCCCCAGCCGCCACGGCAGGTCCAGGCAGATCCGTCCCACCGTCAATCACGTCGGTCGTGAATCTCGGCGCAGCTCCGGCGCCACTGCAGTCGACGAAGATCTCGTCGATTCCATGACCGTTGGTCGTCATGGACCAGTTCACCTCCACCACGATGAGGTCCTCCTCGACGCCGGTGCATCTGAAGGAAGGAAGGACGAACTTTGTCGAGGCCGAGGTCGGGGTGAGCCCGCTCGTGAAGTATCCGGCTTGGGCCGAGTCGGGTATCACCGAGGATGGACTTGCTTCGGCGCCGCTGCCCGACGACGCCAGCACACCCAGCACCGCGACAGCGAAACACCCCGCTCGGCGCACACAGAACCGCATGACGACCACCTACCCTCACGCCCCGCAACGTCCCGGCTCGCAACGGCAGAAACTTAAACCCGATGGCATTGGCGGTCAACGGTCGAAGATGAGCAGACTCGCATTCTGAGGACCCAGGGGCGCGAGTGCGGGGCGACGGTGCGCCTGACGCCCGATCTCACACCGATTCGGGAAGCGTCTTGCTCCTGGACTTCTGCCGAGCTCGTGCTGCCGAAGTACCCAGCCGAAGTACCCAGAGGGCCTGGCGATACTCAGCTCAACGTGCTCCTCCAGTTTGCCCGACTGTGCCGGCGCTACGAACTCCAGATGATCGACTGGGGCTCGGTGTAGGCCAGCAGCCCGTAGTCGCCGCCGTCGCGCCCGATGCCCGACATCTTGAACCCGCCGAACGGCGCCTCGTGGTGGCGCTGTGCCGTGTTCACACCGACGTGTCCAGCCTGGAGGAGCTTGGCCACGCGGAGGGCCCGGCCGCCGTCCTTGGAGAAGACGTAGTCGTAGAGGCCGAACTCCGTGTCGTTGGCAATGGCGATGCCCTCCTCCTCGTCGTCGAAGGGGATCATGGTGATGACGGGCCCGAAGATCTCCTCGCGGGCGACGCGCATGTCGTTGCTGCCGGTGATGAGGGTGGGGGCCACGTAGAAGCCGACGGGGAGGTCAGCGGGTCGCTCGCCGCCGAAGAGGACCTCGCCGCCGTCCTGGCGGGCCGTCTCGACGTGCGCCTCGATGCGGCCCCGCTGGGCGGCCGAGATCACGGGCCCGACGATGGTCGCCTTGTCCGTGGGATCGCCCACCTTGAGGAAGCCCGCCATCTGCACCAGTCCCTCGGCCACCTGGTCGAAGACGCTGCGGTGCACCACGGCCCGGGTCGGGGCGGTGCAGATCTGGCCCGAATGGAACGACCAGGTCGAGCCGATGCACCCGACGGCTCCCTTCACGTCGGCGTCGTCGAACACGATGCACGCGCCCTTGCCCCCGAGCTCGAGGAGGGTGCGCTTCATGGTCCGGGCCGCCTTCTCGGCGATGGTCACGCCCACCTGGGTCGAGCCGGTGAAGCTCACGCAGTCGACGTCGCCCGAGTCGACCAGGGCGGCGGAGGAGGCGGGCGTGTTGCCGTTGACCAGATTGACCACGCCGGGGGGGAAGCCGACATCGTTGAGGATGCGGACGAGCTCGACGATGGCCAGCGGGTCCTGTGGTGCCGGCTTGACCACCACGGTGTTGCCGGCGGCCAGGGCGGGCGCCACCTTCCCGGCCATGTTGACCATGGGGAAGTTGTAGGAGGTGACGCAGGCCACCACGCCCATGGCCTGGCGGTTGACCATGGCGCTGATGATCCCGCCCGGGGCGAGCGGTGTGGCCTGGGCCGTCTGCGGGACGAACGGAGTCTGCAGCACGGCGCGTGGGTCGCGGGCGTAGCGCTCGAAGCGGTCGGCGGCGACGGGGACCTGCATGCGCGAGCCGACGGTGGCCGTGGCCCCGGTCTCGGCGATGACGAGCGGGAGCAACTCGGACGACTTGGCCCGGATGGCGGACGCGGCCTCGCGCATGAGCGCGCTGCGGTCGTCCTGGGACCAGGCGGCCCAGGCCGACTGCGCCTCCTTGGCCGCGGCGGCGGCGGCCAGCGCATCGTCGGCACTGGCGTTGGGGGCCAGGCCCACCACCTCTTCGGTGGCCGGGTTGATGATCTCGTAGGTGCCGTCCGAGGCGTCGACCCACTTGCCCCCGATGAGGAGCTGGTGCTCGTTGCGCTGGGGGGTGTCGGCCATGGGTGCTCCTCGAGGGTGTCGCGGTCGGGTAGTCGCCGGCGGATCTGACGCCGCGTCACATTGTCGCCTGCGCCGTGCCGGGTCGCCAAAAGCGCCAGTCTGTGAGGCAGTTCGAGGCGACACCCCGGGGCGGTTCGGTCCCGGAGCGACGGGGCGGCGGCCAAAGAAGCGGGCGCCGGCTGGGTGGGGACTGGACCCCAGCCCAACGGCCGATCAATTTCGCCTCAAGGGTGTGACTTAGGGCACTTCGCAAGGGCAAGGACCAGGTGCGATTCTCTAAATTGTCATACGTCCGTGGGGGATGAACGGAGTCTGGTCATGAGTCGGCCTGCCGAGCACGTCCCTTCCTCGCCGCGTCCCCCTGCCGGATCGGGCAGGGCCACCGAGGCGATGACCAGCATCGTCGGCACCTCCATCCTCGGCAGCGCCGACGTCTCGCGGACGCGGGAGCGCCGTCGCATCACCAGGTTGCGCCGGTTGGTGGCGGGGCTCAGCTTGGTGCTCGGCTGGGTGGTCATCCGCTCGGTGAGCGGGCGCAGCGTGCTGCCCTCGTTCCCCGTGCCGCACTGGCTGGGGACGATGTTGCCCCTGCTCCTCATCGTCGTGATGCTCGGGGCCGTCATGGCCTTTCCGCTCATCGGCGCGGGGCGCTCACCCCACACGTTGATCCGCCCGGGCGAGACCGCCGTCGGGCTCGAGGACCTGGTCGGGATCGAGGGGATCAAGGCCGAGGTCGTGCGCTCCATCAACCTGTTCCTGGCCCACCAGACCTTCCGCGACACGATGGGTGGCTCGGCCCGGCGGGGCATCCTCTTCGAGGGCCCGCCCGGCACCGGCAAGACGTTCGTGGCCAAGGCCATGGCCAAGGAGGCCAACGTCCCCTTCCTCTTCGTGTCCGCGTCGGCCTTCCAGTCGATGTACTACGGGCAGACCAACCGCAAGGTCCGCTCCTTCTTCAAGCAACTGCGCAAGCATGCGCAGCGCGAGGGCGGGGCGATCGGCTTCATCGAGGAGATCGACGCCATCGGGGCGAGCCGGCGCGGCATGGGCAGCGGTGGCGGCACAGAGGGCGTCTCCGGCGTGGTCAACGAGCTGCTGGTGCAGCTGCAGTCCTTCGACCAGCCGACCCGCGGCCAGCGCGTGGCCTCGGCCTGGATCGACGTCGTCAACCGCTACCTGCCCGACGGGGCCAAGCTGCACAAGCCCGCCGTCGTCCCCGCCAACGTGCTCGTGGTCGGGGCCACCAACCGCAAGGACGACCTGGACCCGGCGCTCATCCGGCCGGGCCGTTTCGACCGCTCGATCTACTTCGGCCTGCCGGGCCGGCGGGCCCGGGCCGACATCGTCGCCTACTACCTGGGCAAGAAGGCCCACACGGCGGACCTCGACGAGCACGGCGCCGTCGACATCGTGGCCGGCATGACCTTCGGGTACTCGCCGGCCGCGCTGGAGCGGCTCATGGACGAGTCGTTGGTCATCGCGCTCACCCACGGCCGCTCGGCCATGACGATGTCCGACGTGGCCGAGGCCAAGATGCTGGTCGAGCTCGGCGTCACCGACGAGACCATCTACACGCCGAACGAGCGCGACCGCGTGGCCACCCACGAGGCGGGCCACGCCACGGTCGCCTACTTCGTGGGCCAGACCCGCCAACTCGACGTGCTCTCGATCGTCAAGCGGCGTGACTCGCTCGGCCTGCTCCAGCACTCCGAGACCGAGGAGCGCTTCACCAAGAGCACCGAGGAGATGCACGCGCTGCTCCAGATCGCCATGGGCGGCATGGTGGCCGAAGAGCGCTGGTTCGACGAGGTGTCGACCGGTCCCGCCTCCGACCTGGCTGCGGCCACGGCGATGGGGGCGCAGATGATCGGCGCCTGCGGCATGGGCAACTCACTGATCTCGGTGGCGGCGGCGGGCAGCGGGTATCTCGAAGGCAACCTGGTCGACAAGGTGCTGGGTGACCGCGCCGCCCGGGCCGAGCTCGACGCGCTGCTGATGGGATCGTGCGATTCGGCCAAGGCCATCGTGGACGCGCACCCCGAAGTGGTCGAGGCGTTGCGTGACGCGCTGCTCGAGCGCGACGAGTTGGTCGGTTCGGAAATCACCGACGTGATCGAGGCCACGCTCGAGGAGCTCGAGGCGCTCGAGGTCCGCACCATTGCGGAGCTGCTCCGCCCGGCCGGCCCGGTTCCCGTGCGGAGCGGGCTGGCCTGAGCCGAGCGGTTCACGGCGGCGCCGGCGGTCCTTCCCTCGACCGGCCGCCCAAGATGCGCAGCACGAGTCTGCCGCCTCGGCGTCATTCCCTCCTCAACGCACTAAGTCCGTCGATGTTCAATGCTCTCGGCCTGGACGCGGTTCCCGGCGATCACCAGCGCCGGGTGGTTTCTTGGTCGTTAGGAGCCTCGTGAGCAGCGAAAGTTGGGACCCGGTACGCCGCCAAGGACTTCCGTACCGGATCCCAACCCCTCAATCGCCTTACCGACGGAGCGACCTGCGGCCGGCGCCTTCACCGCGACTGAGGGCGAAGCTGGCGACCCACACCACGGCGAGCACGACGGCCGCAATCCACAACAAGTGAACGGCAAACCCTGCGCCGAAGAGAATGAGTACCAACAGAGCCAACAAGATGATGAGCATGGTGTTCCCCTTTTCCTAAGTGCCGAGGTCGGATACGGTTTTGAAGTTCAGCGAACGGATGTGCTGCTTTGACCTCAATTCAGCAAGGCCAACGAGCGGCCGTACACTACTTCCTGAAGGCGTCCTTGACCTTTTCTCCGGCCTGCTTCACGTTGCCGGCGGCCTTGTCCTTCTTGCCTTTGCTTCAAGGAGCGGTCGTTCGTGGCCTTCCCGGCGGCCTCCTTGACACGACCCTTCGCTTCTTGAGCCTTGTTCTTGGCTTTATCGACAGTTGACACTCGGCGTCCTCTCGTTAGGCTTCGGTCGTCGCCTAGCCTGGTTGACGGCGGCCCCGCGGTCAATGACCGATCAGGTGATTTTCACCTAGTACGTCGAATCGACCCGACGAACAACGTTCCCCCGTCCATCGTCTACAACCGTGCTCCGCCGACGGGCGTTCGCCGCAACCATGACAATGATTGACAACACGGCACCGACCACGCCGACAATCATCAATATCCAACCCACTTTGTTGATGTTGAAGCCGTGTTGGTACGGCTCCGTAACCGCCCAATCGAGAATCGCCCCCACTCCAAATGCAATGATGCTGACAACGAGTCCTCCAGCCCCAATCATGGGACCTCCTTTCCAAGGCAGCGATGGCCGTACCCGTGTGAGTTCGGTCTAAACCACGTCGCAACAGATGTGCGGGTTACTCTGTGTTTGTTCGCTCGGCGTTGAAGGGCAAACGGTCCTCCTCTGCTGGCCCGGATGCGAACAAGTTCGACCACTCTGGGTTCCAATCCGTGACCCATGTGTCGAGGCCTGTTATCTCGAAGAAGCAGTAGACCATCGGACGGGGACGACAGACGACGAGGTTTCCCCCGTCCTTGATCGCAATTCGCCGCGCTTCGTGGATGGCGCCCAGCCCCGAGGAATCGATGAAAGTGAGCTCGTGAAGATCCACGACGATGAGAGAGCCGGGGAGTCCAACCAACTGGTCGGCGAGTTCCCGGCAGGTAGATGCGTCGAGCTCTCCCCTCAGGGCGAAGATGCGCCCTCCGTCGAAAGCGTCAGAAGTAACGCCAAATGGGTCCACCTTCACGTGTCTCCACTCACCTTACTCGACCGTAGAGTTGCCGCTCCATGCGCAGGGTACGGGGTCAAGGAGAGTGGAACTCCTCGAGGGCCTCTACGTGATGCGTGTGCCTTTGCCTCCATCCCTCTTCGATGCGGGCAACTGGCCGACGTCCCCCAGCATGGCTGAAGCGTCTTATGGGATCAATCGCCCGATCGGGTGATTTTGAGGTCCTTACGCCCGCTCGTAGAGTGGAACCGTGCCCAGGGCCATCCGCGTCGCGCTCGTCAACGACTACATCATCGTTCTTGAGGGCCTCCGTGCCCTACTTGGGTCAAGTGCGCCGCACATCGAGGTCGTCGAAATCGACGTTCGGAAGGGACCGAGGCGAGGGGTCGATGTCACGCTGCTCGACACTTACGGTGAGCTCGGGTCCCTCGGCGAAAGAGTGCGCTCTCTTGGTGCCGACTCCAGTAATGGGGCGATCGTGGTATTCAGCTTTTCCGATCGACCTGAGGCGGTGCGTCGTGCCATGCGTGCCGGTGCTCAAGGATTTATCTCCAAGGCGGTACCACGACAACAAATCATCGACGGCATCGAGGCTGCCGCAAGCGGCGGCCGTGTGGTTCTGACCCAAAGGTCTCAACGCGCTCAGATCGATGAAGCGCTGCGCTGGCCGGGGCGCGACATCGGCCTTACCGAGCGCGAAAGCGAGCTCTTATCCCTACTCCCGACGGGGATGACGAACCGCGAACTCGGCAGCCATCTGTACGTCAGTGAGAACACCATCAAGACTCAACTACGCCATCTCTATGTCAAGCTTGACGTTCGCAACCGCGCCCAGGCCGTGTCCCTGGCTGGGCAAGGCATCCTCGGCGATCATCGTCGTCAAACCAAGCCCGTGGACTGAACAACATCCGCCCGGCCGGACCGGTTCCCGTGCGGAGCGGGCTGGCCTGAGCCGAGCGGTTCACGGCGGCGCCGGCGGTCCTTCCCTCGACCGGCCGCCCAACATGCGCAGCACGAATCTGCCGATCGGCCCCGGCGGGCGGGCGCGCCGGGCCGCCTCGGCATCTTTCTCGTGGGTCGCGGTGAGCGGGCCACCCAGCCGCCAGTAGCGGCGGCCACCGCCGGTGTACTTCACGTATTTCGGCACCGGCGGGAGCGGGCGCTTGGGCTTACGCCGCCGTGGCTTGCTCACCGCACCAGTCTGCTGCGTTGGGCGCGCCCTCAGTCGCTCAGGTGGGCGATGTCGTTGTAGCCGCGCAGGACCCAGCGCTCCTCGGTCACGACCAGCTTGGAGATCGACGCGTTGTCCGCGCCCGAGGAAGGCGAAGGGCGCGGAGCTGGTGGCCTGGGCCAGGAGCTCGCCGATGGCCGCCCCGTGGCTGAACACCACGACCAACCCGCCCGGGTGGGCTGCCACGATGCGCTCGACGGCGCGGCGCAGGCGACCGCCGAAGACCGCCCGTGATTCCGCCCCGGGCACCAGGTCCCAGCGCTGCTCTCGCATGACGTCACGCATGATGGGATCGTCGTCGGCCGCCTTCTGGCGCAGCAGACCGCCCTCCCACTCGCCCAGGAACACCTCGCGCAGATCCGCGTCCGCCACGGGCACGTGGCCGGTGCGGGCCACGAGGGGAGCCGCCGTCTGCGCGGTGCGTTGCAGCGTGCTCACGTAGATGGCGTCGAAAGGGACCGCAGCGAGGCGCAGCGCGACTTGTTCGGCCTGGTGCTGGCCGGCCTCGGAGAGCGGCGGGTCGCCCTGGCCCTCGACCAGTTCGAAGGTCTCGCCCTCGACGCGCGTCAGCCGAGGCGCCGTGGCGCACGAGCGAGCAATTCGGTGGAGCCGGGCGGGCCGACGTAGGGGCGTTGGCTGAAGGATCGCGGCGGCGTGGTCACGGACGCCGAGTGTACGGAGGCTCAGCGGGCGCGGCGGCAGCTCGGGCGGTCCGTCGCCCTCCTCGACCACCTCGGCGTCGATCACGTTCGGATCGTCGTCGTCGACGTGGCCGCCGTTGTGCCCGGGGTCGCCCCAGCCGGCCGGCCCCGCCGGTCCACCGGGACCGGTGCGGAAGGTGGCGAAGAAGGCGCCGGGACCCTGGCTGAAATTCATCTGGAAGGGATTGGCGGCGGGGGGACCGACCTGAGCCCACAGCGGCTGCGCCCGGCGGTGCACCATCGCCGTCTGGGCGGCGAGCGTCAGGCCCAGGTAGAGCAGGAAGCTCGAGGCCACGAGGCCCGACCCGTCGTGGGCCTGGGAGCCGAAGGCGTCACCGGCGAAGTGCACGGCCAGGGAGACCAACCAGAGCACCATCGTCACGGCCGTGCCCTGGCGCAGCACCCAGCTGCCCGCGGTCCAGATGCGCACGGTCAGGCCGCGCACGATGCCCAGGCCCACGGCGCCGATCAGCAGCGTGCCGAGCACCCAGGCCCAGGCCGAGCCGCCGATGTGGTGATGGCTGTTGGTGTAGCCCACCAGCTCGAAGAGGCCGATGATCCCGATGAACACGGGCAGGCCCAGACGGAGGACGCGCGGGACCGGGCGCACGGCGGCCTGGCGCAGCAGCACCAGGACCACGAGGACGGCCCCGATGAAAACGGAGAAAGCAGACATCTTGATTCCAGACTACGGCCGCGGGTCCCTCATTGGTTCAGGAGGGGGCCCACCTCGGCCCCGAAACGGGCCGTCTGGTCGCAGAATTCCTCCGCCGAACGGGCCATGAAACGCACCTGGAGGTGGTTCACCCCCATGGCCACCAGCTCGCGCAGCGAGGAGGCCACCTCGTCGGCCCCGCCGCCGATCACCCAGCCCGGCAGGTCCCAGCCCGATCCGCCCGACGTCAGGTAGATGGGCTCGACGATGGTGCCGATGTCGAGCGGCGCCCCGCCCCGCAATTCGTCGCGCAGCTCCCGGAGCCGGGCGACCTGGTCCGGCAGGTCGCGCCGCCGCGTGCCCTGAGGCAGCCAGCCGTCGCCGAAGGCGGCGGTGCGACGGATGGCGGCCGGCGAGGATCCGCCGATCCAGATGGGCGGGCGCGGCGTGCGGGCCGGACGCGGGGCGACACCCATGTCCTGGGCCGGGAACCGCGGCCCGGGCAGCACCGGGAACTCGTCGGTGAAGCAGCGGGCCAGCCCGGACACGGCCTCGTCGGTGTGGCGACCCCGCTCGTCGAAGTCGCCGGTCAAGAGCTCGTACTCCTCGGGCACGTGGCCGGCGCCGACTCCGACGATGAGGCGACCACCCGAGAGCAGGTCGAGGGTCGAGAGCTCCTTGGCGGCGCGCAGCGGGTGGCGCTGGGCCAGGATCAAAACGTGCGAGAGCAGGTGGGTGCGCGTCGTCTGCGCGGCCAACCAGGCCAGGGTGGCCGTGGTGTCGTACCAGATGGTGCCCATGGCGTCCGCCAACCGGCGGGGGATGGCGGTGTGGTCGCACACGCCGATGTAGAAGAAGCCGGCGTCGTCGGCGGCGCGGGCGATGCGGGCCAACTCGTCGGGTCCCGAGTCCTTCTCCCAGTCGGCCACGTAGAGCGTGGACTGCGACTGGATGGGCAGCTGCATGCCGTAGGCGACGGTGCCCTCGGGCACGGCGCGCACCACGTCGGCGGGGATGAGGGAGAGATCGGTCATGACGATGGCCTCCGTTCGACGTGCTGCGACCCATGCTGGTTCAGGCGTAGGCGGCCAGGGCGGCCGCCCGCTCGGCCGGCGTACCGAACGTCGTGGCCAGCAGGCGTGCGACGCTTGAGGTACAGATGGAGCGGCACCTCCCAGGTGAAGCCCATGCCCCCGTGCACCTGAATGGCGGCCCGGGCGTTGGCGATGGCCGCCTCGTCGGCCAACACCTTGGCCCCCGAGACGCTGCGTTCGAGGAGCTGGCCCCGGGTGCAGCCGGCCACGGCGGCCTCCGCCGTGGCGACGTCCGGCGCGTCGGCCAGGCAGGCCGCGGCGTGGACCGCGGCCCGCGCCACCTCGGCGCGCACCAGCATGTCGGCGCACATGTGCTTGATGGCCTGGAAGCTCCCGATCGGCTTGCCGAACTGCTGGCGCTCCTTGGCGTAGGCCACGGCCAGGTCGAGCACCGCGGCGGCATGGCCGACCTGCAGCGCGGCGCGTGAGCAGGGTGCCGCTGCGCCAGAGTTCGCCACCGTCGTCGGCCAGGGCGCCGCCGAAGGGGAGCGTGTCGAGCCGCCACATCGGGGTCAACGGGTCCAGGGCGTGGGCCAGGTGGCGTGCCCCGCCGCTGGGCGCCGGGGCCAGCAGCTGCGGCGCGCCGTCGGCGGCCAGGACGAGCAGGGCATCGAGGGAGCCCAGGTGTTCGACCAGGACCGGGCCGGGTCGTGCCGGCGCAGAGGGCGCCGACCTGGATCCGCGCCTTCGGCCGCGCCGTCGACCGCGCCGGACACCGCGGCGAGGAACGTCCCGACGAGCGGGCCGGGGACGAGGGCCCGGCCGAGCTCCTCGAAGACGACGGTGGCGTCGGCCAGGCCCAGGCCGGTGCCGTCGGGCTCGGGCAGGGTGAGGGAGAAGACCCCGGTCTCGCCGAGGGCGTGCCAGTCCGGCCGCCTCGGCCACGCGCTCGGCACCCTCGCGGGTCCGCACGCGCTCGAGGGGGAGCCGCCCGGCGACCATCGAGCGGATGCCCTCAGCCAGCTCGCGCTGGTCGTCGCCGACGCGGAAGTCCATCAGCGCGCCCTGGGCAGGCCGAGGATGCGCTCGGCCACGATGTTGCGCTGGATCTGCGACGTGCCCGCCGCGATGGTCAGCGAGATCGACTTGAACCAGTTGTGCACGTGCTCCGCGTTGTCGAGCGGGTGTGCCGTCGAGCCCGACGAGCGGGTCGGCGCACAGCCCGGCGCGGTCGAGCACCTCCATGCCGAGGTCGCCCAGCGCCTGCGCGTGCTCGGAGAAGGCGAGCTTGAACACGGAGCCGCCGATGCCGGGGATGCCGGTCTGGGCCGCCTGGGAGACGTTGCGCTTGGTCAGGGCCCACAGCGCGTCGAAGGCGGCCCCCAGGTGCCCGAAGCGCCGGGCCAGGCCCTCGTCGCCCAGCAGCCCGAGCCGGTCGGCCACGGCGCGCAGCTCGCCGAGCAGGCGCATGCACTCGAGCAGCTCGCCCACGAAGGCGGTGCCGCGCTCGAAGGACAGGGTGACCATGGTGACCCGCCACCCGTCGTTCTCGTCGCCCACCCGGTTGGCCACCGGGATGCGCACCTCGTTGAGGAAGAGCTCGGCGAACTCGGTCGTGCCCGCGATGGTGCGCAGCGGCCGGATCTCGACTCCCGGGCGAGTCCATGGGCAGGATGAGCCAGGTGATGCCGCGGTTGCCGCTGTCGTCGCCCGTGCGCACCAGCAGCTCGCAGAAGTCGGCCACCTCGGCGTGCGAGGTCCAGATCTTCGACCCGGTCACCACGTAGTCGTCGCCGTCGCGCACGGCCCGGGTGCGCAGCGAGGCCAGGTCGCTCCCGGCGTCGGGCTCGCTGAAGCCCTGGCACCACACCTCCTCGCCCTTGAGGATCGGTGGGCAGGTAGCGCGCCTCTGCTCCGGCGTGCCTTCGGCGATGACGGTCGGGCCGGCGTGGAGCAGGCCCACGAAGTTCACGCCGACGTAGGGGGCGTCGGCCCGCTCGCAGCTCCTCCTTGAAGATCAGCTGCTCCACCGGCGACGCGCCGCGGCCGCCGCCCTCGGCCGGCCAGTCGACGCCGGCGTAGCCGGCGTCGAAGAGGAGGCGCTGCCACGTGGGGTCGTAGGCGCGCCGGGCCGGCCAGTCGTCCTGGCGGCGGCGGCGGGCCCAGCCCGGGCAGGATGCCGGCGAGCCACGCCCGCAGCTCGTCCCGGAACGCCTGCTCGGCGTCGGTGTAGCGAAGGTCCATGCGTCAGGGTGCCGCAGCGAGGGCCGAGGATCAGGCGACGAAGTCGAGGCCGAAGAGCTTGATGGCGTTGCCCCGCACGATCTTGCGGCGCTGCTCGTCGGTCGAGGTCGGCCATCTGCTTCTCGGCGATCTGGCGGGTGTGGGGCCAGGTCGAGTCCGAGTGCGGGTAGTCGGACTCGTAGGTGATGTTGTCCACGCCGATCTCGTCGACCGACTTGAGCCCGTGGGCGTCGTCGAAGAAGCAGCCCCAGACGTGGTCCTTGAAGTAGCTCGACGGCTTCTCGGGCACGATGTCGGCCACGCCGCCCCAGCCGCGGTTCTCCTCCCACACGCGGTCGGCCCGCTCCAGGATGTAGGGGATCCAGCCGATCTGGCCCTCGGAGTAGGCCACCTTGAGCTCGGGGAAGCGCACGAAGACGCCGCTGAAGAGGAAGTCGACCAGCGAGAAGGTGGCGTTGGTGTGGGTCAGCGTCGAGCCCACCGCCGGCGGCGCGTCGGCCGACGTCGACGGCATCTTCGACGACGACCCGATGTGCATGTTGACGACCGTCTGCGTCTCCGCGCAGGCCCGGAAGAAGGGATCCCAGTAGTGGTCGGGATCGTGCACGCTGGGCAGGCCGAGGAAGGGCGGGATCTCGCTGAAGCAGACGGCCCGCACGCCGCGCTCGGCGTTGCGCCGCACCTCGGCCGCGGCCAGCTCGGCGTCCCACAGCGGGATGAGGGTGAGCGGGATCAGCCGGCCGCCCGACGTCGGCCGCACCACTCCTCGACCATCCAGTCGTTGTAGGCCTTGACGCAGAGCAGCGCGAGCTCCTTGTCCTTGGCCTCGGTGAAGGTCTGGCCGCAGAAGCGGGGGAAGGTCGGGAAGCACAGCGCCGCCTCGATGTGGTTGGCGTCCATGTCCTCGAGCCGGGGCTTCACCTCGTAGGAGCCGGGCCGCATGTCCTCGTAGGTGACGCCCTTCATGGTCACCTCGTCGCGGGGCACCCCGACGGCGGAGTCGACCCGCAGCAGCGGCCGCTTGAGGTCCTCGTAGTACCACCAGTCGACCGGGACGCTCCCCGCGCCCGGCTTGACCGTGAGCTTGCCGCCGACGGAACGTGACCTCGGCCATGGGCGCACGCACGACCCGGGGGCCGACCTCGAGGTACTTGGCGGGAAGGCGGTCCTGCCACACGTTGGGCGGCTCGACCACGTGGTCGTCGACCGAGATGATCATCGGCAGGGGCTCGGCCATGGGAATCGAGCGTACCGCTCGGACCTGACGGAGCGTCAGAAACGCGACCGAGGGGCGTCCGTTCAGGCCAAGACCTCGTCGAACAGGTCGAGCATGGCCTGCCAGGAGCGACGGTGCGTGGGCTCGTGGTAGCGGATGCCGGGCATGCCGACGGCCTCGGACCCGGGCCGGGTGAAGGAGTGCTCGGCCCCGCCGTAGACGTTGAGCATCCAGTCCACGCCGCCCGCCGTCATCTCCTCCTCGAAGGCCTTGCGCTGCTCGTTCGGGCACGATCGGGTCGTCCGCGCCGATGAGGGCGAGCACCGTCCCCTTGATGTTGGCGGCGTCCTGCGGGCGGGCCGTGCTCAGGCCGGCGTGGAAGCCGACCGCCGCCTTGAGGTCGGCCCCGCTGCGGGCCAGCTCGAAGGACATGGTGCCGCCGAAGCAGAAGCCGATGGCGGCCAGGCGAGCGGTGTCGGTGCGCGGCTCGGCGCACAGGATGTCCAGGCCGGCCTGGGCCACGGCCCGCGTGCGCAGGGGATCGGCGTGGAACTCGCCGATGCGGCCCATCATCTCGTTGCGGTCGGTCAGCGGCTTGCCGCCGCCGTGGTAGTCGAGCGCAAAGGCGACGTAGCCGAGCTCGGCCAGCCGCGTGGCCATGCCTCGCCCGTGCTCGTCGAGACCGGGTCCCTCGTGGCAGACCAGGACGCCCGGGCGCTGGTCGGAGCCGTCGGGCAGGACCAGGGTGCCGATCATCGTCCGCTCGTCGGTCTCGTAGGAAATGTCTTGGGAAGTCACCATGGCCCGCACGGTA
Source organism: uncultured Acidimicrobiaceae bacterium (assembly GCA_963726855.1). Taxonomy (GTDB): domain Bacteria; phylum Actinomycetota; class Acidimicrobiia; order Acidimicrobiales; family RAAP-2; genus Bog-473. The sequence goes on from CAVSEB010000037.1 coordinate 44,503, forward strand.
GTCGTGCCGTGCCCACGCCATACTTGGCCCGATGCGCGCCAGACCAGTCCGGTGCCTGCAACTGGCCGGCGCGGCGGCTGCGCTGGCGGTGCTGTTGGCGTCGTGCGGTTCCAGCCCGTCGTCGCCGAGCGCAGGGTCGAAGGGATCGGGCCACGCGACCACGACCGACGCCTCGTCCGCGACCACGGCGCCCGCCACGCCGTCGACCCTGGCGCCGGTGGCCACGTCGGGCCCGCTCACCCCGGGCGCGCCGATTGAGCTGCCCTTCATCGCCGGCGCGGTGACCGGGGCGGAGAGCCCCGACGGTGCGGTGTTCGTCTCCCCGCAGGACCCGACGAGCCCCGCACCGACGGTGACGTGGGTCATCGATGGGAACGGCCCGGCCGAAATTGCCGAGCACGTCTCGGCCGGCGTGGCTGCGCTGGCCGCCGACGGCTCCAACTTCTACGTGGCCACCTACAACAACGTGTTCTCCTACGGCCGGGCCAGCGGGGACCAGAACGGGCAGTGGAACCTGCCGCCGATCAAGACCTCCAATGCCTCGGACGAGGATCTGCTCTCCATGACCGCGGCCGGTGGCAACGTGCTCGTCGCCATCACCCAAGGCAACACCGTGCGCGTCTATCGGATTGAGCCGGCGTCCTCGGCCGCGCCGCACCTGCTCCTCACCGCGCTGAGCGCGGCGGTCGGGAGCGACGGCACCATCTACTACGAGAGCGGCGACCACCACCTCGACGCGCTCCGCCCCGACGGCACCACCACGCAGGGTCCCGCGCTGGTCGACAAGCCCAACGGGCTGGGCGGCGGAGTCCAGGACATCGAGACGGTGGCCGGCGGCTACGTCTGGGTCTCCGAGCCGGCGGGCCAGGGGCTCGACGCGGGCTACACCACCTACGCCGACACCTCGTTGGCCCAGGCGGGGACGTTCAGCGGTGCGGTCACCGACACCGTGGCCGACACGGCGGCCGGCCCCCTCGTGCTCGAGCAGGGCGAAACGGCGGGGACCACCTGCCCGCAGGGGGCATCGCCGACGGCCTGCGTCTTCCGCATCGATCCGCACGGCGTGACCACCGACCCGGTCCCGGTCGGGGCCGCCGTCACGCTGCTCGGTCCGGGTCCCGCCGTCGTGGCCTCGGACACGACGACCCACCAGTTCGAGCTCGTCCGCCTCTCCTGAGGGACGGCCACCGCCGTCGGCACGCCTGACGGTCGACCTTCGACGGTCGACGTGCCCGGCGTCGCTCAATAATGCATGGAGGCGCCACCGTTGGGGCTGATCATCTGCCCGGTGACGTAGCTGCTGGCGTCCGAGGCGAGATACAGCACGCAGTAGGCGATGTCTTCGGTCAGCCCGACGCGGCGGAGGGGCACGTGGCGTGCCATCGGTGCGAGCACCGCTTCCTTCGTCGCCTCGTCGACCGTGCCGTCCTCGTTCGTGTAGTAGCGCGCCGTCATGTTGGTCGGCACGAAGCCCGGCGCGACGGAGTTGACCCGCACCCCGCGCTTGCCCACCTCGATGGCCATCGACTGGGTCAGCTGGGCCACGCCGGCCTTGCAGATGGCGTACGGCCCGATGCCGGGGGAGGGGGCGAGCACCGCGGTCGAGGACATGTTGACGATGGAGCCGCCGCCCTGCGCCACCATCACCTTGCCGGCGGCCTGACATCCGTAGAGGACGCCCTTGAGGTTCACCCCGAGGATGCGATCGAACTCGTCTGGGTCCACATCGATGATGGAGCTGTCGATCATGATCCCGGCGATGTTGCACATGACGTGCAGCCCGCCGTGGCGTGCCACCACATGGCCGACCAACGTCTCGGCCGCGCCGCGCTGGGCGACGTCGATCTGCGCGCTCTCCGCCTTTCCGCCTTCGCCCCCGATGGCCCGGGCCGTCTCGGCCGCGCGCTCGGCGTCGATATCGGCGCAGACGACGGTCGCGCCGGCACCGGCCAACACCTCGGCGCTGGTGCGGCCGATGCCGCTCCCGGCCCCGGTGACCAAGGCCACCCGGCCGGTCAGATCGAACGCGTGCTGCACACTCCCGGCGGTTTCCACCGGCGCACCTTAGGTGCTGCGCCGCACCGCCACCCAGTCGTTGACGGTGGGGAAATACTCGTCGGTGTGGTCGATCGTGCCCGCCGCCGCATAGTGGTACACCATGGCGGCGCGAATCCCCTCGGTCTCGTTGTCGGTCGAACAGTGCATCAGGTGGCTGTCGAAGACGAGCAGATCGCCCGGGTCCATGAGGACGGGCCGGGAGTCCGCCATATCGTGATCCACGATTTCGAAGTAGCCGTAGTTGGCTCCCGGCCGTCGGTCGGGTACGTGCGTGTGCACGGGCTCGCGCTGTGAACCGGGCAACACGTGCAGGCAGCCGTTGCGCAACGTCGCCGCGGTCACGGCCAGCCAGGCGCCGACGACCGGCCGCGCCGGCTCGAACGGGAAGTAAAACGAGTCTTGGTGCCACGGCTGGCCCCAGGCTCCGGCCGTCTTGAAGATGAACTGCGAGAGGAAGACGTCGACGTCGGGCCCGATCAGGCCGGCCACCGTGTCGACCACCGGGGTGGAGTGGGCGAAGTCGGCGAACACGCCGTCGTTGTGAAGCCGGAAGATCTTGGACACGCCGTCCTCGGGGTGGGCCACGTCGTGGCCGGCCTTGGTGGCCTCGGCCACCACCTTGACGCCGAGCTCGGCCGCCAGTTCGGGCCGGCGCACCACCTCGGTCACCCGGGCCAACATGGCGTCGCAGGTCTCAGGCGGGGCGAAGCCCCGGATGCGGAAGTAGCCGTGCTCGTCCCACGAGGCCCGCCGCTCGGCCGTGATGACGCCGTCCGCCACGCGGCTCAGCCGCCCACGCGTCCGCGGGCGCCGGGTCCCGATCCCCCTCCAGGGTGCCACTCTCGTGCGCGCTCGGCCGGTGGCGCAGGGAGGTCTCCAGCCGGACGGGGCCAGGCCAAGGGGGTGATGTCGCTGGCGATGACCGCCCCCATCTCGATGCCCGCTCGCTCGACCGAGGGGTGCGGGAATTGCCCCGTCCCCCGGGTGGACCCGTCCGCAAAGTAGATGACGGTATGCACCCTGCGCGCGGTGGCGGTGGTGTTCGGCTTGGCCAAGTGGAAGGTCAAGCCGTGGTGGAACGCCACCGAACCCGCAGGCACCTCTACCCACACCGGGTCGATGGCCTCGAGCTCGCGACGGGTGAGTGGGTCCTCGGGCGAAGCGCCGAAGATGTCGACGAACTGGCGCAGCCCCAGGCGGTGGCTGCCCGGCAGGTAGCCCATGGCCCCGTTGGCCAGCGTCGAGTCGTCGAAGGGGATCCACGCCGTCACCGTGTCCGTTTCGACGATGGGCCAATACGGATGGTCCTGGTGCGGGTCGGTCGGCCGCCCACCCGCCTCCTTGTAGAGCGCCTGGTCGTGCCAGAGCCGCACCGCGCCGACGCCGAGCAATCCCGCCGCCGTCTCGGCCAGGCGCGGGTGGAACGTCAAGGGGCGGACAGCGGGACAGTCCTCCCAGAGGTTCTGGCACTGCACGAAGCTCTGCTCGTAGCGCGTCTTCTCCGCCAGCGTTCGCAGGTCGTGTCGGCTCCGGGCGGTCACCGCGTCGTCCACCGCCGACCCGTACTGGCGGACCTCGTCGGGCGAGAGCAGCGCGGGCACGACGACGAAGCCGTCGCGCCGGAAGTCCTCGACCAGCCGCGCCGCCACCATGGTCATCGTCGCACGCCGCCCTCGGTCAGTGGCACCGGATCAGGCGCTGACACCTTCGACGGCCAGCAGGGCGCGCTTCATCGGGAGCCCGCCGCCGTAGCCGCCGATGCCGTTGCTGGCCAGCACCCGGTGGCAGGGCACGATGATCGGGATCGGGTTGCGCCCGTTGGCCTGGCCCACGGCACGCGGTCCCTTCGGGCGGCCGACCCGGCGGGCCAGCTCGCCGTAGCTGATGGTCTGCCCGTAGGGGATGCGGGAGAGCTCGGCCCAGACCTGGCGCTGGAAGTCGGTCCCGTCGAGGTCCATCGGCACGTCGAAGTCGGTGCGCTCCCCGGCGAAATACTCCTCGAGCTGGTTCGCGGTCTCCTTGAGCACGGGCGGGACGTCGTCGACGGGGCGGCGCCGGTGCCGGGTCTCGCTGGGCAACCAGATCCCGATGAGGACGTCGCCGTCGCCCTCGAGCACGAGGCGTCCAACGGGCGAGTCGAAGGGCAGGGTGGCAGTGGCGGTGGTGGTCATGCGGCACGTCCTTTCAGGCGTCGGGTGGAGAGGCGAGGGGTGCCGGCGGCGGGCAGGGCCCACAGATGGGCCATGGCGTAGCTCCGCCAGGGCCGCCAGGCTTGCGCGCGGGCGACGAGGGCGCCCGGGTCCTCGGGCAGGCCGCGGGCGGCGGCGCCCCGGCGGATGCCGAGGTCGGTCGGCATGAAGGCGTCGGGGTCGCGCACGGCGCGCATGGCCACGTACTCGGCGGTCCAGGGACCGATGCCGGGCAGCGCCACGAGCGACCGTCGCAACTCGTCCGGGTCGGCGCCCGCGTCGAGCACCACCGCTCCGTCTTCGACCGCGTGGGCCAGCGCCCCGAGCGCGCGGCGCCGGCCGGCCGGCATGGCGAAGGCGGCCGGTTCTTCTTCGGCCAGCTGGGCCAGCGCAGCCGGGGTCGGGAAGAGGTGGGTGACCACACCGTCGGATTCGGGGAGTGTCTCGCCTGCGGCCAGCACGAGTCGTCCGGCCACGGTCCGCGCCCCGGCGACCGACACCTGCTGGCCGATGACGGCGCGCACGGCCAGCTCGAATCCGTCGACGGCGCCGGGCACCCGCCGGCCCGGATTGGCCTCGACCAGACGCCCGAGCGCGGGGTCAGATCCCAACGCCTCCAAGACGGCGACGGGATCGGCGTCGAGGTCGAGCAGTTGGCGGCAACGCGATACGGCCGTCGTCAGGTCGCGCAGGTCGGACAGCACGAGCGCACCCTCGACGTAGGCCGGTCCGGCCTCGCCGTGCGCGTCGGGGGCGGTCAGCGAGACGATGGCGTGCCCGTGGGGGAGCCGGAGGCTGCGCCGGTAGCAGCCGTCGGCACACGTCTCGACCGCGGGCAGCGTGCGGGCGGCGAGGAAGTCGAGGACCGACGCCGGATCGAACGGGCGCCGGCAGGGAAGACGGAGCCGGATGGTCTGGCCCGACGCGCCATCACGGGCGGCCCTCCGTCCGAGCACCGTCCGGGCGGCGCGGGTGCGCAAGCCGCTCGGGGTGTCGGCGAAGATCTGGCGCACCGTCTCGTTGCACTGGCGCACGCTGGCGAAGCCGGCCGCGAATGCGATCTGGGTGACCGGGAGGTCCGTCGTCTCGAGCAGGATGCGGGCGGTCTGGCTGCGCTGGGCCCGAGCCAGGGCCAACGGCCCGGTGCCCACCTCCGCGGTGACCAGGCGGTTGAGCTGGCGGGTGCTGTACCCGAGGCGGTGGGCCAGGCCCTCCACGCCTTCGCGGTCGACGATGCCGTCGCGGACGAGTCGCATCGCCCGGGCCACCACGTCGGCCCGCACGTTCCACTCCGGTGAGCCGGGCGTGGCGTCGGGCCGGCAGCGCAGGCAGGCCCGGAAGCCGGCCTGCTGGGCCGTGGCCGCCGTGGGGTAGAAGCGCATGTTCTCGCGCTTCGGAGTGCGGGCCGGGCAACTGGGCCGGCAGTAGATCCCGGTGGACGTGACGGCGCAGAAGAACCAGCCGTCGAAGCGGGCGTCCTTGCTCTGCGCGGCTTGGTAGCAGCGCTCCGGGTCCTCCATCACGCCGCCCAGCGTGGCACGGCGCGGTGACATTTACTGGCGGAAATCGGACATCAGCGTTCTGCCCTGCCCGGGGCTCCCGGCGACGGGTCGAGCTGCCCCCGACGCTGCGGTGCAGGACGGCCGGGCCGTGCCCGGTCAGCGGTCGAGCGCGGCGGCGAGCACCAGTCGCCGGTGCGTCGCCGCGTCGCCCCAGGCCCGTGAGAGCGCCCAGGTCCACTTCATGAAGAAGTGGAGATCGCATTCCCACGTGTAGCCGATGGCCCCGTGCACCTGGAGGGCGACGCGGGCGGCCAGTTCGGCGGCGTCGGACGCCAGGGCCTTGGCCATGGACGCGTCGTGCGAGAGGGTCGGTTCGGCGGTGGCCAGCGACCAGGCCGCCCGGTAGGTGGCGGGCCGGGCGAACTCGAGCGCCACCCGTGCGTCGGCCAGCTGGTGCTTCACCGCCTGGAAGCTCCCGATGGGCTTGCCGAACTGATGGCGCTCCTTGGCGTAAGAGGCGGACATGGCCACCATGCGATCGGCCAGCCCGACGAGCAGCGCCGCCGTACCGGCCGCAGCGCGATCGGCCAGCAGGGCCACCGCCGCCTCGGCCGCCACGCCGTAGGCCAGCAACGTGTCGGAGGAGAGGGGCCAGTGCACGGTGGCCAGGTCCCGGGTCGAACTGAGCGCGAGCGTCGGCTCCGCCGTGCACGTCGCGGCCGGGACGGCGTGGAGCTGCCAGCCGGAGTCGTCGTCGCGGCAGGCGAGGAGGAGCAGGTCGGCGTTGCGGGCGCCCACGACGCGGGGCGTGCGCAGCATGCCGTCAGCGGATACCACGCTCGGGGAGGTGACGCCACCGGCCGTGACGTCGATGCCACCGACGGCAAAGACGGCATCGTCTTGGACCAGGGCGGCCAGGGCGGCGGCGGCCGCCGGCTCGGGGGCCAGGGCGACCAGCGTCGGCGCGGCCAGTGCGGCCGTCTCGAGGAGCGGCTCGGGCAGGCAGGCCCGGCCCGCCTCCTCGAGCACACCGACCAGGTCGACGTCGCCCAGGCCCAACCCGCCCATGGCCTCGGGGACGACCAGCGCCGGCGCGCCCAACTCGGCCAGGACGGCCCAGCGGTTGCTGGCCTGCTCGGCCCGCCCGAGCGTGTCGGCCAACTCGAAGGCGCGCAGCGCGTCGACGTTGCACTCGGCGTCGAGCACCGTACGCACGCCCTGACGGAGCTCGTCCTGCTCCTCGGAGAATCCGAAATCCATCAGTCGACCGTTCAGCGGGGCAGGCCGAGCAAACGCTCGCCCACCACGTTGCGCTGGATCTCGTTGGTGCCGGCGTAGATCGGACCGGCCAGCGAGAAGAGGTAGCCGTCGAGCCACTCGCCGGGGGCGCCGGCACGCAGCAGTTCGGCTTCGGGGCCGAGCAGGTCGAGGGCGGCGGTGTGGATGGCCACGTCCGTCTCGGACCAGAAGATCTTGTTGGCGCTGGCTTCGGGTCCGACGGCGTGCCCGCGGGCGACCTTGGTCGCCGTCCAGTAGGTGTGGAGCTTGTAGGCCTCGGCCTGCATGTGGGCCTGGGCCACGGCGTCGGCAGAAGCGGCCGGGCCGCCGCGCGCCGCGTAGAGCTGCACGAGGCGGTCGGCTGCCTCGGTGTAGCGAGCGGGGCTGCGCAGCGAGAGTCCGCGTTCGGAGCCCGCGGTGGCCATGGCGACCGACCAACCGGCGCCCACCTCGCCCAGCACCTGGGACTCGGGGATCTCGACGTTGTCGAAGAAGATCTCGGCGAAGCCGGTCTCGCCGTCGATCTGGGGGATGGGGCGTACGGTGACGCCGGGCGTGTCCATGGCGATGAGGAAATAGGTCAGCCCGCGATGGCGCTCGGCGTCGGGGTCGGTGCGAAAGATGCCGAAGCACCAGTCGGCGAAGGCGCCGCGGCTGGCCCACGTCTTCTGCCCGTTGAGGATCCAGTGGCCGTCGTGCGCCTGGTCGCGGGAGGCGCGCGAGCGGATGCCGGCGAGGTCGCTGCCCGCATCGGGCTCGGACCAACCCTGGCACCAGATCTCGTCGCCGGCCGCCATCGGGGGAAGGTAACGGGCCTTCTGGGCCTCGGTCCCGTACTCGAGCATGGTGGGGGCGAGCAGGAAGATGCCGTTCTGACTCACCCGCTTGGGGGCGCGGGCCCGGTAGTACTCCTCCTCGAAGACGAGCCACTCGAAGAGGCCGAGGTCGCGGCCGCCGTACTCGGTCGGCCAGCTGACCACCGACCAGCGGTCGTCGTACATCGTGCGCTCCCAGGCCCGGTGGGCCTCGAAGCCGTCCGCCGTATCGAGCGAGGGGAGGGGGTCGGCGGGGACGTGCGCCTCCAGCCACGCTCTGGCATCGGCGCGGAAGGCCTCTTCTGCGGGCGAGAAGGTCAGGTCCACGCGGGGGAATCTGGCACAGCGGCCGCCGCGTTGCCAAGGTGCGGTGTCGCGGGGTCGCTCGTCAGTGCCCACTCGAGCCGTCGGCGAGCCCCGAGGTCGAGCGGAAGACGAGCGTCTTCAAGAAGTACTTGACGATGAGCGTGGTGACCTGCGCCTCGGTCAAAGAGGCGCCGGGGTCGTCGAAGCTGTGGCCTCCGCCGCGCACCATGACCAGCTGGTGGGGCACGCCGTTGGCCGCCAGGTCCCAGGCCAGCTCGAGGGCCTGCTGGGGGTAGACGACCGTGTCGTTGGTCGACTGGACGATGAGAAAGGGCGGGTCACCGGCCTTGACGTAGGTGACGGGGCTGTCCGCCTTGAGCTCGGCGTTCACGTCGGGGGTGGCCACGGCACCGAGCAGATGCCGGAACTCCTGGGCCACGAAGACGGCCTCGCCCTGGTCGCCCATGGTGAGGAGGTCGCTCGGACCGGCCATGTCGACCACCGACTCCACCTTGCTCGAGGTGCTCGGGTAGGGGCCGACGTCCCACCCGGCCGAGGGCCCGGCGGAGGCCAGCAGCGACACCAGGTGGCCGCCCGCGCTCTCGCCCCAGGCCCCGATCTCGGACGGGTAGATGTGGAGGCGGTCGCGCGTTGGCCCGCAGATAGCGGACGGCACATTTCACGTCCTCGATCTGATCGGGCCACCGCGAGTGCGGCCCCAGGCGGTAATTCAGGCTGACCACCACGAAGCCGCGGGCGGCCAGGGAGGGGCCGATGGTGCGGATCAGGAAACCGCCCGAATCGAAGTTGCCCGAGACCCACCCCCCGCCGTGCACGTAGACGACCGCCGGCGTCGGACCGTGCAGCACCGAGGGCTCGGTGATCTGGGCCTGCTGGTGGTTGCAGTACCTGACCGTCGTGTGCTGGCCGGCGCTGAGGCTGGGTGCCGGGGGGTCGCCGGCCCTGATGGCGTCGCGCCCGGAGGCCCTCGAGGGCGAGCTGGCGCCGGCGGTCGGGGCGCCGACCGAGCCCGAATTGCCGGTGGCGAGGAGGGCACAGAGGGCGACGGCCAGGGCGCCGAGGACCCCCCCAGAGTGCGATCTCCGCATAGCCCTCTCAATGTTGCTCCATGGAGGGCCAGAGCCCTCGCCGCCCGCCGTGTGGCACCAAATCTGATTCGGCGTCAGAATTGCGCCTCTTATGCCCACTGCCGTGATCATCGATGCAGTCCGTACCCCGGTGGGCCGCCGCGGCGGCCGCCTCTCGGGTTGGCACGCGACCGACCTGGCGGCCCAGCCGCTGGCCGCCCTGCTGGCCCGCAACGACCTCGACCCCGCCCTGGTCGAAGACGTGATCATGGGGTGCACCATGACCGTGGGCGAGCAGGCCATGAACATCGCCCGCAACGCCGCCCTGGCCGCCGGCTTCCCCGAGACGGTGCCCGGGACCACGGTCGACCGCCAGTGCGGGTCGGCCCAGCAGGCCATCCACTTCGCGGCGCAGGCCGTCATGTCGGGTGCCATGGACGTGGCGATCGGCGCCGGCGTGGAGTCGATGAGCCGGGTGCCGATCGGCTCGACCACCGAGCCGGGGCCGGGAGAGGCCTACGGCCCGCTGTACAAGGCGCGCTTCGAGCTCATCCACCAGGGCGAGTGCGCCGAGGAGATCGCCCGGCGCTGGAAGGTGAGCCGCGAGGAGATGGACGAGCTCGGCCTGCGCTCGCACCAGCGGGCGGCCCGGGCCACCGACGAGGGCCGCTTCGCCAACGAGATCGTGCCGCTCGAGGCCCGGGTCCATCCCGACGTGCCCGGCGCGGCCGACGTCAGCGGGCTGCTCGAGTCCGACGAGGGCATCCGGCGCGACACCTCGCTCGAGAAGCTGGCCGCGCTGAAGCCGGCCTTCTCCGAGACGGGGACGGTGACCGCGGGCACGTCGTCGCAGATCTCCGACGGCGCGGCGGCGGTCCTGATCATGAGCGAGGAGCGGGCGACGTCGCTGGGGCTGACGCCGCGGGCCCGGTTCCACACCTTCGCGGTGGCGGCCAACGACCCGCAGATCATGCTGACCGCGGTCATCCCGGCCACCGAGCTCGTGCTGGCCAAGTCCAAGTTGACGCTCGACGACATCGACCTGGTCGAGATCAACGAGGCCTTCGCCTCGGTCGTCCTGGCCTGGGAGCGCGAGCACCACCCCGACATGGAGAAGGTGAACGTCAACGGCGGGGCCATCGCCATCGGCCATCCCACCGGCTGTTCGGGCGCCCGCCTGATGGCCACGCTGCTCAACGAGCTCGAGCGCACGGGCGGCCGCTACGGGCTCCAGACCATGTGCGAGGGCGGCGGGCAGGCGAACGCCACCATCATCGAGCGGCTGGGCTGATGGTCGCAGCGACACGCGTCCCCGCGATCGAGGGCTGGTTCACGACAGGAGAGGACGGCGCCGCGCCGGCGCTGCTCGGGTCGCGCTGTGGCGAGTGCGGCACCTTCGCCTTCCCGGCCGAGGCGCAGTACTGCCGCAATCCCGACTGCACGTCGAGTTCGTTCGAAACGGTCGAGCTGTCGCGGCGGGGGCGGATCTGGTCCTACACCGACGCCCGCTACCAGCCGCCGGTCCCCTACGTGGCGGCCGACCCCTACGTGCCGTTCTGCCTGGCCGCCGTGGAGCTGGCCGCCGAGAAGCTGGTCGTCATGGGCCAGGTCACGGCGGGCGTGACGGTCGAGGACCTCTCGGTGGGCGACGAGGTCGAGCTGGTGATCGAGACCCTCTACTCCGAGGACGGCACCGACTACCTGGTGTGGAAGTGGCGGCCGCTCGGCGCGGCCGCCGGAGAGGGGTGAGCGTGCGCGACGACAGGAAGGTGGCGGTGCTCGGTGCGGGCATGCACGAGTGGGGCAAGTGGGGCCGCCCGTTCGTGGAGTACGGGCTGGCCGCGGCGCGCGACGCCCTGTCCGACGCCGGGTTGGGCTGGCGCGACATGCAGTTCGTCTCGGGGGCCGACACGATCCGCAACGGCTACCCGGGCTTCGTCTCGGGGGCGACGTTCGCCCAGGCGCTGGGGTGGACGGGCGCTCCGGTGTCGAGCGTCTACGCGGCGTGTGCCTCGGGCGCGGTGGCCATCGCCAACGCGCGGGCGCAGATTCTGGCCGGGTTGTGCGACGTGGCGCTCGTGGTCGGGGCGGACACCACACCCAAGGGGTTCTTCGCCCCGGTGGGCGGCGAACGCAGGGACGACCCGGACTGGTTGCGCTTCCACCTGCTGGGCGCAACCAACCCCACGTACTTCGCGCTCTACGCCCGGCGCCGCATGGACCGCTTCGGAGCGACCGAAGAGGACTTCGCACAGGTCAAGGTGAAGAACGCCCGCCACGGGCTGGCCAACCCCAAGGCGCGCTACCGCAAGGAGGTGACGGTCGACGAGGTGCTGGGCTCGCCGATGGTGGCCGACCCGCTGCGCCTGCTCGAGATCTGCGCCACGTCGGACGGGGGTGCCGCCCTGGTCCTCTCGAGCATGGAGTTCGCCCGGGCCCACGCCGGGCGGTCGGCGCCTCTCGTCACGATCGACGCGGTCTCGACGGTGACGCCGCGCTTCCCCAACACGGTCATTGAGATGCCGAACTTCGCCACCGACTCCGCCGTGGCCGTCAGCGGGGCCGCCGACCGGGCGGGGCCGAGGGCTTCCGGCCCTCGATCGCCGCCGCGGCCTACGCCGAGGCGGGCATCGGGCCCGAGGACGTCGACCTGGCCGAGGTCTACGACCTGTCCTCGGCCCTGGAGCTCGACTGGTACGAGGACATCGGTCTCTGCGGCGAGGGCGAGGCCGAGAAGCTGCTCCGTGACGGGGCCACCGCCCTCGGCGGCCGGGTGCCCGGTGAATCCCTCCGGTGGGCTGTCCTCCTTCGGCGAGGCCATCCCGGCCCAGGCCATCGCCCAGGTCTGCGAGTGTGTGTGGCAGCTCAGGGAGGCCGCCAGCGGGCGCCAGGTCGAGGGGGCCCGGGTGGCCGTGACGGCCAACCAGGGACTCTTCGGGCACGGGTCGTCGGTGGTGCTCTCCCGCTGAGTTCTCCCTGAGCCAGACGTCGCAGGTCAGGGGGCGCGTTTGTGCATTGGGGGTGTGAGGGCGGCCTCAGGGGGGTATACCCAAGGTGACGCACACTGCGGGGCCCAGCTCTTAGGCTGGGGTTCTCGCAGTTTTGTTGTCTATTCGGGTGTCGGCGGAAGAGACGACCCTGCGAGGAGGGTAAATAGGAATGTTGGCCACAGACGTAAGAGACCTGCAAGGCGGAGAGCGGCAACGAGGAGACAGAGTGCTGATGCCCGACCAGAGTGAAGACCGGAGTCTGACGGTCCGACGACGAGGTGCTCAAGGCCCTCGACGAGCTGGAAGCGGCACTGCGTGAGAACGCAGAGAACGAGCGTCTTCTCGCCAAGCGCATCGCCGATGTACGCCAGGCTCGGGAGAACGGGCAGGAGTGGAAGGCCATCCTCGGTGACGAGGACGAGCCCGGGACCGTCCAGCTGGTGAGCGCCATCCTGCGCCGCCAGTCCGAGGCGAGCGGCTACCTGCGCCGCTCCTTGGTGGTGGCGTTGCGTGCCGAGGGGCAGAGCATCCCGAGCATCGCCCACCTCTTCGGCGTGACCCATCAGCGGGTGTCGAACCTGCTGCGCCGGGTGGCCCAGGGCAACCTGGCCAACGGCGAGTCTTAATCAGGCGGGCAACACGGGCACGAACTAGGGGCCGGAGGAATCCGAGGGGGCCCCGGTTCGGCTCACATCCATCCGGGCCCAGGCCCGGAGGATCCCGTCGGCTTCGTCATGACGGCGCCGACGATGTCGGACCACCGGCGGCAGCGCGTCGAGCACGCCGACGACCTGACCGGTCGGCAGGACGCCGACGTCGGTGCGCCCGTCGACCAGGGCGGCCTTCGTCATGACCGGTGCGTTGGCCGCCATGACGACCTGTGACCACGTGAGGTCGTTGCCCTGTTTCATGGCGCGCCCCTCGTGGAGCAACGCGGTCAGGCTGGTGCCCGATCTCCTTGCGGAAGGCGAAGGCGCTGCGCACGGCCCGGGGCAGCGAGCGCAGCCACGATTGGCCCTCGAGGTGCGCGACGAGGTCGGTCCGCACGACGCGTTGGGGCGCGCCGTCGACCTTGGTCGTGACGACGGTCCCGGTGACCGGCGTCTCGAGGTAGAGGCGCTTGACCGCGTCGGGGACCCTGCTCTCGGCGGAAAGCAGGAAACGGGTGCCCATGGCCACGCCGGCCGCGCCGTAGGAGAGGGCGGCCACCAGGCCCCGGCCGTCGTAGAAGCCCCCCGCACCGAGCACGAGCACGCGGTCGCCCACGGCCTCGACCACCTGGGGCAACAGCAAGGTGGTGGGCACGGTGCCGGTGTGGCCGCCGCCCTCGGCGCCCTGGGCGATGACCGCATCGACACCCCATTCGGCCACCTTCTCGGCGTGGCGGCGGGCGCCCACCGTGGGCATGACGAAGAGCCCGGCATCCTGGCAGCGGGCCACCAGCTTGGCGTTGGGCGCCTGGGCGAAGCTGGCCACCCGGGCCCCGGCCTCGACCATGAGATCGATGCGCGCCTCCACGTCGGCCACGTCGGTGCGCAGGTTCACGCCGAAGGGCGCCTGGGTGCGCTGGCGCACCTCGGCCATGGCCCGAGCCAGCTCCTCGAGCGTCATGGTGGCCGAGGCCAGGATGCCCGAGCGCACCCGCCTCGCAGGTGGCGGCGACCAGACGGGGGCCGGCCACCCAGCCCATGCCGGTCTGCACGAGCGGATAGCGCACGCCGACGCGAGCGCAGAACGCAGTGTGCAGGGCGGGGTGCAACGGCTCCGGCACGGCCGGCGCGCTCAGGTCCGCACCTCGCGGGTCGCGCAGCGAGCCCGGGTCGAGCACGACGCGGATGAGCTCGAGCTCCTCGGGAGTCGGCAGGCGTGTCTCCTCGACGTCGTCGGGGACGTTCAGGGCAAAGCCGGTGGCGGCGACGATGTCGTCGACGGTGACGCCCGGATGGTGCGAGCGCAGCCGCATGGTGTGGTCCGGCGTCTCGAAGTCGAAGACCCCGAGGTTCGAGACCACGCGGGGGATGTCGTGAAAGCGGGTGGCCCCCGCACCCGCGGCGGCGGCCCGGGCGTAGCCCACACCGCAGACGACGTCGACCTGCTCCACGAAGGTGCGCACGGTGTGGTCGGGCACCCAGTAGCTGGTGGGGTGGTTGACCGAGTTACCCGGCGCGCCGCGTACGCCGACGAGCTGGACCTTGGGCTTGTCGTGCGGTCCGATGGCCGAGATGTTCTGGTTGCCCGTGCGGTCGATCTGGCTCGCCATCATCATCATGTTGCGCCGGCCCGACCACACGACGTCGAAGACGGTGCGGTAGGGCATAGCCGCCTCGCGGACCAGTTCGGCGGGCCGGGTGCTGAGGGGCGGCGCGCCGACCATCAGCGCGGCTTCACCGTCGGTGAGCACGATGTCGGGCGCAAAGGTGAGCTTGGCCAGTCGGGCGCCCAGTGCGGGGATGGTGCCGAACGGGCTGACCATCACTTCGCCCGCCTGCGCGCCACACCTCGGCGCAGGCGATGACGCAGGACTCGGCGCGCGTCACGCCGGGGTCGCTCATGACTGACGCTCCGCCAGGTGGGCCCGGTACTCGTCGTCGTCGACAAAGACGTAGCGCTTGGCGAACGCCTCCCACTCCACCGGGTCCGTGGCCGCGGCGGCGTACTCCTTTTGAAACTTCTCGTCGCGCCCGTAGTCGGGCGGGTTGGCGGTGAAGTGCGCGCCACCCGGGGCCTCGGCCACGCCGTCGACGAGGAGGCGGTGGATGGGCACGGTGGAGAGCGGGTGCTCCTGGTCGGCGAGTTCCCCGTTCTCGACGATGCGCTCGGAGGTCAGGAAGCGCCGCTCGGCCGCGCCGAGGAACAACGTGTCGAAGAAGGGATCGGGGCTGAGAATCTGCCCGTTCCCGGCGGCGTCGGCCCGGTTGACGTGCACGATGGCGGCATCGAGCCGGAGGGCGGGCATGGCGACCAGCTCGACGTCGGCGTCGGCCGGATCCGACACGAACGGGCTGTCGGCGCCGTACGGGGAGCGGACCAGGCGCAGGTCGGGGTTGATGCGCAGGACGTCGGAGCCCAGCCCGGCCCGTGTCGGCAGGAAGGGCACCCGCCACGACGCCGCCTGGAGGCCGAGGAAGAACATCCCCTCGTCCACCTCCATCGCCTCGACCTTTCCGTGCTGGCGAGCGGCCCGCCAATGCGGGTCGAGCGCGATGGAGTCGAGGGTGACGAAGCCGCACACCACCTTGCGCACCTTCCCGGTGGCGCACAGCAGGCCGACGTCGGGGCCCCCGTAGGCGACCACGGTCAGATCGGTCAGATCCGATCGGCAGATGGCGCGGACGACGGCCATGGGCTTGCGGCGCGAGCCCCAGCCCCCGATCCCGACGGTCATGCCGGAGCGGAGCTCGCCCACGATGTCGTCGACCGTGGTGCGCTTGTCGGACATCAGTCCCTCATTTCGAGGTGTCGGCGTCGCGCTTCTCGACGAAGGCGGCCCGCTGCTCGTCGGCGACACCGCGCACATGGAGCTCGTAGGTGAAGCCCTGCTCGTAGCGATAGCTGCGCTTGACGTCGACGGGGTCGATGCCGTTGAGCGACTCCTTGGCCCGGCGGATGATGCTCGGACTCTTCGTGGCGATCTCACCGGCCAGCTCGAGGGCGGCGGCATGGAGACGGTCCGGCGGGACCACGGCGGCGACCGAGCCATAGGCCGCGAGCTCGGCGGCGGTGATCGGCTTGGCCGTGTAGACCATCTTGCGCATGGCGTGCTGGGGCACGAGGCGGGCCAGGTGCGTGGCCGCGCCGAGCGCGCCACGGTCCACCTCGGGCAGGCCGAACGTGGCGTCCTCGGAGGCCACCACCATGTCGGCGTTGCCGGCCAAGCCGATGCCGCCGCCGAGGCAGAAGCCCTGCACGGCGGCGATCACCGGCACTTCGCAGTCGTAGACGGCGGCGAAGGCGGCGAAGCAGCCGCGGTTCGCGCCGACCAGCGCCTCGTCGCCCTTGGCGTTGATCTCCTTGATGTCGACCCCGGCACAGAAGCCCCGTCCGGTGGCCCGGAGCACGACCACCCGGTTGGTCGGGACCCGGCCGGCCGCGAGCAGGGCGTCGGCCAGGGCGAACCAGCCCGCCACGTCGAGCGCGTTGACCGGCGGATGGTCGATGACCACTTCGGCGATCCCGTCGTGCTCCTGGAGCACCTCGATCGGCATGGAGTGCCCGGCTCTCCCTCTTCGTCCGCTCCTCGGTTCCTGACGCGACGTCAGAAACGTGTGGAACTTAGGTCAGGGCGCCCGCAGGGGCCAACACGGGCATCGGGCGGACCCGGGCGCGAACCCGGCGGTAGCGTGCGGGCGATGGTGGCCCGGGAACACGGCGCAGGCGCGTTGGCCGAGCGTTACCTGTTGGCCGTGGCGGCCCAGGATTGGGCGAGCGTGGAGGCCTGCGTGGCCCCCGGGGTGCTGCGTCGCGGACCCTACGGCGACGACTACGAGGGCACCAGCCCGTACCTGGCGTTCCTGCAGCGGACCATGCCGGCGCTGCCGGGCTACCGCCTCGACATCGACAGGGTGACCGAGGTCGATGGGGGCCGGGTCTTCGTGGAGCTGCGCGAGACGGTGGAGGTGGATGGTGCGCCGTTCCTCACCCACGAGTGCCTCGTCTTCGACGTCGTGGACGACGCGATCGCCACGGTGGCCATCTACATCAGGCAGGACACGAAGCGGCCCAGAGCCGGCGACGGAGTCGTGCCGTAGGGTTTGCTCCCATGATCCCGTCCGCCTTCGACTTCGACGACCAGGTGGTGGTGGTCACCGGTGGTTCACGCGGGGTGGGTGCGGGGATCGTCACCGCCTTCCTCGACGCCGGCGCCAACGTGGTCACCTGTGGACGCCACGAGGCGGAGGTGGACGGTGCGGTGTTCGTGGCGGCCGACATCCGCAAGCCGGCCGAGGCCGAGCGGGTCATCGCCAAGGCGGTCGAGCAGTGGGGCCGCCTCGACGTGCTGGTGAACAACGCCGGGGGCTCTCCGTCGGTGCCGGCGGCCGAGGCGACGCCTCGCTTCGCCCAGGCCATCGTCGACCTCAACCTGTTGGCCCCGCTGTGGTGCGCCCAGTCCGCGCACAAGGTGATGGCGCTCCAGGAGGAGGGCGGGGCCATCGTCAACGTGACCAGCGTGTCGGGGTTGCGACCGTCACCCGGTGCATCCGTCTACGGCGCGGCCAAGGCCGGACTGATCAACCTGACCCAGACGCTGGCGATGGAGTGGGCGCCGACGGTGCGGGTCAACTGCGTGAGTGCCGGCTTGCTCGACACCGGAGCGGGCGACGACTTCTACGGCGGTCCCGGCGGTGCGGCCAAGGTGGCGGCCACGGTCCCGCTCGGTCGCATGGGGACGCCCGACGACGTGGCGCAGGCCTGCCTGTTCCTGGCGTCGCCGGCGGCGGCGTTCGTCTCGGGGGCCAACCTCGTGCTCGACGGCGGCGGCGAGGTGCCGCCCTTCCTCACCGCGCTCAGCCAGTAGGCACGGATAGCGCCGGAGGGCCGTACCCGGCGCCAGCGACCCGGTCGGGACTCAACCGTGGTGTGGCGCGATCGGCCGGTGCCGGTGCGAGCCGATCGGCGGTCGCTGACCTGGGCGATGAGGGGGAGCGGAGCCCTCAGCTGCTAGACAATGCGACCGTGTTATTGGCGGTCCCCACGGAGACCCGTCCCGGAGAGCGCCGCGTGGCCCTCGTCCCTGACGTGGTCAAGAAGCTGGTCGGCGCGGGCTGGATGGTCCGGATCCAATCGGGTGCAGGAGACGAGGCGGCCTTCAACGACTCGGCCTACACCGAGGCCGGTGCGGCCACGGCACCCGACGGCCCGAGCAGCGTGGCCGGCGCGGGCCTGGTCGTCGCGGGTCAACCCGCCGAGCGTCGAAGCGGTGGCGGCGCTGCCGCCGGGCGTGTCCACGCTCAGCTTCTTCGGCGTGGCCCAGTCGGAGGACGCACTGCGTGCGCTGGCGGCCAAGAAGGCGACGGTGTTCAGCTTCGACCTGCTGCCCCGGATCAGCCGGGCCCAGGGCATGGACGCCTTGAGCTCGCAGGCGACCGTGTCGGGCTACCGGGCCGGCCTGGCGGCGGCCGAGCACCTGGCCAAGTTCTTCCCCATGTTCATGACGGCGGCCGGGACCGTGCCGCCGGCCAAGGTGCTCGTGATGGGGGTCGGGGTGGCCGGGCTGCAGGCCATCGCCACGGCCCGCCGTCTCGGGCGCGGTGGTCAGGGCCTACGACGTGCGGGCCGCGGCCAAGGAGGAGGTCGAGAGCCTCGGGGCCACATTCCTCGACCTCGGGGTGTCGGCCGAGGGTGCCGGCGGCTACGCCCGCGAGCTGACCGCCGAAGAGCTCGAGCGCCAGCGCGCCGCCCTGGCCGCCGAGGTCGGGCGCTCCGACGTCGTCATCACCACCGCCGCGGTGCCCGGGCGCAAGGCGCCCGTGCTGGTGACCACCGCGATGGTCGAAGGCATGGCCGAGGGGGCGGTCGTGGTCGACATGGCGGCGGACCAGGGCGGCAACTGCGAGCTGACCGTGGCGGGCGAGGTGGTGCGACCACCACGGCGTGACGGTGGTGGGCATGGCCAACCCGCCCTCGGGCATGCCCACCCACGCCAGCTTCCTCTACGCCCGCAACGTGGCCAACTTGCTCGGCCCTGATGGGTCCCGACGGCAAGCTCGCCCCCGACTGGGACGACGAGATCGTGGCCGGCATGTGCGTGCTGCGCGAGGGCCAGGCGATGGCGCCCGCCGCGGTGGAGCTGCTGGGCGGCGCGACCGGAGGGGCGGCCTCGTGATCGCGCACCTGATGCACCTCAGCTCGCTCCATCTGGGCCCGTGCATCTGGCCTGGCCGTCGACGGGTCGGCGACCGGCATCGTGGACTACCTGACCATCTTCGTCCTGGCCGCCTTCGTCGGCATCGAGGTCGTCTCCAAGGTCCCGAGCATCCTGCACACCCCGCTGATGTCGGGCTCCAACGCCATCCACGGCATCGTCCTGGTGGGCGCGCTCACCGTCATGGGCGAGGCCCACGGCGCGGCCCAGCTGGTGCTCGGGTTCCTGGCCGTGTTCCTGGCCACGCTGAACATCGTGGGCGGCTTCGTGGTCACCGACCGCATGCTCGAGATGTTCAAGGCCAAGCCCGCTGAGCGCCCGGCCAAGGCGAGCAAGGACCAGCCGAGCCCGGCCCAGGCGGTCGAGACGGCGACGCGGCCGGCCCGGCCGAGCCGGGGGCGCCGCCTGATGCTGGCCGCCACCTTCACCCTGAGCGACCCGATCTGGTCTACCTGGTCGCCATCATCGGCTTCATCCTCGCCCTCAAGGGCCTGAGCTCGCCCAAGCACGCCCGGCAGGGAACCTGCTCGGCGCGGCCGCGGCCACCGTGGCCGTGGGCTTCACCTTCGCCGCTGCCCGCGGTGCGCCACTCGGGCAAGAACCTGGTGCTGACCCTCGTGGCCATGGTCATCGGCGCCGCCATCGCGGTGCCGGCGGCCCGCCTGGTGAAGATGACGGCCATGCCCCAGATGGTGGCCATCTTCAACGGCGTGGGCGGCGGGGCGGCCGCCCTGATCTCCATCGTCGATCTTCCACCTCACTCGCTCGGGCCGAGCCGGCGGTCTACGTGACCGCCGAGGTGCTGTTCGGGGTGCTCGTCGGCTCCGTGTCGTTCTCGGGCAGCGCCATCGCCTTCGCCAAGCTGCAGGAGCTGATGACCGGGCGGCCCATCACCTACCCGGGCCAGCAGGTCATCAACGCGCTGGTCGGCCTGGCCATCGTGGTGCTGGTCATCCTCGCCCTGGTGACGGGCAACATCGTCTCTTCTGGTCGTCCTCGTGCTGTCCCTGGTGCTCGGGGTGATCTTCGTGCTGCCCATCGGCGGGGCCGACGTGCCCGTGCTCATCTCGCTGCTCAACTCGTTCACCGGACTGGCCGTGGCCGCCTCGGGCTTCACCCTCGACAACAACCTGCTCATCGTGGCCGGCACCCTGGTCGGCGCCTCGGGCATCCTGCTCACCCGGATGATGAGCAAGGCCATGGGCCGCTCGCTGCCCAACATCCTGTTCAGCGCCTTCGGCTCGGTCATCACCGCCACCGGCGGCGAGGAGGGCGACGCCAGCCGGCCGGTGCGCACCGGCACGCCCGAGGACATCGGCGTGCTGCTGGCCTACGCCCGCAAGGTGGTCATCATCCCCGGCTACGGCCTGGCCGTGGCCCAGGCCCAGCACACGGTCGCGCGAGCTGGCCGACGCGCTGAGGCGCACGCGGCGTCGAGGTCTTCTACGCCATCCACCCCGTGGCCGGCCGCATGCCCGGCCACATGAACGTGCTCCTGGCCGAGGCCAACGTCCCCTACGACGAGCTGAAGGAGATGGACGAGGCCAACCCCGAGATGGCCACCGCCGACGTGGCCCTGGTGGTCGGGGCCAACGACACGGTGAACCCGGCGGCCAAGAACACGCCGGGCAGCCCCATCTACGGCATGCCCATCATCAACGCCGACGAGGCCGAGAACATCGTGTTCCTCAAGCGCTCCATGCGCCCCGGCTTCGCCGGCATCGACAACGAGCTGCTCTACGACCCGAAGACGACCATGCTCTTCGGCGACGCCAAGGACACGCTTGCCGAAGCTGGTGGCCGCGGTCAACGACGCCTGACGCAGACCTGCCGCCCCATCGGCCCTGGTGGCGCAAAATCGGTGCGCAAATTTGCTCCCAGATCGGCTTCACACCCCGGTGACCGTGAGGGCCGGGAGGCCGGGCCGTTCCCCGAGACATGGCGCTGGCTGCAAGGCTGGCCCACCTCGTCGGGGGGGTGACCTGGCGGGTGGGGAAACGGGCGCGGAGTGCGTCCGCCGAGAGGGCGTGGTTGGCGCCCCGGTTCGTCGTGCCCGCGTTCTTCCTCCTGATGCTCAGCGTGGGCTTCGTGATCGGCCAGGGTGGTGCGGCCACGCCCGTTGGGCACGGCGCGTCGGCGCAGCACGGCCAGCGAGCCGCAGGCCGGCGTCACGGCCACGGCGGACGGGCCGGCTCCGCGCGCCTGGCGGACGACGCGGGCAACGCCACGCTGGCGCAGCTCGGCGCGTCGGGCGCGGCCGTGCTGCCCACGGCGACGGGCGCGCCCGCACCGTCCTCGAGTGCTGTGGCCGACGAGCCACCGCTGGCGGCCCGCGAGAACTTCGCCTTCGCGCCCTACTGGACGCTCAACCAGGCGCCCAGCTTCGACGTCACCGGGCTGTCCACCATTGCGTATTTCTCCATCGGTGTGAACCCCGACGGCAGCCTCGACGAGAACGGGCCCGGGTGGTCCGGCTTCGAGAGCCAGGATCTGGTCGACCTCATTTCGCGGGCCCACGCGGCGGGTGAGCGGGTCGTGCTCACCGTGAACGACTTCGGCCAAGGTTCGCTCAACGCGCTGACGTCGTCGCCCACTGCGGCGGGCACGTTGTCTGCCGCCCTCATCCCGCTGCTGGAGGCCAAGTCGCTCGACGGGATCAACTTCGACTTCGAGGGGGACGGTCGCGGCGACCAGACCGGCTTGACCAACCTGGTCGCCGCCGTCTCGAGCGCGCTGCGCAACGCGGACCCGCACTGGCAGATCACGATGGACACGTACGCGTCGTCGGCCGGGGACCCGGGCGGGTTCTACGACATTCCCGCGCTGGCCCAAGTCGTCGACGCCTTCTTCGTCATGGACTACGAGCTCAATCTGGCCGCCTCTCCGACGGCGGCCTCGCCTCTCACGAGTGGCGCGTTCAGCAGCGTGACCACCTTGGAGCAATACGCCAAGGTCGTGCCGGCGTCGAAGGTCATCCTCGGACTGCCTTTCTTCGGGATCGACTGGCCGACGACCAACGGGACGATGGCGGCCAACGCGGCCGGACCGGCAGCGGATATCGCGGACTCGCAGGCGCAGGGCAACGGCCCGCAGTACTGGGATCCGATCACCGGCACGGCCTGGACGAGCTATCTCGTCGGGAGCCAGTGGCACGAGTCGTACTACGAGGGCGAGTACGGGCTCTACCAGGCGGGCCTGGCGGCGACGAAGGCAGGGGCCCGGGGCGTGGGCATCTGGGCTCTCGGCATGGAGAACGACGGCGCCGAGATGATCGCGTCGATGGACGGCTTCGACCCGGGCCAACCGCCGAGCACCGGACCGGCCTCGACCTCAGCCAGCCCGCCCACCGGCGCCTGCTGGCCCTGCCGCGCCGGCACCGACGGCGAGCGGCGCGAGTCGGGGGAGCGTCGGGCGCCGCGTCCAGCCCGACCACGACCCCTGCGCCGACACCGCCCCCGACCACCGTGCCCGCACCCACCACGACCACGACGACACTGCCGCCCTACGCATCGGGGACGTTCAACGGCGCCACCGTGGTACTGACCCCGGTTGCCGCCAGCCAGGCGACCCCGTTCACCGGAGACGGGTCGCTCACTGCCTTCTCGACGAACGAGCCGGCCTACGCCTGCCTCAACGGAGCGACCATCGCCGTGTACTGGGACGGGCTGCTGAGCAGCCAGCTGGTGGCGGTTGCGCTGACGCCGACGAACTGCATGAGCCAGGACTTTCTCCTGCCCAGCTCGGCCTGACACGCCCGGCACAACGGCGGGTCGGGGCGACCCGATCAGCCCGGCGCGGCCCGGTACCCTGAGTCGAGGGCCATGGACGAGGACACCAGCTCGGGCAGCGGCACCAGCAGACACGCGACGGCGCCCGCCCGCCGGTTCCCCCTCGCCGTCCCCTCCCAGCGGGTGCTCCAGGTTGTGCTGGGTCTCTTCTGGATCCTCGACGCCGCCCTGCAGTTCCAGCCGTACATGTTCGGTCGGGGCTTCGTGGAAGCCAACATCTTGGCCCACGCCCAGGGCCAGCCCTTCGTCGTCGGCGACCTCATCACCCACATCGGCAATTTCGTGGCCCCCGACATCGCGGTGTGGAACACGTTCTTCGCGCTGATCCAGCTCTTCATCGGCGTCGGTCTGCTCTACCGGCCCACGGTCAAGCCCGCGCTGGCCGTGTCGTTCGCCTGGGTGCTCGGAGTCTGGGTCTTCGGCGAAGGGCTGGGGATGATCCTGACGGGGACGGCCAGCGCGTTGACGGGCGCGCCAGGCGGCGTGCTCATGTACGGGCTCATCGGCCTGATGTGCTGGCCCAGGGCGCCGCGCCCCGCCGAGGATTCGCAGCCGGTCGGCATCGCCTCGTCCGCCGCCGCCCAGGGCATCGGGCGCTCGATCACGCCCATGGTGGTCTGGAGCGGCTACTGGTGCCTGGCCGCCGTCCTGTTCCTCTTCCCCGACAACCGCACACCCAGTTCGGTGCAGAGCGCCATCGTTGGCATGGCCGACGGGGAGCCCGGCTGGTTCAGTCACTTCCTCACCAGCCTGGGTAACCAGTTCGCCCACTCCGGGACGCAGACGGCATGGGTGCTGGCGCTGCTCTCCGTGGTGATCGGGCTCGGGCCACTGGTGGTGCGCCGACCGGGGTGGTTCCTGGCCGCGGGCGCCGTCCTGAGCGTGGCCATGTGGGTGGCCGCGCAGGGGTTGGTGGGCGACGTGTTCAGCGGCTCGGGCACCGACCCCAACACGGGGCCACTGCTGATCCTGCTGGCCGCGGCCATGGTGCCGCTGGTCCCCGCCACCGCGGCGTCGTGGGACCCGCCCGCCTTCACGGTGATGCGCAGGGCGCCGGCCGCGGCCTTGCTCGGCATCGTGGCGCTCGCCGCGGGGTTGGCGCTGAGCGCGACGTACCCGGCGGCGTCGGAAGAGTCGAGTTCGTCGGCCATGTCGGGTATGAGCATGAACGGCAACGGCGCCATGGCCTCCAGTTCGGCATCGATCGCGTCCGAGACCTGCCACCTGCACCAGAACGGTCTCAAGATCGAGGGGCTCGACCTCAACAACACGCCGTACATGATCATGAGCGGGTCGGCCGGGATGGACATGAACGGTTCCGATGCCGAGCGCGGCCGCCGGCTTCAACGTGACCAAGCCCAACTGGAATTACACCGGCCCCGCGCTGCCGCAGGCGGAGGCGCAGCAGTTGCTGGCAGACGGCAACAACGGTCCCCGGGACATTCAGATGGCGGAGAACGGCTGCGCGCCCAAGCTGACCGCAACCGAGGAGCTTGGCGCCCAGCAGTACGTCCAGGCGACGACCCAGGCGGCCTCGCGCTACCCCACGCCGGCGGCGGCCGTGGCCGCGGGCTACGAGGCGGCGTCGCCCACCGATTACCCCGTCGTCTCCTACGTGAACCCGACCGTGGTGGCGGCCAACGCGGCGGCCAAGCGCACGCTCGACCCGGCGCACCTCGACGGATTGGTGTACGCCCAGACGCCGTCGGGGACCGAGGTGCTGGCGGGCGCCTTTTACATTTTGCCTTCGACGGTGTCGAGCCCTCCGATGCCCTACGGCGCGCTGGTGCAATGGCACCGCCGCCTTGCCGTGTGCGGTGACGGCACCAGTTCACCCACCATGCCTCTGGCCGTCACCGGCTACCCGCCGTGCCCGAGCGGCTCGACGGTGACACCGACGCCCTACCTCTCCGTGGTGTGGCAGGTGCCGGTCGCAGGGGGACCCTTGGCCATCCAGCCGCCGGACATCCAGATCGTCGAGGCCGCGGTCATGGAGACGCTCGGGTCCTGACGCAGCGCGCCGGGGCGCCAGGTATGCCGATCAGCGGGGCGCGATCGCGTCCACGGCGGCCAGGATCTCGGGGCCGGGGCGCCAGGCACCGGCGGCGACGTTCCCGGTGATCTGCTCGGCGCTGGTGGCGCCGGCGATGACCGAGGCCACGGCCGGCCGTGAGAGCAGCCAGCCGAAGGCCAGGTCCAACACGGTGTGCCCCTCACTGCGGGCGAGGTCATCGAGCGCCTGCACCTTGGCCAGTCGTTCCTCGCTCAGCTGCGCCGCTGCCGCGTCGCCCATGTTGGCCAGGCGGGTGCCCTCGGGCGGAGGCTGGCCCCACCGGAACTTCCCGCTCAGCAAACCCATGGCGAGCGGGAAGTAGGGGAGGAATGCCACGCCGGTGCGTTCGCACTCGGCGAGGACGCCGTCCTCGGGTTCGCGATGGAGAATGTTGTACTGGTTCTGCACGCTGACGAACCCTGGGTCGCCGTCGACCACCGCGGCCGCGGCCTCCTCGAGCATGGCGACGCTGAAGTTGGAGCAGCCGATCTCGCGGACCTTGCCCTCGGCGACCAGCTCGGCCAGGACGCCCAGCGTCTCGGAGATCGGTGTCTTCTTGTCGGGCACGTGCAGCTGATAGAGGTCGATGCGGTCAGTGCCCAATCGGCTCAGGCTGTCCTCCACCGCGATGCGTACGTAGGCGGCGGACGCGCCTCCCTCGTGACCCTCGTAGGGGGCACCGAATTTGGTGGCCAGCACGATCTCGTCGCGCCGCCGGCCGAGCGCGGCGCCGAGGTAGCTCTCGCTCTTGGCCCCGCCGTAGATATCGGCGGTGTCGAAGAAGGTGATGCCGGCATTCAGCGCGGCGCCGACCACGGCGTCGGTCTCTGCGGGCCCGAGCCGCCCGCCGAAGTTGTTGCAGCCCAGGCCCACCACGCTGACCGTGAGCGATCCGATCGTGCGCGTCTCCACCCGACACCTCCGTCTTGGTTCTCGGCCTGTGCGGACAGGCCGCCTCGGCAGTACTGTACCGGCGGCATCGGGTTCCGGGTCTGTCCCGCCCGGTGCACGAGGAGGCAGCGATGGCAGCAGGTGCAGTGGACGTCAAGATCGAGGCGGCGCCCGACGCCGTGTGGCAGAAGGTGGGCGACTTCGGGCACCTGGACGAGTTCTTCCCGGGCATCGAGTCGTTCCGCCTCGAGGGCGACGACCGCATCATCGGCATGTTCGGCATGGAGATCCGCGAGCGCCTCCTGGGCAAGGACGACGCGGCGCGCACGATCACCTACTCGGTGGTCGACGGGGTGCCGATCGACAGCCATACCGCCACCATCTCGGTGGAGGAGGAAGACGGTGGCTCGCGCGTGATCTGGGCCTACGACGTGAGCCCCGACGAAATGGCCCCCATCTTCGGCGACACGTACAAGGCCGCGCTGGCGCAGCTGGAGAACGCCTTCGGCTGACACGGGGGCTGAGCTGGATCCGGTCTGGGCCGGTTCGGGCCGCGCCTACCCTGACGCCGTGGTGCGTCCTGAAAGCTGGACCAGACCAGTGGGTGCGAGTCCCACCCGGGTAAGTGCCGGAAAGCCCGGTAGCAGGCCCCGGTTCGTCGTCGAGAGGCGGCGGGCTGAGCGGGGTTTCAAAAGCCTCTTCGGAGGGAGCAAGTGCGCGGGCCGTAGTGCCACTCGGCACGAGTCCTGCAGCCTCGTCACACGCACAATGAGGGAGCCGAGCCGCTCACGTCACGGCGAAGGCAGCATCAGGTGGATTGGCGCTCCGGACATGCCCCCCACCTGGTCCCTCCGGGGTATGGGGAGCGGCACGTGCACATGGTCTGGGTCGGAACAGGAGAGGCCCGTCTTGCCAGCCTTGTCAGCAAAGACCGCGCGTATAAGCCAGTGGTGAAAGCGAGCGGAGGCAAGCGGGAGTCCGACGGGGTCGTAGTACTGCCGATCGCTGGGAGAAACCCAGCAGGAGGGAAGGACCCCGACTTTGGACACGCCGGGAACAGAGGAACGAGTGAGGGCATGGTCGGGACCGCCCGGCCCATCTCCCCCCTGGGACCACCGTCTCGGGACAAAGCTCGACGCCTCCAGAACCGGCTATGGGCTGCGGCCAAGCAGTCGAAGGGTCGGCGCTTTCACGCCCTCTATGACCGCATCTACAGAGACGACATTCTCTGGGAGGCGTGGGAGCGGGTCCGAGCCAATCGTGGGGCAGCGGGGGTCGATGCACTGACCATCGCTGCGGTGGAGGACGACTACGGCGTCGAGCGTTTGCTCGGCGAACTCCGGGCCGACCTCCGTGCAGGCAACTACCACCCTCGCCCCGTGCGGCGGGTGGAGATTCCAAAGCCCGACGGGTCAAAGCGCCCGCTGGGCATCCCGACTGTCAAGGACCGTGTGTGCCAGCAGGCGGCCAAGCTCGTCCTCGAACCAATCTTCGAGGCCGACTTTCTGCCCTGCTCGTTTGGGTTCCGGCCCAAGCGTTCGGCCACCGACGCCATGGAGAGGATCCGGGTCGGCTTCATTCAGGGCAATCAGTTTGTCTTTGAAGCCGACATTCGGGACTTCTTCGGCTCCATCGACCACGAGCGTCTGCTCGCCTTGGTCGGCGAACGGGTGTCGGACCGACGGGTGCTCAAGCTCCTGCGACAGTGGCTGCAGGCAGGGGTGTTGGACAATGGTGTCGTCACCGAGTCGGTCACGGGGACGCCCCAGGGCGGGGTGATCTCACCCCTCTTGGCCAACATCTACCTGCACGCATTCGACCGGGTCTGGGAAGAAGATGGCACCGGAGAAGTCGTCCGCTATGCGGACGACTTCGTGGTGCTGTGCCGATCCCAGCTCCAGGCCGAGCAAGCCCATCGGCGGGCCACCGCCATCCTGGGTGACCTCGGTCTGAGCCTTCACCCGGACAAGACCAGAACGGTCGACCTCCGAGAAGGCAAGGAGGGCTTCGATTTCCTCGGGTGCCATTTTCGTGCCCGCATGTCAGGCAAGCTCTGGGAGCAAAAGCGCATCGTGCGCTACTACCTTCAGCGCTGGCCCTCGGTGCGGTCGATGAAGCGTGCCCGAGCCAGGATCAAGGCCCTCTCCGCTCGAAGCCAGGTCGGACAGGCGCTGCCAGACGTCATCGCGCGTCTCAACCGGTTCCTTCGGGGCTGGGGCAACTACTTCCGAACCGGGAATGCGGCAACGAAGTTCATCGCCATAGACCGCTTCGTGGCGTGGCGGCTCAAGCGCTTACTCATGAAGAAGCGTGGCCGCAACCTGCGTCCCGGCCAGGCGGACACTTGGACCCGCACCTGGTTCCACGACCAGGGCCTGCACAAGCTCATGGGCACTACCCGTTACCCGAAAGCTGCGTAACCATGTCCAGAAGTCCATCGGAAAGCCGTATGCGGGAAAACCGCACGTACGGATTGAAAGGGGGATGGGGAACCGGGCCAGCAATGGCACCGCGCCCCTGACTACCAATGACCAACGGCCCGGGGGACGCAACACCGTTACGCACCACTCCGGTGCCTCGTCCCCTCACCGAGGACGTGCCGCGGATCTACCCGCGCCGTCTGCCCACCCCGACCAGACGCGAGCTGCTCCGGCGCAGCCGCACCATCGCCAAGGTGGTCGGATTCCACTTCGCCCCGACAGCGCTGCGCCAGCTGCTGCACATCCGTCAGGGCGTACTGCCGGCGGCCCAGCTGGCCCGGCCGCTGCGCCGGAGCTTCCAGGACCTCGGCGGCACCTTCATGAAATTCGGCCAAATCATCGCGTCGTCGCCCGGCATGTTCGGCGACGAGGTGGCCGACGAGTTCCGGGCCTGTCTCGACACGGGCCCTCCCGTGCCGTTCCCCGACGTGCGTCAGCGGGTCGAGGAGGATCTGGGCCTCAACCTGCGCGACGCGTTCGTCGAGTTCGACCCCCGACCGATCGGGACCGCGTCCATCGCCGTCGTGCACAAGGCGCGGCTGCTCGACGGGCGCACGGTGGCGGTGAAGGTGCTGCGCCCCGGGATCGAGCACCTGGTGGCGACCGACCTCGACCTCATGCAGCCGTTGCTCGAGATCCTGGTGCGCCAGACGGGCGACCAGATGGCGGGTTCCACCCTGCAGATGCTCGACGGCTTCCGGGTTCAGATCGGTGAAGAGATGGACCTGCGTAACGAGGCGCGCTCGCTCGTGCACTTTCGCCGTCTCCAGAACGAATTCGACCTGAGTCTGATGGCGGTACCCGAGCCGCATCTCGACCTGTCGGGGCGCAACGTGCTCACCATGGAGTTCTTCGACGGCGTCCCGATCGACGACCTGGCCAAGGTGGCGGAGCTCGGCTTCGACCCGTCGCCGCTCGTCCAGGAGGTCATGCGGGCCTTTTTCCTCACCACTGTGCGTTGGGGTGCCTTCCATGGCGACGTCCACGCCGGCAACATGATGCTGCTCCGGGACGGCCGTATCGGCGTGATCGACTGGGGCATCGTGGGGCGGCTCGACCCGTCGACCCATCGCTTCTTCATCTCACTGCTGGCTGCGGCCATGGGCGACGAGTCGGCCTGGCCCGTGGTGACCACACACATCACCGGTGTCTACGGCCCCGCCATCAGCGTCGCGGTCGGTCTGTCGGGTGACGACCTCACCGCGTTCTTCCGTTCCGTGCTCGAGCCGGCGCTGACCCGCCCCTTCGGAGAGGTGAGCCTGGCCGGGATTCTGCAGACGATCCAGTTGCAGATGGCCAAGGCCCAGGGGGTCGAGGCCCATCAGCGCAGCGTGCGATCGATCCTGCGCCGCTTGCGGAGCCAGCGCACGGTGCGCCGGATGGCCGACGAGTCGGGTGGCCTGATGTCCGAGTTCGACCGGGGCACATTCCTGCTGGCCAAGCAGCTGATGTACTTCGAGCGCTACGGGCGCATGTTCGTCTCGGAGATCCCCATCCTCAACGACCGGACCTTCATTGAGCAGCTCCTGGCCGGGGTCGACATGTCGAGCCTGGCGGACTGATCCAACTTTTGGCGCAGAACTGGAATGTGTTCTAGTTTTCGTCGACAGCCCGAGTCTGGGCCCGAACGGGGAGGTGTGATGGCAGACGAGGAGTTGATCTACACGTCCGACCACGTGCTGGAGTACCCGTTCGTGCGCTCCGTGGGGCCGACGATCGGTGCCTTCCTGACCGCACTGCGCGACGGCAAGATCGTCGGCATCAAAGGGACGGGCGGCCGGGTCATCGTGCCGCCCACCGAGTACGACCCCGAGACCGGTGATGAAACCTCCGGCGTGGTCGAGGTTGGGCCCGAAGGCACGGTGACGTCCTGGTCGTGGGTGCCCCGCCCGCACGTGAAGCATCCGTTGCAGACGCCCTTCGCCTGGGTGCTCGTGCGCTTCGACGGCGCGGACACCTCCTTTCTCCACGTCATGCCGGCGGCGTCGCCCGACGAGGTGTCGACCGGCATGCGGGTACGCCCCGAGTTCGCCCCCGAGGCTGACCGGGTCGGTCACGTGAAGGACATCAGCCACTTCGTGGCAGTGGGAGGCGTGTCGTGAGCGACCGCGAGCCGGTGACCATGATGGAGGCGACCACCCGTCTCGACTACGTGTTCACGGCCGGGGTGGCCCAGAGCAAGAACCTGCTTGGGCTCGAGGAGGGCAAGTTCATCGGCCAGCGCTGCCCCAAGTGCAAGAAGGTCTACATGCCGTCGCGGGGCTCGTGCCCGACGGACGGCGTGCCCACCGACGAGATCGTCGAGCTACCCAATACCGGCACGGTCACCACCTACTGCGTGGTCAACGTCCCCTTTGCCGGGCAGTCGATCGAGATCCCCTACATCTGCGGGCAGATCCTCCTCGACGGGGCCAACCTGTCGTTCATGGGGCTGCTCCAGGAGATCCCGGTCGACGAGGTGCGCATGGGGCTACGGGTCGAAGCGGTATGGGTCCCGCCCGAAGAACTCGGGCCCACGATGGCTTCGGTGAAGTACTTCCGCCCGACGGGCGAGCCCGACGCCGAATACGAGACCTATAGGGAGTACCTGTGAGTAGCTTCCCCGACCTGGTGTCAGGCTCGCGCCCAGTGGCCGTGGTGTCCTTCGCCCAGTACGACAACGTGCGTCGCGAGGATGCGCGCAACGAGGTCGAGATGCTCATGCCGGTGGTCGCCGAGGTGTTCGGCAATATGGGTATCACCAAGGACGACATCGGCTTCATCTGCTCGGGCTCGACCGATTACCTCATCGGGGGGCCGTTTTCCTTCGTGGCGGCGCTCGACGCGGTCGGCGTGTGGCCACCCCGGGCCGAGTCCCATGTCGAGATGGACGGGGCCTGGGCCCTCTACGAGGCGTGGGTGCTCCTCCAAGAGGGGCAGATCGATGCCGCGCTGGTCTACTCCTTCGGGCGCTCGTCGATGGGCGTCCTGAGCGAGATCATGGCCGTGCAGCTCGACCCGTACTACATGGCGCCGCTGTGGCCGGACCCGACGTCGCTGGCCGCGCTCCAGGCCCAGTCCCTGATCGACGCGGGCAAGGCGACCGAGGCGGACTTCGCGGCGGTGGCCAGCCGCTCGCGCCGGTCGGCCCTCCACAATCCGAAGGCGCAGGTGGCCTACGACCGCACGCCCGAGCAGCTGCTGGCCGAGGACTACGAGGTGGCGCCGCTGCGCCGGCATGCGTTGCCGCCGTTGACCGACGGCTGCGCCGCCGTCGTGCTGGCGGCAGGCGACAAGGCCTACGAGTTGTGCGAGCGTCCCGCCTTCATCACGGGTATCGACCACCGGATTGAGACGCACGCGATCGGGGCGCGGGATCTCACGCAGTCGCCTTCGACCAGATTGGCCGGGGAGAAGGCCGGCGTCGGGTCCAAAAAGGTCGACCTGGCCGAGCTGCACGCCCCTTACGCCCACCAGGAGCTGATCCTGGCCGAGGCGCTCGGTCTGGGCGACGGCGTCACGATGAATCCCTCGGGGGGCGCGCTGGCGGCCAACCCCATGATGTCGGCTGGGCTCATCCGCATCGGTGAGGCGGCCCGGGCCGTCTGGTCGGGCCAGGCCGATCGGGCGGTGGCCCACGCCACCTCGGGCCCGTGCCTGCAACAGAACCTGGTCTGTGTCCTGGAGGGTGTGTGATGGCCGAGCGCTGCGCAGTCATCGGAGTGGGCCAGACCGTGGCCAAGTCGAAGCGAGAGGACGTCTCGATCGCCGGCCTGGTGCGCGAGGCGGCGCTGGCCGCCCTGGAGGACGCCGGGTTGGGCTTCGCCGACATCGACGCCGTCGTGGTGGGCAAGGCGCCCGACATGTTCGAGGGCGTGATGATGCCCGAGCTCTACCTAGCGGGTGCGCTGGGCGCGGTGGGCAAGCCCATGTTCCGGGTGCATACGGCGGGCTCGGTCGGTGGCTCGACCGCCATCGTGGCGGCCCACCTGGTCGCCTCTGGCATCCACCAGCGCGTCCTCACCGTCGCCTTCGAGAAGCAGAGTGACTCGGATGCCATGTGGGCCCTCTCGGTGCCCCAGCCCTTCTCGGCCCCGCTGCTGGCCGGCGCGGGTGGCTACTTCGCGCCGATCATCCGCGCCTACATGTACCGATCGGGTGCACCCAGCAACATCGGCATGAAGGTCGCGGTCAAGGACCGCCTGCACGCGCTCAAGAACCCGTACGCCCACCTGCACCTCCCCGACATCTCCCTCGAGAAGGTCGAGGAGTCGATCATGCTGTGGGACCCGCTGCACTACCTCGAGTCGTGCCCCTCGTCGGACGGGGCTGCGGCCATGGTCATCGGGTCGGAGAGGGCCGCAGGGGCGTCGACGGCGAGCACGGGGCGGCCGCCGGCCTGGATCCACGGCATGGCCATGCGGTCGGAGCCGACCATGTTCGCCGGGCGCGACCAGGTGAACCCGCAGGCGGGCCGGGACTGTGCGGCCGACCTGTACCGCCAGGCCGGCATCACCAACCCGCGTTCCGATTTCGACATGGCCGAGGTCTACGTGCCCTTCAGCTGGTACGAGCCGATGTGGCTGGAGAACCTGGGCTTCTGCGACGAGGGAGACGGGTGGAAGCTGACCGACGCCGGTGCCACCTCGATGATCGAAGACGGGGACATTCCGTGGAACTCGTCGGGCGGGGTGCTCTCGTCAAACCCGATCGGGGCGTCGGGGATGCTGCGCTTCCTCGAGACGGCGCTCCAGGTGCGGGGGCTGGCCGGGCGAGCACCAGGTGGCTGACGCCCGCAGGGCGCTCGGCCAGGCCTACGGTGGGGGATCGCAGTTCTTCGCCATGTGGGTGGTCAGCGCCGACAAACCCTGAGGTGGACGGCGCTGCCGATATGCTCGGCGGTGCCAAGCCAGCCCTGACCAGGAGGTCTCCGTGAAGGTCGTCGTGGACTTCGACGAGTGTGCCAGCAACGCCGTCTGCATGGGCATCTTGCCCGAGGTCTTCGAGGTACGCGACGACGGGTACCTCTATGTGCTCAACGAGAACCCCCCCGAGGAGTTCCGCGACCGCCTGCGCGAGGCCGTCAACGGCTGCCCGACCGGCGCCATCTCCATAGAGGAAGACTGACGCCCGAGAACCCGACGCGGCAACCCGTCGGCGCCCGGGTTGCCCAGCCGTACCGCATGACAGACACCACCCCCCGCCCCGCGCCCGCTTCGCCCCGTCCCCGACCGGCTACTTCCACGTCGGCAGTGCCCGGGCCGCGCTCTTCAACTGGCTCTTCGTCCGCCAGCACGGCGGCACGTTCGTCCTGCGCATTGAGGACACCGACGAGTTGCGCAACCGCCCCGAGTGGACCGACGGGATCATCGCCGCCCTCGACTGGCTGGGCATGGCGCCCGACGAGGGGCCGTACTTCCAGTCGCAGCAGGAGGCGTCGCACCAGGTGGCGATCGAGGCTCTGTGGGCCAACGGCGCGCTCGTACGCCTGCGGGTGCACGCGCCAGGAGATCGACGATCGGACCAAGGCCCGCGCCGAGCGCGGTGATCCGACCCCGGGCTACGACGGGTACTGCCGCGACCTCGGGCTACCTCGGGGCGATGGGAGGGCGCTGCGCTTCCGCACGCCCGACGAGGGCGTGGTCGAGGTGCACGACCTCGTGCGAGGCGATGTCGAGTTCCCCCAGCGGGCGCTGGAGGACTTCATCTGCGTGAAGGGCAACGGCAAGGCGCTCTTCGTCTTGGCCAACGCGGTGGACGACCGGACCATGGCCATCTCCCACGTGATCCGCGGCGAGGACCAACTGCCGACGACGCCGCGCCAGATCATGCTGTGGGGCGCGCTCGAATGCCGCGGAGGGGAGTCGACCTGGCGCTGCCGGCCTACGCCCACCTGCCTCTGCTGGTCAACGAGCAGGGCAAGAAGCTCTCCAAGCGCCGTGACCCGGTCGCCGTCGAGATGTACCGGGAGCAGGGGTACCTGCCCGATGCCTTCCGCAACTACCTGGCCCTTCTGGGCTGGAGCCCCGGCGACGAGGAGATCGTGCCGATCGAGACGATC
Organism: uncultured Acidimicrobiaceae bacterium; assembly: GCA_963726855.1. Classification (GTDB taxonomy): domain Bacteria; phylum Actinomycetota; class Acidimicrobiia; order Acidimicrobiales; family RAAP-2; genus Bog-473. The sequence continues at coordinate 78,843 of CAVSEB010000037.1, forward strand.
CTCGAGCGCTTCTCCCTCGAGGACGTCCAGCGCTCGCCGGCCTTCTTCGACGTGAAGAAGCTGACCCACATGAACGGGGTCTACATCCGCGAGCTGTCCGACCGAGGGATTCATCGACGCCGTCCGGCCCTGGGTCGACCCGGTACCGGGAGCGTGGTCGCCCGGTGGGTGGCGCGATCCGGACACGGGGGCGCCGGCCACCGCACCGCCGGCCTGGGAGCCCGGACGTTTCGACGGCGTCACCTTCGCCCGCCTGGCTCCGGCCATCCAGGAGCGGGTCGCCGTGCTGGGCGAGGTCCCCGAGCTGGTCGACTTCTTGTTCCTCGACGGCGCGCCCGATGATCCCGACAGCTGGCAGAAGGCCGTAGTCGGCGACGACGGGGCAGGCCGCATTCTGGCCAGGCCCTGGTGGCCTACGAGACCTGCGAGTGGGACGTTGACGCGCTGCACGCCGCCACGCTGGCCATCGCCGAAGGTGTGGGGCGCAAGCTGGGCAAGGCCCAGGCGCCGATCCGCGTGGCCGTCATGGGGAGGACGCGGGGACTGCCCCTCTTCGACTCCCTCGCCGTGCTCGGCCGGGACGAGACGCTGCGCCGGTTGGCCGTCGCTCTCGACCGGCTGTCCGCTCTCCCTTGATGCTCTTCGCGCCGATCCGCTGGGCCCTGCGCATTACGGCGCTGGTGCTCGCCGCGATCGTCCTCTACTTCGCGGTGACGCTGGTGCAGGTGTGGCTGACCTCGCGCCAGTACGACCCCCACACGGCAGGGGCGATCCTGGTGATGGGAGCGGCGCAGTACGACGGGGTGCCGTCGCCGGACCTGGCCTCGCGTCTCAACGAGGCGCTGCTGCTCTACCACCAGGGGTACGCGCATCTGATCATGGTGACGGGCAACAAGAAACCGGGCGACGTCTACACCGAGGCGCAGTCCGGCGAGATGTACCTCGTGAGCAAGGGCGTGCCGCGGGCCGACATCCTCGAGGCGGGCGGCGACGACAGTTACGAGAACGTGGCCGAGGCCGCACCAGAGCTCAAGGGGCGCAAGGCCACCGTGATCCTGGTGACGACGGACCCGTTCCACGAGGACCGCTCCATGGCCATCGCCCAGCGACCAGGGACTGGTGCCGTCGCCCACGCCGACCCAGACGTCGCCGATCAAGGGGTGGTCCACCGTGCCCTACTTCTTGAAGGAGGCGGTCGGCGTCGGCCTGGGGCGGATCATCGGATACAACCACCTGGAGTGGCTGCACGACGCCTAGCTGGTGTTCACCTCATGGTCGGGGTGGAGGCCGCCGTCGTAGAAGTGGAAGTAGAGGTGGAAGTGGAGGTGACGGGGTGCGGTCGCGGTGGCGGCGACCGTCGTCGAGGTGGAGCTGGGCGTCGAGGCGGCAGGCATCATGGAAGGTGATGTGGACGACCGTCCCCTGGCCGCGGGCGTTGCCGACACTGATGACGCAGGTGTCGTGGCCGTCCGAGCCGCAGTAGCCGTCGCCGACGATGCCAGTCTCGACTTTGAAGCGGGTGGAGAAGGTGCCGTGGGTGCTGAGGCGGATGGCCTTGGCCTCGGTGACGTCGCAATGCGGCGTGTCGTTGGAGGGATTCATGCGGCCCTGGACGGTGGCGGTGCACTCGGCCAAGAACCAGGTCAGGGGCTTTCCGCCGTAGGTCCGGGCCAGGCCCCGGCCCGAGACGGTCACGGTCTGGCCGTCGACCAGGCCGCGAGAGGGGGTGACGTGGACCGAGATCCCCGAGGCGCCGGCCGGAGAGGAGGAAAGGAGGACGAGGAAGGTGCCGGGCAGACCCCAAGCAGGCGACGCCGACCGTGGCTGCCCTCCACCGGTACATCCGACGACCTCCGTGCCCTGTCCGATCCCGGGTCTTCCCGGAGAACGAATCCTTCCATAGGGGAGAAGCCGGTTGCGAGCGCCCCTCCTGGTCAGAACGGGGATCCGTTCCGCTGGGCGGCTCGGCTAATCTGAACGTCCACCCATTCGGGGGTGGTGTAATCGGCAACACGACTGGTTCTGGTCCAGTTATTGAGGGTTCGAGTCCTTCCCCCCGAGCACCGGCGACACTGTCGGCACTCGTGCCGTACGTCTCCGCTCGGCCCCATCGTCTAGAGGCCTAGGACACCACCCTCTCAAGGTGGCGACACGGGTTCGAATCCCGTTGGGGCTGCTTCAACTCTCCTGGTCAGAGGGTTCCATCTTTTAGTTCGATTCCAATCTGTCCATCCAGTTGCCCATCGTGCCGGGGAGTTGATGGGCAGGGAGAGCGCGCGGAGTGGCGAGTTACACGGGCCGTGCTGATCCCCGTGTCTCCACCGATAAAGAGTGGCGACAGTTCGGATGGCCTGCGGCGCGACGAACTCGACCACCCATCAGCCAGGCATGAGCTATTCGTGCTCGAGGGTGGTATGAAATCCTACATAAGTGACCACTGTCGTAGTAGGATTTCATACGCATGCCTAGCGATTCTGCGGTCATCGACAGGCTCCGGCCCCTCGGAGCAATCTTTCGCGCCCGGGACGCCATTGGGCGCGGGATCTCATGGCGTGACCTCTATCAAGCTCGCGACTCGGGTCTTCTCATCGAGGTGTCCCGCGGGCTCTTCCAGCTGCGAGAGGCGGCCGGGATCGACCAGATCGACTTCGTGGTGGTCTGCGCCCGCGCCCCCCAGGGCATGGTCTGCTTGGGCTCCGCTCTCGCTCATTGGGATCTGAGCGACGAAACCCCGACCCGGGTGGACCTGGCCGTTCCGGCAGGGAGCCACCGTCCGCACATCGACTATCCACCCACCCGCGTCCACGTCTTTGGAGCGAGCAACTTCGGACTTGGCCGCATCGAGGTGGCGGTGGGCCAGGACCTCGGTTTTCGCATCACTGACCCCGAAAGGACGGTCGTCGACTGTTTCCGACAGCGACATCGCCTTGGGGTCGACCTCGCCGTCGCCGGTTTACGCCGGTACCTTCGCCGTTCGCGGGCCCAACCAGGCCGCGTCCTCGAACTGGCCGAGGAGCTGCGAGTTCGCACACCGATCCTCGAAGCGATGCGGGTGCTGCAGGAATGAGCCCGGTCCAAGGAGACTCGACCGCGGGGCGCGCCTATCTCGACCTCCAGAAGCTGGCACGTCGGCAGGGTCGACCGACCCAAGAATTGCTGCTGACCTACGTACTCGAGCGGTTCCTCTTTCGCCTGTCGAGGTCCGCCTATCGCGACCGATTGATTCTCAAGGGGGGAATGCTGCTCGCAGTCCTGGGCAGCCGCCGGCCCACCGGTGACGTCGACCTTTTGGCCCGTGCCATCGACAACGATGTGGCGACAATTGCCGACGTCGTTCGCACGGTGTTGTCAGGCGAGGTTGACGACGGCGTCACCTATCAAGTGGACGAGATGACGGCGCAGGTCATTCGCGATGCTGCGCTCTATTCCGGGGTTCGACTCAGCGTTCCTTCCCGTATCGATCGCGCGAAGGTGGTTCTCCGCCTCGACGTCAATGTCGGAGATCCTGTGACGCCCCATCCGGTCGACGTCGAATACCCGGCGCTTCTCGACCGCGCGTTCCATTTGCTCGGCTATCCGCTCGCCACCGTTCTTGCGGAAAAGATCGTCACGATGATCGAGCGGGGTGTTGCGACGACGCGTGAGCGCGATTTTGCGGATGTCGTGGTCCTCTCTCGGCGCTATCAGATTGCGGCATCCGAGCTCTTGGCGGCTATGAACGCAACGGCCGAGCACCGACAGGCTGTTCTGCGTCCGCTGGCTGCTCTCCTCGGCGGTCTGGGCAACGAACGCCAGCAGGCGTGGTCTACGTTCATCGCGAGCGCCGGCCTGGAGGGCCTCTTACCGAGCAGTTTCCTCGATGCCATCAATCTGGTGGCGACGTTCATCGATCCGCTCTTGGGCGGATCTGTGGAATCCGGGCAGTGGGATCCGCTTTCCGGCAGCTGGGTCGAGAGCCCAGCTGACCCCGAACGGGCGTAGGTATCGATGGGCGATACCAAACCCGAGAACATCGATGCACTGGTCGATGAAATCCTTGCCTTACGGGTGGAGAATCAGCGCCTGCGATCGCTCCTTGGCCTTGACGAGCCGAGCAGGCACGAAGCGACTGAACCGTGGGAGCCTACGCTGTTCGCCGAGTCGGACCGGCAGGACCTCAAAGGCGACGTCAATGCGAACTCGCCAGCTGAGGCCAAGATCGCCCTGTTCCGGCTCCTGTTCGCCGGCCGCGAGGATGTGTACGCCCTTCGCTGGGAGAGCGCGCGAACCGGAAAGGCCGGCTGGAGCCCCGCCGTCGTGGGTGGCTGGGCGAACGCGAAGAAGCCAGGACGCACGTATCTGCCACTTGACGAAGGAGTGGTGGAGTCACACCTCGCTGGTGAGAGTCACCTCGGTCTCTATCCTCTGCGCCGCGGCGACGAATGTCGACTCTTGGCCTGTGATTTCGATGGAAGAGGTTGGGTGCTCGATGCACTGGCTTACCTCGACGCTGCCGCCGCGATCGGAGTTCCTGTCGCGCTCGAGCGATCACGTTCGGGGGAAGGGGCGCACACCTGGACATTCTTTTCCGGACCCGTCCCGGCTTCTGCCGCTCGACGCCTGGGAGTGCACATCCTCCGCCAGGCAATGGAGCTCCGAGCCGAGCTCGATCTGTCGAGTTACGACCGCCTGTTTCCGACCCAGGACTTCGTTCCGAAGGGATCCTTCGGGAACCTGATCGCTCTTCCGCTCCAGGGGGAGTGCCGGCGACAAGGGAACACCGTCTTTCTCGATCCGTCCAGCCTCGAGCCCTATGAGGACCAGTGGGCGTTCCTGGCGTCAATCCCGCGCATGTCTCCCGAAGCCGTAGAGGCGATGGAGAAGACGCTGGCGCCCGTCGCCGCTGGACCAGATGACACGAGGTACCGACGGCCACGGGCCGGCGGGGCACATCAGAAGCCGCCGGAGGTGATCCGGGCTGTCTCAGGAGCCATGTTGGCCATTGACCGCATCGGCGTGCCCCCGGGGCTCGTGGCCGCACTCAAACATCTGGCCTCATTGCACAATCCGGAGTACTACGAAAAGGAGCGGCTCCGCTTCTCCACGTGGAACACGCCTCGCTTCTTACGTTGCTACGGAGAGACCATCGATCAGCTCCTGGTTCCACGCGGAATTGCGGAACAGGCCGCTCGCATGGTGGGAGATGCCGGAAGCAATCTCGAAGTCACCGACGCGTGCTCGTTGCCCCAGTCAATCGATGTCTCACTGCAGGCCAGTCTCACAGACCGTCAGCAGAGTGCATTGGATGCGCTCATTCCACATCATCTCGGTGTACTCGTGGCGCCTCCAGGTTCGGGCAAGACCGTGATCGCCTGCGGAGTCATTGCCCACCGCCAGCTCCCTACACTCATAGTGGTCGATCGGCAACCGCTGGTCGAGCAGTGGCGAGAGCGTCTCGGAGAGCACCTCGGGATGGCCACCAAGGAGATCGGTCAACTCGGCGGCGGCCGCAACAAGGCAAAGGGCGCCATCGATATCGCGATGGCACAAAGCCTCGCTCGTCGTGAAGACCTGGGCGAAATCGCCAAGGCGTATGGCCTCGTCGTTGTCGACGAGTGTCATCACGTCCCTGCGGTCACGTTCGAGCGTGTCGTTCGTCAGATGCCGGTACGAAACTGGCTCGGTCTGACCGCGACTCCCTACCGGCGGGATCATCTCGAGAAGCTCATCACGATGTATTGCGGATCTGAGCGACACCGGATGACATCGGACCACGATGAGGGCCTCCGTGTTGAGCGGGTACTTGTGACCCATCCGACCGGACATGAGCCGCCCAGCGACGAGGAGCTAAGCATTCAAGCCGTATTCCGCTCTCTCGTCGAGGACCAGGAGCGCTCGCGACAGATCTGCGGTGACGTTGCTGCTGCCATCGAGGTCCAACGAAACTGCCTTGTGTTGACACAGTGGACGGAGCACCTCGAATCACTCTCCGGTGAGCTCCAACGGCTCGGGATCGAAGCGGTCGTGATGCGAGGCGGGATGGGCAAGAAGGCCCGGGCGAGCGCCTCGGCCGAGATGCGGCGCAGGCCTCTGCCGGTGGACTCGCCCTACTTGCGACGGGAGGCTTCCTGGGGGAGGGATTCGATCTTCCGCAGCTCGACACGCTGTTCCTCGCGTTTCCTTTGGCATTCAAGGGCCGCATCGTTCAGTACGTGGGTCGAGTACTTCGGCCCACGCCGGGGAAGTCGAGGGTCGAGGTGCACGACTACGTCGACATCAACGTGCCCGTCTTGGCCCGCATGCAGGTGAAGCGTCTCCCGGCTTACGCATCACTGGGTTTTCCGCTCGACAAGACGGCGCGCAAGCCGGTCAAGGTGAAGACGGCGGATTCGCAGGAGCTTCGTCCGTAGGGCGACGCGGAATTCGGGCACCAATTGTCCATCCTTTTGCCCATCCATTCAGTCCGATTGGATGGACAGGGCCTTAACCCTGGACGCGTGCAGGGCAATGACCAGGGATAATGGCACTTGAGCGCACCCGCTGGACACAGTTGCCCGATCTCTCAAGGTGGCGACACGGGTTCGAATCCCGTTGGGGCTGCAAAATGGCCGAGACCCCGTTTCGGGGACCAGGGTTGTCAGAGTTTGGTCGTGAGCTACCAGGGAGGTAGCCGATGCCCAAGCGATATGCGGGGGAGTTCCGTCAAGCCGTCTGTGAGCGTCTCGTGGCGGGTGAAGAGTGAGCTTGCTGTCCTAGGAGCTCGAGGTATCCGATGCGACGTTCTACCCGTGGAACCGCCAAGCGCTGATCGACCCCGGCCGCGCTGAAGGCGTCAACAGCTTCGAAGCCGACGAGCTGGCCCAAGCGCACAAGACCATCGCTGAGCTCGAGGCCGAGCCCGCTGCGCTGCTCGTTCCTTGGTCATCCGTGTAATCGCACCCTGGGGTCAGTCGGGTCCGCGGCGGCTGCTCAGAGTGGAAACCGACAGCTCAAACGGACGCAGCGAGCTTGAGGATGGCCTCAATCACCACGTCGGGATTGGAGAGCATGGCGACGTGGCTGCTCGCAACCTCATATGTGGTCGCGTTCATCCGCTTCGCCACGAACCGTTCCAGTTCCGGGTTTACAGTGTGGTCTTCAGTCCCCACGACGTACGCACAGGGCTTCGACTTCCAAGCGGCACCAGGAATCTTCTGATTGAACAGGTCCATAACCGGGACGCCCTGGGTGGCCCAGACGATCTGCTGCTCCTTCGCCGACAGGTCGCCACAGAAGTACTCGATGCCCTCGCGCTTCAACCAGATACGGCCATCCACGACTTCGATGTGATCCAAGACATCTGTTTTGGGGAACTTTTCCTGCTGGCTCTGCGATGTTTCGTCGTCGTCCGGGGCGAGCGCGCAGATATAGACCAGACCTACAACGCGGTCGTCGGTTCCAGCCGCCGTGATGACGGTTCCGCCGTATGAGTGACCGACCAGGATGGCCGGGCTCTTGACCTGCCCCAGAGCGCGCTTCACCGCTGCCACGTCGCCCTCCAGTGAGTCCAGGCTGTTCTGGGTGGAAACCACCTCGTGCCCGTCCTCGATCAACGCGGGGATCACTTTGCTGAAGCACGAGCCATCAGCCCAGAGCCCGTGGGCGAACACGATGCTCGGCTTGCTTTCGTTCGACACAGTTCCTCCCTTGACTGGACACGGACCGACGATCCGCGTCACCTACCAACTCAATGCTTGCGCCAAAAAGCCGCCACGTCTACCGAATTCTGGGAGCGCTCTGAACTGCACTTTTACTGCACGGCGGTTTGTAATCGTGAAACATGGACTCTCTGGCCTGCGACGTGCTCTAGAGGCGTCGGCGAAGGGGGTCGTCTTCGGGGCGCACCCCCGAACTGCGACCGAGGAGGATGCGAAGCAGATGCGTCCAAGCTCGACCGGATGGTCTTGTTCTTGCTGCGAAGATCGTTGGAGAGCCAGCTCGCTAAGGGTCGCCCCGACTGATGTGCCGGTTATGTGCGATAGCTAGAAACTTCGGGATTCCGAAATCCGGGCTCAATCCCAAGCTCTTGCGCGACAGGATCATCGAGCGGCAGCCACGGGGGACTCTCTGAGACGATGTCGAAGTTGCGCCACGCTCGCGCGGTCCCCGTGTCCTCCGCGATCTCCAAGAAGTCACCCGTGGCCGAAGGGATGCGACCGTCCCGCCAGGCAATCGACCAAGGGTAGTGCGGCGAGATCTCCTCTATTCTGAAGACCGGCAGACCCTCGGTCGCGTAGCGCACGGCATAGCTGTCGAACTCAAGGGAGAACGCCTCGGTCGTTGCGCGCTCGATCACCGCTAGACAATGGCTGAATGCTCCAGGGGTTCCAAGCCAACGCATGGACAGGCCCAACGAGCTTTCCAATGCAGTCAAGAAGTCGGCGTATGCCTCGTGCAGACCCGAGTCCGGAGGATCGCCAAGAACCTCGATCGGCCGTTCGAATAGGGACACGCTCGGCCGAAGACAGTCACCCCTACGGCCCACCAAGCGCATCGGTTCGAGCCTGAGAAGCGTATGGGACCAACCCTTTGGATGCTCGTGGAGCATCTGTGGCGTGACCCGGAGGATGGCGACGTCGAGACGATTCTCGAGGAGCGCGTCGAGTTGGGCCTTGCTGTCCATAGCATGTTCGACGATCGTCACGTCGGGTCGGGCCTTCGAATACGCGTCGGCGACGTCGCGACTCGTGGCGAGTTCGAAGATGTGAGCGATCCGTACCCGGTTTCCTTCCGGTCGTTGCTGCATCCTCTCGGCCAGGTTGAGCAACTCCCGTGCGTCGCCTAGGAAGTCTTCGCCTCGCGTTGTCAGTGCGACATGACGGCTGTCGCGCACAAAGAGCCGTGCCCCAAGCTGATCTTCGAGCTTGCGGATCTGCTTGGACAGTGCGGGCTGGCTGACGTGGAGTTTCTTCGCCGCCCGGCCAAAGTGAAGGTCATCGGCGACCGCTACGAAGTAGCGCACGAGACGCAGGTCGAGGTCCATGTTTCCCCCAACGGCACCCCAGTTGTAGGTCCGGGGATACGCCGGCACATCGTAGCCATACCGCACACGTCAATGATACCCAAACGGTTATCGATCCAGGTCGAATAGGTCTTGGACACCGAGCCCTCAGGAGCGTTGAGTTGTGGCAGCGCCTACGAAAGGACTCCGCATGGCCTCAGAAGGCAAGCCGGCCGTCTTCATCCACGGACTGTGGCTACACGCAACCAGCTGGTCGCCGTGGCTTGACCTGTTCCGCGAGGCCGGGTATGAACCCATTGCACCGGGGTGGCCCAACGAACCCCCGACGGTCTCAGCGGCCAGGGAGCAACCCGAGCTGGTGGCGAACGTCGGCATCGACGACGTGACCTCTCACATGGTGGAGCTCATCGAGGGTCTCGGCGCCGCGCCGGTCGTCATCGGACATTCCTTTGGTGGCCTGATCGCGGAAAAGCTTCTCGGCGAGGGCTACGGCTCGGCTGCCGTGGCGATTGATCCGGCGCAGATCAAAGGCGTACTGCCTCTCCCGCTCGCCCAGCTGCGTTCGGGCTTGCCAGCGCTCGGCAATCCGGCGAACCTCCACAAGGCGGTCTCTTTGACAGCCAAGGAATTTCGTTTCGGCTTCGGAAACGCGCTGAGCCAAGATGAGTCGGACGCTTTGTTCGAACGTTGGACGATCCCATCACCGGCCAGGCCACTGTTCGAAGCGGCAGTCGCCAACTTCTCGTTGCACTCCCCGGCAAGGGTCGACACGCAGAACGAAGAGCGTGGGCCCCTACTGCTCATCTCCGGGACAGAGGATCACACAGTTCCCGACAAGGTCACCCGCTCTACGCTCAAGCAGTCTCGCGACTCGAGTGCTGTCACCGAGCTCGAGCAATTCGAGGGGCGAGGTCACTCCCTCACGATCGACGAGGGCTGGAAGGACGTGGCCGATGCTGTCCTCGCCTGGCTCAAGACCAATGACGTCTGAAGTAGCACCCTTGTCTTCTAAGCAATAAGGAGGGATCGTGGATCTTGGACTCCAGGGCAAGCGTGCTCTCGTGACCGGAGCCAGCAAAGGCATCGGTCTCGCCGTGGCTCGACGACTTTTGGCTGAGGACGTGATTGTTGTCGACGGATCGCGTGAGTCTTCGGCGGAGCTCGATGCCCTGAGTAAGGACCATGGTGTTGTCCACTTCGACGTGGATCTCTCTGGGAGCGAGGGACCAGCGCAACTGGTGGAGGCTGCCCTCGGGGGTGGACCGATCGACATCCTGGTCAACAACGCCGGCGCAGTAACGCCTCGTCTCGGGGGATTTCTGTCGGTAACAGACGAGCAGTGGGCGAAAACGATCGCATTGTCCTTCATGGCTGCGGTCCGGACGACGGGGCCGTCCTGCCGCACATGATCGACCACCGTGGTGGCAGCATCGTCAACAACGCCTCGGTGAATGCCAGCCTCCCGGACCCTCTCGTCATCGACTACAGCGCGGCAAAAGGGGCACTCGCCAACTTCACGAAGGCGCTGTCTAAGGAGGTCGGACCGCACGGGATCCGTGTGAATGCAGTCAGCCCCGGCCCGGTGTCGACGGCCCTTTGGCTCGGCCAGCAAGGAGTGGCGGCTTCGGTCTCCGTCGCCCAGGGCATCGACCCGGACGACGTTGCAGATCAGGCCGTCAAGGACACCGCCACTGGGCGCTTCACCACACCCGAGGAGGTTGCGGATTTGATCGTCTTCTTGGCGAGCACCCGGGTCTCAAATGTGACGGGGGCGAACTATCTCATCGACGGAGGTCTCACCCAAAGTCTTTAAGGCTTCGGGCCAACCACACTCGGGCGAAGGAGCACGATGGTTACAACGGACGAGGACTTCGAGGCGTTCGCGGACCGATGCCGCAAGGCAGTGGCTCAGCAGGTCAGCGGACGAACAGAGGCGTTTCAGGCGCTCTGGTCTCAGGGCGACGACGTCGTGCTGATCGGCGCGGCGGGGTCGCATCAGAAGGGATGGCACGACGTGAGCGAACGGCTCTTGTGGGCCTCTGAGCATCTCAATTGGGGTGGCTTCCACGTTGAGAACCTCTTGACGTGTGTCTCGGAGGATCTTGCCTATACGGTCGATCTGGAGAATATGAGTCGCGAGGTCGAAGGTGAAAGAGAACAGCGGACGCTCCGGTCCAGCCAGGGCTACCGCTTCGAGGACAGCCAGTGGCGCGTCGTGTTCCGTCACGGGGACCCTATGGCCGAGGACCTATTGCCTCCGGTGAATGCCAGCAGGCAGTGATCGAGACTTCCGTTCAGCCGATCTCGCACTGGCTTTGGGCTGCTTCGCCCTGACCAACTGGGTATCTGACCAACTGGGCAATCGAACCTGCACAAGGACGGGTTGCCGAATCAGGCACGTACGGGACGCGATTCGGGCCGCTCAGCCTGACGTAGAGGCCGACGGATCGAGGAGTCGAACGACTCTTTGATCCCGGTGGTGACGGCTCCCTCGGGACTGGTGTCACCCGTCCGATGGGAGTCAGATATGACGATGGTTCGACAAGCTGAGCAAGACGGCGGACACCGGTGGCGCACCGTTCGATGGCCATTCCGTTCCAAAATGCTCCTACCGGCGCTGGTCAGCCGCACCCAGTTCCTGGTAGCGACGAAGGCGGCGGTTGCCGCCGGGATTGCCTGGGCAGTCGCGCTGTTGGTCGATCCACACAGTCGGCCCTACTTCGCGCCGCTGGCCGTGATCCTGATCGTCCAACCGACCGTGTACGACTCACTCTCGCGGGCATTTCAGCGGGTTGTCGGCGTCGTGCTAGGAGTAGCCGCGGCCCTGGGGGTGAGCCACTTTCTCACCCCCAGTGGCTGGAGCATCGCGGTAATCGTCTTCGTGGGCCTCCTCCTCGGCTGGAGCCTCCGTCTCGGCCCCCAAGGCGTCGTGCAGGTCCCCATCAGCGCCCTGCTTGTCTTCGCTGTGGGTAGCGCCACCCCGGGCTACGGCGGCAGACGGGTGCTGGACACGTTGATCGGTTCGGCCATCGCCGTCCTGGCTGTGCTGGTCAGCCCTTCGGCGCCGGCGCCCGAGCGCGTGGTCTCCGACGCCCTGGCACCGCTGCTTCGCTGTCGCGACGTCCTCGTGAATATCGGGTCCGGCATCAGCTCGGAATGGACCCTCGAAAAGGCCCAGGCCTGGCGAAGGGAGGCGCTCGGACTAGTCGAGACCACCATCAATGCCAGGCGGGATCACGAGGGGCATCAGCTCACTGCCCGCTGGAACGCACGGGCCTATCGACAACGCCCGGTGCTCGAGCGGGCGGACGAGTCGTTGGGAGTCGGAGAAAGGATCGCCATCCAGACGCGTTCAATCTCCCGAGCCCTTGTCGACGGGGCTCCAGCTGCTCGTCCAATGCCCTCCGTCGGCGCCATGCTCGTCTCCACGGCTTCCGCAATTGAGGCCTACGCGGTATGGGTCGCGTCTCCTGGGGAGCTGGCTGACCGCCAGCGACTCTCCGATGCGATTCGTGTTGCGGACGAGACGTTTGGACAGGCCGTGGCCGGGGTCCGGCGGCGCTGGCAGGACGATCCGACACAATGGCTGACCTTCGGGACCATCCTCGCCATGAGCCACCGCATCCTGGCCGAGGTAAGTAGTCCGCTCGAGTCGATGGACGAAGCGGCTTGAGCCTCGTCCCGGCGACGTAGGCCGTGCCCGAGGGTAGGTATTGCCCAAGGTGCTCAGGCCCGACGCTCGTTCCATAGGTCGAAAGCTCTCGCGGAGATTCCAGTCGCGCTCAGAAGAAGTCAACAAATGAGGGCACGCCCCTTCGAAACACCTCCAAAAATGAGACACACGAGTGCACCGCCTTCCGGAGGCCCATTCGGGATGTCCAGACTGTCTTTCTCGTTCGATCATGTACTCCAGAACAGAAGCTCCGGTCCACGACAGCGAGTCAACTCCAATGGGGCAGTTCGGCACCCTGGGGGCTGGGCTTGATCGCGACCCGGCAACCTCGGTAGCTCCCCACTTGGAGGAAGGTCAGCGTCCCGACTTCATCTAGAGGTTCACATCTATCCCCCTTCACGAATGCCCCACGCGGGCTTACGCTTTTTCTTGGACATGGCAAACACAAGGAGGTTGATGTGGCAATCCCACGCGAGTACACGAAGTCGGTCGTCGTCCCTCTGCCAACGGACTTGGAGGTCCGCGCCATCGTCGGCGATTCCTACGATTCCGAGCAGGCCCTCAACGTCATAAAAATGATGGCGGGCACGGAGGACATGTATCCCGCATTGGTCGGGATGGTGAAGGCGATCTTTGGCACGCCGACGATCGACGACAAGCATCGTGAGATGATCATTCTCAGATCGGCGGCGCTCCTCAACGTGCCATACGAGTGGCAAGCCAATGAACAGATGGCCAGAAATGCCGGATTGTCCCCGCAAGAAATAGAGGCGGCGGCGTCGGATGGGCCTGTCGAAGGCATCGACCCGGAATACGTCCTCATCTGCACGGCGACGGACGAGTTGCTGCGCTCAGGGACGCTCACCGACAAGACACTGCAAGCGATGCTCGACACGTTCGGCGACGCGGCCACCCGTAAGTATGTCGCGACCATCGCGTGGTTCAGCCTTCTGAGCCTGTTCCTCAACGGCACTCGCACGCCACTTGAGACCACTGACAAGATCGGTGACCGCACGAGCCCGTTGCCCAGAACTCCAGCGCACGCTTGACCAATTCGGAATCTGCCTACGCAACAGGGTGGGTGTCCTGGGATCATCAGGCCCTGACGAACGCAGCGCGCATCGGGGATGTTCTCTAAGGAACTACGAACTCGGTGGTGCTCTTGACCTTTCCGCTGAGAGTCACGACATTGACCTTGCCGGTGGTCGCGCCCGCGGGCACCTTGACCTTGATCGAGGTTGCCGTGTCGATCTTGATCTTGGCGGCAACGCCGTGGAAAGTGACCGCGGTTGCGTTTTCGAGGTTGCTTCCGGTGATGACTACCGCGACGCCTGGCGCCCCCGATGCCGGAGCAAGACCATCAATCGCGGGCGGTCCGATAACTACTTGGGTCAAGCTGCCCTCAGAGTTGGAGTAATCGCTATCGCCGCCATAGTTGGCTGCGATGGTGTCGGTGCCTGCGGGAAGTGACGAGATCGCGCAGCTGGCGACATATTCGCCGGTTACAAGGGAGAGGTCTTCGTTGGAGCAGTTCGGCACCGGTAGGCCATCATCGCTGAAGTCAACCGAACCGCCCCCGTCGGTAGGGCTCACTGTGGCAGTAAAGGTCACTGGTTGACCATAGGGGGACGGATTGGCCGACGGCGCCGACGACAACGTTGTCGTGGTCGATTGTGGGCCTGGCAAGACTTCAAACTGCGTCGGGGCGAAGTCCCCGCTCGATGAGCCAGAAGCGCTGACGTAGTAGGTCCCGGCTGGAACAGAGGGGATCACTACTTCTGTTGAGCAGTCGCCACTGGTATCGGTCAAGCACGAGCCAACGGGGGTCGCGCTCGGTTCGTCGAAGCTGATATTCACGACCTCATTCGCGCCGAACTGCCCGACCGAGACGCCGACGGCGGAGCCCTGGAATCCCGAGGTCGGACTAATTACGAAAGTTGGGATTTCAGAGAAGGAGGCAGTCGCCTGGAATCTACTTGTCCCCCCGGTGGCGGTGATGGCATAGAGCCCAGCGTTTTCGCTGGGCACGCCAAAAACAACGGAGCACGTTCCGCTCGAGTCGGCGACACACGAGCCAACGATCGACGAGTCGTAGCTCATATTCACCGTCTCTCCTGCGTCGAAGCCGTAGGCCGTCGCGGTCAGCGTCGTGCCAGCCGGGCCAGATGGGGTGTCCAGGGACAGAGCGGGTACAACGGGGACGGTGAAGATCCTTGTAGCGCTGTTCCCGTCCGGATCGGTCGCGACGACGTCGTAGTCACCGGCCGGTACGGCGGGAACCACGACGGTCGCGGTGCAGTCACCGTTGGCATCGGCGGAGCATGAGCCGACAGTCAAACCATCGAAGGAGATCGCTACCGTGGTGGAAGCTGCGAACCCGTATGCCCCCAAATACAATTTCGAGCCGGGTAAACCGTCGTCGGGACTCGTTTCGAGCGCCGGCGTCTCGGCGAAGATCGCCGTCGCCTCCAAGCCGCTCGTCGCGCCGACTGCCGTGACGGTGAGCGATCCGGCAGGCTGATCTGGGATGCCTGGAAAGTTCACCGAACACGCTCCAGTCCCATCGGTAGTGCAGGATTCGAAGGACGAGAGGGTGTAGCCGATCACCGGGGTGTAGCTGACATCGACCTCCTCATCGGGCTCAAAACCACTCGCCGACGCGGTGAAAGTCAAACCGTCGATGCCAGTCGTCGGGCTGAGCGCGAGCGAGGCCGGCCCGGCATCGATGAACGTCGCCTGGGCTTCAAGGCCACTTGTCGTTCCCGTTGCGGCCACCGAGTAGGGACCCTCGGGCTCACTTGGGACGGTGAACGAAACCGGGCAACTCCCCGTCTGATCGGCGATGCACGAACCTACGGAAGAGGAGTCGTAGCTGACGTCGACGGTCTCGCCGGCTTCGAAGCCCGCTGCCGTGGCACTCAGCGTGGTTCCCGCCGGACCGGCAGAGGGACTGAGGGAGACAGACTGGATCACAGTGAATGTCGCCGAGGCGTTCAGGCCGGTTGCGTCGGTCGCGCTCACGTCGTAGTTGCCAGCAGAGACGGAGGGTACGACAACGGTCACAAAGCATTCACCGGTCGAGCTTCTTGTGACGCATGAGCCCGCGACTGATCCGTTGAAGGAGAGTTGGACGGTCTCCGAAGCCGCGAATCCAGCCACGGTAACGGTCACTGCCGTGCCAGTCGGTCCCGATGTCGGATTGAGCGACAGCGACGCCGGACCGGGAGTCTCGGTAAAGACGGCTGACGCTCGAAAACCGCTAGTTAGTCCCTGCGCCGTGATTGTGGTGGGTCCCACCTGCCCCCCCGGTGCGTCGAAGTTCACAACGCACGATCCGGTCGAGTCGGCAGTGCACCTCCCCGCCAGGCGCGGGGGCAGTGCCGGACCATAGGCGATGCTTACGGTTTCACCCGCCTCGAATCCTGTCGCGGAACCCGTCACCGTCGTTCCGGCTGGGCCTGAAATCGGACTGAGTGATAGAGAGGGCGGCGTCTGTGCCCCGGAAGGTGCCGTTACGCCGACAAGTGGAAGTCCGATGATTACGGCGCACAACGCGATCCAACCGAGTGACCTGCGACTCAAGGACGCAGGACTTCCTGCCCATCGGAGCATTCCCATTGCGACCCTCCCAACGCGTGCTCCCGCCGGTCCGAGCTTCTTAGTGAGTGGCCCCGAGGAGAAGTCCCCGTTGGTCAGCTCCAACTCAAGGGCTATCGGCCCGTTTTATCTCCGCACAAACGACTTTCTATGAAAATGGGCCTAAAGCACCACCGTTTGGAACGTTCTATCCAGCGGGTGTCCGAGAACTAGCGGAGGGAGTCGTCCATCCATTTGATGGAGTTGGACGACCGCTGGCGACCACGCCGGACTGAAAAGCGACGCTTGAAGCTACTGAGCGACCAAAGCGAATCCGTTGGAAGCACGGTCCCGCCCTGTCTAGGTGAGCTATCTCGTCCGCTGGTAGGCAGAGGTCCGCCGCCTGATTGGCATCCCGGCAACCCCGTCATCGTGTGGGCCAACGTTCAAGGACGTCCCTACACAATCCCTACAACTCTTGGTTTCAGGGAGTTGTCCAGAATCTCCAGAGTTGCGCTGAGTGTGCTGAAGTCCAGCTCAGCGGGGGAGTAGTGGATCCGGAAATGCGAGTCACCATCAAGTGGACGGTGCGGCTGGGGCTCAATAATCCGTAGGTCGGAGGTTCAAATCCTCCCCCGCCACTTAGCTAGTTGTTCACAGATGGTCGGTGAGCGCGTTGACTGAAGTCCCGGAATGTTGGGCCTATCGGCTGGGTGCCGGGACTTCGGTATGTCTCGGATTGGACAGGACCGCCAGCGCTCAAATTTTCAAGCGTGCTTGTGCCAGCGTTGGCTAGCCTGATCCGGCTTAGTCTGACGGTGGAGGGACACTCATGCAGAATCCGATCGCGAACGTGTTCACTTGGCCGGCCGATGATCCGGAGCTGCTGGGTGGCCAATGCGAGGGCTGCGGGGCGATCACGTTCCCGGTGCAGTCGAGGTGTCCTCGCTGCGGTACCCAGAGCATGGCCGAACTCTCCCTACCCCGCCGCGGAACCCTCGTGTCTTGGACGACCCAGGAGTTCCCGCCAAGCGTCGACTACAGGGATGATCCGACGGGTAAGTCCTTCGAGCCATTTGGGATGGGCTTGGTGCAACTCGACGATGTGGTGCGCGTGGAGTCGCGGCTCACTACGTGCGATCCCCAGGAGCTCGACTTCGGCATGGAGATGGTGCTCCGGATCGTCCCGTTCTATGTCGACAAGGACGGTAACGAGGTCATGACTTTCGCCTTCGCGCCGGTCGGCGCGCCGGATAGTGAGGAGCGCTGAATGGACGACGTCGCGATCATCGGTGTTGGGCTGCACCCCTTCGGTCGGCACGGCGACAAGTCCCCGTACGAGATGGCCGCCGACGCCGTCGAGTTGGCGTTGGCCGACGCGGGTGTGACGTGGAACGACGTCCAGTGCGCCTTCGGCGGGAGCTGGGGGGTCTGGACTGACCCCCTCACCGGCCTGGTCGGCCTCAGCGGGCTTCCGTTCATCCACGTGTTCAGTGCGTGCGCGACGGGGGCTGCAACGATCCAGCAGGCCGCAAACGCCATTCGCTCTGGCAACGGCGACATAGTCGTGGCCGTCGGCACGGATAAGCATGCTCGCGGCTCGTTCAAGGGTGATCCGACGACCACAAACGTGCCTGCGTGGTATAGAGAGAACGGGCAGTACGTCACCACCAAGTTCTTTGGCATGAAGATCAACAAATACATGCACGACCATGGCGTTTCCCCGACGACGTTGGCCAAGGTGGCAGCGAAGAATTACCGCAACGGCGCCCTCAATCCGAAGGCTTTCCGCCGAAAGCCGATCACTGAGGAGGAGATTCTCAGCTCCCCGATGCTCAACTATCCGCTTACCTCGTACATGTTTTGTGCTCCGGACGAGGGCGCTGCGGCGGTGGTCCTCTGTCGCGCCGAGATAGCGCACCGCTTCACCGATACTCCGGTGTACGTGAAGGCGACTGCCATTCGCACACGAAACTACGGCTCTTACGAGGTCAACACCACCTGGGCTCCGGTTGACGAAGATGTTGCCCCGACCGTGTACGCATCGCGCGCCGCCTACGAAGAAGCAGGGATCGGGCCCGAGGACGTTGACGTGATTCAGGTCCAGGACACTGACGCCGGCGCTGAGGTCATCCATATGGCTGAGAACGGTTTCTGTGCTGACGGCGATCAGGAGAAGCTTCTCGCCGACGGCGCCACCGAAATCACGGGCCCAATGCCAATCAATACCGACGGCGGCCTCATCGCCAACGGAGAGCCAATTGGAGCTTCTGGCCTCCGTCAGGTCCACGAACTCGTGCTCCAGCTCCGCGGCCAGGCCGGTGACCGCCAAGTCCAGGGTGACCCACGCGTCGGCTATGCGCAGGTCTACGGGGCTCCCGGCACCGCCGCAGTCACCGTGCTCGCCCGCTGAGGGCACGGATGGTCTGCCGTCACGAGCCTGCCTCGTGTGTGCTCGCTGAGTTCGGGATGCGGACTGGTCACTTTGGCTGCCGTCCCGACCGTTCATGAATACGCCGCTCGTCGATGCGTCGCCGTCTGCGCGCCGACCTCAGATCCCGCAGCCCTTGGACCGACGCAGCGCGGTCGCAGATCGACTCTTCCACCAAGAAATGGGTCTCCGAACCGGCGAGATCCGCCACCTGGGCGGCGGCCCGTCCAACCCAGACCGAGATCCCGTAGACATCGTCGAGTGAAAGGCAGTCACCCATGCGATCCGACATCAGACCAGGCGGCGTGTTCCCCGATTACTCGCTGCCGGATCACACAAACACCGTTCGCACACTCAGTGAGCTCCAGGGTGACGATCCGATGATCCTCACCCTGGCGCGAGGGAATTACTGTCCGAAGGAACACCAGCAGCACCTGGAGCTCGCAGCGAACTATTCGAAAATCGCCGTCGCCTATACCCAGGTCGTCACCATCGCCACCGATGACCACCACACCCTGCAGGAGTTCCGGGGTGCAGTCGGCGCCCAATGGACCTTTCTCTCGGATCCAGCTCGGACGATCCAAAAGGACCTCGACATCCAGGAATACACCGACCCCGAGCACGATCCGATGATCCCCCACACGCTGGTGCTCAAGCCTGGACTCCTCATTCACAGCATCTACAACGGCTACTGGTTCTGGGGACGCCCGTCGTTTTACGACCTGTGGTCCGACTTGTGCGCCGCGTCGAGCGAGATCCGCCCCGACTGGGATCTGAGCAA
This sequence comes from uncultured Acidimicrobiaceae bacterium, assembly GCA_963726855.1. Classification (GTDB taxonomy): domain Bacteria; phylum Actinomycetota; class Acidimicrobiia; order Acidimicrobiales; family RAAP-2; genus Bog-473. Next base: position 98,284 of record CAVSEB010000037.1, read on the forward strand.
ACCGGGATTGCGCGAGGCCTGGGATGCAGGCGACTACTCGAGCTTTCACGGTTGGAACAAACGGGCCGCCAAGTCGATGCCCACATCGTATGAGTCCTAGAAGACTATCGGATCTGTGCGTGTTGGGTGGAGGACGGCCTGGATCGAAGGGGGTAGGTGGCAGTAGTGCGAACGCCGGTCTGCGAACTGCTCGGGATTGAACAACCGATTGTCTTGGCGGCGATGGTGGCGGTGCCCGAACTGGCGGCAGCGGTCTCGAATGCCGGTGGGCTCGGCATGGTGACGCTGACGTGGTCCGATCCGGCAGGAGACGTGGTTCGCGAGACGGCGGCGCTCACCGATCGTCCCTTCTGCGGCAACCTGGTTCTCACCTCCGATCAGCACCGTCGCCTCGATGAAGCCCTCGAGGCCGGTTTGCGGATCGTGTCACTGTTTCTTGGGAGATCCCGCTGGCTACATCGAGCGGGTCCATGATGCGGGCGGACTCGTTCTGTGTACGGTCGGAAGCGCCGAAGAGGCGCGGCGGGCGGTCGCCAGCGGAGTTGATGTCATCGTGGCGCAGGGTTGGGAGGCTGGGGGGCACGTGGGGGGTCAGATCGCGACGCTCCCCTTGGTGCCCGCCGTCGTGGACGCGGTGGCGCCGGTGCCAGTGATCGCGGCCGGTGGGATCGGGGACGCTCGTGGCGTGGCCGCCGTCCTCGCCCTGGGCGCTCAGGCGGCGTGGGTGGGTACCCAGTTTCTGCTTGCCCAGGAGATGCCCATCCACCAGGAGTACCGCACTCGCCTGATCAACGCGGTCGAGACCGACGCGGAGTGGTACCCCGACCTCTACGACGTCGACTGGCCGGACTCGCCCCACCGCGCGCTCCGCAACTCGACGGCCGAGATGTGGGAGGCCGCGGGCCGGCCGCCTCTGGAGAGTCGGCCCGGAGTGGGCGATGTCATCGCGCACTTCGCTTCGGGCGAAGCAATCGTCCGCTACGAGCCAGCGCCGCCGATGGTTGGCACCACCGGTGACATTGAAGCGCTCTCCATGTGGGCCGGACAGAGCGTCGCGCTCGCCAGGCAGCCACGACCAGCGGCGGAGATCGTGGCTGAGCTCGTCTCGCGTGTGTGAGCCAAGGTGGCCTGCCGGCGACTTCGACGATCAGAGACTTGAGAGAGGGTCTTCGTCGATCGTCCATGTGGGTCGAGGTGACCGTCCAAAGACCAGATCTTGCTCACTGGTTCCGGGGATCGTCGACCGGATCGATGTATTCGAGGCCGAGCGGTCCGACGGCCGATACTTGGGTGACGTAGGTTCCAGATTTCGCCCAGTGGAAGTGCGGGGTACCACCGGGGAGAACAATGACGGCTCCCGGAGGATATGCCTGCAGCCGCTCTTCATCGAACACACTTCCCAGGCCGATGTAGAAGACGCCGGAAATGACCGTATAGACGCGGTCCTCCGGGTGCTGGTGCGGCATCAGCTTGACGCTCGAGGGGACCTTGACCCGGATGACGTATGGCCCTGGTTCCGATGGATCGCCGACGACGATTGCCAGTCGCGCCGATGGCGGAAAAGCTGGAAACGGCTTCCAATCGATCTCCTCGGGCAGAACTGACCTGTACTCGGCCTGGTCTGGTTGGTGGATCACCATCGTTGGTGGACCTCCCGACTTCTGAGGGTGAGTGGCCGACCGGCGAGACAGCTCACCTTTCAGGGTGATGCCGGACGAACTGTAGCGCGGCGCAAGCGGTTTGGCGCCGCCCGCCAACCCGCTACCCCGTCCAAGTCGTTCCGGCTAGGTTCGCTGAGCATGCCAGTCCGATAGCCGATAGCCGATAGCCGATAGCCGATAGCCCATCTCCGGTCGCAGTTGGGCAGATCTGATCTGATACTCATCGGCGCTGCCAGATCGGATCTCGCGCATCCGCGAGCGAAGGAGTTCACGTGACCACGACCCCCATAGCTGACTATGCGCTCCTGTCGGATCGGCACAGCGCTGCGCTGGTCAGTCGGGACGGGTCGATCGACTGGCTCTGCTTCCCACGGTTCGACAGCCCCTCGACCTTCGGTCGCCTCCTCGACGAGAAAGCCGGGTACTGGTTCTTCGGGGCCACCAACGCGACGGAAGTGAGCAGGCGCTACCTGGACCGCACCATGGTGTTGGAGACCACGCTGCGCACACCGACCGGTTCGGTCACGATCACCGACGCACTTGCCATGGGTGTCTGGCAACCGGGGACACGAGCTCGGCAAAGGAGCGCCGCACGTTCTCTTGCGGCGCGCCATGTGTACGGAGGGACGGGTCGATTTGTCCTTGGAGTACGTCCCGCGCCCCGATTACGGGTTGAAACGTCCATCGCTCGACGCGGTCGACGGTGGAATGACGGAGTCGGGCAGCGCTGACGGGCTGGTGCTGTCGACGTCTGTGGCCATGACGCTCGACCAGGACCGCGCCGCGGCCTCGGGCCGGTTCCAGCTTGCCGAAGGCGAAAGCATGGGCTTCGCCCTGCATCACGGGAACGAGACTGAGGGCAGCCAGGCCAGGGTCTGGAGCCCGTCGGAAATACGCGCCCGGCTGGAAGACACCGTGGCGGGGTGGGAGTCGTGGTCTGAGCTCCACCAGGCCTACGTGGGTCCGTGGCGAGACATGGTGCACCACAGCGGCCGGGTGCTCCAGTCACTCTCCTTTGCACCCACCGGCGCTATCTGCGCAGCGGCGACCACGTCGTTGCCCGAGGTGGTGGGCGGCTCCCGGAACTGGGACTACCGCTATGCCTGGGTCCGGGACGCTTCCTTCACGATCCAGGCCCTTTGGGTGGCGGCTTGTCCCGACGAAGCCAACCAGTTCTTCGATTACGTCTCGTCGTCCGCGGCCGGCTCGCTCGACCGGGGCGGTGCCTTGCAGATCATGTTCGGTATCGGCGGTGAACGGGACCTGACCGAGCGGGAGCTGCCGCAGCTGGAGGGCTGGCGGCACTCGGCGCCGGTCCGGGTGGGCAACGCGGCCTGGAAACAACGCCAGCTCGACGTCTACGGCGAGTTGCTCAACGCGGTGTACCGCATGTCTGACCACCTGTTCGACGACACCCACCGGGTCGGGCCACTGTCCGACTCGGGCAAGTGGGATACGCCCACCGACCTGGCACCAGCCACGCGAAAGTTCCTCGTGCAGCTGGCCGACACCGCCGCCCGGCGGTGGCAGGAGAAGGACCAAGGAATCTGGGAGATCCGGGGGGAGCCGCGTGATTTCTTGTATTCCAAGCTGATGTGCTGGGTGGCCCTCGATCGAGCGGTGATCCTGGCCGACCGTCTCAACGCCTCCTCTCGAATCGGGTCATGGACGCAGACGCGGGACCAGATCCGTGAGGCGATCGTGACCAAGGGCTGGAGTGACCGGGCCAAGGCCTTCACCCAGTCCTTTGGCTCGGACGAGCTTGACGCCTCCAACCTCATGGTGCCCCTGGTGGGATTTCTCCCGGCGGACGATCCGAGGGTGCTGGCCACGGTCGACGCGACAGAGGAGCGGCTCACCGACCAGCGGGGATTGGTCTATCGCTATCGGTCCCACGACGGTCTCGAGGGTGAGGAGGGCACCTTCCTTTTGTGCACCTTCTGGCTGGCCCAGGCCCTGGCCCGGGCAGGCCAGCCGGTTCGGGCCCGGGCCGTTTTCGAGCGGGCCGCCGCCTTCGTCAATGAGGTCGGCCTGCTGGCCGAGGAGGTCGATCCAGTGAGCGGGGAGCTCCTTGGCAACTTCCCGCAGGCGTTCAGCCATATCGGGCTCGTCAACGCGGCCTGGGCAATTTCTGAGAGCGAGCGACAGACGCAACCGACTTGAACATCTGCTGGACTCGCGTGGGATCTTTGGACCAGACCCATTCGAGTTTGGAGGCCACATGCGCAGCGACATCCGTGAAGGCGAGACGTTTCCCGACTACGAGCTCGCCGATCAATCCGGCCGGCGGCGGTCCCTGTCGGAGCTCCAGGGGGGCAACCCGATGGTGCTCCATCTGTCCCGTGGCGGCTTCGATCCCAAAGAGCATCAGTTCGTAGGGCAATTGGTCGACGTATATCCCGAGTTCAGGAATGCTTACACGCGATTGGCCCTCATCTCGACCGACAATCAGCTGAACATCAATGAGTTCCGGGACGCGCTGGGCGCCACGTGGCCGTTCCTGTCGGACCCCGATCGGGTCGTCCAGAAGGATCTGGACATCAAAGAGTTCACGGATGAGCCGCACGATCCGATGATCCCCCACACGTTCGTCCTCGAGCCCGGACTCAAGATCTTCAAGATCTACAACGGATACTGGTACTGGGGCCGGCCCACGATGGCAGAGCTCCACGTCGATCTGAGGGGCGTGTTCAAGAAAATTCGGCCCGACTTCGACTTGGCGGCTCCGGGGTTGAGGGAGGCGTGGGAACGAGGAGACCGGGATCAATTCCTCGTCGACACATTGGAGGAGCCGATCCGGTACACAGAAGGCAAGAGCATCGGCATCAAACGCTGACCCTGAGGGTCGGAGCGCCTGTCCTCCGCTCGGGTTCTCGACCATAGGAACTCGAGCTGTTCGCGGGCCGGGCGGAAAGGTTGAGACGTGCACCTGTGCATCGCCATTCGACCCCGTGCGCTGGAACGACGTCGAACCCCGAGTGCGAGGGATGTTTCAGGTGCAAGGCGTTCGGATGGGTGCGACAATCCTTTCGGGACCAGGCAGAGGAGAGCCGGATGAGCACCGTCGACGGAAAGAGCGCGCCCGGCGGATCGCCGAACGGATTCATGACCCCGCTGAACGACGGCGCCCGGTTGACCGCCGCTTACGCACTCGGAGCCGAGCCCGGCGAATGGCTCCAGCAGGCGACGGTCGCCATACGCGCTTGCGTTTCGTTGGAGGTGTTGAGCGACGTCATCCAGCCGGTCCCGGAGCTTCTCGACCATCTTCGATTCGGCTTTCAAAGCCCTTCGATTGGAAATCGCCAAAATGCCGCCGCCTTGGCACCGCATGCAGGCGCAGATGGCACGGATATGACCGTCAAAAATCATCGGAGGTAGCAGATGGCCGACGTCCCACCGCCCCAAGGGGAAATCCTGCTCACACACTTCATCGTGTCGGACGACGTCGAGCGCTCTCGGCGCTTTTACACCGAAGTCCTTGGGGGCCGGGTCGCCTTCTCCAGCCCCGGAGGGCCGACCAACGTCGCACTGTCGAATAGTTGGATCGTCATCAATGCCGGCGGAGGCCCGACCGACGACAAGCCGGAGGTCACCCTGGAGACGCCCGGCGACCCAAATCGGGTGAGCAGCTTCGTCAACATCCGGGTCAGGGACATGGAGGCGGTGTACTCCGAATGGAGCGCGCTGGGGTGCTCAGTTCCTGACGCCCCCGAAGCAGCACCAGTACGAGATCCGTTGCTACATCCGTGATCCCGATGGTCATCTGATCGAAGTGGGACAGACCACCGACCCACAGGGGGACTGGGTTCCCGATCACTGGCCACCGAGTACGCCCGCCGACGAATCCCCAACGCCTCCTGAGGGAATCGTGCTGGCCCACTTCATCGTGTCGGACGATGTCGAGCGCGCTCGCCGCTTCTACACCGATGTGCTCGGGGGCAGGGATGCGTTCTCCGGACCCGGAGGGCTCACGTATGTCCAACTGTCGAACAGTTGGATCATCATCAACGTCGGCGGAGGCCCGACCGACGACAAGCCGGAGGTCACCCTTCAGACGCCTGCAGATCCCAACCGGGTCAGCAGTTTCCTCAATATACGAGTGACGGACATGCTCGCTGTGTACACCGAATGGAGCGCGCGCGGTGCGGAATTCCTGAACGCCACCGAAGCAGCACCAGTACGAAATCCGTTGTTATATCCGCGATCCCGATGGTCATCTGATCGAAGTGGGACAAACGACGGACCCGGGGGGAGATTGGTTCCCCGATCAATGGCCATCGAGCAAGTCGGAGTGAGCTTCCTGACGGGGCGGAGGTCTCCATCATGACCACGGCGATCATCGGCACCGGAGGCATCGGATCGGCCATCGCGCGTCAGCTCGCTGCCGGCGGCGAGGCCCTCCGACTCTCGAGCGCCGACAAGGAGTCGGCGCGAAAGTTGGCCACGGCAATCGGCGGAGCGGCGGTCGTGGCGCTCGACAACCGGAGCGCTTTGCAGGGAGCCGATGCCGTCGTCCTTGCACTGCGGTTTTCCGTGTTGAAAGACGTCATCGACGAGATCGCAGACGCGCTGGGTGACACGTCTCTCGTCGTTCCGAGCAATCCGGTCGGGCTTGACGCGCAGGGCAAGGTCGTGCGACTCCTGCCGGAAGGGCAGTCATCGGGCCAAGTTGTTGCTGGGTGGTTGCCGATCGGGACACGCTTTGCCATTGCGTTCGGCACCATGTCGGCCGATCTCTTCGAGTCCTCGAGCCACCGGTCGCCCGAGCCCGCAGTTCTCTTCTACGTGTCCGAGAACGAACATGGGAGCCACGAAGTCGCACACTTGATCCGAACGGCGGGCTTTGAGCCGATGAGGATCGGCGGGGTCGAACAGTCGAGCCGACTCGAGGTGGGAGGCGATCTTCACGATCTTGTGGTCGGATCCGCAAAGGCCCGGTCCCTCGTCGTCGGGACCTGATTGCCGTCCGACCTGACCGGGCCAGCAAACGAGACCGAGCCAGCGAAGAGCAGCGGCCGCCGGCTACAGGGTCTTACTCGTCAGTGTCGGTCGGGCCGTCGGAGGTGGCCGGACACTCATCCGGTGGCGATCTCATCTGCGCACCGATAGCCACTACGGAGTCCACCTTCGATGTAGCCCTGAAAGTTGATTGCGAGACACAGCTTGAGCTCGACGAATAGCACTGCCGGGTCCGCTTGGCCCCCCTGGGCGCATGGCCTGAAGATAGTGGGTACGCGATTGATGCTGATGGGGCGTCACTGTCTCAGGCCCGGTTGGTGAACACACGGTAAGGGTCCAGTCCAAAGAGACTTGGCGTATGGTTTGCTCGTCGCCGGCTGCCGGAGACCCGGTCTAGAAGGGGGTCGACATGCGGGAGCGCACCAACGAAGTCGAGGTCGAGCGGGACGTCAAAATCACGGTGTCGGATGGGACGGTGCTGCTGACCGACGTCTACCACCCCGTGGGCGTCGACGACGCCCCCACCATCTTGGAGCGCACGCCATACGGCAGGGTCAACTTCGCCTCGGCCATGGGCCCGGAGTTCGCCTGCCCGCGGCTACCGCTACGTCCTGCAGGCGTGTCGGGGCACGGACGGATCGGGTGGTACACACAGCTACTTCGCCGAAGCGGGGGACGGACGGGACACCGCCGACTGGATCGCCTCCCAGCCGTGGTTCAACGGCAGCATGGGCACGTTCGGGGGTAGCTACATGGGCTTCACCCAGTGGGCGCTGGCCTCCACCAAGCCGCCGCATCTCAAGGCGATGGCCGTCGCCCTGTCGACCTCGGTGCGGGCCTACTCGTGGTACCCGGGAGGCTCGCTGGCGCTCGAGGTGATCATCCCTTGGGACGCAGGCGCCACCCAGTTCAACAAGCAGGCCAACGCCATCCCCACCACCGACATCTCCCCCGAAGGCATCGAGCAGCGCATGGCCGAGCTGAAGGCGGGCTTCGACCACCTGCCTCTTGGTGAGGTGATCCAACGGCTCACCGGCGTCGACCTGCCGCTCTACCGGGACCAGCTCTCTCACGGCGGTGCCGGGGATGCCTTTTGGGCCCCGGTGAACTTCCGGCCCCTACTGGCGGAATGGACGGTGCCGACCCTGCTCGTCGACGGCTGGCACGACTACCCGCTGCCCGGCGTGGTGGAGGACTACGCCGTCTTGCGAGCGTCGCCTGCCCCCGTGCGTCTGCGTATCGGCGCCGGCGGACACCTGGGCGGGGGTGGGGAGGGTGGCATGACCGACGCCCCTCTGGACTGGTTCGATACCTGGTTGCTCGGTCGTGAGGAACTGCTCGGCCCCACCCCGGTAAAGGTCCACGTGCAGGGCGAAGGCGGGCACTGGCGCGACCTGCCGGACTGGCCCCCTCCCTCAGAGCCGACCCGCTGGTACCTCCATGCCGGGGGGCGCCTCGCGACGATGCCGCCGGAGGCCCCGTCGGAGCCCGACCGCTATCGCTACGATCCCGCCGACCCGACGCCTTCGATGGGCGGCATCGGCATGCTTACCGGCGGCACTGTCGACAACCGGCCTCTCGAAGCCCGCCCCGACGTCCTCGTCTACACCTCCGACGAGCTGGGCGAGCCTCTCGACCTCGTCGGTCCAGTGGAGGCGGAACTGCACGTGGGTTCGAGCCTGGACTACACGGACTTCTTCGTCCGGCTCTGCGACGTGTCACCGGACGGCCGATCCGTCAACGTGTGCGACGGACTGCAGCGCTTCGACCCTGCGTCCATCCGCCGGAACCCGGACGGGACGTTCACGGCGGCGGTGGCCTTGTGGCCCGTCGGCCACACCTTCGCCACCGGTCACCGCCTGCGGGTCCAGGTCTCCAGCGGCGCCCACCCCGTCTATGCCCGCAATCTCGGCACCGGAGAGGCGCCGGCGACGGCCACCATCATGCGGGCCGCCGAGCAGGCCGTGTACCACGGGCCGGGCCGGCTGTCCTGGGTGACGCTCCCGCACTTATCGGGCTGACATCCCGGGCCACCTGGCGGGTCGGCGAAACGGTGTGAGACCGCAACCCGCCCCGTCGCTCCCGATGCATCCCGCTCGATGGGGGGCGTCTTTCGAGGATCGAGCCGCGATGTGTCCTTCATCCCTACGAGGTTCCGGTACGGGCTTATCCGATTTCCACGTTGCAAGCCTGCTTCACCCTCGTTCGAAACGTCGGTAGGTAGGAGCAATACTCCAAATCGGCGACTCGATCACGACAACACTTGAAGTTTGTGACGCTCGACGATGACACGAGTCAAACCTCAACTTCAAGAGGTGATCCGTGGTCATCAATGATGTGACTTCGAGTTCAACATCCATTGGCGCATAGCGCTGAAGAGCTCTGGGATACCCTTTTCGCTACCAAGTGAAGGAGGAGCGGTCAGTGCACCGAGGTTGTGCTGTATTTCGCCGCGCCCTTTTGGCGATGGTCATTGCTGCTGGGTTTCAAGTGGCGGTAGCAAGCGTCACTGGCGCGACGACCGTCACTTCTCCGGGTCAGATCTCCGTCAGCCCGCACAAGGTTGACGTGGCTTCGACTGGGAACACTCTGACCTTCTCGTACACACGGGGAAGTCAGCGACTCTCCGGAGGGACGGTCTCGGTGAAGGTTCCCAGGGGCTGGACCGTTCCTCAGAACAGCACAGCCGGGTCCCCGGGCTTTGTGGACGCGAACAGAGGAAGTGTCGTTATCTCAAAGCGGCTGATTACGGTCAAGAGCTTGACCCCATGTAGATCCTGCTCATTGCTCCTCTCGTACATCGACGTCACAGCTCCGACGACGGTTGGGCCGGCGACCTTCGTGGCGAAGGCGGCCAAGCCGGGCCAGCCACTGGAGAAAGTGAGTCCGGCACCGACGGTCATGGTCAAATCGTCGACGGTGGTCACGACGACCACGACGACCACGACAACGTCGTCGACGACTACGACAACGCTCCCGTGCGACGGCCAACCCGCCACAACGAGTAGCGACGGAGTGACGATGACGGTGAACCCTGGCACCTGTCTGATTGGCGGAGCCGTGGTCGCGCTCGAGTGGGTCGGGATTCGACCCGAGCTCCGTGGGCTTCGCTCTCGAGTGCAACGACGACCCGTCGCAGCCAAGCGTCACAATGAACGTCTTGGGCGACAACGAGACCCTTCCAGTCTCGTGTAGTGCCCTTGCTATTTCACATGCCGTCGCGACCACGAGCGCCGGAAACATCGCGAGCGGTGCGACGTTCGTGGTGATCGCCGGCACGACCGGGCCTCCATGCGGTGCGCCTGGCGACCTGGTCACGACCTGTCCGGTCGACAGCAATGGCAATGGCGCCGCTGCGGATGCCGCCCGGTATCCCTGTCCGCCTACCCCGACCCAGCAGGCCCAGGGCATTTCGTGCTCCCTCGGTTTTAGCGATTCCGCCGGCAAGCAGCAAAGAGTCGATCTTTCGTTCGGGGCTCCCTAACACCCTCTGGAGAGAGCGGGTTACCTATTTCGATCCGGAAGGGTCGCCCCAATACCGGTGTTCGAAACGCCCGATACTGAGAATCCGTGATCGTGTCGCCACTGGACCGTGTCGAGTCGCCGGCGAAAACGACAACTCGCCGACTGTCAATCAATTTGGGATGTGTTCGGCACGGTGATCCGTCCACCGCGATCCGTCCCACCATCGAAGTGCGGCGACGTCGGACGGATCCATGTACCACCCAGGTGGCGGTGACATGCACGACAGCGGCCACGCAATATCAGGGGATCGAATTCGCAATGCTTGGCCTATGAGTTCCTTGGATACCCGACGAGTCCACGAGGCTGTGCTCCTGGCCCGAATTCGCTCGCCCGAGGTCAGGATAAAGCCCACGTAGGAGCCAAGGCCCATCTCCGCCTGGCCGAAGCCACCGCTGATGGGAGCAATGCTCACGACATCGCTCCATTGGAACCGTTTCGTCTTGAGGGAATTTCGTACCTCCACTCTTGTCGGCGTGACGACAACCCGTGGCCTGAGAGTCACGATGCCAAGGATGACGATGTAACCGGTGAACAATCCAGCTCCGATGTGAGTACCAGTGGTGGCCATTGGTGATCCAGCGATGGCCACGGAAGCGAGGAAGCAGAACAGGAGGAAGAGAACTCGAAAGATTCGGATTGGCAACCGCCTTGTAAGGACGACCTTCGGCTCTGCCATCCCGAGGATCGTACGTTCACGGCCTCGTGTCGCACTATGCATCGTGCAGAAGTGTTCGCTAGCGGGGAATCGCAGGAATCGTCCCGTGATCGTGAGAAGGTTTCCGAACGTAAATTGCCTTCGCCCCTCTAGGCCCCGATCCGCGGGGGAGTGAGTGTCGACGTCTTCGGACGATGAGCAACAATTCAGATGAGATTTTACGGTATTTGGCCAGCCGCACTGAGGAACTTGGCGGCGATTGGGGCAGCCACGGTGCCACCCACACCTCCACCAACCACGAGGACGGCAAAGGCGAGGTCGCCGTTGTAGCCGATGAACCAGGCGTCAGTTTGAGGCGGGTTGGCCGTCCCGAACTCGGCGGTACCGGTCTTCCCAAACGTGCCCGCCGGCAATCCGGCCGCGGCTGCAGTGCCGACAGGACTTGTCACCACGGCGTTCATCATGGTCCGCAGGTCCGCGATGACGCTCGAGTTGAGGGCCTGTGCGGATACCGAGTCGTCTGGGGAGCCCGAGACAAGCTGGGGGAGGTGCAGGCTGCCCGAGTCGACCGTAGCTGCCACATTGGCCATGGTGAGGGGAGAGACAACAACTTGCGCCTGGCCGATGGCAGTAGCCGCCGCGTCCGAGGTCGAGGCCGGAGTCGGAACCCTTCCTCCGAAGGCGGTCAGCCCCATCTGGATCCTTGATCCGATCCCGAATTGGGCCGCGGTCGAGGTGAAGCTGGAGTCGGGCAGAGACCCTGCCAATCCAATGAAGGCCGTATTGCAGGACATGGCGAAGGCCTGCTCCAGTGACAGCGACGATATCGTCTCGCCTTCGAAGTTATGGAACACCTCGCCATTGACCGTGATGGACGAGGGGCAGGTGGCGGGACTCGAGGGCGTCGCACCATGTTCAATGAGATCGCTCGAGGTCACGACCTTGAAGGTCGAGCCGGGCGGGTAGGCGCCGTCAAATGCCTCGTTGACTGCCTCGGAGTCCGGGGTGCTGACGGAGGCCAGCACGGCCCCGGTCGACGACTGCATCGCCACGATTGTGGCGGGGAGGGTCTGGCCGCTGAGTGCGGCTTCCGCCGCCTCTTGCACGCTGGGGTCGATCGTGGTCTGAATCGGCGTGCCGGGGTGCTGGGCGAACCGCCCGATGAGCGCCACGCTCTGGTCTGAGTGATTGACCACGCGGACCAGAGCGCCCGGAGTGCCCGCCAGTTGGCGCTCGTAAGCCTGTTCGATCCCGCTCTGGCCCACCAGGTCGCCATTCGCATAGGGGCGTCCGAGAGTTTGAATCTCCTGGGCCGTGATCGGGCCGACCGTCCCGACGACGTGGGAGGCCAACTCAGGAGTGAGCGCGCCGCGAGCGCCGTAGGTGTTGAACACGGTGCCCGGGACCGGGTAAATCAAGGGCTTGTCCTGTTCGTAGGCGGCCTGGGTCAACTGGGTCACCGGGACGAACCACGTCGGGTGGGCCGCAGCCGTCGACTGGGCGGCCTGGATCTGGTTCGCTGGGATCCCGATCTGTGACAGAGCGGCCGTGAGGGCGGGTCCATTCGTGACGCGGGAACCCTCGATGCCGACCGAGACCATCGGGACCGAGGTCGTGAGCGGCGCACCGCCCATCCCATCAATGGGGGCCCGGGTCGGCCACGACAAGGTCGTTTTCACGGAATCTCCCGGACCGAGGGCGGGGATGAGCGAGCGCGGCGACCACAGCACTTTCCACGAACCTGACGAGTCGGTGAGCTCCAGTCGGCTTCGCACCCGAAGGATCCCGACGTTCCCCAGGGTCAGCTGACTTGTCACAACGGCGGTGCCAGTCGATCCGCTCGTAGAGACCTCTCCGAGGCCGTGGGCTTGCGTCGTCAGGCCGAGGTCAGTGGCCACTTGGCGGTTGTAGGTGACGAAGTTCGCCGGAGGATGCGTTACCAGCGCCGCCATGGCGCCGTAGTCACCTTCAGACCACGCTGCGAGGTACCGCTGGACGATCGCCGTCGGTCCGGCCGAACTGGTACTGCAGCCGGACACGAGTGCTCCGCCAATGGCGAGGACGAGGGCAATCCGGAGACCCACCCTGGTCCGGCTGGTCAGGTCAATCACGTCCCCTTCCGTCCCGCGTCCGTAGGGGGTTTCGGAAGCCAGAGGGGCTCATAAGCCAGCTTCGAGCATCGGGAGCAGCTGGTGACTGCGGCTCCCCCGGATACAGCAGCGTGAGTCGGACCAACCGCCGCTCGAAGCCAACACGCCAACTGCAACTTCGTCACGGCTTTCGAGTCCTTCTCGGAAGTAGCCCACCCAGGGCTGAGAGAAGACCAGCGAGGGCATTGCAGGCACGGAGAGTCCAGTAGATCGGCTTGAGTGGCCATCTCCCGAGCCTCCAGATGATCGCCGTCTCGAAGGTATCGACTCCGACGGCGCCCGCCTGGGTCGCTTGTCTGATCAATCGAGCAGAACGAATTTGATTTCCTAACCGTTGTGCGCTGACAGGGCAGTCCGTCCAAGCCTTTTGGACCTCGTCGTCACTGGGATCTTTCGCCAGCTTGCCTGAAGATTTCATGTAGGCCGTGAGCGCCGGCGTCGTAGCCAGCCCCGCTCGGATGTCTCGCTCAATGCTCTCGAGGAGTCCGGGAATCTCCTCGCGGAGGATTGCAATCCTTCGCTCTTCCCATATCGGGCGCACGACCATTGTTCGGAATGCAGCTACAGCATTGTCTCGGTCCTTGCCCGCACTCGTCTCTGCGACCAGAGCTAAGGCTTGCATCAGGGAATTGGCGTTGATGCTGTCTCCTAATCGGGGTAGCAAGAGTGAGCTGACGTAGCCCGGATCACCGAGTTCGAGCAAGAACTCAGGATCAGTGAGCATTGCAATCAGTCGATAAGAGCCATCAAGCCGGCCCCAGATCCAATCGTTCCGCCGCCAACTCTCTGCGTAGAAGGCTCCAAAGTGCGCAAGCTGTACTCCAGTCAGCTTCGTGCTGACGTCGAATGACGCAGGGTCGGGCTTCGATGGGTCGGTGTCTATGTTCGGCTGCTCAGTCTGTGACGGATCGATGTTCGATGTGTCCGTAGTTGCGGCACTTACCTCAATAAATCCGATTCGTTGAGAGCTGTGAACGTCACCATCAGTTACTGCGCTCTGGAGCACACCGAGGTCGCTCAGAGCCTGGAACCAGTCCTGCGAAGTCACGGCTCGATCAACAGCCCCCGCTTGTGATTCTGCCATCAGGCGAATGCCTCGGATCTCGAGCCGCAGCTGGTCGAAGACAGGAGAGTCGAGACCGTCGAGTGAGTCGAGTTTGCTGTTGAGAGAGGTCATGGCGGCCGCGACAAGATCGGGAAGGGTGGAGAAGGGAGTCGCATCGGCGATAGGAGTGGGTAGAGGGAGCGTCGTAGGCGCCCGTTGACTGAGCGCCTGTGTGATCGTCCGGCGTTGCTCGCGCAAGTCGGCATCTCCGCTGACTCGGATAAATCGTTGCAGGAGATCCTGCACGATGAGCAGTGACTGGCGAGCTTCGTTGGTCTCTGGGGTGGACTCGTCGCTCCGCCTGATTCTGAGGCGTGAACGATGGGCCGTAACGGTGGGAGCGATTCTTTTCGCCGTTGAGCTCAATCCGGCCGCCATTGCCGGTGTCGTGACGCCCGTGAAGAGGTCAGATCTGAATTGCTGCAGCTTTGCTGACTGCCCCCCTCGTAGGCGAAGTTTGTTGTAGAGAAGGACGTTGCTGTGTTGGCGTGGGATGAGAAGAGTGTCTCTGAGAACAGTGAAAATCCGTGGGGCGTCATCTTCAGGCGTGGAAGATGGAGCCTTCGTGAGAGCGCCCAGGGGATTCACAAAGAGGATCGTTCGATCGACAACCTCAGTAGCAGGTTGGGAAGATATGGCGTCAAGAACAACGTCGAGTGGATCGTTGTCGACGAGGCCGCCATCAAGGGTGTATCTACTGTTTCCTTCGAAATTGACGTAGGGGGCCATATCGGGGTCGGTGCGAGAGGACCGTCCAACTGGGACGTAGCTCGGCTCAAAAGCGCCGGGAAATGACGCGCTTGATCGGGCGGCACGCGCCAACGCTTCGGCGGCGCGGGCGTCGGCAAAGTGATCGATGTCCGGACCTCGTACGAAATGAAACAGGCCCTGGAAGGTCGGTTCAGAGAACGGTGTGTTCTGTTCGTCGACATACGGAGCGTCCAGGGGCTTTGTCGTTGTGGTGGTCACGATCAGGTGAAGTCTGGGATCACTGTCCTGTGGAGGGTCCGCCCCCGCCCCTTGAAGCAGTTTCTCGAGCACCTTTTCGATGTCCGGGCGAAATACGTCCTCTCCCTGTAGCACGGAGTTTGGGTCTCTTGCGCCTATCGGCTGGAGCAGCCGTTGGAAGTCAGCGAGTTCGAACCAGATTTTCCCTAAGCCCGTGAGATCGGTTTTGCCGGCAATTGCCGAGGCCAAGAGGGTTCCGTTGAGCCCTCCGGCGCTCGTGCCGGCGATGATGTCCACGATGGGTCGGGCCCTTGCACTCTGAAGCAAATCGCCGTAGAGCCCGACTTCTCGGCGGAGGTAGTCGAGCTCGAGCGCGACTCCGCCCATCCAGATACACAGGCTGACACCGCCCGTCATGACAACAGCGATACGTAAGTCCCTGTCGGCTGACGCGGACTTCCGAGCGTCCGGAGTGCGTGTTCCGACGAGTTCATTCGACATAAGAATCACTCCGATTCAGGCTCGATCGGACAGAACTTACCTACATCGGCTTGAGCCAAGAGGCCACGACCGGATCGCCACCCGAATGGTGTGCTGCAAGCCGTCCGTTATCACCGACCCGTTGCTGTGGGCTGGTGCCCGCTTCTTGGTTGCCTGGCGAGTCAATGGTGCAATGGAATCGAGAATTCGACTGTTCATTTCCCCTGTCACCAACACCGCCATCATTGTCGTGAGTCCTTCGGTTCATGGCGTTGTCTCCAGGTCAGAGCGACTTCGCGGTTCGATCACCGGTGAACAGTCGCGAATCGGGAAACGATGACTTCGACGACCAAGAGTATGGCTCCGCATTCAAGCGCGCATCCTCCAGCCGGTCGCTCCGGTTCGTTGGATTCACGCCTAGCGACCGCCTGGTCCGCGCTCCGCCAGTTCACGGAACTCCTCGGGAACTCGTTCGTCAGCGGAAAGGGTGGCAGCGGCGTAGCCAATGGCAGTCCGGCCGAACTTTTCCCGGATCGCGTCGACGGACCGGTCCACTCCCCACCGAGATTCTTCGACGACTGCTCGGGCTTTGGGGTCCGCATTTCGACACAAGTCGCGAGAATCGAGAGGTAGCTCGAGCTGCAGGGAATGCTCTGCGCGCAAGTTTGAGACCGAAACGGCGATGAGGGTGATTACGCATTCACGTTCGTTGTCGAGGATGGCCAAATGCGCGAGCCTTTCGGCCACCTCAGTCAGCGTGAGTGTGGTCGAGATCGCAACGGACAATGTGACAGAGCGGGTCACGGAGCGCATATGAGAGAAACGGACCCGCACGGTCACGGTCCTCCCTGCCAGGTGTGCCTTTCGCAGGCGGCCGGCAACTCTGTCAGCCAAGTAGCCGAGCGTCTCTCGGATGAGCTCTGGAGTTGCATCCCGCCGTCCGAGGGCAGCCTGGGCACCCATGGACTTCGAGCGGGCCGGCGTTTCCACTGCCCGCTGGTCGATGTTGGCCGACAGGGCGGCCAGTTTTGATCCGACGGCGTGGCCGAGCAGGCTGCCCAGAATCGGGCTATCCACCCTCGCCAGCTGCCCAATGGTAGAGATCCCGGCGTCGTGGAGTCGACGTTCTGTCGTCGGTCCGACGCCCCATATCAGCCCGATAGGAAGGGGATCGAGAAAGTCGCTCTCGTCGCCCGGGGCCACGGCGACGAGCCCGTCAGGTTTGGCCACTTGTGACGCCACCTTGGCGAGATGTTTCGTTCGTGCCACGCCGATCGACAACGGGAGGCCGATCTCGTCGCGCACACGCCCGCGGATCGCAGCCGCTATCTCAGTCGGTGCTCCGAAGAGGTGAACGGCGCCGGCAACATCGAGGAATGCCTCATCTATCGACACTCGCTCGACTCGGGGGGTGAAGTCGTTGAAGACAGACACGACATCGTCGCCAAACTGTTGGTAGCGGGCGAAGTGGCCACCGACGAAAAGCAGATCACCGCAAAGCTGGCGAGCCCGCCACCCTGGCATGCCGCCGCGGACGCCGTAGCTTCTCGCTTCATACGATGCCGCCAGCACGACGCTGCCGCCTACCGCGATCGGCCGGTTCCGCAGTGAGGGGTCCAAGAGTTGCTCGACCGACGCGTAGAAAGCGTCGAGATCGGCATGCAGGATCGTCGCCCGCCCGCTCGGCGAAAGTTCCACACACCCAACTTAATCGAACATATGTTCGCTTTCAACGTGTGTCGTTGGCCCTTGCGAGCTGTGCGGTCCATGAATGCGTCCAGGTAAGAGGCAGAATCCTTGAACCCGGCAGAAGCCATCGAACCAAGCGTCCATCCAAGAGTTCACGTTCCACCAAACTCGTAGTCGGCCCGTTCGACGTGGCGAGTCCACTCCCAGTATTGGTCGAGCGGCCAAGGCGACAGCGTGAAGACCTTGCCGTTGCTGTTCTTGTAGTGGCTGTGCGAAATAGAGGGATGCGACCACACCAATTCGCCGATCTCCTTCTGATAACGATCGGCGTAGCCGTCGTGCGCCTCGGACTTCACCTCGGTCCAGAGTGCACCCGATCCGAGGGTCTCGCGGATGGCCTCCAAGGCATAGTGCACCTGGAATTCGGCGTGGTAGAAGATGCTCGCGCCGAAGGCCAGATTGGTCCCTGGGCCATAGACGCAGAACAGGTTGGGGAAGTTGGGCATCGTGATGCCGAGGTAGGCCGTGGGCTCGTCTCCCCACTGGTCTTTCAGCACAGTGCCCTGCCGGCCGACCACGCTCATCGAGCCCAGAAATTCGTTGTGCCGGAAGCCGGTCGCGTAACAGATGACGTCGGCGGGGTGGTGACGTCCGTCCACCGTCACGACTCCGTCGGGCACCACCCTCTCGATGCCGGTCCGAATGAGCTCGACGTTTGGCATGCGCAGACAACGCAACCAGGTGCCATCGTCCTGCAGGATGCGCTTCCCCGTGGCAGGGTAATCGGGCACGACCTTCTCGAGCAATTCGGGGTCGTCGCCAACGATGCTGCGCATCCAGTCCAGTAGGGCCGAAGCACGTCTCGCGTTCAGCGCGTTGACCGACTGGTGGGTCGAATCGTTGTAGTCGGGGTCGATGCGATACATGTCCATCCCCGCCGAGATACCGGCGAAGGTCATGACGAACCGATACCACCGTCCGTAGAACGGAAGATGTCGCAGCGCCCACGCGTCGCCCGGTGGCACGGGCGTGTGATAGAGCCGGTTGGGCAGAATCCATTGGGCCGTACGCTGAAAAATGCTGAGTTCTGCGACGTCCGGGGCGATACTCGGGCCGATCTGAAAACCGCTTGCGCCGGCGCCAACCAGTGCAAATCGGCTTCCTCGGATGTCGAGGTCCTCGGGCCAGCTCGCTGAGTGGAACGACGGCCCTGCGAAGCTGTCCATGCCTTGGATTTCGGGCAGCCGGGGTAGGTTGAGCGAGCCAACGGCACTGATCACGAAGCGTGCCTCCCATGCCGTCTCGACGCCACTGGATTCGCGCGCCAGTCACGGCACCACAGGGCCCTGTTTTCATCCCACACCAGGTCTGTGATCGTGGTGTCGAAGTGGCAATGCGGCCTGAGGTCATATTTGTCGACCACTGTCTCGAAGTAGGCGCGCAGCTCGGGCTGCTGGCAGTAGTACTCGCTCCACAGCTCCGCCGGCTCGAACGAATAGCAGTACTGATGGCTCCCGACGTCGACACGTGCGCCGGGGTAACGGTTCTCCCACCACGTGCCGCCCGGACCGGAGTTCTTGTCGATGATCACAAAAGGGAGGCCTGCCTGCTTGAGGCGGATGCCGGCCAGGATCCCGCCCATGCCGCAACCCATCACGAGGACAGGTGTCGCGACCTTCCGGGACTCTGAGATCTCGTGACCCCACGAGATCTGCCCACTGTCGGCGCCCTCGAACTGCAAGTCGTCGAAGAGAAGACCGGCCAGGCGACCCTCTACTGGTCGTCGGCCGAGGAAGTTCATCATCTCCAGAAGCAGGTCCCGAGACAGATCCACCGGGACACACCCTCGATCGCGATAGGCGGCGATCGCCGGAATAGCGCGGCGGCATACTTCTGCCATATCCCCTTCTGACATCGCGCCTTGGATGTCCAACGACATGCCCACGTTCGGCTGGATGTCCCCCCGTATCCAAGAGGGGTCTCCGCTCATGTGCACCAGCGAGCACATCAGCGCCGGAATGCTTACGTCTTTGAGGGCTTGCGCGATGGCCTCGTCATCCTCCTCAAAAGGTGCTCCGGCGAAGCGATTCCTGGTCACGGAGGACATCCTGGTCGCCCGACCTGGGGGGACGCAATCGTCCGACATCGAAATCCGCGATTCACATGGAGCCGGGCACGCACCTTGCTCTCATGACGCGATGTCGTCCGTCCTGTTCTCGGCGTGTCCGTACATCCTGTTAGCGCTGGCGCCTCCGAGACTGCCCTTCTTTTGTTCGCTTCTCGGGTGGGACGGAGAACATGGCGAGCGCAGAGCGTTTGGCGTTGAGCAGATCGGCATATCCCGATCATTCCTGACCTCGTAGTCGGCCCAGCAGAGGCGCGGCATTGACAGTTGGGGTCTGACCCGCTTCGCCGGCCCAGCCGCGACGACACCTCGTGGGAGGGTGCTCAGGACCGGTTGTCCATCCAGTTGCCCAACTCTCGAACTACATTTGGTCCTACGGAGGCGAGACTGGACCAGGTCACAGTCCTCAACACCGGCCGGTGGACGTAGCTCCACCTCTCCCGGCAAAATGCCTTGTGTCCAAGGCGCACGCAGCCTCTCCACGGAGCTCATTCCGCTCCCATCATCCAATCCATCCCAGTCGCAACACCGGATCAGTGACCCCGACGTTTGCGGTGAGCGTCGAACTCTCAGAGCTTCCGCGTCGGGATGTTGCTTCGCGCCCTCCTGATCAGCCAGGATGCGCCGGATCCCTTGAGAGCCGCAGTGGTAGCGGGATCGTCCACACCATCGAGCGGAAAGTGGATCCGCTTGCAGGATCCAATACGGATGGGGGTAGCCTCAGGCCACGGGTGAGGCCCGCAGTTTCGAAATCTGGAGGACCGGATAAAAATGACTCTCGCTGCCGAGGTACCCGAGGGACTCGCCGTCCTCGATGCCGATTCACATTTCACCGACGTCGCAGATCTCTGGACCAAGCGGGCTCCGGCGGCTTACAAGGACCAAATCCTCCATGTGGAGGAGGTCGACGGGGAGCGGCAGTGGGTTATCGAGGGTACGCCGGTTGGAAAGGCCGGCGGCGGAAGCACCATTGACCGAGAGGGAGTGAAGCACCCGTTCCTCGAATCGCTGATCGAGTGGGATTTCGAGCGTGCCCATGTCGCTGCCTGGGACGTCGACGCCCGCCTCGAGGTGCTCGACGACATGGGCATCGAGCATCAGGTCCTCTATCCAAACGCGCTCGGACTAGGTGGCCAGACCTTGGGCGAGGTCAAGGATCTCACGCTGCGTCGGCTGTGTGTAGAGATCTTCAACGACTCACGGGCGGAGATCCAGGAGCAGACGAACAACCGGCTGTTGCCGATGCCCATCCTGCCCGCCTGGGATATCGGTGAATGCGTCCGCGAGGCCGAGCGCATCGGAGGCCTCGGGCTGCGCGGGATCAACATGACCTCGGACCCCCAAGATCTGGGCTCTCCGGACCTCGCGAACAAGGCCTGGGATCCCCTCTGGGAGGTCTGCGCCGACCTCGAGCTCCCGGTCCACTTCCACATTGGGTCGAGCCTGACGGCCATGAACTTCTACGGCCAGTACTTCTGGGAGTCCCAGCACGAGTACGTCAAGCCGGCCATCGGTGGTTCGATGCTGTTCATCGGGAACGCCCGCGTGGTGATCAACACCATTTTCTCAGGGCTCTTCGACCGTTTCCCCAAGCTCAAGATGGTCTCTGTGGAAAGCGGGATCGGCTGGGTGCCGTTCATCCTCGAGACGATGGATTGGGAGCTGCCTGAGAACGCGCCGGTGCAAGCAGCCGAGCTCGAGCGCGTGCCATCCGACTACTTCAAGTCAAACTGGTTCGCCACCATGTGGTTCGAGACTGGGCGCGGGGACCTTCAGCAGCTGGTGGACAAGGTTGGCGAAGACAACATCCTTTTCGAGACCGACTTTCCCCATCCCACCGCCCTCTGGCCCAAGCCGCTCGAATACGTGCACGATGCCTTGGCCACCATTCGCCCGGAGTCGCGCCGCAAGATCCTCGGTGAGAACGGGACCAAGCTCTACCGTCTCGGCTAGGCGCACAAGACCACCGCAGGACTGGAGGCAGAGCTCGAGGTCGCGGGCTCTCCGACGAGAGCCTCGTCGCTCGATCTCTCGGCTCTAGGCGATGCCGGCGCCCTTGAGCATTCTCCGCAAGTCAACGACTTGCTGCTCGCCGATGTCATGGTGTCGCGGGGCATCGAACGTCTCGGTCTCGGAGCCCAAGGTGACCGAATACCGGCCGTCATGCTTCTCCGTGACCGTTCCGACCTGCTCGAGGAGCGACAGGACATCGTGCCACTGGATGTTGTGGCTGACGGGGTGAGCCAAGATCTTCTCCAGCGTGGCTTGATGATGCGCGTCCAGTTGACGACCTTCCGCCATGTCACTCTCCCAACTGCTCAGTCAGCTCCTCGGCTGGTAGCGAACGTTACTCGTCGAGGTCGAATTCCGAGTCAGCCTCGCCTGCCAAGGGCGCATCAAGACCCCAGCCGTCTTCAGCGTCTGTTCGCCCACGAGCCGGGGTGATCGGCGCCCCTAGGCCGTCAGGATCGTCCATTCCGCCCTCGAGGGTGACCATCTGCTCTGGGTCGTCGAACTCGGCACCAGCCTCTTCGAGTTCACGATCGTCAACTTGCAGCGTCGGGTTGATCGAAGGGTCCTGTTCGATGTCTTCGACCAGGTTTGGATCGATCCTCGAAGCGTCATCGGTCGCCTCG
Source organism: uncultured Acidimicrobiaceae bacterium (assembly GCA_963726855.1). Classification (GTDB taxonomy): domain Bacteria; phylum Actinomycetota; class Acidimicrobiia; order Acidimicrobiales; family RAAP-2; genus Bog-473. The sequence continues at coordinate 120,217 of CAVSEB010000037.1, forward strand.
TCACCCTGTTCGAACGCCTCCGTACCCAGGGGTTCGTCGGGTGACCATTCGTCGTCGGGCGTCATGAGCACGACTCCATCTCATGGGAGAACACGAGTCGATCGTAGGCCGTGTGCCACCTCCGTCGATCTCCCTATGGGATCGCAGAGGTGAACTCACCGCCTGGCCAGGTCGGAAAGGTCGTGGGCTCTCCGGCGCCGACAACGAAGAGCCTGCCCTCGCCGAAAGGGCGCTCTTCGTCGTTCGGCGGAAGTCACCAGGGTCCCGCGAGGGGCCGGTTTCGTGCGACCTCGCCGCCCCACAGCGACCGGCCGCGCGACGACCTCGCTGATCTCCAACACCCCGGCGTCTCGGTCCGGAGTGTGATGCCCCCTGCCGATCAGGCGGTCCCGACCCGACGGATCTGCGCCCGATCTTCATCGTATCGACCATCGATAATTGGTCCGGGAGCGAAGTCCACCACTTCGCCGGGTTCGGCATCCGAGACTTCCGACATCACCACCGACGTCGACTCGGACGCACGGCCGCCCCAGTACCGCAGGGCGAGTGGAATGCAGGCCGCCAATGTGGCCACGCCGCCGAGCATCAGCGCGATCCGGGGGTTGGTGACGTCGGCGACCCAGCCCACCAGCGGAGCCCCGATAGGTGTACTGCCGAGGAAGGCGATGGCGAAGAGCGCCATCACCCGACCGCGCATGGCCGGATCCGCCTGCATCTGGATGGTTGCGTTCGCGGTGGAGATGAACGAGATGCTGCAGACGCCCATGAAGACCAGGGCCACCAGAGCCACCACCTCGGTCGGAGCAACGGCGACGACCAGGAGCATGACGCCGAAGGCCAGGCCGATGCCGCTGAGCATGGCGATGCTGGGCCTGCTGCGGTGCGCGATCATCAGACCGCCGATGATCGCCCCGACGCCCATGGCTGCCATGAGGGTGCTGTAGGTGCCGGCACCGCCGTGGAACGTGCGCGTCGCGAGCAGTGGGAGAGTGGTCGTGAAATTGAAGGCGAAGATGCCGACCACCGCCATGGCCAGCAACGGATCCCGCAGCTTGCGGGTTGACCACGCGTAGCGAAGGCCGTCGCGGACCTGCCCCTTCGCCCGGGCCACGACCGGGCGCCGGTGGAGTTCGGCTGGACGCATCATGAACAGGGCCACCAGGACTGCCACGTAAGACGCCGCGTTGACCAGGAAGCAGGCCGCCAGGCCCACGGCGAAGATGAGGATTCCTCCGATGGCCGGGCCGATCACCCGGGCGGAGTTCATGACCACACTGTTGAGGCTGATGGCGTTGGGCATGAGATCGCGGCCGACCATCTCCGAAACGAAGGTTTGACGAGCCGGGTTGTCGAAGAGGTTGACCACGCCGAAGAGCGTGGAGATCAGGTAGACCTCCCACATCGTGATCGTCCCCAGCGCCACCAAGAGGCCCAGGGCGAGGGCAAGCACAGCCGATGCGGACTGGGTGACGTAGAGGAGCCGTCGCTTGTCGACCCGGTCCACGATCAGCCCACCCCAGCTACCGAGGAGCAGCATCGGCACGAACTGGAGCGCGGTGACGATGCCGACGTTGAAACCGTTCCCGTGGAGCTGGTCCGAGAGGACCAGGAGGCCCAGGGCGACAGCGTGCATCCAGGTGCCCGACGCCGAGATGATCTGACCGAAGAAGTAGAGGCGGAAGTTGCGGACCTTCAAGGCCATGAAGGTCTGCCGTGCCGCCCGGGTGATCGGGCTCATCCGTCAGCCACCAGGTGTTCGAGCAGGTGGGTCAGGCTCTCTGCCTGCGCCCTTTCCGCCGGATCCAGGGCGGCCAGTCGACGGGTGAGATAGGCGTTTTTGAGGGTCCGAATCCGCTGGAGGTTGCGACGGCCCTCGGCGGTGATCCGCACCCGGACGACCCGCCGGTCGTCACCGTCAGTCTCCCTGGCCACCAGGCCTGCGCTCTCCAGCGTGGTCACCAATCGGGTGGCCGTGGGCGGCTGCACCTGTTCTGCGGCGGCCAGCTCGCCCAGAGTGGGGTTGCCGAGCCTGTTCAGCGTGCCGAGGGCCGAGGCCTGAGCCGGCGAGAGTCCGGCCAGCGCCTGCTGACGAAGTTTGCGGTTGAGACGAGTCACTGCCACCCGAAGGCGGGCGGGCAGCTCCTCTTCGGCTTCCGGACGATCATCGGTCGCCTTCGGGTCAGCCAATGCCGAAGGACGGGACGCGCTCATGTCGCCAGTTTACTTACTTTTGCTAACTAATAGCGCGTTCAGATCCAGCACACACGGGTTGGCCCGTCGATCGGAGGTGGACAGACGGCTCAAGGTCTGCTTCCCGGCGTCCGATACCGCGCGCAATTGGATGGGCCATGTCGCGGGAGCTCCCACTGAGACGATCGACACAGACTGGAGCAGCAGGCGTGACCAGGGTGCTTGCCGTCCTCGCCGTCGCAGGTCTTGCCCTTCTCGTGGGAAGCCCGAGCTTCTCGGCCAGTCCACCGGACAATCTGCACTCCGCCGAACTCGTCGCCACCCATTTCATCGACGGCTTCGAAGGCTTCTCGTATCGAGAACCTCTCGACGACCGAGAGCTCGCCCGGTTGGCCACGCCGGCACTTGCTGCGCGTTTGCGCAGCTCACCGCAAGCCGCCCCCGGCCCGGAACTCACTGCCGAGCGATTCGTGGCCACCGCCCGCGTCTCCGGTTTCGCCGTGGAGAACTCCACCGCATCGGGCGTCCGACTGCTCGCCCGCACGACCGAGCACCTCTCGACCACCCACGGGTCCACGACCACGGTCCGGCTCGTGCCCGTGTCGCTCAGCCTCACCGGGGCGGGATGGCGGGTCGCGCGGCATCAGTGGGATCCCAGGCTTGAGTCACCAGGAGGCGGTCCCACGAGCGGATCTGCCTGCTGGACCACCGGAGGGCGTTTCGACCACTTCTCCGGGGGCGGTCACGGTCTCGGCAGTGCAACACGTCGGCGACATTCCGACGGACTATCTGACCTGGATGCAGGGCGCGGTCGCGGCCGAATGCCCCGGTCTGCCCTGGGAAATCCTGGCCGGCATCGCCAAGGTGGAATCAGACTTCGGAGCGTCCACGCTGCCCGGGGTGGCTTCGGGTTCGAACCCGGAGGGAGCGGAAGGCCCGATGCAGTTCGAACCGGCGACCTTCCCGCCTATGCGACCGTTGGTCCCGGAGGGGCCGATCCGGCTTCACCATACGACGCAGAGGATGCCGTGTACTCGGCCGCCCGACTGCTGTGTGCAGACGGCGGTGGAACGCCCGGTCTCCTGGACGCGGCGATCTTCGCCTACAACCACTCTGATGCCTACGTGGCCATGGTGCTGGCCTACGCCAGCGCGTACGAGCAGGGAGGCGGCACGGCCGTGGAACTGACCAGCGCGTCGGGAGTCGAGCCAAGGCATCGCTCTCGGCTCGGTGGTCGTGGCTGACGCCGAGGCCTATCTGGGCACGCCCTACGTCTGGGGCGGCGAGCGGCCGGGAGTCGGGTTCGACTGCTCGGGCCTGGTCCAGTGGGTCTACGCCGAAGCCGGCATCAGCCTGCCCCGGGTGGCCCAGGACCAGTACGACGCCGGTCCCCATCTCCCGGCCGGAGCCACGCTGTACCCCGGCGATCTGGTCTTCTTCGGATCCGGCCCGCACGCGGTCGAGCACGTGGGCATCTACGTCGGCAACGGCGAGATGATCGACGCCCCGTACACGGGGGTCGATGTCCGGTTCGACCGCGTTTCCAGCGTGTCCCTCGGCTACGTAGGCGCCACGAGGCCCGAGATTCCCAATCTCAGCACCGGCGCCGGAGTGCCCGTGTTCACCTCGGTCACAGCCGAGCTTCTCGCTGATACTTCCTCGAGCTCGTCACGTCCGTCCCGAACGCAGCCTGCGGTGGGCGGCCCGCCGACCAGCAGACCGGTACACACGGTCGGTGCGTCAACGGGTTCCCACCGCTCCAGGCACACCTCGGCGCCAGGGGGCACAGCAACCTCGTCTCCGGGGCCGGGACGGCACCGCACGGCGCCCGCTCCGACGACGATCACGGTCCCGACCACGACCAGCGTCCCGACCACCACCAGCACCAGGCCAGTACGGAAGGGCCCGCCGACCACCACGACGCTGCCGAGGCCGACCACCACGACGATGCCGGCACCCGTGCGACTACCGCCATCGACAGTCCCTTCGACCACCACGACGAGCTCTCCGGCGACCACGATTCCCACCCTCCCCCCGGCCGCAACGATCACGTCGTCGCCGCATCACCGACGGCACGGCTGACGGAGCCACTCAGGGCCGCAGTCGTGGCCGCAATATCGCAAAGCGCCTCCAACTCACGACGATGAACCGAGAGACCGAGGAGAGGACTTTTGTTTGGAGCGGTTCCCCGTCGGACACTCGCCACGACGAGGCCACGGCCGGGGCCGTTCAGGCGGGTAGGACGTGCCCGCGTGCTGCCTCATGGTCCACCGATCCGCTCGACGCAAGGCGAAGCGCGACGACGGCGAGCGTGACCGCGACGACGTCTTCGACGAGGGCAGCCGCCACAGGCGGCAACCGCTTGGCGAGGGCTTCCCGGGCGGCCATACCGGCGAACGCAGCGCCGGCGGCGGCTCCAGCGCCGACAGCAGCCGTCGCCGCTGTGGGTGCGCCGGCGCTTCGGGCCAGCAGGCCGGCCGAAAGCCCGCCGAGCGCGATGCGGGGCACAAGGCCCCGAGCCTGAGTGCGCGGCGGGGTGGAGGGAAGCTTGTCCGCGACGAGTTCTCCGAGTGCCGCGGTCACCGCCATCGGCCGGACGGCGCGGTGACCGAGCAGAGCCGGGAGCTGCGCCGGAGGAGTGCCAGTGAGCAACACGGCCATGCCCATCTGCGATCGCAATCCCGTCGAACTCCCGATAAGGGCCGCGCAAGCCACCGCGGTCGTCATCGAGGCGGAAGTGGGACCTTCCATTATTCGGCCTCCGGTTCGAACACCCGAGTGGTCATGTTCAGGTGGGCTTGACCCCACCCAGTGCGGACCGCCCTCCCCGATACAGCGACCTGCGAGTTCCGCGCGCCGAGTGTCCGCCTCCGGATTCGACCGCGAGCGGTACGGGGCGCCGAGAGTCTCAGCCCGCCTTGATCTTGAAGGAGGCCGAGGCCGAGTTCCCAAGCGGGAAGCCGAAGACGGTCAAGCCCTGGGTCACATTGATCTTGGAGGTTGTGGTTAAGGGCACCGTCGGGACGGTGAAGCTGCCTGAAAGGACCGGCGGCGTCAAGACCGAGTTGGTGTAGACCGCCGGCGTCACTGTTGCAGTGGAGACGACTGGTACCGCCTTTGCCCCCTTGCCAAAGCTCACCTTCACGGCCGGCGGGCTGGCACTGCCGCCCAGCAAGGCTACGAGCGACGACAGGGTGGATATCCACCAGAAACTGGTGTGGCCCGGTGCGTCACCGACGTTCACGGTCTGCCCCGCCTTGCCCTTGCTTGCCGAGAGGGCCAAGGTCGGGGGGGGCGGGAGGAAGCCCTCACCGGTCCACTGCATCACCGCGCTCCCTGCGCCGACGGGCTTGAAACTCGTGAGGTCGAGCATCGCCAGCGCGCAGCCGATCAAACCCTCGTTGAATTCTGCTGTTGACGGCGGGCAACTGGCATTGGGATCGAGCGGCTGTGAGCTGGGGACCGTCCAGGTGGTGTTGAGGTCCCCGTTCAGGTCGGAGATCGGAAACGCCAGGGCGTCCATATTGATTTCCTTCAGCGCCTCCAACGCGCCGAGCAGCCCAGTGACCGAGGTGATGCCGCCGGACAGGGCGGCCTTGGCCTTCGGGTCGACACCCGCCAGGAGGCTGGTCTCGGCGAGCAGGTACGGGTGCAGGGGTTGCAGTCCCGTGCAGCTGATGGCGATCACCTTGCCGGTGCTCACACCGGTGACGATCGGCAGCGTGCCCTTGTTGAACGTACAGGCTGGTCCGGAAGTCGCGGCGCCCGAAGGGGTGGGTCCCGCGGTCGAAATCAGGGTCAGCGTGGAAGCGAACAGCATGATGACACCGAGAGTGGAAGCAATCCGGTGGCGGATCATCGCGGGCTCCTTCGTTGGTCGTGCGGTCTCGGTGGCAGGCCGTTCCCCCTCCGTCTCCCGCAAAAAGTTTGTCAGCGCACGATGGCCTGCGCACAGACCGTCGTTGCATTGTTACCCGAGTTTCAGGGCACCAAACCGAGCTTCCGGCGCTACCCGAACCCCGACTCTACGCGCGGAAGCATGCGCTCTGCTCAGGTCCGTGCTTCTCACGGATGGTTCGTGACAACCCGCGTGTGACACGTTCACACGAGGGTCGTCGAGGCGGGTCTGAGGGGAAGGACTGGGGCGACTTGCAGCACAGAAGCGCCAGGACAGCGAGTCATAACTGTCTGTCCGTCCGGCCCCCACCGCGGTGCACGGCTGACCTCTGCCGAAGCGCGTGGGCGCGCTTGGTTGGTGCGGCGGTGAAACGATAGGGAGATGGTGATCCCACTCATGCTGGCCACGTTGACCGACCGTCGCGAGTTCGGCGACGACTGGCTGCTGGAGAGAAAGTTCGACGGTGAGCGCTGCGTGGCGCGCAAGGTGGCCGGCGAGGTGCGGCTCGAATCGCGTTCGGGCAAGGATCTCAGCTCCACGTATCCCGAGGTCCGCGAAGCCGTGGCCGCGCAGCGCTCTCGAGAACTGCTGCTCGATGGCGAGGTCGTGGCTTTTGACGGCGACCAGACGTCGTTCACTCGGCTCCAACAACGCCTCGGAGTGGCCCGGCCGTCGACGGAGCAGGTCGCCAAGTACCCGGTCGTCTACTGCATCTTCGACCTCTTGGAGATCGACGGGGAGGATCTCACCGGCCGGCCACTTGTCGAGCGTCGCGCCCGGCTGCTGCGCGCGCTCCATCCCGGCTCGGCGTTGCAGCCCTCCGAGGCCTGGTGCGACGACTCCGAGGGCCGGTTTGCCGAGGCCTGCCGATCGGGCTGGGAGGGGCTCATCGCGAAGCGGGCCGACGCGCCCTACGTTGCCGGACGCTCGAAGAACTGGTTGAAGTTGAAGTGCGTGTGGGAGCAGGAGTTCGTCATCGGTGGTTACACCGATCCAAGCGGCAGCCGCACGGACTTCGGTGCTCTGCTCGTCGGCTATTTCGAACGAGACTCCCTTCGTTACGCCGGCAAGGTGGGCACCGGCTACACCCAGGCGATACTCCACGATCTCGGCGCCCGGCTGCGACAGCTGGAAACGGCTGCGTCGCCCTTTGTCGACGCGCGGCCCGTCCCCCGCGGGACGCACTGGACGCAGCCCGCCCTTGTCGCGCAAATCGGATTTGCCGAATGGACCAGCGACGCCCGCCTCCGCCAGCCGCGGTTTCTCGGGCTCCGCGACGACAAGAGTCCCTCCGAAGTCGTCCGAGAACGGCCCCAGTGAACGTGCATCGGTGCGTGGAGCGGTGGGGTCCAGGCGGCGAGTCCTCGCTACTTCCCTACGAGGGGCTGGAGGGCTCGCCGTTCAGGATCACCGTCTTGGTCTCGAGGAACGGCAGCAGACCCTCGGTCCCGCCTTCCCGCCCGATTCCCGACTGCTTGAAGCCGCCGAAGGCCATCCCGAAGTCGGTCCGGAAGGCGTTGTGGCCAACCGTGCCCGACCGAAGCTGGCCCGCCACCTGTCGCGCCCGGTCGACATCGTTGGTGAAGACCGAGGAGTTGAGGCCGTAGATCGTGTCGTTGGCGAGCGCAACGGCGTGCTCCTCGTTGTCGGCCGGAATCACGCTGAGCACCGGCCCGAAGATCTCCTCGCGGGCGATGGTCGCCTGGTTGTCGACGTTGGCGAAGACCGTGGGTTCGATGTAGTACCCGCGTTCGAGATCCTTGGGACGGCCGCCGCCGGTGGCAAGCGTTGCTCCCTCGGCGATGCCCTTCGCGATGTACCCCTCGACCCGGTCACGCTGGCGATCCATGGCGAGCGGCCCCATCTGGGTCTGCGGATCGAAAGGGTCGCCCACCTTGACCTGCGAGAAGGTGCCGGCGAGCGCCTCGACGAACTCGTCGTGGCGGGAGCGGCTGACGATGATGCGGGTCAGGGAGGAGCAGACCTGTCCCGAGAGGAAGCACTCCGCGCCCGAGATGGCGCTGGCGGCGTCCTGGACGTCGATGTCGTCGAGGACGACCGCAGCCGACTTCCCACCCAGCTCGAGCGTGCACCGCGCGATCCGTTCACCACAGAGCGAGGCGATACGACGGCCCGCCGCCGTCGATCCGGTGAAGGTGATCTTGTCGATGCCGGGGTTGCGGACGAGGAGTTCGGATACCTCGCGGTCTGCCGTCACGACGTTGAGGACGCCAGGGGGCAAGCCGATGTCCTCAGCGATCTCGGCGAAGAGATAGGCGTCGCCCGGCGCCTCGGGCGATGACTTGAGGACCACGGTGCACCCGGCGATCAAGGCCGGCGCGATCTTGTAGGTGATCAGGCTGAGGGGTGCGTTCCACGGGATGATCGCGCCGACCACGCCGACCGGCTCACGGACGAGGAGGCCGTATTCACCGCCCATGGTGGGCTGGGCCCGTTCCTCGAAGGGGAACGTCGAGGCGAGGCCTGCGTAGTAGTCGAAGACGCCGGCCATGCCGCCTGCCGTGTACTGGGCGAACAGGAAGAGAGCGCCGGACTCGCGTGGCCACAGCTGGCCGGCCTCGTCGGCCTTGCCCCGCAGGCCCTCGCCCATCGCCCGCAGGTACTCCGCCCGTTCGGCGTGTGACATCCTCGGCCACGGTCCCTGGTCAAAGGCTTGTCGGGCGGCGTCGACCGCCCGGGCCATGTCGGCCTCTCGGGCTTCGGGCACGCTGAAATACGGTTGCTCGGTCGCCGAATCGATGACCTCGATGACATCGGAGGACGAGGGCTCGATCCATTCGCCACCGATGAAGAAGCGGTCGGCGTGGCGGATCGGTGCGGCGGTCGTCGTCATGGTTCGCGCTCCTCGTGGGTGTGCGTGCGTGCCCTACGACGCAGAGATTAGGGGAGTGTCGCTTCCCTGGTGCCACTCCTGGCCCTCGGTCGTGCGCGACCAGGCCAGTCTTTGTGCGCTGCTGGCCCGGGTCCCAAGCTGCCGACGTGGCCGACCCGACCGAGAACCCCGTCGAAGACCCAGTTCCAGGGATTGACAGATCTGTCGCCACCGCTCGACGGGCTCATGCCGCCCCTGCCGTCGAACGCCCCAGCCTGTCGCTCTGAGGCGCCACACGGAGACGGACCATCCCTCGTCTCACGTTCTGGCCGGCACCCGGGGCGCGGCGGCAGATGACGACCATCGCCCTTTCCCCTACCGTTGACGGAATGTCGCGGGAGGTGCAGCCATGACGAATGCCGTCGACCAGGAAGTTCCGCCAAGCGGAACCGGTTGCGTGGAGTGTCTCGAGGCCGGGGGATGGTGGCTCCATCTCCGACGCTGCGCGGAGTGCGGCCACATTGGGTGCTGCGACAACTCGTTGGGCAAGCACGCGACCGAGCATGCGCACTCGTCGGCTCACCCCATCATCTGCAGTTTCGAGCCCGGCGAAGAGTGGTTTTGGAACTACCGGACGAACGACTACGTCGACGGACCTCGCCTGGCCCCCCCGGAGCATCATCCCCTCGATCAACCGGTACCGGGACCCTCCGGACGGGTCCCCTCCAACTGGCAAGAGCTCTTGATGAACTCGTGACGACGCTGAAAACGCCGATCTGCGGCGATCATCATTGCAGTGCCACGCCCTAGGCGCGCAGACGCTTCTCGAACTCTCGAGTGTCGAAGAGCACGCCTGGGTCGATTGCACTGCCGTTGAGCCACGCGGCCGGGGTTCCCTGCGGGTCCTCCGCTTGATAGAGCGCCTCTCGCCTCTGTACCCACTCCGCGTAGCGGGCCTCCTTGACGCCCGAGACGAAGTCCGGGTCGCTCAGACCCACCTGTGCACCGAGCCGCAAGAGGTCCTCGTTCGTGAAGCCCCCCGTTCCCTCGGGGGGCTGGGCGGCAAACAGCTCGTGGCGGAGCTCGTCGAAGCGGCCGGCCTCCGCGGCGAGCGCCAGCGCGTTGTCTGCTCTGACGGACTCGGGCCCCAGGAAGCAGCGCATGCGGTATTCGACCGCGAGGTCACCAGCCGTCAGCGCGGCGGTGATCCGTGCGCCGTTGAGCTCTTCGAATTGCCGACAGTACGGGCATTGCGGATCTTCGAACAGCACCATCTGCTTGCTCGCCTTCGCCTCGCCCAAGAGGACGCCACCTTCGGTGGTGTGGCCGGAGGGCACCACCAACGGATCACTGGCACTCATCGCTGACCCTCCATTTTCTGTCGTGAGATGGTCACGTGGCTGCCGGCTGTCCGGCCGGGACGGGGTTGCCGTTGGCCTTGAGGGTCACCTCGACGTTGCCCCGGGTGGCGTTGGAGTACGGGCAGACCTCGTGCGCGGCCGCCACGATCGCGACGGCCTGGGCGGAATCACCGATGCCCGGAAGCGAGACGTCGAGCCCGACGGCCACAGTGAAGCCACGGTTCTTGGTGGTGATCAGGCTGACCTCTGAATCGATGGCCACCTCCCCGAGGTCGACGTGCTCTCGTCGTCCGACAACGCCCAATGCGCCCTCGAAGCAGGCCGCGTAGCCCACGGCGAAGAGCTGCTCCGGGTTGGTGCCCCCACCGTCGCCGCCCATCTCGACCGGCGTACGGAGTTGGACGTCCAAGGCCCCGTCGCTCGTGACCCCGTGACCCTGAACCCGGCCGCCCACCACGTGGGCCCGGGCCGTGTACAGCGATGTGGCCATGTTCGTCTCCTCTCGCTTTCCCGCGGATGCGACGCTATCGGCTCGCTTCTCTCGACCCACCGGTCCGTGGCGCGGTCAGGGTTGGCCGATCCCCCGCGTGCCGACTCCAGGCGGAATCTCGTCATGGCGGCCCGATGCCCGCGCCCGTCCTCTCGGACGCCGGGCGCCGGCCGCGTCGGACCGGCCCCGCGCCGACTAGAACCGGAACCATCTCGGCAGCGACCTAGGAGGCTGATATGCCGGCAAAGGGCAGCGCGGAATGGAAGGGCGACGTGCCCACTGGGACCGGGACCTTCACGGCGGGTGACACCATTCACGGGGGGTACACCTACAAGTCCCGTTTCGAGGACGGACCGGGTTCCAACCCCGAGCAGCTGATCGCCGCGGCCCATGCGGCCTGCTTCTCCATGGCGCTCTCCAACCTCTTGGCCCAGGCCGGCCACCCGCCCGATTCGGTGCACACCGACGCGCACGGTCACGCTGCGGCCCGTCGACGGCGCTCCGACCATCACCAAGATCGACCTCGTGACCGTGGGCAGGGTGCCCGGCATCGACCAGGCTGCCTTCGCCGAACACGCGCGCACGGCCAAGGCGGGGTGCCCGGTGAGCCGCGCCCTCGCCGGCGTTCCCGAAATCACCCTCGACGCCACGCTCGCGTCATGACGGACGCCTTCATCCTCGGTGGCGTGCGGACTCCGGTCGGCCGGTACGGCGGATCGCTCTCGCACCTGCGGACCGACGATCTCCTGGGGCAGACCATGGTGGCGGCCTGCGAGCGAGTGTCGGTGTCCCGCTCGAGCGCATCGAGGACATCTCGGCCGGCTGTGTCAACGTGGCCCACGAGGGCATGGGGGACATCGCACGCTGGGGTGCGCTGGCTGCCGGCTTCCCCGACTCGGTTCCTGCGGTCACGGTGAACCGCTTCTGCGCCTCGTCGCTCAGCGGCGCCATCTCCATCGCCCACGCCATCCGCAGCGGCGAGCTCGAGGTCGGCTTGGCCGCCGGGGTCGAGTCCATGTCGCGCTCGGGCTGGGCCAACATGAAGGGCGACGCCCCGTTCAGCCCGCGGGGCCCGGTCCTCTTGCTCGACACCATGTGGGCAGGGGCCGGCGGTCCCCGAACCCCGTTCTGCTCGCCCGCAATGCCTACGTCGAGATGATCAAGACGGCGCAGAACGTGGCCGACCGTTACCACCTGAGCCGCGAGGAGATCGACGCCTTCGCGCTGCGCTCCCAGCAGCACGCCGCCGCCGCCCGCGACTCGGGCCGGTTCGCCGCCGAGATCCATCCGGTCGAGATCCCCGGCACGAGAAAGGAACCCGCTCGGATCTTCGAACACGACGAGATGATCAGGGGCGATACCACCGCCGAACGGTTGGCTGCGCTCCCACCCCAGCCCAACACCACCCAGATGACCGCCGGGAATTCCTCGCCGCTCAGCGACGGCGCCTCGGCCGTGGTCCTCGGTTCCGCTGAGGCAGCCCAGATCCCTGGGCGTGACACCGCTGGCCCGGGTGGTCGCTTCGGCCACCTACGCCCTTGACCCCCAGTTCATGGGGATCGCTCCTGCCTTCGCCATTCCCAAGGCACTCGAGCGAGCGCACCTGGCACCGACGGACGTCGACGTGTGGGAGGTGCACGAGGCATTCTCGGCCCAGGCCCTCGGCGTGCTGCGCGAGCTGCCGAACCAGTTGGGCGGCTTCGTCGTGCCCGACGATCGCCTCAACCCCAATGGCGGCGCCGTCGCCATCGGCCATCCGTTCGGGTCGTCGGGTACCCGCTACGTCCTCACCCTGGCCACCGAACTGCACCTGCGTCAGGCGCGCTACGGCGTGCTCGGCGTCTGTGTCGGTTCAGGACAAGGCGTTGCGCTCGTGCTGGAGAATGCCAGCGCGTCCTGATCGAGGGCTTCCGCACCGGGAGCGCCACGCAACGTCGATCTGACTCGGTGGGAGAAGGGAGGAGACCGTCAGCGTCGCCGCAACGCCGCCCCGAGCAGCGCTTCGACGGCACCGCGTGCGGACGATGCGATATCAGGATCGTGGTGGTCCAACCGGGCGGCCACTCCCGCCCCGTCGAAGATGAGGTGGAGCTGACGTCCGAGCGACCCCGGATCGGGAGCACCGGCTTGCTCGGACAAGTCGATGAACATGGCTCGCATCCAGGCCCGGTGCCGATCAGCCGCTTGTTCGACGAGCCCTTTTGACGGTGCCTCGGTGCTGGCAGCGATGAAGGCGCAGCCGTTGAAGTCGGGCCGCTCGTACAGCTGCGCCTGGGCGTCGAAGACGGCCAGGATCATCTCCTGCGGGTCGTCGACCTCATCGATGGCCTTGGTGAGCTGCCCGACGGTGTAGTCGTGTCGCGAGGCCAGATAGGCGGCCACCAGTTCTTCCTTGCTGCCGAAGAGGTTGTAGAGCGACGCCTTCGCCACCCCGGCGCGCTCGATGATGCGGTCGATGCCGACGGTCTGGACGCCCTCGGCGTAGAAGAGTTCGTTGGCTGCGGCCAGGAGCCGTTCCCGTGCCGACGAGCGATGCTCGGTCGCAGCTGGTGCGCTGGTCACGGGTTTTTTGCCTCCCTTCAGACCGATCTGTCTATCGTACGGTGGATTCGCTGGGCGTCGCGCTGACCCGACGCGGTCGGTATAGAAGGCCACGTGGCCCTTGATGTCGGCCACGGCGGGGAAGGGGTCGTCGTAGTACCAGACGACCGCCGGCAGCTCGTCCGCTCCGGTCTCGACGATGTCGAAGTACGAGGCCTCACCCTTGTAGGGACACCAGGTGTGATGCGCGCTGCGCTGCAGGAGGTGTTGGTCGACGTCGCCGATCGGGACGTAGAAGACGGCCGGATAGGCGGCCTCGTGCATTTCGAGGGCCTGGTCGGTCTCGGCCACGACGACCGATCCGCTCTGGACCGTTACGTGTCCGGGAAACCGTTCCACGGTGATGGGGTGGTCTGGTCCGGGTGTCATGCGGGCACGCTCGTCGCTCATCGGGGGACCTCCTTGGTTGGTGATGTCGTTGCACTGCGGAGATGGACAGGGGTAAGGGTGGCGAACGTGGCCAAGGCGATCACGACCAGGCCGTAGACACAGCTCGTGGCCACGAGGCCGCCGCCGTGCACGACGGCATCCCGGCTATCACGGCGGGCAAGCCCAGACCCACATACGAGATGGTGAAGAGGACGGGAGAGCACGCCGGCTCGAGCATCGGACTCATATCGCCGTGCGTCCGCCGTCAGCGGCCAGGGTTGCTCCGGTCAGGTAACTCGCCTTGTCCGACGCGAGGAAGGCGATGACCTCGGCGATCTCCTCGACCTGCGCTCCGCGTCCGAGGGGCGTGGTCGCTCCCAGTTGCTCGATGAGCGGCGCCTTGTCGGGCGTGCTGAAGACCGGCCCCGCCGCCACCGCATTCACCCGCACGCCCCGGGGGCTGAACTCGGCCGCCCAAGACCGGGTCATGGAGATCAACGCCGCCTTCGTCGCTCCGTAGGCGGCGCCTCCGTCGAGACCGATCTCACCGGCCATGCTGGCGAGGTTGATGATGCTTCCCGAACCGCGCGCCGCCATTCCGGGTGCGATCCCGGCGACGAGGAAGTAGGCCGAGCGCACATTGCCGTCGAACAGCGCGTCGAAGGTCGCCTCGTCGAGCTTCGTTGTCGGGCCGAACCACGAGGCCCCCGCATTGTTCACCAGGACGTCCACGACCCCGACTTCGTCCACCAGGTTTCGTATGGCCGCCACGTCGTTGAGGTCCGCCGCCACGAATCGAGCCCGCCCGCCATCCGTCTCGATCGCCCGAACGACCTCAGCTCCTCGTTCCTGGTTGCGACCGTGGACGACGACCTCCCAGCCGTCGCGGGCCAGTTGCCGGGCCGCGGCGCGACCGATGCCGGACGTCGCACCGGTCACAAGGGCCGTGCCCAATCCTCTGGCCGTTGCGGTGCTCGTTGGCATGGACGCTCCTTGGCTAGACCTGTCTGTCTAGAAAGGTAGACCGGTCTGTTCAGCGAGTCAAGCGACGCTGACTCTCGTTGGTTCTGGGGGTCATACCCTGGCCCGGGTCGTCCTCCGGCCCAGCCGAAGACCCCACTACCCTCGCTGCCGATGCGCGATGGACCGTGACGCTTTGGCGGTCATGCCCGAGGCGGGACCTGGGGCAGAGGCCGGGGCCGTGGCCGTCGCCGGCTCCCGCAGTTCGTTCCGCGCCCTGCGGTCGCGGCCCTTCCGCCTGTACTTCGGGGGCCAGGTGGTCTCGGCCAGCGGCAGCTTCCTGCAGCAGACGGCCATTGGCTGGCTCGTGCTCGAGCTCACCGGTTCACCCCGCGATCTCGGGCTGGTCCTCGCCGCGGGCGGCATCCCCTCCCTGCTGTTCGGGCCCTGGGGCGGCGCGGTGGCCGACCGGGTGGACCTGCGCAAGCTGCTGATCGTCACCCAAGCGCTCTACTGCCTCTTGGCCGCGTTGTTGTGGGCCCTGGCCGTTGCCGGCGACGCCAGCGTGACCGTCCTCGTCGTCATCGGTGTGGCCGGCGGTGTCGTCCAGATCGCCGACTCCCCCGCCCGTCAGGCTCTCGTCAGCCGGCTGGTCCCGCCCGACGACCTGGCCAGCGCAGTCAGCCTCAACGGCGTGGTGGTCAACAGCGCCCGGGTGGTGGGCCCTGCGCTGGCCGGCGTGCTCATCGTCACAGTGGGCACGACGGTGTGCTTCGGGGTCAACGCGTTGTCCTATCTGGCCGTGATCGCCGCCCTGATCGTGATCCGGCCCCGGGCGGCGGGCGGACCGGCGCCGCCGGGACGCCGCGGCGTCATGGAAGGCCTGAGGTACGCGGCCGGGCGCCAGCAGCTCTGGCTGCCGCTGCTCATGATGCTGGTGGTCGGGCTGTTGGCCTTCAACTTCGCTGTGGTATTGCCCGTCTTCGCCAAGGAGACGTTCCACGGGACTGGCGGCACCTACGGGCTGCTGACCACGATGCTCAGCATCGGGGCCGTTCTTGGTTCCCTTTCCGTCGGGCTCATCCATCATCCGCGGCGCCAGTACCTGCTCTTCGCCGCCCTGGGGTTCGGAGTGACCTCGGCCGCCACCGCCGCCGCCCCCAACGTTGCCGTGGCCTGCGTCACCCTGCTCGTCCTGGGGGCCAGCGCGTTCTGTTTCGTCACCTTGTGTTCGACCACCCTCCAGTTGCACAGCTCGAGTGCCTATCGGGGTCGGATCATGGCGCTGTGGGTCTTCGTCTACCTGGGGACCACGCCCATCGGCAGCATCCTGACCGGGTGGATCATCTCGGCGGGCGGTCCGCGCACGGCGCTCCTGGTTGGTTCGGGGGCGTGCCTGGCGGCAGCGGTGCTGGCCGCCTTCGTCCACACGCCGCCCCATCCCGATGACGCATTGACGGACCTGGTTTAGCCAGAACACGATTTGAAGGCGGAACCGTCTTCCCGTTGGGTTCCGTTGGGCACCGCGGCCCTTGGGTATTTCTCAATGCGGGTGCCCGAGACCGACGGTCTGACCCTCGCAGAGACCGAGCGAGAAATGGTCGGATCAACGCCTGACCTGGGTCAGCCCTGAACACAAGAGAGGAGCATCGAAATGACCTTCGAGAACCAGAGCACAGGGAAGCAACCGCCACGAGTTGCGGTGATCGGCTCCGGCACGATGGGCACCGCGATGGGTCTGCGACTCCTCGGTGCCGGGATGGCGTTGGACGTGTGGTCGCGGCATGCAGCCTCGACGACACCGCTGGTGGCTGCCGGCGCGAGGGCCTACGACGAAGCCTCCGACGCCGTCAAGCAGGCAGATGTGATCATCACCATGCTGCCGACGGCCGACATCACCGTCGAGGTGATGATGGGCGGCGGTGTGCTTGCTGCGCTGCCCCCCGATTCCACCTGGGTCCAGATGGCCACCATCGGTGCCGAAGCAACGGAGCGACTGGCGGACGACACGCGGACGAGGCGCCCGGGTGTCACGTTCGTCGACGCGCCTGTCTCGGGCAGCCGGGAACCGGCCGAGAAGGGTCAGCTGCTCATCTTGGCGTCTGGCCCGCCTGAGGCCGCCGGGATCCTCGAGCCGGTCTTCACGGTCCTGGGACGGGCCACGCTCTGGCTCGGTCCAGCCGGCGCCGGGAGCCGGCTGAAGCTGGTGTTGAACACGTGGTTGGCCTTCCAGGTGGAGGGTGCGGCCGAGGTGGCGGCACTGGCCTCCCACCTCGGTGTCGCCGACTCGGGCCTCTTGGACGCCCTGCGCGGTAACCCCCTCGCCTCGCCCTACGCGCTGGCGAAGCTCGCCAAGATGCTCGAGCAGGACGACCACGCCGATTTCTCGCTCGACCTTGCTCTGAAGGACCTCGACCTCGCCACTTCCGAGGCGGGCACAGAGGCTGCTCCGCTTGCCGCAGACATCGCCGAACGTTGGCGGGGCCTCGTCCACAATGGATTCAGCGGGCTCGACGTGAGTGCGGCCCGACACGGTCTCGGAACCGAAACTCGTGCTCGTCCGCGGACGGATGAGCCCGATCGGGATTCTGCAGATCGGGGGGCATCGGCGCCCAAGCCAGCTTCGGCCGCGCCATGAGCGTCGATCAGCAGTCGCCCCACGCGTTGGCTGGGGCCGAAGCGCGGTTCCGGGCCAATCTCCAGAGCGAGATCGATTCGGCCGCGGTGTACCGGGCGATGGCGGGTGCGGAGGAAAGCGCGCAGCTTGCGTCGGTGTACGAGCGGCTGGCGGAGGTCGAAGAGCGTCATGCCGGTTTCTGGGAGCAGCGACTGCGATCGATCGGAGTCGATCCTGGACCGCGTCGGCCGTCCTGGCGGGCCAGAACAATGTCGTTCTTGGCCCGGCGCTTCGGTCCCAGCGTCGTGCTGCCGACAGTCGCGACCTTTGAAGAGGTTGACCAGGGCGACTACGACGACCAGCCCGAAACGGTGGATACGGGCATGCGTGATCAGGAGCGCTCCCATGCTCGTGTGTTGCGCTACGTGGCTGGGGGATCGCCCCAGGGCGTCGCGGGCGAAACGTTGGCCAGGCTCGAGGGACGACACAGGGCTCCGGGCGGAAACGCGCTGCGGGCCGGTGTCCTCGGTGCCAACGATGGATTGACGTCGAACCTGGCGCTGGTGATGGGTGTTGCCGGTGCGCAATTCAAGAGTGCGGTCATCCTGATCGCAGGTCTGAGCGGACTCCTGGCCGGCGCCTTCTCAATGGCCATCGGCGAGTGGGTGTCCGTGCAGAGCGCCCGCGAGCTGTACCAGCGTCAGGTCCGCACTGAAGCAGCGGAGATCCATTCGGTCCCCGACGAGGAGCAAGAGGAGCTTGCCCTCATCTACGAGGCCAAAGGCCTTCCGCCTCAAGAGGCGGAGCAGGTGGCCGAGCGTCTCATGACCGACGAACAGAGCGCCCTCGATGCCATGGTCAGAGAGGAGCTGGGTCTGGACCCCTCCGCGCTCGGCGGCTCACCGTACGCCGCCGGCGGCACCTCGTTCGTGCTCTTCTCCTTGGGGGCGATCATTCCGCTTATTCCGTTCTTCTTCGCCAGTGGGACCACCGCGGTGCTGACCTCGATCGCCGCGGCTGCCGTGGGCCTGTTCGTCATCGGCGCGCTCGATCTCGCTGCTCACCGGGCGCGGGCTCTTCTTCTCGGGTACTCGTCAACTCGTGTTCGGTCTCGTTGCAGCAGGGCTGACCTTCGGATTGGGTCATCTGATCGGGATGGCGGTCAACTGAGCATGAGCACTCAAGAAAGGAGCGTTCACCCAATGAACACCTTCCTCACCGAGGTCCGAGAGACCTTGGTGCCGAGCGGGTCGGCTCCCTTCGGACCGCTGCCGCCACTGCTCGTCGCCATGACCTTGGTCACGGGTCTCGTGGATGCGTTCAGCTATCTGGTGCTGGGCCATGTGTTCGTGGCCAACATGACGGGAAACGTCGTCTTCCTCGGGTTTGCCGTCGCCGGTGCGCACGGGTTCTCTATTGCGGCCTCTCTCGTCGCTCTGGTCTCGTTCGGATTCGGTTCGGTCATCGGCGGCCGGATCGTCGCCAGATACGGCCATCATCGTGGGCGCCACCTGGCCAGCGCAATGGTCACCGAAGGCGTCTTCTTGGCCGCTGCGGTGGTGCTCGCACTCTGGAGCTCCAATGCACCCCAGCACGGCTTCCGCTATGCCCTGATCGTCGTCCTCAGCCTGGCGACCGGGGTCCAAAACGCCAGTATTCGCAAGCTGGCCGTGCCCGACCTGACCACGACGGTGTTGACCATGACCGTCACCGGACTCGGCGCGGACAGTGCCCTCGGTGGGGGCAAGGGATCCAAATCCGGGCGACGCCTCGTCGCCGTGGCCGCCATGTTCGTCGGGGCGTTGATCGGAGGGCTGCTTGTCCTCCACGTGCGGATCGTCATCCCGTTGGCCATTGCGTTCGTGGTCATCGCTGCGGTCGCTCTGGCCAGTTACGAGGCCGGCAAGGCGGATCCACCCTGGACCCATGTCGAGGACTAGTGGTGGTCCTCGTGGCCTCTGGGTGGATTCGCGTCGGGTCCCAATGTCGGCTCGAAACCGCAGTGGTCGCTGGTTCAGACGTCGAGCGAATAGAACAGATCGGCGATCGCCCGGTAGTAGTCGGCTCCATGCTCCTTGGTTTCGTCGTAACAGATGAAAACCAGCGGCTGGTTGTCCGGGTCCCGGCCACGGAGGATGACCGAGGCCCCGTCAGCGACTTCGTGCCGGGAAGGAGCGACGTCATGGCTTCGAAGCACCGACTCGACCCGATCGAGCTCATCGAGTGATCCGACGCTGAAGGTGATCGACCGCAGACCCAGCGACTGCTGGCCATGGCGATGCTGATGAATGCCACGGGATTCACGCAGGATCAACACGATTGAGGACGACGACTCCTCACCGAGGACCGCGACGGCGTCCACGCGGGTGATCTCCTCGAAAGGACCGACTTCCCGGTAGAAGGCCACCGATCGATCGAGGTCGGAGACAGCAATCAGGATGGAGCGAAGCGCCCACGGCCGTACCTCGTGGTCAGCGTTCATGGTGTTCCTCCCTGGGTCTTTGGGGATGCAAGGCCGACGAGGGATCGTCTTGGTGTCCTCAGGGTATCCGGCCTGGTCTCCCGGTGGTCGAATCGATCCAGGTCCGCCGGGCGCACGACGCGACACCGCATATGGCGCCTTGATCGGTCCAGCGGGGCTCTAGGTGAGGGACGCGCTGAGGATGCTCTCGATCGCGCCTTTGAGAGCGGCGTCGAACTCCTCTTTGCTCTGGTGGACCGACAATCCCTCGGTCAGGGCGCGCGAGAAGCTGGCGATCACGCCATGGTTGACGGCGAGGCGAGCATCTGCCTCGCTGCGGCCATAGCCGCCCGACAGTGCCACCACCCTCAAGACCTTCGGGTGGCGCACCAGGTCGGCGTAGAAGTCGTCGATGTCGGGCAGCGAGAACTTCAACATGACGAGTTGCGTGGAATCGAGCCGGGCCAGCTGCTCCACGACGTTCGCCTTCAAAAGGCCCTCGGCGGCGGCCTTCTCGGGGCTCCGGATGTCGATTTCGGGCTCGATGATCGGCACCAGATCGGCGGCCATGATCGTTTTGGCGATCTCGAACTGCTGGTCGACGACGGCCTTGATGCCGTCGTGGTTGGCCCGCGTGATGAACGAGCGCATCTTGGTGCCGAACACGCCGTTCTCCCTCGCACGTGAGAGCAAGGGAGCGAGTCCCGGGATGGGATTCATCACCTGAACGCCGTCCTGCTCGGGGACCAGGCCTTTGTCCACTTTCAGGAACGGGACCACGTGCTTGATGTCCCACAGATATGACACCGACCCGCGGCCATCGATTTCGCGATCCATCGTGTCCTCGAACAAGATCGCTCCGATGATGTCATCACCGCTGAAGCTGGGACTCTGAATGATCCGGCTCCGCATGGCGTGCATCAACGCGAACATCTCATCGTCGTCCGAATACTGGTCGTCGTCGATGCCGTAGGCCCTGAGGGCCTTGGGGGTACTGCCCCCGCTCTGGTCGAGAGCGGCAAGAAAGCCTCGCCCCCGCTTCACCTTCTGAAACTGTTCATCGTTCACTGAAGGCCTCCGATCGATTCGTGACGCCCTACCTTCGGTCTCAGAGACCGCCTGCCTGGAGGCGAAAGGCTGGAGTCCGGGTCCGGATCTCTTTCGTCAGAACGGTCCTGAGAGTTCACCGAGCGCTTCGGTGAGGCGGAGGTTCTCCGAATAGTCGACCGGGCACGTGATCACCGACACCGTGTCGGCGGCCAGCGCCTCGTTCAGCATGGGGAGGAGATCACCAGCTGCACGTACCTGGTAGCCCTTAGCCCCGAAGCTCTCGGCGTAGGCGACGAAGTCCGGGTTGGAGAATCCGACTTCGACGTGATGCCCGAGCTCGAGGTCCATCTTCCAGCCGATGAGACCATAGGCGTCGTCCTGCCAGATCAAGACGGTCAACGGGATGCGCTCCCGGAGTGCCGTTTCCAACTCCTGGGAGTTCATGAGGAACGCCCCGTCTCCGACAGCTGCCAGCACCCTGCGATCGGGCGTTGCCAGCTTGGCGCCGATTGCGCCGGGGAGGGCAAAGGCCATCGTCGAGAGCCCATTGGAGATCAGGCAGGTATTCGGCTCGAACGTCGGGTAGAGGCGGGCCATCCACATTTTTACGGCACCGGTGTCGGCGAGGACGATGTCGGAGCGAGCGAGGGCTGCTCGCGTGTCGGCCACGACTCGCTGGGGCTTGAGGGGAAAGCTGTCGTCAGCCGCGCCCTGAGCCAGCTCGTCGGCCAGGAGCCTCTGTATCTTCTCTGCTCGCGTTCCCCGGTCGAAGCGGCGAGTGGTCGCCTCGCCCAGGGCGCCCAGCGTGTCCGCGATGTCGGCCTGGATCCCCACCTCGACCACGTACCGGGCATCCACTTCCGCGGGGACACGGCTCAGGTGGATGATCTGCTTGTCCCCGGTGGGGTTGATCCGGACGGGATCGAATTCCTGCAGCTCGTACCCGACGCTCACGATCACATCGGCTTCGTCGAATCCGAAGTTGACGTAGTCGTGACTCATGAACCCGACCGCACCGAGGGCGTACGGGTGATCGTCGGGGAAGACGCCCTTGCCGTGGAACGTGGTCGCCACCGGGAGACGCAAGAGCTCGGAGAAGTGCAGCAGTGCGTCAGCCGCTCCCGAACGAGCGGCGCCGTGTCCGGCCAAAATGATGGGTCGCTGACTCGCATTGAGCACGGCGGCCGCCCGCGCAATCTGCGCGGGCGAAGGCTCGTCGGTACGCGGTGTGTTGACGTCAAGCGGCATCAGCGCATCAGGGCACGAAGGCGGCCTCGACGTCCTCGGGCACGCCGAGGTAGACGGATCCGGGCCGCTCGGTCTGGGCGAGTTTGAACGCTTTGCGCACCATCTCGGGGATGGAGCCCGGGGTCAGGATCAAATCGGACCACTTCGTCACCGGCGCGAACATCGACACCAGGTCGACGCTCTGATGTGATTCCTTGTAGATCCGGTTGAGCCCGACCTGGGCCGAGAGGGCCAAGACCGGAGTGCTGTTCGTATAGGCATCGGCCGTTCCCAGAAGGAGGTTGATGGCGCCGGGCCCCAGGGTGGCGGAGCAGACGCCGGCCTTGCCGGTGAGCCGGCCGTGCATCTCGGCCATGAAGGATGCCGCTTGTTCGTGGCGGACCAAGACGTAGCGAATGGAAGAAGATCGGGAGAGCGCGTCGGTGAGATGGATGTTCTCCTCACCGGGGATGCCGAACACACAGGTGACGCCTTCGTGTTCGAGGCACTGGACGAGGAGTTCAGCGGCACGCCGTCGTCCTTCCGTCACAGCAGGGATCGTAGTGAGTCTCGGCGGGGTCTCAAAGCGGCGCGGGCCGACGGAGGCCATGGCCTGTCTCGACAGTGCCATCCGGACGGTGCGAGGCTCTTGGCCATGATCTGTTGCGACCAGACAATGCGGCGACGCTCAGCGGGCCGGCCGTCCGTGTCGGCGTCGTCGGCTGCAGCGTCTTAGTGCCAGAGCGTATGGTCGCGCCATGACGACAAGGGAACTCGCCGGCAAGGTGGCGATCGTGACTGGCGGCGCAGGTGGTATCGGTCAGGCAACCGGCGCACTGCTTGCGGCAGAAGGGGCCAAGGTCGTGATCGCGGACATCGATGAAGAGCGTGGCCGTCGAGGTGGCCGCGCAGATCGGCGAGGCCGCCGCCTTCAAGCAGACGGACGTGAGCGACGCCGAGCAGGTGCAGGCCCTGGTGGACTTCGCGGTGGATCAGTTCGGCGGCTTGGACATCATGTTCAACAACGCCGGCATCGGGAGCCCGCTCAAGCGATTCTTGCCCGATGACCTCGAGGATTTCACCCGCATCATGAACGTGAACCTCTTCGGCGTGATCATCGGCGCCCAACGCGCGGGTCGTTACATGAAGGATCACGGTGGTGGCTGCATCATCAACAACGCCTCCATCGCTGCCATCAACGCGGGCACGGGAATGATCTCCTACCGGTCGGCGAAGGCAGCCGTGGCCCACGCGACCAAGTGCATGGCCATCGACCTGGCGCCGTACGGCATCCGGGTCAACTGCCTGACTCCGCCCACATCCGCACGGGCATCACGACCTACGAGATGGGCCCCGTTCTCCGCTACATGCAGCCGCTGGAGCGGGTGGCGCAGCCTGAGGACGTGGCCAACGCGGTGGTCTTCCTCTCCAGCGATCGCGCCGCTCAGATCACCGGCATCGTGATGCCGATTGACGGTGGGACGACGGCAGGACCGCCCTTTGCACAGACGAAGCTGATCATGTCCACCGCCATGCCATCAGAGGAGGCTGCGGAGCCCCACATCGTGAGGCAACCGCCGGCGGGTTTAGCGCTGCCGGTGCGACGTCGAGGTAGAGGCGTTCGAGGCCCCGGAGGAAGAAGGTCGGCAGGTACTCGTAGTGTCGAGTGCCCGGTGGGCCGTGGTGCTCCTCCGAAATCGTGATGTCGCGTCGTGCGGTCGAGAAACCGGTTGATCGTCACCCTGCCTTCGGCCCGCGCCAGCGGCGCACCCGCGCAGGTGTGGATCCCGAACCCGAAGGCGATGTGCTGTCGAGCGTTGGGCCGGTCGATGTCGAAGGCAGAGGGGTTCTCGAAGAGTCGAGGGTCACGGTTGCAGGCCCCGGGCACGAGCATGACTGTGCCTCCGGCAGGGATCTCGACTCCTCCGAGCGTGGTGCGCACCCGCGCCATGCGGAACTGTGTCCGCAGCGGACTTTCCAGCCGCAAGGTCTCCTCAATGAAGTTCGGAATGCGGTCACGGTCGGCCCGGACCTGTTCCTGGAGGTCGGGCCGATCGCCGAGCATGCGGAGTGCGAACGACAGCAGTCGGACCGTCGTCTCCTGTCCGCCGGCAAAGAGATTGGCCGCCAGGAGGGCGGCATCCTTCACGTCCGGGGTCGACCCGTCGGGAAACGTCGCCGTGGCCAGGCCGCTCAGAACATCGTTTCGCGGATCCTGGCGGCGGTCTTCGATGTACTCCGAGAACCGCTCGTAGAGGAACTCCAGTGGCTTGTGGGAAATGTCCTGGTGGGCCGTGGACAGCCGCTCCCGGAAGAGGGAATGGTCAGATTCGGGGACCCCCTCCAAGTCTGCGATGACGGTGAGGGTGAAGGGTTCTGCGTAGGCGCCGACCATCTCGAAGGATCCCTGGTCGATGAAACGATCGATGAGGTGATCGGCGAACTGCCACATGAAGTCCTCGTTCTCCTTGAGGCGCTTCGGTGTGATGAGTCGCATGAGGAGATGGCGGTGTGCAGTGTGGTTCGGAGGGTCGAACGAAGGGAGCTGGTCGCTGAACGGGAGCTCGTCTCGGCACCTGACAATGATGTCGCTGATGTCGTCACCTTCGAAGGGCGACGAGAACTTGACGAATCTCCCGCTCACCACGTTGCACGACGAGTAGGTTCCGGAGGGCGGATCGTTCGCAGGGAACGACGCCGGATCGCCATAGATGGCCATGGCTTCTGGGTGGCCAGTGATGATGTACAGGCCGTAGTTCGGCTCGCGCCAGACCGGGGACTGTGCGCGCACCCAGTCGAAGTACGGGTACGGATCGTCCTGGATCGCGCGATCGGCGAAGAAGTTTGCGCTTTCGAACTCACTCATGTGCAACCTCTGTCAGCTGTATGAACGAATACGAACCACACCAATGGCTTCGTGTCGCACCCGAGGACGCGGTCGCCTCGGCCGCGCACAAAGGTCCGCCCACGGCGACATCGGTCCGACGGGATGGCATCATGCCGACTCGAGCACCGCCTACGAGGCTGCGGGCGCTTGACGGGCGGCATGGCGGGCGGCGACGTACCCGAAGACCATGGTGTTGGCGATGCTGGCGCCGGGACCGAGGTAGTGTCGACCCATGACGGTTGCGGTGCCGTTGCCCGTGGCGTACAAACCCTCGATGGGCCGTTCGTCCTGGTCGACCACTTGCGCGTGTTCGATTGGTGACCAGTCCGCCGCACGTGCCGATGTCGCCGGGCACGACCTGCACGGCGTAGAACGGGGCCTCGTCGATCGGGCCGAGGCACGGGTGCACCCTCGGGTTGGGGTCGCCCAGGGCCCGGTTGTAGGCCGACTCGCCCCGCCCGTAGTCCGGATCGACACCTCGGGCCGCGTGCTCGTTGAATCGCTCGACCGTCTCGGAGAGGCCGCTGGCATCGATGCCGCAGAGTGTGGCCAGGTCGTCGAGTGTCCACGCCTGCTTGAGCATTCCGCTCTCGAACAGCTTCTTCGGGAATCGACCCGGGCTGGACCGCTGGTGGGCGTACCGCTTCCGGTAACGGTCGTCGAAGATGAGCCAACACGGCACCGCTCGGCTCGTCTTGTCACGGGCGTACATCTCCTTGCCCACTTCCATGTACGAGTTCGACTCGTTGACGAATCGCTTTCCGGCCGCGTCGACGTAGATGGTCCGAGGCCGTTGGCGGGCCTGGTCGAGAGTGGATTGACCGAAGCGTCCTGTGCGCGGTGAAGGCAGCCACCAGGCCTCATCCATCAGGTCGGTCTTGGCGCCGATCCGCATCGCGGCCTTGAGGGCTTCGCCCGTGTCGCCCGGATTGGCGATCGACCATCGGGCACTGTTGGGCTGGTCACCGCCGTATTCCTGGCGCATCTCGGCGTTGTGGGCGAAGCCACCCGAAGCCAGCAGGATCCCCTGGCGGGCCTGGATCAGCACGGGGGACCCGTCGCGCACGGTGCGGACCCCCACAACCCGGTCTTGTTCGACGATCAGTTCTTCCACCGGCGCATCCGTCCGAACCGGGATTCCGCGAGTCGAGCGCGACGTGCAGCAGCTGCCCGATCAGAGAGGCGCCGTTCGTGAGCAACGCCTGGCGGCGCAATCGAGCGAGGTAGGTACGGGCCACCACGCGGGCGGAGACCGTGAACGCGCCGATGCTGCGGTTGTAGTTCGAGAGAGAGCGCGCCTCGTTCGTCATCACCGCGAGGCCCAGGCTCTTGGCGAGCCCGGGCTGCAGCTTCTCCAGCCAATTCCCGAGGACATGACCGTCGAACGGGACCGGCTCAATGCCGCGTCCGAGATCGTGACCACCCTTGGCGCTCGAGTAGTAGTCGCTGTAGCCGCGGCAGTAGACGAAGCGCACGCCACAGCCCTGGAGGAACGAGACCATCTCCGGTCCCGCCGTCAGAAAGGCGTGACGGCGTTCGAACGACGAGGCAGGTCCGACGTCGCCGACGACGGACTCGAAGTGGAGCATGGCGTCCTCGTACGAGTCGGGTACCCCGATGGACTGCATCACCGGATTGTCCGGGACCCAGACGATGCCGCCGGACATGGCGGTCGAGCCGCCGATCAGGCTTTGTTTCTCGAGCACCAGGACACTCGCACCTTGCGCGGCCGCAGCCAACGCTCCCACCATGCCGCCCCCGCCGGATCCGACGATCACGACGTCGACGGTGGAGTCCCATGTCGTCATGTCACGACCTCTCTGACCTCCCCGAACTCCCTCAGCGTCGGAGCAAGCTAGCAGGATCCGTTGACGATTGCTACGGAGCCGAAGTAATCTCTCCAGCAACCGGCGACGAGTGGAGCGGGGGGAAATGAGCAGCAACGTCAGAACGCTGAGCTACCCAACGGAGGGCCTGGGAGCTCCGAAGGATCGCCATCCAGGACCCCTGGTCGATGTCGGGCTCCCCGTCGGGACCGAGGTCTTCTCGGCCGACGACCACATCTCGTTGGCCGAGGACATCTTCTACGAACGCTTTCCCGACACCATGAAGGAGCGCGCGCCGCGCGTCGATGAACGTCGACGGCGGATGGGTTCTCGGAATGGACGGTAAGTCGATTCTCGTCCGTGAGTTCATCGAGGTGCTGACCCAGTACGACCCGGTCCCGGGATCGCATACGGGCGACGTCGAAGCCCGGTTGGCCGCCCTGGACTCGGAGGGTGTCTCCCGGGAGTTGGCCTTCCCGAACTCCGTCCTCGCCCTCTTCGGCTGGCCGGATCGGGAGGTCCGTGAGCTCTGTTTCAGGATCTACAACGAGCACATCGCTGAGATCCAGGAGCGCTCGAACAACCGTATCTTCGGCGTTGGCCTCATCAACTGGTGGGACGAAGCGGGGGCCCGGCGCACCCTGGCCGAACTCAAGGCGCTGGGCTTGAAGACATTCCTCATGCCTCTCGCTCCCGGCAAGGATCTGGAGAAGCGTCCGATCGACTACGCCAGTCGAGCCATGGACGGCGTCTGGGATGCGATCGAGGAAGCGGGTCTCCCGGTCTCACACCACATCGGCGAGAACCCGCCGGCGACTCCCAACGAGTTCAACGCCGTGAGCATCGGGATGTTTCAGTCCGTCGCACCGTTCCGTGACGCCTTCGCCAAGTACATCTTCGGCGGCATCCTCGATCGGCACCCGGGACTGCGCATCGGCTGGTTCGAAGGCGGCATCAACTGGGTCCCCTCGGCCCTTCAGGACGCCGAGCACATTGCGGCATCGTTCCAGCACCTCTCCAACCTCAAGATCAAGCACGAGCCGACCTACTACTGGGACAACCACATGTGCGCCTCCTTCATGGTCGACCGTCTCGGGCTGGCGCTCCTGGCCCGCATCGGTGTCGACCGGGTGATGTGGTCCACCGATTTCCCGCACAACGAGAGCACCTACGGCTATAGCAGCCAGTCGCTGGCCGAGGTGGTCGACGCAGTCGGTCCCGAGGCCGCCGTCGCGATCGTCAGCGGCAACATCAAGCGCTACCTCGGGGTCGATACCTGATGCCGGCTGGACTGATGGCTGTCGCCGCCGCCGACGCTGATCCCTCCAGAGCCGGACCTCGCCCGCATGCGCCGTGATCGGATGGCTCGAATCCACGCCGCAATGCGTGAGCAGGGCCTGGACGCGCTGGTTCTGCTCGGCAATACCAACGTCGTCTACGCCACCGGGGCGATCTGGCCACTCGCCGACTCTGGTCGGGCGAACTTCGAGCAACCCGTTGCGGTGGTCCTGGTCGACGACGAGTGGCCACACCTGTTCTCCCCGATGCGCGAGGACGAGCAGTTCTTGACCGATCTGCCGACCGATCATCTCCACGGTCCGGTCTACCTCGACTTCGACGAAGGGGTGGAGCACTTCGCGTCACAGCTCGACGGACTGCTGCCCGCCAGCGCCGTGATCGCCATGGACGAATGGACCAACGCCCTCTGTCGTGAGGAGACGATCCTCTTCGCAAAGGGCCCTCCTGTCGATGGTGGACGTGTCATCAGCCAAGCCAAGGCGACGAAGACCCTCGATGAGCTGTCTTGCATGCGCGAGGCGCTGAGGATCACCGAGTGCGCGATCGCCGACGTGCAGGCCAGCATCGCGCCCGGCGTTCGTCAGACCGACCTCACGGCGACCTTCCTGCGAACGATCTTCGAGGCGGGCGCCGACGCCAACATCCTCGACCCGATCTGGCAGGTGATGCCCGAGCGGATGGCCGACGGGCCTTGGACCACGACGGGCGACCTGGCCTGCCCCCTCCTCTCGACCGAGCGCGAACTGTCCGAAGGCGACGTCCTCTGGGTCGATACGGGCATCAGCTACGGAGGATTTCACTCCGACTTTGGGCGGACCTGGATTGTCGGACGCGAGCCGGACACGCGGCAAAGAGCCCAGTTCGAGCGTTGGCGGGCGATCAGGGATGCGGTTCTCGACGTCACCCGGGCCGGGGCAACCGCATCGGATCTCACGGCGGCGGCGATCGATGCGGCCGGAGGCGTCAAGCCCTGGATGCCGCACTTCTACCTCGGGCACGGCCTCGGCATCGACAGCGCCGAGATGCCGTACGTCGGGAGTGACATCGGCGAGGCATTCGACGCGTCCCTGGTCCTGGGCGCAGGCATGGTCCTGGTGATCGAGCCCATCGTCTGGGATGACGGTGCCGCGGGCTACCGCTCCGAGGAAGTACTGCTGATCACGGAGGACGGATGGGAACCCATGACCGACTACTCCTACGATCCCTTCTGAGCAACCCGTGACCACAACCGAAGTACTTCCCGATGACGTCGCCCTTCGACGCTCACGCCGCGCTCGCGTGCTCGCTGAGATGGAATCGGAGGGGATCGATCTACTCGTGCTCGGACGGGAGGGCAATGCTCGCTACGTCTCGGGTGCTCCTCGGCTGTGGACGGCCGGGTCCCGCGCCTTCGGCCCCGGGTGCGTCCTCGAGCGGGCCACAGGGTCGGTCTACCTCTTGAGCACGTGGGACGAGGGGATCCCCGATGACATTCCGCACGAGAATCTCTACGGGATCTCGTTCAACGCCGGAAACTTCGTAAAGGCGCTCCGGAAGATCGAGGGCGCGCCAACCGCTCGGACGGTGGCCACTGACAGCCTGACCGGGTCGTCGGCCACCCTGCTGCCCAAGGCCTTCCCGGTGGCCGAGCTCGTCGACGGGGAGCCGATGCTCCGCCGAGTCCGCCGAATCAAGGCACCGGAGGAAGTGGAGGCCATCCGCTCCTCCGTGCGCATCGCAGAACGTGCGCTCCACGAAGCTGAGGCGGCTCTGGCGCCCGGCATTACCGAGCGCCAGCTCACCGGTGTGTTCATGCAGGCCATGGCCTCTGAGGGCGTCACGACCCCTTCGACGCAAGATGTTGCGTGGACCACCTCGCGCCGGCACCCGTGGCATCGCGCCAGCCGCGATGTACCGGTCGCGCTGGGCGATCTCGTGGCCTTCGACGCGGGGGTGATCGTCGGCGGCTATGCCGGAGAACTTGGCCGGACCCACGCCGTAGGGGGCGACGGCTCCGTCGACCCCGAACTCTCCGAGCGCTGGAGCGAGCTGTGTGATCGGCTGCTCGGCGCGTGCCGACCCGGCGCACCGCTCTCGGACCTGTTGGCGGCGTACGACGCGGCGGGCCTCCCGGTCCCGCCGATGCCCGTGGCGCGAGGGTTGGGTCTGGGGTTCGATCTTCCCTTGGTCACACCTGCCCTGCCCGGCGAGGCTGCTGGGCAACAGATCGAGCCCGGCATGGTGCTGGTCCTGACCGCCTACCTGTGGAAGGAGGGCGTCGGCGCCCTCTACGGCGCCGACCCGGTGGTCGTCACGACAGCGGGACCCGAGACGCTTTCATCGACTTCGCTTCGCTCTGGAAGGAGCTCCTGACGTGACCGACGACGACGTCCCATCAGCCGAGGAGATCATCCTCTACGAGAAGGACCCGAGCACACGAATCGCCACGATTACCCTCAATCGTCCCGATCAGCTCAACATCCCGACGATTGCTGCCCGCCGGCGCTATGCCGACCTCTTGTTCAAGGCCAGTGTGGACGACGACGTCAAGGTCCTGGTGGTTCGAGGCGTTGGTGATCATCTCGGGACGGGCGCAGACCTCGACGAGGTCATGGCGAAGCAAGCCGACGGCACCGTGCTGTACGAGGAGTTCGGCTTGGACGAAGACGACGACGTCACCATGCCACCTGGCCGCTCGTATCGGGCTGGAGCGTCGCTCCTGCACTGGTACGGCAACACGAGGTCGGGGTGCCGTACCCTCCAGGATTTCAAGAAGATCAGCATTCTCGAGGTGAAGGGATACTGCTACGGCTGGCACTTCTACCAGGCGGCCGACGCCGACATCGTGATCTCGTCCGATGACGCGCTCTTCGGTCACCCGGCGTTCCGCTACGTGGGCTACGCGCCCCGGATGTGGCAATGGGCGATGATGATGGGGCTGCGCAAGTTCCAGGAAATGGTGTTCACCGGCCGCCCGTTCACCGCCGACCAGATGTACGACTGCAATTTCGTCAACAGTGTTGTGTCCCGCGAGGACCTCGAGGCGGAGGTGGACAAGTACGCCCGTGCCTGTGCACGCACGCGACCCACCGACACCGTGTTCATGCAGAAGGTCTTTTTCGAGGTGATGAAGCAACACCAGGGCGAGTACATGGGCAGCATGCTGAGCGCCTGGCTTGAATCGATGGGCGGACAGCTCCGCAGCGACGACGACGGCAAGCGGGCCACCCTGAGCCAGGAGACCATGGATGCCGGCTTGAACCTGGCGGTGAAGGACAACGACAATGCGTACCCACCAGAGTGGCGGTTGAGCCAATCGGGTCGTCGCCGTCCTGAATCGGATTGACGTGACCCTCGCCTCTCCGGATGGGTCAATGGTGACGACTCTGTCGCCGCTGAGCGGGCTCCGCGTCGTCGATCTCTCGTCCTGGATCGCAGGCGCGTACTGCACCAAGCTGCTCGCCGACGGGGGCGCGGAGGTGATCAAAATCGAGTCGCCCGCGGGAGACCATCTGCGTCGATGGTCTGCCTCAGGCGCAGAGATCCCACCCGACGACGATGGCGCGCTCTTCAACTTCCTGGGCGCGTCCAAGCGCAGTGTCGTCGCGGAGGCGGGAGTCGCAGGCGACCTCGCGTCCCTTCATCAGCTTCTCTCGTCGGCGGACGCCGTCGTCTGGTCCCACGGTTCCGAGCTGGCGGAGCTGGCATCGCTCGCACCCACCGAGATCCTGCGCGCCCATCCGCATCTGATCGTCACGTCGATCACTCCCTTCGGGCTCGAGGGCCCGTGGAGCGAAAAGGCAGCCACCGAATTCACTCTCCAGGCGTGGTCCGGGGCAGTGGTCGGTCTGGCCCGGGGCCTCCCCGATCGCGCACCGGTCCATGTCGGAGGCCAGGTCGGGGAGTGGCTCTCGGGACTCTTTGCCGCCATCGGGACACTGGCCGCGAGGAGGCGCGGGTCACAGAGTGGAGAGCTCGTCGACGTGTCGATGCTCGAGACCCTGGCCATGTGCCTCACCTACTACCCCGTGACGTTCAACGACCAGCTCGGCCGTCCCATGCGACGTCGCCGCTTCATTCCCACTCCCGGTGTCGGTGCCGCCAGCGATGGGCTGGTCGGCCTTGGCTGCGGAACGGGGCAGCAGTGGTTGGACTTCTGCGTCATGGTCGGGCACCCCGAGTGGATGGAGGACCGATCCCTTTTCCTCGACAGAACGCAGCTGGCGCCGACGATCGACGCGTGGATCGCGGAGCGCTCGGTCGAGGAAGTACTCGACCTGGCGTCGACCTTCCGCATCCCGAACGCGCCGCTCGCCAACGGCTCCAACATCACGACCTTCGAGCATTTCCGTGACCGGGGGACCTTTGTGGCCAACCCACGTGACGGGGCAGCGAATCCTGGTCCGCCCTTTCGGCTGGGCTCAGCGAGCCTGCGAGCTCCCGAGCCGGCCCCCCGTCGCGGGGAGTCACCAATCGGTGAGGCGCACTTCAGCGCTCCGCGCGAGTACCACAGTGCCACCAGCAGCATGAAGCTCCCGTTCGAAGGGCTACGCGTTCTTGACATGACGTCCTACTGGGCGGGCCCGCTGGCCGGGCATGTCCTGGCGCTTCTCGGTGCCGAAGTCATCCACCTCGAATCGTCGACGCGACCCGATGGGGCCCGGCTCGTCGGCGGCGTGCCGCAGACTGAGGATCGCTATTGGGAGCGGGGCCCGATCTTCGCCGCGCTCAACACAAACAAAAAGAGCCTCACCATCGATTTTCGCGAGCAGCGCGGGATCGACCTCCTGCGGCGGTTCATCGTCACGTGCGACGTGGTCATCGAGAACTACACGCCACGGGTGCTTGATCAGCTGGGTCTCGACTACGAGTCACTCCGGGTCCATCGGCCCGATCTGATCATGCTCCGGATGCCGGGATTCGGCCTCGAGGGCCCATGGCGCGATCAGGCGGCGTTCGCGTTCGTGATTGAGGACGCGGCGGGACTCACCTGGCTCACCGGGCATCCCGATCTGCTTCCTTTCGAGCCGTACTGCATCGGTGATCCCAACGCCGGTCTCCATGCGCTCTTCGGCCTGCTGCTCGCCCTCGAGCACCGGGAGCGAACGGGTGAGGGGGGCCTGGTCGAGGCGGCGATGGTCGAAGCGGCGGCCAACGTTGCCGCGGAGCAACCGATCGAATTCTCGGCATACGGTGCCCTGCTCACTCGCAACGGAAACCGCGGGCCCTGCGCAGCTCCACAGAACCTCTACCAAGCTGCGGGTCCGGACGAACATGGCCGCGACGACTCCTGGGTTGCCATTGCGGTGGCGACCGACGAGCACTGGTTGGCGTTGCGTGAGGCGATGGGGGAGCCGGACTGGGCCGGCGAGCCCGCTTTTCTGACCACCTCGGGCCGATTGGCGGAGCAGGATCGGATCGATGGCTTCCTCCAGCAGTGGTGCCGGAGCCTTTCAGCCGACGTCCTGGTCGAGCGGCTGTGGGATGCCGGTGTACCAGTGGGGAAAGTGATGCAGCCCCACTGTCAGCCCGATCTGGCCCAGCTAGAGTCCCGCCATTTCTTCGAGGAGGTGGCGCATCCCGTGATCGGCTCGTCCCGCTACAGCACGTTGCCCATGCGGTTCTCCTGCGGTCCCGAACGGCTGCACCATCGGCACGCGCCCATGCTGGGGGAACACAACAATGAATTGCTCGGCGCGCTCGGACTCACCAGGGCGGAGATCGACGCACTCGAAGCGGAGGGGGTCATTGGTGGCACGCTCGTCTCCGGAGGCTAACGCCCGGTCCCGGGCGGCCGCACCGTCGGGCCCGGGGTTCCTGGCCGCGCCTTTTGACGTGGTCGAGGCCTCGCGTCGCGTCTGGCTCGAGCGCTGGGAACCTGAGGCAGCGTCCGGGATGTCGGTGTTCACGGCCATCCTGCGCTCCTACCAGCTCCTCAATGACCAGGTGAACACTGTGATGAAGCGCCACGGATTCACCTTCGTGCAATACCAGGTCCTGGCCTGGCTCGAGACGGATCCCGAGTCCTCGCTGACTCTCAGCTGGATCAGCAAGACCCTGCGCATTCCGCCGGCCACCGTCACCGACATCATCGACCGGCTCGAGGCCGACCGGCTGGTCCGACGCGTGCCGCACCCCTCCGACGCCAGGACAACGCTTGCCGTCATCACGGCAAAGGGCAGGAGAGCAGCGACCGAGGCGACGCAGGAACTGAATGCAGCCGTCTACGAGGGGATCGGGTTGAGCGAGGATCAACGGGGTGAGCTGGTGGCCCTTCTAGCTCAGCTGCGTGCCAACGGAAATGAATTCGACGTCGAGCATTCGGACGATGTGATTGCGGAAGTCAAGTCGCGTGGCGCGAAGGCGCGGGGTAACCAGAGCCGTTTTGAGGTCGTCTAAGCCTTCGAGCGGGCGACCGCAGCCTCACGCGGTCCAAAGACGTCCGGCCTCAGGGTCCTCTGCGACCCAGCACGCGTTGACGATGACTACGTGTCTTGGTTCGGCAGGGCGAGGCTCTCGGTCTTGCGGCGAGCTGCGAAGATGTCGAGTCCGGGAGACACGAGCCTGCGGTGCGTCTCCAAGACGACCCAGGCGACGATCCACAGATAGATCGCCACTGCAAGCACGTGAGCCGAAATCGCCTGGCCTCCGGGCGCACCGAACACTCCCGGTGCCGCCAAGGCGAAGATCAAGTACACAGAGAACACGAAGAGAAACAGCAGGGATATGACTGACACGAACGCAACGGAAGACACATAACTCTGACCGACGCGGCGGGAGGGCGAAGGTGGTTGCGTGTCTTGACGGACGAGGTCAAGTCCCCGACGCAGATGAACGACCAGAAGGACGGCGCCGATCAAAGTGCTCAGGGCACCCAAGAGGATCGCTCGGGCAGCAGTATTCGAGAGCGCACTCGAGTGGTTACCGATCAGAGCGTCCACGCCCGACACCACCAACGCAGAACCGACAATCGTCACGAACAGTGCCACGAAGGAGACGGCGAAGTAGTACACGGCCTGGGGTCGACGCCCAGTCGGATCAGGGTCTGCGCGGTTGGCGACGACGATGATGATGAAGACACCGATCACGGAGAGTACGAGCAGGGCGAGAAAGAGCTCGAGAAAGAAGCTTACGAATGTGGCGATGCTGAGTCCGGCGTTTGGTGCCGCGAACACTGGGCCTCCACTCTGAGATCCGACTCCGATGCTCCCGCTGTGCAGCGGAAAGGTTGAAAAAGGTGTCGAGCTTCCCGAGCTCAAGAAGCTCGGGATGGTCGTGGCTCCGCCGTTCAAGCTCCCCATTTGCTTCGTCCCCCTCGTCGCCGGGTTGTGAACCTACTCTCCTCGAGCCGGGAACTGGTTGACGCTGGTGTCGACGATCTGACGACCAAGACGAAAGGGAAAGGTCGCAGAATGGCGCGACCGATGGCAGCCGAACGAGCCGACCTCGAGTCGCGCGGACGACGCGCATGAGTTCGTGCCCGAGGTGGGCTCGAGATTTCGTCGCGTTGACGGTCTCGGGTGCCTGAAGGGAAGCTTGTGCATTGGTGCACAAGCTTCCCGGCTTTCGGCGTACAGCTGAAATCGGTGGACGTGCGGATCGTGCGGCGTATTCCGTGCTCTCCCTCACTACAGTGACCCGCAACTTTGGGGGTTGCAGCAGAAGAGATGAACGGGGGCGGTATGCGAGCGAGCGATGGAATCAGGGCGCTGATGGCGACAGCAGCGCTGGCGGGGGCCGCAGTCACGGGTGCCACGATGTTCACCCCGGCAACCGAAGCCGGGGCGGCGTCTTCTGGTGGAAGTGCTCCAGGAGTCACTGCCAATTCGATCACGGTCGGGACGATCTCGACGCAGACCGGGACGCTGGCGTCGAACTTCTCTTCGCTCATTCAGGGTGAGAAGGCCTACTACCAGTACATCAACGCCCAGGGCGGCGTGAACGGCCGCAAGATCGACTACAAGTACCAGTTGGACGATGGCGGGAACCCGACCACGTTCAACCAGTTGGCTAACACCCTGATCAACCAGGACCATGTGTTCGCGGTGACCGGCGTGGCGACGGCGTTCTTCTCGCCGAACCTCTTCGTCGAGTCGGGCATCCCGACCTACGGCTACAACGTCACCGGGAACTGGACTCCCGCTCCGAACCTGTTTGCCGCCGGGGGATCCGTTCAGTACTACCCGGCGGGCGCTCCGGCGGACGCCTATGTCGCCCGGCAGACGCACTCGACATCGATCGCCGTCCTTGCCTACGGCATCGCGGCTTCGGCCGACGCCTGCCAAGCCGCCGCGAATTCACTGAAGGCATCTGGCTACAACGTGAGCTATTCCGACCTGAAGGTCAGCTATCCGGGTTCGACGGTGGCGACCGACGTCCAACGGATGAAGCAAGCGGGGGCCAACTTCGTCGTCAGCTGCATGGACGTACAGGGCAACATCAACATGGCCCGGGCGATCAAGCAGTACGGAGTGAAAATGACGCAGCTCTGGCTGAACGGGAACGACCAGTCCACGTTGAACACGAATCAAAGCCTCATGCAGGGCGTGTATTTCTCCATTGCCCACGTCCCCTTCGGTGTTCCCCAGTCGCTCTACCCGGGTCTGACGTTGTACGTGACGCAAATGAAGAAGTACGAGCCCAACTATGTCACCGACGAGCTGGCGATCCAAGGCTGGGAGTCGGCCGCGCTCTTCGTGCAGGGGGTGAAGATGGCGGGCAACAACCTCACGCAGGCCAACGTCATCAAGGCGGACAATTCTTTGACTGCGTTCACGGCCGGCGGACTGACGGCGCCGATCAACTGGAAGGATGCGGGCCATGCCGGTCATAAACCGCCGTATTGCAACGCCTTCATCAAGGTGTCCGGTGACAAGTACGTCCCGACGTTGAACAAGGGGAAGAACGTGTTCGTGTGCTTCAACTCCATCAACCCGAAGAAGAACCCGGTGTACCCCTTGCCGCCAGGGACGCCCGCCCCCGCCTGAGTCGGTCGGCAAGCTCAGCCGATCTGAGGGGGAGTCTGCGTCCTCCTATCTCCTCATCCACACCCCGCTATCTGGAAAAACGATCTGATGTATCGGTCCTAGCAGGTTGACAGATATACTTGAGGCCTGCAGTGTGGTTGCAGGTAGACAAGAGAGAGGACCGAAGATGGGTGTCTTCAGAGACGATTTGGCGGAACTGCCGCTGTTTTCCGAGGTCAGCAGGTCGGAGATGGCAGTCGTTCGGCGGCACCTCACGCCCCTTCGGGTTCCGGCGGGCCGCGTGCTTGTGAAGGAAGGTGCTCGGGGAGACGAATTCATGATCATCTCCCAGGGCCAGGCAACGGTGAGTCAGGGTGGCCACTACATCGCCACTCTGGGTCGTGGAGACCTCGTCGGCGAAATGGCGCTTCTCGACCACGACGGGGCCGGCCGGCGCAATGCCACGGTCACTGTCAGCACGGACGCGGTGATTTACGCCGGGTCGCGGGCCGAGTTTCGTCAGATCCTCGCCTCGGCGCCATCGGTGGCCCGCAAGGTGCGCGAGACCGTGGCCGCCCGTTCAGCAGTTTCGGAGCCTCTCGCCGCCTGAGTCGTGTGCGACCTGCCTGGTCTGCACTCGAGGTTCACCGGGTGAGCGCAAGGGACTGGTAGGTCGGCAGCGTCACGACGTCGATCCGGGGCCCCGAAGGAATCTTTCGGCTGGCGACCGACACTCTCTGTGTTTCGATCAGAGGCCGGAGATCCGCCAGCATCGGACCGGGCGGGCCCGCCCATGCGAATCAGATATTCCTGATCGGCAGCCGCAGCTGTGTCGCGCGGGAGCCAAGGCTTCGACGGCGAGCCGGACCTCGATCCGATGCGTCACGTCGTCAGCGTGGTCTTCCGTAACGATCGCCGCTTCCCGTGCTTCTCGGGCGCTCCTCTCATCGCAGCCTCTTGGCGCGGAAGGCCGAGGGGGTTTCGCCGGTCCATTGGCGGAAAGCCCGATTGAAGGAGCTGGCATTCTCGAATCCAACGGTCGTCGCGACCTGCAGCACGGACGGCCGAGGTTCGGCGAGAAGCGCCATGGCGCGAAGTAGGCGGGCCTGGACGAGGTAGCGCCTCCACGACATGCCAAGGCCTGCGTCGAAGCGGCGACGCAATGAGCGCTCCGACAGGCCGACATGGCGGGCTGCGGCCGCAACGGTTGCCGCATCGAGGTGCTGGCGGGTCCACGCCATTGCTCCGGCGAGTACTGGGTCGGAGGACGTGGGCAGGGTCAGCGGCTGCTCGTCATCGAGGAGTTCTGAGACGAGCCGACCCAAGGCGGCGAAGTAGGCGTCGGCGATGTCGTCGGAGGTCGGCTCGGCCGATGGGCCAGCGACCCGAGTAGATCATCATCTCCCTCAGGACTGGCGGCACCGGCAAGATCCGCACCCGGTCTCCGGGTGCCGGCACCAGGTGCGGGGAGAAGAAGACCGAGATGGTCCGAACCGAGGTCCGGATCGTCGTGCGATGCTCCACGCCGGCCGGTATCCAGGCCGCTTGCTGCGGGGGCAAGAGACAGTGCGAGACAGCGGTCTCGACCTCGACCGCCCCGTGGAAGGCGTATTCGATCTGATGCAGATCGTGGGAGTGCCAGGTCGTCACCAGTTCGTGGCCCTCGTAGAGGTAAGCTTCCGGCCGGAGGGCGGCCCCCGATCCGCATGTCCACGAGGCCGGACTTGGCCGACAATGGCAAATCTTTGACCGATTGTGCAGAGACGGCCACCACCGAGAAATCGTACAAGTAAGAGACGTGAACGAGACCCACCTCCAATTTCTCGCCAGCGCCCAGTGGGCCCAGATGCTCGAGGACGAGCTCATGCCCTGGGTGGAGGCGGCGGGTGACCTCGGCGACCACGTGCTCGAGATCGGCCCGGGCCCTGGTCTCACCACCGATTTGCTGCGGCGACGAGTGAACAGGATGACGGCGGTCGAGATCGACCCGTCCCTGGGCGAACCCCTGCGCGAACGGTTCGAAGGAACCAACGTCGACGTCATCGTGGCCGACGCAGTCGAAGCCGAGTTGCCGGAGGACTCGTTCTCGACTCGGCGGCGTGCTTCTCGATCCTGCATCACATGCCCTCGGTCGCACTCCAGGACCGACTGTTCGAAGAGATCTACCGGGTGCTACGACCAGGTGGCATGTTCGTCGGGCAGGAGTCCCTCGACCTCGAGCCCATTCGAGCGGGCCATGCCGACGACGTCTTCACGCCCGTCGACCCGGATGAGCTCGTCCGTCGCCTGGCCTCGGTCGGGTTCCGGGCCATCCGGACGGACATCCTCGGATTCCACTTTCGGTTCGTCAGTCAGAAACCGAACTGGGCCGATCGCGTCACCCGATCACCACCGCCTGCCTCAGGGCAGGCGGAGCGCCCAGATGGTCGGGGGACTGCTGAGTCCGACGGGAACGACGATGGTCTTCCCCACGACGGACATCCATCCGTCGATTCCGCCGGGTGCCCGTATCTGCCAGACGATCTTCCCGGAGGACCGGGACAGGGCAAAGATCGAGCCCTGCAAGGTGGCGGTGAGAACGAGGTTGTTCACGAGCGTGACTCCACCGGTCGGGTCTCCGGGCACGCTGGTGTCCCAGAGCTTGCGGCCACTCCGAGCGTCGAGAGCCACCACCTCTCCCGGCATGGTTCCCGTCTTGCCCCCGAAATACGCGGTCTGGTCGGGATGCAGCGTGTCGGGCGCGTTCAGAGTCGCCACGAAGACCGTGCCCCGGACCGAGGCCGGAGGGGTCAAGACGCCGCCGAAGGTCCCGGGCAGGATCTCGGTCGCCCCGGACAGCGAGTCCAGGTTGTCGTTGCGATGGATTCCGACCGCGCGTCCGCCAGAGCTGCCGTCCGGTCGATGGATTCATCCCGACCACGACGCCACCCTTGCCTGTGCCGACGACGACGGTGGTGGCGGACCGACCCTTCGAGGCCGGCACGGGAACGATCATCGTGTGCACGAAGTCGCGGTCGAACAGGTCATGGGGATGCGCCTGGTGGTACCAGACGAGCTTTCCGTTGGTCGATCCTGAGTGCGACGGTGGAGTCGGTGTAGAGATTCGGTCCAGGGCGGCTGCTGCCGTTGGGGTATTGCGGCGTACCGACGAA
The DNA here is from genome assembly GCA_963726855.1 of uncultured Acidimicrobiaceae bacterium. GTDB lineage: Bacteria > Actinomycetota > Acidimicrobiia > Acidimicrobiales > RAAP-2 > Bog-473. The sequence continues at coordinate 160,383 of CAVSEB010000037.1, forward strand.
CGGGGCAGGGTTCGCAATTCCGACGTAGAGCAGCCCCGAGGCCGGTGAGAACGAAGGTGGATACCAGGAGCCACCGCCAGAATTCACTGCGGGATTTCCCCAGAGAGTCGGCGAGGCCACCGTGTCGAAGCTCCAGAGCAGCCGACCGGTGGCTTCGTTGACGGCATCGACGTCGCCACGAGCACCGCCCTCGTAGATCCCACCTTTGATGCTGACGGGGACCGTCGACGCGATCACCATTCGGCCGACAACCTGCGGTTGCACGTCGACACCCTCGGTCGCCGAACGCGTGAGCTTCGTGGACCACAGCTCTCGACCCGTCGCCGCGTCGAGTGCGAACAACGAAGTCGGGCTGACGCCGAAGACCTTGCCCCAACCCACGGCCACGCCCTCGGGCCCGATGGAGTGGCCGTTGCGGCGCGGACTTCCACAGCACGTGCCCGCTGCGCAGATCGATGTCGAAGACCTCTCCGGCCTGATCTTCGATGAAGACCGAGTGTCCGACGATGACGGGAGACGTGGGCAGCCCGCCTGCCACCGGTAACCGACCAGGCGCGTCTTGAGCGTGTGCGATGTTGCCTGCAGTGAGGGGCGAGTCCATCGCACGGCGAGAGTTCGAGGGATCGTGGTCCGGAGAGGGCCAGGTCCGGGGCGTCACCTGAGCTCGCCGACTGTGCGGGACGCCCATGGTTCAGCGTTGACGCTCCGCTGACCGAAGCCGATCCGAGCGCCAAGAGGGCGGCGATCGCGCTCGATGCCAACGGGCGAGCCAGCCGGCGATGTGCTCTGCACCACGCTGCCGGCCTCATGTCACATTCTCACCCCTCCGCTGGCTCCGGAAAGGGACTTCGGCGATCTTTGTCTGCACCACGCGGTCATCGACCTGAGCCGAGCCAAGGTTCCCGCTCGAGGATCAGAGGTAGCGCAACGCCCCGCTGCGACAGAGTCCCGCTCGACGCCGCCGCATGGAAGGATGTTCGAGTGCGGGAGCAGCGATGACAGCCGATCGACTCGGGGGAAAGGTTGCCATCATCACCGGAGCCAGTTCGGGGCTCGGTCCAGTGATGGCCACGCTCTTCGTCGAACACGGAGCCCGGGTGATGCTGGCGGCGAGGCGTGAAGACCTGGTTCAGGAGGCGGCCGCCGCCTGCGGTTCCAGCGCCGTGGCCATGAGGGCAGACGTCACCGATGAAGAGGACGTCGCCGCCATGGTGGCGCGAACCATCGAGGCGTTCGGTCAGGTCGACGTCCTGTGCAACAACGCGGCCACACCCGGGCAAGATCTCCACGTCTGGGAGCAGACACTGGAGAACTGGAACGCCACGTTCGCCGTCGACATCACCGCCGCCATGCTGTGCACGCGTGAGGTGCTCACGCAGTCGATGCTCGAGCGTGGCTCAGGCGCCATCATCAACTTCTCCTCGACCGCGGGGTTGCGTGGACAGCAGCGAAAGAGCCACTACGTGACGGCCAAGGCGTCGCTCCGGGCCTTCACCAAGGCAGTCGCTCTCGAGGTCGGCCCGAAGGGGATCCGGTGCAATTGCCTGGTGCCGGGCGGTATCGAAACCGAGCTCTGGGACAACTGGGTTCGCCGAACGGCGGCCGAAAATCAGGTCGACTACGAGACCCGGCGGTCCGAGCTCCTCTCGAGCGTGGCGCTGCGGGACATCTCGAAGCCATCGGACATCGCCAACGCCGCGCTGTTTCTCGCCAGCGACGAGAGTCGCATGATGACGGGGCAATCGATCGTCGTGGATGCCGGTGGGTACATGCTCGGATGAGGAGGGCGGAGCTGCGGCTCGCGGTGCTGACGCCGGTGTTGACGATGATGCCCGGTGCCCATGCCCATTGGGAAGAGAGCGGCACCATTGAGGATGTTGCCCGCATTGCCGAGACCGCGGACGCCCTCGGGTACGACCACATCACGTGCAGCGAACACTTCGCGGTGCCCCCTGCCCAGGCGATCCGTCGCGGTGGGACCTACTGGGATCCTCTCAGCACGTTTGGATACCTCGCTGCCCGCACGACACGGATCCGTTTCGCGACGAATGTGCTGGTGCTCGGGTATCACCACCCACTCGAGATCGCCAAGCGCTACGGGACCCTCGACAGGATCAGTGGTGGACGACTGGTTCTCGGCGTCGGCGTCGGCACCCTCAAGGAGGAATTCGACCTGCTCGGAGCACCCTTCGACGATCGGGGGGATCGAGCCGACGACGCGCTCCGTGCGCTCCGGGCCTCTCTTTCGGTGACGGAACCGAGCTACGAGGGGCTTTATTACCGATACGCAGACGTCGTGGTCGTGCCGAGCGCGATCCAAGAGCACGTGCCGATCTGGGTCGGGGGTCGCACCCTCCGTTCACTGCGCCGAGCGTCCGAGCTGGCCGACGGTTGGTGCCCATTCGGCGTCAGCGCCGCCGAAGCCGGCGATTGGCTGCACCGGGCCGACCTTCCCGCTGGATTCGAGGTGCGCCTCAGCCCCGAGAACCCGCTCGACGCATTGGCGGAGCCGGCCGCGGCAACTGACGCGCTGGGCTCGCTGGCCGAAGCGGGCGCGACGATCGTCGAGGCGCGGGTCGTGCATCATTCGCTGGCGCACTACCTCGAACAACTCGAGGCACTGGCGTCTCTCCGCTCCGAATAGCGACGATGCCTCCTCGGAGGCATCGCGGTGGGCTGGCGCGTCATCTGCTCGACTCCCCCCGCAAAGTCCTCCTGCGACCGGCGTCAGGACCGACAGCGGGGAGCTAGTGAAGATTCCCTCTGAGGTGACTTAAGGCCCTACGCAGCCGGGGCCGCGATCTGTACGTTGAAGACGTCCGGCCGCAGGGGTCTTTACGGAGCGGCGGAGAGGGGAGACCCCTTCGGTCGGCACGCCGTCGGGTGCGTGGTCGTGCCGACCGACGATGGCCTGTGGTTCTCGAGGCGGCCGTCGGGTGATGGGAGCCCGCGACGCTTTCTCCCGAGTGCCGTGGCGCCCCAATCGGCTCGGTGGCCCGGGCCACGCTCGATCGATTCACCGTCCGTGGCTGCACCGACGCGACCATCGGGATCTCCTGCCCCCCTCCTTGACCGATCCTATGACCTGACACGAGTGTCAGCAATCGGTATAGTCCCGGCAATTCGGGATTTCCTTTCGGGACCCGAGGAGAGACGACCTGCACGAGTCAGGGGGGATTGCGATGGCGCTCGACGAGCGGAAGCAGTACCGACGAAGCCCGTCGGCAGCCTTGCCGAAGATTCGCCATCGGCGGATCCTGCCGCAGGGCCGCAAGTTCTTCGCGGTGGGCGTCGCGGCAGCCCTGGCGGCACCGCTCCTCCTGACGCTCTCGAGCAGCGCCACGCCCGCGGGCGCGTCCGCATCGAACGTGAACCCCAATGGAGTGCTCCGCTACGGGTTCGACGTCAACAATGAGTTCGACAACGATTTCGCCCCGGCCACCGAGGAGAACGACTGCTCCTACACGGTCACGTCGAACATCTACCAATCGATGACCGTTCCCGGAAACACCGGAGTCACGGGCGGCGTGGCCCAGAACTGGACGATCTCGAACGGCGGTTCGACGATCACCTTCCACATCCGCCCCGGCCTCGAGTTCTCCAATGGTCAGGCTGTCACGTCGACTGATGTGGCGGCCAGCCTGAACCATACGAAGACCAGCCCGCTCCGGTCGTCGCTCTTCAACATCTCGAGCATCGAGACGCCCGACCCATCGACCGTGGTGGTGAATCTGGCAAAGCCGGAGGCAGGCGACTTCCTGTGGGCAGCCTCCTACGTCGACGGCCAGGTCTACCCGGCGAACGCCATCCCGACGCAGTCGAGCCAGCCTGTCGGCGCCGGCCCCTTCCTCCTGAAGAGCTATCGCCAGGGCGCGTCGATCGATCTGGTCAAGAACCCGAAGTACTGGGACTCGAAGGCCTACCCCCTGGGCGGCGTCGACTTCACCCAGCTCACGCAGGGTCCCGAAGCGGCCACCGCCCTGACCTCGGGATCGGTCGACATGATCGAGGTCGAGCCGGAGAACTACCCGCAGCTCAAGAGCGACTCCAACATCGGCATCTCGGTGACCAAGTCCTACGACGACATGGAGATCGAACTCCGCCAGAACACGGGGCCCTTCGCCAACGAGAAGGTGCGGGCGGCCCTCGAGTTCGCCGTGAACCGCGCCGCCCTCAACAAGGTCGTCTTCGACGGGCTGGGCGCCCCGGCGTATCAGCCGGTTCCCACATGGTCGCCGGGCTATTCCAAGTCGCTGGGCACTCCCGACCCCTACGACGCCGCCAAGGCCAAGGCGATGGTCAAGGCCGCCGGCTATCCCAAGGGCGTCAACTTCACCCTGATCATTCCGGCGGGAGACGCCACCTACGCCCGGGCGGCTGCCCTCCTTCAGCAAGACCTCGCATCGGCGGGGTTCAACGCCAACCTGCAGCAGATTCCTGGGGCCGACTTCCTCGAAGACGTCTACATCAAGAAACAGGGTGACGCCGTCCTGAGCGAGCAACTGTCGAACGGTGCGGACCTGGCGAACCAATACGAATCGATCTTCGAGTCTTCTGGCTTCCAGGCCAACGCACTGGGTTCGGTGAATGCGGCGTTGACCCCGCTGATCGAGCAGGCCAACGGATCGCTCAGCCCGAGCCTCCAGGGCCCTCTCATGCAGCAAATCGACAAGACCGTGCTGCAGCAGGGCCTGATTGTCCCGCTGGTCTTCATGCCTTCGATCGTCGCCTACAACAAGAGCCGAGTGGGTGGGAAGGTGGTGGCCCCGATCGGGCAGTGCCGCTCGGACCTGGCCGGCATTTACATCAAGAAGTAGCGAACCGCGGTCCCTATGCAGCCGGCAGAGCAGAGGGATTTGAAGGTGCGATGTACCACCGGACCGCGTTGAGCTAGACGGCGATGGCCTCCGGCAGCGGTGGATCACTACTGACGTTTTTGGCTCGCCGCTTGCTCATCGCGGTCCTGCTGCTCTTCCTGATCTCGCTCGGGGTGTACTCGCTCATCCTGATCCTTCCGGGCAATCCTGCCATCGCCCTGGCGGGAGGGAGCAAGGCAACACCGGCGGAAATCGCGAGGATCACGAGGCAGCTCCATCTCAACGACGGGTTCTTCGTCCAGTACTGGAACTGGTTGAAGGCCGCCCTCCACGGGAACCTCGGGAACTCACTGTTCAACAACGAGACGGTGTCGTCGGGCATCGCAGCCCGCTTCCCCGTCACGCTCAGCATCGCCGCCGGCGGGATGATCGTTGCCATCCTGCTCGGGGTGCCATCGGGCATCATCTCCGGGCTCCATCAGGGATCGGCCCGGGATCGCGTCGTGACGGTGGGCTCGAGTCTCGCCGTGGCCATCCCCGACTTCTGGCTGGGCATGCTCCTCATCATCGTCTTCGCCGTGAAGCTCGGCTGGTTGCCGGCCCTCGGCTACACGCCCTTCACGCAGTCGCCGGTGGAGTGGTTCAAGGATCTCCTCCTGCCGTGGCTCGCCCTCGGCATCGGCGGGTCTGCGGTGATCGCCCGTCAAGTGCGTGGAGCGCTGATCGACACGCTCGATCAGGACTACATGCGTACCGCCGTGGCCAAGGGTCTTGGTCCTCGCATGGTCATCGGCAAGCATGCGCTCAAGAACGCGCTCAGTCCGGCGGTCACGGTGATCGGCATCCAGTTCGGATACCTGCTCGGTGGCACCCTCATCATCGAGCAGATCTTCTCGTTGCCGGGGCTCGGCACCTACATCATCCAGGCGATCAACGACAAGGACATCCCCGAAATCCAGGGGGTGGTGCTCGTGGTCGCGACGTGCTTCGTCTTCATCAATCTCGCGGTCGACGTGATCTACGCCTACCTCAACCCGAAGATCCGCCTGTCGTGAGCATCTCGCCATGAGCACCTGGAGCACACCGGACGCCAGCGACCCCTTCGTCGGCCTGAACGTGATCCCCGAGACGGGGGACAGCAGCGACGAGTTGCCCGAACGCCGACCGGGGTTCTGGGTGCGCTTCCTGCATCAGCGCTGGGCCATGGCGGGCCTGCTCTTCCTCCTGATCGTCATCGTCGCGGCCATCTTCGCTCCCTGGGTGGCACCGCATTCTCCCGACGTCCAGGACATCAACGCCATCAACGCCGGCCCCTCGGCGGCGCACTGGCTCGGGACGGACGATCTCGGCCGCGACATCCTGAGCCGGCTGATCTGGGGCGCCCGGATTTCGCTGCGGGCGGCATTCGAGATCGTCGCGCTGGCCGCCGTCTTCGCCATTCCGCTCGGCCTCATCGCCGGCTTCTTCCGCGGGGCGGTGGACAGCGTGATCATGCGGACCATGGACGCGCTCTTCTCGTTCCCGCCATTGATCCTGGCTCTCACGGTGGCCGCCCTGCTCGGGGCCGACGTCAACGACGCGGCCATCGCCATCGCCATCGTGTTCATCCCGGGGTTCGTGCGCTTGCTGCGAGGCGAGGTGATCGCGGTCCGTGAGGAGGCCTACATCGAGTCGGCGCGAAGCCTGGGCGCCACCTCTAGGCGACTGATCGGGCGCCACGTCATGCCCAATGTGGCCTCACCGATCATCATCCAGCTCGCGCTGTCTCTGGGCTTCGCGCTCCTGGCCGAGGCCGGCTTGAGTTTTCTCGGTGTGGGTGAGCAGCCACCGACACCGAGCTGGGGCGGCATGCTCCAGGAGGGTTTCCAGTTCATCAACTCGTCGCCCTGGGCGCTCATCTTTCCCGGCCTGGCCATCATGTTGAGCGTCCTGTCGTTCAACCTGGTGGCCGACGGTCTGAGGGACTCCTTGGGGCGGGAGCGACCGGCCGGGAGCAGTCCGGTGGCCGGGGAGAGGGAAGGCCGCCGGTTCGGCTTGGGCCGGTTTGCGCGCGGCCAGCCGCCAGGCAGCGCCTCCGGTCGAGGCGGCCAGTGCTGCGCTCCTCGAGGTCGAGCACCTCCGGGTGGAGTTCCTCACCCGGGGCGGTTGGCTGCCCGTCATGGAGGACGCCAGCTTCAGCGTGCAGCGGGGCCAGACGCTCGGCTTGGTCGGCGAGAGCGGCTCGGGCAAGACCGTGTCGGCCCTGGCCGTGATGGGCCTCTTGCCGGCGAAGGTCTCCCGGGTGTCGGGCTCCATCCGCTTCGAGGGTCAGGAGCTCACGAGCATCAGCCCGGCCAGGCTGCGCCAGCTCCGGGGCAACGAGATGGCCATGATCTTCCAGGAGCCGATGACCAGCCTGAATCCCGCCTACACCGTCGGGAACCAGATCGCGGAGCAGGTTCGGACCCACCTCGACATCAGCAGGGCCGACGCCTGGAAGGTGGCCGTCCAGGCCCTCGACCGGGTGGAGATTCCTCAGGCGGGCGTCAGGGCCCAGGACTACCCGTACGCCTTCTCGGGCGGCATGCGCCAGCGGGTGATGATCGCCATGGCCCTGTCCTGCTCACCGAAGCTGCTGATCGCGGACGAGCCCACCACCGCCCTCGACGTGACCACCCAGGCGCAGATCATCGATCTGCTGCACGTGCTCCAGCGCGAGGAGGACATGGCGATGATCTTCGTCACCCATGACCTCGGGGTCATCGCCGACGTGGCCGACGACGTGGTGGTGATGTACGCCGGGCAGATCGCCGAGCAGGCCGCGGCCGCCAATCTGTTCGTCCGCCCTCGTCATCCCTACACCGAGGCCCTGCTCGATTCGATCCCCCAACTCACGCCCAAGGGCGAACCCCTCCATGCCATTCCCGGGATGGTGCCCCGGCCCGACCGGTTGCCGCCGGGCTGTCGCTACGCGCCGCGCTGCTCGTATGCGAACGAGCAGTGCGTGGTCGCGCCCGTGCCGTTGGCCGCGCCGGCCGGTGTCGCTTCTCCGCCGAGCGGGAACGGTGCCGGGGCCACGACCTCGTCGAGTCTGGTCCGGTGTGTCCGCGTGGACGAGCTGGTCCTCTCGGGCCCACCCCCGCGCTGGGCGCAGACGCCAACGAAAGCCCGACGCCGGTCGGCTCGGCCTCCGAGCGCGCCCTGGTGCTGGAGGTGTCCGGTCTCACCAAGGACTTCCCGATCCGCAGCGGGGTGCTGCGCCGGACGACGGGAAAGGTGAGGGCCGTGGACGACGTCGATCTCCGGGTGGCCGCCGGATCGACGCTGGGGCTGGTCGGCGAAAGTGGTTCGGGCAAGTCGACGCTGGCCCGCCTGGTCCTGCGGCTCATCGACGCCACCCAAGGGGAGATCGTCGTCGACGGCATGGACATCAGCACGCTGCGCGGCCCGGCGCTTCGTCGCCGGCGCGACGACATGCAGCTCGTGTTCCAGGATCCGTATTCCTCCCTCGACCCGCGCCAGAGCATCGCCGACATCGTGGGTGAGCCTCTGGCCATCCATACGTCGATGAGCCGGTCCGAACGCGAGCACCGAGTCGTCGAACTCCTCGGGCAGGTCGGCCTGGACTCGCACGTGCTGGCAGCGCCAGCCGCACGAGTTCTCGGGCGGGCAGCGCCAGCGCATCGCCATCGCCCGCGCCCTCGCACTCCAGCCGAAACTGTTGGTGTGCGACGAGCCGGTCAGCGCGTTGGACGTCTCCACCCAGTCCCAGGTGATCAACCTGCTCATCGACCTTCAACGTGAACTGGGGATCGCCTATCTCTTCATCGCGCACGACCTCTCGGTCGTCCGCCACATCAGCGACCGCATCGCCGTCATGTACCTCGGCCAGATCGTCGAGGAAGGCGAGGCCGACGAGGTGTACGAACGCCCCACCCACCCCTACACCTCAGCCCTGCTCTCGGCCATTCCCGTCCCGGACCCGAACCGCCAGTACGAGCGCGAACGGATCGTGCTTCGGGGCGAGGTGAGCGAGCTGAGGGTCGGTGAGGTCGGGTGCCGCTTCCGCGCCCGCTGTCCCTTCGCCATGGACGTCTGCGCGCAGGTCGACCCCGAGCCCTACGTGACTCCCTCCGGGACCACGGTCCGCTGCCACCTGCACACGTCGGGACCCATGCTCGGGGGAGCCAGCGTCGCTCGCCTGCCTGAACCGTCACGCTGAGCGCGCCGATTTCGTTCCGCTCCGACGGGAACTGACCGCCTCACCACGTCGGCGGGCTCACGCCTCCCATTGTCCCAGTGCGGTCATGAGCCCGGCGTTCACGACCACGACGCCGCCCATGACGGCGGCCAGGGTGCCGCGGCCACTGCCCGCCAGCGCGGCACAGGCCAGGCCGAACACCCCGAGCTCGAGGACGGCGCGACCCGGCATGGCGAGCCGGCGTCGGGCGCGCGGGGCCGCGTACAGGCCCCAGACCGTTGCCGCCCCAGCGGGCGCCGCCAGGGCGAGCACCACCGCCCCCGGACCATGGACCGCCGATGCTCCCCAGAAGCCGAAGGCGGCCAGGCTGGCCAATTCCAGGCCGAACTTCATCCCCAGGTTGGCGTCGGAGACGACGCCGAGCGCCCCGGCTCGGCGTGCGGTCTCGAGTTCGTCGGTCATTGGCCCGAGTCAAGCGGTGACGCTGCGCTCTGTCAACGGCGGGACGTCGTCGCCGGCAGGTCCTTTCTCCGAAGGGGTACCGTCGTCGCTCCGACAGACGAGAGGCCGGTCCCATGGAGAGTGGTACACCCATCAGCGAGCAGCGGGTTGCGGTCGTCACCGGTGGCGGTTCGGGCATCGGCCTGGCGATCAGCCGTCGCCTGGCGGCGGACGGCCATGCCGTCGCCGTGTTGGACCTCAGCGGCGAGGCGGCGGTCGGCGCGGCGGAGTCGATCGCCTCGGCCGGCGGAAGAGCGATCGGCCTCCCGGTCGACGTGGGCGACCGCGAACAGGTCTTCGCCGCCATCGACGAGGTCAGGCGCCAGCTCGGACCGATCGCCATCCTGGTCAACAACGCAGGTATGGGTTCGACCTTCAACCGCTTCGTCAAGATCACGCCCGAGTTCTGGGAGCAGGTCCTCCGGGTGAACCTGACCGGAACGTTCAACTGCTGCCAGGCCGCGTTGCCCGACATGGTGGAGGCACGCTGGGGCCGGATCGTGAACATCTCGTCCTCGAGCGCCCACAGTGGCCAGCCGCTGCTCGCCCCCTACGTCTCGTCCAAGTCGGCGGTCAACGGCCTGACGAAGTCCCTGGCCCTCGAAGTCGGCGCCCGCGGCATCACGGTCAACGCCATCCCGCCCGGCTTCATCGACACCCCGATGCTCCGGGCCTCGGTCGAGCGGGGTGAGTTCGGCGAAGGGGGGATCGAGGACGCCATCGGCCGGACACCCGTTCGCCGCGCCGGTCTGCCCGAGGACATCGCGGCGACCTGCTCCTTCCTGTGCGGGGAGGAGGCGGGCTACATCACCGGCCAGATCATCGGGGTCAACGGCGGCCGCAACACCTGAGGCGCCGGCGCGGTCAGGTGAAGCGCTGCAGGTCGTCGTCGAGCGGGACGTCGAACGTGCGCATCGCCATGGCGAACACCTCGTAGGCGCCGACGGTGAAGACCACGTCCATCAATTGGCGGGTCTCGAGCGCACGCGACAGCACGGCATAGGTGGGGTCAGCGATGCGGGCATCGGCCACGAGCTCGTCGGCCGCGCGCAGCAGCGCCGAGTCGAGCTCGTCCCAACCCTCGGCGTGCCGCGCCGGCGCGAACCCGCTCGACCTCATCGGCCGTCAGGCCCACGACGCCGGCCTGGTAGACGTGCTGGGCCCACTCGTAGCGCGAACCGCGCAGGTGCGCCACGCGCAGGATCAGCAGCTCCCTCTGGCGGGGGGTGATCGTCGTGAAGTAGAGGGCGTGGCTGATGAGGTTGTTGTACGCGGCGGTGAGCTCAGGGTGGTGGGCCAGCACACCCATCGCGTTGAGGCCCTTGGGGCTCGTCGGGTCGAGCGGTGACGGCGGATGCCGGGGATTGGTCGGCCGGTACGCGGCCGCCAGCGCCTGGGCCATCCCGGCCGGCCACTCACGCGGTGGGATCGGCTGTACCCGCGGCATCGAGTCGTCCTCCGGTGTGGTGCTCAATTGATGGGCTCGTCGCCGGCGAAGGTCGTGCGGTGCATGTCGCGGGGTGACGCCGGGTCGTAGGGGGCGGCGCGGTGCAGCACCCCGCGGTTGTCCCAGATCACGACGTCACCGACCTGCCACTCGTGGCGATAGACGCGGTCGGGCCCGGTGGCCCGCTCCACCAGCCCGTCGAGGAAGGCCCGGCTCTCTTGGGGATCCATGCCGACGACGTGGTCCGTCGTGGCGCCGAGCACCAGTGATTTGCGCCCGGAGCGGTGCGTCCAGACCAGGGGGTGCTCCTTCGCCGGCCGGCGGCGCCAGAGGGCGAGCTGCTCGGGTGTGGGATCGGCCGTGTGCAGGAGCATGGAGGCCTCGATCGAGTGCACGACGCGGACGGACCCGAACCGGATCTTCTCCTCGTCGGACAGGTCCTCGTACGCCTGGTACGAGCTGGCGAACTCGGTCTCGCCACCCGATGCGGCCACGTCGTGGGCGCTGAGCATGGTGGCCATGATCGGCACGTCATCGGTGCACCCGTCGATGTGCCAGTGGAACGTGCCCTTGAGGTAGGGCGCCGCCGGGTTGCGAGCCGGGTCCAGCGTGACCCGGAAGATCTCCGGGTGCGTCCCGGTCCCGAACACCTCCACGGTCCCGAGCAGCTTCGAGAAGGCGACCTGGTCCTCGTCGCTCATGTGCAGGCCCCGGAACACGAGCGCCCCGTGTGCTTCGAGCGCCTCGAGCGTGCACCCGGGCAATGACTCGTCCGAGAGCAGGCGCTCGCGGTCGACGCCCTCGACGAGCGCACCCACGGTCGGGGTGAGTCGGTCGGCGGTGATCGTGGTCATCAGGCCGTGAACTCCGGGAGCACGTCCTTGACGAACGCCTCGATCTGGGCCTCGCCGGCGGCCGGCCATCCGCAGATCAGGTATCCGTAGCCGGCGTCGCGCCACTTCGCCGCATGGCGGCGGGCCAGCTCCAGGTCGTCGAGCGAGAGGGACCCGGCCCGCATGATCGCCGCCGGATCCCGGCCCGCGGCGGCGGCCAGCCTGTCCACCTCGGCGCCGGCCTCGCGCAGCGAGTTGGGAGTGCCGAACGCGTGCCAGACGTCGGCGTACCGGGCGGCGAGGGGCAGCGTCCGCCGCGGCCCCGTGCCGCCGATCCAGATCGGCGGGTGCGGGCGCTGCACCGGGCGGGGCAGCAGCTGGGCCGCGCGCAACGAGATCCGTTTCCCCTCGTAGGAGACGACCTCGCCGCTGAAGAGGCGGGTGACGATCTCGAGGGTGTCCTCGAGGAGGTCGAAGCGTTCGGCGGTCGCCGGGAACGGGATCCCGAGCTCCTCGTGCTCTTTCTCGAACCAGGCCGCACCCAAGGCGAGCTCCAGGCGCCCGTGCGACGCGTGATCGATCGTCACCGCCTGGGCGGCCAGGACCGAGGGGTGGCGGTAGGTGGCGCCGGTGACCAGGAGCCCCAGGCGGATATCGGTGGTGAGCCCGCTCAGCGCAGCCAAGGTGCTCATGCCCTCGAACGTCTCGCCCGCTCCCTCGCCGAACATGGGCTGGAAGTGGTCGAATCCCCACGCGCCGTCGAAGCGGAGACCTTCGGCGAAGCGGACGCGCTCGACCAACGCGTCCCACGACACCCGTTGCTGCGCCACATCAAGGCCGAATTTCATTGCGCTCCATTCTCGTTCACGAACGTGGCCACGCGACGGTGAAAGCGCCATGCGCCATCGTCGAAGTGCAGGATGTCCTCGTAACGCCCCACCACCCCGACGACCCATCCGCCGTCGCTCTGGTGGAGGAACACCACGTCGCTCGACACCCGAGCCTGGTGCTCGTCCCACTCGGTGACCAGCGTGTTGGCGATGAGATGGCGTTGCGGCTTCCTCGGCTTCCACCTGTCGTAGGCCGCCCGGAGCGCGTCGTGACCAACGTGTCGACCCAGGCCCGGCATGTCGCAGACGCCGTCGGGACAGAACGTGGCGACGATGTCCTCCGTGCGGCCGTCGTCGAGCGCCTGGGTGTAGGCCGCCATGGTGTTGCCGACGCCCGCGACGACGTCAGCCAGTGTGTGCGTCGTTGCCACCGTCGAGCCTCAGAAACCGATCTCGACCACGGGCATGTCGAGGGGATTCACGTTGATCTTTCCCAGCGCACCCAGGAGCGCGTCGGAGGGGAGTCCGGCCAAGAACCCGTCGATGACCCGTTGGTAGTTCGAGATGTGTCCTTCGGTGCGCTCAGCCAGCCGCATGTAGTCGAAGCTCTTCGAGTGGAGGCCTCGCTGCTGCTTCGGCAAATTCGAGAAGTCCTGGGCGGGAATCGGTGGCCAGCGGGGATCGTCGTACTCCCAGACCTCGGGCACCGGAGGAGTCTCGGGCTCCTCACCCTCGGGGAATCGGCTGAGCGCCCAGATCTCCATGAGCGTCTCTTCGGGTCCGAGGGGTCGGAAGCGGTAGGAGGACGCGCTGCTGTACATGGGCAGGATGAAGTAGTGGGGGAAGCAGTACCCCATCGGCTGGTTCAGCCCCTGCGCCTCCAGCTCGTTGAGATCGGGCATGGCACAACCGCGTGCGCGGTGGGTCCGAGTGACCGCTTCGTTCAGGCTTCGCTCCCAGGTCGAGCGGGCCTGCTGGTAGTCCCGAGGGAGCTCCACCCCGGCCAGTGACTCGGCAATCTCGACGTCACGGGCGTGCACCATCCCGTCCATGCCCTCGCACATCGTCCGCAGGTACTGCAGCTCCCCGTCGATCAGGACACGGGGGTCGAAGTCGGCCGGATCGCGGGCGGGGTAGCGGTTCGGGATGCGCAGCTGGGGGTGAGCCTGGAGGACGTGGTACTGCTCCACGAATGCCTCTTCGGCCAGCTTCCAGTTGACCGGAAGGCGGCAGGCGTACCACCACTCCGCCCGGAACGCTTCGACCTGCCAGGCGTCGTGCACCGTGGCGAAGGGTTCGATGCAGGCGCGCAGCGCTGGTGCGGCGTCGTCGAGGTTGATCCAGGCACACCCACCCCATGTCTCGCACCGGACGGGAACCAGGTCGATGTCACCCGGCTCGAGGTTGTGCTCGGAGAAGGCGCCCGGCTGCGTCACCCGGGTGTTGCGGCCGTCGGTCCCGTAGCACCAACCGTGGAACGGGCAGACGAATCCCCCCCGGCGTGAGCCCCTGCCCTGGGCGAGGCGCACCCCGCGGTGCCGGCAGGCGTTGTGGAAGGCCCGCACGCCTTCGTCGGTGCGAATGACGACCACCGACTGATCGAGGATTTCGTACTCGGCGAAGTCACCGACCGTCGGGATCTCCTCGAGGCGACAGGCCATCTGCCAGACCCGGGGCCAGAGCAGCTCGGCTTCCAGACGGAAGAAGTCGGGGTCGAAGTAGCGCTCCTTGCGCACCCGATCCAATTCCTCGATCGCGTAGGGCACGGGGAGCGCGGACCACTTCTTGTCCATGATGGTCATTGTGCCGCCCCTCCAGTCGCGCGTCGGCTCGTATTAGACTAACCGGTCGGTACAATATGCCGCCGCTGCACCTCCGCGAGGCCGCCGCGGTTGACTCGGTGACGACAGGGGCTGCATCGACATGAACACCTCTCCCGGCTCGCCCGCCGCCGGCGGCCCGCCCGGTGCCGACGTCGACGTGCTCGTCGTCGGTGCGGGGATCACGGGGATCTATCAGCTCTACCGCGCGCTCGAAGAGGGCTGTTCGGCCCTCCTGCTCGAGGCCGGCGGGGGAGTCGGGGGCACCTGGTACTGGAACCGCTACCCCGGAGCCCGCTTCGACTCGGAGAGCTACACCTACGGCTACCTCTTCTCGCCCGACCTGTTCGAAGACTGGCGCTGGGCGGAGCACTTCGCCGCCCAGCCGGAGACCGAGCGCTACCTCAACCACGTCGTCGACCGCTTCGACCTACGGCGCCACATCCACTTCGACGCCCGGGTCAGCTCGGCCGAGTACCAGGAGTCGAGCGGCACCTGGCGCGTGGAGGCCAGTGGGGGTATCGACGTGCAGGCCCGCGTCGTCGTCGCCGCCACCGGGGTGCTCTCCATCCCTTACACGCCGGAGGTCCCGGGGCGAGGGGACTTCGCCGGGGCGTCGTTTCACACCGGCTCGTGGCCAGCCGAAGCGGTCGACTTCACAGGCAAGCGGGTGGCCGTGATCGGCACCTCCTCGAGCGGTGTCCAGGTCGTTCCCTCCATCGCCGACCAGGTCGATTCGTTGACCGTGTACCAGCGGACGGCCAACTGGTGCACACCGCTCAACAACCGACCGATCTCGCCCGAGGAACAGGCGGAACTGCGCGCCGGTTTCGAGCAGCTCCGTGAAACCCTGAACACCTCGGTGCACGGCTTCCACCACCGCGCGCATGACCGCACGGCCTTCGAGGACTCCGAGGACCAGCGCCAGGAGTTCTACGAGAAGATGTGGCACAGCCCCGGGTTCGCCAAGCTGACCAGCAACTACCTGGATCTGCTGTCGAATCCCGAGGTCAACGCCGAGTGGTGTGCCTTCATCGCCGGGAAGATCGGCGCCGTCGTCGAGGACCCGGTGACGGCCGATCGACTGGTCCCGAAGGACCACCGGTTCGGGGAGAAGCGACCACCGTTCGTCCACGGCTACTTCGAGTCCTTCAACCGCCCCAATGTCTCCCTGGTCGATCTCCGGGAGACCCCCATGGTCCGGGTGACACCGGCGGGCATCGAGACCACCGACGGCCTCCGTGAGTTCGACATCATCGTGTGGGCGACCGGCTTCGACTTCGGCACCGGTGCCTTGGCGCGGATGGGCATCGTGGGCCGAGACGGGCTGGCCCTGGTCGATCACTGGGCTGACGGCCCGCTCACCTTCCTCGGTGTGCAGACCCACGGGTTCCCGAACCTCTTCTTCCCGGGCGGCCCGCACGCCGCCGCCGGCAACAATCCGCGCTACAACGGGGACCAGGTCGATTTCGTCACCGATCTGCTCCTCTTCGCCCGCAGCCGGGGCTTCGAGGTGATCGAGGTGACGGCGCGGGCCGAGGAGCGCTGGACCAACATGGTCAACCGCGGTGCCGCATCGCCGCTCTCCTTCGGAGAGAGCAGCTACTACTTCGGCACCAACATCCCGGGCAAACCCAAGCGGTATCTGCTCAACTCCGGCGGCCGGCCCAAGCTCTTCTCCATCATCGCCGACGTGATCGCCAACGACTACGACGCCTTCACCTTCTCGCGTTCGGACGAGCCGGCAGAGGCGGCCGGAGAGGGCGCGTCGGCGGGAGCGCTCAGACCGTCGCGATCGGCGTGACCGGCGAGCCGACGATGCCCGGGAGGCGCAGGGGCGGCGCGGTCAGCAAGAACCGGCTGCGGCCGTGTGCACGAAGCCATCCGGCCAACTCGTGCAGGTACCACATCTCTCCGAGCGGGACGCCGAGCTTGAACAGGCAGAGGTGGTGGAGCGGCAGGAAGGAGTGCCGGCTCGGGTCGCGGTCCTTGCCCAGGAGTCCCTCGACGGCGTAGTTGTCGGCGACGAGGGCCGAGATCTGCGAATCGGCCACCCATTCGAGCAACGACGGGTCCCTGGCGTCGAGGTACGAACACATCGTGTGGATCTTCTTGGGATCGGGCTCGCGTTCCCACTCGAGCACCCGGGTCGCGAATCCGGTGTGGAGGAGGAGCACGTCGCCGGGCTCTACCACGACGCCGTCCGCGGCCATGATGCCCTCGAGCGTGGAGTGGTCGATGCCGCGCCATTCGTCGCCCACGTGGTGGGCCAGGTCGACCAGGACGCCGCGCCCCTGGACGCCGTGAAAGGCCATGTGCTCGAGGCCGAGATGGTGCGCGAAGGCGCGGTGGCCGCTGCCGTCGCCCCGGGCGTCGGTCCGTGGGCCCACGAGGTCGGTGCCGGCCCGGTAGCCGTTGTAGTAGACCGCCTCTTCGACCCCGTCCCCATCGGCGTCGAACTCCGCACCGACGTGGGCCAGGGAATCCCACTGGGTCGAGTACTGGAGGGCGAGGGTCACGACGTCGTCGGCCCACACGTCGACGTACTTGGCGTCGCCCCAGTCCTCCATCTCGCTCATGCGGACGTTGTAGAAGACGGAGGGCTCGCCGTTCATGTCCTCGGTCGGTGAGACGACCGGGGGATGACGGCGTTGGTTCAGGGCCGTGCCCCCGGGGTAGTCGAGGGGCAGGCTGAGGCAGAAGCTCACTCCGGCCTCGACCTCCCGGACGCCTTGGAGCACCTTCTCCGGCGTCATCAGGTTCACCCGCCCGAGCTCGTCGTCGTCCCCCCACTCGCCCCAGGTCGAGCCGGTGGGCCTCTGCTGCCAGCGCGCTGCCACGTGTCGCCGTCCTCCCCTGGTCGCGTTGCCGTGTACCGACCGGTTGGTCTAGCCTTTTGCGAGGAGCTTCGCGCAATTCGCGGAGTCCACTCTCTGTTATTCGGACGGAAGGGACAGCACATGGTGGACAAGCCCTTTGTCGTCTCCGCGGACGGGCACATCCTCGAGCCCACCGACCTCTTCAGGACCCGCTTGCCGACCCATCTGCGGGAGCGGGGGGTCTGGGAGGACGACTTCGAAGTCGAGCCCCTGGTCGAGGGTGGGGCGCGGATCTTCCGGCGCCTGCACACTCCTGGTTTCGAAGGTTGGACGATCTCGCGGTATCGCCAAACCGGAGGGCGGATGCCCGAGGGCGATCCCGAAATGATCCTCGAGGACCTCGACTTCGACGGGGTGGACGTCGGGGTCATGCATCCGAATCTCTCGCTCTTCGGGCTCTACTCGGACGACCACGAGCTGTCCATCGCCCACGCCCGCGTCTACAACGACTACGTCCTGGAGCGATTCGGCCCGTACTTCGCCCGGCTGGCCCCGACCGCTCCCATCCCGCTGACGGACGTGGACGACGCGGTGGCCGAGATCGAGCGCGTCGCGGCGGGAGGTTTCCGCGGGATTCTGCTGCCGGCGACGCCGCCCAAGCCGTACTACTCACGAGACTTCGACCCCGTGTGGGCGGCGGCGCAGGCGAACGGCGTGCATGTCTTCATCCACACCCAGACCGGCGGGGTGAAGGTCAACGACCCCGAGGCCACCACGCTGAAGGTCGTGATGGAGAACGCGCAGCAGGTCAATCAGCCGATGACCGAGAAGGCCGCGGCGAAGCGGATGATCACACAGTGCATCTACAGCACCATGGTCCCCCAACAGGTCATCTGCCAACTGGTCGGGGGCGGCGTCGCCGAGCGCTACCCCGACCTGCACTTCGCGCTGATCGAATTCAATGCGCACTGGCTGGCGTCTCTCGTCGGCAGTATGGACAAGTGCTGGGTCACCGGCATCGGCCAGGACGCGGACTGGTGGCTGGGGGTGTGGGACGAGACCCGTCCGGCCAGCGAGCAGAGCGGCATGGCGCAGCTCTTCGCGCTGAACGAGAAGTGGCCCTACCCGCTGAGGCCGAGTGAGTACGTCCGGCGCCAGTTCCACGTGTCGTTCCAGGACGACGCCGTCGCGGTCGCCTGCCGCCACATCACCGGCTTGTCGACCATCGTCTGGGGCAACGACTACCCGCACGCCGAGGGCACCTTCCGGGGCAGCCGGCAACTGATCGCCGAGCAGTTCGCCGGTGTCCCGGCCGCTGAGCGCAACGCCATGCTCGGCGGCACGCTCGGGGGACTCCTCGGCTTCAAGGCTCCGGTGGCCGCCTGACCGCTCAGGGTTCTCGCGACCACCGCTTCGACGGCCGCGTCGCCGTCGTCACCGGTGCCGGACGCGGCATCGGGCGGTCTTATGCGCTCCTGCTCGCCGAGCGCGGCGCCGCCGTCGTCGTCAACGACCTCGGCGGATCGATGGAGGGCGTGGGGTCCGACAACGGTCCGGCCGCCGGCGTGGTCGACGAGATCACCGGGCGCGGCGGCGCGGCCGTCGCCGACACCAGCAACATCGCCAGCGTCGCCGGAGCGCGCGCGGTGGTGCAGGCCGCCATCGACCGGTTCGGGCGCATCGACGTCCTGATCAACAACGCCGGGATCATCCGCTGGGCCGGCTTTCCCGAGGCGGACGAGGAGAACCTGACCCGCCACCTGGCCGTGCACACGGTCGGGGCGTTCAACACGGCCCGTGCCGCCTGGCCCCATTTGGCCGACCAGGGCTACGGACGGATCGTCATGACCACCTCGAGCGGCATGTTCGGGCTGCCCAACAACACCTCGTATGCCACGGCCAAGGCCGCGGTGGTCGGGCTCACGCGCAGCCTGGCCGTCGCCGGGTCCAGGCAGGGCATCAAGGTGAACCTCATCGCTCCCGCGGCCATGACGCGGATGGCGGGACCTGGCGGGGGGCCGACGGAGATGACGCCCGAGCTCGTGGCGCCGATGGTCGCCTACCTCGCCCACGAGGACTGCCCGGTCTCGGGGGAGATGTACGCGGCCGGCGCCGGGCGCTTTGCCCGCATGTTCATCGCCACCACGCCGGGGTACGTCCACCCGGGTCCGAGTGCGTCCATTGAGGACATCGCCGAGCACTGGACGGCCATCAACGACGAAGCCGGCTACTACGTCCCCAAGGACTTGATGGGTTGGTCGGCCTCGTTCATGGCGCACCTCCAACCCGAGGGCGACTGAGGCCGCCCGGCGCTACTCGTCGAGCAGGTCGGGCTCCTCGGCCACGATCTGGTCGTAGAGGGGCTGGAACTGCGACCAGCCGGCCCGGTGGCTGCCGGTCTGCCCGGCCGTCTTCTCGGCCACGTCGGGGCGAATGAGGATGGGGGTGCCGGCCGCCTCGGCCAGCAGCTGCGCCTGGCACGAGCGCTCCATGGTCACGAACCACCATGCCGCCTCGTCGACGGTGCGCCCGACGGTGAGCAGGCCGTGATTGCTCAGGATGGCCGCCTTGCCGTCACCCAGTGCATGGGCGAGGCGCTTTCCCTCCTCGAGGTCGAGCACGACGCCGGTGTAGTCGTCGAACACCGCGTGATCGCCGTAGAACGCGCAGGCATCCTGGGTCAAGGGATCGAGCGGCCGCTGCAACGTGGACCAGGCCTTGCCGTAGAGCGAGTGCGCGTGGGCGGCCGACACCACGTCGGGCCGGGCCGCGTGGATCTGGGAGTGGATGGCGAAGGCCGCCGCGTTGAGCGGCCACGTGCCTTCGACCACCTTGCCCTCGTGGTCGACCAAGAGCAGATCCCTGACCCGGATCTGGCGGAAGCTCATGCCAAACGGGTTGACCCAGAAGTGGTCCGGCAGTTCGGGGTCGCGGGCCGTGATGTGCCCGGCCGTGCCCTCACCGAAGCCGAACCGTCCGAAGAGACGGAAGGCGGCCGCCAGCCGCTGCTTGCGGTGCCGGCGCTCTTCTTCGGTGCTGTCGAACTTCGGAAAGGTGTGGGGGAGCCGATCGGATGGCACGAGGCCAGTCTACGGGCGTTTGTACCGGTCAGTCCATAGGATGACGGCGTGGATTTCTCCTTGAGCGAGCCGGAGCGCGCACTGGTCGCGCTCTGCCGGGACTTCGCCCAGAACGAGATCGCCCGCCGGGCGCCTGCGGCCTGGGACGAGGCGCGGTGCCCCACCGATCTCCTCCGCGAAATGGGAGCCCTCGGCCTTCTCGGCATGCTGGTGCCCGAGGAGTGGGGCGGGATCGGCATGTCCACCGTCGGTTTCGTCGCCGCCATGGAGCAGATCGGTCTGGCCGACCAATCGGTGGCCGCCGCCTGGCAGGCGCACGTGACCATCGGATCGCTTCCACTGCTTCTCTTCGGCAACGACGCCCAACGGGAGCGCTGGCTGCGCCCACTGGCCGAAGGTCGGGCCCTCGGCGCCTTCGGACTCACCGAACCCGAGGCGGGATCCGACGCCCGGGGCATCCGTACCCGCGCCGTCGCCACAGACGACGGCTGGGTGATCAACGGGCGCAAGACCTTCATCTCCAACGCGGGAACGGACATGTCGTTCGGCGTCACGTTGTTGGCCCGGACGGACGCCGGCGACGGCGGCCCGGCCCGCTACGCCAGCTTCGTCGTGGAAAGGGACGCGCCCGGCTTCACGACCGGCCCCAAGATGCGCGGTATCGGCTGGCGAGGCCTCGACACCCGCGAGTTGTACTTCGACGACGTGTGTGTTCCCGACGACCAACTCGTCGGCGACCCGGCCATGGGCCTGAGCCAGTTCCTGCGCACGCTCGAGGTCGGCCGCATCTCGGTTGCCGCACTGTCGTTGAGCCTGACCCAGGCCGTCTTGGACCTGGCGCTGGACTACGCGCGACAGCGGGTCCAGTTCGGGCAGCCGATTGCGAAATTCCAGGCGGTGCAGTTCAAGCTGGCCGACATCGCGACCGAGCTCGAGGCGGCGCGCTGGTTGACCTACCGGGCCGCCTCGCTGCGCGACGCCGGGGAGCCCTTCGTGAAGGAGGCGGCGATGGCCAAGCTCAAGGCCAGCCGGGTCGCGGCGTGGGCCGCGTCCGAAGCGGTGCAGATCCACGGTGGCGTGGGGTACATGCTCGAGTCTCCGGTGGCCCGGTTCTACTGCGACTCCAAGGTGCTCGAGATCGGCGAGGGCACCAACGAGATCCAACACGTGGTGATTGCGCGGGCGCTCGGCTGCTGAGTGATCCCGTCCGCGTCCGCTCAGACGGCGGCCAACCTACGGACGGCCGCCGCGATGTCGTGCCGATCGGGCAGCCAGGCGCGTTCGAGCTCGGGTGCGTACGGCGGGGGCGTGGCCGCAGCCCCGACGCGCTGAATTGGTGCATCGAGGTCCCAGAACCCCTCCCGGGCCACCGTGGCCGCGATCTCCGCACCGATGCCGAAGGGGACGACCGCCTCGTGGGCGATCAGGAGGCGGCTGGTCTTGTGCACCGACGCCAGCACGGGTTCGAGGTCGAGGGGGGCCACCGTCCGCAGGTCGATCACCTCCACCGAGATCCCGTCCCCGTGCAGCTCGTCTGCGGCCGCGAGCGCCTCGTGCACCATGCGCGACACCGAGACCACCGTGATGTCGGAGCCGGCGCGGACGACGGCCGACCGCCCGATGGGAACGATGTGGTCGGGCGGCGGCTGCGGGCCCTTCATCGCGTAGAGCAGCCTGTTCTCTATGAACACGACCGGATTGGGATCCTCGATGGCGGCGCGCAGGAGCCCGTACGTGTCGGCCGGGGTCGACGGCATGACCACGGTGAGCCCAGGGATGTGGGCGAGGAGCGCCTCGAGGCTCTGCGAGTGCTGGCTGCCCGACGACCGGCCCGCGCCGAACTGGGTCCGGACCGTCAAAGACATCTCGGCGGATCCCCCCGTCATGAAGGGCAGCTTGGCGGCCTGGTTCAGCAACTGGTCCAGGCAGACGCCGAGGAAGTCGAGGTACATCACCTCCACCACGGGTCGCATGCCGGCCATGGCCGCACCCACGCCGAGCCCGACGATCGCCGTCTCGGAGATCGGGGTGTCGCGGACCCGGTCGCCGAAGCGGTCGCGGAGCCCGCGGGTCAGGCCGAACACGTTTCCACCTTCGCCGATGTCGATCCCGGCGAGGAATACTCGCTCGTCGGACTCGAGTTCGGCTTCCAGGGCACCCCGGATGGCATCCATGGTGCGGAAGACCGGGGCGCCGGCCGGCAGCGCCGGCGGTTCGGGTCTCGAGGGCCGCTCCCGCACGACGAAGTCGAACAGGGTGCGCACCGCCGGTGCGGCCAGCCCACGCGCCCGCTCGACCGCAGCGTCGAGCTCGGAGTCCACGGTCGACGCCAGCGCGTCGATCTGCGACTCGTCGACGCCGGCCGCCAGGAGCCGGGCCCGATGCACCACGAGGGGATCGCGTGCGCGCCACTCACGCAGTTCCTCGTCCGTCCGGTAGCGCTGCGGGTCGCCCTCGTAGTGCCCGTGCCAGCGGTAGGTCGACGCCTCCACGAGGACCGGTCCTCCTCCCGCCCGCGCTGCCACGACCATGTCCTGCATGCAGATGGCCGTGGCGACCACGTCGTTGCCGTCCACGGGCACGTAGGGGAGTGCGTAACCCTTGGCTCGGCGTTTGAGCGACGCCGCCTGCTGTGATCGCGTCGGGGAGAATTCCGAGTACCCGTTGTTCTCGCAGAAGAAGATGACCGGCAGCTGCCAGATGGAGGCCAGGTTGAGCGCCTCGTGGAACGCACCCTGCGCGGCCGCACCGTCACCGAAGAACGCCACTACGACGCTCCCGTCGTCGCGCAGTTGGGAAGCCACCGCGGCGCCGTTGGCAATCGGGAGTCCGGCCGCCACGATGCCGTTGGCTCCGAAGACGCCGAGCCTCGGGTCGGCGATGTGCATGGACCCGCCGCGGCCTCGATTGGTTCCCTCGTCCTTCGCCATCAGTTCGGCGAACATGCCCAGGGGGTCGAGGCCCTTGGCCAGGCAGTGGCCGTGACCGCGGTGCGTCGAGGTGATCACGTCCTCGCGGCGCAACGGCCAGCAGGCTCCCACCGCGGACGCTTCTTGGCCGATGGAGAGGTGCACGAATCCGGGGATCAGCCCATCGCGGTAGAGGTCGGCCACGCGCTCCTCGAAGCCGCGGATCAAGAGCATCTGGCGCTCCATCTCGACCAGGTCGTCGCGGGGCACCGAGGGTTGAGGGCGCTTCACGTTCGTGTACTGTACTGACCGGTACAAGCGGGAGGCAGATGTCCGACCAGATGGAGATCCCCGACTCGTTCCCCAGCCCGGGCGACGTGGAGGGCAAGCGGATCGTCGTGACGGGTGCCGGTCGGGGTCTGGGCACCCTGCTCGCCCACGCCTTCTCCCGCGCCGGTGCCGCGGTCGGCCTGGTAGCCCGGACCGAGCGGGACCTCAAGGCCGTTGCCCAGGAGCTGCCCGGTCCCTCGCTCGTGCTCTGCGGTGACGTCACCGACGAAGACTTCAACGAGGCGGTCGCCGACGCGGTCGTCGCCGAATGGGGCGGCCTCGACGTCTGGATCTGCAACGCCGGCATCTCTCCCGTCGTCGCCGGGCCGCGCCAGACCGAGGTCGCCACCTGGCGTCGCGTCCTCGAGGTCAACCTGACGGGCGCCTTTCTCGGTGCCCGTGCGGCGGCCCGCGTCATGGGGGAGGGCGGCCGGCTCATCTTCACCGGATCGGTGCTCGCGGAGCGTCCCCGCAAGGGCTTGTGCGCCTACAGCTCGTCGAAGGCGGGCCTGACCGCGCTGGCCAAAGCCCTGGCGCTCGACCTGGCCCCCGCGGGCATCACGGTCAACGTCGTGGCGCCGGGTTGGTTCGATTCGCCCCTGGCAGAAGGGTGGAAGAAGGCACCGAAGCTGGACGCGGCGATTACCGGACACACGGCGCAACGGCGCTGGGGAGCGCCGACCGATTTGGCCGGTGCGTATCAATTCCTGGCCTCGGACGCATCGGCCTTCATGACCGGGACCGTCTTGAACGTGGATGGGGGATACCTGCTCGTATGACGGATGGATCGGATCGGCGGGTCGTCGTCATCACGGGGGCTGGCGGAGCGCTCGGTGCCGCGGTGTCGCGCCGGCTGGGCGCCGAGCCCGACACCGCGCTGGTGTTGAGCGACGTGTCCGAGGAGTCTCTGGCCGCGACGCGGGCCGGCCTCGCGCACCCCGCACCGCCGACCGAGACCATCCTCGCCGACGTGAGCGACGCGCAGCAGGTCGAGGACGTGGTCGCGCGGGCGATGGAGCGGTTCGGCCGCCTCGACGTCCTGATCAGCAACGCAGGAGTGCTCGCACGCAATGGCCGCATCCACAACCTCGAGACGGAGGACTGGGAGCGCTCGTTCCGCGTCAACGTCCTCGGCGCGGTCAACGGCATCAAGGCGGCGGTTGCGGTCATGCGGCCGCGGCGATCCGGCTCCATCGTGCTGACCGCGTCCGTGGCCGGACTGACGGCATGGTCCCACTCGGCTCCGTACTGCGCCACGAAGGCGGCCGTGATCCAACTGGCCAAGGTGGCCGCGGTCGAGTACGCCCGCGACGGCATCCGGGTCAACTGCGTGTGTCCCGGGACGTTCCGCTCGGCCATCCACACCGGGCTCCCCGAAGAGGCACTCGACACCATCGCAGCCCGTCACCCGCTCGGGCTGGGGACGGCGGAGGACCTGGCCGGCGCCTACGCGTACCTGGCCGGGAGCGAATCGCGCTGGACCACCGGTTCGGCCATGGTGGTCGACGGTGGTTATTCGGCGCCGTGATCCTCGGGGTCGGACTGCCTGATGCCACGCATGAAGATCTCGGCAAAGGGTCGGGCCACCGAGCGCGCGCTGAGGCGTCCTTCGGGCTTGAGCCAGAGGTAGGTGTAGTTGTGCATGCCCAGCCAGGCTCGCGCGACCAGCCACGGGTCGAGGTCACGGAATTCGCCGGTTGCCACGCCGGCGCGCAACACGTCCTCGACCCGGCGCTCGTAGTCCTGGCGTCGCTTGCGGAACTGCTCGGCCCGGTCTCCGGTGAGGGCGGGGAACTCGTGCAGGAAGACCCAGACGTGATCGGGATAGCGGTGGATCACGTCGATCAACTCGTCACCCAGCATGGCCAGTTGTTCGGACGGCGTCCCGCCGGCCTCGGCCACACGGTCCGCTCCGAACATGACCTCGTCCATGACGCGGTTGTGGATGGCGGCCAGCAGCTCTTCCTTGGAGCCGATGTAGTGGTAGAGGGCCCCCTTGCCGAGATCGTTGGCCGCGCACAATTCCATGATCCCGGTGGCGTGGTAACCCTGGCGGGCGAAGACCTGCGCAGAGGTGTCGACGATCGCGTGGCGCCGCTGCTCCCATTTGGGGCTGCGCCTGGACTCCCCGGTCGCCTGGACACTCATGGGTGGGACGCTAGTGGGAACGAGGCCGGAGCCGAAGAACTCCGCCCCGCCGCCTGACGGACGCCACCGTCGAGACCCGGGCGGGTGTCTGTGGGAGGGGACGACGACATGAAATCGGACGTGAACTGGTTCGGGGTGCTCGCGCACCATGCGTCGCGGGCGCCGGACAGGCCGATCACCGTGTTCGAGGGCCGGGCCACGACGTACGCCGAGATGGAGGAGCGCGCCGTCGCCCTGGCCGGTGGTCTCTCCGAGTGCGGTGTCCGGCCCGGCGACGTCGTCGGCCTTCTCGCCTACAACTGTCCGGAATTCCTCCAGGTGGTCTTCGCCGCGAACTATCTCGGCGCCATCGCCATGCCGATCAACTGGAGGCTGGCCGCAGCCGAGGTCCGCTACATCCTGGACCATTCGCAGGCCAGGGCGCTGGTCTGCGACGAAGCGCTGCAGGACGTCGCCGCGGCGGCGACCGACGGCATGGAGACGTCGCTCGTGCGCGTCAGCATCGCCGTCGTGCCACCCGGTGGATGGACCAGCATCACCGAGCTCGAGACCTCGTGCGGCCCCGCTGCCACGAGCCTCGACGGAGCCCGACGACATCCACCGGCTCATGTACACGTCCGGGACGACCGGTCGACCCAAGGGCGTCATGATCTCCCACGCCAACCTGGCGTGGAAGAACCTGGCGCACATCACGGAGTTCGGGTTCACCTCGGCCGACCTCGGGCTGGCCTGTGGCCCGCTCTACCACGTCGGAGCACTCGACCTGACGACGACATCGCTGATCGGAGTCGGCGCGCCGACCATCATCCACCGCTCCTTCGACGCGGCCGCCGTCGTGGACGAGCTGGAGCGTTCGCAGGTGACGGTGGTCTGGCTGGCTCCCGCCATGGTCAACGCCATCATGGCGATCCCCGGCGTCGAGGAGCGCGACCTGTCCTCGGTGCGCGTGATCATCAACGGTGGGGAGAAGATGCCGATCCCGCTGATCGAGCGGATCCAGCGCACCTTTCCCGCGGCGTGGTTCGCCGACGCCTACGGCCTCACCGAGACGGTCTCGGGCGACACCTTCCTCGACCGGGACAGCATCGTGACCAAGCTGGGCAGCGTCGGGCGGCCCTGTCTGCACCTCGAGCTCGCGGTGTGGGACGACGACGGGCATGCGGTGCCGCCGGGCGAGCCCGGCGAGGTCGTCCTGCGCGGGCCCAAGGTCTTCAAGGGTTATTGGCGCGATCCCGAGTCGACGGCCACGGCGTTCGCCGGCGGCTGGTTCCACACGGGCGACGTGGGTGTGCGCGACGAGGACGGCTACCTGTTCATCGTCGATCGGCTGAAGGACATGATCGTGTCGGGTGGCGAGAACATCGCCGGCTCGGAGGTCGAGCGTGTGCTCTACGAGCACGAGGTGGTGCTCGAGGCCGCGGTGGTGGGCCGGCCCGACGAGCGCTGGGGTGAGGTCCCGGTGGCCTTCGTGGTGGTCCGCCCGGGGGCGACGGCGACCGCCGAGGAGCTGATCGCGCACTGCAGCGGGCAACTGGCGAAGTTCAAGGTCCCGAAGACCGTCACCTTTGTCGACGCGCTCCCCCGGAACCCGTCGGGCAAGGTCCTCAAGCGCGACCTGCGGGTGCAGGTCGAGACGGCGTGAGCGGAGCGTCGTTCGACTCGCGCTGATCAGGTCACGCGGGCTCGACCGTGCGACACGATGATGCTGCCGTCGCAGCGACCCTCGAACGCCACCTCGTGCGGTCCGGCTTGGTAGAACTGCACATCGAGACGCCCCCCGAGTGGCATCGGGCGAGCGAAGCGCACGGCGAACCGCCCGAGTGCGCCCGCGTCCCCTTCGGCCACGACGTCCACCACGCCCTGTGTGCACAGCGCGAGGGTGCACAGTCCGTGCAGGAAGGGCCGATCGGATCCGCTGCGCTCGGCCGCGGTCTGATCGAAGTGATGTGCGCTCCAATCGCCCGACACGTCGGCATACCGGCGGGCCATGCCTTCGTCGACGTCCACCGCCCAGGAACCGATGACGCGCTGGCGCGCCTCTTCGGGGAACGCATGGGCCGGTGCGGCAGCACCGGCGGGGGGATCCCTCACGCCGAGCCACACGGTGCTCCACCACTGCTCGACCACGACGTCGTTCCGAGCGTCTCTCGTCACGTAGTGCAACGTCACGACGGTGTTGGCGCCGGCGGGATGGGCACCCCAACCCTCGACCCAGGTGAGGAGTGGCTCGCCACGCGCCAGGGGGCGATGCAGCACGACGTCGTGCTCACCGTGCACACCTCCGCTCGCCGCCTGTTGGAATTCCCCCGCCACCAGCGCGTCGCGGCCCGCGTTCTGCGCGGACCACAGAAGGGTGACCGCCGCTCCCGGGGGCACCACCTCGCCGGCGCGCGGGCGCGGGTCCCGTTCGTTGGTCGCCGCGGCGAAACGGCGGATGCGCTCTCCATCGAACTGATCCTCGAACGGTCCGACCCAGGTGCCGAGGGTCAGCGCCGACACGCTCACGGTGCGTCCCGGTCGTGCGTCCATGCTCGATCGTGCTCCAGTTCTCACCGCTCTGCCAAAGGAACGGGGAGAGGCCGGCGGCTGCCCGGCCTGGTCACGCTGCGCCGGCCACGCCGAGGACGGGTGTGCTCCTCCTCGAAATGGATGCAAGTTCGATATTCTGCCGCCCGATCGAACGGGCGAGGACGTCTTCACGAGGTCGGCCCGCCGGCGTGAGGCTGGCATCGCTCGCAGGGTTCCGCCGCCGACGCACGAGTGCTCGGCCGCGGCGCACACACCCGGATCCTCGAGAGCTCGCGCACCCGTGACCGCGGGCCGGCGCCGATTCGACACGCCGCTCGGCGCGGGGGTGTAAACACCCCTGGAGGGCCAGACGGCGTCGGCTACGTTGGCCGTCATGGCGTCCGTCTTCTCAGTGCCGCCCGACCGGATGGACCCCCCGGCCACGGCGGTGGCGCGGCCGTGAGCGTCGCCGTCGTCACCGGAGCCTCCAGTGGCATGGGCCGGTGTTGTGTCGACCGGCTGCGCGGCATGGCCGACGATCTGGTGGTCGTCGACCTGGAGGCCCCGGCCATCGAGGGCACCATCGGCGTGGCCTGCGACGTCTCGGATCCCGATGCCGTCGCTGCCCTGGTCGGACAGGTCCGCCAGCTCGGTGCCTTCCGGGCGCTGGCCCACGCGGCGGGAATCTCGCCGACCATGGCCGACGCCCGGCGCGTCTTCGAGGTGGACCTGGTCGGGACGCAGCGCCTGCTCGACGCCTTCGAAGAGCTGGTGGTCACCGGGTCGGCCGCGGTCTGCTTTTCCTCCATGGCCGCCTACCAGTTGGCGCCCTTCGCCACGGCGGACATCGACGCGCTCCTCGACGACCCGATGTCGCCCGACTTCCTGGAGCGGGCCGTAGAGCTCTTCCCCGACACCGGCTTGGCGTACGGCTTGGCCAAACGGGGGGTGATCCGTGCCGTGGCGCGGGCGTCGGTCGGTTGGGGCGCCCGCGGTGGTCGGGTCAACTCCCTCGCTCCGGGCATCATCGACACGCCGATGGGTCGCCAGGAGCTCGAACAGCAGCCGGTCATGCGCACCATGCTCGAACAGGTGCCGCTGGGTCGCCTGGGTGAGGCCGACGAGGTGGCGGCGGTGGTCGCCTTCCTCCTTTCCGACGAGGCCTCCTTCGTGTCGGGCATCGACGTGCTGGTCGACGGGGCCACCGTGCCCGGCATGGCGGCCGCGGCGACGTCGGCGCCGTGAAGAGCACCGTGCACGGGCCGCGCCAGGCCGACGAGAGGATCGTCGGCGGCGCCATTGTCGCCGGGACCGTCGGCGGCGCGTTCGGGCCGGGTGGAGCAAGCCGTCTGGCCCCGCCCCGGGTTGGTGGTGGGGCCGGTGCGGTCAGATCGCACAACGGTTGCCCTCGAATCGTCGACGCCCCCAGAAGCCGGCCATGACCAGGTCTTTCGGCAGGGGGTTTCCCAGGTGGCAATGGCTAAAGAGCGTGACGGATCCGGCCGATCCGTCACCAATGCGCAGCGTCCCTGGCGAGTCGTCCGGCCCGGGCCGACCTCTCCCCGAGGCCCAGCTCCTCCGTTGCCTCGACGAGTTCCCCGATATGGCGCTCATCGTCGGACCTGACGGCAGCATCATCTGGGCGAACCGTGCGGGCGAGAAGCTCTTCGGGCGCTCGATCGAGAGCGCGGTGGGCCAGTCCGGTCTGGACTTCGTGCATCCCGAAGACATCGAACTGGTCCTGCGCTCGCTGACCAGCATCCAGGGCAAGGAGACCGGGTCGCCGATTGAGCTGCGGGTGCGCTCCGCCACGGGCTGGCGCCTGGTCGAGGTCATCGGCACACCGGTGTCCTGGTTGGAGGAGGGATCGGTCCTCCTGAGCATCCGTGACCTGACGGAACGACGGCGCTTCGAGGTCTCGCACGATGCGGATTCGGGTTTCCGGAGCCTGGTGCACAACGCCGCCGTGCTGACGATTCTGCTGTCGCGCGACGGCCTTGTGCGCTCCTGTTCGGGTGCACTCACCCGCCTGCTCGGCCACGACTCAGAGCTGGTCGAGGGCAGGCCCCTCGAAGACCTGATCTCGGCCGGTGACCGGCCGGCCCTGCACGAGGCCCTCCGTCGGGCCGCCCAGGGGGCATCGACGGTGAGCCCGGTGGTGGTGGTCGTCTCCATGGTGCGCTTCGGCACCGAGACCCTCGTGCCCTTCGAGCTCTCCTTCGTCAACCTGCTCGATGATCCGACGGTGGCGGGCTTCGTGGTCTCGGGGGTCGACGTCACCGAGCGCCGCCGGCTCGAGCGCGAGCTGCAGTACCAGGCCTTCCACGATTCGCTGACCGGTCTGGGCAACCGCGCCCTCTTCCAGGACCGGCTCGAGCACGCGGTGAAGCGGAGCAACCGGGCCGGCCGTCGGCTCGCACTGTTCTTCCTCGACGTCGACAATCTCAAGAGCATCAACGACACACTCGGCCACGCCGCCGGCGACGCCGTGCTCCGGGCCAGCGCGGACCGGGTGCGCAACTGCCTGCGCGCCTCGGACACCGCGGCGCGCATCGGCGGCGACGAGTTCGGCGTGCTCATCGAGGACATGGTCCATCTCGGCGGCACCGTGGTCCTGGCCGAGCAGCTCCTCCACGCCTGCCGGGAGCCGATCCAGATCGGGGCCAACGTGCTCTGGACCACCCTCAGCATCGGCATCGCCTTCGACGTGCCCGGCGCCACCGTCGAGCAGCTGCTCCAGAACGCCGACCGGGCGATGTACACGGCCAAGAAGAACGGGAAGGACCGCTACGAGATCCTCGACGGGCCCGACCTCCTCGACCAGGACACGCGGGCCACCGACACACGCCGGGCGGGCGGTCCACCCGGCCCGGGCGGGCGCGGCGCCTGGGTGGCCGATGACCTGTCGGCCGCGCCCCGAGCCCCGGCAGAGAGCCCGAGTTGACCCGGAGCCCGGCTGGAATATCGCCTGTCCGCACAGGTTGAAACAGGTATGACAGCAGTGATCCCCGACAGTGCGCTGGACTTGCTCCACTCCGATACCGCCATCTTGGCCACGGTCGGGCCCGACGGCCGGCCCCA
The DNA here is from genome assembly GCA_963726855.1 of uncultured Acidimicrobiaceae bacterium. GTDB lineage: Bacteria > Actinomycetota > Acidimicrobiia > Acidimicrobiales > RAAP-2 > Bog-473. Next base: position 191,686 of record CAVSEB010000037.1, read on the forward strand.
GCTCAGTGCGGTCTGGTTCCTGGCCGAGGGCGACACCATCCGGGTGTCGCTCAACAGCAGCCGGCAGAAGGTGAAGAACCTGCGGGCCAACCCCGCCGTGACCTTCTTCGTGCTGGACCCCACCCGGTCCAGCCGCTATCTCGAGGTGCGCGGCGACGCCGAGATCGCCGACGACCCCGACTACGCCTTCGCCGACAAGGTCGGTCCGAAGTACGGCGCTGACCTGCGCGCCTACGACGGCCCGGGACAGAGCCGCGTGGTCGTGACCATCCGCCCCGTCCGGGTCAACGCCGTCGACATGGCCCGCGGCGACTGAGGCGAGGTCGCCGCGGCCGCGACCCGGGGCCGCTCCAGCTTTCCTCTTGCAAACCGGTGGAGTCCCGTTAGCGTGGCAGGAAGCACAAAGCAGCACAAACGGGAGGACACCGCCATGGCCCCGACTCAGCCTGATCGTCCGCCGACCACCACCGACGCCGGGATCCCGGTGGCCAGCCAGGAGCATTCCCTGACCGTCGGCCCCGACGGCCCCGTCCTGCTCCAGGACTTCTACCTGATTGAGCAGATGGCGAACTTCAACCGGGAGCGCATCCCCGAGCGCCAGCCCCACGCCAAGGGAGGCGGGGCCTTCGGCGTCTTCGAGGTCACCAACGACGTCAGTGCGTACACCAAGGCCGCGGTGTTCGCGCCGGGGTGAAAACCGACCTGGTGATCCGCTTCTCCACCGTGGCCGGCGAGCGCGGCTCGCCCGACACCTGGCGTGACCCGCGCGGCTTTGCCGTGAAGTTCTACACCAGCGAGGGCAACCTGGACATCGTCGGCAACAACACGCCGGTGTTCTTCATCCGCGATCCGATCAAGTTCCAGAACTTCATCCGTTCGCAGAAGCGGCTGGCCGCCAACAACCTGCGCGACCCCGATATGCAGTGGGACTTCTGGACCCTCTCACCCGAGTCGGCCCATCAGGTCACCTATCTCATGGGCGACCGCGGCATCCCGCGCTCGTGGCGCCATATGAACGGCTACTCCTCGCACACCTACATGTGGGTGAACGCCGACAACGAGCGCTTCTGGGTGAAGTACCACTTCAAGTCCGACCAGGGGATCGAGAACCTCACCCAGGCCGAGGCGGACCGCATCGCCGGCGAGGACGGTGACTACCACCAGCGCGATCTCTACGAGGCCATCGAGCGCGGAGAGTTTCCCCGCTGGTCCCTCAAAATGCAGATCATGCCGTTCGACGAGGCCAAGACCTACCGGTTCAACCCCTTCGACCTGACCAAGATCTGGCCGCACGGGGACTACCCGCTGATCGACGTGGGCACGATGACGCTCGACCGCAACGTGAGCGACTACCACGCCCAGATGGAGCAGGCGGCGTTCCAGCCGAACAACACGGTGCCCGGTACCGGCCTCTCCCCCGACAAGATGCTGCTCGCCCGCGGCTTCTCCTACGCCGACGCGCACCGGGCCCGCCTCGGCGTGAACTATCAGCAGATACCGGTGAACCGCCCCAAGTCGCCCGTGCGCAGCTACTCGAAGGACGGGGTCATGCGCATCGACAACGTGAGCGACCCGGTGTACTACCCCAACTCGTTCGCGGACGCTCCGGCGGCAGACGGCGACACCTACGCCGAGCATGCCGTGTGGGCCGCCGACGGCGAGATGGTCCGGGCCGCCTACACCCTGCACGCCGAGGACGACGACTTCGGCCAAGCCCGGACCCTGCTCACCGAGGTCATGGACGACGCCGCCCGCGAGCGCTTCGTCGACACGGTCTCGGACAACCTGGCCAAGCTGCAACGCCAAGAGGTGCTCCGGCGGGCTTTCGAGTACTGGCGCAACGTGGACAAGACCATCGGCGATCAGATCGAGGCGGCCACCCTCGAGTAGCGCACAGCCCAGGCGCGGCCATCCGTGCGCCGCCGGCGGAGGCTCACCGGCCCAGCGCTGGCCCCCGGGCCCGCCTTCGTCAAGAATCCACCCATGCGCAGGCAACCGGAGGGCCGGGTTCGATGACGCTCGTCGCGCCCTTCGCCGGGACCGTGCTGCGGGTCGAAGTCGAGACCGGGGACACCGTGGGCGCCGGGGCCACCGTCGTGATCCTCGAATCCATGAAGATGGAGCACGTGGTGGTGGCCGCCACGCCGGGCCGCATCGACTCGGTGGCGGTGGCGCCCGGCGCGGCCGTGCAGACCGGCGACGTCCTGGCCACGATGACCGAAACGGCCGGGCCGGCCGAGGGGACGAAGGAGCATGCGGCTCCTGAGACGCCCGACGGCGTGCGCCCGGAATTGGCCGAACTGTTGAGCCGAGTGGCGGCGACGACCGACGCCGGTCGGCCGGCGGCGACGGAGCGGCGCCACGCCGGGTCGCCGGCGCACGGCCCGCGAGAACATCGCGGACCTGTGCGACCCGGGCAGCTTCGAGGAATACGGCGGGCTGGTCATCGCGGCGCAGCGGGCCCGGCGCAGCCTCGACGACCTGGTGGCCAACACGCCGGCCGACGGGTTGGTGGCCGGCATCGGCCGGGTCAACGGGGACCTCTTCGGCGCCCAGGCGCGCTGCGCGGTCCTCTCCTACGACTACTCCGTCCTGGCCGGCACCCAGGGCCAGATGAACCACCGCAAGAAAGATCGCCTCTTCGACCTGGTCGAGCGCCTGCGGTTGCCCGTGGTGCTCTTTGCCGAAGGCGGTGGTGGCCGCCCCGGCGACACGGACCACGCCGTGGTGACCGGGCTCGACACCGAGGCGTTCGCCCGCTTCGGCGCGCTGAGCGGACGGGTGCCGCTGGTCGGCGTGGTGTCGGGCCGCTGCTTCGCCGGCAACGCGGCGCTGCTCGGCTGCTGCCACGTGATCATCGCCACGCCCGACGCCAACATCGGCATGGGCGGCCCCGCCATGATCGAGGGTGGCGGGCTCGGGGTCTTCGCGCCCGAAGAGGTGGGCCCGGCCCGCGTGCAGGTGGCCAACGGCGTCATCGATGTCCTGTGCGCCGACGAGGGGCAGGCGGTTGAGGTCGCCCGCCGTTACCTGGCGTACTTCCAGGGTGATCTGCCGGCGTGGCGCGCGCCGGACCAGGAGCAGCTGCGCGAGGTCGTGCCCCGAGACCGGCGCCGGGTCTACGACGTGCACCGGGCTATTGAGCTGCTGGCCGACGAGGAGTCGCTCCTCGAACTGCGGCCGAGCTTCGCCCCGGGCATGGTCACGGCGCTGGCCCGGCTCGAGGGGCGCGCCGTCGGCATCGTGGCCAACAACCCGATGCATCAGGCCGGCGCCATCGACGGGGCCAACGCCGACAAGGCCGCCCGCTTCCTCCAGCTGTGCGAGGCCTTCGGACTCCCCGTGGTCTCGCTGGTGGACACGCCCGGTTTCATGGTGGGGCCCGAGGCGGAGGAGGCGGCGCTCGTGCGCCACGTGAGCCGCATGTTCGTCGTCGGCTCGTCGCTCACGGTGCCGCTCTGCGCCGTCATCCTGCGCAAGGGCTACGGGCTCGGGGCGCAGGCGATGACCGCGGGACACTTCCACCGGCCCCTCTTCACCGTGGCCTGGCCCACCGGCGAGTTGGGCGGTATGGGGCTCGAGGGCGCGGTGCGCCTGGGCTTCCGGCGCGAGCTCGACGCCATCGAGGACCCCGATGAGCGGGAGGCGGCGTTCTCGGCCATGGTCGAACGGGCCTACGAGCACGGGAAGGCGCTCAACGTGGCGGCCCACTTCGAAATCGACGACGTGATCGATCCGGCGCTGACCCGGAGCCGCATTGTGCACGCGCTGGACGCGGCCGGAGGCGACGGAGGGGGCTGGGGCTCGCGTTCGGGTGCGACGGCATGGGGGCGGCGCCCGTTCGTCGACACCTGGTGAGCCCCGCACCGGGTCAGGTCAGCCAACCCATCCCCAGTGAATGCGGCGACCCATCCCGGCCCTGCAGCCACCGGCGGGCGAGAATCGAGTCGATGATCGGCGACGACCAGGACCCACGCCCTGTATGACCACGAGACGCATTGCGCTCAGGGCTTGGGCGGTCGCCACCGTTGTCGCCACCGTGTTCGTGTGTGGCAGCGCGTCGCCGTCGCGAGCGGCGGGTGGGCCGACGCCGGTGACCGATGCCAGCACAAGCGCCCGAGGTGTGTCGGCCAGTGCCATCAACGTGGTCTTCCCGATCATCTCGTTCAGCAGCATCGAGGGAGAATTCGAGATCAAGTCGGACGCCGAATACGGCGAGCAGACCAAGGCCATTCACCTCTTCGTGGACGGGATCAACGGCGCGGGAGGAATCAACGGCCGCAAGATCAACCCGATGATCGTGAGCTTCGATCCAACCAATGTTGCCGAGCAGCGAGCGTTGTGCGAGCAGTGGACCCAGGGCAACCCGCCCGTGTTCGCGGTTCTCGATGGTCTCGGGACATTTGAGGGGATCGACGAGCTTTGCGTCACCCGAGAGGGTCATACGCCGATGTTGTCCCAGTGGACGACAACCACCAACTGGACAAATCTCGGTTCGCCCTACCTGTGGTGGACGGGCGCGGACGACGCTTCGATTCTGGCGGCGACGGTCCAGTGGGGCCTCAGTTCAGGCCGCCTCGGTCACGACAAGAAGGTTGGCGTCGTCGTGTCGGACCAGGCGAGCGACCAGACGGCGCTCAATTCGTATTTGTTGCCTGACCTCAAGAAGATCGGCGTGGTGCCCCAAGTGGTGACCATCGCGGCTGCCGTCGAAGACACCGCCAACACCGACTCGGATGCAACGCTGGCGGTCGAGCGGCTGAAGGCAGCGGGGATCCAATCGGTCATTCCCTTGCTGCCCGATAACGCGTTCACTCCCTACATCGGTGCTGAGACTGCGCAGGATTACACTCCGACGCTCCTTCTCAGTGACTATCAGTCCGAAATCGAGATCGCTCTCGGACTCATCCCGATACCGTACGAGAAGGCATTGAACGGCCAAGAGGGCGTCACGGCCGAGACACTCGGTGGGATCGACCTTCCCACGCCGGAGTCGCAAGGCGGGTACGACCCGGGGGTGCGCAGTTGCTGGACGGTCTGGCACGAGGCCTACCCGGAGACTCCTCCGGGCAACATCAACGACGACATCGAAGAGCAGGGTCCGGTCCAGGGATGGTGCCAGGAAATTCGTCTCTTCGCGAAGGCGGCCACGCTGGCGGGCAAGAACCTCAACCGACGTACCTTCGTCGAGGCGATGGCGCGGATCGAGGACTTCCCGGGCGGTTATTCCCCCGTGCTGAGCTACGGACCGGACAAGTTCTCCGGTCCGACGCAGTATCGGGTGGTCGAGGTCCACGACAACCATCCTCCGACGAGTGCGTGCAAGCGGGGTCCCGCCCCTTCACCTCCGGCCGGAGTCTGCTGGGTCGTCGAGCAGAATTGGAGGCCGCTTCCCGCAGGTTGAGGGGTCGGGGTCGCCCGCAATACCGACGAGGTTGCTTGCTCAGGAGGGTTCGATGACGACCCGGATGGCACCGCTGGTTTTGTCCGACGCCACCCGGAAGGCCTCGGCCGCCTCGTCGAGCGCGTAGCGGTGTGTGATCACCGTGCGGGCGATGTCGGGCTGCTCGGCCAGCATGGCGGCGGCTTCCTCCATTTCGCGCACGCCGTCGTGGGTGCAGTAGCCCAACGACGGGATGAGCCGGGTCTCGTGGTGGAACAGGTCCATCCAGTTCAGCTGGACCGGTCCGTAGTGCACGCCCAGCACGGCGATGGTGGCCGACGGACCGGCCAGCTGACCGCAGCGGGCCAGGCTCTCCTCGCTGCCCGCCGCCTCGATCACGACGTCGTACGTCCCCGACGTCCCGATGCGCGCGCCGAGGCGCTCGCCCGCCTCCTGCTGATGGGGATGGCGGGCCTCGAGAGTGACGTCCTCGGCGCCCATCTTCAGTGCCCCCGCCACGGCCAGCAGCCCAAGGGCACCGGCACCGACCACGGCCACCCGCTTGCCGGGCCCGGTGTCGGCCAGGCGCAACGCATGCCAAGAGACCGAAGCGGGCTCCACGATGGAGGCGTCACGCAGGTCGAGTCCCGGGGGGAGCGGGACGAGGCGTTCGGCCGGGGCGCGGAACTGCTCGACCATGCCACCGTCGGCAAAGATGCCGAGTGCACGCTGCCCGTGTGTCGGGCACAGGTTGTAGGCCCCGCTCCGGCATTGTGCGCAGTCGAGGCAGCCGTAGATGGCCTCGACCACGACCGGCGTGCCGTCACTGCGCACACCGGCCAGCTCGTGCCCGAGAATGTTGGTGCTTCCGAACCGGATGTAGCTCAGATCGGAGGCGCACACGCTGGTCGCTCGCATGTCGAGGAGCTCCCCGCCATCCACACCGGGAGGCTCGTCCACCTCCACGAGCGCAACGCCGCCCTCGTGGCTCCGCACTGCCTTCATCGCGTCAGTCCCCCTTCCCGGCGTTGATCTCGCCGCGCAGGCCGATGCTGTTCAAGACTGCAGCCAGGGCCACGTAGCCGCCGACGACGAAGAGCAACTCGAAGAGCTGCGCCGGAGCGAAGGTGTCGGCCAGCTCGTCCCACGTCCCGTCACTCACCTCGAAGTGGTCGATCATCTCGTCGACCGCAATCAAGAGGGCGCGCTCCTCGGGGTTCCAGACTGGGTCGGCCGGTCCCACGGCCACTGCCGCCAGCTGTGCTGCGCGTCAGGCCCTCGTCGCTCCCCATACGATGATGCTGATTCCATTCGTAGCCCGAACCGGTCCGCCAGGCCACCCGTAGGATCGTCAACTCGCGCACCCTGGGCTCGAGCGTCGAGTCGGCACTGGCCAGAGTGTCGGTGAAGGCCATGAAGCTCTCGCCCACCGGCACGTTGTGGGCGAACAACTCCATGACCACGGGCATGGGTCGCGCCTCGGGCTCGCCCGAGAGGTAGAGCTCGGGTCGACGGAGATGGGCGAGCAACGCGGCGCGGGTCCGTTCGTCCCACTCGGCGAAGGGGATGGGGGGGAGCCGGGTCTCGGGTGGTGGTGTCATGGGCGAGGTGTCCGCATTGTGGCATCCGGGTTGCCCTGACTGCCATCGACCGGCCTGGTCGCGATCGTGAGATCAGCTGCCGCGCGGCCGAGCACACCAACGCTCACGGGCCGGCAATCGCCGGCTCCAGGAGGGAGCGATCGAGCTCGTCCACGTCGGAGGCCCCGAGCAGCGTCATGGTGCGGACCATGTCGTTCTCGAACCACGTCAGCACCCGGTCGACACCCTGCTCGCCTCCCGCTGCCAGCGCATAGAGGTAGGCGCGTCCGGCCATGCACGCCGTTGCGCCTGCGGCCACCGCTTTGACGATGTCGCTGCCCCGGCGCACGCCACCATCGCAAATGACGGCAATGCGGTCCCCGACGGCGTCGGCGACCGGTGCCACGAGGGAGAACGGTGCGGGGGATCCGTCGAGCTGACGGCCCCCGTGATTCGAGAGCGCAATCCCGGCCACTCCCATCTCGGCCGCAATGACCGCGTCGGCCACCGACTGGATGCCCTTGATGATGATGGGGCCATCCCAGTTGGCCTGGAGCCACTCCACATCCGACCAGGAGAGGGCGGGATCGAACTGGGTGTTGATGTAGTCCGACACCTTGACCGGTGTCGCGCCGTCACCCACGTCATCACGGCCGAGCACGTTGGCGAAGCGGATGGGATCGCTGCGCAGGAAACGCAGCGTCCATTGGGGATGGAGGGCACCGTCGACGAACGTGCGTGGACCGATGGAGGGTGGCATGGAGAAGCCGCGCCGGACGTCGCGTTCGCGCCGTCCGAGCATGGCGGTGTCGACCGTCAGGACGAGGGCCTCGTAGCTTGCATCGGCGCACCGAGTGATCATCTCTTTGACCAGCCCCCGATCGCGCCAGGCGTAGACCTGGAACCACAGGCGTCCATCGCTGGCGGCGCGCACGTCCTCGATGGAGCAGGTGCTGAGCGTGGAGAGCGTGTAGGGCAGGCCATGGCGGGCGGCTGCTCGAGCGACCGCCAGTTCACCATCGGGATGCACAATGCGTGTGAACCCGGTCGGTGCAAGCACCAGCGGGTAGGGGATCGACTGGCCGAGCAACTCGGAGGAGATATCAATGGAGCTGACGTTCCGCAGCACCCGGGGGCGGAACACGGCCAGCGCGAAGGCATCGGTGTTGCGGGCGAGCGTCCGCTCGTCGTCGGATCCACCGTCGACGTAGTCGAACACCCCACCCGGCAGGCGCCGCTTGGCGATGCGCCGCAAGTCAGCCACCGAGGCGGCATGGGCCAGCCTGCGTTCGACCGGATCGCGCTGGAACTCCTCGAGTCGGATGACGGCCTTCAAGTTCTGCCAAAGGCTCATTGCGGTGCGTACCTCCCGAGCTTCATGCTGCTGGCGACCGCCCTGGCTTCCGCCGGTGTCGATGTGCGATTCTGTTACATCATTCAGTAATTCTGAAATCCGCTCCCGGCGGCCACGGATGGCCGGTGAGCCCGGCGCTCCGAGAGCTTCGCCGCCGTTGCGGCGGACAGACGAGGAGGGAAGTCGGGCATGGGTGAAGGTCCCTATCGAGTGGTCCAGTGGGCCACGGGGAATATCGGGCTCCGCTCGCTCCGAGCTGTGATCGACCATCCCGAGCTCGAGCTGGTGGGCCTCTACGTCTACTCCGACGCCAAGGCGGGGCAGGACGCGGGGGACCTCTGTGGTACCGGCCCGACGGGGATCCGGGCCACGCAGGACGTCGACGAGATCATCGCCCTTCGACCCGACTGCGTGTTGTACATGGGGGACCGGGCCGACATCGACGTCCTGTGCCGGCTACTCGAATCGGGCGCCAACATCGTGTCGACGCGCAGCGAATTCCACCGCCCGCAGAATCTCGACCCGGACGTGCGCGAGCGCATTGAGTCCGCCTGCGCCCGCGGCGGATCATCGCTCTACAGCACGGGCTCGAGCCCCGGCTTCATCACCGAAGCGCTGCCCTTCGCCTTGCTCTCGCTGCAGCGACGCCTCGACCGGCTGCTGATCGAAGAGTTCGCCGACATGTCGTCGCGCAACTCACCCGAGATGATCTTCGATCTCATGGGCTTCGGCCGCGACCCGGATCGTTTCGATCCGCGTGGGGTCGAAGCGCACGGCGGGTCGTCGTTCGCCGGGTCGCTGGCCACGGTGGCCGACGCTCTGTCCCTCCCGCTCGACGACGTCGTGGCGACCGCGGCGGTGGCGACCGCCCGCCAGCCCGTGCAGATTGCAGCCGGACGGATCGAGGCGGGCACCATTGCCGCGCAGCGCCTCGAGGTCTCGGGGATGCAGGGGGGCCGCCCGCTCCTGACCTTCCGGGCCAACTGGTACCTGGCTCGAGACGTCGAGCCTGCCTGGGATCTGCGCGACACCGGGTGGCACGTGCTGGTCGAGGGCGACACGCCGCTCGATCTCGACATCCGCTTTCCCGTGCCCGAAGAGGAGTGGGCGGCCACGTCACCGGGCCTGACGGCGCACCGCCCAGTCAATGCCGTCCCTTACGTCTGCGCGGCGGCCCCCGGCATCCGCACCACGCCCGACCTGCCGCAGATCATCCCGAACCTCGGGTGACCTGCGGCCCTCCGTGACCGGCCGGTTGGCGCCGTGACGACCGTCGCGGTGGTCGTCGGCAATCCCAAGGCGCGGTCGCGCACGCTGGCGGTGGCGTTACGGGTCGCCACCGCTGCGGCGCTGGCCACTGGCCTCGAGGCGGCCGAGCGCGTCACGGTGGACTTGGCCCAACTCGGGCCACAGCTCTTCGACTGGGAGTCGCCCGAGGTGCGCAGCGCGGTCGAGTCCGTTCGCACCTGCGCGCTTGCCGTCGTGGCTTCACCGACGTACAAGGCGAGCTATACCGGGTTGCTCAAGTCGTTCCTGGACTGGTTCCGCACGACGGACCTCGTCGGGGTCTGCGTGATTCCCGTCATGGTCGGAGCGGGGCGCGACCACGCGCTGGCGGTCGAGGTCCACTTGCGACCCGTCCTGGTCGAGCTCGGCGCCACCCTGCCCACCCGCGGCCTGTATGTCACCGAGGACCAGCTTGACTTCCTCGATGAGGTGGTGGGCGCATGGCTGGAGGCGGCGGCACCGCAGCTGCGCGCCGCCGTCGGCTCAGCGCAGCGGGACTAACGCCCGGTCCAGCGGGGCGCTCGCCTCTCGGCGAAGGCGCGGCGCACCCTCCTGCGCGTCTTCGGAATGGAAGACGGCGTCGACGAGCGCGACCTGCTCCTCCCAGAGCTCGTCCTGGGTGCGGCCCGGCGCCCGGCGCAGGAGTTGCTTGGCGGCGGCTACGCCGAGCGGTGCCGCGGCGGCGATGGCGGTCGCCAGCTCACGGGCGGCGTCCAACGCGGCTCCCGGTTCGGTGAGGCGGACCAGCAGGCCGTGGTCGAAGGCGGTCTGGGCCGAGATCAGCCTGCCGGTGAGGGCGAGCTCGACCACGAGTGATTGGGGCAGGTGGCGGGGGAGTCGCAGCAGGGCCCCTCCACCGGGGAAGAGTCCGAACTTGACCTCCGGCGAACCGAAGCGGGCCGTGCTCGAGCCGACCAGGAGGTCGGCGATCAGCGCCAACTCGAGGCCTCCGCCCACGGCGACACCCTCGACGGCGGCGATCAACGGCTTGCGGCAGCCCTGGCGCAAGATGGCGTCGATCTTGGCGGGCAGACCCGAACGGGCGAATGCCTTGAGGTCCATCCCGGCGCAGAAGTCACCGCCCGCACCGGTCAGGATGCCCACCCGCACGTCGTCGTCCGCGTCGAGCGCAGCCAGCGCGTCGAAGACGCCGAGCGAGAGATCCGAGTCGATGGCGTTGCGAGCCTCGGGGCGGTTGAGCGTGATGATGCGGACCTGGTCCGCGGTCGACGTCAAGACGGCCTCAGTCACGGCGCGGCTCCGTCGGCCTGTTCACGGCACGAACACCGGGAGTTTCTCCCACCCGCGCACGGTTGACGTTCGAGCCTGCACCGCGTTGGCCTCGTCGATTTCCCAGACCGGGAAGCGGCGCAGCACTTCCTCGAGGGCGACGCGGGCCTCGAGCCGAGCCAGGTGCGCACCGAGGCAGAAGTGCAGCCCGTAGCCGAAGCTGAGGTGCCGTTGGGCCTTGCGCCGGATGTCGAAGCGATCCGGGTCGGCGAACTGCCGCTCGTCGCGGTTGGCCGAGGCGTTGAGGAGCAGCACGATGCTGCCCTTGGGTACCGACTGCCCGTGGTGCTCGACGTCCTTGGTGACCAGGCGGGCCTGGACCGGTGACGGCGGCTCGTAGCGCAGGCACTCCTCGATGGCGTTGGGGATCAGCTCGAAATTCTCGGCCATCGCCTGGCGTTGGTCGGGGTGGTCAGCCAACAGCTTGGCGGCCCACCCGATCAATCGTGTGGTCGTCTCGTTGCCGGCGCCGGCGAGCAGTCCGATGTAGCCCAAGACCTCGTCGCGGGTAAGCGTGCGCACCGTTCCGTGCTCATCGGTGAACTCCGCCGTCAACAGCTCCGTCATGAGGTCGTCCGAGGGGTTCTCGGCCCGCCAGTCGATGTAGGTTCCGTAGTCGGTGGACGCGCTGTCGCGGGTCGTGACCTCGGGCATGACCCCGTCTTCGAGGCGCAGCCCCTCGTCGAGTTGATCGCGGAGTGCCTGCTGGTCCTCTTCGGGGATGCCGAGCAGCATGCCGATCGTCCGCATGGGGATCTCGGTTCCGAGGTCGGCGATGAAGTCGAACCCGCTCTGGCCGACGAGAGGATCGAGCGTGCGAGCGGCGTAGGCCCGTACCTGGGGCTCGATCGCCGCGAGCCGCCGCGGCGTGAACACGCGACTGAGCAGGGCGCGGTGCAGATCGTGGTCCGGCGGGTCTTCGAAGATGAACATCCCCGGCGGCATCTCCACCTTCGCCTTGATGATCTCGAGCACCGAGCCCTGGGCGGAGCTGTAGCTCTGCCACTCGTTGAGACCCTTCTCGACGTCCTCGTACCGGCTGAGCGCGTAGAACTCGTACTTCTCGTTGAAGTACAGCGGCGCTTCGTCGCGCAACCGCTTCCACACGGGATACGGATCGGCGTCGATTTCGAAGTCGTAGGGGTCGTAGTACGCCATCGGCGTGGTCATGGCCATCACGTCTCCCTTGCTACGCCGGGTGGGTCGAGCATCTCGTTCGGCGCCTTGTGCGGTCGCCGTTTGAAAGTAACATTATTGTATGGCAAGAGCAGCATTCTCAGCGGTGGGCGCGGCCATGCCACCGTCGCCAGCGGCGTGAGCGGGACCCCGGGCCTCGCCTGGCCGAGCATTCCGGCCATGGTGGCCGGTGCCGCCGAGGACTTCGGAACGACGCTGGCCATACGCGACGACGAGACATCGATGTCGTACGCGCGGCTCGCCGCAGCGGCCGACCGCTTCGGCGCTGCGCTGGTCGAGTCAGGTGTGGAACCCGGTGACCGTGTCGGGATCTGGTGCTTCAACTGCGCCGACTGGGTGGTGGCCGTCCTGGGTATCTTCGCCGCCGGTGGCGTCCTGGTTCCCGTCAACACCAGGTTCAAGGGGCCCGAGGCGGCCGACCTGCTCTCGCGCAGCCGGGCCAAGGTCCTGGTGACGGTGACCGACTTCCTCGACACCGACTATGTCGCCCTGTTGGCGAGCGGCGAGCCCCGCTACCGGACCTGGCCACCACCGTCGTCGTGCGTGGTCCCATTCCCGACGGCGCGCTGTCCGGGGAGGACTTTTTGAGTCAGGCGACGCCGGAGAGCCTGGACGAGGTGGCGCGCCGGAGCGCCGCGCTCACCGCCGACGACCCATCGGACATCCTCTTCACCTCGGGCACGACAGGGGTGCCCAAGGGAGTCGTCATGACGCACGGGCGGACGCTGACCATCGCCACGGACTGGGTGGCGATGACCGGACTCTCGGCGGGCGACGTCTATCTCCAGGTGAACCCGTACTTCCACATGTTCGGGCTCAAGGCGGGGATTCTGGCCAGCGTGGCCGCGGGGGCGACGATGCTCCCCGAGCCGGTGTTCGACGTAGGCCGGGTGCTTTCACGCGTCGCTTCCGAGGGGGTCACCGTCCTGCCTGGTCCGCCCACGCTCTACCAGTCGATCCTCGACCACCCGGCCCGCGACGACCACGATCTCTCGACTCTGCGCGTGGCCGTGACTGGTGCGGCCGACATTCCGGTCGAGCTGATCCGGCGGGTCGACGCCGAGTTGCCCTTCTCCACGGTGGTGACCGGCTATGGATTGACCGAGGGCGGCACCGCCTGTGGCACTTCGGACGAGGACGACGCGGAGGCCGTGGCCAGCACGGTGGGGCGTCCTCGACCCGGGTTCGAAGTCCGCATCGTGGGCGAGGGCGGACGAGACGTGGCGCCGGGCGAGGCGGGCGAGGTCCTGCTGCGCGGGGGGAGCATCATGCTGGGCTACCTCGACGATCCCGAAGAGACGGCCAAGGTGCTCACGCCGGAAGGGTGGCTGCACACGGGGGACCTCGGATCGCTCGACGAGGCCGGCCGGCTCCGTATCGTCGGCCGCGTCAAGGACATGTTCATCGTGGGCGGCTTCAACGCGTATCCGGCGGAGATCGAGAACGCCCTACTCCGGCATCCGGCCATCGCGCAGGCCGCGGTGATCGGTATCCCCGATCAACGGTTGGGCGAGGTCGGGATGGCATTCGTCGTGCTCTCGGAGCCCGTCTCGAGCGCGGACATCATCGAATGGAGTCGGGAGCAGATGGCCAACTACAAAGTGCCTCGGGCGGTCACGATCGTCGACACCCTCCCGCTCAATGCCACCGGGAAAGTCATGAAGGATGTGTTGCGCCAGCAGGTGTCGGAGGCACGATCGTGACGACCGAGCCTTCGGGGCTGTCGTCGCTCGCGGGAATGCGCGTGGTCGAGATGGGGGTCTGGGTCGCCGCCCCCTCGGCCGCAGCGCTGCTGGCCGACTGGGGAGCCGACGTCATCAAGGTGGAGCCCCCGTCGGGCGATCCCATCCGTGGGGCCCTGGGGTCGCTGGGGATCGGCGACCAGCCCAATCCGGCCTTCGCCCAGGACAACCGGGGCAAGCGCAGCATGGTGCTCGACCTGCGCCAGCCCGAGGCCAAGGAGGCACTCGAGGAACTCCTCGCCTCGGCGGACGTCTTCGTCAGCAACCTGCGACCCGACGCGCTCGACGGCCTCGGTCTCGAGCCCGAGGCGACGGTGGCCCGCCACCCGCACCTCGTGTACTGCAGCATGAGCGGGTACGGCTTGCGGGGCGACGACCGCAACCGCCCGGCCTATGACATCGGCGCCTTCTGGGCCCGCACCGGGCTCTCGGTCCAGTTGGCCACCAATGCCGAGGGCGTCCCGCTCAACGCGCGCGGCGGCATCGGGGACCACATCTGCGGACTGGCCGGGTTGGCCGGCATTCTGGCCGCCATTCTCGAGCAGCGTCTGACCGGACGGGGCCGCGTCGTCGAGGTCTCGTTGCTGCGGACCGGCAGCTACATCCTCGGGTGGGACCTCAGCCTGCAGGCTGCGCTGGGCAAGGTGGCGCCGGCGGAGGCGCGCGAGGTGAACCAGACGCCGTTCATGAATTCGTACCGGGCCGAGGACGGTCGCTGGTTCTTCTTCATGGGCCTCGAGGCGGAACGTCACATCGAGAAGATCTACCGGGCGCTGGGGCGTGAGGACCTGCACCGGGATCCGCGGTTCGCCGACGCCCGGTCGTTACGCAAGAACCGGGCCGAGGTGATCGCGCTGCTCGACGAGATCATCGGGGCGGAACCCCTCGCCGTGTGGGCGGAGCGCTTCGATCGTGAGGACGTGTGGTGGGCTCCGGCCCTGAGTCCGGCGGAGGTGCTCGAGGACGCGCAACTCGCCGCCAACGACGGCTTCGTCGACATCGACCTCGGTGACGATGGTGGATCGCGGCGACTGGTGAATGGGCCGGTCGGGTTCTCCGACGCGACCGTCGGACCGGCCGGGCCGGCACCTCGGCTGGGCGAGCACACCGACGCCGTGCTCGAGGAGCTGGCCGAACGCCGGAAGCGCCGGCGGGTCGCTCAGTCCTGAGCGCGGGCCCGGGCCAGGAGGCCCCGGGCGATGACGATGCGCTGGATCTCGTTGGTTCCCTCGCCGATCACCATGAGCGGGGCGTCCCGGTAGTAGCGCTCCACGGGGAACTCCGTCGTGTAGCCCACCCCGCCATGAATGCGCATCGACTCCATGCTGAGCTCGAGCGCGGTCTCGCTGGCGAAGAGCTTGGCCATCCCGGCCTCCACGTCACAGCGCAGACCTTTGGCCTTGCGCTCGGCTGCGTTGCGCGTGAGCAGCCGCGACGCCTCGAGTTTGGTCGCCATGTCGGCCAGTTTCAGCGCGATGGCCTGGTGCTCGCCGATGGGCTTGCCCATCGTCTCGCGTTGCTGGGCGTAGGAGAGTGCCGCATCGAACGCGGCGCGGGCGACGCCGACGGCCCGCGCTGCGATGTTGATCCGGCCCACTTCGAGCACGCTCAAGATCTGGGGCAGCCCGCGCCCGGCCTCGCCGATGAGGTTGGCGGCCGGGATCCGATGATCGACATAGGCCATCTCCACCGTCTCCACGCCCCGGTAGCCGAGCTTGCTCATGTTCTTGCTCACCGAGATGCCCTCGAAGGCCGGTCCCGGCTCCTTCTCGACGATGAAGGCGGAGATGCCCTCGTCCGTCCGAGCGGCCAGGGCCACGATCGCCGCCCGCTCCCCGTTGGTGACCCAGGCCTTGGTGCCGTTGAGCACGTACTCCTCGCCGTCGCGCCGGGCCCGGCACGAGAGGTTGCGGGTGTCGCTGCCGGCATCGGGTTCGGACAGTGACAGGCAGCCCCGCTTGGCTCCCGACGCCATGGCAGGGAGCCAGCGCTGCTTCTGCTCCTCGGTCCCGTGCGTCATGAGGAGCGTTGCCGCCATGGTGTGCGTGTTGATGATGCCGGTGAGGCTCATCCATCCGTAGGACAGTTCCTCGATCACCCCGATGTAGGTGAGCAGGTCCAGGCCGAGGCCGCCGTACGCCTCGGGGATCGTGACCCCGAAGAGGCCGAGGTCCTTCATCTGGGCGACGATCGCGGCTGGGAAGGTGTCGCTCCGCTCCAGGTCGGGGGCCGCCGGGATGACCTCGCGGGCCACAAATTTCCGCACCAGCTCGATGATCTCGGTCCGGACCGCCTCGTCCACGTCCTGCGGGTTCGCTCCCGTCACGGCAGCACCTCTTTCTTGGCCGCGAAAACCATACACTTCGCTGGTGTTGACGCTGAATCTCAATTCAGAGAAGATTGTTTCCCGATGACTCCGGGCCTCATGCATCGAGGGCTCGAGTCGGCCGCGACGCGCTATCCCGATCATCCCGCTGTGTTGGCGGGCACCGCATCCTGGACGTTCGCCGACCTCGACCGCGCCGCCAACTCGGTCGCTCGCGCCCTGGTGGACCGGGGCCTCGGCCCGGGGGACCGGGTGGCCATGATGACCTCGAACCGTCCCGAGTTCGTCGCCGTGGTCCACGGGGCCAGCAAGGTCGGGATCGCGCCCGTGCTCCTGAATCCGGCCTGGAAGGGGTTGGAGGTCGACGCCGCGCTCGGCCTCACGTCGCCACGCTTCGGGGTGGCGGACGGGACCGGTGCCGCGTTGCTGCGAGAGCGCCTGGGTGAGGAGGCAGTCCTCGACCTCGACGACCCCGACGCGACACGCGTCGTCGACCGGAGATGCACCGAGCGCGTGCCCGACTGCGAGGTCGGCGAACACGATGACGCCGTGCTGGTGTTCAGCTCGGGTACGACCGACCTTCCCAAAGCGGTCCGCCATACGCACCGGTCCATGGTGCTGGCCACGGCGCACTGGGTCACGGCGCTCGGCCTCGGCCATCACGACCGCTTCCAGATCGCCACCCCGCCGTCGCACATCCTCGGTCTGTTGAACATGCTCACCGCCGCCGAGGCCGCTGCCACCGTCCGCCTGCACCGGCGCTTCGATCTCGACGAGGAACTGAGCGCCATTGCCTGCGACCGGATGACCCTCGAGATGGCGGTGGCCCCGATCGCCCTGGCCATGGCCAACCACCCTGAGCTCGAGCGCTACGACCTCTCATCGTTGCGCTACATCATGTGGGGGGCGACGCCGGTGACACCTTCGGTGGCCGAGACGGTCACCGAGCGCACAGGCGTTCGCTGGCTCCCGGCGTACGGAACGAGCGAGATCCCTGTGATCACGGCCAATCCCGTCGGTCGGCCCGAGGCCTGGCGCCTCGACTCCGCTGGGCTTCCGGTTGGTGACGTCGCCCTGCGCGTGGTCGACCTGGACACGGGGGCCGTCCTCGGAGCGGGTGAGACGGGGGAGATCGAGGTGCGGAGCGTGTCGGCGATGGCCGGCTACCTGCCCGACGACGCCACCGCGGCGGCGTTCGACGATGGGTGGTACCGCACCGGAGATGTGGGTTGGCTCGAGGCGGAGGGCTGGGTCCATCTCACCGACCGGTGCAAGGAGATGATCAAGGTGAGCGGGTTCCAGGTGGCGCCGGCCGAGATCGAAGCCGTGCTGCACGGCCACCCGGCCGTGCTCGACTGCGCCGTCTTCGGCATCGCCGACGTGCGGGCGGGGGAGGTACCGGTCGCCGCCGTCCAGGTCGAGCCGGGCGGCGGCGTGCGCGCCGAAGACCTACAGGCACTGGTGGCGGAGTCGCTCGCCACGTACAAGCAGCTGCGCGCAGTGGTGCTCGTCGATTCCATCCCCCGGACGCCGTCGGGCAAGGTGCTCGCGTCGGACGTTGCGCAGCGAATGGGATTCGCACGACGTACCACCATCGACGAGAGTGGGCTGACGTGGACGTCCGTCTCTCGCCCGAGCAGGTGGCCCTGCGCGACTCGGCCGCCCAGGTGGTGGACCGGCTCGGGCTCCATGTCGTGGCCGACCTCGACGACGCCGAACGAGTGGCCAAACTCGACGCCGCGGTCACGGCCTCGGGGTGGCGCGAGCTGCGCACGGAGTCAGACGAGGGAGGCCCCTGGGCGTCGGCAGTCGAAGTGGCGGTGGTGGCTGAGGAGTTGGGTCGCGGCCTCGCCGACGCCCCGTTCTTCGGGCCGACCATGGCGGCCGACCTGCGACGGGTGGCCGGAGCGGCGCCAACGGACACACCCGAGACGGTCGTGCTCACGGCGGACCTGTCCGGGGCGGCCCGGAGCCGTGACGGTCGCCTGGCCGAGGGCGGTCTGGCCATCGACGGGCGGGGCGCGGTGACTGCGCTGTCCTTGGTGCCGCAGCAACCAGGCGGCGGTGCCGGCTGCGGGGTGGGGTCGGTCGTCCTCACTCACGACGGGCGCGGTGACGGGGTGGACCTGACCAGCGTCGTCGTCGCGTGCCCGCCGAACGCATCCGTTGCGCCGTTACCGGAGCCGGCGCGTTCGCTCGAACTCGATGAGCTGGCGCGTTGGCACAGTCTCGGCCTGGCCGTGGCGTGCGCCGACCTGGTCGGCGTGATGCGCGGTGCACTCGCGCTGGCGGCCGACTATGCCCGCGAGCGCCGGCAGTACGGCGCGAGCATCGGCTCGTTCCAGGCGGTCCAGCACCTGCTGGCCGACGCCCATGTGGCCATGGAAGGTTCGCGGAGCATCGCCCTGCACGCCGCCTGGGGGGTCGACGCCCTGCCCGGGCCCGATGCACTCACGGCGGCCTCCTCCGCCAAGGCCTACTGCGGCCGGGCCGCCCGCGCGGTGTGCGAGACGGCGATTCAAGTGCATGGCGGCATTGGCAATACCTGGGATTGCCTCGCGCACGTGTACCTGCGGCGCGCCCTCCTTTCGACCGAGCTCTTCGGAGGGATCGGCGCCAGTCTGGAACGGGTGCTGGTCGGCCGTGGGATCGGAGGTGACGGCGATGGACTTCGGTGACTCGCCCGACGAGGAGGCGTTCCGTGTACGCCTGCGCGCATGGCTCGGCGCGAACAATCCGGGCCTGCCGCCGTCGTCGACGGCCGACGAGTACTGGGCTGGCCAGGCGGCCTGGCACCAGACGCTCTACGACGCTGGTTTTTTCGGCCTGTCCTGGCCCACCGAGATCGGCGGGCACGGCCTGCCCAGCGTCTACGACGTGATCCTCGACGAGGAGCTCACCGGCGCTGCCGCACCGCCGCGTCCAAGCGTCGGCTACCTCGTCCAAGGCCTGCTCGAACACGGCAGCCCGGACGTGCAGCAGCGTTTTTTGCCGCGACTGGTGAGCGGTCGGGACCGGTGGTGCCAGGGATTCAGCGAGCCTGATGCGGGGTCAGACCTGGCCGCGTTGCGCACACGAGCTGAGCGCGACGGCAGCGACTACGTCATCACGGGTCACAAGGTGTGGACGAGCTACTCCGACGCCGCCGACTGGTGCCTCGTCCTCGCCCGCACCGATCCCGACGTGCCCAAGCACCGCGGCATTTCGGCATTCGTGGTGCCGATGCGCCAACCCGGCATTGAGCAGCGGCCCTTGAAGATGATCAACGGCATCACGCGCGAGTTCGGTGAAGTGCTCTTCGATGGTGCCCGTGTCGACGTGGCCAACATGGTGGGGCAGCCCGGTGAGGGCTGGCGTCTGGCCATGACTGTGGTGAGCCACGAACGGGAGCCCGGCGAGCTCGGTTATGTGGCCCGCTACGGGAAGATGGCCAACGAACTGGTGCACCGAGTGCGGGCCGACCCGGCGCGCTACGGCGCCGAACAGCGACGCGAGTTGGCCTGGGCGCTGGTCGAGGTCGACATGCTCCGCTGCCACGTGAGCCGCCGCCTCTCGGACCGGCTCGACGGCATCGTCCACGGCCCCGAGGGCTCGGTCGACAAGCTCCTCATGACCTGGTGCGAACAGGCCGTTGGCCACGCTGCGCTCGCCATTGGTGGCGTCGCCCCGGCCGGTGAGGACGACACCTGGCTCAAGACCTATCTCTACAGCCGAGCGCAGAGTGTCATGGGCGGGACGTCGCAGATCCAACGCAACCTGGTCGCCACACGAATCCTGGAGATGCCCGCCACATGATCACCTATGACCTGCCCGACGAGATCCTCGTGGAAGCCGATGGCGTGATTCGCATCGTCACGCTCAACCGTCCTGACGACCTCAACGCAACCAACCACGTGCTCCACGCCGGGTTGGCCGCGTTGTTCCCGCAGATCGATGCCGACACCGAGGCGCGGGTCGCCGTCATCACGGGCGCCGGCCGTGCCTTCTGTGCCGGCGGGGACTTCTCCTACCTCGACGACCTGACCGAGGACACAGCGTTGCGCAAGCAGACGCTGATCGACGGCAAGGCCATCGTCACCGGGATGGTCGGCTGCCGCGTGCCGATCGTGGCCGCGGTGAACGGCCCGGCGGTTGGCCTCGGGTGCTCGCTGGTGGCCCTGTCCGACGTGGTGTACATGGCGGAGACGGCTCACCTGGCTGACCCACATGTGCTGCTGGGCTTGGTGGCCGCCGACGGCGGTCCGGTGGTCTGGCCGCTACTCACCAGCCTGCAACTGGCCAAGGAGTACGCGCTCACGGGAGAACGCATTCCGGCGGCCCGCGCCGCGGCGATCGGACTGGCCAACCACGTGTGTCCCGATGGCGAAGTCATGGACCAGGCGATGGAGTGCGCCCGCCGCATCGCACGCTTGCCCCAAGGAGCGGTGGAGGACACCAAGCGGGTGATCAACCTCCACCTCGAGCGGGCGGTGCTGGCCACGCATCGACTACGCGCTGACCGCCGAGGATCGGTCGTTCACCTCACCGGAGCTCCGGGCCAATCTGGACCGCATGATGAAGCGGGAGTCCCCTCCGGCCGAGTGATCTCTTGGTTGGCCGAGGGTCAGCCGGAGACTGGTGCGCTCTCCGTTTCGTCTGCAAGCGCGGCCAGGAAGCCTCCGAGAGCGTGACCGGCGGCGAGGACATGGTTCTCCGCCACTCGTCGGGCCATCGACGCGTCGCCGGCCGCCATGGCACGGAGGAGGGCGGCGTGCTCGCGCTTGCTCCGGTTTTCTTGCTCGGGAAACAGTTCGAAGTAGTTCCCCGGCACAACTCGGATGGCCTGGCGCAGGTACACCAGCAGGCGAGGGGAGCGGGCGGCGTGATTCACAGCCCGGTGGAAGCGTCGGTTGGCTTCGACCACGTCGGCTGATCCGTCGATGTCGGCGGCCAGGCGCTGAAGTTCGCCGAGCTCGGCTTCTCCCATGCGCTCAGTGGCCATCTGGGCCCCCTTGCCGGCAAGGGCGGCGAGGATGGCGAAGTTGTCGACGGCATCGGTGGGCGTGATCCCGACGACGGCCATCCCGCTGCGGGGGGTGATGACGACCAGTCCCTCGTAGGAGAGTTCGAGCAGCGCCTCCCGGATGGGGGTGCGGCTGATCCCGAACTCGGCCGTCAGCTGGTCGAGGTCGAGGCGGTCGCCCGGCCGGAGTCGGCCGGTGAGGATGCGATCGCGAAGCTCGTTGGCCGCCTGGGCCCGCACCGTGCGTGCTGATGAGTTTGATATCTGAAATATTACATATTAAGTTTCAACATGCACGTCATACCGTTGACCGCCGTGCGCCGCATTGTGCGACGGACGCAATGGAAGGAGACGGCCATGGCTTCGGGCTCGAAGCGCCAGATGGCGCTGGTGGGGTTCATGCAGGCAGGAAACGCCACGGTGTACGCCGGTTCGTGGCGTCATCCGGCGACCGAACACGGCTTCCTGCAGGCCAGCTACTACGAGAAGCTGGCTCGGACGCTCGAACAGGGCCGCTTCGACCTGATGTTCTTCGACGACCGGCTGGCCATGCCGGGCATCTACGCCGGCTCGGTGGCCGAGGCGGTGCGTACGGGGGCCCGGCCGGTCAAGCTCGATCTCAGCATCGTGCTCGGGATCTGCGCCGCAGCGACCAGCCGTATCGGCTTGGGCGCCACCTACTCGACGACGTACTACACGCCCTTCCACGTGGCCCGGACCTTTGCCACCCTCGACCATCTCTCCGGCGGCCGAGCCGCGTGGAACGTGGTCACGTCGGTCAACGACGGTGAGGCGCAGAACTACGGCCTCGAAGAGGCGTTGCCACACGACAAGCGCTACGACCGGGCCGACGAGTTCCTCGAGGCGACGACCGGGTTGTGGGACACGTGGGAGGACGACGCACTCATCCTCGACCGCGAGACGCCACTCTTCGCCGACCCGGAGAAGGTGCACCGGCTCGATCACGACGGCGAATGGTTCAAGGTGCGCGGGCCGCTCACGGTGCCGCGGGGTCCACAGGGTCGGCCGGTGCTGCTCCAAGCCGGGTCGTCAGGCCGGGGCCGTGGCTTCGCCGCTCGCTGGGCCGAGCTCATCTTTACGGGCGACCCCGACATCGACATCGCACGAAGCCACTACAAGGATCAGAAGGAGAAGATCGGCGAGCGCGGCCGCAACCCCGAGACCGTCAAGATGTTGCCCATGGCCTACACGGTCGTCGGCGAGTCCAGGGCGCACGCCGAAGAGCGCGAGCAGCTGTTCCTCAACGAGCTGGTCGACCCCATGGCGTCGCTCACCTTGCTCTCCGAGCTCATGAACTACGACTTCTCCGGGCTCTCACTCGATGCGCCGATCACCGACGAGCTGATCGAGTCCGTCTCGGGCATCCGCGGGCTGGTGCAGAACATCAAGACGCACATCGGGGGCGAGACGATGACGCTGGCCGACCTGGCGGGTCACCGGGCCACCCTGCTCCAGGGACCCCGTTTCGTCGGGACCGGGCCGGACATCGCCGACCAGATGGAGGCCTGGTTCGACGGAGGCGCCTGTGACGGGTTCGTCATCGCGGCCACCCACACCCCCGGGGCCTACGAGGACGTGGTCCGCCTGGTCGTGCCCGAACTGCAGCGCCGCGGGGTCTTCCGCCGCGAGTACACCGGCACCACGCTGCGCGAGCACCTCGGCCTCGAGCGTCCTGCGTGATCATGGAGTTTCATTTCGGGTGTACCGATCATCCCAAAAGCGGAAACGGCCTTCTCACCAGCTGAGAGGCCTGCTACCATGATTTTCGTCGTTGATCGCCGCACTGGGAGGGACCCACGCATGGCACGTTGGCCGAAGCCGCCTGAAGGGAGCTGG
Organism: uncultured Acidimicrobiaceae bacterium; assembly: GCA_963726855.1. Classification (GTDB taxonomy): domain Bacteria; phylum Actinomycetota; class Acidimicrobiia; order Acidimicrobiales; family RAAP-2; genus Bog-473. The sequence goes on from CAVSEB010000037.1 coordinate 214,704, forward strand.
ACCGAGCACTTCCGATCTCGGGACCGAGCCCGATCTCCTACGAGGACTCCATCTCGCCCGAGTTCTACGAGCTCGAGCGTGAGGCGGTCTTCAAACGGGCCTGGCTGAACGTCGGCCGGGTGGAGCAGCTGCCCCGCAACGGGAGCTACTTCACCAAGGAGCTGGCCGTGGCCGACCTCGGTGGTGGTCGTGCGCGGACACGACGGGGAGATCCGGGCCTTCCACAACGTGTGCCGCCACCGCGGGCAACAAGCTCGTGTGGAACGACTATCCCCAGGAGGAGACGAGCGGGGTCTGCCGGCAGTTCATCTGCAAGTACCACGGCTGGCGCTACGACCTCGATGGGCGCTGCACCTTCGTCCAGCAGGAGGGCGAGTTCTTCGACCTCGACAAGGACGACTACGGCCTGGTTCCGGTGCACTGCGACGTGTGGGAGGGTTTCATCTTCGTCAACGTGGCGAAGGGGAGCCGGAGCAGAGCCTGCGCGATTTCCTCGGGCCGATGGTG
>CAVSEB010000038.1:0-30807 GCA_963726855.1 uncultured Acidimicrobiaceae bacterium
GGGGGTCGCGTCCAGAACTGCCCCGTTCGGGCCACCGGTACCCTGAACTGGTGGCCACGACCGGCGAGCGCAGCGAGGCGTCACCCACTCCATCGGGCGGGTTGTCTCGCGGCCTGGTCCTGCTCATCGCCGTGGCCACCGGCGCGGTGGTGGCCAACCTCTACTACGCCCAGCCCGTCCTCCACCAGGTCTCACGGGCCTTCGGCAGCGGCCCGGGAGCCACGTCGACGGTGATCACGGCCACCCAGGTCGGCTACGCCGCCGGGCTCCTGCTGATCGTCCCGCTGGGCGACCTGCATCCCCGACGCTCGCTGGTGACCCGGCTCTTCGCGGTATCCACCTTGGCCCTGGTGGCCTGCGCGGTGGCACCCACCCTGTGGTTCTTCGCCTTGGCCTCCGTGGCGGTCGGTGCCGCGTCCGTCGCCGGTCAGGTGATGATCCCCTTCGCGGCCGACCTGGCGCCCGAAGAACGGCGGGGCAGGGTCGTGGCGCGCATCATGACCGGCCTGCTGACCGGCATTCTGCTGGCCCGCACCGTCTCGGGACTCGTCGCCCAGCTTGCGGGCTGGCGGGCCATCTACTGGTTCTCGGCGGCGCTCATGGTGTGCTTCGCGGTGATCCTGTGGCGGGCCCTGCCCACCGAGGGCGCCCGTCCTCACCAGCGCTACCGGGACCTGGTGGGCAGCTCGCTCCGGCTGCTCGTCACCGAACCGGTGCTGCGCCGACGGGCCTGGCACGGCGCCTGTGCCTTCGCCGCCTTCAGCGTGCTCTGGACCACGCTGGCCTTCCTGCTGTCGGCGGGCCCCTACAACTACTCGAACTTGGTCATCGGCCTGTTCGGCCTGGTCGGTGCCGGCGGCATCGCCGCGGCCAACCTGGCCGGCAAGCTGGCCGACTCGGACCGGCACACCGCGTCCACCGTGGCCGCGGGGATCCTCCTGGCCGGTTCGTTCGGGTTGCTCTGGTTCGGGCGCACCTCCTTGGCCGCCCTCATCATCGGCATCGTCGTGCTCGACATGGGGACCCAAGGCATGCAGATCACGAACCAGGCCCTGATCTATGCCCTGCGCCCCGATGCCCGCAGCCGCATCAACAGCGCCTACATGGTCTGTTACTTCATCGGCGGCGCCCTGGGCTCACTGGCGGCCGGTGCGCTCTACGGCTCCCACGGCTGGGCGGGCGTCTGCCTGCTCGGGGCCGGTCTCGGCCTGGCCACGCTGGCCATGTCGGCCTACGAGCGGGTCAGGCCCGTCGCCAGCCGCGCTCAGGCTTCGACGACTTCGAGCCCGTTGCCGTCCTGATCACGGAAGGCGAACATCGGGGGCACACCCGGCCACCGCAGCACCTCGTCGGCATCGACGCCCGCTGATCGCATGGCGGCATGGGTGGCATCGACATCGGCCGTGGTCAGCCGCACACCAGTCTCGACCCCCGCCGGGTGCCCATCGTGGGATTCTTCGAGGGCCAACGAGACGGGCGCGCCCACCGGGGCCACCTCGATCCAACGACGCCCTCCTCCCATCGGCATGTCGAGCCGGGTCTCAAATCCGAGCGTGCCGGCGTAGAAGGCGAGAGCCCGGTCCTGGTCGGTGACCGGGATCCCGACCGTGCGCACGCCGGTGATGGGTGCCAACTGTCTCTGTGACATATGGGTCTCTGCCATCTGGGTCCTTCTTCCTCCTCGTTGGCGCGGGATGACTAGCCGTACTGGAGCGAACCCGGCGTGGTGAGCAGCTCACCGCACTCGAGCCAGGTCTTGAGGCCCGAGAGGATCATCGGCCAGCCGCCGTAGATCTGCGAGTTGGCGCCCTCTCGCATCTGGTCGTGGGTCAAGGTGAGGTGGCATGAGTCACCCACCGGCTCGATCTCCCAGATGACCCGGGAGAAGCCCTCGGCCTTGACGTCGTCGCCCCACAACGCAGCCATGGTGTGCACCAACCGGCGGGGCGGGTCGTACTCGAGCACCTCACCCTCCCCGAGATGGACATTGTGCTTGGCGACATCGACGCTGATGGGCGAGCCCACCTTCCAGTCCGAGTTGACCGCGGCGCCGAAGTTGTACTTGGCCCTGATCTCGGGGTCCGTAATGGCGTCCCACAGCCGCTCGGGCGTCGTCTTGATGAAGATCTCGTACACCTTTTCCATCTGACCTTCCAACCTCTCCTTGATTTCACTGAGCCCTGCCACCCAGGGCTCGGAGTACTTGCTGACCCAGCGGTCGTGGACGAGCCGGATGGGCACTGGGTTGAGAAAGTGGAGCTTCTCCCGGCCCCGCCGTCGGGTGACGACCAGTCCGGCCCCCTCGAGCACCTTGAGGTGCTTCATCACGCCGAAGCGCGACATCGGGAAGCGCTCCTCCAACGTGCCCAGGGTCTGGCCGTCCTGCCGGAACAGCTCGTCGAGCAAGCTGCGCCGGGTCGGATCGGCCAGGGCCTTGAACACTTCGTCCACTCTCGGCACTTTATGTGACCTTTCGGTCACATGTCAATCCCGAGCTTGGACTCCGAGGATTCGATCGTTACTCCGAGCGGTGCGCAGGAACCCGATCGTTCAAACGACCGGTGCCTGCGCTCGCTCAAAGGCCAGCTGCCGCTACGACGGTCGCCTGAGGTCGTTCAGGGGTCCGGGCGGGCAGGAACCAGCGGATCCAGATACTTCCGTGGCGGTGTCCAGCCGTCGATACCCAGTTCGGGTGGGCCGGCCGCGGGTGCTCACGACAATCGCCAAGGAACCGTCGGCCTCATGGCGCACCTGCGCGCCATTGATGGTCACGGGCTCGTAGTCGTAGTTGTACGTGTGCAGCAGCGGGTTCCACAGGCACAGGTTCCGGAACACGCACTCGGGAGACCGACCTCGGATGACGAGGGCCTCGTCGTAGGCCAGGTCGAAGGCGCCCATCGCGTAGGCGGCGTCGCCGGCTGCCAAGCCGAACGTTGTGGCGGGTACCGGATACGGCGGGTCGATCACGTTGGGCACTGCTGGTGGGAGCGGGACGAGGCTGGCCTGCTCGCGCACCCACGTCGTCATGGCGCGAGAATGGCGGGTCAGGTCCGCGTCGTCCTGCCGGAACGTCGCGGGCGGATCGTCCGTCTCGATGTGCCAGGTCGCCCGTTGCCCGCTCGTGGGGTGGTTCAGGTAGTCACGGGTGAGGGCGGCAACCGCATCGGGCTCGAGCTTGATCCACGCCGCGCCGTCATCCCTCGGCGGTTCGGGCGAGGCCACGATCCGGATGGAGCCATCAGGGCCTGGGCTCGTGTCCCGGCTGTTCGCCGTACCGACAATGCGCTCGGAGTAGCGGCCATCCTTAGGCCCGCCGTACACGGTGAGCGAGAGATACACGGCATCGCCGGGCCACACGGTGATCTGGTATGTGCGAGTGGGGTCGATGGCCGCGAAGCAGGAAAAGGCATCTGCGTTGTCGCCTCCCCACTTCTTGTAGGGACCAGCAATGTCGACGAAGTGAGGTCGCGCCGTGTCGGCCCACAACTGGACGTCCGCCGCGATCTGGAGGATGGAAAGGATCGATTTGTGCGCCTCCAGGAGGGGTGGTCTCGTCATCCGCCAGCTGGTGCACCATCCGAGCGTGGGTCGCGGGCGACTTCGTCGAGGAGTTCCGAGAAAGCCGACTGCGTCTCGGTGGTCACGGTGTGGACCGACTTATCGGGAAAACCGCTAGAAGCGGTACTTACACGTGTCAAACTCACTACTGAAAGGACTTCGACTGGGTATTCACCATGCAGTTGACACGAGTAAGTGGAGGAACTACCGTCACACGCGCTCGCCGGCAGACGCTTCATCGAGTCCGACGCCGTGAGCGGCGCTACTGCGGAGCACAAGGGAGGGCGAGTCAGTGTGCGGAGGTTTTGCACCCTGCCAACGTGGCCTGACGAAGGGTGCTTCGCGGCGTGCACGCAGCGACCAGGACGCGCGCCGGCAGCTGGACCGCACCGATCGTTCCAGCGATAGATCGTCAGCGGCACCACCTTGCCCTTGTCGCCCCACCGTCGCGTCAGCATGTTCGACCCTCACGTGACCCGCTTGCGCACCGAAGCGAAGCGGCACCCTGCAGGTAGTCGCACTCGACACCGCGTCCAGGACTCCGCGTGCAACTGAAATCTTCTGCTGTGGCTTCATGGAAAGGACACCAAGACATGCACAGAGCATTCGTCGCCACGGTTGCCGCTCTGTTGGCAATCACCTCACTCGTCCTCGTGGTGTCTGGGAGCGCAGGCGGTGCCGCCAATGATCAAGCCGGGCAGGGGGTAACGCCGACCAGTATCAAGCTCGGGATCACGTATCTCGATACGTCAGCCATCAAGGACATCGTGAACATCGATCCCGGGAACTTCCAGGTCGCCTACACCGCGCTCATCGATCAGATCAACGCCAAAGGGGGGATAAACGGCCGCAAGATCGTGCCGGTTTTCCAGCCGATTGATCCCATCGGGACCGCACCGGCCGCGACAGCGTGCTCCACGCTGACCGAAGACGACAAGGTGTTCGCTGTGGTCGGGTTCTTCCAAGCAGCTGACACTGCTTGTTACCTGGAGACTCACAACACGCCGTTGATCGGCGCAACCCTGAGCAATGCTTCGGCGGCGCAATCCAAAGCTCCCTGGTTCAACAACGTCATTTCTGACAACGATCTCATCCCCAAGGAGATGGCGGCCTTCGACCACGAGGGTGCCTTCGCCAAGAACAAGGTCGCCGTGGTTGGCGACACGTCCGATCACGCTGAGGTCAATCTCGTGTTGTCGGAGCTCAGGAAGCTGAGAGTCAGCGTGGTGCAGACCGCCACCAACAGTGTCCCCGACAGCGACCAAGCAGCGACGGATTCGGAGTACGCCGTGATAGCCCAGAAGTTCAAGACTGCGGGCGCCAACGTGGTAATAGCTGTGGGAGACGCCGGTGTGAGCTGGCCGGAAGCTCTCCAGGCAAACCAGAGCACCTATCTGCCGAGATTGATCGTCCCGGACTACTCGGACCTCGGGACGGTGCTGGCCAGCAAGACCACCTCTACCGGTGCCGAATTCAAGGGGGCGTTGACCGCCGGCGGCACTCCGCCTCCCGCGGTGGAATGGAATGACCCGGCGATGCGCCGGTGCGTCGCCACCGTCCACGCCGCCGAACCGAAAGCGGTCATCAACAATCCCGTGACGGCAACGGCCTCCACGCCGGTGACGTGGGACGCCCCAGAGAACGCCTGCCAGGTCTTGGCGCTGTTCGAGGACGTCGTCAAGGCTGCCGGCAAGTCGCTGAACAACTTGACGTTCAACCGAGGCGGACAGTCCCTGACCGACCTCACCCTGCCGGGCGGGGGTGGGACCTACCACTTCGGACCAGGCCATCGGGACGGCGACGGACCGGTCTTTGTCTATGAATGGAACACAGCCTCGAAGATGCTCGTAGCGAAGGCCACGATCGGCTGAACGAGAGCGCCTATTCCGAAATGGAAATCACGGTGCCGTGCCCCACAGCGATCGCGGCAGTTGCAAGAAGTCGTCGGTCAGGCCGCTCTCGAGGTCAAAGACCATCGTGGGCCGGCTCTCAGGCCCGAAGGCCGGCCAGCCGGGATTGCCGTCGGTGACGAAGTCCACCCAGGCCCGATGCATCTGGTCCGCCAGCGCCTGAGGGGGCTCGGACCCCAGGGCAACCTCCACACCCGAGGCGTCCAAGTTGTCGAAGGCGAAAGGGACATCGACGCAGTGTGCAGCGCCCAAGATCCCGCCCATGCCTGACGAGCGCCAGGCCGATTGGTAGAGGTAGCTGCTCCCGTCGGCGGCCCCCCGTGCAGCACACAACGCATCGGTTGGCACCCGGAACATCCGGTCGGTCATGGCCTGGCCCAGGATGTCGGCGCCGGTACGGCCCGGCAAGGAGTTCCGGTACGTCCGTCGCCTCCTCGGCGGAGAGTCCGGCCTCCTGCAACGCCCGATCGGCGGCGGCGTCGTCGATGTCCCCGCCCAGGAGGGCGAACACCATGTTGAACTCTTCGGTCGTGGTTCCGGCCAAGAGGTCCTTGGAGGCCCCCGCGCCGCGACGCACAGCCTCGATTGGATCGTACGGCACAAGATCTCCATCGACAGAGGGGGCAAGAGGCAGCATTCCTCGACCGCCGCTACGCGAGAACGCCTGAAGGTCGGGTGCGGTGCCAGGACCGAAGGGCATCAGGCGCGCCTGGACTTCGAGTAGGCGATCGATCGGAACCTTACTGAGCTCGTGCCGGGTGAGCCGCATTCCGAGGTCCTCGGCCGCAGCGCGCGCCGTCTCTTGTGCCTGCCCGGCGGTCCCGACCTGCGCCACCGGTCCACTCATACAGATGGCGCGCCGCAGGAGGCCGCGATGCCCGGGGCATGGAGAGCAGGATCGCCGCCGCCATTCCTCCAGCGGACTGTCCGGCCACCGTGATTGCGCCGGGGTCGCCTCCGAACGCCTCGATGTTGTGCTGTACCCATTCCAGCGCGGCCAGCCAGTCGAGGACGCCGCGATTGACGCCTCCGTCCTCGACCGCGAGGAAGCCCTCGACGCCCAGGCGGTAGTTGATGCTGACAAGGACCACGCCGTCGCGGGCAAAACGTTCTCCCCGGTACCACGGACTGGCGTTGCAACCGGCAAAAAACCCTCCGCCGTGAATCCACACCAGCACAGGCAGCCCCCGAGTGCCGGGATCGGGCGTGAACACGTTGAGATTGAGGCAGTTGTCCCCTTCAACCCTGGGCTCGGGAATCAGCGTGAACTCCTGCTCGGGTTGGAGTGCGGTGGCGCCATAGGAGAGGGCGTCACGGGTCCCCTCCCAGCGAGTCGGCGGGCGCGGCGGGGCGAACCGGGCCTCGCCGACGGGGGCAGCGGCGTAAGGAATCCCGAGGAACGATCGACCGCGTCATTGACGATCGCACCACGCACCGTGCCTTGCTCAGACTTCGCGATTGGTTTCATGGCAACCTCCACTCCCTTGGGCGCTTGTTCGCCATGGTCTCAGCGCTGACATGCGGCGATCGGCCATCGGGAATCTCCGACCCGTTTCCCGCACTCTAGAGCGTCGTCGTCACCGCGGAGGCGGATGTCGCGCGACGACGCGCCGACAAGGATCTCCACCTCGCCCCGCTCGATCTGCCAGCGGCTGCTCGACTACGTCCCAGTGACGAAAGGCTTGCTCGGTCAATGTGCAGGCGCAGCCGCTAGTGCTCTCACCCGGGTCCAGCCACACCTTCTCGAACGCCTTGAGCTCCTTGTCCGGCCGCTCCACGCGGGATCGCGGGCCGTCGCACGTACACCTGGACCACCTCGGCGCCTCGCCGGTGGCCGGTGTTGACGACGTCGACCTCGACCACCACGTCCGTCCCGTCGCGCCCGAAGGACGAGGTCCTCGTAGGCGAACGTCGTGTAGGACAAGCCGTGGCCAAAACAGAACCGCGGCGCGACATTCTTCGTGTCGTAGTGGCGGTAGCCGACCAACAATCCCTCGCCGTAGTGCAGGGTCTGGCCGTCTCCCGGATAGAAGGGGTAGGCGGGCGTGTCCTCCAGGCGCACGCGGGAAGGTCGTGGGGAGCCGTCCGGAGGCGTCCACGTCTCCGAAGAGGACGTCGGCGATGGCCGCGCCCCCCTCCTGGCCGGGGTACCACATCTGGACGATCCCGTCGACCTCGTCTGCCCACGGCATCTCGACCGGCGCGCCGCTGTTGACCACCACGATGGTCGCGCGGATTGGCCGCGGCGACCGCGCTCGACGAGCGCGTCCTGGTCGCCCGGCAGCCGCAGAGTGGTGCGGTCCTGTACCCTCGGTCTCCCAGCGGTTGTCGGTGCCCACGACGACCAGCGCGACGTCGGCCCGCCCGAGCTGCATCTGCCGCGGCCGCGAGGGCGTCTTCGGAGTGGCCGGAACGCCGCGCCAAAGGAGACTGCTGCCACGGGAAGGTCCATCGCTATCGATCCGGAACTCCACGATCAGCGTGCATGGAACGCCCTCGACCAACTCCATCGCCGTCGGCGACCTCCTCGCTTCCCATGCCGAAGAAGCCCTCTCCGGGAGGTGCGTCGGTCGGTGTCAAGAAGCAACGCGTCGTCGAGGAAGAGGCGAGCGACCCCGGTGGCGACCAGGCCGAAGTCCCAGATGCCGCGTCCGGTCCGGGGTGAAGACGGTCGTGGCCCGGGCGCGGAACCGTCCCTGGGTGAGGCTCGGGTGTGGCGAGCCGAGCCAGACCAACCGCGACACCGTGAAGACGTCGTGATGGATCGGCCTCGGCGTCGGGATCGTCGCCCGCGAAGTACTCGACTGCGATGCCCCGCGCTGACCGTCCTTCGTCGGCAGGCCCGACGGTCCTAGGGGCAGGCACGGGCCCGGGATGATGCACCCGGGCTCGTACGTGACGGCCATGGTCCCGGCCCGATCGATGATCGCCGGGAGAGGCGAGCGCACATAGGGAGGTGTGACCTCGGCCGCGCCTGCACCCTGCGGGCACAGGCGCACTGCCGCTGGTCCGGACACAGCCAGCCGTCGGTGATCGCCCTGGGTCGAGGGGGAGCAGGGACGAGTCGTTCTTCAACAGGACGATGCCCGCCGCGGCGGCTTGCCGCGCCAGTGCGGCACCGTTCCTCCGTGGAACGGCGCACCCCTGCGGGCGACCGATCCGAGCCGCCGTAGGAGCCGCAGCATCCGATCGGCCGCGTCGCGCACTGCGTCGGCGCGCACCTCCCCCTGAGCCACCGCGTCGACCAGGTGCTGGACCGAGGAAGGAGGCCGGTCCAGGCATCTCGAGGTCCAACCCGGCGCCGAGGGCAGCCGGTGCTGTGCGTCCCGAACCAGTCCGACACCACCACCCCCTCGAAGCCCCACTCCTCCTTGAGCACACCGACGAAGGAGGTCCCGACTCTCGCTGCAGAACTCCCCGCGGAGCTTGTTGTACGCGGACATCACCATGCAGACGCCGGCGTCTTGGACGGCGGCCTCGAACGGTGCCAGGTAGATCTCGCGCAACGGGCGCTCGTCGACCTCGATGTCGATCGACATCCGGTCGAGCTCTTGATCGTTGCAGACAAAGTGCTTGATGGCGCAGCCCACACCCTGACCCTGCACGCCCCGCACATAGGCGACTGCCATGGCGGCGCTCAGCAGCGGGTCCTCGGAGAAACACTCGAAGCTGCGGCCCCCGACCGGGTGTCGGTGGATGTTGACCGTGGGGGCGAGCAACACGCGAGCACCCTTGTCGAGCGCCTCCTCGCCGAGTACTTCGCCGATCAGCCGCACCAGGTGGCGGATCCCACGTCGCGGCCAGCGCGGTCGCCGAGGGCAGGCAGGCCGAGATCTCGCCCCAGCGAGCCCCGCGTGCACCATTGGGTCCGTCGGTGACATGCACGCCTTCGAGACCCAAGGTCTGCAGCGCCCGCCGTGTGCCACCAGCCCACCCCGACGGTCAGGGCCGCCTGATCGACCAGGCTCAGCCGCTCGGCGTCATCACGCGTCCGGGCCCTCATCGTCCTTCACCTCACCTCGGACATGGACTCCCCTCCCGCACGCCTGATTCGCGCCTTGCCTCACACGGCCGATCGACGGGGCGATGCTAGGAGTGGCTCTTACACGTGTCAACAGGTGAGGACGGAATGGACGCCAGTCGAGTCTCGGGGGCGCTCACCGCGTCCTAGGCGGCGGACTAGGCGGAATCCCGCGGGATGACCGTCGCCATGCCCATCGTCCCGTTGGCGGCGCGTCGGCGTCCTTCGAGCATGGCGAGGAGATGGTCGGCGATCTGGTTCCCGAGGTCACCCAAGCTCCATCGTCGTCAGCGAGGGCTGCGTCAGCCCGGCGAAGTTGAGGTTGTCGCAGCCCGATGACGGCGATGTCGTCCGGCACCCGCAATGCCCGCGTCTCGCAACACCTGAAGCACGATCAGCGCGTACTCGTCGTTGTAGACGAACGCGGCATCGACGGCGGGCTTCTTGCGCACGGCCCCAAGGATCGGCTCTCGCGCTGCATCGAGGTCCATCGGCTACTTGCACCGTACGCAGGCGACGCTCGTCGAGAACCCGGCGGACTCCCGTCGAGACGTTCGGCTCGCGATGTCGGCCAATCGTGGGTCGTCCGGCATGACGGCGAGAAGACGTCTTGCGACCCCGCTCGACAAGATAGGTGGCGGCTGCCTCTCCCACTGATTGCCCCGAGTACTGCAAGCGGGCGATCGACTTGCCTGGACCCTCGCCAATGGCGAGCAGACAACGGGTGCCATTCAGCTCCAGCGACTTCGCGATCCGAGGCGACAAGCAACGCGCCGGGCGCAACGACGGCCACCGGCTGGATCCGCTCGCACGCGCGCGTAAAGGCCGTGGGGGACGGCACGCCCGTGTAATCGATAGCGGGGTATAACCCGCCGAGCCAATCGGCGGGTCAGGTTGTCGGTCATCTGCGCCAACACAGGTCCCGGCGTGACGCCCACCATGACGATCAGAACGATGTCGTTCTCTTTGATCTTCAGCATTCGGGCGTGGTGGTGCGGTGTGTAGTGCAGCTCCTCGACGGCCTTCCAGACGCGTTGCTGCACCTCTGGCGAAATGCGCTGTCGGGTCACTTCGTTGAGGACGTAGCTCACGGTCGCCCGCGACACGCCGGCGGCACGGGCCACGTCGTGACTGGTCGGGCGACGCTGAGGTGCCATTCCTCTTCCTCTCCACCGTAAGACGAATCAGCTCAACGAGCGAGCAGGCGTCAGACCGCCCCGGTACGGACCGGGCGCCGGCGCCAGGTGTCGAGGCAACCGACGGAGCAGAAGAGCACGACCGCGCCTCGAGGGTCGTGTGCGATTTCCTCGGCCGTGTCCTGGTTCAGTGGCAACCCGCAGATGGGGTCGCGCGAGCCGTCCTCGCCCGCTCTGGCCATGCGGATGCTCGACGCCGGCACGGGCTTCTCGACGCCGCGCAAGCGCCACTTCCCGCTCCTCGGTGACCATGGCCCAGCTCGGCACGGAGGCCATGACGCTGGGAGCGGCCAGCGCCTCGCCGGCCGAAGCCAGGTCGCACAGGCGAGCGGCCACGTTCACGCAGTGCCCGATGTAGTCGTCGCCCTCCATGAGGATGACCTCGCCCGAGGTGATGCCCGAGCGGATGGACACCGTCTCGACCGGACCCGACACGGTGTCGACGACGTGATGGATCTCGAGCACCGTCTCGATCAGCGGCCGGGTCTCCACGCAAACCAGCATCACGCCGTCACCCAGCCACTTGGCGATGCGGACACCACGACGCGAGCAGATGTCGCGCAGCAGGGCCCGGACGGCGGTGAGCACGTCCACGGCACGCTCGTCCCCCTCGAGCTCGGTCAGAGCGGTGAAGCCCGAAACGTCGATGAACCCGAAGGTGCGCTGCACCCGCATGACGTGATGCTGCCATGCGACCGGCCCCGGCACCCAATCCGAGGAGCGGCCAGGCGGATGAAGCCGCTGGTCGGGGCGCCGGCCGCGGGCGTGTCTTAGCATGGCCCCCATGAGGACCGGGCACCTGGAGCCAGTCGGTGTCGGACCCGGCCCGACACCTGCGGGACGCCAGGACTGAGCCGTGGGTCAGCTCGAGGGCAAGGTGGCGCTGCTGAGCGGCGGCGCCTCGGACATCGGACGGGCGACTGCGTTGCGCCTGGCCTCCGAAGGGCGCGGCCGTCGCAATCGGCGACGTCTCGGTTGACGGTGCGGCCTCGGTAGCCGAGGAGGTGACCGCGGCGGGTGGGCAGGCTCTGGGCGTCGCCTGCGACGTGCGCCGCGAGGACTCGGTGGCCGATTTCGTCCGGGCCGCTGTCGACGCGTTCGGTGGCGTCGACTGCATCGATCACAACGCGGCGTGGTCCCACCCCCGGCTCGACAGCGACGCCACCGGCGTGGAGCTTGGCGTGTGGGACCGCACGATCGAGATCACCACGCTGGGAGCGCTGCTCCTGGCCCGCCAGGCCATCCCGATCATGGCCGGGCGCGGTGGCGGATCCATCGTCACGATCTCGTCGGGCACGAGCACCATCGGCGAGTCCGTCCGGGTGGCTTACGGCGTGTCCAAGGCAGCGCTGAACCAACTGACCCGGCACCTGGCCGTGCGCTACGGCCGCGAGGGCATCCGGGCCAACGCCATCGCCCCCGGCTTCATCCTCACGGCCACCGCAGCGGCCAACGTCCCCGACGACGTGCAGCAACGGCTGGCCGAGGCCAACCCGCTGCGCCGCCTGGGCACGCCGGACGACATTGCACGGGTGGTGGTGTTCCTCTGCAGTGACGCCGCGAGCTACCTCAACGGGCAGGTGCTCCACGTCGACGGTGGCCACCAGATCGCCGGGATGATGTAGGTGAGGCGTGGCTGAGCGTTCCCGGGTGGCACTGGTCACCGGCGCCAGCCGGGGTATCGGTCGCTGCGCCGCCGTGGCGCTGGCCCGGCGTGGCTTCGACGTCATCATCACGGCGCGCACGGTGCACGAGGGTGACGGGCGGGCCCACGCCTCGTCGGTGCTGGTCGACAGCGACCCCATGCCGATCGCCGGCAGCCTGGAATCAACCGCGGCAGACATCGAGGCGCTGGGCCGTCGCTGCCTCATGGTGCCCATGGACCTGATGGACCGGTCCTCGGTCGAGCACGTGGCGGTCCGGGCCCTCGAAGACCCAGGCCGGGTCGACGTCCTGGTCAACAACGCCATCTACCAGGGCCCGGGCACTATGGACCGCATCCTCGACCTCCCCCTCGAATTGGCCGAGCGCTGCCTGATCGGCGACTACCTGCATCCGCTGCTGCTCATTCAGCTCCTGCTGCCCCAGATGCTCGAGCGGGGCGAGGGCCGCCTGGTCAACATGCTCTCCGAGGCCGCGTTCACCACCCCACCGAGTCCGGCCGGGCAGGGAGGGTGGGGCGTGGCCTACGCCGCGGCGAAAGCCGCCTTCCACCGGGTGACCGACATGTGCCACGTCGAGTTCTCCGGGGCGGGCATCTCCGCCTTCTCCATCGCACCGGGGCTGACCCTGACCGAGTCGATGCGGGCCTCGGGTATGGACGCCGTCCTCACCGGGGCCGGCCACGTCCCGGCGCCGCCCGAGGTGGCCGGCGAGGTCGCGGCCTGGCTCGGTGACGACCCCGATGCTGTGCGGTACTCCGGCCAGATGGTTTCGTCCCGCTCGCTGTGCAAGGAGCTGGGACTGGTGCCTGGCTGGCCGCCCCCCCGACAGCCGACCGCCTGATTCCGGCTCAGTTCCGGGCCACGCGGGGCAGGCCCATCGGGTTGGGGAACGGGAGGAGTCCCGACGCGGCGACGTCGCGCGGCGCACGACTCCAGCGCGCCGAGCAGCTCCTCCAAGGCGCCGTCGCTGAGGGTCGCGGTAGGCCGGCTGCGGCCAGGCGATCGGTGAGCGCCTCCACCTCGGCGTGCAGGGTGCGGCCGGCGTCGGTGGCCCGCCCGTCGCGATGCAGCAGGCCTCGGGAAGCCAGGACGACCGTCGCCGCGTCCCAGTCCTCCTCGCTCCACCCTCGATTGTCGCGCAGGACCTCGGGAGCGATCCCCTTGGTCCCGGCGGCCAGGAGGTGCGCCTCCACGCCGCTGAGCCCGTGCACGACCAGGGCGGCCACGTGGCCGTCGCCGCGGTGTTCGCGCAGAGTCGTGGTGGCCTGCCAGGCCTCGGCCAGCCCGTCGGGACCCAGGTCGGCCGCCACCACCGGCCAGAGGTCGCGGTTGGCTGCCGCCATCACCCGGCCCGGAGCGTCACAGCGCGTCCACGGCCCGGCGCAGCAGGGGTAGTGCCTCGGCCAAGGAGGTGCGTGACTCGACCCGGCAGACCTCCGCCAGCGCAGCGGCCGCGGCGCGGGCACGCAGGGTGCACAGCTGCTCGGGCGCCACGATGTCCCAGCAGGACGGCACGGCCCGGGCGACCATGGCCGGGTGGAAGTTGGCGAAGGCGGCGGTGACCGGCCCGGGGCCGACGGCGCCGAGCGGGGCGGCGCGGGCCGCGAAGTAGCCGGACCAGAAGCCCTTCAGGCCGGCGTCCCGCAGTGCGGCGCGGCAGCCGGGGCGAAGTAGGTGACGGCGTGGATCGATTCGGCCGCGACCCACAGGGCGCGGCTGCTGGTCCGTTCAGCGCGTGACCTGGCGCACACCCGTGGGCGAGCTCTCGGGTAGGACGTCGCCGCCGTTGGCCAGCGGCGCGATGTCGATGAACTCGGGCACCGACTCGGGCTCCAACTCCTCGTGCACGTCGTCGGGCCGAGGGTCCGTGGGCTCCGTCGCGTAGGCCCCCTCGGCCGAGCGGGTGACGATGACCGAGCGCTTGCGCTTGCCGATGCCGTGCACGCCCTGCATCTCTTTGCAGAGCTGGTAGGTCACCAGTGCGGCGATGACCGGGATCACGAACGTGGCGATACGGAAGAACCACAGGGTGGCATTGAGCGACACGTGGAAGAAGTTGGCCAGGACGTCGGTCGAACTCGCGGCGAAGAGCGTGAACATGAACGAGAACATCGCCACGCCGGCCGCCGTGCGTTTCGGCCGGTTCCGAGGTCGATCGAGCAGGTTGTGCATTTCATTGTCGCCGGTGATCCTGCGTTCCAGGCCGGGATACAGGAGCCAGAACGTGACGAGCAGCCCCGGGAACAGGACGGCGGGCAGGAAGACCTCGAGCGGCACGGTATGGCCGAAGCCGGTGAGCTCCCAGGACGGCATGATGCGCAGGGCGCCGTCGAGCATGCCCATGTACCAGTCCGGCTGCACGGCGTACGAGATCTTCGACGGGTCGTAGCTCCCGAACTGCCAGATCGGGTTGATCTGCGCGAAGGCGCCGAGCAGCGCCGTGACCCCGGTGACCATGAAGAGGAAGCCGGTCGTCTTCGCCATGAAGGTCGGGAACATGGGCGAGCCCACGACGTTGTGTTCCGTGCGCCCCTCGCCCTTGAACTGGGTGTGCTTCTGACGAACCAACAGGCCCAGGTGCGCGGACAGGAGTCCGATGAGCACCAGCGGGATGATCAGCACGTGGATGATGAAGAACCGGGGGATGATGCTGCCGTCGCCCGGGAACTGGCCACCCCACAGGAACGAGACCATGTAGCTGCCGATGAGGGGCTGCGACTCGGCGATGGAGTAACCGATCCGGAGGCCCGTGCCCGAAATGAGGTCGTCGGGCAACGAGTAACCGATGAAGCCCTCGAGCACCGCCAGGAAGAGCATGAGGATCCCGATGGTCCAGTTGAGCTCGCGCGGCTTGCGGAAGGCGCCGGTGAAGAAGATGCGGGCCATGTGCACGATGATCGAACCGATGAAGATGTCCGCCGCCCAGTGGTGCATCTGGCGGATGAGCAGGCCGCCCCGCACCGCGAAGGAGATGTTGACCGTCGAGGCGTAGGCCTCCGAGACCCGCTGGCCCCGGAGCGGCACGTAGGCGCCGTGGTAGACGACCTGGCTGGCCGAGGGCACGAAGTAGAGCGACAGGAACACGCCTGTGGCCAGCAGCACGACGAAGGAGTACAGGGCGATCTCGCCCAGCATGAAGGACCAGTGATCCGGGAAGATCTTGTCGAGGAAGACCCGGCCGCCCTTGGCCACGCCCAAGACGGTCGTCGAGCTCGCCGACGACCCGGCCGACGTGCCCGTAGGGGCCCCGGTCCTTCTTCGCGCTGCGCTTCGTCGTCGCTGTCGTGGGGCTCATGTCGTCCGCTCCCAGAAGCCGGGTCCGACCGGCTGATCGTATGGCGCCATGGCGATCAGGAAGCCGTCGTCGTTGTAGCCCAGATGCATCTGCGGGAGCGGCCGCGGGCGCCGGGCCGAACTGGGGTACGGCGCCGTTTCGGATGTTGAACATCGATTGGTGGCAGGGGCAGACCAGCAGCTCGAGCTCCTGCTCGTAGAGGCCGACCGGGCAACCCAGATGGGTGCACAGCTTCGAGTAGGCGACGTACCCATCAGGAGTCCAGCTCTCGCGGCCGGGTTCGGTGGTGAATGGTTCGTCGGACACGCGGATCAGCACCGTCTGGTCCGTCGCCAGCCCCTGTTCCGTGAAGGTCACCTGGCCGTCTTCGTAGCGCCTCTGGCTGCGCGGGTAGACCGTCATGATGCCGCCCACGATGAGGGTGTTCCGCGTCACCGGCCGGCCGTTGGAGTCGACCAGGACGGAGCCCGCCCTCCACTGGGTGACGTCCAACTCGTCCTTGGGCGGCGGGCCGAGGGAGCGGATGAGCGGGAAGGCCGCCACGATCCCGAAGATGCCGGCACCGACTGCGAAGAGCCCGCCCAGCATGCGGCGACGCTTGATCACCACGGCCGAGCGCTCGACCAGGGCGGCGGACATGGCGTCGCGCTCCTCGGACGTGGAAGCCAAGACGTGGCGCTCCTCGACGAAGGGACCCTGGGGCATGAGGTACTTGCCCCAGGCGGTCATCCCGAAACCGAGGGCGAACAGCCCGGCCCCGAGTGCCCCGCCGAAGGTCCACACGTTCCAGCTCTGCCAGTAGGCGGCGCCGGCCAGCCCGAAGAAGACCATGGCGAGCACGAAGACGAGGGCGATGAGCTTCTCGATCCGATCGGGGTGACGCGCCGCGTCGCCCATATGCGGATCGCTCAACGCGGCGACCGGCATCGGCACCCGGGTGCGTGAAGGCGTGCGCTCCGCGTCGTCGCTCACGAACGCTCTCCGATCCAGAAGCAGACGAGGGCCAAGCCACCCACGCCGAGGAGCAGGGCGACGAAGCCCTCGGCCACCGGGCCGACACCTCCCAGTCCGGCCCCGCCGGGGTTCGTGGGGTGCTGAATGCGCCCGGTGACGTAGGAGGTGATGTCGCGGACCTGGGCGTCCGACAGGTTCCCCGAGAAGCGGGGCATGTTGGCCGGCCCCGTCCTCATGGCCTCGACCACCTGCTGCGCCGTGATGGATTTGTTCTGCAGGGACGGTGCGTTGGTGCCGAAGGCCAGAGCGTCACCCGCTCCGGTGATGGTGTGGCAGGCGGCGCAATTGAGCGAGAAGAGGTTGGCCCCGACTGACTGGTTCGCCCCCTGGAGATGCGGGAAGGGCACGGCCGGCACTGCAGGATCGAGCGAGTTCACCCACGAGGCGATCTCGAGGGCCTGCTTGGGCGTCAGGCGGCTCTCGCGACGCTCGGCCTCCACCGCCTTGACGTCGGTGGCCGGCATGCGGCCCGAGCTGACCCAGAAGTCGACCGTCGCCGCGCCGACGCCTTGGAGGTTCGGCCCGATGGAGGCCCCACCCTCGGGGTTCACGCCGTTGGCGGTGTTTCCGTGGCAACTCGAGCAGAACTCGGCGAAGAGCTGATGCCCCGCCGCCATGTAGGAGCGGGGCGGGTTGGCATAGGTGATGGCGCTGTTGCCGTAGCTCACCAGATGCCCGTCGACGCAGTGCCGATTCGTACTGGTGAACGGGTTCCCCGAATTCGGCCGGGGCGACACACCCTTGGTGTTCACCGGGCCGCACGACTTTCGCGATGTTCGCCGGCACGTTCGTCAGCTTGCTGGCGTCGGAACGCCCGCTGGCTCCGGCTGACGTGCCCGGGACGAACATCGCGAAGGACGACAGCGCGGCCACGGCCAGCAAGCCGGCCGGCAGGAGGAACTGGTTGCGGACTGTCCTCGTGAGTGGTGTGCGCACGCCTCGGATGCCTACTTGAGCAGGAACAGGCAACTGTAGAGCCCGACCCAGACGATGTCGACGAAGTGCCAGTAGTAGGAGATGCCTTGCACAGCGGACAATTCGCCGGGGTCACCGCCGATATCGCCGCGCATGCGGCCGAGCAGGAAGATCATGGCCAGCAGCCCGATGAAGACGTGGAGTCCGTGCAGTCCGGACATGATGTAGAAGAGCGAGCCGTACACGTTCGTGGTCCACCGCGTGGTGCTGAACAACCACTCGTACACCTGGTTCCCCAAGAAGGCCACGCCCAGGATGATCGTGAAGATGATCCAGAGCCGGGCCGCCTTCCGGCGTCGCCACTCGGCGTGGTACACGGCGTACTGCATGGTGAAGCTCGAGGACACCAGGATCAGGGTGAAGGCACCCGCCCGCAGCGTGTCGAGGTCCGTGCCGGCCGGCGGCCACGGACCCACGGTGTTGGCCCGGATGGTGAAGAAGGCGGCGAAGAGGCCGCTGAAGAACATCAGCTCGGACCCGAGCCAGATCATGACCCCCACGGCCAGCATGGGCGGCCGGTCGTGGACGATCTTTCCCTGCGGCGCGGGGATTTCCGCCGAAACAGCCTGGGTCACGTCTGAATTTCCAGTCCACCGCGGCGGAGTATGCCAACTTGGGCCTGGGTCCGGGGTGGCCGGATTCTCCCGAGCGAATTCCCAGGTCAATGGAGATCGACAGGCAGCGGCTCCGCGTGGACGACGGACAGTCTCTTGGTCGGACGGGTGAGGGCCACATAGAGCGTGCGCAACCCCCGCGTCGTGGCCACCGGAGGCGCTTCGCCGGACGGCTCGTCGCCCACAGCGGTGATGAGCGAAGGCTCCACCACGACGACGGAGTCGAACTCGAGGCCGTTGGTCTCATCCGCGGGCATCACTACCAGCCCAGCGGCCAGTCCGTCGCCGTTCGGGTCTCTGGGGTCGATGGGATCGAGACCGGCGTCGATCAGGGCCCGGGTGACCTCGGGTAGCAGGACCGCCGGTCCCAGGACGGCCACCCGGCCCGGAGCGACCGCGGCCACCTCCTCGGCGGCCACCTGGGCCACGGCGGTGTCGAGCGCGGACCGGCTCACCCGGTGGATCCGTGGAATGAAGCCGGACTGGCGGACCGGGCGGGGAGGGGTGATGGAGGGTGCGGCCACGGCCAGGACCTGCGACGCCAGGGCCACCACCTCTGCCGGGGTGCGGTAGCTCACCGTGAGCTCCACCAGCCGGGGCGGGCGCTGGGGGCTCAGGTGTCGGGTGATGTCGTCCCAGTTCCGCGGCGCCCAGGGACCGGTGGCCTGGGCAATGTCGCCGACGACCGTCATGGACCCCGAGAGCGAGCGCCGAGCCAGCATGCGCAGCTGCATCGGCGAGAGCCCCTGGACCTCGTCCACGACGATGTGGCCGAAGGAGCGGACGTCCTCGTCGGGGTTGAGGAGAAGGGGGGTTGCAGGCATGGGCGACTGGGCCAGACCCTGCGGCCAGAATCCCACCTCGTTCGCGGTGGCGTCGTCGACCCGTTGCACCCGGGACCGATTGGCCCGGCTGCTCCGCCGCGGGCCGAGCAACGTGCGGGCCTCGTCGACGAGCGCGGTGTCCCCGGCCGTCCATGGCACGGCATCGAGCGACGCGCTGCGGGGACGGTACAGACGTGCCACCTCGCTGGGATCGAGGGTTCCCTTGCCGGCGGCGGCGAGGAGCGGCCGGGCTCCGAGCAGGTCGTGCAGGAACTCGTGCGGCGAGAGCCTGGGCCACATGCGATCGAGCGCCTCGGACACCTCCGGGACACGGCGGAGGCGCTGGGCCAGGTCGTTCTGCTCGTCCTGGCTCGGCCCGTCCTCCCCGACATCCACGCCGCCGCGGGCCAACCGGGCCCGGTAGTCGTCGGCCAACGCGCGCAGCACTTGGGATTCGACAAAGCGGCGCCGCCCGTTGTGGGTGCCCGGCCGGCGCCGGGCCAGGGCCACGATCTCCTCGGTGACCGAGGCGCGCAGCCGCAGCACGCCCGCACCGAAGGGCACCTCGACGTCGTGGCGCAGCGGGCGCTGCCTCGTGCGCACGGCCCGGGCCAGCACCTTGACCATGCGCTCGTCACCCTTGAGCTTGGCGACCGCCGGCTCGTCGACTCCGCGCACACGGACCTCGGGCACGAGTCCCGACACGGTCGAGAGGCTGACACCGGTCTCCCCGAGGGAGGGCAGCACCTGTTCGATGTAGCGCAGGAAGAGCGGGTTCGGCCCGACCACGAGCACGCCCTGGCGCTCGAGCGGGAAGCGGTGGGTGTAGAGGAGGTAGGCGGCGCGGTGCAGCGCCACCGCCGTCTTGCCTGTCCCCGGCCCGCCCTGGACGATCAGGACGCCCGCGAGCGGCGAGCGGATGATCTCGTCCTGCTCGCGCTGGATGGTCCCGATGATGTCGCCCATGTGCCCGGTGCGGGCCTGACCGAGGGCCGAGAGCAGCGCGCCCGGACCGCCGAGAACCATCCCGTCGGAGAGCAGGCGCTCGCCGGCGGCGACGGGCACGACGTCGCCCTCGATTCGATCGGAGACCGAGGTGGCCGGCCGGCCGTCGGGATCGACGAAGTACTCGTCCTCGAGCCCGACGACGCTGCGCCCGCGCACCGCCAGGTGGCGGCGGCGGGCCAGCCCCTGGGGGTCCAGTCCGGTGGCCCGGTAGAACGGTTCGGCCACCGGCGCCCGCCAGTCGACGACCAGGGGCTCGTGGTCCGGACCCGAGACAGCCAGGCGGCCGATGTGGAACGACTCGCCCAGCGTGGCGTCGGCGGTCGCCCGGTTCGGGCAGCCGGTCGATCCGGCCGAAGTAGAGGGCCTGATCACCGATGTCGAGCTGCTCGAGTCGGGCCAGGCTGGTGCGCACGACGATGTCGCGCTCGGTGCGTGACTGGAAGGTGCCGCCTCGACCCAGGTCGAGCACGCCTTCGAGCATCTGGCGCGCCTCGCCCCGCATGAACTCCAGCCCGTCGTACGCACGGTCGAGGAACTCCTGCTCATCCTGCAGATCGGGATGTTCGGGCACCGCTCCCCTTTCTCCCCAGGTGCGACGGGAAACGTGCCAGTTTAGACGTCGCCCGAAGCCCCGGATGCCGGGATGGGGACGCCTACGATGAGCCGGACCTGAAAGGAGCGCCATGCTGATCTCCACCATGAACGACGTCCCTGGCTACAGGGTCACTTCGGTACTCGGTGAGGTCTTCGGCCTCACGGTGCGCTCGCGCAACATCGGCTCGCAGTTCGGCGCGGCCTTCAAATCGATGGCCGGCGGCGAGCTCAAGGGGATGACCAAGAACCTCCAGCTCAGCCGGGAGGACGTCGTGCAGCGGATGGTGGGAGAGGCGGAGGCCCGCGGCGGCAATGCCGTGTTGGCGATGCGCTTCGACACCTCCGAGATGGGCGGGAACTGGACCGAAATCTGCGCCTACGGCACCGCGGTCGTCATCGAGCCCGTCACGTGAATCTGCAGGCGGACACCGGTCCCGGCCTCGTCGCCGCCTGCCTGCGCAAGCCGGTGTCGCGCACCCCGGTCTGGTTCATGCGCCAGGCCGGCCGATCGCTGCCCGAATACCGGGCGGCCCGGGGGGACGGGTCGATCCTCTCGGCGATCGAGAACGCCGATTTGTCCGCCGAGCTCACTCTGCAGCCGGTCCGCCGCTACGGGGTCGACGCCGCGGTCCTGTTCTCCGACATCGTGGTCCCGCTGCACGCCATCGGCTTCGGCATCACAATCGAACCCGGCCGAGGTCCGGTCGTGGCCGAGCCCTTCCGCGAGGCGGGCGATCTGCGCCGTCTGCGGCCCTTCGAGCCCGAGTCCGATGCGCCCTACGTGGCGGCCACGGTCGAGCTGGTCCGCCACGAGCTGGCTGGGAGCGGCGTTGCCCTCATCGGGTTCGCCGGCGCGCCGTTCACGGTGGCCAGCTATCTGATCGAGGGTGGGCCGTCGCGGACGTTCGCCAAGGTCAAGGCGCTGATGCACGGCGACCCCGCCCTATGGGCCCAGCTGACCGAGCGCCTGGCCGCGATGGCCGTCGCCTCTCTGCGGGCGCAGATCCAGGCTGGGGCGCAGACGGTGCAGCTCTTCGACAGCTGGGCAGGCTCGCTCTCGCCCGACGAGTACGCCCGGTTTGCCCTCCCGGCCACCCGGGCCGTGCTCGAGGGCATCGCCGACCTCGGCGTGCCGACCATCCTCTTCGGCGTCGGCACGGGCGAACTGCTCGGGCTCATGGGATCCGCCGGGTCCGACGTGGTCGGAGTCGACTGGCGCGTGCCGCTGGCCGAGGCCCGGCGCGCGCGTCGGCGACATGCATGCCCTCCAGGGCAACCTCGACCCCGCCCTCTGCCTGGCCCCGTGGCCCGTCGTCGAGCAGGCCACGAGGGCCGTCCTGGCCAGGCGCCGCCGACGGCAGCGGGACGGGACACGTGTTCAACCTGGGCCACGGCGTCCTCCCCGAGATCGGACCCGGGCGTCCTGGCCGCCGTCGTCGACCTGGTGCACCAGGAGACCGCGACGGCATGACGGTCGGCGTCCTCGTCATGGCGCACGGCACACCGGCGAACACGGAGGAGATCGAAGCCTTCTACACGCGCATCCGGCGCGGCCGTCCGCCCGAGCCCGCGCAGCTGGCCGAGCTGACCGGCCGCTACGAGGCCATCGGGGGCACGTCGCCCCTCGCCGCCCGCACCCGAGCCCAGGTGGACGCGCTGCGCCGCGTGCTCGAGACCCGCGTGCCCGGTCGCTACCGCGTCGCCTTCGGGGCGAAGCACACCGATCCATTGCTCGAGGACGCGGCGCGTCAGCTGACCGCGTCCGGTGTGGAAACGGTGATCGGCCTCGTCCTCACTCCGCACGCCTCCTCCCTGGGTCGCAGGAGTACCTCGAGCGGGCCGCGGCAGCACTGGACGCGACCCCGTTCACCGCGATCGAGTCGTGGTACGGCGAGCCGGCGTTCGTCCGGCTTCTGGCCGGGCGGGTGCGCTCCGCGGTGGCCGGTGTCAGCGGACGCAGCCGCGTCATCTTCACCGCCCACTCCCTGCCCGAACGGGTACGGGCGGTTGGCGACACCTACCCCGAGCAGCTCGAGGAGTCGGCCCACCTGGTGGCCACCGAGGCGGGACTGGCCGCCTGGTCGGTGGCCTGGCAGAGCGCAGGACGCACCCCCGAGCCGTGGCTCGGCCCCGACATCCGCGACGAGGTGCGGCGGCTGGCCGCGGAGGGCGAGACCGACGCCGTGGTGATCTGTCCGATCGGCTTCGTGGCCGACCACCTCGAAGTGCTCTACGACCTCGACATCGAGCTGGCCGGCGTGGCCTCCTCGGTGGGTCTCTCCTACGCCCGTACGGCGTCGCTCAACGACGATCCTGCCTTCGTCGATGTCTTGGCCGACGTCGTGACGGCGGCAGACCGGTCCGCCTGACGTGGCCGGCCGGCAGGTGGTGGTCATCGGCGGAGGCATCAGCGGCCTCAGCGCCGCATGGGAGCTCTCGGGCGGCGCCGAGCCACGCAGCGATGCGCCTGGCGTGGTCCTCCTCGAGGCCTCGGACCGGCTGGGCGGGGCCCTCCGCAGCGCCGAATTCGGCGGGCGCGTGGTGGACCTGGGGCCTGACGGCTTCCTCGGTCGCCGCACGGAGGCCCTTGAACTCGCCCGCGAGGTGGGACTCGGCGACCTGCTCGTGCCGATCGCCGGACGGGGCGCTTCGGTTTTCGCCCGCGGCACGCTGCGCGCATTGCCCGAGGGCCTGGCGCTCGGCGTGCCGACCCGCTTCTGGCCGACGGCGCGCACGCGGATCCTCGGCCCGCGGGGTCAGCTCGGGCTCCTGCGCGATGTCCTGCTGCCGCGGCCCGACGTACGCGGTCGACTCGGTGACCGCTCCATCGGCCCGCTCGTCACGCGCAAGCTCGGGGCGCGGGTGACCGACGCGCTGGTCGATCCCCTCATCGGAGGGATCCACGCCGGCTCCGTCGACGACATGTCGGCCGCCGCCGTGTTCCCGCCGCTCCTGGCTGCGGCCGGACGCCGGGGCAGTCTCATGCGTTCCCTGCGGGCGGAGATGCCCGCGCCCGACCCCGACGCGCCACCCTCTTCTGGGCGCTCGACGGCGGCATGAGCGCGCTGGTCGACGCATTGACCGACGCGCTCGCCACGCGCGACGTCGAGTTCCGTCTCGGGGAAACTGGCGCACACCTGGACCGCCGCGGTGACCGCTGGGCGATCTCGACCGCACAGGGTGAGCATGAGGCCGACGGGGTGGTGTTGGCCATGCCCGCCCCCGGCGCCGCCGCGCTCCTCCGTTCCCACGACGACGAGGCAGCCGCACTGCTCGACGCCATCGACTACGCCTCGGTGATGCTGGTGACCTTCCGGGTCGCCGCCGAAGACGTCCCCGAGTCGCTCTACGGGACCGGGTTCTTGGTGCCGCGGCACAGTGCGCCCAAGGGCGGCGAGCCGTGGGCCGTCACTGCGTGCACATTCCTCGACCGCAAGTGGCCCCACCTGGCCCGTCCCGGGGAAGTGCTGCTCCGCGCCTCGCTCGGCCGGATCGACGACACCCGGCCTGACGGATGGACCGATGGTGAAGCGGCGCAACGGGCCTGGGACGACCTGGGTGGGTTGTTAGGGGTCAGCGGCGTCCCGCTCGAAGCCGTTGTGGCGCGCCACTCCAATGCGTTCCCCCAGTACCGCGTCCACCACCTCCTGCGCACGGCGGGCGTGGAAGCCGCGGTCGCCCGCGTGGGCCAGCTGGCGGTGGCCGGTGCGGCGTACCACGGAGTCGGCATTCCGGCCTGCATCGCCAGCGGCCGCAGCGCTGCCCGCGCCCTCTTGTGAGCGTGCCCCGACGCGGGCGCATCGTTCTCCCCTCACTGGCCGCGGGCGTCCTTTTGGCGTTGTCGCTGCCGCCCTGGGGCTGGTGGCCACTCGGACTTGTCGGTGCGGCGCTCTTCTACTGGCGCCTGAGTGACCTCCACCTTCGCACGCGGATCTTGTCCGGCTGGCTGACCGGCCTCGGCTGTTTTGCCATCGGATTGGCCTGGGCCCGGGCCTTCAACTGGTACGGCGCGCTGGCGCTCGTACTGATCGAAGCACTGTTCTTCGCCGCCGCCGCCGCCGGCACCCCGCCCGACCGCGGCCGCGCCCCTGCCTTCGTGGGCGCCTGCACCCTGGCCGAGGCGGTGCGCATGGCCTGGCCCTTCGGCGGGCTCCCGCTGGGCGGTGCGTTCCTGGGCCAGGCCGACGGCCCCCTCCTCCAGCTGGCGCGCCTGGGCGGCCCCCTGCTCATGACGGGCGGCATCTACGCCGGCGGTGTGGCCCTGGCCACGTTGATCACATGGGGGCGGGCCCGCACGGGGCGATCTCGTCCCGCTCCCGCCGGGCTGGGGGCCCTGGCGGTCGCCGCCGGCCTCGTCGCCTTGGTGCTGGCGGGAGCGCTGGCGCCTGACGGCGGTCGCCCACTGCGCTCCGTGCAGGCGGCCATCGTCCAGGGCGGAGGGGCCCGCGGCGTCAGCAAGGAGGAGATCTCCCCCACCTCGGTGTTCCAGGCCGAGCTCGCGGCCACGAAGGGTGTTCGCGCCGACCCGCCGCCCGCACTCGTCCTGTGGCCGGAGGACGTGGTCGGCCTCGACGAGCCCCTGGCGGGATCACCCGAGGCGGCGCTCCTGTCCGGGCTGGCCCGTCACCTCCATACGACGCTGGTCGTCGGGGTGACCACACCGGCGGGCTCCACGGCGTTCCGCAACGAGGTCGTGGCTTGGGGCCCCAGCGGTCGGATCGTTGGCGTGTTCGAGAAGGTGCACCGGGTGCCCTTTGGCGAGTACGTGCCCGACCGTTCCTTTTTCGCGCACTTCGCCGACCTGTCCGGCGTCCCGCTCGATGCCGTCCCCGGACACGGCAGCGGCCTGATGCGTACGCCGGCCGGACCGCTGGGGCTGCTGGTTAGCTTCGAGGTGTTCTACGCCAACCGAAGTCATTCGTCGGTGCGGGCCGGGGCGGAGCTGCTGGCGGTGCCGACCAACACGTCGTCCTACAGCACGAGTCAGGTTCCCGCCCAGGAGGTCGCGGCCGCACGGGTCCAAGCGGTGCAGACGGGCCGGGACCTCGTGCAAGCCTCTCCCACCGGGTACAGCGCGGTTGTCACCCAGCGCGGCGTCGTGCTGGCCCGCAGCACCTTGGGTCGGCGCCAGGTGCTCACCGTGGCCGTCGCTCTGCGCCGCGGTTTCACGCCCTACGACCACTGGGGCGACCTGCCGGTGCTGCTGTGCGCGCTCGCGGCAGTCGTCCTCGGCTGGGCCCGCCAGCTGCGCTACTCGTAGTAGCCCGAGTGGATGTAGACGCAGGGGACTCCTGCCGCCACGTACATGGCGTGGTTGGAGGGATCGTCCTCGAACGCCAGTCGCAGGTCGAAGCCGTGCGAGCGCAGATCCTTGACCACGGTTTGCTTGAAGAAGGTGACCTGCTCGTAGTCGCCCCGCGAGCGCATCACGAGCAGGTCCCAGCGCAACCCGTAGCGCTCGAGCCACGCCAGCGTCTGGGGTTGCACCCGCTGGGGCCGCCCCGTGAGCAAAATGACGTCGAGCGCGGGATCGAGCAGCTCGAGCAACCGGGCGATCTCCTCGATCACCCGGTCGTCGCCGCACGCCTCGAAGAAGGCGTGCCAGTCCCGGCGGCCGTGCTCAATGAAGTGCTGGCGGCCGGCGGCATCCGACAGGACCCCGTCGATGTCGAAGACGACGGCAGGACCCCCCTTGCGCACACCGTCGCGCCAAGTCCAGTTTGTTCGTTCCTCGGGCGTTGGCGGCACGAAAGTCCACCTTAACGGCGTCCTGCGGCCACTCAGGGGAAACGACCGCTACGCGCAAGAGACGTGCGGACCCCCCCGAAGTGACACCATGGAAGGGACCATGAGCAGCACTGTCGCCACCGGAGGGGAACTGGACCTGCCGCTGCCGACCGGGTGCGAGCATGTCCTCGAGGTGGCCCTGGGCCGCCGGGTCGAGGTGCTCGGCGACCTGCTGCTCCCGACCGAGCCCACCGATTCCTCCCAGGCCGCATGCCGCGACGTGGCCCACCGGCTCGAAGAGTGGCAGGGCCCCGGCATCGTGATCCTCTGCGGGCGATTGGTGGCGCCGGTGAGTGGCGGGGGCGCCGAAGAGGCCGACGCGTTGCGCGCCCATCCCGTTCTCGTCAACGCCTTCCGCACCTTCTCGGCCCGCCCCGAGTCACAGGTCGTCGCAGTGCTCTCCCACGAAGAGGACCCGGCACTGATCGCTCCGCTCGAGCAGGCCGGCGTCACCGTGCACGACGCAGTCGATCTCCGTTGCCAGACGGGGGCGGGCATACGGACGGTCCTGGTGCGTGCCGGCACGCTCCGGCCCAGTGCCAACCCGCATCTTGAGAGCGGGACCGAGGACCGACCCTGGCTGGTCGGCCTGGAACGGCTCGACGACCCAGGGCTGGCTCGACGCTTCGTGACCTCACGGCTCCTCTACCGCAGACTCCGTCGCTACCTGTGGGCTCCTCCCCTCGTGCTGGCCGCCATCGCGCTCTTGCTGCGGGTGGAGTTCGTGGTCGACGGCCTCGGGCACGTGTTCCGCTCCGCCCGCCAACAAAACGCGCTCCAGCACGCGTACGACGCCTCCTGGTTCTCACGGTTCATGGTCACCGTGGCCATTGCGGTGGCGTTGCTCGTCGTGCTGGCCATCGTGGTCGCCTTGACCTCACGGGGCATCTGGCGCGCCCTGGGGGGCGAAGGCCTGCCGGCACCGTGGTCCGGGCGCGAATCGGGAACGCCCCCCATCGCCCATGCGCTCCTCGACGTAGACGGCCAGGACACCCTCGACATGACCCGGTCCGCCATCGAGGCCGGCGCGTCAGGGGTGATCGTCGGCGGAGCGCTGGTGCCCGAGCTCACCCACCTCGACGCCGGGTTCTTCGCCTGTCCGGGCGCCACCGCCGAGGTGGTCCACGAACACCGGGGCCGTTTCGGCCTCCCGCCCACGTTCCTCCATCACCGCCAGGAGTCGACGCTCGAGATCGAGACCGGGGCTGACCTGCACGTCCGCCTGTTGCTGGCCGAGGCGGACCTGCCCATGGCCACCCTCGGCGAGCGCTTGGTCACGGCGGACGTCGTGATCAAGGGCCGGTCCAAGGCGGCGGACGTCCATGCCGAGCTGGCGGCCGGTTGGCCCAGCGGCGCCTCCTGGCCCCCGGCACCCGAGGTGGCTGCAGACCGCATCAGCGTCCGCCGCATCCGGCGCATCGCCGCCGTGTCGCTCTTCGTGGCCGGTGTGGTCGACCTGCTCTCCTCGGTGACCGAACCGCTGCGCACCCACCTGCATCTCATTGCGCAGTACCTGCCCATCGCCGTGGTGCAGGCGGCCGGCGCCCTGGTGGCCATCGCCGGCATCGGGATGATCATGCTCTCGCGGGGCATTCTGCGCGGCCAGCGGCGCTCATGGATCGTCGCCGTGGCGCTGTTGAGCGGGACGCTCGCGCTCCATGTCGTCCACGCGGCTGACCTCATCACTTTGGCCGTGTGCGCAGCCGTCCTCATTCTGCTGATCGTGCATCGCGAGCAGTTCCGGGCCCAGACCGAGCGGACCACCCTCCTGAGCGCGCTCTTCATCCTGGCCGTGGGCGGGCTCTTTGCCACATTGGGTGGTTTCGTGGGCGTCGAGGTCGCCAGCCGCGTGCACCACCACCCGCTGCCGTCGTGGCCCAACGTGTTGCTCGGCTCAGCCGAGCGCCTGGTCGGCATCACCTGGGTGTCGTTCCCCTCCACCATCGACCGCTTCGCCTCCATCACCTTGCTCTCGGTGGGCATCTGCCTGATCGTGGTGGCGCTCTACCTGCTGACCCGGCCCGTGGTGGACCGCCGACTCTCCTTGGGTCGGGCGTCGGTGGGGCGGCGCGCGGCCGAGCTGCGGGCCCGCGACATCGTGCGGCGCCACGGCACCGGCACGCTCGACTATTTCGCCCTGCGCGACGACAAGCAGTGGTACTTCCACCGCGACTCGCTCGTGGCCTATGCCGTGTTCGGCGGGGTGTGCCTCGTCTCGCCCGATCCGATCGGTCCCTTCTCGGAAAGGGCCCACGTCTGGGACTCGTTCCGCCGCTACGTGGACCGGAACGGATGGGGTCTGGGCGTGATGGGCGCGGGTGAGGAGTGGCTCCCGACCTACCAGGCCTCGGGCATGCGTTTCCTCTACATCGGCGACGAGGCCGTGGTCGACCCACGCGAGTTCTCCCTCGACGGCGGCAAGATGAAGGGGCTGCGCCAGGCGGTGAACCGCGTGGCCCGCTACGGCTACACCGCCCGCTTCTTGGACCCGTCCCGCCTCGACCCGCACGACGCGGCGCGCATGGCCGAGCTGATGGCCAAGAGCCGCCGCGGCGAGCAGGAGCGCGGCTTCTCCATGATGCTGGGCCGGCTCTTCGACCCCCGCGACACCGGACTCCTGCTCACGTTGATCGAGGGACCCGATGGGACGCCGGTGGCCATGTGCCAATTTGTGCCCTCCCCCGCCATCGGCGGTTACTCGCTCGACCTCATGCGGCGCGATCCCGGAGACCACCCCAACGGGCTGCTCGACTTCGCGCTCTGCTCCACCATCGCCCACCTCAAGGAGATGGGGATGAAAGGACTCAGCCTCAATTTCGCCGCCATGCGCTCCGTCCTCGAGGGCGAGACCGGTGACGGGGTGACCCAGCGCGTCGAACGGTGGGCGCTGCGCCGGCTCTCCGGCGTGCTCCAGATCGAAACGCTCTGGCGCTTCAACGCCAAGTACGAGCCTCGGTGGCTGCCTCGCTACATCGTCTTCGACTCCGCCGAGCAATTCGTGCCCGTGGCCGTCCAGATCATGCGGGCGGAATCCCTGACCGAAGTGCCGGTGATCGGCCGCCTCCTCACCACGACCAAGCGCTCGGGACCGGCCGTGCCCGAGTCGGTCCAAGCCGCGCTGGTCGAGGGCGACGACGACGGGCACCCCGACAGCGGCACGGGTGCGGCCGCCGCGGGTTCCGGCCCGCCGGCCCGACCCATCGAGAAGACGGGACCCCGTCGTTGAGCGACGCCCCTTGTCCGGTGTGCGGCCATTCGGGATCGCACGTGCCCGACCCCGAGCGCGGTCCTTGCCAGGGCTGCGATCTCTGCTGGGCCGAGCAGCAGCGGCGCGAGCAACCGCCCCATCACGGGAGGAGGTGACCCGGCCGTGTCCCTGACCATGACCCAAGCCGAGCGCGAGGCGTTTCTC
Source organism: uncultured Acidimicrobiaceae bacterium (assembly GCA_963726855.1). Taxonomy (GTDB): domain Bacteria; phylum Actinomycetota; class Acidimicrobiia; order Acidimicrobiales; family RAAP-2; genus Bog-473. Next base: position 29,873 of record CAVSEB010000038.1, read on the forward strand.
GCCGATGTCCATGTCGGCATCGTGAGTGTGGACGACCCGGGCCACGGCCCTCTGAGCGTGCCCGTCTGGTACACCTACGAACCGGGCGGCACGGTGGACGTGCTCACCGGCGGCCAGAGTCGCAAGGCTCACCACATGCGAGCGGCCGGGCGCTTCACCCTGTGCGTGCAGACCGAGTCCGTCCCCTACTGCTATGTGAGCGTGGAGGGCCCGATCACCTTGATCAGGGACACCGTCAGCCCCGAGGAGCGAGCCCAGCTCGCCTATCGCTACCTTGGTCAGGAACTCGGAGACATGTACTTGGCGGCCAGCCCCGAGGACCTTTCGGACAGCGCGCTCTTCCGCATGTCGCCCGAGCGCTGGCTCACCGCCGACTTTTCCAAGCAGTTCGGGTAACCCGCTTCTTCGTCTTCCTCCTGCCCGTTCAGAGGCAGATGACGAGCACGCAGATCGTGGTCGGTGTGGTGGTCGGCGATGGGGGTGACGTCGTCGTGGTCTTCGGCGGCGGGGGTGACGTGGTCGTGGTGGTCGGCGATGGGGGTGACGTCGTCGTGGTCTTCGGCGGCGGGGGTGACGTGGTCGTCGAGGCCGGGGGCTGGCCCGCGGTCCCCGAGGGTGCGGTGACCGGAGCTGCCGCCGTCGAGGTGGTGCCCCCGCTCGAGCGCGAGGCAGTCACGGTGCCGGGCTGGCCGAAACCGGCCGACAACGTCGACCCGCCAGACGTGCCGGTCTGCCCGTTCTTCGCGCTCTTGATGAACGCTGACGCAGCCGACGAGGGCATGCCCGAGGCTGCACCCGCTGAGGCGTTCGTACCGGAGGCTGGCGCCGCAGCCGACGCTGACGCCGAAGGCGGCGCGAGGTCGCGCCCGATCTGGGGCGGCAGCTTGGGCCGGGACCCGCCGGGCGCCACGACAACGAGGACGGCGAGCAGGACG